>NZ_JBIOQP010000001.1:1010000-1290000 GCF_051713805.1 Enterococcus sp. DIV1314a | reverse complement strand
CCTTCGCTTGCGCTAAGCACTCCTCTTAACCTTCCAGCACCGGGCAGGCGTCAGCCCCTATACTTCATCTTTCGATTTTGCAGAGACCTGTGTTTTTGATAAACAGTCGCTTGGGCCTATTCACTGCGGCTGTTCTTGCGAACAGCACCCCTTCTCCCGAAGTTACGGGGTCATTTTGCCGAGTTCCTTAACGAGAGTTCTCTCGCACACCTTAGGATACTCTCCTCGACTACCTGTGTCGGTTTACGGTACGGGCCGTTGTTTTCTAACTAGAAGCTTTTCTCGGCAGTGTGACATCAGAAACTTCGGTACTTAAATTTCCCTCCCCATCACAACTTGTCCTTAATGAATGAAAGCATTTGACTCTCACTCGGACTTATTGCTTGGACAGACATTTCCAATCGTCTGCATTTCTTAGCCTACTGCGTCCCTCCATCGCTCAAACAAAAACAACGGGTACAGGAATATCAACCTGTTGTCCATCGCCTACGCCTATCGGCCTCGGCTTAGGTCCCGACTAACCCTGGGCGGACGAGCCTTCCCCAGGAAACCTTAGTCATACGGTGGACAGGATTCTCACCTGTCTTTCGCTACTCATACCGGCATTCTCACTTCTAAGCGCTCCAGCAGTCCTCACGGTCTACCTTCGACGCCCTTAGAACGCTCTCCTACCAGTGTACATACGTACACTCCACAGCTTCGGTAATATGTTTAGCCCCGGTAAATTTTCGGCGCAGGGTCACTCGACTAGTGAGCTATTACGCACTCTTTAAATGATGGCTGCTTCTGAGCCAACATCCTAGTTGTCTGTGCAACCCCACATCCTTTTCCACTTAACATATATTTTGGGACCTTAGCTGGTGGTCTGGGCTGTTTCCCTTTCGACTATGGATCTTATCACTCACAGTCTGACTGCCAGATATAAATGTATGGCATTCGGAGTTTATCTGAATTCGGTAACCCTAGACGGGCCCCTAGTCCAAACAGTGCTCTACCTCCATCATTCTTAAAATCTGACGCTAGCCCTAAAGCTATTTCGGAGAGAACCAGCTATCTCCAAGTTCGTTTGGAATTTCTCCGCTACCCACACCTCATCCCCGCATTTTTCAACATACGTGGGTTCGGTCCTCCAGTGCGTTTTACCGCACCTTCAACCTGGACATGGGTAGATCACTTGGTTTCGGGTCTACGACCACCTACTCATTCGCCCTATTCAGACTCGCTTTCGCTACGGCTCCGTCTCTTCGACTTAACCTCGCAGATAATCGTAACTCGCCGGTTCATTCTACAAAAGGCACGCTATCACCCATTAACGGGCTCTAACTTGTTGTAGGCACATGGTTTCAGGATCTATTTCACTCCCCTTCCGGGGTGCTTTTCACCTTTCCCTCACGGTACTGGTTCACTATCGGTCACTAGAGAGTATTTAGCCTTGGGAGATGGTCCTCCCGGATTCCGACGGAATTCCTCGTGTTCCGCCGTACTCAGGATCCTCCTAGGTGCTTTTCAAATTTCGTCTACGGGGTTTTTACCCTCTTTGACGGACTTTTCCAAATCCTTCGACTATCTGAAAAAACTACCATATCGGAGTCCTACAACCCCAACAAGCAAGCTTGTTGGTTTGGGCTGTTCCCGTTTCGCTCGCCGCTACTAAGGGAATCGAATTTTCTTTCTCTTCCTGCAGGTACTTAGATGTTTCAGTTCTCTGCGTCTACCTCTAATCAGCTATGTATTCACTGAAAAGTAACATCCTATAAAAGATGTTGGGTTTCCCCATTCGGAAATCTCTGGATCAAAGCTTACGTACAGCTCCCCAAAGCATATCGGTGTTCGTCCCGTCCTTCATCGGCTTCTAGTGCCAAGGCATCCACCATGCGCCCTTATTCACTTAACCTTCTCAACCTTACGGTTGGGTTTTTGACTTTGTTTCTAGCGATAGAAACGCGATCAAAGATAAAATAAATAAAGTAATTGGAATCATGTAACAATCATCCAACACAATGTTCTTGGTTTGTTATATTTCTTTTCTTCAATATCCAGTTTTCAATGAGCAAAATACAATTAAATTGAGAGTAAACCTCTCAAAACTGAACAAAGAGCAAACGATGTGTAGTTTCCGTGATGTTTGATTGGCAAATGATGAAACATCATTGCGTCAAACAAATTCCTTAGAAAGGAGGTGATCCAGCCGCACCTTCCGATACGGCTACCTTGTTACGACTTCACCCCAATCATCTATCCCACCTTAGGCGACTGGCTCCAAAAAGGTTACCTCATCGACTTCGGGTGTTACAAACTTTCGTGGTGTGACGGGCGGTGTGTACAAGGCCCGGGAACGTATTCACCGCGGCATGCTGATCCGCGATTACTAGCGATTCCGGCTTCATGTAGGCGAGTTGCAGCCTACAATCCGAACTGAGAGAGGTTTTAAGAGATTAGCTCAGCCTCGCGGCTTGGCGACTCGTTGTACCTCCCATTGTAGCACGTGTGTAGCCCAGGTCATAAGGGGCATGATGATTTGACGTCATCCCCACCTTCCTCCGGTTTGTCACCGGCAGTCTCGCTAGAGTGCCCAACTAAATGATGGCAACTAACAATAAGGGTTGCGCTCGTTGCGGGACTTAACCCAACATCTCACGACACGAGCTGACGACAACCATGCACCACCTGTCACTTTGTCCCCGAAGGGAAAGCTCTATCTCTAGAGTGGTCAAAGGATGTCAAGACCTGGTAAGGTTCTTCGCGTTGCTTCGAATTAAACCACATGCTCCACCGCTTGTGCGGGCCCCCGTCAATTCCTTTGAGTTTCAGTCTTGCGACCGTACTCCCCAGGCGGAGTGCTTAATGCGTTAGCTGCAGCACTGAAGGGCGGAAACCCTCCAACACTTAGCACTCATCGTTTACGGCGTGGACTACCAGGGTATCTAATCCTGTTTGCTCCCCACGCTTTCGAGCCTCAGCGTCAGTTACAGACCAGAGAGTCGCCTTCGCCACTGGTGTTCCTCCATATATCTACGCATTTCACCGCTACACATGGAATTCCACTCTCCTCTTCTGCACTCAAGTTCCTCAGTTTCCAATGACCCTCCCCGGTTAAGCCGGGGGCTTTCACATCAGACTTAAGAAACCGCCTGCGCTCGCTTTACGCCCAATAAATCCGGACAACGCTTGCCACCTACGTATTACCGCGGCTGCTGGCACGTAGTTAGCCGTGGCTTTCTGGTTAGATACCGTCAAGGGATGAACTTTTTACTCTCATCCTTATTCTTCTCTAACAACAGAGTTTTACGATCCGAAAACCTTCTTCACTCACGCGGCGTTGCTCGGTCAGACTTTCGTCCATTGCCGAAGATTCCCTACTGCTGCCTCCCGTAGGAGTCTGGGCCGTGTCTCAGTCCCAGTGTGGCCGATCACCCTCTCAGGTCGGCTATGCATCGTGGCCTTGGTGAGCCGTTACCTCACCAACTAGCTAATGCAGCGCGGGTCCATCCATCAGTGACGCAAAAGCGCCTTTCACTTCCTCTCCAGGCGGAGAAAAAGATTATGCGGTATTAGCACCTGTTTCCAAGTGTTATCCCCCGCTGATGGGTAGGTTACCCACGTGTTACTCACCCGTTCGCCACTCTTCTTTTCCGGTGAACCGAAGTTCGATGAAAAAGAAGCGTTCGACTTGCATGTATTAGGCACGCCGCCAGCGTTCGTCCTGAGCCAGGATCAAACTCTCATTAAAAAGTTGAAACAATCTTTCGATTGTTAAGCTCAAAAATTTTGCTAGCTAAATTGCTTGCTTGTAATGTTCACTTCTATCGAATAGAAGTGTCCTACACTTTTGGTTCGTTTTGCTTGCTTTGTTCAGTTTTCAAAGGTCTACGTTTTTTCGTTTAAGTTGTAACTTTTATATCTTAACAAATTCACTGCTTCATGTCAATAACTTTTTTTATTTTTCTAAATTACTTAGAATTTATTATTTGTCATCGCCATTCGCAACTTAACCATCATAACAGACAACGTTGTTATTTGTCAACAACTTTTTGAGTTATTATTTCAAGCTTTTGAAAGTCATGTTTATTTATAATTTGTTATTTTATCGTTGAACTTCAAATGACTTTTTCAAAACCAACGTTAACTAATTTACCACTTAAAATTCACAATGTCTAGCTTATTTTCTTATTTTCCTTAATTTATTTTTAAACATTAGGAATAGTCGATATTCTTTCATTCCAAAAAAACGTTTCCCTCTTTTAGGTATTCCGTTTTTTTGGAAGAATGAATTCTAGCGGCAAGTACGCTACTTAAATAAAGCGACACTCATTAAACACTCTGCTACTTACTTTTCAGTAATCATAACTTTATTTAATGCGAATCTTGAATTCGTTTAAACATCCGCTCCATTTCACGATTGGTAAAATGAATGAGTACTGGTCGCCCATGCGGACAATTAAATGGATTCTCACACTGTGCTAGATCCGCTAACAGTGCTCTTCCTTGTTCCGGATTTAAATAGTGATTCGCTTTAATTGATTTTTTGCAACTCATCATAATAGCCGTGTCTTCTCGAAACTTGGCAAGATCAAATCGGCCGGTTTCTAAAACAATGGTGATTATTTCTTGGACAAGCTCTTCTTCTCTTCCTGCTTCGTACCAAGTAGGGTGCTCTCTGATGATGAAACTCTGTTGACCAAAATCTTCTAAATGAATCCCCACTTCGGCTAGTTGAGTTCGTTTTTCATTGATTTTCAGCCATTCATCTTGAGGGTATTCAAGGACTATTGGGACTAGTAAATGTTGCAAGTCGCCCGCGTCTTCTCCAATTTTACGTCGATAGTATTCATATTTAATCCGTTCTTGGGCAGCATGTTGATCAATAATGTATAATCCTTCTTCACTTTGGGCAAATAAATAGGTTCCGTGCATCTGACCAAAATAAGCTAATTGTGGAAACCCTTTTTGCGTTTCGTTCATATCGTCATTAGATTGCGACTCTTCTATTTGAGTTTTTTGCTCTGGTGGTATAGATTGTACTAATTTTGAGTCGCTCTGGTCGATCACGGTGGACATATTTGATACGTGACTTGTCGTCTCCTCAGTAACAGGTGGTTTACTATTTTGCGAGAGGGACTCTTGCTTCGTGTTTAACTCATCCGACTTTTCGCTAGGCGTCACTTCTTTGATATAAAATTGCCCGGTCGTTTGATCAAATGCTAAATCAGTATTGGTACGTGCAGGTTCCTTTAATGATAAGGCTAACTGTTCTGTTGGCTGAGTAAGATCTTTTTTCTTTTTAAACAATTGATTGTAGTCCACTTGAGGGATTAGACGCTCATCTTGTAAACTTTCTCGAATGGCTGTTGTAATTAAGGTGGAGAGTTCTGCTTCTTTTGATAATCGCACTTCTTGCTTTGTCGGATGAACGTTCACATCTAATAGAAGCGGATCCATATCGATCGTTAAAATCACAATAGGAAAACGCCCGACCATCAATTTTGAACCATACCCACTTATAATCGCTTTATTTAATAGAAAGTTTTTAATATACCGACCATTGATAATCAAAGACATGTAATTTCGGCTTGCTCTTGTCACTTCTGGTAACGAGATATACCCATGAATGTTAAAATCGAGGTCTTTTGCTGTCACTTCGCGCATTTTTTTCGCCAGCGCGACACCATAAATCCCTGCTATGCTTTGTTTAAGATCTCCATTCCCCGTCGTTTGCAACATCTTATTATGATCATGGACTAAGCGAAATGCCACTTCGGGATGACTTAGCGCGAGGCGATTAACGATATCTCCTATATTAGCGAGTTCTGTCTGTAAAGATTTGACATACTTCAAGCGGGCAGGCGTATTAAAAAATAGATTTTCTACGGTGATTTTCGTTCCGCGGCGAAGTGCACTCGGTTGTTCTTGTGTAATTTTACCGCCTGTTAAGACGAGTAAAGTCCCTTCTTCTTCGTCCTTGAGCGCGGTTTCGATTGTCACTTGAGAAACGGAGGCGATACTAGGTAGCGCCTCGCCTCTAAAACCAAGTGTTCTTATTCGAAATAAATCATGTTTGGTATGAATTTTACTTGTGGCATGTCGTTTAAAGGCATTTCTAGCATCTTCTCGGGACATCCCTTCCCCATTATCGATGATTTGGATCTTTTTCAACCCGGCTTCTTCAAGAAAGATATCGATTTGAGTGCTCCCGGCATCGAGAGCATTTTCGATCAATTCTTTGACAACAGAAGCAGGTCGCTCCACAACTTCTCCGGCGGCAATTTGGTTCGCTAAACTTTCCGATAGTTCTTGGATCTTCCCCATTTTCTGTTCCCTCTTTCTATTATCATTTTACTTTCTTTTGTAATTGGTGTAAGACATTCATCGCGTCTAACGGTGTCATCTCTAAAACGTTTAATCTTCTGAGTTCGTCAAGGACCCGTTGCTCTTCCTCATTCCCTTCGTGAAAAAGCGAGAGTTGTTCAACTGGCAATGGCGCTTTTTGTATCGGATGGCCATTTTCTAATTGAACTAACAAATCATCAGCCCGTTCCAACAGTCTTTTTGGTAATCCCGCAATTTTCGCCACATGTATCCCATAACTTTTATCAGCGGGACCAGGAAGCATTTTGTGTAAGAAAACGAGCTCCCCTTCTTTTTCTACTGCGCCAACGTGCACATTTTTTAGTTGCGAGAGTTCTTCTTCTAGCACGGTGAGTTCATGATAATGGGTTGAAAACAAGGTCTTACCCCGTACTTCGCGATGAATGTATTCAATAATGGCTTGTGCTAATGCCATGCCATCATAAGTGGCCGTTCCTCGCCCAAGTTCATCAAATAAAATCAAACTATTCGTTGTCGCATGTTGTAGCGCATGGTTCGCTTCAATCATTTCCACCATAAACGTACTTTGACCGGCAATTAAATCATCACTAGCACCAATTCGAGTAAAGATTTGATCGAAAAGAGGCATCTCGGCACTTTCGGCTGGAATAAAACAGCCAATTTGGGCCATAATTACCGTCAAAGCTAATTGTCGCATATACGTGCTTTTCCCGGACATATTTGGACCGGTAATTAATAAAATCAAACTATCTTGATCCATTTCAATTGAATTGGGAATGTATTCTTGATGACCTAACACTTTTTCTACCACCGGATGACGTCCGTCAATAATGCGTAAGCGCCCCTCTTGATTGAATGTCGGGCGAACATATTGATATTTTTCGCTGACTGTCGCAAAACTTTGCAAGACATCGATTTCACTGACTGCTTGGGCTAGTTGTTGCAAGGACGCAATACTTTTTTTGACTTCTTCCCGAATGGCTAAAAACAATTGGTATTCTAAGTCTACCGATTTTTCTTCTGCTTCTAAGATTAATGTTTCGATTTCTTTTAACTCTGGACTGATAAAGCGTTCTGCGTTGGCTAACGTTTGTTTTCGCTCATAGCGATTCTCAGGTAAATGAACCAGATTCGCTTTTGTGATTTCAATATAATAACCAAACACGCGATTAAAGCCGATTTTCAAGGTTTTAATGCCGGTTGCTTGGCGTTCTTTCGCTTCGAGCTCCGCTAACCATTTTTTCCCAGACGACATCGCTTCTCGATACTGATCAAGTTGCTCGTTAAAGCCTGTCTTAATGACTTTCCCTTCTGTTATTGCGAGGGGGGCATCTTCGCTAATCCCTGTTTCGATTAATTGTACGAGGTCTTCCATCGGTGACAAGCGTGAAAGTAATCCTTGCCACTCCCCTTGATCGATTCCTTGGAGAATATGACGCAATAGCGGAATTTGCTGCAAGGATGTTTTTAGTTGAATTAAATCACGACCATTGACATTTCCAAAGGCAACTCTTCCTGCTAGTCGTTCTAAATCATAGACTTTTTTTAGGGCTTCTTGTAAATCACCACGTTCAAAAAATGCGTGGACGAAGGAGGCAACTTGATTTTGGCGCGTCTCAATGGCTTGTTGCTGAATTAACGGTCGGTCAATCCATTGTTTTAGTAAGCGACCCCCCATTGCTGTTTTTGTTTCATCTAATAACCATAATAATGTTCCTTGTTTTTTTCCGGTACGAAGCGCTTGAATCAATTCCAAGTTCGCTTTTGAATGGTAATCTAATTTTAAAAAGTGATCGACTTGATACATCCGCGCTTGCTGCAGATGATCTAAACTTCTTTTTTGTGTTTCATTTAAATAAGTTAATAGTTTTAATGTAACCTCTTTTAATCCTTCATCCAGTTCATTCGTTAACGATTCAAAATGCGATGGACAAATCATCGTTTCTTGATAAGAAAAAACGAGTCCAAGTCTTTTTTCTAACAACTCTTTCGTCGATTCGGAGATGTCGTTGGTTAACAGTACTTCTTTGGCTTGTAGAACAGAGACCTCATTTAGGACGCCTTCTTCGTCTGCGATAAGGGCGACTTTGAGCTCACCGGTACTTAAGTCCACATAGGCGAGTTGAAAATCCGAGATCCCTTGCGCTAAAGCGACTAAGTAGTTATTATCTTTAGCGGAAAGGTTTTTTCCTTCCATCACCGTTCCGGGAGTGACTAATTGCACGACTTCCCGTTTGACCATCCCTTTGGCTGTTTTTGGATCTTCTACTTGTTCACAAATTGCGACTTTATACCCTTGTTCGACTAACGTATCAATATAAGCTGCCGCCGCGTGATAAGGCACGCCACACATTGGTACTGGATCCACTGCGTTTTTATTCCGACTGGTTAACGTCAATTCTAATAATTGCGAAACTTCAATGGCATCCGTATAAAAGAGTTCATAGAAATCACCTAAACGATAAAACAAAAAAGCATCGGGATAAGCCGCTTTAATCTTAAAATACTGTTCCATCATTGGGGTTAATTTGGTTTCTGGCGGCATGTTATTCCTCCTCTCCCTCAATTACTCGATTGACGTTTTTTTGAATCATCGTCGAGACATGTTGCAATAACTCATCCGCTTCAATTAAACTTTGACGATAACTTTCAACTAAAGGATGACTTTTATATTCTTTATTTAAGCGATTAATTTCAGCAACCGCCTGCCTTTGCGCTTCTGGTTTCCCATAATGTTCAAAATTCACGGCATCTTTTTGCGCTGCTTTAATTTGCGCTTCTAATTCTTTTAGTTTTGGATGGTTTTCGGCGCGATCACGCACCGTTTGGAACTGTTGCACACTTTCATGATTTTTTAATAAGTCTAACAATTTCTCGACTTCTTGTTCTAATTGTTTTTCTTCTTCTAAAAATGTCACAATTTTTCTCCTTTACTCCATGAATGGGCGATCTTCACTAATTTGAAAAGCTTGAATCGACTTCGCTTTCCCGGTCCGATCGTCTATTTCAATCACACATGCTGACACAATCATACGCCCACTTTCGACAACTTCAAAACGACGAGGTAAAGCCGTCAAGAATTTCTCGATGACTGCATCGCGCTTCATTCCTAAAATCCCATCGTAAGGACCTGTCATCCCAACATCCGTTAAGTAGGCTGTTCCTTGAGGTAAAATCCGCGCATCGTTTGTTTGAACATGGGTATGGGTACCAACGATGGCCGAAACCCGACCATCCAAATACCAGCCCAATGCTTGTTTTTCACTTGTCGCTTCGCCGTGAAAATCAACAAAAATAAAGGGCGTCCGTTCGCGAACCTCCGCTAACAACTGGTCCATGGTGGTAAATGGATCTTCAAGCGCCACCATAAACGTGCGCGCTTGTAAGTTAATGACGGCTAGTTCGACTTGATTGACTTTAATGTAGACGATTCCGACACCAGGCGTTCCCGCCGGAAAATTCACTGGTCGAACTAATTTTTTGGCATCTGCAATAAATTCAAAGATTTCGCGATTATCCCAGGCATGATTACCTAACGTGACGACATCCGCTCCGTCTTGTAAAAAGCCTTTATAAATTTTTTCCGTAATCCCGCGACCCGCTGCCGCATTTTCACCATTAATAATCGTCACTTGAGGGCGGTATTTTTTCTTTAATTTTGGGACATATTCTGTAATGGCCTCACGTCCTAGAGATCCTACGACATCGCCGATAAATAAAATTTTCATGTTTTTCCTCTTTCCTCACACACGTTCATTCGCTGCTTCTTCTATTATATCGGTTTTAAGGTGTAAAAAAAAGGTTTGCCGTCTTGCCTTATTCATAAAAAGTGATTGGGATTGCTCTTTTGAAGACGGAACAAAAGAAAAAAACTGTTGCCTAGTACGAAGCCAGGAACAGTTTGTGTTTTTATAAAGCAATTGGTCGGCGATCGCCTTCATGGATGACTTCACGAAAATCAGCAAAACCAGCATCGAGACCACGCAGTAATATTTCAGCCGTCCCGATATTCGTTGCCAAAGGAATTTCATAAACATCTGATAAGCGAATCAACGCCGTCACATCTGGTTCATGTGGTTGTGCTGCGAGTGGGTCTCTTAGAAAAATCACCATATCGAGATCATCTTCTGAAATCATCGCACCAATTTGTTGATCGCCACCTAAAGGGCCTGATTTAAAGCGATGAACCGGTAATTGCGTCGCTTCAGTAATTCTTGTTCCTGTCGTTCCTGTTGCATACAATTCATGTTTTTCTAAAATAAAACGATAAGCCGTCACTAATTTAACCATCAAATCTTTTTTTCGATCATGAGCAATTAACGCAATTTTCATTTTATCTCCTCCGCAACTTTTAATCGATTAAGTGTAATTCTTTTAATGCATGCCAAATTCCGTCATGATTGTGATCTTTGGTGACTAGATCTGCTTCTTGTTGTACGAGCAGCGAAGCATTACCCATTGCCACACCAATTCCTGATTCGCGCAACATCTCACGATCATTTAAGCCATCCCCAAAACCGATAATATCTGCCCGATCAATCCCTAAGCGTTCTGCTAGCGCTAAAAGCGTCCGGGCTTTTGACCCATTAGCTGGAATAACATCGACACATTTTTCATGCCAACGAACAAAATTAAAGGCTGGATGTTGACCTTCAAATAATGGATCGCAGTCTTTTTCGTAATAGGCCAATGCCTGATAAACTTCATCGTCATGAGAAAATCCGCCTAATTCAGAAGCCGTTGACCCAAATGATGTCATCGCGTCTTGCATTTTCTCCAAATCAAATGAGCTCAAACGTTTCGATTGATCGAGTTGCACGATGGCAGTATCAATCCCTCTTGCTTGGCACACTTCAATTAAAGTAGTTAGCGCCTTTTGATCCAGTGTTTCTTTAAATACTTGTTGGTGATTAAAAAAACCAGCCGCGCCATTACATAAAATATAATTTTCAAATTGTAACTCGCGAATAACGGATTCCGCTAAAAACCGACTTCTCCCCGTTGCTAAGGTAACAAAATGTCCGGCTTTTCGTAACGCATCTAACGCTTCTAACGTACTTGGCAACGGACGTTTATTCGAATCTAAAATTGTCCCATCAATATCAAATGCTAATAATTTTCGACTTCCCACTATTAAAAAGCTCACTTTCTTTGCATCATTTTTTTCATTCCTTCTTACTTAATCATAGAAAAGGAATTTTTTCAATTGTTTGTGCTCTGTTTATAAAGGCATTTCTTAAGATAACCATTGTTGGTACATTTTTTCGACTAACTCGACACATTGCATGGTCATATCAGGTGTCGCAATCGGACTTGCTTGTAACCCTTCTTGTAAACACTGATTGACATGCGCGATTTCAAACACAAATTCACTTTGGTGAGCATACGTGATTTCTTCTACTGATTGATCACGGATGATGGTTGCTGTTTGTTTTTTCCAAAAATCAGGAAGATGAATGCGCCCTTTCGTCCCATAAATCGTCAACTCACTTGGTCCTTCAAAGAGGGTTGAAATCAATAAATGACCTTGAAATCCTTCTTTAAATAAGATACTAACGTCACATTGACTATCAGACTCATCAGGCGAGAACATAGCCGTCCCTGCAACTTCTTCAATCTTGCCTTCTGTCACATACTGGAAATATTCAATAGGATAACTTCCTGAACCATATAACGCGCCACCTCCGGATGCTAAATCCTTAAACCAAGGAATGTGATCGGCGTTCGTATGCATCATACGACAATCCAAGTACTTGACTTCTCCAATTTCCCCATCTGCAATTAACGTTTTGATTGTTTGTGTTAAGGGATAAAATAAGGCTTTTTGCGCTTCCATCAAAAATACCCCTTGTGCTTGCGCAAGCGCAAATAAGTCTTCCGCTTCATCCAGCGTTAGTGTAAAGGGTTTTTCGAGTAATACCGATTTTCCAGCTAGCAAGGCTTCTTTTGCAACAGCATAATGGGCTCGATTATAGGTAGCAATGTAAATGACATCAATTTCTTCGTCTAAAAATAATTCAGCATAACTCGCATAAACGTGTGGAATCTTTAAAGCGTCCGCCATTTTTTGAGCTTTTTTTTGCTCACGTGCCGCAATTGCCCAAACTTCTGCGTCAGCGCATTCAACAATTCCTGCGACAAAACGCGGAACGATGGTTGCAGTACTGATAATGCCATATTTAATCGTCATGTTTTTTCCTTCTCTCCTAAGGTTGTGAAATCGCATCACTTTTTTAGGTGCTCTTTCTTTCTTTTTATACTAGCATATTCTGCTAATGGATTCATTATAATCTGTGCCGATTGCTCAAACTCGTGACTTTTTCTCTAAATGTTCCCCAATACTTCTTACGTCCTTCTTCCTCTGATGAAGAAGGACTCGTCGTATAACGGTTCATGGCAATCGAAGTTTTATCGCTATGTTATACTAAAGTCATTAGGTGAAACAAAGAAAAGAAAGGGGAAAAAAAGATGTGTACAACCATTGGATTTCATTACAAAGAGGGACACGTATTTGGTCGAACGTTAGAAATCACGCAAGCGTTAACGCACCAAATTCTCTATGTTCCAAAAAACACGCAAGATTTTTTTAAAACGAGTGAGGGACGCACGTACGAAACGCGTTTTTCAACAATCGGGACAGGCTTTTTTGACCAGCCTTCCTTTGGAGATGGGATTAACGAAAAAGGGCTGATGGGTTCAAATAATTTCTTTCCTGCTTATGCGACTTTTGCCAAAGAGTGTAGCGAGGATCGGATTAATCTAATCAGTTCAGAAGCGTTTGATTTTTTATTGACCCGTTGTCAAGATGTCGAAGAAGTAAAAGCGACGGCTGCCACAATCAATCTACTCGCGCAAAACGCAGCCGGCGTCAAATCGATGAGTATGCACTTCTTTTTTATGGATCAACAAGGTGCGACTGTTGTCTTAGAACCAAGAGAGGGTTCCCTCATTGCACATGACAATCCTTATGGCGTTTTAACCAATGCGCCAGATTTTTCATGGCACGCGACCAATTTGAAGAATTATTTGCATCTAAAACCTGAAAATATTGAATCTAGCCATTTCAACGACGTCACCCTTACAAAATTGGGCGAAGGCAATGGACTGGTGGGGCTTCCTGGAGATTTCACACCGCCTTCACGCTTTATTCGTGCCGCTTACTTTGTCGCACAAACACCAAAAGACCTCGATCGTCAAGCAGCTATCCGACAAGCTTTTCGAATTTTAGGGCAATTTGATATTCCTACAGGTGCAGTGGGCGACGCTACGAATGGTCATTGCGATGAAACGTTATACACGAGTGTCATGGATACGAAACAAAAAGCCTATTTCATCAAAGGACACAATCATTCTTTTATTCAAGCCTTCCAACTTGAGGATTATCTCACTGAAACGGACATTCAATTTGTTCCTCTTCAACAGGAGAAAAACCTCTAGGTCAAAAAAAGAACCCACGATTCTTTCATTTTCATTTTAGCTAGACCCTCATAAGGATAAAAAAAAAGGAGTTAAGACAAATGAATGTCTTAACTCCTTTTTTATCCAGTACTATTGCTAGTAGAATCTCTCTTCTCCACAAAAAAAGATTCCGACACCCTACAAATCCGGTAGGTGAATCACTTCATGTGCCTCTGTTTGAGTTAACTAGACGAACTAGTTCTCCTCGGCTCTGTCGCATAAAATAGATAGTAACATATTCTTTGACAAATAACTAGGCTTTGCTCTCAAAAATTGATTGGATTTTCGTATTAATTAAATCAATCGCTACGTAATTTGCCCCACCCTCCGGCACAATCACATCGGCATAACGCTTTGTGGGTTCGATAAATTGGTGATACATTGGCTTAACGACTGATAAATATTGATCAATCACGGAGTCCAAAGTCCGACCACGTTCTTCCATATCACGCTTAATCCGACGAATAATCCGAATATCGTCATCGGTTTCGACGTAGATTTTAATATCCATTAAATTCCGTAAACGTTCATCTTCTAAGATTAAAATCCCTTCAAGAATAATGACTTCTTTTGGCTCTTGTAAAATGACTTCAGCGCTTCTTGTATGTCTGACATAATCATATACCGGTTTTTCAATCGTTTCAAAGCGGCGCAGTTGTTCTAAGTGTTCGATCAATAAATCGGTATCAAAGGCAAAAGGGTGATCATAATTCGTATTTAAACGTTCTTCAAAGACTAGGTGATCTTGATTCTTGTAATAAGAATCATGTTCTAGCATCATAATCGAATGATTCGGAAACTGATCCAAAATCGCACGACTAATACTTGTCTTCCCACTCCCGGATCCACCCGTCACGCCAATAATGATTGGTCTGTTATTTGTCATTTTAAAAAGCTCCTTCTTTCCCTTGTTTCGTTATCCTTTTTTATTATAGCCAAATTCAATAAAAATTCTAGCGATTTCGCCATTTTCTAAGAAAGTAGCGAATAAAGGTCTTCTAATTGACGAATTTGATGGGTCGGTTCAATCGCAAGTGGTGTTTTCGGTGTATCTGGCCGCAACCAAATGGTATCAATTTCGGCATTGATGCCCCCTTGAATATCAGACGATAAAGAATCACCAATAATGACGGTTTGTGCTTTGTTCAAATTCGGAATTTTCGCAAATGTATACTCAAAAAATTCAATCATTGGTTTTTGGTAGCCCGTATCTTCAGAGACAATGACTTCTTTAAAATAAGGAAGTAATTTTGAGTCTTCCAACCGTTTAAATTGTGTTTTAGAGACGCCATTCGTCACAATATATAAATCAGCTTTTTCGGCAAAATGCTGCACGACTTCTAAGCTGTTCCCTAACAGTTGATGGCCTTCATTTAAGAATTCACGGTACGCTTGTTCCATCGCGAGACTATCGACTTCATGATTCAGTAGTTGAAAAAAGGCTCCAAAACGACCATTGACAACTTCATCGCGACTCATTTCTCCCGTTTCGAAGGCGCGCCAGCGTGCTTCGTTGACTTCTTTATAAAGCTTTTCTTTATCTGAAGTAAAATTAAGGCCTTCTTTTTCAAATAACGCTTTTAACGCTTGGCTTTCAGCTGCTTGAAAATCAAGCAATGTATCATCGACATCAAATAATAGTGTGGTATAACACATGAACATTCTCCTTTTTTGTAAACCTTAACGAAAATAAGGTTTGAGTTGTTGTAATTCTGTTAAACTGAGCGCTCGATATTGACCTTCCGGAAGCGTCCCTAATTCAAGTGGCCCCATCGCGACCCGTTTTAAGGCAACGACTTTTTTACCACGAGCTAAAAACATTTTTTTCACTTGATGAAATTTTCCTTCTTGAATCTGCAAGCGAACATCACTCGTTTGACTTTGTACGTCATAACTGACGATCGTAAGTGGCGCACTTTGACAAACCGTTCCATCTAAAAAGACAATCCCATCGGCAAAAGCGGCAATATCTTCTTGCGTTACCTCTTCGTTAATGCACGCTTCATACGTTTTGATCACTTTTTTCGTTGGATGAAGCAAATCATAGACTAATTGGCCGTTACTTGTTAGGAGTAATAACCCTTTTGTGTCTCGATCTAAACGACCGGCGGCAACTAAATCTGAGCGAAAATCAGCCAGATGCAAGAGATCAAACACTGTCAGATGCTCCTGATCTACGTTCGCTGTCACCACACCTTTAGGTTTATTTAATAAATAATAAACGTCGTGCGTCTGAAGAACTTGATCAGCTACCGTGATTTCGTGCAAAAAGCTATCAACATTTTTGTTTTGTTGGAAGCAAACTTCCCCGTCAACCCTCACTTGACGCGTACGAAAGAGTTGCTTCATTTCTTTTCGCGAAGTTTGTAATTGTTGTTCTATTAACTTGTCTAAACGCATCGAATCCCTTTCTTTCTTTTTCTATTATAGCGTACTTTTTCGAGTGGAAAAAGGAGAAAACTTGACAGATGAAGGAATTCGTCCTATGGTTATAGAGTAAAGTAAATATTTGTTTCTAACTACACACAGTGTTATGAACTGGTGGAGAAAGTGACTAAACCCTTTCTAGGTAATGTTTTTTATTACCTTATCACGTACATGTCTTGTACGCACCCTTAACCTTTAAATGTGAAAGAGTAACACGATTTACTTCGAAATGACTGTCTCAGACAGAAAAATTAGGAGGAATTTAGTTATGTCAGTATCATTAGAAGTCAGCAAAAGAGCGCTCCGTCCCCGTGCCAACCGCAACAAGTTACGTCACGAAGGTCAAATCCCTGGAATCATCAATGGGTATCAAATTGAAAGTACCCCGATTTCGGTCGCTACTTCCGCTTTCAAACGCATTTTAAAAGACGAAGGATTAAACGCAGTTGTTCGTGTATCAATTGAAGGTAAAGAGTATAATACCTTAATTCATCAAATCACGACAGAAACATTTACCAAAGAAATCAACCATATCGAATTGTTATCAGTGAACATGTCCGAAGAAACAGAAGTAGAAGCTGAGATTGTTTTAGTTGGAGAAGCACCTGGCGTAAAACTTGGTGGAGCCTTAACACAAAACTTATACAGCGTGATTGTTTCAGCAACACCTGATAAATTACCAGAGAAAATCGAAGTCGATATTTCTGAATTAAGCATCGGTCAATCGATTACAGTAGCTGACTTAGAAACTACAACAGATTTCACGATCGTGACTGACGGCGTAGAACAAATTTGTGCGATTTCTGAAGCTCGTGCAGCAGAAGAAACAGTAGAAGAAGCTCCAGCAGCTGAATAATATATAAAACGCAAAAGCTCGAAATCTTGATTGATTTCGAGCTTTTTTTGATTGATTCAATTTGATTTATAAGGCATGAAACTCTTCAGCTGAGACATTTTTATAGCTCAGAATCCAAGCACACAATTCGTCTTGGTCATTCAAGACGGTAATATCTTGATCAATTTTTTCATTTATCGAAGAAATCACACCCGTTAAAGGACTTGAAAACTCACTCACGGCTTTTTCTGCTTCAACTTCAAGCAACGTTTCACCTTGTTTTAACTCTTGGCCTTCTCCTGGCAAGTCAATAAATGTGATTTCACCTAATTCTTCTTGCGCTTCACTTGTTAACCCAACAACATATTCCGATCCATTAAACAAAATCCATAAATTATCTTTTTTCTTTAAACATGGTGTTTTCATTTTAACAAAATCCTTTCATATGCATCTGCTTTAAAGCCATTCGCTAAAAATTGGTGGTCTTTGACTAAAATCGGTCGTTTTAACAACATCCCATCACTGTTTAACTGTTGACTGGCCTCTTCTATTGTATAGTCATTCACCAAATCTTTCAAGCCTAGTTCCCGATACTTCATCCCACTTGTATTAAAAAAACGACGAATAGGCAACTCACTTTGGGTCATCCACTGGGTTAATAACGTGACACTTGGCGGCTCTTTCACTAAGTCAATCGTCTCAACTTCAAATCCAGCTTCTTCTAACCATTTTTTTGCATCTTTACACGTACTACATTTTGGATACCAATACAGTGTAATCATCGATTTCGCTTCCTTTTTTCATTCATTTCTACTTCTGGTGTCGCTTGATATCGCATCGATAAAATCAAGCCAATCCCAATCATATTACTAAGCAAGGCCGATCCCCCTTGACTGATAAACGGTAAGGGAATTCCGGTTAACGGTAGCAAACCAATATTTGCCCCAATATTTTCAAAAACGTGAAATAAAATCATCATAATAATCCCTGTGGCAATGTAGGCATAAAATTCATTGTTCGTGTCAAAACAAACGCGAATCATCCGATAAATCAAGACAAAATACAGCAAAATAACGAGGGTACTTCCAACAAAGCCAAAATTTTCGCCAATGACGGAAAAAATCATATCCGATTCTCTTACTTGGACGTAAACATCGCTCACATTGAAGCCCTTACCGAGCATGCCACCTGAGCCAATCGCCATCATTGAATTGGCGACTTGCATCGAACTACCTTGCATATCATGGAAAGGATCAATCCATGCATCAATCCGCGCGAACTGATAAGCGGAGAATCCAAATTTGGATAATATCTCTCGGCCCGTATCACTCAATACGAGAAAAATCATGGTCACTCCAAGTAATAACATCACCACAACTGTCGGCACGATAATCTCCCAAGAAATTCCTGACATTAAGAAGATCCCACCAAAAATAGCTAAAAAGACTAACATAGACCCAAAGTCATCTTGTAACATAATTAAGACAATCACCGGTAGCATCACTGCTAACATCTTGGCAATCAATAAGCCATCTGTCTTTAAGGTGGCCACTTTGCGATAAGTCGCATTATGTTTGGTAACGACGAGCGCCAACATTAAAATCACCGCGATTTTCATCAATTCCGCCGGTTGCACACTAAAGCCACCTAAGCGGAACCAGTTGCGCGACCCCGTTGCTTCAAATGTTGCTTGGTCATAAAACTTTAAAAGTAACCCCATGACAATTAAGCCTAACCCATAAATAAAGGGAGTGAGTTTCCAAAGCCATTTTGATTTCATATGCATAATAATGACGACGGCTACGATACCAATGACATACCATAATACTTGACGCCACACTTCTATGGCTGGATTCCCAGTAAAAATAGGACTTTGATCATACGCCACATAAACAGCGGCTAAACCAAATAAACACAAAATAAAGACGGGCAAAATCACCCCGTAGTCAATTCGATTATCATTTCTAAATATATTTTTATTCATCGCTTCGCTCTTTTCTTAAGAAATACTTCTCCTATTATAGAGGGCTTTTCTAATAATTGAAAGAGAAGGGAACGACATTCAGTAAATTTTTAAGTTTTTAACAACAATAACCAATCATTTAAATAAGTTAGTGCTTTATTTTTTTAACTATTCTCTTCTTTTTCAACCATCTAATCAAATGCACCTTAGGAAATGAGGTTGTCTGAATGGATAACGGACTCTGAGCCTTGATGCCCCGGTGAACTTACAGAACTTTTGAGCAACTAAGCGTACAAAAAAAGCAAATTGAAACTTTCTATGCAAGTCAACAATTTGCTAATTCCTTCAATTCGTCGAATCAAGTGTCCGAAACATACCCGACGGACAAAATAAGTCCTAGTTGGTTACCAAAATACGAGAAGAAGCCTTCGTTTTCGTCCGCTCTCACCAAGAGGTTTGTCTCTTATTATTTGAGCGTTCGAACCAAATAAACTTCTTCGCAAAAACCTTTTAACCCATTATAGATGCGTTGCGCGCGCGAATGTTGTCGACACAAAGCAAAAACGGTCGGGCCACTCCCACTCATTAAAGCGATATCGGCACCATACTTGATCATCCGATCTTTAATTTGTTGCACAACCGGGTATTTAGGAATCGTAATATCTTCTAGACTATTCCCCATGTGACAAAGCATCTCTTCATAGTCTTGCGCTAAAATCGCTTGTGATAAGCTCGCCATATCCGGATGACTCAATTCGTCAATCTTTGAGACTTGTTGAAAAATTTTCCTAGTTGAAACACTAATACGCGGTTTCACTAACACAACCCAACATTGAGGCATCGGGACAAGTGGTTGAACAATCTCTCCCTTACCTGCAATAAAAGCCGTTGTACCATATAAGCAATACGGGACGTCTGTTCCAATCGTGACCCCAATTTCAATGAGTTCTTCCATGGAAAGATTCAAATTCCATAAGCGATTCATCCCACGCAAAGCTGCGGCACAATCAGAACTTCCCCCACCAAGTCCAGCAGCGACAGGAATGTTCTTTTCGATTGAAATTTTTAAGCCTTTCGTGATGCCGTAACGTTGTTTGATGATCGAGGCAGCCTGGTACACATTATTTCGTTTATCAATGGGTAAAAAAGCTTTATTCGTCTCAATCAGAATCTTGTTTTCTGGAATTTCTTCGAAAATTAAGCGATCGGCTAAATCGACACTCGACATCACCATCTCCAATTCGTGATAGCCGTCTATTTCCCGCTTATACAACACATCTAAGCCTAAGTTGATTTTCGCTGGTGCTTTTTCTATAATTTCCATTTCATCACCCACCACTTAAAATCATTTGATTCATTCTATCATAGTAAAAAAAAACTGTATAGTTCGTCCGTTTAGAATACCGTCTATATTTTTCGACTTTGACAATTGACCTTGCAAAATCTCATCCAATCTTATCATGCGCAATATCTGGCAAGAATCGAAACGGAGCACGGGATAAGGTCGTTTTTTTTCTACCTATTATTTTTAAAATAACATAATATATTCTTTGTTTTCTCGTAGATTTCTCATTTTATTAAAAGTGTGCTATAATAAGATTATAGAAAAGGGAGGTTTTTTAGAACATGGCAACATTTGGCAAGTTTGAAACTACTATTGTCCCGTCGGAATTTGGTTTAGAGTTTGAAGTCGATACCCCTGTTCGTTTTAGCTTTCAAGATCAAGCAGAAACAGGCGAAGTCGTGAAACAATTGCGTAACTCGGCAATTATTAAAATTAAGGAAACACAAGAAAATAGTGATCTTATGAGAAGAAGCAATGGTGTAATCATTATTAACTATAAACAGTTACAAAAAATTTAAGCAAAAAGGCTATCCAATTGGACAGCCTTTTTTTTATTTTGTACCGAATAAACGATCGCCGGCATCCCCTAGACCAGGAACGATGTAGCCATTTTCATTTAAGCGATCATCTAATGCTGCCGTATAAATATCAACATCCGGATGTGCTTCTTGTAATACTTTGACTCCTTCAGGTGCCGCTACTAAACAAACAAATTTAATGTTTGATGCGCCACGTTTTTTCAAAGCGTCAATTGCCATCACTGCGGATCCACCTGTTGCTAACATCGGATCGACCACTAATAATTGGCGGCTCGTAATGTCATCTGGTAATTTCACAAAGTACTCATGTGGTTCAAGTGTTTCTTCGTCACGGTATAATCCAACGTGTCCGACTTTAGCAGCTGGAATCAATTGTAAAATCCCATCAACCATGCCTAATCCCGCACGTAAAATTGGAATAATCGCAACTTTTTTCCCTGCTAATTGTTTTTGAACACTCTTCATCATTGGTGTTTCAATTTCAACTTCTTCTACTGGTAAGTCGCGTGAAATTTCATACGCCATTAGCATCGCAATTTCATCAACGACCTCACGAAAGACTTTAGTCCCACTATTTTTATCACGGATAATTGTTAACTTGTGTTGAATTAATGGATGATCAATTACTTGAAATTTTCCCATTTTAATCGCTCCTTTTCGTTGTTGCTATTATTGTAAAACAAATTCCATTTTCAAACAAGGAATCTTATAAGACTTTCGTATATTTCCTATAAAATCAGGTCTTGTTCTCATTTTTTTTGAAGGATTCGCTGCTACAAGATCAATAAAAAAGAAGAGGTGACCGACATTTCCTGTCATTCCCTCTTCTTAGACTTTATTCATTGAATGCCGTTAGCGAATCCCCGCTGCTAGCATCGTCTCTTCATCATTATTTGATTTTTAAAGGATGAGCATCGGTCAAAGCAATAACTTCTTCTTTTACTTGTGCCAATATTTCTGCGTCGTCTTTATTTTCTAAGACTTTCAGAATTAGTTTTGCTACTTCAACGGCGCTTTCTTCTTTAAAACCACGACTCGTAATCGCTGGTGTTCCGATACGAATACCACTTGTTTGGAACGGACTTAATTTCTCGAAAGGAATCGAATTTTTGTTCACGGTAATGCTAACGGTGTCTAACAACTGTTCCGCTTGTTTACCTGTCATTCCAAATCCTGTTACTTCAATTAATAACAAATGATTATCCGTCGCACCAGAAACAAGACGTGCTTTACCTGATTGATTAAAGACTTTTGCCATTGCCTGCGCATTTTTAATTACTTGAGCAGAGTATTCTTTAAATTCTGGTTGTAATGCTTCTTTGAAGGCAATCGCTTTTCCGGCAATCACGTGTTCTAATGGGCCACCTTGAATTCCAGGGAAGACGGCGCTATTGATTTTTTTCGCTAGGGCTTCATCATTCGTTAAAATTAACCCACCACGCGGACCACGCAACGTTTTGTGAGTCGTTGATGTCACAATATCAGCGTAAGGGACTGGATTCGGATGTGCACCGGTAGCCACAAGTCCCGCAATATGAGCCATATCCACCATTAATTTTGCGCCAACTTCATCCGCAATTTCTTTAAAGCGTGCAAAATCAATCGTTCTTGAGTAAGCACTCGCTCCAGCTACAATTAATTTTGGTTGATGTTTGCGTGCTAAAATACGGACAACGTCATAATCAAGAACTTCCGTCGCTGGATCAACACCGTAAGCCACAAAGTTATAGGTTTTCCCACTAAAGTTAACCGGAGAGCCGTGCGTTAAATGGCCACCAGCCGATAAATCCATTCCTAAAACGGTATCACCAGCTTCAATTAGAGAAAGATAAGCTGCTGTATTGGCTTGTGAACCAGAGTGTGCTTGAACGTTGGCAAATTTTGCCCCAAAAATTTCTTTTGCTCGTTCAATCGCTAAATCTTCCACCACATCCACAAACTCACAACCGCCATAGTAACGACGACCTGGATAACCTTCTGCGTATTTATTCGTTAAGATACTTCCTTGAGCAGCCATAACGCCCTCAGAAACAATATTTTCTGATGCAATTAATTCAATATTATTTTGTTGACGAATCCCCTCATTCTTGATTGCTTCCCATAATTCTTGGTCAAATTGCTTATAATCCATCTAACACAAACATCCCTTCAAAATAAGATAATCCGATTGTATCACAAAGCGAATAGACTTTGAAATGCTTTCCCTTAATAAACCTTGTTTTTTAAATGATTTCCTTGAAATTATCGATTAAAGACGAACGTTAATCTAAATAAAACGAAATATTATTCAGATGTTAGCTGTTCTAGAAAATTCAGTTGATTCGTTGCTTTTTTCAAACGATTCATATAAGCCACACCTAAGCCTTCTTCAGGGAAGGTTGGGACTAAGATGACGTCGATTGCTGCTTCATCTAAGGCGCGTAAGCCCGCAAACAAGCCTTTCGCTGCTGCTTCCACGCCTTCGCCTTCATAGGCAAACGTCGCTTGCGCTGACGCTTGGTATCGTTCAATCATTTGAGGACTTCCTAATAATCCCAGGCGGATCTCTTTGGCTATGACTAAAGCCATAACCGCTTCCCACTCATCAGGATTGACCATCAATGCAGGCGTTTTAGGGGCGTAATGCTTATATTTCATGCCAGGAGACTTCGGTGCTTGTTCTTCATGGGCTAGATGGGGATCTACTAAGATTTCAATTCCTAGAATCGTTTCTAACGCTTCTTTTGTAACAGCACCTGGACGTAAAATCATCGGGGGTTTCGTTGGATCGCTTAAATCAAGCACCGTCGACTCAACACCAATTGCTGTCGCGCCCCCTTCAAGTATGCCGGCAATTTTCCCTTGTAAATCATGATAGACATGTTGACTATTGGTCGGACTCGGTCGTCCAGAAGTGTTCGCACTGGGACCGACAATCGGAACACCGGCTTCTTTGATCAGTTCTAACGTTAGCGGATGATTGGGCATCCGAAATGAAACGGTCGGTAAGCCGGCCGAAACAACGCTTGGTAATGCCCCGGGTTTGATCGTAAAGATTAAGGTTAATGGCCCTGGCCAAAACGCGTCAACAATTTCTTGCGTCAACGGATGGAAGACCTCGACATAATCTTTTACTTGTTCAAAACTTTCGACGTGAACAATCAGTGGATTGTCACTTGGACGACCTTTCACCGTAAAGACCGATTGAACGGCATCGGCTATTTGGGCATTGGCTCCCAAACCATAGACCGTTTCTGTGGGAAACGCCACAATTTCACCCTCTCGGAGTAACCGGGCCGCTTCTGTTAAGTCTATTTTATTAAATATTTTTGTTTCCACAAGTTATACACATCCTTTTTCAAAAAAGTTGGCGAGTTATCAACATTCCTTGCGTTGTTATCCCCATTCTGTGGACAACTTATCCGTCAAGAGGGGATAACTCTGTGGGTAATCGAATAAAAGGCTCCCATTGTCACTCTATCAAGGATTCATTCACTTATTAAAAGTAAAAAATAAATAGTTATGCACAAAGCTGTGTATAACTATTCCACGACAATCATCCGATCTCGCCCACTTAAATCTGGATAAATCGTTACTTTTTTATGTGGAAAAGCCGTTTGAAAAAGTGTTTGTACTGCTTTTCCTTGTTGAAAACCAATTTCTAAAAAAATTTTTCCAGAAGGTTTCAACTTTTCCTTTGCTTGCTGTGCTAATTTTTGATAGATCGCCAGGCCCTCTTCTTCTGCAAACAAGGCCATTTTCGGCTCAAAGGTGCGCACACTTTCGTCCATGACAGACCACTCATCAGCCGCAATATAAGGGGGGTTCGAAATTAAGATATCGATTGGTTGGTTAATGGGCGCTAACGTATCTCCTTCATAAAACGATAATGGGGCGTTTAACGTCTCGGCATTTT
This sequence comes from Enterococcus sp. DIV1314a, assembly GCF_051713805.1. NCBI lineage: Bacteria > Bacillati > Bacillota > Bacilli > Lactobacillales > Enterococcaceae > Enterococcus > Enterococcus sp. DIV1314a. The sequence continues at coordinate 1,265,211 of NZ_JBIOQP010000001.1, read as the reverse complement.
CTTGTGCGACTTTAAGCGCGGCTGGCGATAAATCGACAACGGCTACTTCCCAAGTGGGCCGCTCCAATTTTAATGAAATCCCGATTGCACCTGTCCCTGTCCCGACATCGACCACGTACAGTGGCTCATCTGGACATGTTTCTAAACAAAGAGCCACTAATTCTTCCGTTTCAGGACGAGGAATCAAGGTGGCTTCCGTAACTTTCAAACGATGACCATAAAATTCTTCAAATCCAAGAATATACTGCGCAGGATAATGCGCGGCTAGTTGTTTTAAATCTTGCTGAAGTTGCTGTTGTTCCGATTCCGGCATCTCTTTGTGCCAATTCAGCAACCAATCCGTCTTCCGCCAATTCTTACGGCCAAGTAAGACATATAAAATGCTGTGTCCTTCTACCCCTTGTTCTTCTAAAAAAGAAGAAGCCCAGGAAAGGACTTCTCGATACGTTTTAGCCATTTTGGAGCTCTTCTAATTTCGATGTTTGGTCGTAAATGATTAAAGAATCGACAATTTCATCTAATTTTCCGGCTAAGATTTGGTCTAGCTTTTGAATCGTTAACCCAATCCGGTGATCGGTGACGCGATTTTGTGGGAAGTTATAGGTCCGAATCCGCTCTGAACGATCGCCCGTTCCAACAGCCGATTTACGTTCGGAATCATAGGCACTTTGCGCTTCTTGTTGCAATTTGTCATAGACACGCGCGCGTAACACTTTCATCGCTTTCTCACGGTTTTTAATTTGGGAGCGTTCATCTTGCATTGCGACTGCAATGCCAGTTGGTATATGCGTCAAACGTACAGCTGAAGCGGTTTTGTTGACGTGCTGACCACCGGCACCAGAGGCATGATAAATATCAATTCGGATATCTTTATCTGCCAAGTCAATTTCGACTTCTTCTGCTTCTGGTAAGACGACAACCGTTGCCGTTGACGTGTGAATACGCCCTTGCGATTCGGTTGAAGGCACACGTTGTACTCGGTGAGCACCACTTTCATATTTTAATTTTGAAAAGACGCTTTCGCCGGTAATCATCATGATTACTTCCTTGTAACCACCAATCCCCGTTACGTTCGCATCCATCACTTCGACTTTCCAACCTTGTGCATCGGCATAACGTTGGTACATTTCGAATAAGTCACCGGCAAATAGCGCGGCTTCATCGCCACCTGCTGCGCCACGAATCTCCATAATGATATTTTTATCATCATTCGGATCTTTTGGTAAAAGCAAAATTTTAATTTGTTCTTCTAAATCAATTTTTTCTTTTTTCAGTTCACTGAGTTCTTCTTTTGCCATCTCAGCCATGTCTGCATCGAGGTTTTCACCAAGCAGTTCTTCTGTTTCTTCGATGCCGCTTACCACGACTTTATAACGACGGTAAACAGCAACTGTTTCACGTGTATTGGCTTCTTCTCTAGACAAAGCCATAAAGCGTTTCGTATCGGAAACGACAGCGGGGTCACTTAATAATTCCCCTAACTCTTCATAACGGTCTTCAATCGATTGTAACTGATCGTACATAGGTATGCTCCTTTTCTTTAATTGCTCTTCATTTTTGGATTAACATAGTGTTGTCGACAAACAGGGTAATACGTTTCATTTCCCCCAATTTGGACTTGCTCCCCTTCGTAAACTGGAACGTGATTCACATAACGTAAATTCATGATTGCTTTTTTATGACAAAACCAACAAATGGTCTTCATTTCTTCAATCTTGTCCGCGTATAACAAGAGGGATTTTGACCCTTCAAACAGTTCGTTGCGAAAATCATTTTTCAGCCCAAAGGCCATCACAGGAATCTTTAATTCATCGACAATTTTCGTTAAGTCTAAGACGTGACGCGCACTTAAAAATTGCGCCTCATCAATTAAGACACAATACGGCGTGTAGCCCAACGTTTGCACGACAGAAAAAATATCCGTTTCTTCAAAAATTGGTAGTGCTTCTTTTGAAATCCCAATGCGACTTTTCACTTGACCTAAGCCTGAACGCGTATCGATTCCGCTCGTCATCAAGACAACCGGCTTGTTTTGTTCTTCATAGTTATGGGCAACTTTCAAAATTTCAATTGATTTCCCACTATTCATCGCGCCATATTTAAAAAATAATTGTGCCATCTCTCATCCTCCACTTACTCCTTTGGTATTATACTTGAAAAAGCAAAAATTTTACAGTAAAAGAAAAGAGAAAACGTATTTTCCATTAAAACGCTCACCAGACGGTCTCGTCTCGTTAAGATTTCAAGCGCTAACAATCTCCGCGCATCTTTTGCCGCTAAAAAAAGCGATGTCAGAACCTTAAAGGAACGGACTCGCTTTCAATCGAACGTTTGATTTATTTCAGTCGTTACTTACCTTGCTTCATGCTTAAAGCGGCTGACTTTTGTTTCTTCTAGTAACCTCCATTCGCTTTGTAAAAATCCAAAATCTAATTGATCGTACCACTTACCACTTTGATACACACTTTCGCGATTGATCCCTTCTTGCACAAAGCCGAGACTGCGATACATCTCAATCGCGTTTTGATTAAAACTATGAACATGTAGTCGCACTTTATGTAAGCCTAAATGATCAAAGGCATACGCGAGTAGCAAGGAAACAGCTTCTTTTCCATAACCTTTTCCCCGGTAAGATTCATGGGGAATGCCAATCCCAATCACGGCTAAACGGTTTTTCATCATCACACCGGTTAACGAAATAAACCCGACTAAGGCATCATCTTTTATTTGACGAATCGTAAAGAAAAATGCTTCGTTACTATCCGGGTCGCCAAACATATCTTCCCAATCATCCACACCAAAAGGATGAAACACATCGTCACTAATTCCGCGCATAAACTGAGGATCCCATTGCCACTCCGCAAATAACTCTGTGTCCCCCTCTCTCAACTCCGCCAAATACACTTTTTTCCCACGCATGATGTTAACTCCTTTTCATTTTTTGTTTCTTTTGAATACGCTCGTTCCCACACGAGCCTACTGCTTTCATCGCAATATTTTCTACCCTTGCAACTAATACTCTCCAAATTGCAGCACGCAAAGTGGCGTCATACAGCGACGATTTAACCTAAACGCTTGAAAAAACTCACACGAGTCACGTTCATCTCGGACCTAGTGTGAGCTTAGGATTTACAAAAAGACAACTTGTTCGACAACCTCAATGTTAGGGTCTAGCGACTGGATGACCGGACAATTCGGTGAAATCAATTTGACACAACGTTGTGCTTTCTCGTGGTATTCGGTCGCAATCTCCGCATAAATTGTCACGTTGATTGACTGAATCGGATTGGTTTTTTTCGCCATATCCCGCGTATAACTCACCGTGACCTTTTCAATTTCATGCGGAACGTTCGAATTGTTCAACACCGAAATATAGACATATCCCGCACAGGCAGCAGCGGCTGTCACAAGTGATTGCACAGGAGAATAGCCTTCTCCTCTGAGTAAAATCCAAGGTTCTTCAGGTGTATCGAGTGTAAATGCTGGTCCTACTTTATTTAATGTAAATGTTTCAATTGACATGTTAAACAACCTTTCTGTGTTCCCTTATTGATGTTAAAAAAAAGACATATCTGGAATTGGCCAGTAACGCCAAATGACTTTTCCTTCAACAGCCGTTTGCGCTACAAAACCGAAACTACGGCTATCTTTTGAAACTAAGCGATTATCGCCTAATACAAAATAATATCCCTCTGGCACAACCACACTAAAATCATCGGTAAAATTCGTTGCTTCACGAGCAATTTCTTGAAAAAGTTCGTTATAGCTATACGTTTCAACGAGTTGGTCTTGAGCAAACAAGGCTTGAAATTCAGCAAGATACGTTTCTTCTAAGGGATCGCCATTAATCGTTAATTGATCATTGCGCATTTCTACCGTTTCACCTGGTAAGCCAATGACCCGTTTTACCGCTAGTTTATCGGGATCGTCTGGTTCTTGCAACGTAATAATATCAAGACGGGAAATACTGTCCGTTTTGAGTGTTAATAATTTTTGTCCATCTGCCAACGTTGGATCCATTGAGTGTCCCTTCACCGAAACAGGCGTCACAAAATAAAAACGAACAATAGCAAATACGGCGATAATGACTAAAAATGCACCCCAGTTTTTGATAAATTCTTTCACATGATCCCTCCTTTTTCATAATACTTCGAACTAAAATTAGTATAACATAGCTCTCTCAGCAAAGTCCTATCCTGATCCTGAATTTTTTAGGAATTTTCCTATCGAATTAAAGGCATTTCTCACTTGATTATTTGGTATACTAGAGATGAAATCTATTTTAAGGAGGGTGTCTTCATGTCTTGGGACCGAAAATTAAGTCTTTTTTTCCGACGTAATCGTATTTTTTTATACCAACATGTTTCATCAATTCAAATTATTGTGATTTATTATTTACTCGTCACTCTTCTTTCTTTGGGACTTTTTTACTTACCGTTTTTCCGACAAACCGGCAGTGACGCGTCCTTTATTGATTTGTTATTTATGGCGGTCAGTACAATTAGTGTGACCGGGTTAACGACGTTTCCTATTAACAAAATTTTCAACCAAAACGGTGTGATTTTGTTGACGATTTTATTTCAAGTCGGTGGATTAGGGATTATGATGATTTCGACTTTCTTTTTCATTCTCTCTAACAAACGGATTTCCTTAAAACAGCGGCAACTGATTATGACCGATATGAACCAGCCTCGTTTAAGTGGGATTGTTAATTTAATTCGTACCACTTTTTTGATTTTAATTAGTTTACAAGCGCTTGGTGGCTTACTCTTTAGTTTCTATTTTAAAGTCACTGGTTACTACGATCGTTGGTCAGATGCCTTCTTCAACGGTTTTTATCAAGCGATTTCGGCAGTCACTAATTCTGGCTTTGATGTTACAGGCCATTCGATTCTCCCGTATTCAACGGATTATCCTTTTTTATTTGGGATTATGTTTTTAATTTTTATTGGAGGAATTGGGTTTCCAGTTATCATGGACTTTCGCTCTTGGCTCATCGATAAATTAACGAAGAAAAAATTGCATCAAATCCCGTATCGCTTTTCATTATTTACGAAAATTGCTTTTTTCTCGTTCCTGATCTTGTTTGTGACTGGAACGATTACGATTTTCTTATTGGAAAGAAACCATTTATTCCAAGGAGCGTCCCTTTTAAACCAGGGCGTTACGAGTATGTTTTATTCTGTGACAACGAGAAATGCTGGTCTACAAATCCATGATTTAAATGATTTTCAAACAACGACCTTGCTCGTTTTTTCGTTATTAATGTTTATCGGTTGTAGTCCGAGCTCTGTTGGTGGTGGTGTGCGAACCACAACCATTGCCATTATCGGTCTTTATTTATTTTCTTTCTTAAAAAGCGAAAGCCGCGTCAATGTCTTTGGACGTCAAATTGACGATGATGATTTACAAAAATCAATTGTAGTCTTTATGTTGTCGTTATTTATGTGCTTTAGTAGCGTGATTTTTTTGACGGCGACAGAAGATTTTCCGTTGATTTCCATTGTCGTGGAAGTTGCTTCGGCCTTTGGAACCACAGGAATGTCACTGGGTATTACTGCTGCCCTTTCGCCAATTGGAAAAATCGTCATTATTGCATTAATGTTTATTGGTCGCATCGGGATGCTTTACACATTGTTACTCTTTGTTCCAAAAGAAACACGCGACTTAGGTTACGAATACCCAACTGAAAAAATCATCATTGGATAGCTATTCACGGTTGACTAACTCTTAAAAAAAGGCATAAAATCAGACAAGGATTTCTGCTCTTCACCTGATTTTATGGTATGATTAATTGAATTTGACTACTGCCAAAAAGAGAAAAAAGTAGTCCTTTAGATAGATGGAGGTTTTATATGAAAATTCGTCATTATTTTGCGACAGCTGTCGGCAAAACATCCCAATGGCTTTTACAAACATTTTTCAAAGGTGGTTCCAGTTATCCTGGAAAAATTGCCTTAACACTTGATCCCAATATTTTAGATTATTTAGCCAAAGACTATGAAGTCATTGTGGTTACTGGCACGAATGGTAAAACCTTAACCACGGCCCTGATTGTCAAAATCTTACAACAAGAATTTGATGATGTCTTAACCAATCCAACCGGTGCTAATATGGTGCAAGGGATTGTTTCGACTTTTTTATCGGCTCATGGCAAAAAAGGACGCAAAAAATTTGCGGTTCTTGAAATTGATGAGGCGAGCTTAAGTAAAGTGACGCGATACATTAAACCAAAATTGTTTGTTTTCACGAATATTTTCCGTGATCAAATGGATCGTTACGGTGAAATCTATACAACGTATCAAATGATTTTAGACGGTGCAGCCCAAGCACCAGAAGCTACGATTTTAGCTAATGGCGATTCGCCAATCTTCAACTCAAAAGATACGCCAAATCCTCGTATTTATTATGGCTTTAATCATCAAGCAGATCATGAGCAATTCGCGCATCCAAATACTGATGGCGTCTTATGTCCGCATTGTCAACATATTTTGCATTACAAGATGATTACGTATGCGAACTTAGGCAAATATTACTGTCCAAATTGTGATTTTAAACGACCAGAACTGGCATACCAACTCACTCAACTCGGTGAGATGACCAATGTTTCTTCTGTTTTTACGGTCGATGAAGAATCTTACAAAATTGAAGTCGGCGGTCTTTATAATATCTACAATGCTCTGACCGCTGCAGCAGTTGGCCAGCATTATGGTGTTTCGCCTGAAAAAATCCGTCTTGGACTTGGTTATGACGAAAAAGTCTTTGGCCGTCAAGAAGTCATTACGATTGGCTCGAAAAAATGTACACTGGTCCTCGTTAAAAACCCTGTTGGTCTAAATCAAGTCATTGATACGATTACCTTATCGCCAAATGATTTTTCACTTGTCTGCTTGCTGAACGCCAATTATGCAGATGGCATTGATGTGAGTTGGATTTGGGATGGTTCCTATGAGCACTTAACAAAACGTGCCATTCCCCAAGTCCTAACAGGCGGTGATCGTCGAGAAGATATGACTTTCCGCTTGCAGGTTGCCGGAATTGCTGAAGAAACGATCCACGAATGTGCGAATTTAGATGACGTCATTGCCCAAATTCCACAGCTTCCGACAGAAGAAGTCTATATTTTAGCAACTTATACGGCAGTGCTTCAATTGCGCCAAAAATTAACAGAAAAAGGAATTCTAAAAGGAGGGAACTAAACCATGGCCAACTATCAATTACGTGTCGCCCACCTTTATGGGAATTTACTAAACACCTATGGAGATAACGGCAATCTCCTTGTACTCGATTATTTAGCGAAAAAGATGGATGTTGAAATGACGACGACGATTGTGAGTCTTTATGAACCTTTTGTGGCGGACGAGTACGATCTAGTCTTTTTCGGTGGCGGACAAGATTATGAACAAAAAATCGTCGCCCACGATTTACAAAGTAAAAAAGAAGCCCTCACTTCCTATATTGAAAACGATGGCGTTCTCTTAGCGATTTGCGGAGGGTATCAGTTGCTGGGGCATTATTACGTGACCGCAAATGATGAAAAAATCATGGGAATTGGCGCGCTTGATCATTACACGACGCGGCAAGAAAATCACCGTTTTATTGGGGATATCAAAATCGTCAATGAAACGTTTAATGAAACCTATATCGGATTTGAAAACCATAACGGCCGGACGTTCTTAGGCAAAGGCGAGCGTCCATTAGGGATTGTCGTTGATGGACATGGTAATAATGGCGAAGATCAAACCGAAGGCGTGATTTATCGCAATGTGTTTGGTTCGTATTTCCACGGTCCCTTGCTAGCACGCAATACAAATTTAGCCAAACGAATTTTGAATCTCGCTTTAGCTAAAAAATATGGATCCGATTTTTTAATAAAGTAATCCATACTAAAAGTTAGACAACTAAAAAAAGGCTGACGCATCAGACGTCAGCCTTTTTTTGTTACTCTGCCAATCGAATTCGAACGCCAAAGTGATCGCTCACGACAGGTTCTGTGTGCCCGTCAAACATGACGTCATGTTGCGTGACACGAAGACCGTCGCTCACAAACAGATAATCAATGCGTAACGATCCTTGTTGATCTTGCCAACCGTCAATCGGCCCTTCGATCGTCGCTTCTCCCCTTCTTTTTTCGGCTACTAAAAAGCTATCTTGAAGTGCTAAGGGACTGTCGAGTACTCGCTGATGGCCGATCGTTCCCGCAATCTGGTTAAAATCACCACCTAAAATAATCGGGTATCGCGTGTCTGATAACAGTTCTTCTGCTCTCGCCCATTCCGTCTCAAACGCACCGCCTTCCCACCAGGAATGATGGACATTGCCAATTGTATACAGATTACCCGCACTTTCTGTGACGCCACTTAATAAAATACGGCGCGCGGCCTCTTGAATATCATCACACGTCGACATTAATGAAACCTTAGCTAACAAGGGTTCTTTGGATAAAATGGCCAGCCCTTCTTCGTACTTCCCATAGCCAATATGACTAAATCCCCACGTCCAGTAGTAGGGTTCATCCTTTATTTGAAGCGCTTGGGATAAAACAAGCGCAAAATTATCAGCTAATATCGGCCAAGGGTCATTATTGAAACAATACCATTCATCTAAAATTGCGGGTTCACTACCGATTCGTTGATTCACTTCTTGTAACAAAACGACATCAAATTTTTCTTTTACGATTGTATCGACGAGCTGTTGTAATTTCTCGAGACTATTTTCTTCTACCCAACTGTGGCAGTTCAGGGTTAATACATGCATTTAGAAACTCCTTTTATTTCATTTTTTACTTTATTATAACATAATTTGATTCTTCGCTGATTCGCTCTTGACGATGCAACCGATTGCGTCTATGATAGAGCTAGCATCTACTAGTGCTAGCATACGACTATAATGAAAGCGATTTACTAATTAATCGTTCTTGATTTTTCTTACAAATTTAATCAACGAATCCCCTTTTTACTTGTATGCTAGTATTTACTAGTTGATTATGATACGATATTTTTCGTTAAAGGAGTTGAACGTCCAATGAGTATTACAGTGAAAGATGTTGCAAAAAAAGCAGGGGTTGCTACATCCACTGTTTCACGAGTGATTAATAATCACTCCAGCATATCAGAAGAAACAAAAAAGAAAGTCCGAAAAGTAATGGACGAACTAGGGTACACTCCGAATCTGGCGGCTCGCAATTTAGGGAAACGAAGTGCTAGTGCGATTGGTGTTATTTTGCCACCCTTAAATTCGAAGGAGCGTTTAGGCAATCCTTTTTATTTAGAGACGATCGAAACAATTAATGAGGAAGCGCGTAAATCAAATATGTCGGTCGCCGTAGCTTCTGCTAGAGATTTTGAGACCTTATTAGCCAATGTTGAACGTATGCATCGGCAAAAACAAGTTGATGGCTTTATTCTTACTTATTCCGATAAATATGATCCAATTATTACCTATTTAGTTGAAGAAAACATTCCTTTCACGTTAATTGGACAACCTTATCAACAAGAAGAAAAAATCATTTATGTCGATAACGACAATCAACTATTAGGTAAACAAGCCACCGAGCATTTGATTGAAAAAGGACATCAAAAGATTTTATTCATCACGAATACAACGCATGAAAATTTATATTATGAACGCTTTTTTGGCTATCAAAAAGCGTTAATGATGACAGGATTACCTGTTTTCCCAGCAGTTTCCTTTGAAAAAACAGAAGATTATCCGAATTTCGCGGAAGTTTTAAAAGAAACGCAAGCAACGGCTCTCGTCGTTATCGATGATTTGTTTGCCGTTCGTATTATGCAGCTTGCGACGCTCTTAGGGTACAAGGTCCCCGACGATTTATCGGTCATTAGTTTTAATAATTCAATTTTTACAACGTTAATTCATCCTTACTTAACGAGTATCGATATTGATGTTGCTTCCTTAGGTGAGATTGCGACGCAACAATTAATGACGCAACTCACTAAAACCGAAGCACAAAGCAGTCTACGAGTTGTTGTACCGCATGAATTGATTCAGCGTGAAACCGTCTTAAATAAGCACAATATGAATAAAACCTATCCTCTCTAAACTGAAAGGATAGGTTTTTTCGTATTCGTAAAATAATCAATTCGTTACAGAAGATTAGCTAAACTTATTTCCCAGGTTCAGAGGCAATCAGTTTGAGTTCCCCTTTTATTTCCCAACGCTCAATTTGGTTTGGTAAAATGAAACTCGTTCCCATTGTTAATGGATACGTCTTTTCATCCACGATTAATTCCCCTTCACCCGTAATCACAGTCACTAAGGTATAAGGAGCCGCTTTTTCCATGCTCAAAAGACCGTTAACTTGCCATTCATACACATTAAAAAAGTCAGTTTTTAAGTACGTAACGACGGTCGAGTCACCGATTTTTTCTTCCACAATCGCATTTTCAGGGCGATTTGATGGGACCGTTGTGACATCGATTGATTGTTGAATATGTAGTTCACGGGTTTGTCCCGCATCATCTTTACGATCATAGTCGTATACGCGATAAGTTGTATCAGAACTCTGTTGCGTTTCTAAAATCATAATCCCTTTGCCAATCGCATGAATTGTCCCACTTGGAACAAAGAAAAAATCACCTTTTTTTACCGGTACGCGGGTTAATAAGTCTTCCCAACGACCTTCTTGAATCATCGTTGTTAATTCTTCTTTGGTTTGTGCATTGTGTCCATAAATAATTTCAGCTCCTGGTTGAGCATCAATAATATACCAGCATTCTGTCTTCCCTAATTCACCCTCGTGTTTCAAGCCATAGGTATCGTCTGGATGAACTTGTACCGATAAATCGTCTTCGGCATCTAAAATTTTAATTAATAATGGAAAAACGTCTTCCGTTGGTTGACCAAAAAGCGCCTTCTCGTTTGCCCATAATTGATCTAATGTTTGGCCTTTGTAGGGACCGTTTTCAATCATACTCACGCCATTAGGATGCGCACTAATTGCCCAGTCTTCCCCGATTTTATCACTTGGAATGTCATAGCCAAATACCGTCTTTAACCGGCTACCACCCCATATTTTTTCTTGGAATACTGGCTTCATAAATAATGGTTGCATACTCACACTCTTCTCCTTTTGATTGCGTATTTCTTGGTTATTATAACATGGTTCACTAATTTATTTCAGCTAAATAAAGGGTTTTTATAAAAGAGAGTCGAATAACTGGGCTCTTAAAAAAAGAAGAAGCATGCTTCTTCTTTTAAAGTTATTTATTCTTTTTGAGGATAAACCACCATTCAATCCCCATTGGATCAAAAATCGTTAAAATTTGTTTCTTTTTATCGATGTAAAAGTCTTGTTCTTTTTCGATTAAATGCTGTTCTAAGGCAAGTAAGTCTGCTTCTTCAATCGTAAATTTCAAGAAATCCAGTCCTAAGACTTCATCTTCAGCTGTCATAAATTGCTTCCCAGCCGTATCAGTCAATGTTAATAATGGCACTGTCGCAGCTACCCCTAAAATATCATTGAAAAAAAGTTGCGCTTTTGCTTGATTCGGAACATTCAAATGAATCCCCGTAATCTCAGTTTCTGCCGTTAACAAGGTTGTTTCATCGCCTTGTTTTAATAATTCTTCAGAAGTGGCTACTGCTTCATTTGTGGGTTCAAAATAGATGACTAATTGATTTCCTTCTGGATCTTCGATGATTAATTGAATAGAATCTTCCTTCAGTGTCAATCCGATAACAGGACTTTCATGTTTTAAGACACGAGAATAAATACTCGCAATTTCTGCTAAACTTGCTACTTTTAACGTATAATGTTGTAATTTTTTGATTTCTCCAAAATGAGGATACGCTCGTGGACTTTCTTCTAACCATAGATGTTCTTTGTTACTTCCCTTAATCCCCATCATTGCTAAGGCATTCTCTTCTTGTATTAGAGAAAAACCGACGATTCCTTGATAGAAAGCAATCATTTTGTCGCGATCTTTCACCCGAATCGTAATTGTTTCTAATGTAGCCGTTTCTCCTAATGTAAAACTCGACATCGCAAACTTCCTCTCTTTAACTTCTTTGACTATTGTACTGTTGAACGCTTTATTAGGCAACTAAAAACCTAACACTTTTTGATAGAAAATAAACAACAATCGCCGGCAAAAAGGAAAAATTCGCATCTTTATCTCTTTTTAGTCAATCTATGATAAAGTAGTAGAAAGAGGAAAAGGAGGAATTCCCTGTGGAAAATTGTATTTTTTGTAAAATTATCGCGAAAGAAATCCCGAGTTACCCGATTTACGAAGACGAGGACGTCTATGCTTTCTTAGATATTTCTCAAACAACTCCTGGCCATACGCTACTCGTGCCTAAAAAACATGTATCTGATATTTTTGATTATGATGAGACACTCGCTAGCGCTACATTTTCTCGTCTACCAAAAGTAGCACGCGCAATCGAGTCCGCTTTTCCTGAGTTAGCAGGATTAAACATTATTAATAACAATAAAGAACTGGCTTACCAAACTGTTTTTCATTCACATATCCACTTGGTTCCACGCTTCACGAGAGCAGACGATTTTGCGATTCACTTTGGTAACCATACTGGAAAAGCGACTGCGCAAGAAATGACGGACTTAGCTCAAAAAATTGCAGAGCAGGTGAAATAAATGATGAAACAATTTATCAAAGGACTTTTTGTCGGCGGAACAATTGGCGGTGTCGGTGGTTTATTATTTGCCCCACGTAAAGGATCAGAAACGCTTAAAATATGGGAAGAACCGATTAAAGAAACGGCGGCAACCATTCAAACCGTCAAAGAAGATTACGAAACGGTGAATGACAATCTCGCTAAGACTCAAGAAATCGCGAAGACAAGTTTACCAGCCTTTCAGAAATCATTAGAAGAAGATCTGAGAGCGTTCCAATTTCAAGCAACGCCTCGTATTAATCGGATTAATGAACAGTTAACTTTACTCCAACAACACCTAGAAAACTCGCCTTTGAATAAAACGACGAAATAAGAAGTTTCTTTGAATTTCCAGAGTTTTTTTTTTGAATGCGTTCTTTTCTAAAATAGAGTGTGGTATAGTAGGAACTGTTAATCGTACCGTAACGAAAATAGAATTTAGATAACAGGAGTGCAACTATCCATGACAAAGAAAAAAATTATTTTAGCATTAGCAACATCAATGAGTATCCTGGCCTTAGCAGCTTGCTCTAGCGAGACTAAAAACACTGAAATCGCAACAATGAAAGGCGGTACTATTACTGCACTTGATTTTTACGATAATGCTCGTACGCAACAAAGTAGTCAACAAATCGTATTTGACATGATTTTATCGAAAGTCTTCACGAAACACTATGGCGAAGACATTACGGATAAAGAAATTGAAGAAGAATTAAAAGCGGTATTCGGCGATGCTGATATCGATGAGCAGTTAAAACAAGCTAACATGACACGTGAAGAAGCGAATAAATTAATGCGCGATCGTCTTTCTTTTGACAAAGGTTTACGTTCACATGTTGAATTAACCGATGCGGACTTAAAAGCAGCTTGGGAAGCTTTCCATCCTGAAGTTGAAGCACAAATCATTCTAGTGACTTCTGAAGAAGAAGCAACTGATTTGTTAAAACAAGTGAATGAAAAAGATGCGAACTTTGGCGAAATTGCAAAAGAAAATTCATTGGATGCGTCAAGCGCCGAAGAAGGAGCTGTAACATTTAGCTCTGCAACGGATACCACAACGATTCCTGCTGAAGTAAAGCAAGCAGCATTTGCTTTAAAAGATGGCGAAATCTCTGAGATTATCCCGGTTCAATCTGCTTATGGCACACCAACTTACTACATTGTGAAAATGGTGAAAAATACACCAAAAGGCAATGACATGAGTAAATTTGAAGATGAAGTGAAAGAAGCGGCAACGAATGCAAAACTAGCCGATCAAACATTCATCAATCAAGTGATTGGTGAAGAATTAATTAAAGCCAACGTAAAAATTAAAGATGATGCTTTTGCAACTATCTTAACAACATTCATTGATGCAGCAACACCAACGGAAGAAACAGAAGCAACCGATGACACGACAGATACTAAAGCAACAGAAGACAAGGAAACAGAAACTTCTGAATCCGTAACGACTGAAACAGAATCTAAATAACTACATTTTTAAACCGTCAATAATTGGTGGGTTTGCCTACCACTATTCGGAATACAAAAACTAAAAAATAACAAAAAGACTAATCAATGAAAGGATTTCCCATTACATTGATTAGTTTTTTGTCGTATACTTAACATGAATATTCCTATAAAATGTTCATCACTTTTTTCTGAGATATGATAACATCCCCTTGATTGTATCACTGATTAATATTTATGTGAAAAAATCACATAAATTAATACTTAGCTTTTTATTAAAAATGAATCCGAGGAGGTAGCGATGATGGACGAACGCTATGAAGCATTATTAAAAGAAAATGCGGCATTAAAACGCCTTAATAAAGAACTATCCGCACAAATTTATAAAGAAGATGTCACTCAATATCCTTGGATGGGAAATTTAGGACACTGGTACTGGGATTTTCCTGAAAATAAAGTTACCTTTAATCCATTAAAAGCTGAAGCCATTGGATATAGAAAAGAACATTTACCAGAAGAAGTTGGTTTTGAATTTTTCACAGAAAAAATCATCCAGAAGACTATGAAGATGTTATGGACCAAATGCGTGCGCACTTAAGAGGTGAAGTACCTGTTTGGGAAGTAAAATATCGAATCCAAGCTAAAGATGGAACTTGGAAAACATTCTATGATCGAGGAAAAGTGACTCAACGTAATGCCGAAAACAAACCACTCTTTCTCTCTGGAATTGTCTTTGATATCACAGAAAGCGAACGGAGTCTACAAGAAGAAATCAAAAAATCTAGGTATTGGCAAAATCAAGCACAATACGATCACTTGACCCAACTCTATTCTCGTTATGAGTTAGAACGACAAATCAAAATACTTGATGAAAGCACACGTAAGTCAGATTCATTTTATACCTTTTTATTATTTGATGTTGATTGTTTCAAAAATATCAATGATACTCATGGTCATTTAATGGGCGATTATGTGTTAAGTCAAATGGGGGTTGTGATTACGAATGCTTGTCGTTCTTCTGATATTACTGGTCGCTATGGTGGCGATGAATTCTTAATCGCACTCCCGGAAACAACAAAAGAACAAGCGTTGAACATTGCTCGACGAATTCAAAGCGAACTCAGGAACATTCCATTTCCATCCGGATTAAAACCTTCAATTAGTGGAGGGATCGCAACGAGCGCAGAAGCCTCTGAAATCCAAAAATTAATTTCTTTAGCAGATGAAAGACTCTATTTAGCAAAGAAAAATGGGCGTAGTCAAATTTCAATAGCTTCATAAACCTATTACTCCCTATCTAATTGAATGAATACCTAAAAAAAACCGTATTTCCTTTATTCGTTTGAATAAAGAGAATACGGTTTTTCGTCTAAGATTAGCTTAATATTTTTTAGTAAAGTCATGAACTGCTAGCAATTCACGGCATCCAAACAATCGTTTTTCCCAATTAAAACCATTGTCCGCACGTCAACAAGTATGTACCTTAGCTATTAAACATCTTTTGGGACATAAAAACTACGATTATCCATACCAAAAATCCGATCCGTATATTCCCCTGGTGTTGTTTGGCGAATAGAGGTTAACATCATTTGCATGGAAGCATCGAGATTATCAATTTGATGCAAGATTTCTGCTTCTAAAAGACGCGGTCGCACCGGTGAACCATATTCTAATAAACCGTGGTGGGATAAGACCATGTGTCGCAAAATCACGACATCTTCTACTGTATCATCAATTTTTAAAGCGAGACAAGCTTTCGTAATTTCTTCATCCACCAAGACCAAATGTCCTACGAGATTCCCGATTAACGTATATTCCGTCGTCATTGCCCCACTAAGTTCAATTACTTTCCCGAGATCATGTAAAATAATCCCTGCATAAAGGAGCGAAGCATTCAGTTCTGGGTACTCACTCACGATTGCCTTGCCTAAACGCAACATGGTCGTTGTATGATGTGCCAGACCACTCGCATAGGCGTGATGATTGCGCTTAGCTGCTGGATATTCAAAGAATTCTTTTTGGTATTTTGTTAATAAATAACGAACAATCCGGTTCCAATGTGGATTGGTAATTTCAAACAACGTCTGGCTAATTTCAGCTTCCATCGCTTCTTTTTTAATCGGTGCCCGTTCCATATAAAGTGTTGGATCCGCGGCTTCTTCGGTTGCTAATCGTAGTTGCATAATTTTCACTTGGGGCGTCCCTTGATAGAGCTCACGTTTGCCACTTAACATCACCACTCGCCCTGCTTGGAAACGCTCGACTTCTTCTTCAGAAGCATCCCAAAACTTGCCGTCAATCGTACCGGAAGTATCTTGAAAGGTAAACGCGATAAACGTCTTACCATTTTTAGCTTTTCGAATATCGGCATTTTTGATTAAAGTGTACATTTGAAACTCTTCATCGACTACTAATTCACGTATTTTCTTCATATCGTTTGTTTTTGTTCAACCAAAAACATTCGTCACATCCTTTATTCCATCATTTTTACCGCTTGCTGACACTCTTGATAATAGCTTACCATTTCTTGGTCGGAAGACAAACAAATGATTTGATAGTCTTGACCAAATTCCGCTAATAAACGTGCCAATTTGCGTTTGCGTGTTCCATCATAATGCAACCATCCATCATCAATGATGACGGGGGAAAGAATTTTTTCCCGTTGTAAGGCTAAGTAGGCAAAACGTAATGCCATAATCAGTTGATCTTTCGTACCTGTCGATAATTGATAAATCGGTTGGGTACCGTTGCTCGCAACAACGGTGAGGATGCCTTCGTCTAATTTTACTTGCTGGTAAGATTGATTGGTTAACAAGGAAAAATAATGCGAGGCTTGCTGGAGTAATTGAGGCAATTGTTGATCGGATAAGGCTGTTGCCAAATCAGCTAGGAAAGTACTTAACAGACGATTTTTCCCCCAAAGAATCATTCCTTCTTCGATTTCACTTCTCAATTCCATTTCTTGTTGGTAACAATGATCGAGCGTGCCATCACTTTGCAATTGCTCTAACTGTAATTGGAGTCGTTGTTTTTCTTCCAAGTCCAAACTCAAAGCCGCATAAAGTTCTTCTTGCTGCTCTTTGATGCGTTGTTTTTCCTCGGCTAATTCATTTTTCGTTATTTTCTTTTTAAATAACGGCGATAGTAATTCGCTGAGTTCTTTCTTACGAGCGAGCTGTTTTTCTTTTGCAGCCCACTGTTTACTCCATAAAGGAATTTCAGTCGGATGGGTTAACCCAAATTCCGCAAGCAATCCTTCATACGTCACAAATAATTCTTCTCGATTTGTCTTTAGGCGACGTAATTGTTGGGCAAGGAGCGTGCTTGGTTGTTGCAAACGTTCCATCTTGATGGCTTGCATCTCTATATGAAAATCTTCTAAACACGTCATTTTTTCATTGAGATTTTTATTTTCTAGCGGCAACCAATCATAAAAGTCAGAAAACAGTTCCTCATACAGCGCGAACTGTTGTTGATTCTCACTTTCTTTGGGCTTTAGCGTGGCTAACTGCTGCAAATGGGCTTCATACAACGCCACTTCACGGTTATATTCATCGACTAATTGGAGCCACTTCGCGGTTTCTAACTCTTGACCAAAAAAAGGTTGTAATTCTTTTTTGCGCTGCGCAACTTGCTGTTTTAATTGGTGAATTTGTTGTTCTTGCTGTTCTCGATTATCGAGCCATTCGTTCTTTTTCTGCATCTTCTCTTGCCAAAGTGGCTTGCTTTGTTTGACTTTTATTTGTTGAACTTGCAAATAAATACCGGCTAAAGCTATCCCAATACCTAAGGCAATGAATAGACCTTGGATAGGTCCACTCCATAAAAAGGCTGCAGCAAAAGCTCCTACGCTACCGACTAGTAAAGCGAGTCGCAAAGCACCCGACTTTTTCGGTGCAAATAACTGCGGCGTTTGTTTTTCGAGCGTTGTAATCTCGGTTTCCAGACTCGCAAGTTGTTCATTTAGCCAATTGAATCGTAAGCTTTCTTCCTTTAATTGAGCCTCATCTGCTTGTATCTGATGAATCACTGCTGGAATAGTCGGATCACTTTTTTCCGGGAGTTGACGCCAACCACGTTTTTGTTGGAGCGCTGCGAGTTCTTGACGGATTTGCTGTATTTGAGCATTGACGCGTTGATTGTCATCCAGTAAACGACTGACCGTCACTTTCTCTCGTAAGATTTGTTGAATATTCGCTTCTTGATCGAGATAAAAGAAATATCTTTCTGAAGTTTGACCACTTTCTAATTGCGCAAGTTCGGCTTCTTTATTTTGAATTTCTTCTGAAAGTTGTTGGTATCGTTGATGAAATTGTTGCAATTTACGTGTTTTTTCTTCTGAGACCACGGATTCTTTGACGTTTTCTAGCTCACACCATTCCTCGTAAAGCGGCCAATGCAGTTGTTGTTGCTCTAACAATTGACTTCGTTGTTGTAAGATTTTTGCTTGTCGGTTACTTGTTTGTGCTTGCGTCTCATAGTAAGCCAGTTTTTGATAGGCTTGTTGCACTTGGGCTTCTTGTTGCTCTTTCTGGTGAATCGTTTCCTTGAGTTTTTGCCACTGTTTTAACTTTTGGTTGAGTGGTAATTTTTGGCCTTTCAACTTATACATTTGGTGATTATTCTTTTCATATTGTTGCATTTGGTTCATCACTTGCGCACTACCACTAATTCCTAAAGAAATTAAGGCTTCATGTAACTCCTTTTCTTGTAAACGATCGAGCTCTGATAATTGTTCTTGTTGGAACGTAAAGACTTCTTGGAACGTTTCTAACGTTAAAGGGGCAAGTATCTCATTTAAAAAAGCCTCATCCCCTACGACGTCTCCTATTTGAATCTTCGCTTTTCCACGATTGAGTTGACGGAATCGTTCAATCAAAATCTCGCCATAAAGCGGATGCCAGATCCAAAGTTTGCCTCCAAACGCCGCCCCATCACTAGGCCGATAATCACGTTTTTTGGCACTTTTTTTCGCAAAACCAAATAACATCGTTTGAATAAAATGGTATAAAGTTGATTTTCCCGTCTCGTTTTCACCAAAAAATAATTGATTTCCTGCAGAAAAATCAATTATTTTTTGACGGTAATGACCGAAGCCACTAATCTCTGCTCGAATCAGTTTCATTGTCAGACCCTTTCCAAACGTATTCTTGTTCGATTTCTTTACTTGCTACTTCAAAGACACCTTGCTGAAAAGCTTCCATCTTCATCACTTTACTCGCAATTGGGTGTTGCAAGAGTTCCGCCATCACTTCACGAAAGACATCGGCGTCTTGATACTGTTGGAACAGCGCTCGTTTTAAAGCCGGACTCGCATTCAACTGAACTTGTTGCTCAAAAACGACCTGAATTTCTTCCATTTGATAGATTCGTTGCGCAAAGCCCTGCAGTTGCAACTCATGATTTAAATAAGCAATTAATTCCTTTTTTTCTTTTGCATTTAACCAATTTTTGGGTAAATCAGCGGTTTCACTCAAAACGAGGCGAATCAGTGCTTTTTGAGAGACCGTAAAGAGACGCTGAATTTTTTCCAACGCCATTCTTTGGTTGGAGACGCCAGCCAGCGAAAGTGTGATTTCTTGCCACGATAACTGATGAACAGGGATCGCTTCCCACGTTGCTTCCCCTTGCGTCAGTGTCACCAATAGAATACCCGGCGTTTCTTTTTCTTTTTGCGTATGACCTTGGGGTGTCCCCGGATAGATAATCGGTGGTTGCGTTGATAACTCCGTTGCCACATGAATATGACCTAATGCCCAATAATCATAACCTTTTTGTTTCATTTCTTGGACGACAAACGGCGCGTAGTGTTCGCCTTGTGGATCTCCATGATACATGCCGATATGATAGGTCCCTTGACGTCTTGGAAATTGCGCTACTTTCGATTCGTCTAGCCAAGGTTTTTGATAACTAAAACCACTAATACAATAAGAAACACCTTGTTTCGTTTCACCTGTGATCGTTTGGACTGTTTCTTCCGTAAACAGATGAACATTTTTGGGGAAATCAAACCAATAACGTGCTTCTTCATAATAATCATGATTGCCAAAACTCAAATAAACCGGAATATGGGCGACTTCAAGCCGACTCATTTGAGTGAAAAATTGATGTTGTGTTTTTAAACTCGGACGATTTTGGTGAAACGTGTCTCCAACAAGAAGGACAAAATCGACTGCCTCTTGAATTGCCACGGATACGATAGATTCTAGCACTTTCTCGTTGATTTCAAGTAATTCATCGACAGACTCATTCATTAAATAGAGGCCTTCAAAGGAGCGGTCCAAATGTAAGTCCGCACAATGGATAAATCGTAACATGAAAAAACCTCCTCTTTTTCCTTATATTTTACCATTTCAGCAAAAAAAAGCCAGACGAACACGAAAGTTTGTTCGGTAATCAGAGGTTGTTACAAAAAGCGCTTTGACTTGAGAAAAATGAAAAAAGAGACGAAAATCGGTTTATTGATTTTCAGTCGCTTTGGCTTTTTTTCCGAGAGTCAGCTTTTTTAACACCGTTTCCTATCAGAGGTTGTTACAAAAAGCGCTTTGACTCGAGAAAAAAGAAAAAAGAGACGGAAATCAGTTTATTGATTTTCAGTCGCTTTGGCTTTTTTTCCGAGAGTCAGCTTTTTAACACCGTTTCCTATCAGAGGTTGTTACAAAAAGCGCTTTGACTTTTTTCTTTTTGTGCTGTTTCAATCGATTCTCTGATTTCTTCTAATACTTGCGATAAAAAATCAAAAATCGGCTGCTGTTCGATATCCATCGTAATGGCTTCTTCTTCTCTCGTTAGTTCAGATTTGAATTTATTAACGGGTGCCACAATTTGAATCGACGCTAGCGGATAGCCCTCATCGATGATTTCACTTTGTCGATTCACAAACAGACGGGGTGAATCATTTTCAAAAGTCGTCATTGAATTTCCGGTAGCCACCGCGATTCCTTTTTTAAAATAGCCAGTCAATTGGCCATTTTTGCCATATTTTTCGACTAAGTGAAGATAATGCTCGATCATTTCCTGATCGTTTAAGCGTCGGCCGTTCACTCGTCTGACATGGACACCAGGTTGTTGCTCAGGTGATAACCCATTCAAATATAAGCCTTCATCTATCGCTATCGTGGGAATTTGTGCTTGCTGAGCATAACTCGTCGCTTTGATGATCGCATTTTCTGTCGGGGTCTTCCCTGTCTCTTCAACTTCTTGCGTAATCCCTAAGTCTGATAATGTGACAATATCAAATCCTTTTTCTTGCAAACGTGTCGCATAATAACGAACTTTTGCTTGATTGGTTGTCGCAAATAATATTTTCATTGTAATCCTCACCTCTTCTTTTGGTCATTTCTCGTCTCTTTACAGACAAAAGCAACTGAAAGAAGGATCTTCTTTCAGTTGCTTTATTTTTTATTACGATTATCCTTCGTATAGTTCTCTTAAAGGGTTCATGATAATTCGATTTAGGTCGTTTACAACAACGCTGAAGGCTTGTTCTGTTTGCATTAAATGGCTAATAACGGGTTCGCTTTGCACTTTTTCAGCTAATGCTTGTGCTTTTTCTGCATCTTCATCCGTCATTTCTTCGCCAGCCATCATTTTTTGGTGCATTTCTTGTTGGAAAGCTTGAAACTCTTTGAAAATCCCATAAGCCTCTTCATTTTGTTTTAAACGATTAAACGATGCACTTAACGTTTGGAAGGCTTCGTCTTGACGAATCTCACGTTCTAATTGGTTTGCTGTATCATATAAATTTGATGACATATTATTTCCTCCTAGAAATTATTTACTTCCTAATTGTACCATGCTTTCACTTTCTAAGCGATTATTTTAAGGGAGTAGATCTATTAATCCACGTAAGACTTCTTTTCCTTTTTCAATCGCTTTGCCACCGACTTCTTTGGCTTTAACTTTCGCTCGTTCTGCAAGGTCATCCACTTCTTCTTTCCATTTTTCCACCTCTTCATTTTTGGTGGCAGGATCGACCGCATCCTCGGCAGCCACTACTTGACCGCCCGTCCAGTACGCATTGCCTACCGTAAAGGGTGTTTGCGACGTGTAAGGTAAAATACTTTCCGCTTGCGCTTTAAAGAGTGCACCCATATTTTCGCCACCGGTGCCGCTCAGTACATTTTCCTTACTCGCCGTTTCAAAGCCAATCCAAGTCGAGATGACAACATCTGGGGTATACGCAATCATCCATTGATCATTACTTTTCGTCGTATCATAACTACTCTCTGTCGTACCGGTTTTTCCGGCAATTGTATAATTGTAAGGATCAGCACTCATCCCTGTTCCATTTGAAAAAGTTCCCAAAAGCATACTTGTCATTTCTTCACTGGTTTCTTTGGAAATCACTCGTTTCCCTTTAGGTTGGGTTTTGTCCACAATAACCGCACCCGTGGAATCAATAATTTTTGTAATTAAGTGAGGCGAATACAGTGTGCCGCCATTTGCAAAAACACCATAAGCACTGGCCATAACCGCAGGCGATGTTCCATGTTCGAGTCCGCCAAGCGCTAAACCATAATATTTATCTGCTTCCGTTAGTGGTAAGCCAAATTCTTTTGCTTTATTAAATCCTTTGTTTAATCCAATTTCGTTTAGCAACCAGACGGCTGGTAAATTCAAACTTTGCGCCACGGCTTCATACATTGGGACTTCCCCTTGATAGGTCCCATCAAAGTTTTTCGCCTCATAATACGATTGTGGCTCATCCTTTAGAATACTATCCGGTTTATACCCCGCTTCTAAAGCGGGTGCGTAAACACTAATTGGTTTAATGGTTGAGCCGGGCGAGCGTTGCATGCTAATAGCGAAGTTGAAGCCACGGAATGTATACTCACCACGTCGGCCAATTAGCCCTTGAATGCCGCCCGTGTTTGGATCGAGCGCAACAGAAGCTGATTGGACAATCTCACCGGTCGAACTATTTGGTGGGAAATATCCGTCTTGCGCATAGAGTTCTTGCATATTGCTTTGATAATTTTGATCCAGCGCCGTATAGATTTTATATCCTCGCTTCATGACGTCATCGCCATCGAGTCCATATAGACGCACCGCCTCATCGATGACCGCATCAAAATAATACGGATACTGATAGCCTGAACCTTCTGGATTGTAGGCATCATAAAGTTGATCGCCTAGTGCCACTTGCTGTTGTTCAGTGGCTTGTTCTGGGGTGATTTTGCCTGTTTCAGCCATCACACTTAACACCGTATCTCGACGGTTGGTTGCGGCTTCTAAGTCATCAATCGGATTATAAATCGAAGGTCCTTTTAACAATCCAACTAAGGTCGCGGCTTGTCCGACTGACAAATCAATTGCATCCACACCAAAATATTTTTTAGAGGCATCTTGAATCCCCCATACCCCATTCCCAAAATAAGAATTATTGAGGTACATTGCTAAAATTTCATCTTTGCTATATTGCTTTTCAATTTCAATTGCAAGAAAAAGTTCTTTGGCTTTACGGGTAAATGTTTGATCAAGCGTCAGATAGGCATTTTTAGCAAGCTGCTGGGTGATCGTACTCCCCCCACCGCCAGCTGTACTGCGATTAATCAATAGCCGTGACGCCGCCCGTGCAATTCCTTTTAAGTCAAAGCCATGATGTTCATAAAAACGCCGATCTTCTGTGGCGATCAATGCCTCAACCACATAAGGCGAAATCTCCGTTAAATCGACATAACTATTACTTTTCTCAGCACGAAATTGGCCGGCTTCCTCGCCATTTCGATCATAAATAATAGTCGATTCTTTCAGACCAGAAGATAAATCGGCGACATTTGTCGTTTTCGCTACGTAAAATAAATAAGTGCTAGTCACTAAAATTCCTGTTAACGCCATTAAAATAATAATTTTTGTCAGATGATATTTCTTCCAGACTCTTGATAGCCACTGGGAAAACTGTTTTAGATAGGGCTTGATCCATTGCCAAAAACGAATCAAGTGTTCCTTGATTTTTTGTATGATTGCTCTAAAATCCATTGGCACTCCTCCTCATTCAACCCCTAGTTTAGCAGACCCCTTACCGTCTTTCCTAGGGCGAAAGTTGTACTTTTTCTGAAAAGTCTCCCTATTTTACCATCCATGCGTTAAAAAGAATGGTTTTTTTCATTAAGAAAGCTTTAAATCTGTTATAATAAGCGTGAAATGAATCAAAGGAGCCTGTCAAACATGGATTTTACCATCACTTTACCTCATACCCAAAAAACAATGACTATTCGTGAGCTATTAGAAAAAGAGTGGCTTGTTCCACGCAAAGTCAGACATTTTCTACGCACTAGAAAAGATGTCAAATGCAACGGCGAAGTCGCCATGTTCCACCAAGAAGTTCAGGCAGGCGATCAGATTTCCCTCCATTTAGAAGAAAGTGATTATGCTTATCAAGAGATTCACTTAGGGCTTGCCAAATTCATTGATGTTCTCTATGAAGATGAGCATGTCATTATTGTCAATAAACCTGCAGGCTGCAAAACGCATCCTAACCAACCGAACGAAACCGATACGCTGCTCAATCATCTTGCGGCTTATTTAGCACCAAAAGCGCAACGTCCCTACGTCGTCCATCGCTTAGATAAAGAAACAAGCGGCGCGATTTTGTTTGCTAAAAATCCGTTTGTTTTACCAATTCTGGGGCGTCTCCTTGAGCAAAAACGCATTTATCGTCGTTATCAAGCAGTCGTTCATGGCTTACTGAAAAAAGATTGTACCATTCATCAAGCAATCGGCCGTGATCGTCATGATAGACGAAAACGCATCATCGATCCAAGGAATGGACAAGAAGCTGTTACGCATGTCACCATTGCCCAAACACTCAAAAATACTACCCAAATTTACTGCGTCCTTGATACCGGTCGAACGCATCAAATCCGGGTCCATCTCGCAAGTCTTGGTCATCCACTTGTCGGTGATCCGCTTTATCAACCTAAAGTCGCTCCTCGCCTAATGCTGCACGCGATTGAAATGCATTTTATTCATCCTTTTACGAAAGAAAAAATGGTGGTTCAAGCACTTCCTGGTTTATGGTAAAAACAATTCCTAAACCTAGCAAAAACGCCTTTTTACAATAGTTCAGATAGTCATTCCCTGATTACTATTGTGAAAAGACGTTTTTTGCGGATGTTTATCTCGTTTTTTGCCGGGTGACGTTTAAGTTATTCTCTAGTTGCGTTGCTTTATGTTGATAGTGTTTATAAAGCGTCGCAAATTTTCCCTTGTATGTTTCGTCCCACGGTTTGGATTTTCCACAAAAATGCAAAAAGACGGTTTCTTCAATTAGATGGTTCACATCCCATTTGCCTAAACTCGTTGTTTCATAGACCGCTGATTTGCGGACATCGTAGTTAAATAAAAAGTCAGAGACTGCTATGAACTGATCTCCATATAAGCCATTCAAAATATCTTGATCAGGTAGGAGTAAATTCAAACGATTATTCTCAATAAACGTAAAAATATCTTCAGCCTTCACTACTTTACGAATTTGTTTTAAGTTCATTAATAGCACACCTGAATTATAATAACCTTCTGCTTCGTAGGTTTTTAAACGAATTTTATTAATCACATTGGTGACGTTCGTCAAGTGCGTATGACTCGCAGCTGCGTAAAGATGCTCCCCCATCTCCATTTGATAAAGCTCGACCACATCATTAATACATAAGATATCCGCGTCAAGATAGAGGATTTTTTCGAGGTGATCCGGTAAAAATTGGTGCGCAAGTAAGCGATAATAAATAATTTCCGGATAGCGTTCAGTCACAGGCGCTTGGGCAAAAAGTGTCGCTCGGTCCATCTTCAAAGGATAGTAATTCATGCCCAACAATTGACAAAACACCGTTAATTCTTCGTCAAATGTCGTTTCTTCAGGATGTAAAAGATAGACATTATACGTGGTAGCACTTGAGTTTTTCTGAATTGAATATAAGGTCGTCTTCAACTGACGAACAAATCGTTGATCAATCGCAAAGAGTAAATTTACTTCCATCTTAACACTTCCTTTAAACTAAATATCGTCACTATTCAATTATAACAACTTCTCGTATTTTTGATAGTCTTCCTAGACAACTATTATTGTTTCTTATCGTTAAGAAGGCGACGGTATTGTTACCATACGTTTGATTGTGCTAAGGGTTTGTGCTCATTTTAGGATTATCGATACCAGTTAAGAGCATCTATCTCCAATAAAATTTCACCATTTAGCCATAAAAAAACCTCCACACTCGCCCGCGTAGGCGTAGTGTGAAGGTTCGGATAAACATGTTTGATTTTGTCTATAGATATGGTATTCCCTCATTTTAATTTTAAAAAAAGGCAATTAGTAAATAAAATTAGCTGGATCAACAAAACCACTCCAAAGATCCGTTGCGATTCCAAAATGCAAGTGAACGCCAGTCGAATTGCCTGTCGTACCCATTGTGCCAATTTGTTCTAAGGTGGTAACGCTTTGACCCACGGTAACATAAACATCTGTCATATGCATATAGTAGGTGTAGTAGCCATTGTCGTGTTGAATAATCGCATAATTCCCTGCACTCCAATGATTTCCTGCTTCCACAACCGTGCCATACCGTGCCGCTAAAATCGCCTCACCTTGATTGCCAGTGTAATCAATGCCGTCATGCATATTACCCGAATAACCTGTGGGGTCCGCTCGATAACCAAAAGAACTGCTAACATTTAATGCTCCTTTTAAGGGAGAAAGAAATCCGGTTACAGCTAATTTATCGGCCAATTGTTTCGCCTTCGCTTCCGCTGCTTTGGCTTTTTCTTCCGCAATAGCTTGTTCTTCTTTTAATGTTTCTAACGTTGCCTTTTCATCCGCTAACATTTCCGTTAAGGTTTCAAATTCTTCCACTAACGTTTCTTTCTCAGTTGTATTTGTGGTAACGTCTGCTTCTAGTTGAGAAAGAGTTGTCTCTTTTTCAGCGATTGTCGCTTCTAAAGTAGCCATTTTTTCTTTTAACGTCTTGATTTCATTTTCATGATTATTGATGCTATATCCCGAAAGATTCGCGCCTGACATGACGCCTTGAATAGCCGCCACGACCCGGAGCCGTTCTTCTTTTGTCATTAATTGTTCCTGAAGTTGCGCTTGTTCGTTATTCAGTGCAACGATTTCTTTTTCTATGATTTCTTGTTCGGAATTCAAAGTCTTGTTTTCTTCTTCAAGGGTAACTTGTTGGTTTTGGTTTTCAGTGACTTGTTTTTCTAAGACAACAATCGTCGATTCTTGGGCCTTAATCTGGGGTGTCGTTTCAGTAGCTTGAGTAACGTCTGGTAAGCAAAACAGCAAGCCTAAGCCTGCAAGTAAAACAAAAGACTTCATTTTCAATAGTGGTACGCTCCTCTAAATTTATTCCTTCGCTACTTTAGCATAAATTAGCAGAATAAAGCGTAACAAATCCACAACAAGTTGATATCAATTAAAGAGAAATGATGACGAAAGACGCTATCTTGCAACATGAAACCCTTTTCTATGACAACTAGATTACAGAGGTCTTGTGATTTAATTTCTAAGTAACTTGAGTTCATCTTGGGTTAAGGGTCGAAACTCACCTAAAGCTAACGTTTCATCCAAGGTTAATCCGCCCATGCGCAAGCGTTTTAAATACGTTACTTCTTTCCCCACGGCTTTCACCATGCGCTTCACTTGATGGAACTTTCCTTCATGTAAAATCAAACGAATTTGGCACGTATTCGCCGCTTCATCGACAGTATCAATCATTAATTCTGCGGGCAGACAAACTTCGCCCCCATCAATTGTGAGGCCTTCTTTAAATAAAACCACATCTTCAGGTGTCATGATTCCTGCTACTTCCGCATAATATTCTTTTTCAACATGATGTTTCGGTGACAAGAGACGATGAGCAAGTTGGCCATCATTCATAATCAATAATAATCCTTCGGTATCTTTATCGAGACGACCAACCGGAAAAAGGTCTTCGCGAAAGGTGTCATCATCAAATAAATCTAAGACTGTAGCGTCGTGATTATCGACTGTCGCCGAGACGACTCCTCCTGGTTTATTCAATAGATAATAAAAATCTTTTTGATAATGGACTCTTTCTCCCTCAAATAAAACGAGATCTTTCTGTTCCTCAACCTGAAATTTATCGGATTTCACAACGGTACCATTGACCGTCACATATCCTTTTTTGATTGACTGTTTGACTTCTTTTCGTGAGCCAAAATTCATATCGGCTAAAAATTTATCTAAGCGCATTGGACTAACTCCTTCTCTTTTATTCAAAAAAAGAGCTGTGTTGCGACTGCTTGCTACGAGTCAATCTTCGAATCGTTCACGAGCGAAGGACTTGTAGCTGACTGTCTCAACCTCAGCTATTTTTTTATTTAATTCTTAATTTATGACGCAAACGAACCATGTTAGGTCCTAATAGTTTATCGGCAATCCGGATTTTCAATCCTAAATAAAGATACGCAAATCCTCCGCTACCGGCTACTAACATGACCAAGATAAAGGATTGGATTTTATGTTCATCGCTCAAGAACGATCCAAAAACAGCTTTCGCAAGTGCTGCAACGACGATCATACAAATCGTCATCAATAACATGAGGAGCGTCCGCCGTAACACGAGACTGCGATTAAAATGCGTTTTTTGATGCAATTTTCGCAAATTCAGGTAACACGCAACACCTAGCCCGATCGTTGTTGAAAAATGCGGACCATAGGACTCTAAAAGATAAATACTGGGGGCTTGTAATAAAAATTTAACGATAAAGCCGATTCCAAAAAATATCATCGCAGACATGTTTTCATAAATCCCTTGCAGCATCGTTGCAGAAATCATAAATAATCCTAACACTAGACCGGATAGACACGCTACCATTAATAAGCGTGAACCTAGTACATTATAGCCGTAAAAAATAGTATTTAATGGATACGCCAGTAACACCATGCCAAAAGTGGCAGGAAACATGATAAACGAGTAGAGTTGTAAATTATTGGTTACTAATTTCGTTAAACTCCGTTGATCTTTTTGGGCGTAAGATTCCGTAATTAACGGCAATCCGACGGCAGCCATCGCCGTTGCTAGCCCGATCACGACCATCGTCAATTTATCGGGATTGACACTGAATAACGCCATTAAATTTTGCAGTTCTTGATTGGTATATTCCGTAAACATACTCATCATGCGAATAAAAGTGAATTGATCGACTAATTTAAAAATCGTAATCGCCGATCCGACAATAATAAACGGAATCGCTTCTTTAACAGTTGAAACCAATATCCCAACCGTATCAATTTTTCCAAGTTCTTGACTTTGCTCCGCTAAAATCGCCATTTTGACTTTTTCTTTTCTAAAGTAGTAAAGTAAGACTCCAATACCACCTAATGCCCCAATAAATGCCGCAAAAGTCGATTGCGTTACCGCCGAAACGTAGTCACCACTTCCTAAACGCATAATGATAAACGTCGCCATCAGCATATAAATGACACGGAAAAATTGTTCCACTAACTGTGAAATCGCGAAAGGACCGACATTTTGAGTCCCCTGGAAATACCCTCGCAAGACACTCATGACGGGAATGACAAGAATCGCCACACTTAATGAACGCATCGCTGGCACTAAGTCGTCTCCGCCACCTGATGCTTTGGATAAGGCAGGCGAGGCGAGATACATAACAGTGGCACTAATAATTCCAAAAATAAACATGATTTGCAGTGCGCGTTTTAATAAATTTTGACTCGTTCGATACTCTCCTCTGGAATTATGAAAAGCGATTTGCTTGGCAATCGCCGCCGGAATTCCTGCCGTTGAAATCATGATAAATAAGGCATAGACATTATAGCCCATCCCAAATAGGGCATTGGCAGTTTCCGCATTGTCGCCCAACCAAAAATACCATGGAATAATGTAAACCACACCAATGAGTCGCGAGCCGATATTACCGACGGTTAACCACGCAGAACCCCGGGCCATCTTCTCTTCATTTGTTAGCAGTGGTTTTTGAATCTGTTCTTGATGATCCATTTGCCTCTTTCCCAACTTTCTTCTTTTTACATACCTTCTATTTTAATGCTTAAAGACTTTTGTCGCAATCTATTTCTTTCGTTTAGAAGTGACTATGCTATAATTATCTATATCGATTCCTACGAATAAGGAGAAAACGTATGTATACCATTACAACCACAGAGCTTTATACTTTATTAAGAAATCATCAATTACTCGTTTCATCCCCTATAGATGACACTTTACCAGAACAAACCTTTCATCACCTTTCGTATGATTCGCGTGATGTTCAAGCACAAACCCTTTTCTTTTGTAAAGGGTTTGCGTTCAAAGAATCCTTACTACTCGATGCCATCACAAAAGGGGTGACGGTTTATTTAAGTGAAATTTCTTATGATACAAAAGCAAATGAGATTTTGGTCACCGATATCCGCGAAGCCATGGCCGTTATCGCCCAAGCTTTTTATCGTCATCCACAAGATCAACTGATTAAAATTGCCATGACGGGCACCAAAGGAAAAACGACGGTTGCCTATTTTGTTCATAAAATTCTTAAAGATGCGTATGGGCCAAAAGTCGCCTTGTTTTCTTCGGAAGAAACGACAACAGATGGTGTGCACTATCATCCTTCTGTTTTAACGACACCTGAAGCATTGGTCTTATATCAACAAATGGCCCAAGCAGTTGAGAACGGACTCACGCATGTAGTGATGGAAGTCTCTTCACAAGCCTATAAAACCAAACGTGTTTTTGGACTGACGTTTGATCTTGGTATTTTCTTAAATATTAGCCCCGATCATATAAGTCCGATTGAACACGAAACATTTGAAGAGTACTTTTTATGTAAACAAGAATTACTGTTACATAGCAAAAAAATGGTGATGAACCATGAGTCGGATCACTTTGAGGTCTTAGAAAATCTCTGTCAGACAAATCATATTCCTTACCTGACTTATGGTGGTTCAACGGCTGATTACCCCGTTATCGCCACGGACGATCCTCGAACCTTCGAACTCAAAAGTGCCACGGATCCGCTAGCGATTAATGGCGATTACGCATTAACCATGTTTGGTCACTTTAATCATGAAAATGCAGCTGCTGCACTACTGGCTACTGCTTGGTTAGGAACACCAAGAAACCATATGAAAGAAAGTCTCAGTAAGTGCGTGATTCCAGGCCGGATGACCCTCTTTGACTTACCAAATGGCGCGCTTGCCTTTGTCGATTTTGCTCATAACTACTTAAGTTTGCTTTCAATGGGACAACTCGCAAAAGAAATTCGTCCGCATGGCAAAGCCATTGTCATGACCGGAAGTGCTGGCGGCAAAGCGCTCTCGCGTCGCAAAGATATGGGACTCGCGATTACGCAGATCTATGATGTCGCGGTTCTAACGAGTGATGATCCAAATTTTGAAAATCCGAATGCCATTGCCGAGGAGATTCAACAAGCAATCGAAAATCCTGAAGTCACTGTTTATCGCGAGATGAATCGAGAACAAGCCATTTATTTAGCCCTTTCACTCGCTGGTCCCAATGATGTCGTTGTGCTGGCTGGGAAAGGAAACGAAGCCTCGATGAAAATTGAGGGGCACGATGCCCCTTATGACGGAGATGCGATCTACGCCCAAAAATGGATTGCTACGCAAAAAGAGGCTTGATATGTTGCGTTTTTGTAACAAAAATTACGTTATTAATATATTGCCCATTTTGTAACAAACTTTCGTTATAATAAACCCGAAGAGATTGGTAAAGGGGCTTGTTCCATGAAATTTTTGCAAAAGAAAAGTGTGATGATTGTTGTATTCAGTCTTTGTACTGTCATTATCGGTTTACTGGCATGGAAGTTATTAGTGCGTTTTGAGATTATTCAATTGCATGCACTCGCACCGAAACGTTATTCACGGACAAATTCGGCTAGTGGGATGATTTTAGTTTTCTTCATGCCCATTATTGCGACTGGAATGTTGTTTTTAGGTGTTACTCGAAAAAAAGATTAGATTAAGGAAAGATTTCTTTGAATAGAAGAAGTCTTTTCTTATTTTTTACTAAACAGCCTTCATGAAAATTTCTAACTTTCTTCCTTTTATGTTAGAATGTTGTTTGAATCATTTAAATATGAAATTTTAATTATTAGGACGTGAAATTATGTGCGGTATTGTTGGTTTTGTGAATCAGAAAAATCAAAAAGAAGCCACTATTGAAGCGATGATGGAGCGAATCATTCATCGCGGACCCACGAGTTCCGGAAAATACGTGGATGAGCAAATCGCTCTTGGTTTTCGTCGCTTGTCAATCATTGACTTAGAAGGCGGCTCACAACCGATCTATAATCAAGATCGGAATAAGGTCATTATCTTTAACGGCGAAATTTACAACTATCAGATATTGAGAACAGAATTAGAAACTCTAGGCTATCTCTTTGAAACAAAAACGGATACTGAAGTCATTCTTCATGGTTATGAGGCTTGGGGAGTTGACGTGTTACAAAAACTACGCGGTATGTTTGCCTTTGCGATTTGGGATATCAACAAACAAGAACTCTTTGGTGCCCGTGATCATTTTGGAATGAAACCTTATTACTATGCGGAAATGAATGACACCTTTATGTTTGGCTCCGAAATCAAGAGTTTTCTCGCGCATCCAGATTTTGATAAAACGTTAAACAAAGCGGCTCTAAAACCGTATTTAACGTTCCAATACTCACCACTTAATGGCGAAACGTTCTTTAAAGGCGTTCACCGTTTAGCAGAAGGGCATTACTATTTTTATAAAGATGGCAAGCTAACGATCAATGAGTACTGGGATGCCGATTTTACGAAGAAAGAAAAATTAACACGTGAGCAATGGGTCGATAAAATTGATCAAACGGTACAAGAATCCATTATGCTTCATAAAAATGCGGATGTTGAAGTTGGGTCTTTCTTATCAAGTGGCGTCGATTCGAGTTATGTCGCGGCCGTTTTACGACCAGAACAAACTTTTTCGATTGGTTTTGATGATAAAACGTATAACGAAGCGATTGAAGCGCGGAAACTAACGGAAACAATCGGCTTAAATAATATTGCTGCCATCATTCACGGAGAAATGTCTTTCAAAGCCTTCCCCTTGATTCAATATCACTTGGACGAACCGGATGCGAATCCTTCGTGTGTTCCGCTTTATTTCTTAGCAAATTTAGCGTCACAGCACGTCAAAGTCGTCCAATCTGGCGAAGGAGCCGATGAACTCTTTGCCGGTTATAGCGCCTATGGCTTACATACGCATTCCAAAGTGGTACGGGTTGTGGCTCAAGGTTTAAGAAAATTACCAAAAGGCCCACGTTATTCGATTGGTCGCAAACTAGGCAAGATGAAAAACTTCCAAGGTCGCTTGCACTTGTATGCCGCTTCTGCACCTGCAAAAGACTTTTTCATTGGTCATGCAGAGATTTTTGAAGAACAAGAAGCTGCTTCTTACTTAACGGCCGCTTACCAAGATGCGCCAAGTGTGGCAGAAATTGTCGCACCACATTTTGCCAAAGCTGAGAAATTAGCGGATGAAGAAGTCAATAAAATGCAATATTTAGATGTCCATCAGTGGATGCCAAAAGATATTTTATTAAAAGCTGACAAATTAACCATGGCAAGCTCTTTAGAGTCGCGGACACCATTACTCGATATCGAGTTGATGAAACTAGCGCAAAGTATTCCAACAAAATACTTAATTAACCAACACAACACCAAAGATATTTTCCGTCAAGCTTCTAACCGTCACCTACCAGAAGCTTGGGCAAATCGTGAAAAACTTGGGTTCCCTGTGCCAATCAAAGCTTGGTTACGAGAAGATTTTGGTTATGCTCAAGTCAAAGCGCTCTTTGAAGAAGCATTTGTCAAAGAATTTTTTGACCAAGCGAAAATCATCCAACTATTGGAGGATCATCATACAGGCAAAGCCGATCTCCAACGTAAAATCTGGGCTATTTATGCGTTCTTAACTTGGTACAAAGTCTTCTTTATCGACACAGATATTCCTAAAGCCGAACCAATTATTTATGATACTTTTTAAGAAGAAATAAAAACAGCTGACACCCCGTTTATCATCGAGGTGTCAGCTATTTTTTTGGTTTTTCGCCAAATCGTATGGATCGAAATTGATACTATTTGGCGAATGAATCTCAGTTAATCGCATGTGAGATACCTTTGCTCGATCGAACTTTTGAGTGCATTGTCCTATTCTTGGCAGAAGCCATTCACTTATCTCCTAAGGTTTTCTTTCTTCTTCTGTGTTACTTCGACTGGGAATTTTACTGATCATCCCTGTTGGGCTCGTCGACCTCAAGCAATAAATTTTCGGCTCGTTTTAAGTGCCAAAAAATATAACACAACATTCCAAATAAGAGCACGATTCCGAAGTAGGCTCGGATTGCAATCACGTAAAGAACCATTAGGCTAAACAGGAACACCGCGACGTAACGCCCGATTTTTAACGCACGTTGGGCTTTCATTTTTGGTGTCATCCAACCCCCTCCTTCTAGTCCACCTGCGAATAAGACGTATTATTTACTACCACTTGATAATATGGTCATTAT
The DNA here is from genome assembly GCF_051713805.1 of Enterococcus sp. DIV1314a. Classification (NCBI taxonomy): domain Bacteria; kingdom Bacillati; phylum Bacillota; class Bacilli; order Lactobacillales; family Enterococcaceae; genus Enterococcus; species Enterococcus sp. DIV1314a. The sequence continues at coordinate 1,230,591 of NZ_JBIOQP010000001.1, read as the reverse complement.
TTTTCGCTACTTGTTTTTTCCCATAATTGTTTCATGACTGGAACATTCGCCAAATCGGTCATATTTGATGGAATAATGACCGTATTTGTCTCACTATTTGCGACTTCTTTAAAAGCTTCTAATCCTAAGTATTGTAGCACTTCTGGCGTCAATTCACTTTCTTTAATCGCTTGATTTAGCGCTTTAATCCGTAATTGTTCTGCTTCTGTGATGACCCGAATTTTTTCAGCTTCAGCGGCTGCATCAATGCGTGTTCTTTCTGCGCGTGCTTCTGCGTCAATTTTGGTTTGTTTGGAACGTGCTTCAGCATCAATTTGCATTTCGGATGATTTGGCTTCAGAGTCTAAAATTAAAGAGTGTTTGCGTCCTTCTGATAAGGTTATCATCGATTCTTTATCACGGGACGCCGTGATGAGTTTATTCATTGAATTAATAATTTCATCGGAAACTAAAATTTCACCAATATTAATCCGATCAATCGCGAGTCCATAACCCGCAGTAATATCTTTAATCGACTCAAACAACGCGACGTTAATTTCTTCCGTTCCATTTAATACTTCATTTAAATCCATCTTTCCGATAATTCCGCGTAAGTTCGACTGCGCATCTTGAATCATCGCGGTTACAGCATCTTCGTTGTCATAGACGAAAGCACGAACATCTGTCACGTGGTACTTAATCGCTTCATCAATTTGGACAATTACGTTATCGCGCGTAATCGCACTTTGAGGAGGAATTTCTAATGGTACTTGTTTTAGTGACACTCGTTGGCGGACTGTATAGACGATCGGGATTAAAAAATGAAGGCCCGGTTCTAACGTCCGAACAAACTTCCCGAAACTTTCCACAACTTTCACTTCTCCTTGATGGACAATCACGGCCGTGCTGGTTAATAACCAAATCAATAAGGCAAAGATTAAAACAAAAATAACGATTCTAGCAACAAACATCTCATACACTCCTTTTATTTTCTAATTTCAATGTAGTCTTCACTTTCTTCAATTAAATAATCATTTACTCGCACAAAGGCCTTACCATTTTCGATGGCAAACACTTCTAACATACTATCGACATTAGGTTCACCTTCAATGACTACATATTCGATGTAACGCCCCAGCGCAAAAACGACGCCTCTAATTTGCGTGCCTTTACTGCGAAAGTACTTACCGAGTAATTTGTGATCCAAATAATCCAATTTCGTCAACTCCTTTACTTGTCACAGACTCTCTTTCATTTTACCACTTTCAGCTTCAGACACAATATGAAAACCGTTTCTACTATCAACCGCTTCGCTGAACGCTTTTGAATAGGCTGTTTTCATTTCACTTGTCATGAAAACAATTGAAGTCAGACATGTAACAAAAAAACTGACCTACTTACTCTTTGAAGTAAGGTCAGTTTCCATTCATTGATTAATTGGCTACAATATTAACCAATTTTTTCGGAACAACAATCACTTTACGAATTGTTTTTCCAGCTAACAGTTCTTTAATTTGAGATTCTTCTTTAGCTAATTGCTCCAGTTCCTCACGCGTTGCTTGCGTTGGCACGAATCGTTTTGCACGAACTTTGCCATTGATTTGAATGACAATTTCGACTTCATCTTCCACAAGCGCTGCTTCGTCATACGTCGGCCATGGTGCATACGTCAAGCTTTCTGTGTTTCCTAGAATCGACCACAATTCTTCCCCAATATGAGGCGCAATTGGTGCCAATAATTGGACGAATCCTTTGATATAGTCAATCGGTAACGCGTCGACTTTATATGCTTCATTGATAAATACCATGAGTTGCGAAATTGCGGTATTAAAACGTAGTTCTGCGAAGTCCTCGGATACTTTTTTGACCGTTTGGTGATAGACTTTCGTTAACGTACCATTGTTAATCGTCGTAATCCGGTCACGCATTTTCCCATTCTCGTCAACGATTAAACGCCAAACGCGATCGAGGAATTTGCGACTACCTTCAAGACCATTTTCATTCCAAGCGATAGCTGCGTCTAACGGTCCCATGAACATTTCATACAGTCTTAACGTATCCGCACCGTATTGTTTCACGACATCATCAGGATTCACTACGTTACCGCGTGATTTCGACATTTTTTCATTATTTTCGCCGAGAATCATTCCTTGGTTATACAATTTTTGGAATGGTTCAGAAGTTGGAACGACGCCAATATCGTACAAGAATTTATGCCAAAAACGAGCATATAATAAGTGTAAGACGGCGTGTTCCGCACCTCCGATATAAATATCTGTCGGTAACCAACGTTCTAATTTTTCATAATTCGCGAGTTCATTTTTATTATGAGGATCGATAAAACGAAGGAAATACCAAGAGCTTCCCGCCCATTGTGGCATGGTATTCGTTTCACGACGCCCTTTCATGCCTGTTTTTGGATCGACCACGTTCACCCATTCCGTGATATTAGCAAGAGGAGACTCACCAGTACCACTTGGATGAATATCGTTCGTGACTGGCAAACGTAACGGTAATTCTTCAACTGGTAGCGTGGTTGTTGTGCCATCTTCCCAGTGAATGACAGGAATTGGTTCCCCCCAATAACGTTGGCGTGAGAATAACCAATCTCTGAGACGGTAGCTAACTTCTTTTTTCCCAACTCCTTTTTCTTCTAACCACGTAATCATCGTTGCCATCGCGTCATCTTTTTCTAACCCATTTAAGAAATCAGAATTGATGTGTACACCATCGCCGACATAGGCTGCAACATCAATGTCGCCACCTTCAACAACTGGAACAATCGCGATTCCAAAGGTTTTCGCAAATTCATAGTCACGTTCATCGTGCGCTGGAACAGCCATAATAGCACCTGTTCCATAAGTTGCGAGGACATAATCGGCAATCCAAATCGGCACTTCTTGCCCATTGGCTGGGTTAATCGCATAAGCTCCCGTAAAGACGCCGGTTTTTTCTTTCACTAAATCGGTCCGCATTAAATCTGATTTTTTACTAGCCGCATCAATATAAGCATCGACAGCTTCTTTTTGTTCTGGTGTCGTAATCTGTTGAACAAGATCGAGTTCTGGTGCTAACACGCAGTACGTTGCACCAAATAATGTATCCGGACGTGTCGTAAAGACGGTAAATTCTTCGTCGCGATTCGCCACTTTAAACGTCACGTTCGCGCCGTAAGAACGACCAATCCAATTCCGTTGCATTTCTTTAATGCTTTCTGGCCAGTCCAACTCTTCTAAATCATCTAATAAGCGATCGGCATAAGCCGTAATTTTTAACATCCATTGACGCATCGGTTTGCGAACAACATCATAGCCACCACGTTCGCTCTTGCCATCGATGACTTCTTCATTGGCGATGACTGTTCCAAGTTCCGGTACCCAGTTAACGGCCACTTCTGCTTCATAAGCTAACCCTTTTTCATAAAGTTTGGTAAAAATCCATTGCGTCCATTTGTAGTACTCTGGATCGGTCGTATTGATTTCACGGTTCCAATCATAACTAAACCCTAGTGAATTAATTTGACGACGGAATGTCTCAATATTTTTCTTGGTAAACTCAGCGGGATCATTACCAGTATCTAACGCATATTGCTCTGCGGGTAAACCAAAAGCATCCCAGCCCATTGGATGTAAAACGTTATAGCCTTGGCTGCGTTTCATCCGAGACAAAATATCGGTTGCGGTATACCCTTCTGGATGCCCAACGTGTAATCCTTGTCCGGATGGGTAAGGAAACATATCTAAAGCATAAAATTTAGGTTTATTCGATTCTTCTTTCGTATTAAAGCAATGATTTTTTGCCCAATACTTTTGCCATTTCTTCTCAATTTCTCTGTGATTATAGTTCACGATAAACGCTCCTCTGCTCATTTTTAATCATAAAAAAAGCCCTATAAGAAACAAACTGTTCCTCATAGGACGTTAAAGACGTGGTACCACCTACATTTACTAGCTAAAAAAGCCTAGCCTCAACGTTTTAACGATCGTCACCGTATCTTCCTACTATTCTTCAAAAGATAACACTCAAAGGCGAGTTCAAAAGTTTCTCTGTACATTTCCACCAACCATGTACTCTCTACGAAAAGAACGACTCTCTACTATTCCTATTCAAACGTGTTTTATTCAACTTAGATGTATCTTAGCAAACTTTCAAATGTCTTTCAAGTTTTTTAACGAACTTTCAATGTTTGACCGACGTAAATCGTATCAGACGTTAACGAATTTAACGTTTTTAATTGCGCAATTGAGAGATTGTATTTTTGAGACAGCATCCAAAGACTATCGCCACTGACTACTTTATGGCTCTTTTCATTACTTGTATTAGTCGTAGTCTGAGCAGTCGTTTGATTGACGACTGGTTTCGTCGTCACCGTGTTTGATGACGTGCTTGCGTTGCTGACCTTTAGGGTTTGATTTGGATGAATCAAATCACTCTTTAAATTATTCCAATTCCGTAATTGATCCATCGTGATACCATGTTTATTGGCAATTAACCACACCGAATCCCCTGCTTTGACGGTATAGGTCTTTGCCGTTGTTGTCGTCGCATTAGAAGAATTACTACTGTTATTTGTATTCGTTGGCGTTGTCGGTTTCGTGGTTGTTCCGACATTTGTATTCGTTGATGTCACTGGTTTTGTGGTTGTTCCAGTACTCGTCCCACTTGCTTGGCTGACAATCAACTTTTGATTCGGATGAATTAAATCACTCTTTAAATTATTCCAACTCCGTAATTGCGCCATCGTAATACCATGATTATTGGCAATCAGCCAGACTGAATCGCCAAATTTCACCGTATACGTTTTCGCTGTGCTGGTCGTTGGTTTAGAAGTGGCATTATTCGTCGCATTATTTGACGTATTCGTATTCGTCGGTGCTGTCGGTTTCGCTGTCGTCCCCGTATTCGTTGTCCCTGTTTGACTGACGACTAATTTTTGACCTGGATGAATCAAATCATTTTTTAAATTATTCCAACTCCGTAATTGTGCCATCGTAATGCCATGGTTATTGGCAATCAACCACACCGAATCACCGGATTTTACCGTATACGTTTTTGCTGTACTTGGCGTCACCGACGTCTCTGGTTTTGACGTTTCGGGCGTTGGTGTTGGTGTTGGCGTTGGTGTCGGCTTCGGCGCTTCTGGTGTGACCGGCGCTTGGCTCGATTGACCTACGATTAGTTTTTGACCAGCATGAATGAGGTCACTCTTTAAATTATTCCAACTACGCAATTGATCCATCGAAATCCCGTGATTATTGGCAATCAACCAAATCGAATCGCCTGATTTCACCGTATAGGTTTTCGCGGTGTCCGTGCTACTGCCGGTATTACTACCTGAGCCTGTCCCAGTATTGATCACCGGATTTCCATTGCCTGTATTCGTTTGATTTTGATTGTTTCCAGTGGCTGGAGAATCAAAACGCGTCAATTGATACATTTCAATTGTGGAATTGAGCTTGCTGGCATAGTTTGGATCTGTTGCGTAACGACCCGTTAACCAAGCTGTTGCATCACGGTAGCTCTTCGTATTGCTCTTCCAAGCGCCTGAATAATAATAGACGCCTGATTGGAAGCTAACATTTCTTAACGTGGCAGCATTATCTGCAAATGATTCTGCAAAAGAAGGATACTTTTTAAACGGCTCATTTTTCGTCACCCATTGACCATTTAAATATTCCAGTGTACTCATATACACGGTCTGACCATTGTAACTTCCTTTAATCCCGAACAAATTATAATTTGGCGCTTTAGATAACGTACTACTACCCCAACCACTTTCAATAATGGCCTGCGCAATCATGACTGACACATATAAATCATTGGCATCTGCCACGGCTTTTGCTTGTTGTGCGATAGTATTAATGAAGGTCTGAGGGTCAACAAAGGCTGACGCCCGTGCCAAGCCAGCAGAAAATGGCAAGATTGTCGGCGCTTGAACAGCCGATTGTGCTTCTTCAACGAGAGCGGGTTCTTCGATCACAAGAGGTTCTTCGTTTACTTCGACCTCTTCCATCGACGGATCTTCCATTGATGTTTCCGGAACAACAGGTGTTTCGGCTACATTATTTTCTTCCACCACTTCCGAAGCGGCTGGCAATTCAGGTGTTTCCGTTACGACTGGTGTTTCGGTTGCTTCTGAGGATGCTTGCATTTCTTCCTCTGCATTGACGGATTGAACGGCTGAATTCGTTGTTTGGACAGCTTCAGACGGGGTTGTTTGTTCTATATACGTATCAGATTCATCTGCTAAAACAGTGATGACGGGCGAGAGTGGCGCAACTGCTGAAACAGCTGTGACTGTTGTTCCTAAGACAGCCGCTCTTTTCTTCATATTACGATAAAAAGTCCGTTGCTCTTCCATTTGACGTCGTTCTTTTCGTGTCAAAGACTTTTCCATTTTCTAACCTCCGATATACTATTGGATAAACTTATCACTAGTATACCTGTTCCTTTTTGTTAAGAAAAGTTTAATCTGCACTTTTAGTGAACTGTAATATAGGTGTAATACTTTAAGGTGTGAAAAATCCCTTGATTGCTCGTGGAATGCTTGCGAAATTTGTCAGCTATTGTATACTAAAAAAGATTATCTATTCTAACTTCTAATTATTAAAGGAGCGTACCATGAAAAATAAACTATATTATCAATTTGCAGGTAGCTGTAGCCTCTTGCTTTTCGCTTTTTTAAGCTATGTGATGAAATTCTATCCGAGCTGGATCCAACCGTTTGATACTTTTTTAGCCGAACCACTTTATCAACTACGTCCAACCTTAAGTGGCTTCTTTTTGTGGATCACCCAATTTGCCAATCCGATTCCACTCGTGATTCTTTTTCTAGCCGTTTTAGTGATCTTACTGTACGGCAAACAGTACACTGAAGCCATTTGGTTAAGCGGTGGCGTTATTTTAGTGGCCGGCATCTTAAATCCCGTATTGAAACTGTTCTTTTTACGTGAACGTCCGACTTTAGAACACCTTGTGACGGAGCATAGTTTCAGCTTTCCAAGTGGACATGCCGTAGCAAGTATGGTGTTTTATGGTAGTTTAATCTTGCTGTTACCCATTTTTGTCGAAAACAAACAGCTTCGTTGGTTCTTACAAGGATTACTGGGTTTGATTATTCTTTCGATTGGGATGAGCCGGATTTATTTAGGTGTTCATTATCCATCCGATATTCTTGGAGGCTATGCTTTAAGCTTAAGTTGGCTCCTCCTAACATTCCCTCTTTATCAAGAACAACGCTTTATCTGGCGTTTTAAAAATAAACAATATTAAGAAAGAAGCAGACCGATGAATCCTTTTCCTTTTACCGAAGATCCAAACAAACGTTATCATTCATGGAATTACGCTTTACGCCAAGCTTTTGGAGCAAAAATATTTAAAGTTCCCATCGATGGTGGTTTTGATTGCCCGAATCGCGATGGGACGGTGGCACACGGCGGCTGTACTTTTTGTAGTGTATCCGGTTCTGGTGATATGATTGTCGCGCCAGAAGATCCGATTCCTGTTCAGTTTACGAAAGAAATTGACATGATGCATAAAAAATGGCCGGATGTTGATCGCTACATCGTTTATTTTCAAAATTTTACGAATACCCATGCACCGATTGACGTGATTAAAGCTCGTTTTGAACAAGTCGTCAATCTACCAGGAGTTGTCGGTTTATCGATTGGAACACGACCAGACTGCTTACCAGATGACGTGGTTGAATACCTCGCAGAGCTCAATCAGCGTCTTTATTTATGGGTAGAACTTGGTTTGCAAACAACCTACGAGTCCACTAGTAAGATGATTAATCGCGCGCATGATTATCAGACGTATCTAAACGGCGTCGAAAAACTCCGTCGGCATCAGATTCGCGTCTGTACTCACCTGATCAATGGCTTGCCTGGTGAAACACAAGAAATGATGGAAGAAAACGTTCGACGTACGGTAGTTGACTCTGATATTCAAGGCATTAAAATTCATTTACTTCACTTAATGCGCAATACTCGCATGTTACGTGATTATCATGAAGGAAAATTACAACTCCTTTCCCAAGCAAAATATACTGAAATTGTCTGTAATCAACTTGAAATGATTCCAGCCGAAATCATCATTCACCGACTCACTGGTGATGCTCCTAGAGAAACGCTCGTCGGGCCGATGTGGAGTTTAAAGAAATGGGAAGTGTTAAATGGGATTGATCAAGAGCTTTTGCAGCGTGACTCCTATCAAGGGAAATACAATGCCCGAATGACTGGAGGGATTGGATGTTAAAAACGGCTTTACATTTCAGTCGACAATTACTCGCAGAAGTTCTACAACCTGGTGATATCGCCGTCGATGCAACGATGGGGAACGGTCACGATACACTATTTATGGCAGAATGTGTCGGTAAAACTGGCCTTGTTTACGCCTTCGATATCCAAGCGCAAGCGATTGAAGCGACTAAAGCTCGCTTAACCGATACGCCTTTTGAACAACGGGTACAATTAATTTTTGACGGCCACCAAAATCTAGCACTCTATTTACCCAAAGGAATAACCATTAAAGCCGCTATTTTTAATCTTGGTTATTTACCTAAGAGCGATAAATCGATTATTACTTTACCGAATACGACCAAAAAAGCCCTCGATGCGTTACTCGAGCGCCTAGAACCAAAAGGGCGAGTGGTACTGGTAGCTTATTATGGTCATGAAGGTGGCGAAGCCGAGCTATCGACCGTGCGTCATTACTGTGAACAACTACCACAAGAACGATACAACGTACTCAATTATCAATTCATTAATCAAAAGAATCAGCCACCAATATTATTTTGTATTGAAAAAAAATAACGAATGCTTAAAACAGCTTGAAGGGATTTTTGAAAATGACAGAATTACGTGTTGCAACGTACAATATTCGCATGGATGCTGTAGAAGATGGCGATTGGGCTTGGACTGCTCGCAAAGAACATGTCCTCGACTTAATTACTTACCATGATTGGGACTTATTTGGGATCCAAGAAGCCTTACCACATCAATTGATGGAGTTAAAGACATTGACCGACTATGCTTTTATCGGAACAGCTCGTGAAGACGGCATCAACACCGGTGAATACAACGGTGTCTTTTACAAAAAAGAACGTTTTGAATGCATCGAAGAAAAAACATTTTGGCTTTCCGAAACACCTGATGTACCAAGTATTCATCCAACTGCAGGATGCCATCGTTTATGCGTTCTTGGATTATTCCAAGATCAAAAAAGTGGTGCCCATTTTGCCTTTGGCGATACTCATTTAGACCATGTTTCAGAAGAAGCCCGTGAACTTGGAGCACAATTAATTATTGACAACGGTCTATCGAAATTTAAAGAATACCCAACGATTTTAGTCGGTGACTTCAATGCCGAACCGACGGAACGTGCTTATCAATTACTAAAAAACCAGCTCAATGATAGCCGCTATGTTGACGGTGTTTTTTCTTATGGTCCAAAGGGTACCTTTAATGAATTCCGCTATGATTGCCCTTGGCGTGAACTTGTTGAAATTGACTTTATCTTTGTTTCAAAAGAAATAACTGTCAAAAAAGTAGGCACGCTAACAGATAGCGTTGATCATCATTTTCCGTCTGATCACTTCCCAGTTGAAGCGACGATTATTATTTAGTTCATTTAACCTCTTACACATGATTTCATCGTGAGTAGGAGGTTTTTTGATATAACCGTGCTCGTTTCACCACTTGAAAAATGAATAGAATAATAAATCAAGCTGTCTTTTGTCTTTAGAAAACAACTTTATGAAAGATTGATTGTAAGAGTGAATCATCTGAACTGAAACCCTCAACAAATGGTTAGCGAACCGGAGAGGATTCTTGGCGTCAGAGTCATTTTGAGGAGTCGAGTAGCATTATCGTAGTTCATGAAACATAAAGTTCCAAGTATTCATATGCCGTTCCACCTATGTTCACTCTCCTATATATTGTGATCAGTCTTACAATTTAAGTGTTAGATACGTAGATTTTTTTATTTAGTATACATTATCATCATTATTAAACGAAAATCATATCCACATAGGACACACATTCACTTACAATACTTTTTTTAAAACGAGATATTTATTTAACATATCAGTTTAGCAAAAATTTATCTTATTCGAATTAACATTCTTTTAATTACTAATCAATAAAATAAAAAAGCGGAGTTTTGAAACGAAAAAAATCACACTATTATGTAGTCTCACTTTAATTAGCTTGAGCTCAGTACCCATTAATGTGTTTGGATCAGTTATTGATAAAGAAAATAATGTAACAAAGCTCGTGGTATCAAATTCTATGTATGAGTTAAACAGTTTCAGTATACACAATACTATTAATCACCACAGTGTTGTACCTTATGGTTTTGGAATTACAGCAGTATTCGTTGCCGGAATATTAGCAGGCTATATAATTGATGGTTACATAATGTTTGCATCTGGACAACCGGCTTCTAGTTGGATATCCGATGGGATGCACGCAGCATTGAATTACTATAATAAACAATCTGGCTTCGTATCCACTATTCGTGTTTCTAAGGATGGTGGGATCTATGGTGGAGGTGGTCATCCTTGTTATCTAATATTCAAATCAACCCAAACGCCTAAATATATACGAAAAAAGCATACCCACGATAATTCCGGCGATACCAGCTATAACCATTTTCCATTTTTTGACACTATTTCTCACCTCTTCCAGTAACATAATTAAAAGTGCTGATTTATAAATTATTTATTTCAGAGTTTACAGTGAACTGAACACCGATAAACACTAAAATAAATTCATTAAAAATAATCCAGTATTAACTCCCCATAAAAGAAGAATCGAAACATCTTTTTAGAAGGTATTTCGACTCTTCTTTTCTAGTTTTTATAAAACAAACATACTTAAATATCAAATCGATTCATAAAATTTTAGATCTTTTTCCATTTCTAATAATATTTGATCGTGCGCGATGTTATCGCCTAACAACATCGCTGTTTTCGCAGCCACACGATACATGACTTTTGCTTTTTCTGTATCACTTACATGGAATAAGAGATACTTTGCTTCCATCATCTGCAAGATGGGCTTCTTTTGAAATTCTTGATTCTCCTCAGAAATCGTCTTGGAAATATCTAACAACTGTTTGTACGTGTCATAGTCTTTTAATTCCGATAAAAAATTCAATGCGATGATATGTATCTTTATAGCCAGATAGGCATTTGAATCATTCGAATAATCCGAGTTTTTAACGAGCTTATTGATTGCCTGCTTCGTCGTATTCCTATTTTTATAAGCTTTATCTTTCCCAAAAATATAAAAGAAATATAAATAAATTAGTAGAAAATCAAGCTCACATAGTTCTTTTTTTAATAACGTCTGTGGAAAATATTCTTTTAGCAATCCTGATTCAAATTGAACGTTATTAAAAACCACAATATCTGTAGTCGCTCTCAGAATATCAATAGTCAATTGTTCTTCTTCATTAATCTGATCATAAAAATTATCGTAAATTTGATCAAACAGCAGGTTAACCTTCTCTGCTCGTATCGAGTCTTTATACATCGTTTGTTTCATTAACTTATTTTTTAGCCTAATGTACCCTATAGGTAACTCGATATATGAATCATCAATTAAGCTATTTAGGGAGATTTTAAGCTTATTAGCTAAAAAATTTAGTTTTGTTAAAGTTGGGAGAGATTTTCCAGTCTCTATTCTAGCTAATTGTCGTATTGTAATATTAGATTCATCTTCACAAACCATCTCGCGAGTCAATTTTTGACTTTCTCTAGCAACACGTACTTTCATTCCCAATTTTTCCTTCATAACTACTTCCCCCCTCCTTCTATTACGCCTATATTATTTTTACGTACTAATGAAGCACTTCGATTCTTTTTTTAAAGTTATTTTACCATAAGTTGAATTCTTTTTTTCTACATTGTTATAAAATTCAAAAAGGACATGACATTGATGTCATGTCCTTTTTGAATGAAACGAGCTAAATTGTATGTATTCAAATACTAAATAGATGAAGGTGAGTTCATGCAGTATATTATAAGTTTACTAGTGGATTATCCTTGGTTTTGGACTTAATTTCTATACGAGTAAAACATACTCTGTGTCACTGAATCTCGTAGTCAAATCTATGAATAATAATTCTAGTTTTCAAACAAGATATACCGGTGTTTTGAAAATCAGAACTTATTGTTAACAAAATTCTGTTCTACCTAAATAACAACTTGAAAGATGTTGAAAATTATGGAAATGATTTCAGTAGAAGTAACGCCATTCGATTGGCAATGGTATTTCATTTAATTTTTTAGTAAATATCCTCCTAATTAATTATTTTTAGGAGGATATTTTTTATTCAAGAAAGGAGTAATATAAATGAACTATAAAATTATGTATCCATTATGGAACTTAGATAAATTCTATTTTAAATGGGATAAACAAACACTTCGAATTGGAACTGAAGATACCGGTTCTTGGAACATTTCCGATCCTGAGGGCATTTGGGAACAGATGATTGGTTTATGTAATGGTAATCGCACAACCGCCGAAATTTACCTGTCAATAACCAATGATTTTCCCATTAAAGAAACCGTAGTTATAGATGCCTTAAAGCAATTAGCAGAATCAGGGTGTTTAACTTTTCTAATGGATCCATTTATTATGGATGATTGGGCGAGTCGATACAAAACTAATATCGCATATTTTACATCAAAAAATGTCAATGGATTTTCAATACAGAAAAAATTAAATTCTATGAAAGTTACTATATTAGGTTTAGGCGGCGGTGGTTTTACAATACTAACCCATCTAGTCAGTTTAGGTGTCGAAAATATTCATGTTGTCGATTTTGATAAAGTTGATTTATCAAACTTGAGTCGACAAGTCGTTTTTAAAGAATCTGACATCAATCGATACAAAGTAGATGTTGGCATTGAATACTGTAAAGCAAGAAACTCTAATATAAAAATAACGCAATCTAAAAGAAAAATTGAAAATGTCATTGATGCTGAACTGGAAATATCAAATAGCGATTGGGTATTTTGTTGCTTAGATGAGCCTGCATACGTCGCACAACGGATTGTAAATAAAGCTTGTTTCAATCTACAGATTCCAGTTGTATTTGGTTTTTGTCAAAAAGAAAATGGTAGAACATTTATTCTAGATCCAGCAAGAACCGGATGTGTGGATTGTTTATTCAGTCAAATTTCCAATAATCAGTTCGTGCATTTAGTACGCTCTTTGAAAAACTCTAATTTTCAACCTGTTACTTCTGCTACTTCTGTAACAATTAATTTACTCTGCGCCTTAATGATTAAAAACTGGTTAGACAATATTATTTATAAAAAAAACAATGAAAATCAAATTATTCGTTTAGATTTTAATGATTTTAGCACACGAAGCGTCATTGATTTTAATAAACAAGAAAACTGCCCTACATGTGGTAACAAATCAGCGAATATCCCACAAAAGATTTTTGATTTAATAGCTATAGACTAGGATTCTTTTCACAAAACAATCTAAATTGATATATGTACTCTCATAATCATGGTACTATACACGTAATCAAATTAAAAGGAGTGTCTAAAAATGAAAGGGTTGTATCTTTTTAAATATGGCAAAGGGAAATGGTTATTCCTGACAATTGTTTTATCGATTCTAACGAGTTTTGGGGGTATTTTTACTGCATACATTACGGGAAGATTTATTGATAGCGCGACAATGGGTAGTGTTGACGTGTTATTTCAAACAATTCTCATTACGATTATTGGTCTTTCCATCTTATTCATCTTAGGAATTGCATTTATTTATGCTAAAAACAATTTAATTTATCAATGCAATACAGCGATTAAAGCGATAACCTTTGATGCTAGTTTGAATTCTAGTGATGAGCATTCGATTAAGGAACAACTTTCACTTTTTACCAATGATTTAAAGCAAATTGAAACAAAAGGATTTCTAAGTGAAGTCGCAATGATTCAAAATGCGTTGATGTTCGTCTTTGCTTTAAGTTACGGTATTTTCCTTAGTCCTTTGACGATGTTGATGTTTGTCATCGCTTCTTGTGTACCGATTATTATTTCTCAATTATTTGCCAAAAAAATTGAAAGTAGCTCGGCTGCTTGGTCTGCTAATAATAGTCTTTATACCGGTAAATTGAGTGATTACATGAAAGGAAAAGACACAATTGTGAATTACAATGCGCAAGATCCTGCCAAAAAAGATTTTTCGAAGATTACGACTCAGCTTGAAAATAGTTTGAAGCGCATGAACAATACAGTCAATCTCAGTAATCAAACGGTTGGTTCGGTTGCCAACTTGGCGATTTTCGGTTTAGCATTTAGTTTTGGTATTTATCAAGTCATTCAAACAAATCTCTCAATCGGTCATTTCATGGCAATTGTACAAGTGACGAATTACTTAATCAATCCGTTGATGACCATTGTTAGTGCGGTCAATGATAAGAAAACGACAACGGTTATTTTCAAAAAAATTGAGGCGCTTGAAGCAAAAAACACGAATGTCTCCGGAAGTGCCCCCCTTGAAGTCCATTCGATTAAAGTCAGTAATGGTAGCTTAAATGTTGGTGAAAAGAAACTCTTTGGACAACTGAATTTTGAGTTGCAAAAAGGCGATAAACTACTAATTACAGGTCCTTCTGGCTATGGAAAATCAACGTTGTTAAAAGCTTTAGGTGGTTTTATGCCGTTTGCTGAAGGACAATACTTAATTAACAACCAAATATACACTTCTGAAAGCATTCGAAATGTCGTTGCGCTGATTAAACAAGACCCCTTTATTTTCGATGATACGATTTTGTTCAATATTACGATGGGCAATCCTTATCAGCAAATCGACCTAGAAATAGTTATCGAACAAAGCCAACTCGCTGAATTAATTGCTGAAAAAGGATTGAATTATGAAGTCGGAGAAAACGGTAAAAATCTCTCTGGTGGTCAATTGCAACGAATCGAAATCGCGCGCGGCTTACTAGCTAAGCGCGAAATTATTTTAGCCGATGAAATTTCTTCTGCTTTGGATAACGAAACGAGCTATAAAATCAATCAAATGTTACTCAAATCTAATGTAACCTTAATTGAAGTTTCGCATAAAGTCTCAGAAGAACAAAATGAACAATACCAGCAAATCATTAACTTGTCACAACTATAAATTTTTTGAGCCATGAAAGGAAAGAAAATGAAATGAATCAAACACAACAGAAGAAAATCAATCTATTTGGCGTGTTTGGCGTAATTTTTTTCAATTTAATCGTCGGACTAGCAGTTAGTATTATACTACTCGCATTGTTGTTTAGCTTATGGATGATTACGTTGATTTTCACCTTCTCACCCGTTCTATTCGTCATAGTTATTTTGACAAAACTACAAGCCTTCACTTGGTTCACATTCATAGCAAGTCTCCTCTTATGTGCGTTAGGTATACTACTTTATCCCCTCGCCCATAAAATAACGCAGCAACTATCCAATATTGCGAAAAAATATTTAAGGTATAACCAACAGATGATGTACCATTAACTGATTAAATTAAAACCCACCTGCTTTTCAGCTCAACGAAAACAACTTTATGAAAGATTGATTGTAAGAATGAATCATCTGAACTGAAACCCTCAACAAATGGTTAGCGAATCGGAGAGAATTCTTGGCGTCAGAGCCATTTTGAGGAGTCGAGTAGCATTGCTGTTTTAGCAACATTAGGATACGTTTGAAAAAAGGCTACATCTTTTAGGAAAAATGATTTTAAAAATAGACTCACAAAAGAATAACGACACTATTGTGGAAAGTTTTGTTCAATGAATTAAAAAAGCTGAAAAGGATTATTTTAACGAATACTCCCCTATGTTGACACTCCACACGACTAAAGTCGTCGGATTCTTAGGTAGTACGCCCTAACGGACGAAAATTGACTAAGCGATCCCCGAAAGTCCTTCGGTTTTAATATTTATGCTTGCATTAATATCTCTGTCATGAATTGTTCCACAATTTGAGCATACCCATTCACGAATATTTAGCTCTTTTTTGCCGTCATTATGACCACAAGAAGAACAAAGTTGTGAACTTGGGAAAAATCGGTCAACTTTAACTAAAGTACGACCTTTCCATGCACATTTATAGTCTAATTGTCGAACGAATTCACTCCAAGATACATCTGAAATTGACTTCGCTAATTTATGATTTTTAACCAACCCTTTTACATTCAAATCTTCAATACAAATGATTTGGTTCTCATCAGTAAGTCGTGAAGATAGTTTATGTAAAAAATCAGTACGTTGGTTGGCAATTTTCTCATGGATACGCGCAACTTTTACTTTTTGTTTTTGGTAGTTGCGACACTCATCTAATTTTCGATTGTGTTTTTTCGCAACTTCCAAACGCTTGGAAAGTTTTCGTTGTTCGCGTATTAACCGTTGTTCAAGAGAGCGATAGAATCGGTTATTATCGATTTTTTCTCCTGCGGATGTGATACAGAAATGAGTTAAGCCCAAATCTAATCCAATGTTATTTGCTACGGGTTCTTGTTGGAAATTCTCAGCATCAACTAAGAATGTCGCAAAATAGTTCCCTGATTTAGTTTGACTGATCGTCACGTTCATTAATTTCCCTTTGAAACGCAATTCTTCTGCCATCTTGACCCAACCAACTTTAGAAACATAGAAGTATCGTCCGTTGACTTTCATGCCTACGGCAGTTCGATAGGATTTCTTTGAATATTTTTTACTCTTGAATTTAGGAAATCCGAATTTAGAGTTGAACGTATTTTTGTACGCTTTATTCAAATCCATATTTACTTGGCTTAGAGGTTGTGCTTCAACTGCTTTTAACCAAGAAAATTCTTCTTGCTTTTTCAGTCCAGCATAGGTCAGTTTGTTTTCAATATATTCAGGATTTTCTTTTTTCATCTTGTCATTCGTAATCCGTTGGTCAAGTAAAAAATTCCAGTAGAACCGAACACAACCAAAGGTTTTTTGAAATTGAATTTCCTGTCTTGAATTAGGGTAGATTCTGATTTTATGGGCTTTTTTCATTTCTGTACACCTCCTTAACGTAAACTCAATATCTTGTCCTTTGACTTTCTACATATCGTTTAATTGTTTCACTAGAAATATTCCCTGCTGTTGAAACAAAGTAAGATCGTGTCCAAACACTTGGCATTTTACTTAAATGTTCAAATGATTGTCTTAATTCTCTAGATGTTCTTCCCTTAATCACCTTCATGATATCCGCTGGTGAATAGGTAGGTTGAACATTTACAAAAAGATGACAATGATCTTTATCTGTCTCTATAGCCATGATTTCCCATTCATTTTCTTTACAGATTGAATGAACAAGCGATTTAAAACTAGCGTCTACTTCGGAATTGACAAATAGTTTCCGACGATATCTAGGACAAAAAACAAAATGATAGTTGAGTAACGATACAGTTGTCTTAGAATGTCTATATTCGTTATCCATGAGTTTATTATACATCAAAAAGTGTATTAATTAAAAATTATTATACACAAATAGTAACATTTTTTTGACTTTATCGTGTGGAGTTTGTTCACACAGGTTCGCGACTTCCCATGCAGTTCTCTGATGAACTTCTTACACTTCCATGCAGGCACAGACTATATCTTATCCTTCAACTTTACTTGTTAAGGCGAAACCACTTCCACATGCTTGTGTGGACTTCCCTCAAGAGGAATAGTCGTTGAGCCTTCCTATTTCTAGGCTTGGCTGCTGATTTTCGATTATGTGAACACTTAGGATTTAAGCTTATGCCATCTAACGAATTTTTTCTGTTTTCACCACGTTCACGCTTGGGTTTGATATCCCTACGTTGTCGTTTCGTTAGCTTTACGAGTTCCCAGCAATTCAGTTTCTTCATTGGACAATACGAGCATTTGTATTGCCTCTAAATGCAAGTTTCCCTACATTCTTACAGTACGTCTACGGGCTATCATCCCACCATTAAAACAGTGGGTTTTCTCGCCCGCAAATTCTATAAAAACAGAACCATCCTCACCTATGATTGGTAAGGATAGTTCTATTAGATGGTTTGACTCTCTTTGCTTTTCACACGCCACCAAAGAATCGAATTTAATACGACTGTTCCTAAAAGAGCAAGTCCCAATAATGTATACATCGTTGGGATAATATCCATCATCGCCGACCAGTCTTCTTTTTGAACCAGTCTCCCAATATAGCCGTACTCTAGCCAGATACCTAAAGCACAAGCTAGCATACTAAAAAAAGAATAGTAAAAAAACTTTTTCTGGAAAAACATTGCAACAATTGGCAATAGCCATGCAATCGTCAGGCTCAAAAAACTTACTAGTATCATCATCTCATTATCCCTGTCCTTTTAGAATGATTATACACGATAGGACAAAGATCTAATTTCAATTGTTCTTTTATTATTACATTCTTAATCTTAGTCAAAAAAGCACCGTTCCTGAAGCGAACGGTGCTTTTTCTTTCAATTAGGGTAATTTGGGTTTGAATCGTTTTAATCGTAAGGCATTCAAGACCACCGAAATCGAACTAAAGCTCATCGCAGCACCGGCTAACATTGGATTTAATAATGGGCCACCAAAGGCATAGAGGATTCCCATTGCAACTGGGATCCCTAAAACGTTATAGGCAAAGGCCCAGAATAAATTTTCACGGATGTTTTTGATTGTTGCTCGGCTCAATTCAATCGCTGTTGGTACATCATTTAAATCACCACGCATTAAGACAATATCGGCTGATTCAATCGCAACATCCGTTCCTGTTCCAATCGCAATTCCGACATCCGCTTGGGCTAATGCAGGTGCATCGTTAATCCCATCACCCACCATTGCGACTTTCTTGCCTTCAGATTGGATTTTTTTGACTTCTTTGGCTTTATCTTCTGGTAAGACTTCACTAAACACACGATCGATACCCACTTGTTTGGCAATCGCTTGGGCTGTTTGATGATTATCCCCTGTAATCATCGCCACTTCTAAGCCCATCTTGTGTAGACGAGCAATCGCTGCTTGACTACTCGCTTTAACGGTATCGGCCACTGCGACAATCCCGACTAATTGATTTTCTAAAGCTAAGTACATCGGTGTTTTGCCATCCATCGCCAATTTCTGTGCATCGGCTACTTCATTCGTTAAGGGAATATTGTTTTCAGCCATTAATTTTTGATTCCCAAATAAGACTTTTTGTCCCTCAACAAAAACTTGAATTCCATGACCAGGAATCGCATTAAAATTATTACTTTCAGGTAAAACAAGGCCGTTTTCTTTCGCTCTTTCAATGATTGCTTGCGCCAGTGGATGTTCTGAACCCACTTCAGCTGCTGCCGCTAACGTTAACAATCCTTCTTCTGTCATTCCTTGATACGTCAACAGATCTGTTACAACCGGTTTCCCTTCTGTGATGGTTCCTGTTTTGTCAAATACAATCGTTTCGATTTTGTGCGTTGTTTCTAATGCGTCGCCACTCTTGATTAAGACGCCATTTTCCGCGCCTTTACCCGTTCCAACCATAATGGCTGTTGGTGTTGCTAATCCCAGCGCACACGGACAAGCAATCACTAACACGGAAATCGTAATCGTTAAAGCAAAGACCCAAGACTCTTGTCCAAATAAGAACCAAGCAAGACCCGCCAAAATCGCTAGTACAATGACGATTGGGACAAAGACCCCTGAAACTTTATCCGCTAATTGTGCAATGGGCGCTTTCGATCCTTGAGCTTCTTCAACTAAATGAATAATTTGGGATAGTGTCGTGTCTTCGCCGACTTTTGTTGCTTCAAACTTAAATGAACCCGTCTTGTTGATACTTGCCCCCACTACGCTATCACCGATTTTCTTTTCAACTGGTAAACTTTCACCGGTTAACATCGACTCATCAATTGCGGAACTTCCTTCAACAACCGTGCCATCGACTGGAATTTTTTCACCGGGACGAACGACTAAAATATCGCCTGTTTGGACGTCTTCAATCGCAATTTCAACTTCCACACCATCACGCATCACGTTGGCTGTTTTGGGTGCCAGACCCATTAATTTCTTAATCGCTTCCGACGTTTTTCCTTTTGAGACCGATTCAAAGTATTTCCCTAATGTAATCAACGTTAAAATAACAGCTGCGGATTCATAATATAAGTTCATCGCCGCATGAGCATCGCCTTGATACACTAAAATCGTACTATAAACACTATATAAGAAAGCGGCACTCGTTCCTAAAGCGACAAGTGAATCCATATTCGGATGACCTTTAAATAAGGTACGGAATCCTACGATGAAAAAGCTACGACCAAAATACATCACTGGAATCGTTAGCAATAATTGCAATGTCGCAAACGTTACGCTATTTTCCATTGGATTTAAAAAGCTTGGTGTTGGTAACCCAACCATGTCACCCATCGCTAAGTAAAGCAATGGTACCGTAAAAATAGCTGAACCGATAAAGCGAGTCCAAATATCTTTTAGATGTTTGGCTTTTTTATCTGCTTCTTCTGTCGTATTTTCTTTGCTTGAAGTGAAAATCTTAGCACTATAACCCGCTTCCTTCACGGCTTCAATAATCTCACGTGCTTGCACCGCTCCTGGATTGAATTGAACGACTAATTTTTCTGTCGCCAAATTGACTGCCGCATCCTTCACACCTGCTAAATGCTTGGCTGTTTTTTCAACCGTTTGGGCACAAGATGAACACGTCATTCCTTCAATCGCAAAAGTCATTTCTTGCGTCGGTTGAACGACTTCGTACCCTGCTTGATGAACCGCTTCGCTAATAGTTTGAGCAGTTAATTCTTGTTCATTATAAGTTACCGTTAATTTTTCCGTTGCAAAGTTGACTGAGGCCTCTTGGACCCCGGCGAGGTTTTGAACCGATTTTTCGACGGTTTGCGCACATGAAGCGCAAGACATCCCTTCAATCGGAAATGTTTCTTTTTTCACGTCATTTTCCTCCCTACTAATTTTTTAGTCTACAGGATAGCCCGCATGACTGAGCGCCTCTTCGATTTGTTGTGCCTTTATTTTTTGGTCATCAAAAGATACGTTAACGGTTTGTTCCGCAAGCTTTATGTCAATCTTTTTAACACCTGCTAGTTGCTCTAACGTAGCCGTAATCTTATTGGCACATCCTGCACATTTCATTTTTTTAATCGTATATCTTTTCTCCATCTTTCAACACTCGCTTTCTTTTGTTTACAATTGTAATCACATCTTTACTATATACCCATTATCTAAAAATGTCAAAATCAAATCCCTTAATCACGAAAAGAATCTTGCGCGCATCGACAGCATCTTTTTTAAGAGACGGGAATCAGTTCAATCGTTAGGGACCCTCGAATATTTTTGAGGCAATAAAAAGAATCGAGCATATTTCATTAAGAATCACTAAAAAAGGAAATCGACACATGAATAAAAATTCAGGTTATGGTATTCTTTTACTATGATAAAAAATTATTAGGAGAAACGTATGGATAACGAAAAATTGCAACTTTATACTTCCCTGTCACACTTTTTAGGGAAAACACTTGGTCATCAATATGAAATTGTGTTACATGTGTTAGATTCTGGAAATTTCCACATTGCTACGATTGAGAATAGTCATGTCAGTGGGCGGACAATTCATTCGCCGATTACCGGTTTTGCACTTGAGTTAATCCAATCTAAAAAACATAAAGTGCAAGATTACGTCTTAAATTACAAGTCGCAAACAATCAACGGTAAACAACTGAAAGGTTCCACCTTCTTTATCAAAGGAAAGAATGGCGAGTTAGAAGGCATGCTTTGTATTAATCAAGATACGAGTCGCTACGAAGAACTTTCGCGTGATATTCTCGCCTTAGCGAATCTGGCACCTTTTCCTTCAACGACATTGTTACCATCTGATGAGCCTCAATCAACCGATCTCGTCGAAATCTTAGACGAATCGATTGAAGGAATTGTCTACTCCATTGTTTCGCCAGACTTACTCGACCAAAAAGTATTATTGAGTAAGGAACTAAAAGTAGAAATTGTGCGTAATTTAAATGAACGCGGTGTTTTCCAAATAAAAGGAGCTGTCGCGCGCGTTTCAGAAATTTTACACATCTCTGAACCAAGCGTCTATCGTTACATTAAAATGGTAGAAAACAGCTAAGTTTTACAAGAAAAAACCCGATTGACCAATGAAAGAGTTTCCTCTTTTTATTGGCCGATCGGGTTTTTATTTATTAAAAATGATTATTCTTCATCACTACTTGCTTTCATCGGTGCATCGTAAATTTCACGATTAAATGTACCATCCCATTTATCAACGACGATCGCAGACACCATCGCACCTGCCACGTTTAACATCGTACGACCCATATCGATGATCGGATCAATTCCGAAAACCGCACCAATACTTGAAATCGTATGGCCATAGCCTAAACCATTCAAGGTAACAGTTGCTGCAACGGTCGCTGTTCCAGGAACGCCAGCAATTCCGATTGAACCAACTGTGACGACAACGACAACTAGGACGAAGAACGAGAGATTCAATTCCGTTCCCACCGCACCCGCAATTAAAGTCCCAAGCATTGCTGGGAAGACACCGGCACAGCCATTCATTCCAATCGATGTTCCAAGTGTCCCAACAAAATTCGATGTTTCACCTGATACACCAAGATCTTCTTGTAATGTTTTCAAGGTGTAAGGCAATGTTCCCACACTTGAACGAGAAGAGAAGGCAAAGACTAAAGTCGTAAAGGTTTTTTTGTAGAACGTAATTGGATTTGCGCCAACTGCTAGTAAAATCACCACATAAACAAGTAGCATGATGAAGACACCCGTGTAGAGCGCGGCAATAAAGCCTAACATTCCGATAATCGCTTCAACACCATTTGAAATAATGGTATTTGAAACTAAGGCAACAATTCCGTATGGCATTAATTTGATAACGTTTGTTAAGACTGAGTTCACTGTCACTTTTAATGAATCGAGTAGGACCATAAAAGGGGCAACTTCTTTTGGTTTTTTGACTTGTAAGAAACGAATCGCACTCGCAAACATCGCTGCGATAATCACAACAGAAACAATACTGCCATTATCACTCATGACTTGGAAAATATTATTAGGAATTAATTTTAAGAAAAATTCCGGAAAACTTTGTGCGGCAATGGTACCAATCGATTCCGCTTTAGCATCTGTTAAATCACCCGCAAAACTAGCTCCTTGTAAATTAAACAGTTTTACGACTAAAATCCCAACAATTGCTGAGATTGCGGTCGTTCCTAATAATGTTGCAAAGGTTCTACCCGTTAAACTTTTAATGCGGTCACCTTCAACATTGACAACTACTTGAATAATCGATAAGAACACCACAGGAATCGCCAATAATTGAACTAATTTCAAGAAACCTGTTCCAACTAAACTATACCAGACTGAAATTTCTGTTCTTCCGTAATCAAGGAAGATTGGGCTGGATTTCCCTACTAAATCAATCGCAATCCCTAAAACTAAACCAATGACTAAGGCAATAATCATTCGTTTTGAAAAGCTCGTCCGTTTATCTTTTAACACTTTTAAAATACCAATCGAAAGAACTAATAAAATAATAGCAATCAGTGTATAGGCATTACTGATTTTTAAAAACTGGGTAAAAAATGGTGATTCAATCATAATCATTTCTCTCCTTTATTTTGCAGTATTAGCCGCGACATTAATCGCTTCCCATGTCGAAGCGAACGGTGGTGCATAAGAAAAATCAATAAATCCTAATTCTTTTGTCGTGATTCCAGCATGAATCGCACTCGTTAAGCCGGTTGCTCGTAAGACCGTTTCGTTTTTACCGAACAATTGGGCACCATACAAGACAAACGTCTCCGCATCGTAAACAAGTTTAATCATGATTTTCTCTTGGACTGTATAATAATTTGAATGATTGGATGTTTCAATACAAGTTGTTCGTACATTCAGATTAAGCTGTTTTGCTTGCTTTTCAGTCAAGCCCGTACTTGCTGCTTCGTATTGCCCGGCTTTAATCGCACTCGATCCTAAAACTCCTGGAAAAGCGAGCATTTCATCTGCTTCCACCGCAATATTCGTACCGATGATACGCCCCATTTTGTTCGCAACCGTCGCTAATGGTAAATAGACATTTCCGGCAAGTCGATGAGGAACCGTCGCACAATCTCCCGCAGCAAATACCGCTTCTTGTGACGTCCGGCCATAAGCATCAATGACGATTGCGCCATTTGGTAACCTGTCTAATTCTTCTTTTAGAAATTGCGTGTTTGGTCTAAAACCAACTGCGACAATCACAACATCCGCCGGGTACTCCCCTTTATCGGTTTTCACGGCAGTCACGCGACCATCTTGTGTCACAAATTCTTCCGCTTTTTCGGATAAGTGAACGGTAATGGCTTCTTTCTCAACAGCCATTTTGATTTTTTCAGAAAACTCCGGATCAAACGGTCCATTCATCAGCGCATTTTCCGCCTCAATTAAATGAATGGTTTTTCCTTGTAAAGCTAATTGATCTGCCACTTCTACGCCAATAAATCCCCCGCCAATGACCACGACATCTTGAATGTCTTTTAAACGCGCTTTGAGCTGCGCTACCGGTTCTGGTTTGGTAATCGTGTAGACATTCGTTGAGTCAATTCCCGGGATAGGAGGGATAATCGGTGTTGCTCCAGTGGCAATCATCAAGCGATCGTAACGTTTCGTTTTCACTGATTGGGTTGTTAAGTCAGTCATCGTGACGGTTTTCGTTTGAAAATCAACCGCTACGACTTCATGTTCTAATAATAACTCAATTCCACTGGCACGCATTTGTTCCGGTGTTCGCGCAAACATTTCTTTTTGATCCTCAAATTGGCCACCTAAATAATAAGGTAACCCGCATGCTCCAAAAGAAACATAGGGTTCTTTTTCAATCACGGTCACATTTGCCGCTTTATTAGTCCGTTTTGCTTTTGCAGCGACACTCATTCCAGCCGCAATTCCCCCAATAATCACTATTTCCATTTGGTTTCCTCCTTTTCTTCTATGATTCTTTTATTCTACCTGTTTTTCTTTCATTTTGGAAAACTTAACACTTGTCAGATTTGGAACTGTCCCTACACCAACAGCTGTTTTTTCCGTTGTTTTTCTCTTACCTGTTAAATCGTTCGCCAATTCTCATGATAATTTTTTTTTATCAAATACGTAAAATCGCCTCCTTCACTAGTTTCAAAAAGGTTATTCCAAATGATCTTGTCATTTTATCTCGTTAAAACAGGTATTTTTTAACGAACGAAAGTGATTAACCTCATTGATTTGTGATCGCTTTCAATTATATCATAAATATTTCTTATGTTATACATTTCTTTGATAATTTTTTATCATTTTTGATTGACAAATACTTTTGGTCTATGTTACCTTCTTCATTAACCTAGTTATTATTTTTTTCATTTATATTTATTATGAATCGGTTGGAGGGTAAAATATGAACATCAATACAAAATTATTACATGCTTATCCGGTAATCTGTCGCGAAACAGGCGCTTCTTCTATTCCAAAATTTCAAGCATCAACCTTTCATCAAAGTGACGTCTTTAAGCATGAGGGCTATCAATATACGCGCTTTGGTAATCCGACCATTACCGCAGTTGAAGAATGCATTAAATCATTAGAAGATGCGTCATATGGGCTGGCCTTTTCTTCAGGAGTCGCTGCTATAAATGCCGTTTTATTTTTGTTATCGAGTGGCGATCACCTCGTATTAGGCAAAAACATTTACGGTGGCACTTACCAAACCGTCCATGAATTTTTAATTCGTTTTGGGATTGAGTGTACCTTTGTCGATGAATCAAATGTTTCCGCATGGGAAGCAGCGATTCAACCAAATACAAAAATGTTTTATTTAGAAACACCTTCCAATCCTTTATTAACGATAACCGATTTAGAAGCCGTCACCAAAATTGCGAAAACACATCAGCTACTCGTTGCTTGTGATAACACGTTTATGACACCTCTTGGCCAAGAAACCTTGCCACTTGGAATTGATATTGTGATTCATTCTGGGACAAAATTTATTAACGGCCACAGTGATGTGATTGCCGGTCTAATCGCAACGAACGATGAAGCATTGTATCAGCAACTGAAAATCCACCAAAAAGCGCTCGGCGGTATTCTCGCTGTGGAAGAGGGCTGGTTACTTCTTCGCGGCGTCAAAACAATGGGCTTACGAATGGAAAAATCCATTGTAAACGCTCAAGCGATGGCTGAATATTTACAGCAAAAACCGCAAATTAAACAGGTTTATTACCCAGGATTAGCTACACATCGCGGTTATGAAACGCATCAAAAACAAGCAAAAAATGGCGGGGCTGTGTTGTCATTTGAACTGGCGTCAGAAGAACACGTTCATCAACTGTTTGAAAACTGTCAATTACCGATTGTCGCTGTTAGTCTAGGTGGGGTCGAATCCATCCTTTCACTGCCATGGTGCATGTCGCATGCCTCCATGCCGGAAGAAGAACGCTTAAAAATGGGTGTTACCCCCACACTCGTGCGGTTGTCGTGTGGAATTGAAGACATCGAGGATTTAATTGCTGATTTTGAACAAGCCCTTCAGTCCTAACCAAAAATGCCATGCATTCAGTTGAATCTGAATACACGGCATTTTTTTATAATAAGGAGGATGCCCATTGCTTGACGGGTGACCGTTTGGCTTTTGGTGTTGATAACGTAGGATCTGCGTAACCTAAACGATAATTCGCAATCAGTTGATAGTTTGCAGGAAAGCCTAGTTCTTCTGATAATTCTTGGTCCATAACAAACGGACTCGATGCCCAAAAACCAACGAGACCTTCTTCATACGCCAGTAAAGAGAAGTTTTGAATTAAGGCAGCCGTTGCTTGGATCGCATCCGAATCAAGGCGAGGATTTTCAGGAATTAGCTCACGAGCAAACAAAATCGTCGCCGGCGCTTCTTTTAACAACCGCGTCATTTTAGTCGTAAACTTTTTCTGACTTTCCTCATCATGAATGAGCCCTTTTCGTTCATATGTCGCAATCACTTTTTCATAAAGCCAGTCTTTTTCTGCGGGTGTCGTCACAATTTTAGCTTGCCATGGTTCTCGTTTATGAAAAGGAGCGTAACTCGCTTTTTCTAATAATTGATAAATTAATTCTAATGATACCGGTTGGTCTAAACTTTTTTTGGAGGTTCGTCTGTTAATGATTGCTTCTGTGATCGTACGTTGCATAAAACTTCCGCTCCTTTGATTGTTATCTATTTTTGATTCATCTTAGTTTAACTTGTCAAAAGAACACGAGCAATTTTTTTGCTTGTTTCATGACGATCCGCAATCTAAAGGCGACGGTCATTGTTCGAAGAGAGACTAAAAAAAATAGGATCGTTGAAAAAAGTGTTGAAGAATGATACGAATATCAAGTATCAACACAAAAAGTTATACAACCAACTTAATTATTTTTATCTCTAATTTCTTCTAATATGCGTATAATCTTTAAAAGATATTTGAACATAAATACCACTATCAGACCTTTCACTATTATCATTCCTACGTTTATATACAAAGCCAATTCAGCCATGACCATTCTATACACCATCTATTTTAATATTTTTTTACATTATGATTTAGGCAAAATGAATGATTGCCAACAATGACAGAAATCTTACCAAAAAAGGAGCTGTGACTTTTGCCACAACTCCTTTAAATCAAACGATTGCATTCTATGCTCACCATCGCAGGGCCATTGAACACCCTCTGTTATTTCAAAATAAAACAAGCGAACATAGACGATGATTCAGCCTTCTTATTCAACTATTGAATTTATCGATACAAATCAAAGCGGCCTTTCGCCATTACTTCTTTCACGCCACCCGTTTCTAAGAGTGATTTATTCATGATCATTTTCTTCACAAATGAAGCAGGATAGCCTTTAACATTGACTTTTCCGACAAGTCCAAATGCATGTGCATTCCCAATCGATGCCACGGAACCTAACGATTGGAACGAAAAAGCTTTCGTTGGTTGGTTCTTTAGTTGGGCTAAAAGATTACGTCCAGCATGTGCACCCATTTTTAAGGCAATTTGAGCGGTTGTTGGATACGGACGATTCGTTAAGGGATCGATGACCGCACTGACATCCCCAATGAGATAGATATTTTCGTGTTTAGGATCGCGTAGATCAGGGTGAACACTTACGCGACCTCGACGTTCTTCAAAGCCTGATGCCCCAATAACTTCGCTTCCGCTAACCCCGGTGGTCCAAATAATCGTCCCCGTTTGGAGTTCTTTTTCTTCTTCTCCATCCGCATAGACGACCGTATTTTCTTTTAATCCTTTGATTGCCTTACCTGTCATCAAAGCAACATCCCATTTTTTCAATTTATTGAGACAATAGCTTCTCAACTCATCATTAAACATTGGTAGAATCGAAGGTGCGGCTTCTACACAAAAAATCGTGATTTCTTCTGGTTTCACTCCAGCCCGTTTGGCAAAGGCTTTTTTATTTTCAACTAAGGAACCCACTAATTCAATTCCTGTAAAGCCTGCGCCACATACCGTAATATTTAAATATTTACGATCTTGCGTTGCTTGATATTGATCCATCGCTGTCAAAATATGGTCGTGAACTTTTCTAGCGGAATCAATATCAACCATTTCTAACGCATATTCTGTTGCCCCTGGTATACCGAACGTCTCTGAACGGAAACCGAGCGCAACAACTAAGTAATCGTAGGTAATCACACCGCGATCTTTTAAAACAACTTCTTGCTTTTCGGGGTCAATTTTAAGTACATCATCTTGAATAAAAGTGGTCTTGGCTGGGTCGACAACATCGCTAATTTCATAAGTGATTTTTTCCCAAGGTTGTGTGCCTGCCGCTACTTCATGTAAATCGGTTGATTCAAAATGGTAACGATTGCGGTCCACTAACGTAATACTAAAATCCTCTTTGCTTTTTTGTAATTCTCTTAACGTTCTTAATCCAGCGTATCCAGCGCCTAAAATTGTCACATTCTTCATGACTGCCACTTCTTTCTTTTGTTTAAAATAAAGGTATTAACAAACCTACTAAATAGGTAAGTACTTGGATTGTTGAGCCCACTGCAAGGATTTTTACCGCGCAGATAAAGGTCTCTTGTTTATCTTGTTTTTGTAAAAAACGTGTTGTTTGCTGCCAAATAAAGGGAACGATCAGATAACTTAACAACACGCTCAGCGGTGCTAAGTTTAGGATAACGGAAAGTCCGATACTCATGAGCGCAATCACATTCATCGTCACAAATAACGATAAGGCTCTTTTTTTACCGATATAATGAACTAATGTATAGCGTTTATTTTTACGATCTTCTTCTAAATCACAAATATTATTTGCTAACATTAAATTGGCAATCCACATGGTATTTGGCAAGGCAATGATAACAATACTCAATACTTCAAAAAAATGCCAATGAAATGCTTCAAAAGCGTTTAAATAGACGCAAATCAGCGAAATCATGATCCCCATCGTCACTCCAGAAAAAACTTCGCCTAATGGCAGACTAGAAAGTGGTTTAGGACCAGAAGAATAAAAGATTCCCACAGCGTAACAATACAAGCCCATCCAAAATAATGGCCAACCGACTTGAGTGGCTAACCATAGACCAAGACCTGCCGAAAAGACAATCATACCGGTCATCAACCAAAATAAAAGACGAAGCGAGAGCTGTTCACGACCAATGATATTCGTCTTTTCTTTATAATCGTGCTCCTCAGTCGCATGTTTATAATCATTGTAATTATCTAAAATATCAACGGCCATATTAAAAATAAACATCGCCACAAAGTAAAGCCCAACATATCCTAAATGGAGGGTACCATAGCGATAATAACTGTAACAAAGACCAATTAAAAAAGGCAATACACTTGCCGTTTTGGCTTTCATTTCTACAAGTTCAAAAAATAGTTTAATTGTCATAAAAACTCCTTTGTTTTATAGGCAGATATTTGCCTTTTTATGCATAGATAAGCTAGAATGATGAAGAATGTATTTATAGAAAGGATACAACAATGCTTACTTACTTGAACGATTATCCCATGATTCAAACAAAACTCCAAGCTGTCTGCTTATTAATTGAAGAACGACTCCAGATTGAAAATACTGAAATCAGAAAAGCGCTCATTGACTTAACCAATGCGGGGGGGAAATTTCTCCGACCCACTTTTTTCTTCTTATTTGCCGAGCTAGGAGATAAAGAGAAACAAAATCCTGAGCAATTATTAAAAATTGCAGCGTCACTCGAAATTCTCCATATGGCGAGTCTTGTTCACGACGATATTATTGACGATTCTCCTTTGCGCCGAAACTTGATTACGATCCAGGCCCAATATGGCAAAGATGTTGCGGTCTATACTGGCGATTTGTTATTCACTATTTTCTTTGACTTGATTATCGAGAGTATGAACGGCTCTGCTTATCTCGCTAAAAATTCGGCAGCCATGAGCCATTTGTTGCTAGGCGAACTCAATCAAATGGCTGATCGATTCCACACTGACAATACAGTGGAAAATTATTTACACAATATCGATGGCAAAACCGCTGAACTCTTTGCCTTAGCTTGTTTAGAAGGAGCCTACTTTGGTCATTGTTCCGAAGAAACAGTTGGACTTGCCGAGAAAATTGGCCGAAATATTGGAATGGCCTTTCAAATTTATGATGATATTCTTGATTATACAGCTGACAAAAAAGCCTTGAAAAAACCGATTTTAGAAGATTTAGCTCAGGGAGTTTATACGTTACCATTGTTAATGGCGAAAAAACGACATCCTGAAGCCTTCATGCCTTATCTTTCAAAAGGGGCAGACATCACAGTGGAAGAAGCAAAAATTGTAGCTGATTTAGTCGTGACGTATCAAGGAGTGAAAGAAGCGAAAGCTTACGCCAAAAATTTCACGAATGAGGCACTCACATTAATTGACCGCTTGCCAAAAGGCGAAACAAAAAAATTGTTGAAAAAACTAACGACTTATTTATTGTTACGCACCTCTTAAAAAAGAGTTGAGACGATGACCGTCTCAACTCTTTTTTGTAGTTTTTTTACGAACGCCCTTCATCGATGGCTTTTAATTGTTGATATCTCAGGCTTGTTTTGGCTAATTCTTCTGGCGAGCCTGAGATTTCTAAAATGCCTTCTTCAATAAAGATGACTTGGTCCATTTTTTCAATCCCTTGTAAATGATGCGTAATCCAAATCATCGTTTTATCTTTTAGTGTGGTTAAAAACGTATCAATCAAGGCTTGTTCTGTAATCGGATCAAGTCCAACAGTTGGTTCATCAAATAAAATAATCGGCGTCTCTTTTAATAGCAAGCGCGCTAGCGCCATGCGATGACGTTCGCCACCTGAAAAACGTAGTCCAGCTTCATCCACCATGGTTGCGAGTCCATCCGGTAGGCTTTCGACTAAGTCTTTTAAGCCGACTTGTTGCAAGACTTCCCAGACTTTTTCTTCACTCGCCGTCGGATCTCCTAAGCGTAGATTATTTAAAATAGTCGTATTAAATAAATAGGGACTTTGTTGAATGACACCCACATAATTTGCGATGGCATCGCCAAATAGTGGTGTCGGAATTCCGTTTAAACAGACTTGACCTTGCTCAGGTACTAAATCGCCGCGCAATAAACTGGCTAGCGTGCTTTTACCGGAACCACTCCGGCCTAAAATCGCCATTTTGTGCCCCGCAGGAATCGTTAAATCAAGTTGTTTTAAGACTTGTTTCGTGCTCTTTGGATACGTAAAAGACAAATTCTCAATTGTTATTTCAATCGGGTCGTCTAGTACCGGATGCGCCTCTACTTCTTCTTTTACCGATAAATGATTCAATCGAACAATTGATTCCTTGTAGCGATTGGTCTCTTCGGCTGCTGAAGGCAAGACGGAAAAGGCATCAATTAACGGAAAGACACTTAAGACAAAAGCGGCGATCCAATTGGCTTTACCACCATGATTGCCAACAAAACGTTGACTAGTCCATAACAGCAAGGCTAAAAGTATTAGCCCAAAGACACATTGAATTAAAAAAGCCCTGCGATTATTAAAGCGACGCATCGCTTGTTGAACAGTTAATAATTCGGCTTGATTCGCTTCATGTAACGCCACATATTCTTCGCCTCTTTGGCTAAAAATCCAATCTGAAACGCCTAACACATTATCCGTTAATTCAGTATATAAGCCATTTTTATAACGTTTTTCTTGTTCTTGGCGTGCGCCGTTGACGAGAATCGACCAGACTGGCATGACAGCTACTAATAAAAAGAACAAAAGCGCCATCACAAGGGCAAACCAAAGGGAAAAGAAACCTAACGCGATGACAATAAAGAAATACAGAAGCCACGCAATAGCTGTGGGGAAAATCGTCCGTAAATACAAATCTTGAATATGGTTGATATCTTCCGCTAGTAACCCTAAAATATCGCCCATTCGGTAGTGACGCTTCACGAAAATCCCATCAGTTTCCAACGTTTGATACAATTTCAACCGTAATTTAGAGGTCATTTTCAAGACCCAATTATGACTGACCAATCGTTCAATATAACGAAAAACCGGCCGACTAATCCCAAATCCTCGCGTAAAGACAATGGGAATATAAATTAATAAGATATTTTCAGGTAACGAAGCTGCGCGACTAATCAAATAACCAGAGTTAAACATCAACGCTGCGGCACTAAAGAATGTCAGGAAGCCTAAAAAAATGGCTAATAGTAATGTTTTTTTGTATTGCTTCATGAAGGGTTTCACCCAAGTATCTTGCGCAAAAGCACTCAAAAGCGGAATCTTAAACATCGGCTTCCCTCCTCATTTGTTTTGTGAGTTCATAAAAATGTCCTTTTTGAGCAGTCAACGATTCAAACGTTCCCATTTCAACAATCGTTCCTTCTTTCAAGACAATGATCTGATCCATTTGATGCATCCAATGCAGACGGTGCGTTGCAAAAAAGACTAAGCGATCGGCCATTAAGGGTAACATTCGTTCCTTTAATTCAACTTCCGTCTCAATATCTAAGTGCGCTGTTGGTTCATCAAATAGTAAAATATGACGTGATTCATCTAAAAAGGCGCGTGCTAAAGCAATTCGTTGGGCTTGTCCGCCACTTAATGTCCGCGCACCGCCTCCTAGGAGTGTTTCTAGCCCTTCTGGCAGCTCTGCGACTAATTCATTCAGTCCGGCCACTTCAACTGCCCGTAGCACGGCAGCCTCACTTGCATCAGGTGTATAGAACGTAATGTTTTCTCGTAAGGTCGTTTGGAAAATATAAGGATTTTGTGGGATATAAATCATTTGCTCTTGCCACTTTTTGTGAGCAAAATGCTGCATCACTTCCCCATTAACGATACCACGACCTGAATCGGGGGTCACAAATCCACTAAGTAAATTGATTAAGGTTGATTTCCCTGAACCACTCATGCCAATAATCCCTATTTTTTGATGCCCCTGAACGTGTAAATCCGCCACATTTAAAACGGTTTTGTCCTCATACGAAACTTGCATCGCTTCAAGACAGAGCGTACTATCTGCTTGCCAAGGGGTCATCGATAAGGCTTGGGTCGGTACTTCTGGAACTTCTAACACTTCGCGAATGGCGCGCATGGCGTTTTTTCCTTCTAATGTTGCATGATAATCAGCAGAAAAATCACGAATCGGCAAGAAATATTCTGGCGCTAAAATTAAGACTGTCAAAGCAGGGAAGAGAAAAATCCCTTCATTGATTAGACGTAAGCCTAACATCACCGCGACAATCGCAACCGAAAGCGTCGTAAAGAAATCTAAGGCGAAACTTGAAAGAATGGCAATTTTTAACGTACTCATCGTGGCCTTCCGAAAAGACTCACTTGTTTGGAAAATACTTTTCCCGTAACGCTTGCTTAAGCCAAACATTTTTAGCGTATCGATGCCGCGCAAAGAATCTAAAAAATGATTCGATAACACTTGGAAAGAAGCGTACTGACGATCCGCTTTTCCTCTAGCAGCGTAGCCTAAAAGCACCATAAATAAAATGATTAAAGGATAAATGGTGATTAAGATGAGTCCCGATTGGAGATCCAAATAAAAAATAAACGCTAAAATAATCCAAGGAATCAACATCAGATTGATGATTTTGACGAGAATTAAGTGAATATAATTTTCCACTTGGGTAATTCCTTCTAGGGCCATAGTGGTCATATTCCCTGTTCCTTGTTGCTGGACGATGCTCGGTCCAACCCGGAATATTTTTTCCAGTAACGCTTTTCGTAGTCCTTTACTTTGCTCTGCCGCATAGTGATCTAACAGGTGATCGCGCAACCAGATACTCGCATGACGCGCTAAATAAATCACTAAGAAACCGACTAGCCAGGTTATCTGATCTTTCATCAAATCCCCTTGCCATAAATTCGTGATGATTCGAGCTAACGTATAGGCTTGCCCAATAATGAAGAGAGCTTGCAAAACCGCAAGTCCTGCAAGCATCCCCATTATTTGTTTAATTTTGGACAAGCTCATTAAAGCTTTATCCATCATTGCTTGTACCCCACTGAATCCTCGTCATGACGGATTCTTCCTCTAAGAATATAGTAAGACCATGCAATATATCCTAGGACAAATGGTAAAATCGTGAGCGAAATGAAACTCATTATTTTTAAGGTATAAGGCGATGAAGACGCATTTTTGATTAATAAATCAAATTCCGATGAGATCGAACTAATCATCACTCGTGGGAATAAGCCGTTAAACAATAGCGCGACTAACGTGACAAGTGTCAAACCACTCGCAAAAAAGGCTGTTCGCTCTTTGCCATAATTCAAGGAAACATTCGCAACTACCGTTAATAAAACCATCACTGCAAGTAAGAGAGTTGTTGAGAGGAAACGATACTCAAAGAAATCGGTTTGCATATAAAGCAACGCCGCAAAAATAACTAACCCAACATACAACACCCAATATAAGGCTTGCGCATGATTTTTTGCCTTCAATCGAACCGGACCGGTCGTTTTCATCGCAATATAGTTCATACCATGTAAATACGAAAGCAGCGTTAATGCGATACCGCCAACAATTGAAAAGAGATTAATATAATCAGTGAACGTCGCCATCATATTCCCATCCGCATCCAAAGGCATTCCTTGAACGAGATTCACGAATAAGACCCCAAAGAAAAATGGAATCATAAAGCTCCCTAGACTAAGCGTCCCCGTCCAAATCTTTTTATATTTTGGTTGGCTTTTTTCACGAAACTCAAACGACACGCCACGAATAATCAACCCAACTAAAATCAGTAACAAGATTAAATAAAATCCACTAAACAAAGACGCATACCAATATGGAAAAGAGGCAAACATGGCGCCGCCAGCTGTCACTAGCCAAACTTCATTGCCATCCCAAATCGGTCCAATCGTTTCAATTAATTGATCTTCTTCTTTTTCGTCAAAAGCGAGTGTTTTTAAAGACATGCCCACACCAAAGTCAAAGCCTTCTAAAAAGAAAAAACCGGCAAAGAATAATCCAATAATCAAAAACCACAATAGTTGTAAGCCGCTCATTAATACGCACCTCCATCAAATGGATCTTTTGGCATTGCCTGATCCAACTTCTCTTGCTCTTCTTGTGCTTCTGGCCCTTTATGTAACTGACGATTGACAAAGTACACCATCACGCCACCTAAAACAAGGAACAACGTGAAATACGTAATATTTGAAATCAGTAACGAAGTCGCAGAAACATTTGGTGAGATACTATCTTCAATTTTGAACAAGCCATAAACAGTCCACGGATAGCGCCCTAATTCAGTCACTAACCAACCTGCTGTATTCGCTAAAAATGGCGTGATTGTCATTAAAGAAGCAACCCATAACATCCAACGCTTCTCATATAAAATCGGATTTTTCTTCCGTGTAAAGAATAGTCCCAAACTTGATACTAAAAGGGTTAACATCGCAATTCCTGCCATAATTCTAAAACTCCAAAACAAGGTGTTCACCGGTGGGTAATAATCCCCTTCTCCGTGTTCTTCCACCAGTTCGGCATTAATGGTATTCATGCCCTTTACATAACCCGAAGGCTTGTTATACGATAAAATACTTAACATATACGGCACTTCAATGCCAAAGACGCGTTTTTGTTCATGCGTATTCATCCACGCAATCAGCGTCCATGCAGCCGGATCGCCTGAATCCTCATACAGTCCTTCTGTCGCAGCGAACTTCATTGGTTGATCATGAACAAGAGCCTTCATTTGTAGATCACCAGTTCCTAAGGCAGACAGTGACCCAACGAGTGCTACCACAAAACCAATGCGTAGTGATTTTTGATAAATCGTACGACTCACGTCACTTAAGTTCTTCGTTCTTAATAACTGAATGGCTGCCATTCCAGCAATCGCAATTCCCCCCATGATAATTGCTCCAGCAATCACATGTGTAAATTCATAAAAGACTTGTGGACTTGTAAATAACGCGACAAAATCAGTCATTTCTGCTCGTCCATTGTTAATCGTGTAGCCAACTGGATGTTGCATGAAACTATTGGCAACTAAAATCCAAAAGGCAGACATTAACGTTCCAAAACAGACTAACCAAATAAATGTCACGTGTAATTTCGGACTAACTTTATCCCAAGTAAATAACCATAGTCCGATAAACGTTGATTCTAAAAAGAAAGCTAACAACGCTTCTACTGCTAGCGGTGCACCAAAGATGTCTCCAACAAAGCGTGAATAATCCGACCAGTTCATCCCAAATTGAAATTCTTGGATTAACCCTGTTACGACTCCGACAGCAAAGCTTAATAAGAAAATATTCGCCCAGAATTTCGTCATTTTTAAATAAAGGTCATCTTTCTTAATCACATACATTGTTTCCATTATTGCGACGATAAACCCTGTCCCAATAGAAAATGGCACAAAAAAGTAGTGAAAAATAGTTGTCATAGCGAACTGTATTCGCGCAAGTGTTACGATATCCAAATCCATTTTGTATTCCTCCATTGTTCTTTATTCAGATAAAGAAACGGATCATGCAGTGTTTTCAATAAAACAAGTATAATTCAACTTTAAACTAATGATAACAAATAATTTTTTCACAAATACAGAGGAATTATCTTTTTCATTACGCTCATTGACCGTCTTTTCTTCCATTACAATCATAGTTTTTTTTTCGAAAAAAGCAATTAATCTGCTTATTTTAAAAGGATTTCATTTCAAATGAGGATTCTCTTTGTTTCATAAAAGAGAATTCTCACAAAAATAACTTAATGCCGTTATATACATTGATGATTAGTACAAGTAAAATAACAAATTGAAAAACCATTCCCACTTTTTTTGAGGGCAATAAACCACTGAATTGGGCACCTAAAAAGCCACCGATGATCGCCGCGACAATGATATACGGTAAGACGCTTAGATCAAAGGCCGCAAAACCTGTCGTACTCGCAATCGTCACTAGTTTCGCCAATTGTGAAAAGAAAATCGTCCCAATTGAGTAAACGGTCGCTTCTTTAATCGGCAACGAAAAAAGTAAAATCAGTAGTGAAACATTGATTGGACCGCCCCCAATTCCTAGCAAACTTGCTAAAAAGCCTAATAATAACCCACAAAGGAGATACCATATAACACGCTTCAATGAGAAACGAGGCCGGTTCAAACGCGTGTATAAAAACGCAAATATTAAGGTAATAATCGTCAAGATAATCTGAATCAGTTGTACCCAACGGTCACCCGATAATCGTTGCAACAGTTGATCCAGTGTAAAGCTTCCGATTCCTCCGCCCAATACCGCACCAAATGAAACCCAACCAGCAAGTTTCCAATCGATGGCAATCCCATTTTTTATTTGGCGATACGTCGAAACAAGCGCCATCACAAAAACAGCAACCGCCGAATAAAAAGAAATGGCTGCGACACTATGGGCACCAATCATATCAAAAACTGGCTTAATGATAACACCGCCACCCATCCCTGAAATGGCTCCCAACGTATTGGCTAAGACAATCACTATAAAATACACAATTCCGATATTCATCGCATTCTCCCTTCTATTTTATTTGAAGAGTACTCTTTTAGGAAGTAAGCGTCATCCTCTTCCATTTTCCCGTTCTCTTTTATCCTACTCCTTTCATTTCGGATACACAATCTGAAAAACAGCTATTCCGACTAAAACAAGACTTTTGCTAGATTGTTCTCCCATATTCGGCACAAATAAAAAACATCCAATTATATCATTTTTTATTTCTACCTTCAAATTCCTCATTCTTTGTGAACGTCAACTAGAAATAAGCTTTTGTTATAACATTTCCGTTTATTTTGCTTTCACAAATTCCACTGATTTCTACCAATACTTTAAAGGTTTTGCCAATAACGAGGTCTTATTGCGAAAAACCGCTTTTCTGAGCTCTTTTTAAGAGGCTATTTTATTAAGAACCGTGTGTTATCAAGCTTTCACTTTTATCATTTTGACTAATCCTATCGGTTTTTAGCATTTACTTCGTATTTTTATTTATTTTCGCGTCATTTTGCTCGAAAAAACCATAGAATTAAGAAATATCTTCATTTAAAGTATCAAAAACCTCATCTTTTGACAAATAACCACCTACTTTTGCAAAAATCGAAAATATGACGTAAGTGTTAATTTGGTATGGTATCTCCGAGGTGAAATGAACATGTTTAGTCAACTATTAACGAAGCAAGAACAAATGATTTATCAAACATTGAAAAATGGCTCGTATCCTATTGATTTTTTCTCCAAAGTAACTCTTTCGCCCTTTGATCAGACGATTGATGAAAAATTATTTCCGTGGCTCGTAGAATCGCACAATCAGCGAACTTCCATTACAATGACACTCACCCATTCGCCCGTACAAATGCTCGATTGCTATGCTACTTTACTGCAAAAAAATCCTCATCTTCAGTTATGTTGGTATTTGATTCAACATCCGTATAGTCGTCTTTGTGAATTAAAGGAGTCTTTGTACTTCAGCACTTCCACTATTCAGCGACAAAGCATCACCTTGTCCACCTTCCTTGCATCCTATAAATTACAACTATCGTATAACCACGACCCTGTCATTAAAGGCTGCGAAGTCCAGCTTCGGTGGTTAGCTTGGGGGTTGTCATTAATATTTGATCCGCCATTTAACTGGTATGATAACAACGAACTCTATCAACGTTTAAAAGAAGTCCAACAAATGAGAATTCAAGCAGGTCAAACATTAAACCATTGTGCGACGAAAGAGTTGATGTATCTGCCAGAACTTCCATATCAAATCAGCGAGAGAGGATGGGAATATTTAGTCAAACAAATACTAGGCTTAGCCGTTCCCACAATGTCTCTAACGTCCTCTTCTATCTTCCATTTTTTCCAAAATGAAGGACAATTCTTTCAACAATATCAACAACAAATTCTCCAGTCATCGTCGCAATAATCAATCAAATAAAAATGCTAGAAAGACGAAACGATCCGTCCTTCTAGCACTTCATCATGATTGTGTGTTTTCTTAGTAACTCTCTGTAGGTGCTTTTGCGAATTTATTGACTAAAGAGAATATCAGCGTTCCCACTAAAATAATCCCAATCGCTAAATAAAAAGCATAGACTTTAGAACCGGTAATATCCGATATCGTGCCCGTTAACGAAGGAACGATGACAGAAGCAGTCATTCCGAAGAAATTAAACACCCCATAAGTCGTTGCAATACTCTTACGTGGGGCAAATTGACTTAACCAAGAAATAATGATGGGTTCAACTGCTAATTTCCCAAAGAAACCATAGGCAATGATTCCGACAATGGTAACCGTTTGATTGGCCGTTCCGACCATAATAAATAACATCGTTGCGGCCATTAACTCTAACGCGATAATAATCGGTACTTTTTTATGCGGTATTTGGTCCGCTAAACGACTAAAGACTAACGCTCCTGGAATCGCTGCGAAAAAGACTAAAGAAGACACAAGACCGATTGCAGTTCCTTCAAACTGACGTTCCGTTTCAAGGAAGTTCGGTAACCATGTATCGATTAAATAATACGCATATAATGTTGAGAAATATAAAACATATGCCGCAATCATATGTGGACGAAAGAGTTGTTTAATGGTTGATCCTTTTTCAGCCAATTGTGCTTCTTGCACTTTCGTTTTTTGTTCGACTGGCTTCATTTGCTCTTTTTTGATGACTTTCGCAAAAACAACGGTCATGATGGCAATCAAACCCGCCGTCATCCAAATTAAGCTTTGCCAAGGTAAAATACCCGTTCCGACAAAGTAACTAGAAGAAACAAGTCCTAGACCACTTCCGACAGCGGTTCCACTATTAACGATTGCCGTTGCAAGACTTCGTTTATTACTTGGAACATATTCAGCTGTTAGCGAATAAGCCACCCCATAAAACGTTCCACAACCCAAACCTGCAAAAACGCTTCCTAAAAATAAGACCGGTAAAACATTCGCCATCGCGACAATAATTGTTCCTAAACCAAACAAAATAAATCCTGGAATTAAAATGGTTTTTTTACCAAATTTATCCACTAACATCCCCGATGGAATTTGCATCATAACATAACCTAAAAAATAAAAGCTTGAAATACTACCCAATTGTGAATCGGTTGCGCCACCAAAATAATCACTAATAATCGGATAGATTGGCGTTAAAACCGTCCGATAAATCCAAATTACAATCCAACCAACCGTTAATACTGCAACGATTTTTTGCCAGTATGGCATTCCTGTTTTCTTATCTACCACGTTCATCATCCTAACTCTTGTTTTATAACCTAATCATAACGAATTTGTCTTCTGAATTCTTTATTCATAATAACCAAATAAATAGAAAAGATTGTTGGGTAGTGAATACGCCCCCAACAATCTTTTTTTGTTTTTACTTATTTTTTAATAAAGACACCTGGGAATTCACTTGTTACTCCCGCATCTTGACTATAAACTGTTTGTCCACGTAAGATTGTGTGTACCACTTGCGCCCCGATTTCACGACCGATATAAGGACTGATTTTGTTACGGTACTCTAAATCTTCTGCTTCCAAGGTATATGGTGCATCCGGTTTAATTAACACGAAGTCTGCATCTTTTCCAATACTGATGCGTCCTTTTTGTTCTAAACCAAAACGATCTGCTGGATTCGTTGCAATGATTTCTGCAAATTTTTTCAATGGTAATCCACGTTTTTGAACGCCTTCATCAAAGAGGATATCCACATTATTTTGGATTCCAGAGATTCCACCCCAAGCTTCGAAAGCA
This sequence comes from Enterococcus sp. DIV1314a, assembly GCF_051713805.1. Taxonomy (NCBI): domain Bacteria; kingdom Bacillati; phylum Bacillota; class Bacilli; order Lactobacillales; family Enterococcaceae; genus Enterococcus; species Enterococcus sp. DIV1314a. The sequence goes on along the minus strand of NZ_JBIOQP010000001.1, from coordinate 1,189,403 downwards.
TTTTCTTTATCTTTCAAATCTGGTGTACATGGAGAATGGTCAGAAGTCACGAAGTCTAAACCGCCATTTTCAACATGTTTCCATAACCCTGCTTGTTGCTCAGCGTCACGAATTGGAGGGGAACATTTCACGACTGGTCCAATGGCGTCTAATTCATCTGTCGTAAAGTATAGATAGTGTGTACATGTTTCACACGTCACGTCAACGCCTTCTTTTTGCGCTTTTACAACTTCATCGACACCTTCTTGACAAGCAATGTGACAAATATGAACACGACAGCCAGTAACTTTTGCTAGATAAATGACACGACGAATCGATTCTACTTCCGTAAACACCGGACGAGTATTGACATAAGCAGCTAGGGTTGTTTCGCCATTTTTATAAGCAATTTCCCCTAAACGATCGGTAATATCTGGATTTTCCGCGTGCACGGCTAATACTTTACCCGTTTTCGCAATTTGTTTCATTCCTTCATATAATGAATAGTCATCGACATTTTCAAAATCGCCGTCAATTGTACGGTCACCACAAGTTCCTAAGAAGCACTTGTAAGCTGCGACACCGTTATCATTTAATTCTTGAATGCCACCTTTTAAGTTAAATGGTACAAGGCCACCATAAGATGCAACATCGACTTTCAGACGATCTTTACCTGCGGCATATTTAATTTCAATGCTTTTTCCATCAACAGTTGCTGGAATTTGGTTTAATGGCATTTCCATAATAGATGTTACGCCACCTTTAGCACATGCAGCTGTACCGGTCACATATCCTTCCCACTCATCACGGTAATTGCCGCCTGGATCGGTAATATGTACGTGCGCATCGACCATTCCCGGGCTAACGATTAAGCCTGTTGCATCGACCACTTCTGCCCCCTCTAAATTTTCGCCGATTGCGACAATCAGACCGTCTTTTACAGCAACGTCTGTTTGTACTTCTCCGCTTTCTAAAATTACTAATCCATTTTTGATTACTAAATCATGACTCATTCTTTGTTTCCTCCCTTAGATTGGTTTTCATAAATGGGTGTAGCTTCTTTGGTGAGTGTAGCTTTTTTTAATACTAAATAAATAACAAAAGCAGAAATAAATCCAACGAACCATGAAACATCTGAGAGCACTTTGAATGTTGGTACGAATTGGCCAATGAGCGATAAGATTAACGCTACGATTGTCGCAATATAGGCTGGTTTATTCAACCCGTAGTATTGGTTCTTTTCATCGTGTTCCTCGACATTCATGTAAAGTTCATCTAAATTGATTTCTTCTTTTTGAACAAAAAAGTAACTGGCAATCATTACGCCGGCAACAGGACCTAAAACGGCTCCGATTGAATTCAAGAAGATAAAGATACTATCCGCATTTTCCATTAATTTCCATGGCATAATGAGGAAACTAATGATACTCGCTACAATAACACCTGATTTATAGTTTAATTTTTTCGGAAATAGCGCGGTTAGTTGGTATCCTGCTGGAATAATATTCCCTGTTGCATTGGTTGAAATCGTTGTCAATAAGAAAACAGACATGGCTAAAATAATTGCTGGGAAGCTATCCCAACGTTCGATTAAGTTTAAGATATTCCACTCTTGAATACCATAGTGAATGGATCCACCAATTAAAATAACAACACTTGAGAAAGCAAACATCAGGTATGCAACCATTAAACTTAACGTTTGACCCATCATTTGCGCTTTTGTCGACGTTGCATTTTGGGTAAAGTCCGACACACTTGCTCCTGGCGCTGCCCAAACAGCAATGACGGAGTTAAAGATAATAAAGTACGCCCAAATCGGATTGATTGAACTGGTCGCATCTGGAATGCTATAAGCTAAGATTGGCCCAAAGCCACCTGCAACACGTAATGCCCAAATCGCCATTCCTCCAACGACGATATAAATCATCGGGCTTAAAATCGCAGTGAATTTATTTAAAATACCGCCGCCACCTAACCCAATTAAAACGTTAATAAACCAGAAAATCGTAAATGAAATCAGTCCTGGAACACTAATCCCTAAAATTTGTGTACCACCACCAATTTCTAAAAATCCAGGCCAAATTTTCCCAATCATAATCAATAATGCCAATGAACCTGTGTAGTTTTGTAACCCAAACCAAGCAATGGCCGCAACGCCTCCGCGTAAGAATCCGGGTAATTTTGCTCCTAAGTTACCGTAAGTAGCTCTTAGATGCATGGCAAATGGAATCCCATATTTTGATCCTGCTTTTCCGTTAAGCGTTAGAAAAGCCGATACAAACAAGGCACTAATCACTACCGCAAACATCACATTAATCGGTGAGAGACCTAAAAAGATGAAGCCTCCAACAGCCGTGTAGTTCGGAATATTATGAACGGAACCCATCCATAACGTAAAGAAGTTTTTTACCCCCATATTTCTTTTGTCTTCTGTTTTTGGTAATAAATCATCATTATAATTCCGTTCTTTGAAGCGTGTAACCTCTTCTTGGGTTACCTGATAATCTTTCATATCCACGTTGAACTCTCCTTTTTCACGAATTAAAACCCTTACATTTTTTTGATAAAAGTGATCTTTTTGTACCTTACGCGCGTTTTTTATCCTAGACGACCTTATCCTTATAAAATGGAATGAATGTTAAAGTCCTTCAACCTTTTATCATCTATATTGTAAGCATTTTTATTCTGACTTTCATTGTCCATAAGTTACAAAGCGTAATTATTGTTTGTTTAATTCGGCTAACGATATTTCATGTGTGATTAAAAAGACAACCATTAGACGAAACGCTGCGTTTAGGTTATATTAGCCGGCTGTTTGTGAATTTATTTCGGAATAAAATCCAATGGCAAAGGTGTCGCTACACCAACGCAAATAAAACGCTCCTGCCCCGTATTTTTCATTCCATGTTGTTCTCCAGGACGAGATAAAATCAAATCACCTACCGTAATTTCAATTTCTTCCCCTTGCGCTGGATAAAAAGTTCCCGTTCCTTGAATGCAAATCCATAAATCATCTGCCTTAGCATGCGCATGGGTAGGGATTTCTTGGCCTGGTTCCAAACACCAGACAGCGCCAGCCGTTTGGTCTGTTTCATAAAAGAGATTCTTTTTACCTTGTTTGTGATCAAATTGAGCAATCTCACTCATTTTAAACAACCGCTGTATCATGCCAGCTTCCTCCATTGTTTCCCCACTCCTTGATTATTTCCACGCCTTCAGAAAGAAAGCGCTCTTATATCAACTTCTTAAAAAAACATCTGACAAAGGATGAACTGTTGCTTCTTTATCAGATGTTTTTATTTCTAGCTTACTTCAAGTATTCTTCTAACGCATACGTACTGCCGACGCCATAATCAAATTCATAGCCTACTTTTTTCAAGACGGTCTCAAAGGCACTTAAAAAATGTAAGACATTCGTTTGACGACTACTGTAACCCATATTTCCTATACGCCAAATTTTTCCTTTTAACGAACCAAATGAAGACGCGATTTCAATTTTGAATTGATCGAGTAATAACGCTCGAACTTCTTCGCCATCGATGCCTTCTGGAATGCGGACAGGAATAACGGTGCCCATTTTTGTTTCCCGTGCGCCGAAAATTTCTAGACCCATCTTTTCTAAACTCTCTGTTAAGATGCGATCATTTTTCGTGTGACGGGCATAGACATTCTCCATACCTTCTAATAACAATAACCGTAAGCCTTCATGTAAGGCATAAACCATCGAAGTCGCTTCCGTATGATGATTGATGCGTTCAGGTCCCCAATATCTTTGTAGTTGTGTTAAATCTAAATAGTTACTCCGAACGTAACGCTCACTTTGTTCATCAGAACCTAAGCCTAGTTCTTTTTGATAGCGTGGTTGAATGTATTTTTCTACACGATCATTATAGGTAATTAATGACATTCCTGATGGTACGCTGACACATTTTTGTGTTCCGGCGATGGCAATATCCACTTTCCAGTCATCCACTTTTAACTCGATACCACCATAAGTTGCAACCATATCCACCACAAAGAATACATCATTTTCGCGACAAAACGCACCGATTTGATCGAGTGGTTGCATTTGTGCATTAGCAGTCTCACCATGAACCATCGCCACAATTTTCGGTTGATGTTCTTTAATCGCTTCAATCACCACGCTCTGTTCAAACGGCGATTCCCAATCTTTTTCTAACCAGACGATTTCTGCTTGTGCACGTTGACAAATCTCACCGAGTAAATACGCAAAACGACCATAAGCTGGAATTAAGACTTTATCTCCGGGTTCAATTAATGCCAATAAAGCCGCTTCTAAACCTGAACGAGACGTGCCATCAATCGCAAAAGCTTGCTTATTTTTTGTACCAAATGGGACTTTAATCATTTCTTTGACTTCATTCATGATTTTTAAAAATTCTGGATCAAACTGTCCTAAAATCGGTTGGACCATTTGACGTAATACGGCAGGATGCGCCTCAACGGGGCCAGGCGTCATAATCGTTCTACCTTCAAAAATAGGTTGTTGATACATTGCGATCCCTCATCTCTTTATATTTTTACTATCTTTATCTTAATGGATAAGCGCTTTCGTTTCATTGTACACATTAACCTAAGATTTACCTTTATTTGTCCGAAAAGTATAAAAAACCTGTCTTTCTTTCGTATTCTCTTGTACAATAAAAGCAATCCATATTCACACTGAGGTGACATTCATGAAAACATTACAAGAATTACTCAATACACCCCGCTTTTCTGACCTGATTGTTTTATCCACACATAAATCGTTGGAGCAACCAATTGAAAGCGCTGAAATTACTGAAACACCCGACGTTGCCAATTATATTCCTCAACATACGATTATTTTGACAACGGCGATGAATTATCAACATGACCAAACAGGGCTTAAGCGGTTGATTCGTGAATTAAAAGAGCATCAATCCGCTGCTTTGGCTATCAAAACAGGACGTTTCTTAAATGAAATTGATCCTCATATCTTAGAATATGCTTCTGAAATAGATTTGCCGATTATTAAAATCCCTGACACACAACCATTAGGCGCTCTTTTGCACCAAATATTAAGCTATCTTTGGAATGATCAAACGCAACAAATGACGTATGCGTTTGATATTCAAAATCGGTTTTCTGATTTGTTGATGCATGATGTGAGCAATGCTCGTTTTATTGCCGAATTCGGGAAAATCATTAATGTGCCGATTATCTTGTTGAGCCCTTGGCAATCGATCATTGCCCATTCGCGCCATTTTTCTGACGAAGGGAAACCCGCATCGCATTATGTCAATCAACTTTCAGCTGAAGACTTTCGCAAAATCGATCGGGAAAAATCGGCTTTCATACTAAAAGATACGGATCACAAACCCGTTCAAATGACGTGTTATCCAATTAAAGTGAATCATTATTTCCCCTTTTATTTATTGATTGTGACACCAGAAAACATTCCTTTTCCGATTTCAGAATTTGCGATTGATCAAGCGATTCTCGTCTTGACGCTAATGCTTTATAAAAATCAGGAAGTCAAAAAATCTTTTGAGCATTTAAAAACAGATTTTTACAATCAACTAATTGATGCCAAAGTGAATCAACAGACACGCAATTGGCTTGATTTAGGAAAGAGTTATGGTCTTATCAAAAGTAAAACGTATCAAGTCGCTATTGCCTATTGTGTTTCGTCTGAAGAGACCAAACATCACGTTCGTTATCAAAAGGAAGAAGGACAAATTGTCGGCAATTGGCTCAATGAATTCTTGCCGCTTCGACTAAAAGATGTCGCAATTTTTAAATTACGGCATACGAATAATCTGTTTCTCTTGTTTCAAACGCCGCAAAGCAATACAGAAGAAGTGCTAATTGAACTTGTAGAAGAACTTCATCACATCCTTCCGATTCAGTTACGCTTTGCTTTTGGGAATGTGCATGAAACGGTAGAAGAAATTGGCGATTCATATATTGAAGCGCTCGATTCTCTTGAGGCAACAACGCAATTACTGTATCCCGAAACCATTCAACACTATCAACCAAAAGGCTTAAGCGGCTTATTTGAAAAACTCGACTTGAAAGATGTTCATTATTTTTGTGAACAGACACTAAAAGAGCTCGCCTATCCAAGTGATGACACAATGATTGAATTGCGAAAAACCTTAGCAACGTTTTTAGGTTTTAACTGTGAGATCACAAAAACCGCGAGTGAACTATACTTACATCGCAATACGATTAAATACCGAATTAAACAATGTGAAGAAATTTTAGGACTCTCCGTCCAAAATACAGAAAATAGTTTAACATTACGGGTAGCGTTAGAATTATCGGCGAGTCGATAATTCATCTGAATTTAGCAAAAAACGGTTTAAGAAAAGCAAAAGCTTTCTTAAACCGTTTTTTTAATAGGCTAATTCGTAGAGTGTATCGGTTAGAATTTTAATTCCTTCGATTAAATCTTCGATATTCGTATTTTCTGCCGGATTATGACTAATCCCACCAATACTTGGTACAAAAATCATCGCCGTTGGATAGTGCGGTGCAATAATTTGAGAATCATGTCCTGCGCCACTATGCATCATGCGGTATTTATAGTTGCCTTTTTCCGCCTGTGATTCAATCACATCCACAATCGTTTGGTCCATTGGAATCGGTAATTCATCCATCCATAATTCGATTTCAATTCCTAATTCATGTTCAGCAGCAATTTCTTTCATTCGCACTTCCAAAGCTTCCGTAAATTCTTTTAAAGCTGCTGCATCCGTATGGCGACAATCAATCGAAAATTCGACTTCTCCTGGCACCACATTGACCGTATTTGGTTTTGGAATTACTTTTCCAAAAGTTAAGACTAACGGATCGCCCACTTCTTTTGCACGATCAATCGCTTCACTACAAATTTTCGCAAAACCATAGACAGCATCGTGACGATACCCCATTGGTGTTGTTCCTGCATGATTGGCTTGCCCTTTTAACACAACCGTATAGCGGCGTTGACCGACAATATTGTTCACTACGGCTACTTGTAGTTGTTCTTTTTCTAACACACTACCTTGCTCGATATGGATTTCCACAAAGGCTTTAATATCTTCGCGTTTTGCTTGTGCTGCTTTAAAATCAAACCCTTGACGACGCATTTCATCAACGAAACGTAAGCCGTTCGCATCGGTGATTTCTGCTACTTCTTGATTGTTCGCTTCACCGACAAAATTTTTGCTCCCCCAAAAAACGGTTGGAAAACGACTGCCTTCTTCTTCAGCTAAAGAAATCACTTCCATTGATCGTTTCGGTTGCCCATAAGTCGACACAAGATATTCCATCGCCGTAAGTGCAGCTAGAACCCCATATTGGCCATCAAGATGACCACCATTTACAACGGTATCAATATGAGAACCAGACATAATTGTTTCTTCAGGAAGTTCTTTTCCCTCAATTCGTCCAAATAAATTTCCTACTGCATCATACTGTGCCTTCATCCCAAACGCTTCCATTTCAGCCTTTACATACTCTTGGCCTGCTTTCCAAACATCGGTGTACAACAGTCGAGTCATCCCCCCTGTTGGATCGCTTCCAATGGCTGATAATTCTTGATCGCGTCGTTCATATGTTTCTGCAATTTCCATGTCAAACCTCCTCAAAACTTGATTGATAACGTGTTACGCGATGATATTCTCTCTTGATCGTTTCGCACGGTTTCTTCTCTTTTCTTTTCAAAAAAACAATCAATCGCTAAGAAGAAGGATTGATTGTTTTTCATACCACCATTAACCGACGATTCTTGTGCCAGCTTTACCTTGTAAGGCTAAATCTGCTTCATCTAGCGCACAAATAATCGCTGTGCGGCCACTGCGTGCAAAGTCAATCGCTGCGCCCATTTTAGGACCCATACTACCATCAGCAAAGTGACCTTCATCCATGTAACGTTGCGCCTCTTCAACCGAAATTTCTTCTAATTTTTGTTGATCTGGTTTGCCCCAGTTAATGTAGACGTTTGGAACATCTGTCAGCATCATAAAGACATCTGCATCCACTTGCTCCGCTAATTTTTTACCTGTACGGTCTTTGTCAATTACCGCTTCTAAACCGACTAATTGACCATTTTCATCGCGGTAAACTGGAATTCCGCCACCGCCACCTGCGATCACAATCATATTTTTATCAACTAAGTGTGTAATCGCATTCACTCCATGGATCAATTCTGGTAATGGTGATGCCACGGCACGACGATAGCCACGACCGGCATCTTCCATCATAAACCAACCTTTTTCAGCTTCTAATACTTTCGCTTCTTCTTCGGTATAGAAAACGCCAATTGGTTTTGTCGGATGATCAAATGCTGGATCATTTTTGTCAACTTCGATTTGTGTCAACATCGTTACAACATCTGCGGTAGAGTCTGTTGAACGAAGACGGTTTTTGATGCTTTGTTCTAACATATAACCAATAAATCCTTGTGATTCCGCGTTACACACATCCAACGGGAAGGGTGGCACGACATCTTTTGCCAGCTCATTTTGTTGTAAAATATTTCCTACTTGTGGACCGTTCCCATGTGTTAAGATCACTTCGTAATTTAATGCCTCAATTTTTGCGATTTGTTCTGCACTGATTTGCACGTTTTTCATTTGTACTTCTACTGTTGCTTCTTGATTCGGGCGTAAAATCGCATTTCCCCCAAGAGCAATTACCACACGTTTAGCCATTTATTTCCTCCTCCTCATTTCGATTAAAGTAGCGGCAATTCCAGCCAACGTATCTGCTCCAGAACTATGTCCATGAGCGACGATTTCGGCGATTCGTTGCGCCATTACTTGTTCATTTGTTGGTTCTACTAACGCTTTTGCTAAATTTAATAATGCTTGGCTGTAACATCCTATCGCAGCCTGCCGCAAATAATGTCGACTCACATCCGTCGTGTAGTCAGGACTTTGCGCTTTTTGCATGATTAACTCATTATTTTCGAGATTGTCTTGTTTTAGTTGTTGTACAAGCAACCACCCTAACAAAAAATCATCGCCTGACGGAGTCAAACCGCGACCGCGTCCAACTAAATAGGTCAAACTTTGTTGTTTGTCCGTTAATTCATTTGAAAACAACCCTTGAATTTCTTGACGAAACGGGAATGTTTTGGCACTCGAAAACGCACTTAATGGGTAATCGAAGCCGGTCATTTCATTGTTTTCTTGAATTTTTTGCAAAAAAAGACACTCACTGGGTAAAATGGACGGATGAATCTGTAGTCTCGAATCAAACGTTTCTCCCATTGTCACGGTCACTTTTTTTTGATCCAAATAAAAAACAAGCTGATTTTCATGAAGCGTAACCTTCTGCAATTGTTGAATCGCACCAAATACTTCGTCAAATATGGGATAGGGCAAATAGATGCCCCCTGGTAAACAGGGGAAATCGATTGGAGCCACTAACGCCAGTTCTTGATGATCCTGATTGGTTAAATTAAACGTTCGCTGATAGGTACTATGCAAAAACCACGTTGTTGCTTGTTTTTGCCAAAGAGAGCGATCCATTTTACCCTGTAAATGTGTCATTTTTTTCTAGTCCTTAAATCCTAATTTTTTTGCATACGCTAAAACGGCTTTTTCGAAACAATCAATTGGTGGCGTAACGGTTCCCGCCCCAATTTGACCTTTACCCGCTTGTTTGTTCGCAATACCAGTATTGATGACTGGTAAAATACCTGTCTCAACAACTTTACGTGCATCAATCCCGATTGGAATTCCTTGGAAATCCCACGTTGGTACTGGGAAGTTTGGATTATGATCAATCGTGATTTCGGTCATTTCGTTACTTGTATTCAGTGCGTCATAGAAACCACCTGAACCTACAAAACGTGTTACGGCAGGAGCCGCAATCATAGACATTCCGCCGACACCATACGTTTCGGTAATCGCACTATCTCCCATATCAGGCGCAGCGTCTTCTTCTGAAAACCCAGAGAAGTATAAGCCTTTTGGTGTATTTACTGGACCAGTAAACCATTCGTCACCCATTCCAGCGATACGAATTCCAAACTCATAGCCATTACGACACATTGCCGTTACAATCGTTCCTTCTTGAATCATCCGCGCGCCATCCATCACCGATTTTGCAGCAGCCATCATAATATTTAAGAAAAATTGATCCGTATCTGCTAAGAATTGCATCACTTCTTCTTTAGCTGTTTGCTCAACATCCGTTAATTTGACGATGCTTGGAGCCATTTCTTTTAAGAAGGCTAATGAACCTGCGATATTACGTTGGTGGAATTCATCTCCCATTGCAATACATTTTGCGACAAGAACATTAATATTCATTTCGCCACGAACTTTGATTGCTTTACTTAACGTAGGTGCTAAGGTATCACGCATCCAACGCAAGCGATTAATCACTTCTTCTGAATTCGCACCAAAACGTAAGACCGCGCCAATTCCTTCATTCATTGTACAGTAAGCGCGATTGCCGTCTGTTTTATTTTCAACGACTAAAACCGGCATATGTGCAGAGGTAATACCGCCCATTGGTCCAACAGCATCCACGTGGTGACAAGGAATTAACGTCACTTCTCCTGCTTCAAGTAAGGCACGAGCATCTTCTGGCGTTTGCGCCCATTCTTCAAATAAGACTGCGCCAATACATGCGCCTTGAATCGGATCAACCATTTGCTCGTATTGAATTGGCGGTCCAGCATGAAGTAAGACTTTTCCTTCATTTAATTCTTCAATGACTGTATGTGCAGGCACGACGTCTAATAAATAGGGTGCTCCTGCGATAATTTTTGAAACGACTGCTTGGTTTGCTTCATCAATTGTTTGGTAAACCATGTTTATTTCCCCTCACTTTTCAATGATACTTTGTTCAAGAAGTTTAACGCTTTTTGTAATTGCACGTTGCCACCAGCAACAGGTTGCCAATCAAACTGAACGACTTTTCCACCATGGTTTGTGATTGCAGCGGCAAAACTACTCAACCCAATGTTTAAAAACTTATCAGTCGTAAGTAACGTATTCAGTGTTTTAGAGACAGCTGGAATTGTCGCCGTTGTTGCTTCTTTATCAACAATCGGTTTCACTTCTTCAACAAGTGGTTTGCCGATGATCGCTAACGCTGTATTCACTGCTTGTGCGTTGCTTTCACAGATAATGACACCTGCTTCTTCCAAGATACGACGTTGGCCATCCATATCTTGTGGATCTTCATCCGTTCCAACAATCGTCGCAATAATCGCTAATTCACGGCCATCTGCTTGGGCATCCGCTTTGACTTTTTTAATCGTTGGTGAAAGCGCGCTCGACATATCTTCATGTGAGCCGTAACCTAAAACGATATCGAGTAACACAACGGCTGTTTCTTCGTCTTGTCCGGCTTTTTCTAATAATTCTTTGCGTTTTGATGGGTCAATCATTGGATGTGGTTTCCCTTGGGTATACATATCATCCCCTAAGTCCATCACTTCATGACCAGCTTCATTTAAAATGTAGCCATCCATGCCATCTAAACTTCCTGAACCAATCGCTTCTTTGATTAACATACCGGCTTCATACGCGAGTGTTCCGCCTGAATAATAACCTTTAATATTTTTTTGAGTTGGTTTCAAGGCGATTTCTGGCACAACGAATGCATCCGCTTCACCTGTTGGCTCTTGCCCTTTGCTTAGTTGAACGGCAATTTTCGCTGTTTCTTCTAAGGTATGTGCATGATAAAGTCCTTTTTCATGATTTTCAGGTTTTTCACCTAAGAAAATCGTTACAACTGGTTTTTTAGAAGCACGTAGCAAGTCTAAGATTTCACCACGAACGCGTGCAGCTGGTGGTTTTGAAATCGCCACGATTACTTCAACATCTGGATCTTGTTCTAATAAAGCAATACTATCTTTGAAAGTCACACCATTTACAGCTTCTTTCAAGTCACGTCCGCCTGTCCCAATTGCATGGGTCACACCGGCACCTAATTTATGAATAATTGTCGTCACTTCTTGAATTCCTGTACCAGAAGCACCAATCACACCAATTTTCCCTCTACGCACAGCATTAGTAAACGCAATTGGGACACCGTTAATAATCCCTGTTCCACAATCTGGCCCCATTAATAATAAGCCTTTTTCATGTGCTAATTGTTTCAAACGAACTTCATCTTCCAATGCAACGTTATCACTGAAACAAAAAACATGTTTACCTTCTTCAATCGCTTTTTCAATTTCTAAGGCTGCATGCGTTCCAGGTATCGAGAAAATCGCAACAGAGGCATCTTCTCCTAATTCTAGCGCTTTATCCCATGTTTTCACGCGTTCTTCGGTCGCGCCGCCTTTGTTTTTCTTACCTTGTTCATCCAAGTAATTTTGTGCTGCCGTTACAATTGTCTCAATCATATCCGCATTATCTAAATCAGCGACAATCACCATATCGTTGGGTGTAGCCGTTTCTAATTCTTCTGTATACAAGCCACCTGTTTTAAAAATATCTTTATTAGCGGGTGTCCCCATCATGACAGAGATACTGTTGACCCCTTCCATTTCTTCTAAATGGTTCGTCAATAACATTAAAACGATTGAATCTTGGTAACTATTTTTTTCAATAATTGTGTGTAACATACACTTCTTCACTCTCTTTCTTGGATTATTTAGCAAAAGCACCTTTGCCACCATATTGATCGAAGTGAACGGTCTCACTTTGTAAGTAATCGACAATTGGTTTTGCAACCGGAATTCCTTCTGCCATATAGTTATCGTAACATTTTTTGCTCAATTCTCCTGGGTAATAGACTTGGTCAAATCCATTTGCTGGTTTAATTGCATGCAGTTCGGTCACCATTTGAAGAATGCGTTGTTGGAAAGCAATCGGATCAGTGAATTTGGCTGGATCAATCAGTAAAAACATTTGACCTAAGTTCCGTTTTGCCGTTAAGTCATCATACATCGAAGAAACATGTTTTCCAAATGGCAAACCAAGTAATGAGCCGGCTAAAATATCGACCATCATCATTAAGCCATACCCTTTTGCACCTGCAATTGGTAATAAGCCATTCACCGCATTTGGATCAGTTGTTGGATTCCCCTCTTTATCAACCGCCCAAGTATCCGGGATTTCGCGTTGTTTCGAACGCGCATCTAAAATTTTGCCCCAAGCTTGTACTGTTGTAGCCATATCAAAGACAACGGGTGGTTGCCCTTCACATGGTGTGGCAAAAGCAATGGGATTTGTTCCGAAATAATTTTCACTGCCACCAAATGGGACAACCATTGGATCGGATTGGCACATCGATAGCGCGACATAGCCTTCTTCTGCCGCTTTTTTCACGTAGTAAGATAACGCACCACTATGCCCCGTTTGAGAAATCCCTACAAAAGCCAAACCTGATTCCTCAACCATTTCGAGTGCATATTTTAATGCTTCATTACATACATAATGCCCCATGCCATTATCTCCATGGACGATCCCTGTCGAAGGCCCTGTTTTTTCAAACGTAATATTCGGATGAAGCGTCGTTCCTCCTTTGGCAATTCGTTCCGCATAATAATCAACACGAACGGCTCCATGAGAATGAATCCCACAAGCATCCGCAAACACTAAATGATTCGCTGCTTCATTGGCAGCCTCTTCTGGCAAACTCGCCTTCATTAATTTTTTCTTAATTAATTGATGTAAAATTTCCGGTTTTAACACCGTTATTTCTGTTTCTGTCATGATTATCGGCTCCTTAAATTTGGGGATCTCTATTACAATCTTTTGAGTAGACGTAAGATAGCGGTTCATCGCGACCAACAGCATAAGCAGCTTGGTGTACATACGCACTCATAAAGATATAGTCGCCTTTTTCTACAGGATACCACTCATTATCTAAATTATACATTCCTTGACCGCTGAGTAAGTAAGCACCATGTTCTTGGAAATGTGTTTCAACGTACGCATGACTTGCTCCTGGTTTAAATGTTAAAATGTGTAAATTCATATCAAAGGCTGTTTCTGTTGGTAAAAATTCATAATACAACACATCTGACATTCCTTCGTACTCAATTGGTGTTAAGTCGTTGACGTTGCCAATGACTTTATACGTTTCATGACCTTCTAAGACTTCATAACGTTTTTTGTATAAAAAGACTTCAGTATTTTCCGTTTGAGCATTCTTCATAAACATTTTCACACCAGCTGGATAATACGCATAACCACCTGTCTCTAATGTATGTTCTTCCTCGCCATCTGAAACTGTCAATTTCCCTTCAATCACATAAACCATTGTTTCAACACCATCGCCACCAAAACCGGTTTCTTGTGCACCATTTTCTAAAAACGTTGCAATGTAATCAACAAAATTCGCACCTAAACGTGGTGAACCTAAGATCGAAATTTCGACATTAACAAAACCTGGAATACTATTTTTTACTAGACCATCATGTGGTAGGATCGCGTAATTATTTTTCCGCACAACTGCTCTTGATGTTAATATTTCTTTTTGATAGCCGACTCGATTATTTTTGTAACCCATATTGAATTCTCTCCTCTTTCTTTGTTTAGCTACTTGAGGGATTTTTAATTGTTTGTGCAATGCCTGTATCGTTTAACAATCGCTTTATTCCTTCAATTAATCTCTACACCCATTGTAAGCGCTTCGTGACGATTCGTCATTGTGCATCTAATACAAATAATCCTTTCATTTTGTATCTTTGTGACATAATATATTCAAATAGAAGCGTTAGAATAAAAAATAACACTCAAATAGGAGGATCACAAATGTTTACCAAAAAAATTTCACAAATTTTAACGGACTCATCGCCCATAATCGAAGCGAGTATCTATACTCCTGAAAACACGACAAAAGAGGCGATTATCTATCTTCACGGTGGCGGACTCGTTTTTGGACAACGCGATGACTTACCGCACGCGTATATCGAGGCTTTTACAAACGCAGGACATCCCGTGATTACCTTAGATTACTTGTTGGCACCGGAAGTGAAGTTACCGACCATTCTCGCAACTCTCAAACAGACTCTTGAAAAAACGATTGAAATACTTCCTTCATGGGGATTTTCCTCTGATTATGCCTTAATGGGAAGATCAGCTGGGGGTTACTTAGCCGCCCTCTTAATCAAAGAAGGATTTACGCCAAAACATCTCATTAGTTTTTACGGGTATTATACCTTAGACGTCCCAGCCTTTCGACAACCTAATCCACAATATCTCGTTTTTCCGCGCGTAGCACCGATGGAAGTCGAAGCTTTAATTGAACAAAAACCGATTGTCAGCGGCGAGATGTTTAAACGTTATCCGATTTATTTATCGGGTCGTCAATTTGGTAACTGGTTGCCAAAAATCTTACCCTCTTTACGCGATGTCGCGACTTTCTCATTAAATGAGGATACGTTAAACTCTTTTCCACCAACAATTTTTGTGCATAGTACCCAAGATTCAGACGTTCCTTATGAACTCTCGCGGATGGCGAGCACGCTCGTTCCAACCAATCAATTGATTACAATTGAAGGAAATGAGCACGATTTTGATCGTCATGCGACACCCGAAACACTCAATGTTTACCAAGCAGTGATTACTTTTCTAGAAGAAGCATGAGCGTTGTAAGACGATTCCTACTTCACGTCGTTTAGTGATTTTTCTCATAAAAAAACACACAAGCTGGCTCTAAGCATCTCTCCTTTATTCCAATATCGCATTGATTGGAATATAAAAGAGGGATACCGAAGCTACTCTTGTGTGTTTTTTTTACGAATCACGGTTATCGACAAATTTCATCACGTTTTTCTATCCACGATGGCAAGTGCCTTTGCTGTTACTTTTTGATAATCATATTAATCGCTTGTTCTAGTTTTTTTGCTTGTTCTTCCGGATCGTTTTCTGGGTCTATAAAACAATTTTTCAAGTTTTCAGCCATAATCATGCCCATCACCCGATCAATCCCAGAGCGAACTGCACTTAATTGGGTAATGACATCGATACACTCTTGCTCATCTTCAATCATCTTTTGAATCCCTCTTAATTGGCCTTCCGCACGACGCAAGCGATTGATGACTTTCTTATTTTCTTTTTCCATACGCTTTCACCTGGTCTTTCTTTTATTCCCATTATTTTACCGTTATTAGATGAACAAATTCAAGTTTGCTGATTCACTGTCGCCTAAATACGTCGCAACACCACCATATTCGACGAAATCATAGAGTTCAGCTGGTTCAATGCCCATAATATCCATACTCATCGTGCAAGCAACGAATTTCACCCCAAGTTGATTAGCTTGTTCAATCATTTTTGGTAAGGATTCAACATTTTTCTGCTTCATCACATGTTTAATCATTTTGTTCCCGAGTCCGCCCATATTCATCGACGAAATTGGCAACGATGCTGCACCTTTTGGCAACATCATATCAAACATTTTAGCTAATCCGCTTTTTTTAATGCGTTGTTTTTTCAATGCACTTAAGCCCCAGAAGGTAAAGAAGATGGTGACGTCTTTGCCCATCGCTGCAGCTCCAGACGCAATAATCATCGACGCTAAGACTTTATCCATCTCACCACTGAAGACGACCATTGTGGCGCCTTCTTTCGTTTCTCTTAACACACCTTCTGTCATCGCAGGCGTAGCAGAAGATCCTACTTGTCCTTTTTCGATTAACACATTGACTTGATTATTCGTTAAGTCGCTAGAAAGTAAGGTATTTCCTGTATTTTCACACCACGCAGCAATATCGGCACTAAACCCAAAATCACTTGCTACTATTTTTAATTGTTGGCCATCTTCCATTTGATCGATGGCTTGTTTCACTTTTAAAATCGGCCCCGGACATTGTAAGCCACACGCATCGAGTTCAATCATTGGCGCTTTTGGTTGATTCGTAATTGGAGCATTTGTTGTTTGAGTCGAAACAGCCGGCGTTTTTGGTGTCACCAATTTTAGCTGATACTTCGCTTGTTTATACGTTTTATAACCACCATCCAAGTTCTTCACTTCAAAACCATGTGCCATTAATAAACGAGCGGCATTATACCCTCTTTGTCCCACTTGACAATACACATAAATCATCTTGTCTTTGGGTAACTCTGTTAAACGTTGACGCAATTGATTCAACGGAATCCATGTAGGGTTCGCTAATTTTCCAGTAGCCAGTTCAAATTCTTCTCGAATATCAAGGAAAAAGGCCTGTTTTTCCAAAAGAGCATCGACTTCATGCCATTGAAACGTTCGGACACGCTGATTTAGGAGATTATCGGCAGTATACCCTAGGAGGTTTACCGGGTCTTTCGCACTTGAATAGGGCGGTGCATAAGACAACTCGATACTAGCAAGTTCATCGGCTTTGGCACCAAAACGCATGGCAGTTGCAATTACATCAATCCGTTTTTCAACCCCTTTGGTCCCAATCGCTTGTGCTCCTAAAATCTTACCAGAAGCATCAAACAATAATTTCAAGTGAATCGGACTAGCACCCGGATAATAGCCGGCATGAGAATTCGGATGCAAATGAATCGCTTGATAGTCGATTCCTTTTTGTTTTAAGAGTCGCTCACTATTCCCCGTTGCCGCAATCGTTAACTCAAAGACTTTCGCTACTGACGTACCCGCTGTCCCAGGATAATGAATCGGCAAGCCATTTAAGACATCTGCCACTAAGCGACCTTGACGATTCGCTGGCCAAGCAAGCGGTACATGGGTTGCTTCTTGCGTCACAAAATCCGTCACTTCAATCATATCACCAATCGCATAAATATCTTTTTGACTCGTTTGGAAATGATGATCAACTTTTACACCGCCACGAAATCCTAGCGTTAAGCCGGCCTCTTTGGCTAATGTATTTTCAGGCGTCACCCCAATGGAGAGAATCGTTAAGTCCGATTGTAAGACTTGACCACTTGTTAGGACTAGACGTTTACCCGCTTCTTGAATTTCTTTTAATCCATCATTTAAAATCAGATTGACACCATGTAAATTGATTTGTTGATGAATTTGTTGCGCCAATTCAAAATCAACATTTGGCATGACTTGTGGTGCCATTTCGACTAATTGCACATCGATGCCTAATTCAACAAGGTTTTCCATCATTTCTAGGCCAATAAAACCACCGCCGATAACCGTCGCTGTTTGGACATTTTGTGTTTTGATATATGCTTGAATCTGATCCATATCCGGAATATTCCGTAGTGAAAAGACATTCGTCGCTGTTGCTAATCCTGTAATCGGGGGCACAATTGCTTTCGCTCCCGTTGACAAAATAAGTTGATCGTAACTCTCTTCATAGGTTTCTTTTGTTTGATGATGATAAATCGTGACACTTTTGGTTTCCGGATTAATTTTAGTAACTTCAGAAAAATTCCGAATATCGAGGTCATATTGCGCATGCATTCCTTCCACTGTTTGCAGCAATAAATTGTCTCGCTCTTTAATGACCCCACCCACATGATATGGCAAGCCGCAATTGGCAAAAGAGATATACTCTCCTTTTTCTAATAAGATAATTTGATCGGTTTCATTTAAACGACGTAAACGCGTTGCAGCAGTTGCACCACCCGCGACGCCTCCAATAATCACAATTTTTTTTGACATATTTTTTTCAAGCCCCTTTCACAATACAAAGGAAATATACCCTTACCAGGTATAACTGTCAAGTTCTTTTTGATAAAACTATCAAACTTCTCCCTTGACAAACGAATCTAAACAAGGTTTAATATACCCCGTAAGGTATTTTAATTTGATAAAGGAGTGACATGATGTTTGGTTTATTTCAAACAATTCCTTCGATTACGACAACCGCACTCGAAGCTGAATTAACAAAGAATATTACAATTTTAGATGTTCGAAACCCATCCGAATACCGGTCAGGGCATATCGCAAAAGCAATCAATGTCCCATTAAATAAAATTTCTGGATATAAAGGAGCCAAAGAAGCACCGATTTATCTCATTTGCCAATCTGGGATGCGCAGTAAAAGTGCAGCGAAACAATTAAAGAAGATGGGGTATAATGTAATTAACGTCCGTGGCGGCATGAGCCAATGGACTGGGAAAATTAGAGGAGGAAAATAAATGAAAGTTATTATCATTGGTGGTGTTGCAGGTGGTATGTCTGCAGCTACCCGCTTACGTCGTTTAAACGAAGAAGCAGAAATTATTATTTTTGAAAAAGGGCCGTTTGTTTCGTTTGCAAACTGCGGACTCCCTTATTATGTCTCCGGTGAGATTGGTGAGCGTAGTCAATTGCTTGTCCAAACACCTGAGTCTCTACAAGCGCGCTTCAACCTAGATGTTCGCCCCCACCATGAAGTCTTAAGCATTGATAGTCATGCGAAAATGGTTACCGTCAAACACGAAGACCAAACGTTTACCGAGACTTATGATCACTTAATTTTATCTCCAGGTGCGAAACCTTTTGTCCCGCCAATTGAGGGCATCGCTGAAGCAAAAAATGCTTTTAGTTTACGGAATGTTCCGGATTTAGATAATATTATGACCGTTTTAGATGGAGAACAACCTAAAGAAGCCGTTGTCATTGGCGCAGGTTTTATCGGTTTGGAAATGGCAGAAAACCTACAAATGCGTGGCATAAAAGTCACAATCGTTGAAAAAGCACCACACGTTTTACCACCACTCGACGAAGAAATGGCGGCGTTTGTTAAAAAAGAACTAGAAGCCAACAATGTTCGCGTAATTACTTCTCAATCTGCTGTCGCTTTTAAAGATGAAGGACGGACAATTGTGCTCGAAGACGGCAGTGAATTGACTTCAGGATTAACCATTCTTTCGGTCGGTGTCACACCTGAAAACCGCTTAGCTCAATCCGCTAAGATTGAACTTGGACTTCGCGGCGGAATTTTAGTCGATGAAAACTACGAAACGAGCCAAAAAGACATTTATGCCGTTGGGGACGCAATCGTCGTTAAAAATCAAATTACCGGCGAAGACGCGTTGATTTCACTCGCATCTCCCGCCAATCGCCAAGGTCGACAAGTAGCCGACGTCATCTCTGGTTTAAAACGCAAAAATAAAGGGAGCATTGGAACTGCGATTGTTCGGACCTTTAACATGACAGCCGCTTCTACCGGTTTAAGTGAAAGAGCCGTCCGCTTAGCAGGACTTCCTTATCAAGTCGTTCACACTTCTGGAAAAGACCATGCTGGCTATTATCCAGGTGCGACTGATATCACGTTAAAACTGATTTTCAATCCTGAGACTGGAACCATTTACGGCGCACAAGGCGTCGGCCAAAAAGGCGTTGATAAACGAATTGACATTCTCGCGACTGCCATTAAAGGGAACTTAACCGTTGAAGATTTACCAGAATTAGAATTTACTTATGCCCCACCGTTTGGTTCGGCTAAAGATCCAGTCAATATGCTTGGTTACGTCGCATTGAACTTAATGGAGGGCCTCAGCGAGTCAATCCAGTGGCACGAAGTCAAAGAAGCAGTCGCAAGTGGTAAGGTTATTTTAGACGTCCGGAATCCTAGCGAAATAAAACAAGGTCAATTTAAAGATAGTATCCAAATTCCATTAAATGATTTACGTTGTCGGATCCACGAACTCGACCATCATCAAGAATATATTATTAGTTGTCATAGCGGATTACGTAGCTATGTCGCAGAAAGACTGTTAAAACAAGCAGGCTTTAAAGCAAAAAATCTAGACGGTGCGTTTTCGTTATATAACACCGTGTTACCGGAGGAAATTGAACATGTATAAATCAATCGGCATGCCCGAATTTTACCAAGAAGCAAAACGGCATCAACTCCCAATTATTGATGTCCGTGAAATAGACGAATATGAAGCAGGACACGTTCCAAATGCTAAAAATCTCCCTTTAAGCACGCTAGGAGAAACCTTTGATACGCTCGAAAAAGAGCAAGAATATTTTATTATTTGTCAATCTGGCGGACGTTCTGCCCGAGCTGCTGAATTTTTGAGCCAACAAGGCTATGACGTCACCAATGTAATGGGTGGCACTTCATCTTGGCCAGGCGAAATGGCCTAATTCAAACGGAATCAGGAGGGAAAACACATGAAAGACTTAACAAAAAAAGAATTTGAACAAACAATCGGTCACGGATTACATCTCGTTGATTTTTGGGCCCCTTGGTGTGGTCCTTGTCGGATGCAAACACCGATTTTAGAAGAGTTAGCCAAAGAATATTCTTCTGAGCAACTGCAAATCAGTAAAGTTAACGTCGATAACGAAGGTGAACTTGCCGTGCAGTTTGGCATTCAAAGTATCCCCACACTCCTCGTTTTTAAAGACGGTCGACTGGTTGATCGCTTGATGGGAGTTCAAATGAAACCTCGATTAGAAGCGGTTTTAAACCCGTTGATGGGATAGGAAAACAATCAAAACCACCGCTCACGTTTCAGAAGAACGTGAGCGGTGGTTTTTTATGGTAAAAAGCGGGAATGAATTGTGAAATCATTTAAGATAGATACTCTTTTCACGCTATAAGGTAGATAACTTGATACCTATTATATTACAATCCTTTAGCCATATCCCAACAACCGGTTAAATACATTGCACCCATCGCTCGATCATATAAACCGTATCCAGGTCGAACATTCGTTTCATTCTCACCAAATACATGTCGACCATGATCAGGACGAACGTACCCTTCGAAATTCATTCTGGCTAAAGTTCGCATTATCCCCGTAATATCCACCGTTCCATCTTGGGTACGATGCGAGACTTCGCTAAAATCACCATTATCATACACTTTAACATTTCGAACATGCATAAAATGTACTCGGTCTTTAAATTCGTCTAACATGTCGACTAAGTTATTATTTAAGTCTGCCCCCAGTGATCCCGTACAAAAAGTTAAGCCATTATAAACACTTGTATTTAAAGATAATAACTTTCTGATATTTTCTTGACTGTTAGCTAAACGAGGTAATCCAAAAATTGAAAATGGTGGATCATCTGGATGAATAGCCATTTTTATATCATATTCTTCACAGGTTGGCATAATCGCATCTATAAAATAGTTAAAATTCTCTCTTAATTTATCATCTGTAAAGCCTTGATAGGCATCAAATAACTCTTTAATCTTTATTAGTCGTTCGGGTTCCCATCCAGGTAAGGTTAACCCTCGACTTTCTTTTTCTACAATCTCAACTAATTCTTGTGGATCAATTGACATAATTTTTTCTTTATCAAAAAATAAAGCAGTTGAGCCATCTGACAACGGATGAAACATCTCTGTTCGAGTCCAATCAAAAATCGGCATAAAATTATAACAAATAACTTTGACACCATTTTTACCTAAATTTTTTAG
The DNA here is from genome assembly GCF_051713805.1 of Enterococcus sp. DIV1314a. NCBI lineage: Bacteria > Bacillati > Bacillota > Bacilli > Lactobacillales > Enterococcaceae > Enterococcus > Enterococcus sp. DIV1314a. The sequence goes on along the minus strand of NZ_JBIOQP010000001.1, from coordinate 1,167,205 downwards.
ACTTTCTTTATACGTTTCAATATACGCATCTCGGGTCGGCAACCCCAATTTAATATCCTCATGAATATTAATTGATTCAACAATTGTTGCTTTTAATCCATGATTTTCTATATAATGAACTGCCTTTTGTACTTCTTGTTCTGTCCACAATTCTCCAGCCTGTTTATCATGTAAGGCCCAGACAATTTCTTCTACTCCTGGAATTTGACGGATATCATCTAAAGAAATTGGATCATTACCTTGACCATACCAACGAAAAGACATTTTCATAAAGACACTCCTCTAATTTGATTTTATTTCTGATAGAACGTTTTTTATTGTCAATCGAACGGCTCCTGGAGCTTTTGACATTTCTTCATATAAGTAAATAATCGAATCAGATAACCCTACTTCCACTAAATCAAGTCCAAAAATCTTCTCATTACGAAGCAATGTTTCAATCTCTTGTATCGCATTCGTTTTTCCTAATTTAAATTCAGAGAATAAAGGCTGTAAAACCGGTAACATTGGATCGGGACTGACTTCAAACATTTCCCCACTATCTTTTATACCACTTAAATAACGTAGCCATCCTGCTAAAACCAGTGGAATAATCTTCAATGAATGGGCATTTAATGTTGAAGATGCCACGTATGACTTAATCGTTTCCCCGTAACGTACTGATAACTTTTGAGAAGTATCCGTCGCAATCCGCTGAGGTGTGTCTGGGATAAAAGGGTTAGCTAAGCGTGTATTTATCACTTCATCAATAAATTTCTCTGGATTGATAATCTCAGGATTCATCACAACCGGTAACCCTTCTTGATACCCTAACACTTTGATTAAGGAGACCAAGTCCGGATCCCGCATTTCTTCATGAATAAAATGATAGTCGAATAAGCATCCAAAAATTGCCAAGGCTGTATGTAACGGATTTAAGCAAGTGGTTACTTTCATTGTTTCTACTTTATTTACCGTTTCTCGCTTAGTATAAATAATACCTGTCTTATCTAGTAAAGGCCTCCCATTAGGAAAATTATCTTCAATAATGAGATATTCCGTTTCCTCTCCATTAACATACGGAGCCACAAAGGTATGTTTTAATGTTTGACTTGGAGACATGTCTTCTAGACCTTCTTTTTCTAACAAAGCTTCAATTTTAGCATCTGGACGTGGCGTTATTTTGTCAATCATCGTCCAGGGAAAAGATACTTTCCCACTATTCAGGATATATTCGCTGAAATCGATCGGTACTAATTGCTTTTCTACCCATCGATTGACGTAAGCGAATACCGAATTTTGCAATTTCTCCCCATTATGGCTCATATTATCCATACTCACGAGCGCTAGCGGAAAAGCTCCTGCTTGATACCGTTCAAAAAGTAACGTCGTTAACTTCCCTAAATAACTTTGAGTATTATAAGGTCCATTTTCAAAATCTGCTTTGACTAAGGGCATTAACTCTCCATGGTTATCAACTAAACTATAGCCTTTTTCTGTAATAGTCATACTAACCATTTCTAAACTTGGCTTTCGAAAAATCTCCTTTAAAAGAATAAAATCATCGGAATCATTTTCCATCTTTACATATTTACTAATACTTCCAATAATTTCTTTCGTGAGATTACCATCGCTTTTAAGATTCACATTAATTGTTAAATTATCATAACGTTGCAAAACATCTATAATTTCAGTATCATAGCCCTCGGCAACAATGATTCCTGTGTCTACTACACCTTCGTTTAATAGTTGCTGTTGATGAGGCGCTAAAAATGCTCGGAAAATGTTACCTGCTCCTAATTGAACCCACCGTGGCTCTTCTAACGTTTTTCGTGTAACCTTATCTACATCATAACGGGGTAATAAATAACCCCGATCAGCTAGATCAGAGGACTTAGTTATTATTTTTTTGGATAGTTTCACGCTTTCTCACCCTCTTTCCTTTTTTATGATTCTTCAAAAATCTGATTGAGCTCCATTGATTTTGCAATATGACGACCACCTGATTCATTTAAATGTAATCCGTCACCTGTATCATAGTTCCTATCTAAACAATTCGGTCTGAGCGGATCTCTGACCATTTTGTCTAAATCAAAATAGTCATCAGTCGCTACGCTAGAACGAATCCAATCATTTACTTCTTGCCGGATTTCATCTAATGCTGGTGAATAAAATTGAGAGTTCCCAAAAGGCATCAAGGTGCAAATCATTACTTTTGAATGATGCACATGTGCGATTTCTTTATACATTTTCAGTCCATTGATTATCTCAGTAGCATTATTATACTGAGTCGTTAAGATATCATTAATCCCATGCAAAACAATAATAATCTCTTTTGGTCCTGAGGAATATAAATCTTTTTCGAATCGTAACAAACCTGATTGTCCGTGACGATTATAATCGTCACTATTTTTATCTGTTCCAAAAAGGATTCGGCTCCCACCAATCCCTTTATTAATAATAGACGTATTCCTTTTTTGTGTTTTTAGGAATCTTAATGTTAATTGGTCTACTATGAATCCCTGGTGAACGAGTGAGTCACCAAAAAAAACAATCTTCGTTTGTTGAGGGTCATGCGGAATGAGCAATTCTTCAATGCCATAAATAAATTGCATCCGATTATTCTCGTGTACCATCTTAAATAGATTTTTTTGTAAAACTAAACGATCGTTATCAAAATTAGTGACTTCAGTGACCCTTCTTGAGTACGTCACGATTCCACCATTTATTTCTACAGGTTCTGCTAGAATCGTTTCAATTTGCAAGACATCTCCTGGATTCGCATGTATATAAATAGGATCACTAATTAGCCTACTTCCTGGAAGAAGATTGACTCTTTCACTCCCTAATACGGTTACTTCTTTTGACTGATCTAAGGATGCCGATAGATTTCGGATGCTGACTTTTGAGAAAATAATTGGTTCCATTCCATAAAGATTCGCAAACTTCATTCTGATACTAGAAAAATCATGGTTATTAACAATCGTTATTCGCTGAATATCACTCTGTATCTTAGAAGGCCAGGATTGATAATCAATTTGACAATAGCCCCATATACTATTCCACTCCATTTTTTTCACCTACAATCATTCGTTTAGTTATAAATATTCCTATTATATTTATCAGAAATACCTGACTTTCTGAAAAAATACGTGTTAATTTGATCTCTCCACTCAATAGCCATGTCATACTGTTCGTCTAGTAATCCACTGACATTCGAATAACTTTCCTCATCGATTTCATTTTCCAAAGTCTGCCATTGTGCAATATATTTTTGAACTCGCTCCACACCTTCAAAATGGTTATCATAGATATCTTGAATCAGCGTCTTTCCATTTTGGAGTTTATGGTCGTATTTCACGTAATGAAACCATAGCAACAAATCATCTGGACACGTTTTTACGTTATGATATTCTTCACAACGTTGGCTTGAATATTGTTCGACATATTTCGTACCTGTTTTGGATCGATTATTACCAATCCCATTGCGATCTGCGAAATGATACGTTCCCCAGCGATCGTATTCATAGCCATCCACATCAGGACCATAATGGATATGTGGTTTGCACATGAAGCCAACACCATTAGGAGCATTGTATAAACGGTATGTTTCTCTAGAAGTGATTAATATTTCAGATACCGTTTTATGACCTTGGTCACTTAGAATAAAACTTAATTTACTCCAATTATTTGCCATTTCTTCACTGGTCAGTTGATTGTCCCAACATAACTTCCCATAAGCATAAATATTACTTTGCATTAATTTATGATGTGTCCAATTCTCATCCATCCCTACTACTCCTACAGCACATATCCCTGAATTCTTAGAATCGATTGAATTAGACTTCAATAAACCTTTGACGACACTTGGAGAATAATCATGTTTTGTATCAAAATCAAGTGCTTCTTTCCAAACAGGGGCTTGATAGTAGACCGCTCTTTGTTGACCTGTATACTCTTGCGTAAGTTGGAATTCAATGATTTGATTTGTTTTTCTCAAACCGCCAAATAGGGGAGATACTGGTTCTTTCACTTGAAAATCAAGCGAGCCTAATTTGATTTGTAAAATGACATTGTCAGAAAAACGACCATCAAGTGGCATAAAATGATCATATGCTGCTCTTGCCCGATCAATACTCCGATCGCGCCAATCTTGTTTACAGTTATATACGAAACAACGCCAGATACAAATTCCACCAAATGGCTTCAGAATTTCAGCGAACATATTAGCGCCATCATCGTGTCCTCTGCCATATGCAAACGGACCGGGTTCCCCTTCAGAATCGGCTTTTACGACAAACCCACCAAATGTCGGGATTTCTTTATATAAATTAGAGACTATCTTCTGCCAAAAATTTTGAACTCTCTCATCTAAGGGATCTGCCGTTTCTAAACGACCAATTGTAATGGGCGAAGCAAAGTTTATACTCAAAAACAGCTTAATTCCATAAGATGAAAAAATAGCATTCATCGTTTTTAAGTCCTCGATAAAATCCATTGTTATTAATCTCGTTTCAACTTTGTGTACGTTTACATTATTGATGCTTAACGCATTAATTCCGATCGATGCTAGCAATCGAGCATATTCATGGACAATTGTCCAATCCCGTCGAAACTGATTATTCGCATAAAAAATTGATTTTCCTGCATAGCCGCGCTCAATTGTCCCATCGATATTATCCCAATGATTAATCATACGAATGGATTGGTCTGGAATTGATATAATTTCTTCGAATTGATTTCCTAATAATATTTCTTCATATAGACGGTACATCCCGTAAAGAAGTCCTTTTGACGTATTTGCTTGAATAATCGTCGATTCACATTTTTTAATGTTAAATCCTTCTTCGCCTAAAGAATCATCTTGAATTAATTGAAATAAAATAGCTGCATTTTGAGAAACTTTTTCAATTTCTTTAAATAAAATAGGCATTTCTTTGATTATTGTATTCGAAATTAAATCCTTAGAATCGATTTGAAATGAATTGAAAAAAGCACGATCCACTTGCTTACTTAACCAACATTTATCTCTCATTTTATCTAAAATTCCTTTCATATATCGTTTATCTTGCTTTTCCTTTAAAAAATCAAAAAAGTGTTGAAAGAAAATCTTAAAGAGATTCTCTATCAACACTACAAATCATACAGCCCAATTTTTTGTTATTCTCCTAATTCATAACAAATGTCTTTCGTTGCCGCATAGACCTTTTGATACGTCTCATAGATTTTTTGGTATTTTTCGACATTAGTTGGGATTGGACTCGCCCCTTTTTTGTACGAAACAAAAGTATCCGAACACTCTTGGAGGCTTGCAAACCAACCGAGTCCCGTTGCGGCTAACATCGCCGCACCAAGTCCAGGTCCTTCTTCTACTTCGAGGCAAAGAATCTCAGTCCCGAAAATATCAGCTTGAATTTGTAACCATTCGGGATTTTTGGCACCACCACCGACAGAAATAATTTTGTCAAACGTTTTTCCAGCGATGGTTTCCATTAATTGTTGGCTGTCTTTTAATGAAAACGTAATGCCTTCCAAAACGGCTCTGCTAAAATGGGACAGGGTATGCGTCGTATCAATTCCGATAAAGCTCCCCCGAACTCGACTATCCACATGCGGTGTTCGTTCACCGACAATATAAGGTGTGAAAAGTAATCCGTTAGCGCCTGGACCAATGTTTCCCACACCAGCTAACAATTCTTCAAAACTGAGGTCTTTTGCAAATGTTTCTTTAAACCAACTTAAACTATGGCCGGCTGCCAATGTTACCCCCATTGAATAGTAACGATCTTTTAGTCCATGATTAAACAGGTGGAGCTGGCCTGCATAATGGGGGATTTTCGTATCTTCATATGATAAAAAGACACCCGATGTTCCAATGCTGACCATGCCTGTTTCAACCTCTAAAATACCTGCACCAATTGCCGCACAAGCATTATCAGCACCACCAGCAAATACTTGGATCTCGTGTTTAAAACCAAAACGCTGCCTTAATGCTGGGCGAATCACGCCTGTTTTTCCTTGGGAATCAATTAATGGTGGTAAATACGTTGCGGGAATGGCAAACTGATTGAGTATCTCAGTCGACCACTCTTTTTTCGCAACATCCAATAGTAAGGTTCCTGCTGCATCCGAATAATCCATATGTTGTTGACCCGTTAGCCAAAAACCTAAATAATCTTTTGGTAATAGCAAGTGACGGACTTCTTGCCAAATTTCAGGTTCATTTTCTTGAAGCCAAAGAATCTTAGGTAGCGTAAAGCCTTCTAAAGCAATATTTTGGGTAATAGCTAACAAGTCATCGCCAAATGTTGCCATAATCTTGGCACATTGGGCACTCGTTCGTACATCATTCCATAAAATTGCTGGGCGTAACACCTCTTGTTCGTCATTTAAGACGACTAGACTATGCATTTGACCAGAAAAACTAATGCCTTGTAGTTCCTCGGTAAAATCAGGAACCGCCGCTTTCAAAGTTTCAAAAACGATTTCGCATGCGCGAATCCACTCTGCTGGATCTTGCTCACTATAGCCAGAGGCGGGATGGAGTAACGGATAATCCGCTGTGGCAGTTCCACAAGATTCACCTTTTTCATTCATCAATAAGCCTTTTAAGGAACTCGTCCCTAAATCAAGTCCTAAAACGTAAGCCATTTTCTCACCTCTTCATGCTTAGAATAAAAAATCATTTAAACGAGATTTAACAAATTCTAAGTGATCTGATTCCATTTTTATTTCGTCATTTGCTAAAGCATACGTGGTTAAGCTTTCTAAATCTTCTTCACCCGCCACGATTTTCGCACCAATACCCGTTGTATAACTTGCGTAACGTTTTTCTTTTAGTTCATCAAAGAAACGAGCTTCTTTGAGGGCAGCTGCTGCTTTTAAGCCACGTGCATACGTATCCATTCCCGCAATATGTGCTAAGAATAAGTCTTCCATTGCAAACGATGAACGGCGAACTTTAGAGTCAAAATTAATCCCACCTGGTGCAATGCCTCCATTTTCTAACAGTTCTACCATCACAAGGGTCGTATCGTGAACATTCGTCGGGAATTCATCTGTATCCCAACCGAGTAACGGGTGACCTTGATTGGCATCAATTGATCCTAATGCATCATAACAACGCGCTACTGCTAGCTCATGTTCAAACGTATGACCTGCTAGCGTCGCATGGTTGCCTTCTAAGTTTAATTTGAAGTCGCCTTCTAATCCATATTTTTGAATGAATGCCATCGCAGTTGCGGCATCGTAATCGTATTGGTGACTTGATGGCTCTTTTGGTTTTGGTTCAATTAAAAATTGTGGTTTATGATTGATTTTTTCCCCATAGGCAATCGCCATTTTGAATAAGCGGGCAATGTTGTCTTGTTCTAATTTCATATCGGTATTTAGTAACGACTCATAGCCTTCACGACCACCCCAGAAAACATAGTTCTCGCCGCCTAATTTTTTACTAATATCAAGGCCTTTTTTCACTTGCGCAGCCGAATGAGCAAAGACATCTGCATTATTTGAAGACGCTGCACCATTCACAAAGCGTGGATTGGAGAACATATTTGCTGTATTCCATAAGAGTTTAATGCCTGTTTGATCCATTTTTTCTTTGATTAAATCCGTAATTTCATCAATGTTTTGGAAAAATTCTTCTAATGAATCGCCTTCTGGTGCAACGTCGACGTCATGGAAACAAAAATACTCGACGCCTAATTTTTCTAAAATTTCAAAGAAAGCTTCTACGCGATTTTTAGCTGTTTCCATTGGTGTTTCTCCCCACCAATTACGGATATTGACTGGACTACCAAATGGGTCTGATCCATCTTGTGTCATGGTATGCCAATAAGCAATTCCAAAACGTAAATGTTCCTTCATTGTTTTACCTAAGACGATTTCTTCAGGATTGTAATGACGAAAAGCAAATGGATTGTCCGTCTTTACCCCTTCGTATTGAACTTTGTTGATGTTTTCAAAATATGCCATTGTTATTTCCTCCTAATTTTTATTTGATAATGAATCTGACATCCTTTATATTATGAGATAGAAGGGAGTCAAAATAATGTCGAATGAATTTGAACTGATTGAGCATCGTCAATCAAAAGGCGTCCATGCGTTCTTAATTGATATGAATTATCGGCGTCCCCACTTGCATACGGATTTGGAGCTTATTTACGTTTTAAAAGGACAATTAATTGTCCAAACGGAAGGCCGAAAAATAACCGTACAAGAACAGGAATGTCTGGTCATTAATTCCTGTCAGCTACATGAACTGCTCTCTAAAGAACAAGCAAAACTACTGATTTTACAATTAGGGACAAAAGAATTTGCAACTTTTTTTCCACAGATTAATGAAATTTCGTTTCATAATCAGGCACTTAACCTAAACGAGCGACCGTTTTTTAAAGAGTTATTACACCATTTATTTACGACTTGTGATTCGTTCTTTCAAGAAGAAGATTATTTTGCGTTAGCGTGTCACGGCCACGCCTCACTTGTTCTGTATTATTTACTACAATGTGCGCCTTACGAATTAATCCCTGAAGCCAAACAAGGGGCTCACTTCGCACGTCAAGAACGCATTCGCCGGATTAGTCACTATATCCAGCAGCATTACCACGAAACATTATTCTTAGCAGATATTGCCAAACAAGAAAACTTATCGGTCAATTACTTATCCCATTTTTTTCATAAGAATTTTGGTCTCTCCTTTCAACACTACTTAAACGTTATACGCTGTGAAAAAGCGTATTTCCTATTAAGTAATACCGATCACGGTTTACTCCACATCAGCGAAGCTTGTGGCTTTTCGGACTTGCGCTACTTAAATCGTGCCTTTAAAGATCTTTACCACCAAACACCCAAACAATTTCGCAATCAGATGAATCAACGAGCGACAATCACGACCACGCATAGTGGCCACGAGCAAATCGATCGCCAACACATCTATTCAAAAGCTGAAAGTGCAGCAGTGATGACAGAACTTCGTACAACTAAAAAGTAAGCACGGAACGTCGCACACCTTATAAAGCGTTTTCATATCTGCTATTTAATCTTAACAAGCTTTCGAGAAAAAAACTTGAACTTTCTTATTGTCTTTTATAGACTATCTTGATATTTCGATAAAATAAAAAAAGTAATCGTCCTCTGCTTTTCTGGTATCTCACTTAAAGAAAAAGCCGTTTGACACAAAAGTGCCACACTATTCTTATATAATCGCGAAGAGGAGGAGTTTACGATGCAAAAATTATTAATTGTCGATGATAACCAACAAATTACGGCGATTTTAGCGGAGTATGCCCAGAAAAATCATTACCAAGTCATCATCGCTTATGATGGTATCGAAGCGCTACGTTTATTCAAAAGCGAAAAACCTGATGTCGTTTTACTGGATGTGATGATGCCGAAAAAAGATGGCTTTGCTGTTTGTCGAGAAATTCGTGAGACTTCCAATGTTCCGATTTTAATGATTACGGCACGCGGGGAGGATTTTGAACGGATTATGGGGCTAGAAATTGGGGCGGATGATTATATCGTGAAACCTTTTTCTCCAGGTGAAGTCATGGCTCGAATTAAGGCCGTCATGCGCCGGATTATACGAGAGGATAACCAACCACAATGTTTGACCTATGATAATTTAACGATTAATTTAGACGACTACACCGTTTCAATCAATGGCGAAAACATTTTACTGACAAAAAAAGAAATTGATTTATTGTGGACATTAGCGAACCATCCTCAAAAAGCCTATACGCGTGAAGAACTCTTAAACTTACTTTGGGGTTTTGATTATTTTGGGGATACTCGAACCGTGGATAGTCATATTAAGCGGCTACGCGGAAAATTAGGAAAACAGATACATCCTAATTGGGCAATTAAAACTATTTGGGGAGTCGGATATAAATTTGAGGTTATTTCGCATGAAAAATAGTAGAATCGCGACGAAATTAGGGCTCTATTTGACGACAACACTCCTCCTATTCGCCATCACGATTGGGACGATTTTCTTTTTTCTGTTTAAACATTCGATGATGACCGTTCATCGCGAGGAACTCACTCACTACGCCCAAGCGATTGCTCAGGAACTGACGGATGACGCAAACGCGAGCAGCCATCAACGAATGATGAGTGATACAAGTGCCTATCTGCGCTTTATTCAAGAAGTAGCAGGTGATCACGTTTGGTTAGTCGACGAAGCGTTCAATCTCTTAGCGACTGGTGAAAACACTCATATGGGAGCGCGTCATGCGGCGACTCAAAAAGACAATCTTCGTGACTTACCCAGTAATGCTGAGGCGATGATTCCCCTTATTTTCCAAGGAGAAACGAGGGTGAGCGAAGGATTTAGCGAGTCGCTCAATCAGCAAACATTAACCGTGGGAACACCGATTCGTGATGCTGATGGCAACATTTGGGGGGCTATTTTAATTCATTCGGCGATCGACAGTACGAAAGCAGCTATTAATCAAGGGCTTAAATTGTTAGGAATTAGCTTACTAATTGCGTTACTGTTAGCGTTAGTACTCGTTTCTTTCTTAGCCTATTCGTTTACAAAACCGTTATCAAAAATGAAAGTTGCCGCTTTACGCTTAGCACAAGGTGATTATCAGGCAAAAACGAACGTTTCACAAAAAGATGAGATTGGCGAACTATCCCAAGCCATTGATACTTTGGCACTGCAATTAGCTGAAGCCAGTCAAGCAAGTGAGAAGTTAGAACAAATGCGGCAAGAATTCGTCGCCAATATCTCTCATGAATTACGGACTCCGATTACCGTCATGCGTGGTTCTCTCGAAGCACTAACGGACAAAGTCATTACTGAACCTGAAAAAGTCGAAGCTTATCACCAACAGATGCTAACAGAAGCAAAATTTCTGGAACGCTTAGTCGGCGATTTACTTGATTTAGCCCGATTACAAAACTTAGACTTTACAATCGAAAAGACCCCACTCAGTCTCCAAGACGTCCTAAAAGATGCTTTACGAAGTGCTGAACACTTATCTCGCCTAAAAGAAATAACATTGGATTATTCGATGACAGCTGTTCCTCTCGTTATTTGCGGTGATTACGGGCGCTTACGACAGATGTTTTTAGTCATTTTAGATAATGCAATTAAATTTTCGCCGAAGCATAGCCGAATTAGGATTCAATTAACCGACGATCGTCTCATCATTTCTGATCAAGGTCCAGGAATTGAAGCCTCAGAACTTCCTTATATTTTCGATCGCTTCCACAAAACTTATGGCGAAAAAAATAAAATTGGGACAGGACTTGGCTTATCAATTGCCAAACAAATTGCACAGCGTCACCAAATGACTTTACAAGCAACAAACGCAGAAACTGGCGGTGCGCGCTTTACGTTTGATTTTTCAAAAGTAAAAAAACTAACTGCCACTCATTTGGAACAGATGTGACACACTTTCGCCATCATTTTTTGTTATGATAACTATATCAAAGAAGCGAGTATTCGTTTCAAAAATAGATGGGAGAGATTTTTTATGAAAAAATTAACAAAAATCATCATTGCGGTAGCTGTCCTTTTTGCTGCAGGTATGACTTCTATGTCAGTCTTTGCTAACTCAGATAATGGAACAAATGCTTCTGAAAGGTTTGAGCCCATTGATGACACTACTCGCACAACTGAGCAAGAGCGTCGTGAACATTTAAAAGAACAAGTCGAACGTGGCAATCTTTCACCCGAAGAAGCAGAAGAGATGAATGAGTGGATGGACGATACTAATCGTGATTGTCATGGTCGTGATTCTTTTGGTAAGCGAGAAATGTGGGGCATGGGTCGTCAGCATAATCGCATGATGGACTGATAGCAGCTGTTAATGGAACCAAGAATTTATTGTTTAGACATAAAAAATCTTTCAACAATCGAACCTTCGATTGCGGAAAGATTTTTTTATATCAATTTCGTTAATCCTTTCTTTGATCTTTGAAAAGAGGCATTATGAAAAGAAAGCAAGCGCTAGTGAAAATTAAAAATACACTCCCTCGAGAAGAAAAATCACTTTTTTCAACCGAGACAAACGTTTCAGCCGAAGATCAAATTTTAACCCTTATTACCTGTAACTATACGATCGAAAACGGTCGTTTGTTTATTCATGCGGTAGAGATAAAGGAATAGTCCATCCTCACTAAATTTTATACAACCTCAATTGTAAACCGATCTCCAAAAGTTCGATTAAGCGCGAACTTTTAGTGGTCGGTTTTATCATGGTGAAATATTTTTTGACGTTTTGGATGATGATTCAAGCTTAGCATTCAAGCCAATAATGCTCATAATACCGCGCTTCCTCTGGATGATAGACTGTTTCTTGATAGCGTCCACCACAACCCAGTATGACCCCACGGCTGCCTTCATTTGAAGGATCACAAGTAATCAATACTTCTGATAATCCTTCTTCTTTGGCTTTTGTTAAGCACGCTTGTAACATCGCTTTTCCGTTACCCTTGCGTCGCTCACTTGGTGCAATTGAGTAACCGATATGTCCGCCAAAATGTTTTAAATAGTCATTTAATTCACAACGTAATTGGCTCATTCCGATGACTTTTTGTTGCGAAATATCGACATAAATATATTGAAGACTTCTTACTAAGCCTTCTGGTACGGTGGCAGGATTTTCGAACTGAGAAATTCTTTGAAGCCACGCTTCTACATCTGCATTTTCACGCAAAGAGCCCACTCCAGCTAAGATACTTTGTGTATCCACCATTTCTTCTCGAAACACTTGAATCGGTTTTTCCCACTCCAAGGTTGGTTTTATTAATCGTTTTTGCATTGCGTTCTTCCTTTCTAATTTCTTGAATATATTTATAACAACGTCTTTACGGACCCCTCTTAGACTCCTTTCAATATGGCTAAAAAGGCCAAAATTGTCAATCTGCCTTTGCTCTTTTACGTCATAAGTTGAGAATATCAGCTGTAAAAACGCTTTTTTATCCGTGATTCAAAAAAATAAATTGACAGATGTGCTGACAAAAGTTATGCTTTTTCTAGGTTTCTACGAAAATAAGAAGGAGAATAATCAAAACGGAATAGCGCCAGATCTGTCTTAACAGATGACGAGGATGAAGCTTATCGAAATATTCGGCGGATGGCTTCAGGGACTGCACCCTATAGGTAAATTACAAATCCACTTGCGAAAGTGCTACAAAAGATTTACCAGCAGATAGAAACCTTCCAAAAATTGAATAGGAAAGTAGGAAGGCAAATTATGTGTGGAATTGTCGGAATGATTGGGAACGAAAATGTCTCAGAAGTACTTTTGAAAGGCTTAGAACGGTTGGAATACCGAGGCTATGATTCAGCAGGAGTCTATGTCGCTAATCAAAACGAAAGGCATTTAGTGAAAGCACAAGGTCCGATTAAACAATTGGCTGAAAAAATGACGTCAGAAACAACGGGGACCCTTGGGATTGGACATACACGTTGGGCCACTCACGGAATTCCAAGCGAGGAGAATGCGCATCCCCACGTATCACAGCACGGTAAGGTCGTGCTTGTTCATAATGGTGTGATTGAAAATTACCGTTCGTTGAAAGAAGACTACTTAGCAGGTTATCAGCTCGTTGGCGAGACGGATACCGAAGTGGTTGCGAATGTGATTGAACAACGCATGGAAGCTGAAAATCTGAGCGTGAAAGAGGCCTTCAAGCAAACGCTACGCTTACTCCAAGGTTCGTATGCTTTCGCGTTAATCGATACGAATGATGTCGATACGTTATACGTTGCAAAGAATAAAAGTCCGCTATTGATTGGTTGCGGGAGTGACTTTCATCTTGTCGGGAGCGATGCCTTAGCGATGATCCATCAAACGAATCAATTTATTGAATTGTTTGATGGCGACTTTGTGACGCTGACAACTAACAGCATGGTCTTAGAAGATGCCGCAGGAAATGTCATTGACCGTGCACCTTATACCGCTGAAATTGATAACACAGCGATTGATAAAGGTACCTATCCATTTTATATGCTAAAAGAAATTGAAGAACAACCCCTGGTATTACGTCGTTTACAACAAAAATACTTTGACTTTCACGGGAATGTTTTACTAGACGATACCCTCTTACAAGAAATCAGTGCGAGTGAACGCATCTATATCGTTGCATGCGGAACGAGTTATCATGCAGGGTTAGCCTCTAAAGCCTTTTTCGAAACACTGACAAAAGTGCCGGTAGAAGTGCATCTGGCGAGTGAATTTGGTTATTATACGCCAATCTTGGCGAAAAAACCGTTTTTCATTTATTTAAGTCAAAGTGGCGAGACCGCGGATAGTCGTCAAGTATTAGTCAAAACAAATCAACTGGGCGCCCCTTCTTTAGCGATTACGAATGTTCCAGGATCCACGCTCGCTCGCGAAGCGAAGTACGCACTCTCTTTAGAAGCAGGTCCAGAAATTGCAGTAGCCTCAACGAAAGCTTATACCGCACAAATTGCGTTGTTAAGCATTTTAGCTTACGCCATCCAGTTAGAAAAAGAGGACAGTCAACTGAATCTTTTACAGGAGCTAACTTTGGTGGAAGAAGCAATGACACAAGTATTGACGCAAAAAGAGCACATTCATCAGTTAGCCAAAGACTTCTTTCGTGACACAAACAGTGCCTTTTTCATCGGGCGCGGAAATGATTATGCCGTATCACTCGAAGCTGCCTTGAAGCTAAAAGAAATTTCTTATATTCAAGCAGAAGGATTTGCAGCCGGCGAATTAAAGCATGGAACCATTGCCTTAATTGAAGATGGTACACCTGTTATCGGGCTGATTACGAGTGAAGTGACACATCTGCACACGCGCGGAAACTTAGAAGAAGTGAAAAGTCGCGGTGCGAAAACGCTCGTGATTTCCGAAACTACTTTTGCTCAAGCATCAGATCAAATTATTTTACCGAAAGCCCATCCTTTATTAATGAGTCTCGTCTCCGTTGTACCGACGCAATTACTCGCTTATTATGCGACACTTGAGCGTGGCTATGACGTGGATAAACCACGGAATTTAGCTAAATCGGTGACGGTAGAATAAACAAACTCATCATAGAGAAACGAAAGCGTCCATCCAATCTTCGCGTGTTAAGCCAAGATTGGATGGACGTCTTTAGTTTTTTTCGGTGTGGAGATTTTTTTGGATAATCGGTAGTTGGAGCGTGAACTGAACGCCTTGATTTGTCCAATCACTGACAAACAATTTCCCGTGATGATTTTTGACAATTTGTTTCGCAATTGCTAGACCTAAGCCATAACCGCCTGTTTCTTGGTTACGGGATTGTTCTTCTCGATAAAAGCGTTCAAAAATTAATTTTTTTTGCGTATCTGGAATCGTACTTCCTGTATTTCGGACGACGACTTGCCACCATTTCGGATTGATTTGTTTAGCTACGAGTTGAATCTCATCCTTGGCTTGCGTATACTTCAGTGCATTATCTAATAAAATTACCAATACTTGATGGATTTTGCTAGCGTCAAAACTTAGTGGTTCGCTGATCTCATTGGTGAAGTGAAACGCTTTGTCTTGCATTTCAGCAATTTCAGCAAATGGTTGAATCAGTTGTGCTAAAAAGCGATCGACATCCGTTTCTTCCGGTTGAATCGTTGCTTGATTCCCGTCACTACGCGCGATTAACAATAAGTCGTTCGTTAAATTCGTCAAACGCCGGGTCTCACTTAATGCTTGGGCGATGCGCGGTGACTGTTCGAGAATAGTCTGATTCGGTCTGGTAAATAAGTGTTGTAAATTATTTTGGATAATCGTTAGTGGCGTACGTAATTCATGAGAAGCATTTTCAACAAACTCTTGCTGCTTTTGCCACGCAATCAAAAGAGGCTTCATATTCATTTTAGAGCTAAAGACACTGACGCCTAACGATATCAACCAAAAAATAAACATGCAGACAAACAATATCCACTGAAATGTCGTCAATGAATCATCGATCTGATTGGTATTTATTAAAAATTGGATATAAGCGACTTCTGACGAGAGACTTTGGCTATTTTCAATCGTAATCGAGCGAAACGATAAATTACTCTCCGCTAATGCGACCGGAATAATTTCATTCAATTTCGTTGTATCGAGTGTTAACGCGTTTAATTGGGTGTAGCGCCCACCTAAGACTTCTTTATTTAGAATTTCCCCATTCTCCGTCCACAAAATAATTTGCGTATTAAATAACTCTTCTTGTGGCGTAATTCCTTCTGGTAAAGGCTTGTCTAAAGGAAAATCGATAAACGGATCTGATTGGTTTAAACGACTGATTTCTCTTTCGATTAATGGTCGATTCGTGGTCATCTCACTCAACGACATGTCTGTTTGATTATAGGCTGACACTTGTAAGAGTTGGAAAACGATAATTCCCAATAACACAAAAAGCGCGGCAAAGGCACTGGCGCTCGTTAAGAAAAAACGGATTCTTTGCTTATTAGACAGTTCATGATTCAAGGGCATCGTCCTCCTGGAACAAGTAGCCAACATTACGCAAGGTGTGAATGAGCGATTCCTTTTGAACCATTTTCAAATGCTTGCGAAGGTGACTCATATAAACTTCCACCACTTGAAGGGTCGTTTCGGAATCAAATCCCCAAATTCGATCGAAGATTTGTTCTTTCGTCAAGATTATCCCTTTGTTTTGCATGAAGTAAACCAATAAATCAAATTCTTTCCCTTGAATCGGCAATAGTTGATCTTGATAAAACACTTGTCTGGATGCCAATTGACAGACCAAATCGCCTGTACTGACTTGTTGTTCATCAAATAATCCCAATGACCGTCGCAACAAGGCTTTCGCCCGGAGTAATAATTCTTCCCGGTAAAAGGGCTTCGTCAAATAATCATCTGCACCTTTTTGAAATCCAGTAACTTTATCATCTAATCCATCTTTGGCGGTTAAGATTAAAACAGGGGTCTGAACGTTTTGACTACGTAGTTCGGCTAACACTTGATAGCCATGCTTACCAGGTAACATTAAATCTAATAATAATAAATCATAGACCCCACTGCTGGCTTCATACAATGCCTCTTCGCCATCATATACTTGTGTAACCTCACCGATATCTTTCAAAATTTCTCGAATATTTTCGGATAATACTTTTTCATCTTCCACAACCAAAATTTCAATCATGTTCTCACCTCGCCTTCAGTTTACCATGTCGCCACTTTTTTGAAAGGTTTTTTCCATTATTTACGGTGTTGCAGTCACAGGCGGTGTCATCATACCTTCGCCTGCATTGCCTCGTGGTCCGTTACCACCCATCATTTGACCGGAGATCGTTTCACCTGATTGATTCAATTGACTGACGGTTTCACTTAAGGTAAAGCTCGTCGTCACTTGGCTGTCACGAATTGAACCTTCTGAGACAAAACCATTTCGAACATCCTCTGTGACTGTTCCACCTAGATGGACTTGGTAGCTTTGTTCAATGATTAAATCCGGACTACTCATGATGACAGATTGATAGTCACGAATCGGTGTGAACGCTAAGAGCATTTCTTGGGTTTCCTCATTCCATAAACTGATGGTTTGACTCGCACTTTGAGTTTGATCAAAGGTTAACGCGACTGTTCCTTGTGTCGAACTTTCACTAACATTTTGCGCCATATCCGCACTTCCTACCGCAACCATGGTCCCACCTGTCAAAGCAGTCGTGCCAAATGTAATGGTTGTAGCCGACGCTTCATCATAGTCAGTCTCAAAATCTTCTTCTTTATACGTGCCGTAATATTCGGAGACCACCGTTGTCGTATCATCTTGTGCCTCACTTGAGACGTTTTCTACAAGACTTTCTTCTAAGCCTTCACTCGTAGTCGTTGGTGTCGTTTGGTTTTGACAAGCTGCTAATAAACTTGCCAGCAAAAGTAAACCCAATGTTGGTTTCTTCATTGATATCCACCTCTTCTTTCTTTTATAACGTTTCGCGATTCATCGCAACATTGCCTAACATCACTGGTAAATTGCCATTACGCACCCGAATCTCATCGATAAACTGTTTTTCATTTTGATTTTCTTTTAAAATCAGTTGATAACGCAATTCATAAATACTCCCCATCGTGGTTGTCTTAACGGTTGTCAGCGTCGTTTCTTTTGTATACAAATGGAACAAATCATCAAATAATCCTGGATAATCTAAATCTTCGGGAATGGAAATTTTGAGTACGCGTTCTTCTGGCGCTGGTCGAAAGAGTATATTCGAACGATAAAATAATAAGGAACATATTCCTACAACGGCTGAGATAAAGAAAATATAGGCGACATAGCCCATCCCGGTTGCGAGCCCGATTGCCATTGACCAAAAAATGCTTGTAATTTCTCTTGACCCTCCTGCAACTGAACGAAAACGTACTAGACTAAAGGCTCCTAAGACCGCCATCCCTGTTCCTAAGTTTCCATTCACTAACATAATCACTGCTTGTACAAGTAGCGGTAAGATCGCCACCGTTACGACGAAACTTCTCGTATACGTATTACGAATCGTATGAACATACGCGACCACCATCCCTAAAATAATAGAAGTCATGATACATAACATTAATTGTTGTACGGTAAACGCCGTTAAATCACTAGGATACACACTTTGAAACATTTTCTTTCTCTCCTTTATTCCATAAATGGCGCTGATAGGTTTGCGCATATTTTGAAAAACTTGATTTTTTTAATTGATATTGATTCAGTAAAGCCACAAACCACAACGGATAGGCTCCGAGTGCTTTGACCTCCATCAAAACACCTAACTCTGGTGCTACCAACTGACGACTAGACGTGTCCGCTAGATTGAGAGTCGTGTCTTCATAGGAAATCCGTTGATCGAATGTAATCCGAAAGGCAGAGTCTTCTTTCCCGAAGTAAGACAATCGTTCATAACTAATTAACACTTTCGGCGCTAAATCAGGATATTGCCGAAAGAGCCACGCGATTTCCCGTTGAATTTGGGGATTTTTGGGATCTTCAGGTAGTTTGCCACCACGAATCCATTCTTGATATACGGAATATGGAATCGCCATCCGTCGTTTATAGACTACTCGCTGAATTTTCTTTTTTAATTCTAAAAAGACGATGGCATCTTGATTGGTCACGCCATAACAGCGGACCCGAAATTTTTCTTTATAATTCGGTTTTTCCATTGAATGGCGAATCATTTGATAACAAGAGGTGTCATAATATAACGATTGAATCAAATGCAATCCATGTTCATCTTGTTCCATATAGCAACTTAGATCGGCTAAAAATTCCGGTAGTTGTTCTTTTGATAAGATGTATTTTGTTTCTTTGCGTTCAAATACATTGTTTTTCATCTCACTCATCCTTTCGACTCTTACTATAAATTTGCTAACTTAAAGTTTGCTTAAGCAAGCCATAAAAAAAGAATTTTATGATTATCGTATCGCTTTTCTTGAATTTCTAGCGGATTAACGGCACAAAAAAAGCGCCCGTTTAAGATCGATAATTGATCGAACTCAAACGAGCGAATGGACAACTTGATTATTTTCATTAAGGGGAATTTCTAAATCACGTGCACTTTTTAAGGCTACTTCTCGGTCATGTTTGATGCTTGCTCAATCACATGAATAACCCCATGTTTTTCAAATGATCCGTAGCGGGCCGTAATGTTGATCTCATCTATTTCCTCTGGCAAAGTCCGGATCCAACAAACGGCTGAGCCACCAATTAACGGTACCTCGTTGCCACCTAATACTTCACCACCGTGGTTTTCAATTCGAACACTGCCCATCAAGAAAGGTAACAAATTGCCTTTTTGATCGACAACTTTCATGGTTAGCTTCGCCGCAGCCCAGCGATCTGATTGAATCAACGTGTGATGGCTCAATGTCATTTCAAGATCGTGAATTACCGGTTCATTCGTATACGATTTGGTTGTGACTACTTCTTCTTCTAAATACCCAATAATCTCTAAGGGGCCAAAAGGTTCTCCCCATAAAAAGTTGAATTCTTTTAACACAATCGGTGGGTAGGGTAAATGCGCAAATTTCCCGCCCTCTTCTCGCGTATAAAAGCCGCGTGATTGGCCATTATAACACACTTCGATTTTATCACAGTTGGTGAAAACATAGATTGGAACGCTTTGTGCCATATTTCGGTCCCCACGTGTCCAATTCGTCAACGGAACCATCACCGGTCGCTGTTTGGGATCTTGTTGACTCGCATAAACACTTGCCGCAAACTTACTCACCCGAAAATTATCCATTACACCGTGGTAACAAATGCGATCGCCACTACCGAAATTTTCATGCGTATGGTAATCAAACGCACACCAACCCACAGCACCACTAATATGAGGATTTTCATATGCCGCATTGAGCACAACCGCATGACGCATCGCATGTTCAATTAAACGCTCTTCTTGATCAAAACGTTTTGTTGGATACATATGGCCTGCGTATTCCGTTACTAAATACGGAACATTTTCACCTGCCACTTGTTCGACTGTTCTTAATCCACGACGTTCGACTTGGACATTATCATACGTTGCCACCTCAATCTCTTGTTTCAAGCGCGCGGTATCGCCACCATCATAAGAAAAATCATTCATGGTATAGACGTCTTCTAAAAATTCACTTTTTTCTAAATAACGAACACCACCTGTTTGACGCGTTGGATCGAGTCTCCGACACAAGGCATTGGTCTTCGTATACAAATCATGATGATCATCCGATTCATTCACGCGAACACCCCATAAGACAATACTCGGGTGATTTCGATCACGTAGCACCATTTCCTCAATGTTTTGTAATAACACTGCTTGCCATTCCTCGTCACCGATATGTTGCCATCCAGGAATTTCTTCAAAAACAAGCAATCCCTGCTCGTCACAAGCCGCCATAAAAGCGGGACTTTGCGGATAGTGTGACGTTCGAACCATATTTAAGCCTAATTCTTCTTTTAAGACACGAACATCTTCCACTTGCCATTCTTCGGGCATCGCATAGCCCACATAAGGGTAGTCTTGGTGGCGATTCAACCCAATAATTGGATACGGCTCCCCATTTAAATAAAATCCATCTTTTGTAAACTCAGCGCGGCGAAATCCGACTTTTGTTTGATATAAAATGACTTCAGATTCTTCAAAAACCGTTAACTCATATAAATGGGGGCATTCTGGCGACCACTCCGCAACGGTCATTTCAGGAAATGCTACCGTATTACTTCCGATTACACCGACGTGATCAACGTCAATTTGGACATCTTCTCCCGTTAATCGTACACGCAAATCTCCTGCCGTTTCTAACTGAAATTGAAGCTGCGGTTGATACGTATTCGCGTGAAGATTTCTCGTTATAAAAAAGGGTTCTTCAATAAACATCCCTTGCCGTTCAATTAAAAAGACATCGCGATAAATCCCACCATAAGTCAAATAATCAATTGCAGCTCCAAATGGTGGTACATCCGCTCTTTCTGAACTATCCACAACGACTGCGACCATATTTTCTTCTTGAAGAGGGCTTAATTCAACTTCAAAGGGCGTATACCCTCCTTTATGAGTCATCAGATATTCCCCATTTAAATAAACATGCGCCACTGCCATCACACCTTCAAAACGAATCATATTTCGAACGGATGGATTCAATTGTAGCTTTCTAAAATAGCACGTTTCTTTTTGATACCTTTTTTCATCAAAATACTGATACGGTAAACGGAAAGTATTATGCGGAAGTTGAACCGCTTCAAATCGCGAGAGCTCTGTTTCTCGCTCTCGCCCCTTTTCGTATGTATCACTAAAAAACCACTGATCGTTGATGCGCTGTTTGCGTTCCACTTGGTTTCATTCCTTTCGTCCTTTTCATTTTTATTGCATTTCGTTAAAAAGCTTCTATTAATAAACAAAGTCGCTAACTAGACTATTTTATTATCCCAAAGAATACATTCGTTTCCAATGGCGTAATCTATCTTCTAGCTGGATTTTTCTTCCACGTTTAGTAGCACTGATAAAAAAAGACTCTATAGCAGGCACCGACTTCGTGCGCTTTCTATAGAGTCTTTGGCTATTCATCGAATTATTAGACTACTGCTTGATTACGGTTATCACTCAGTACTTGCCCAACGATCGTATGCTTGTTGATGAATCGCTACGTAGTCTTCTACACCCATACTTTCGATTGTTTGAACGTATTTATCCCAGTTCTCGATTGGTTCTACGCCTGTGATAAATTTCGCTTCCATTTGCTCAACATACGTTTTTAAGTCTGTCGCAACATCGCGTACTTTATCAGACTCTTCAGTTGTTAAGTACAATAGTGGGAATGTTACTTTTGCAAATGGTTCAATTTTTTCTTGTGTCTCTGCTGCTAAGAAGTCATTAAAGGTTGTATCGACTTCATCATTTGCATTGGCAATGACTGGTGGGAAATCGGCTTTACTATCAGGGAATGCCATCGTCGGTACCGTAATACCATAGTTTGGTGTCACTTTTGCACGAGATTCTTCTGTGTTTTCTAAATCCACACCTTCAGTAAAGACACGAACTTGTTCGCCTTTATCATTTTCAGCATATTCCCAGAATGTGCCTTCTGGTCCTACACTTAGGAAATCATTTCCTTCTGGAGAATAGAAGTAATCGACCCAACGTAATGCTGCTGCTGGTGAAGGATTATCACTTGTAATGGCAAAAGTGGCACGACCTAAACGAGTACTTGCTGGTGAAATACGGTCTGGATTAATTTCTGAAGTTAATGGGTAGAACATTGGATCCATTACAGACTCTTTTTCTGTTCTGCCAGTCGTAAAGAAGGAGAACCAGTCTGGGAATAATCCGATTTGATTATTTTGACCTTTCGCTTTCTTTTGCTCATCGGCTTGAGAGTATACTTCTGGATCGAGTAATTTTTCAGAATACAATTTATTCATATATGTCACAAATTCTTTATAATTTTCAGTGATTGGCGCGTAGACAACTTTGCCATCAATTTCTTCAATCGTGCGATCCGTTAGTCCAAATGCTGCGAGTAACCATGGACGAGTTGAATCCATTTTCACATCGGTCAATGGAATTTCATCTTGCTTACCATTGCCGTTTGGATCTTCATCACGGAAGCGAACGAGTAAGTCATAGAATTCATCCGTTGTTTTTGGAAGTTCTTTCACATCTAATGCTTCTAACCATTCGCCGTTATACCAAAGTGGACCACGAGGCCAAATGGCGGTTTCGCCACGGTGAATCATTGGCAAGGAATAGATATGTCCATCTGGTGTCGTAATTGATTTTGCGATATCTGGATTTTCTTCTAAGATTTTACTGAAGTTCGGCATATTTTCTTGAATCAGATCTTCTAAAGGAACTAAAATCCCTTGATTTCCATAATCCATTTCCATCGCTGGTGTCAGTGAATTCGTATCGGTACCGAATAAAATATCTGGTAAATCCCCACTTGCGAATGCTAAGTTTAGTTTTGTCGCAAAGTCAGCACTTGGTGGTGTCGTAAAGGTTAAATCAATATTTGTTTTTTCAGCCATTGATTGGAAAACAGCCATGTCTTTCCATTCAGCCATCCCGGTTCCAGGACCCATCATGGTCATTGAAAGTGTTTCTTTTACGACAGGAAATTCTCCTACTGTACCTAGCTCGATTCCACTATTGTCAGAACCGTTGCTTGCATTTCCACTCCCGTCGGTGTTGCCCCCGCTTCCACATGCAGCAAGTAACACACCACATGCAAGTAAGCCTACTAATACGTTTGTTTTTTTCATTTCTTTCTCCCCTTCGAAAAAAATTTTTATTAAATCGGCTGACGCCGTTTTAAACGAATTGATGATGCTTTTTTACCCTTTAACAGAACCTACCATCATTCCTTTAACAAAATACTTTTGTAGGAATGGATAAATCATAATGATTGGTAATGTGGAAACAATCATGACACCATATTTAATGACGGCTGCCAGTTGTTGTTTCGAATACAGTAACTCGGCCATTTCACCGGTCATTGTGCCACCAATTGAGTTTGAGGACATATCTTGCAAGACTAAGATTTCACGTAAGACCATTTGTAATGGGTACATTGCTTTATCAGATAAATAAATCAAAGCACTGAAGAAACCATTCCAGTGGCCGACCCCATAAAACAACGCCATTACGGCAATGATTGGTGTCGAAAGCGGTAACACGATCTTCATGAATAATTTAAAGTCGGAACAGCCATCGATAATAGCTGCTTCTTCCATCTCTCGTGGAATCGTACTTTGGAAGAACGTACGGGTTACAACAATGTTATAAACAGAAGCCGCACCTGGTAAGACTAACGCCCAAACGGTATTTAACATGCCTAAGTTTTTAATCACTAAGTACGTCGGAATTAACCCACCGCTGACAAACATCGTAATTAATAAGAACGTTGTAAAGGTTTTGTGTCCATAAAAGTCTGGACGCGATAAGGCATAGGCTGCCGGCAACGTCACTAACAAGTTAATGGTTGTCCCTAACGCTGTGTAGTAAATGGTATTTAAATAGCCACGCCAAATGCTATTGTTAGCTAAAATCGTTTTGTAGCCTTCTAAGGTAATTCCTTTCGGGAACAACCACATTTCTCCCGAATTCACATATTGGGGATCACTAATCGAGGCACTGATAATATAAACCAGGGGATACAATACGATACCCACGGCTAAGATAATATAAATGTAGTTAAAAATCATAAAAACTTTATCGGCTTTGGTGTCTTTCACTAAACGATTATTCATCTCTTATGGTCCTCCTTTTCTAGAATAAGCTCGACTCGCCAAGCTTCGAAGCAATTTTGTTCACGGAAATCATTAAGATCGCATTAATCGCTGAGTTAAACAAACCAACAGCTGCCGCATAACTATATTGTGCTTCTAATAACCCTTGTTGGTACACAAACGTGGCAATCACGTTTGAAGATTCCATGTTTAACGGGTTTTGCATTAGTAAGATTTTTTCATATCCTAAGTTCATCACCGATCCGACGTTCATGATTAATAAAATCACCATTGTTGGACGAATCGTTGGTAAGTTAATGTGCCAAATGCGTTGTAAGCGTGTTGCACCATCCACGACGGCCGCTTCATGTAACTGGGTATCAACGCCCGCTAACGCTGCGAGATAAATCACAGAACCCCAACCGGTTCCTTGCCAAACACCTGATAAGACATACACCGTTTTAAACCAACGGGGATCTTCCATAAAGGCGATTGGTTCCATCCCGAAAAATTGCACAACGTGGTTGATAATCCCTGTTGAGGGATTTAAGAAAGCTAAAATCATCCCAACCATTACAACCGTTGAAATAAAGTTCGGCGCGTATGTAACCGTTTGCGAGAATTTCTTTAATGGGCCATCTTTAATTTCATTTAAAGCAAGTGCTAAAATAATAGGTAAAGGAAACCCAACGACTAATGAATAGACACTAATGCCAATCGTATTTTTTAATAAGTCCCAAAAATAATAGGAATCAAAAAAGCGTTGAAAATGTTTGAATCCGACCCACGGACTCCCCCACACACCTAATGTCGGAATATAATCTTTAAAAGCAATCATGACGCCATACATTGGAATATATGAGAAGATAAAGAAGGCTAAGAACGCTGGTAAGATAAAGACGTACAGTTGACGACTTGCGATTAGTTTCTTTTTGCGCTCTTCTCCTTTACTCTGTTTTCGATTCATACTAACTTCCATTTTTAATTTCCCCCTTCAAACAAACACGTTTTGAATACGTTTTCATCATACGGTTTTTACTCGTTCTCTTCAATGTGTATTTTTTGATTACTAGTAAAACGCTGATTTATCAACGTTTATCAAGGTTTTTCTTGTCAAAAAAAGAAAGCGATTTCAACTAATAATTAGACAAATAAAAAAAGCACTTCGAAAAGAGAAGTACTTTTGACACGATTCTTCAAGTTTAATCATAACGGAAGTTGAATGTGGTTATGCCCAATACTAATTTAGATACTATAAATAATGCTGATTCAAGAAATTATCCTACCCGGAGACCAAACGTATAAATAGAGCACTAAAACAGTACCGCTCCCAGATTTTTAGGTCTAATTTTTTTGGGGGCACTATAAAACGTTACGCTTTTTTTAGATTGCTCAATTCCACGAAGTCATCGCTGGTAAATCCGATCCGATTAATGGTTTACACCACTGAATAAAGGCCGGAGTCACACCATTATTTGTTTCATTAATAAACGATGCCGGTAATTTCTTTTCAATTAACATGACCTCTTCAAGTGGCACTAGAACGGTTTCGATTTGGTACGTCGGTAAAGCTTGTCTTTGCAAGGCAACCATTTTTCCTGTTTGCCCTTGCGTAATGGCTTGCACGGCTTCTACTCCAACTAGAATGGCTTCTTTTACATCAACTTCACTTTGTAAAGCAATCGATGCACGACCTAAAAGTCCTGGTTTTTCTGCCCGCGCTCGATAGCCAACTTTTTGTGTAATTAAATCCGCTAAATAAAAACTCACACCGCCAAATTGGGCAGCTCGTCCGGTAGAATGCTCACCCGATTGTCCAATTGGTTTTCCAGTAGCATCCCGCAAGCCTTCACTCACGACAATCACAAACCCTTTTTTTACTTGAAGCTTCTGTTTCACATCCGCTAAAAATCGATTTTCATCAAAAGGAACTTCCGGTAAATAAATGAGTTCTGGTGCATAGACACCCGATTCATCGGCCAGCGCACTCGCTGCAGCAACCCAACCAGCATTTCTTCCAGAGGCTTCAATGATGACAATTCGAGTCGCTAAACTTTTCACATCGCAGCAAACCTCTTTGACACTTTGGGCTATATAGCGGGCCGCACTCGCATATCCCGGACAATGATCCGTCACGCCAATATCATTATCCATTGTTTTCGGAATCCCGATGACTTGAATATCGACTGCTTCTTTCTGACATAATTGAAATAATTTCCCACAAGTATCCATCGTACCATTACCACCATTGAATAATACGTACTTAATCTCAAATTTCTTTAAAATAGCAATCATTTTCCGATAATCTTTTTCTTCGAGCGCATCTCTGGACGTCCCAATAGCGGTTCCAGGTGAGGTTAACAGTGTATTCAGCATTTCTGGTGTTCGGTTCGTCAAATCAAGTAATTCTTCTCTTAACAAACCACCCGTTCCATTTTTTGCACCATATACCTTATGAATCTTTTCTGATTGACTCGCTTTGGTAATCACCCCGTACAACGAAGCATTTAATACAGCTGTTGGTCCACCACCATGTATCACTAATAAATTGCTTGTCACCTTCGCCACCTCACCTTTTTGTTTGATAAGATTAGTATAACAGGGAAATTATAAGATAGTTATAAGAAAGATGACGCTTACAAAAAATGCTTATTTATCTATCAAATGAAGATAACAAGGTTTACTACTTGAAAGCTATAAACACAGGAAATCAGCACCAGCATTTAACATTAAACCTCCCATCAACTATTTCTTCTGCGAATGGAGAAATGCTTCAAAGTGAAAGTGTAAAAGCAAAAAACAATCTTAATTTCTATGGTTAAACAGATTATCAAATATAACCAACACCTGTTTCGTATTTTGTAGAAAATAAAAAATGAATATCATCGCAGAACCTCATTTTATTATCGCAATAAGAATAGATAAATAATCCTTTTAAATAGAATTCCCACCTTCATTTGAGAAGATACTTACTCAAATGAAGATGGGATATTTTACGAATTATTATTGTATAACAGAAATATTTATTAATACTTTCTGTCAAACTAAAAAATAATTTATGCTACTTTTTTCTTCTTATTATAAATATCAAGGACAACTGCTAATAAGAGGATCAATCCTTTAATAGCTTGTTGCCAATCGACCCCAATTCCCAATATAGACATTCCATTATTTAAAACACCCATTACTAAACCACCAATGATTGCTCCCATAATAGTTCCAATTCCACCTGAGGTAGATGCGCCTCCAAAATAAACTGCAGCCATGGCATCAAGTTCCATTGATGTTCCTGCCTGTGGTGTTGCTGCATTTAAGCGTGCTGCCAAAATTAAACCTGCCAAAGCAGCCATCGCTCCCATGTTAACAAATACCCAAAAGGTTATTTTTTTCGTTTTAATACCAGAGAGTTGCGCAGCTTTTTTATTACCTCCCGTAGCATATATTTGACGTCCCGCTACTGTTTTGTTTGTCAAGAAACTATAAACAGCAACAATCACTCCTAAAATAATCAAAATAATTGGATAACCTTTGTAAGATGCAAAAATATAAGTCACACCAATCGTCACGACACTAATAAATAATGACTTAAATAAAAAGGCATTCATCGATTCGATTTCAAATAAATTTTTCTTGCGGCGTTCTCTGGATTTCCATTGACTGAATATTAAAGTAAGAGCGATAATAATCCCTATCATCATCGATACAAGATGTAATGAACTACCTTCAGTAATATCAGGTAAATAACCTGTAGAAATTTTTTGGAAGATTTCTGGGAAAGGTGCTAATGACTGACCTCCTAATAAGACTTGCGTCAATCCTCTAAACATTAATAAACCCGCTAGAGTCACAATAAACGCAGGTATTTCCACGTATGCTACCCAAAAACCTTGCCATGCACCAATTAAAGCACCCATTAAAATACATAATGGAACGGCTAGCCATGGACTCATATTATAATTAACCATTAATAACCCGGCCAGTGCTCCGACAAAAGCCATTACTGAACCAACTGATAAATCAACATGTCCAAGTAACACAACGAGTAACATTCCAGCCGCTAAGACTAAAATATGACTGTTTTGTAACACTAAGTTTGTAATATTTAATGGTCTCCAAAAGATCCCATCCGTCATCAATTGAAATGCGATTAACAATGCTACTAAAATAATCACCATACTATAGCGTCTAAAAAGATCATTTATTTTATCTTTAAATGAAAATTTCTTTTTTTCCTCAGCTAATTTTGTTGTGTTTTCCATCTTACGCCATCTCCTTTTTTTCCAAAGTCATTAGATTCATTAACAATTCTTGTGTAGCATCTTCTCGAAGGACTTCTCCTGTGATTTGCCCATCATTCATGGTATAAATACGATCACACATTCCAATAATTTCCGGTAGTTCTGAAGAGATGATACAAATAGCTTTCCCACTGGCAGCCATTTCTTCAATAATTGTATAAATTTCGTATTTAGCCCCCACATCAATTCCTCTTGTAGGTTCATCTAAAAATAATACGTCAGGTTCTGTCATAAGCCATTTGGAAAGGACAACTTTTTGTTGGTTCCCTCCGCTGAGACTACCCACATTTTGAAAAATCGAACTTGTCTTGGTTCTCATTTTTTTACGATATTCTTCTGCCTTATTTATTTCTTTTTCTTTATCTAGAATCCCGCTTTTGCTAATCCGATTCAAGCTAGCAATCGTTGTATTTTCACGAATATCCATTAAAAGGTTTAATCCTAAAGCTTTTCGGTCTTCTGAGACATAGGCGAGACCATTTTCTACAGCAGTTGGAACATTTCTCACTGAAATTTCTTTTCCATCTTTATATACCGTTCCAGTAATTTTACTACCATATGAGTGACCAAAAACGCTCATTGCAAATTCTGTTCTCCCAGCACCCATTAGCCCTGCGATTCCGACGATTTCACCCCGTCTTATGTTAAGGTTGATATTTTTGCTCATCAAACGCGTGGCATTCGTTGGATGATACACGGTCCAATCCTTCACTTCAAAATAAATTTCTCCAATATTTGGATATCTGTCAGGATAGCGGTTCGTTAGATCGCGTCCAACCATACCACGGATAATTCTTTCTTCGCTGATATCATCGTTTTCTAGGGTTTCAATCGTTTGACCATCTCGTAAAATTGTAATACGATCGGCAACACTCACAATTTCATTTAGTTTATGAGAAATAATGATAGAGGTTATCCCTTGTTCTCTGAATTCCTTTATTAATTCCAGTAAGTTCGCACTTTCTTCTTCGTTCAACGCTGCAGTCGGTTCATCAAGTATTAATAACTTTACCGATTTCGCAAATGCCTTAGCGATTTCAACGAGTTGTTGTTGACCAACTCCAATTTGTGAAATCAAAAGATTCGGATCAATATGTAAGCCTACTTTTTTTAATAGACTTTCCGTTTTTTTCTCTGTTAAATCCCAATCAATCACGCCATACTTACTTTGTTCATTTCCTAGAAAAATATTTTCTTTAATAGATAAATAAGGGCTAAGTGCTAATTCTTGATGAATAATAACAATACCTTCACGTTCACTATCTCTTAAATCTTTGTACTGACAAACTTCTCCGTCGTAAATAATATCACCAGTATAGCTTCCATAAGGGTAAAGGCCACTTAATACATTCATTAACGTTGACTTTCCAGCCCCGTTTTCCCCACATAGAGCATGTATTTCACCACGATTTATCCTTAAATTTACTTTATCTAATGCCTTAACACCGGAGAATTGCTTTCCAATATTTTTCATTTCTAATATAATATCAGTCATACTTGAACATCCTTTCTTCCATAAATTCCCGCATTTCCCGGAAGTACCTATATCATTCTCTTTTGATAGGCACAGTAGGTAGAAATCAATTGATTTCTACCTACTGTGCTATGCCTTATTTCAAATCATCTTCCGTATAATAATCAGTATCGATTAATTCAACTTTATAGTTTTCTAAGTCAACAGAAACAGGATTCGCAAGGTATGTAGGAATTACCTTAACACTATTGTCATACGTTTCAGTATCATTTACAGGAACTTCTTCCTCATTGTAGATGGCTTCAATCATATCAATCGTATTTTTTGCCAATACTCTTGTATCTTTAAAGATAGTCTGCGTTTGTTCACCCGCAATAATTGATTTCACTCCTGCTACTGTTGCATCTTGGCCTGTAATAACAGGTAAAGGTTTATCAGAAGAGCCATATCCTACTCCTTTTAATGAAGAAATAATTCCTAAACTAATCGGGTCGTATGGTGATAAAACTGCGTCCAACGTTTTATCTGTATAGTTCGCACTCAACAAATTATCCATACGAGCTTGCGCAGTAGAACCATCCCAACGTAGAGTAGCAATTTGATTGAAACTAGTCTGTCCAGAAGGAACAACCAATTGACCGTTATCAAAATAAGGTTGTAGAACTGACATTACACCATTATAGTTAATTAATGCGTTGTTATCGTCCGGTGAACCACCAAATAGTTCAATCGTAAATGGCCCTTCGCCTTCTTTTAATTTTAATTTTTCTTCAATATATGAAGCTTGTAACACCCCTACACCAAAGTTATCAAATGTAGCATAATAATCGACATTTTCAGAATTCATCAGTAAACGGTCGTAGGCAATCACTTTAATTTCTTCATCTTTGGCTTTTTGTAAGACATCCGTCAATGCTGAGCCATCGATTGAGGCAATTACGAGTGTATCTACCCCTTTAGTAATCATATTTTCAATTTGTGCCACTTGATTCTCTACTTTATCTTCTCCATATTGTAAATCAGTTTTGTAACCTAATTTTTCTAATTCTTCCACCATGTTATTTCCATCGCCAATCCAACGCTCAGCAGATTTTGTTGGCATCGCAATTCCAATATATCCTTTATCACCAGATCCGCCACTACTACTTCCTTCCGCACTACTACAAGCAGCTAAAGCAACACCGGCTAATAGTGTCGTTGCAACTAATACCATTTTCTTCATTTGAAGTTTCATTTGAATTCCTCCATTTGTTTTAGTTATGTTGACAACTACAGTATACCTTTTAAAGAAAGCGTTAACATTGATTGTTTTATTCTAATTCCTTTGAATTTATTTGGAAAAAAATATTGGTTCAGTTATCTTGATTTTTTTACGAATAACTATAATTTTTTTCTGATTGTAAGCTTTAATTTTTTTAGGAGTCATTTAGAGGAGGAATTTTTAAAGCTAGATACAACAAAAAACGAGGAATTCAAGGATTTAAAAAAAATAACGCGATATAACATGCGCTTTCATTAAATAATTTGGTACAATAAAAGTATCGTTTTATTAGAACGGAGGTGCTTTGAATTGAAAACGCTTAAAATACTTTTTTTATGTGGACTGTTTTTGATGCTAACAAGTTGTTCAACTCAAAATCAAGAAACTGAACAACCACTGATTATTGGTTTTTCTCAATCAGGGACAGAAAGCAACTGGAGAAAAGCACATACTAATTCGATTGTTAATGAACTAGAAAAAAACAACTATCAAGTTCTGTATCGTAATGGATTCATGAATCAAGAACGACAAATACAAGATATTCGAACGTTTATATCTTATAAAGTCGATTTAATTATCTTTACGCCGTTAACAGAAACCGGATGGGAAACTGTCTTAACTGAAGCAAAACAAGCAAATATCCCGGTTATCATCGTCGATCGCCATATAAAAGTGGCCGATCAAGATTTATACTTAACTCATATCGGACCAAGTTTTAAAGCTGAAGGTCATCGCGCCGGTATTTTTGTCCATAATTACTTTTCAAATGTCGAGACTGATACCATCAATATTTTAGAATTATCGGGTTTAAAAGAAACTTCTCCTACTATTTTACGCTCAGAGGGGTTTAGAGAATGGATTGCTCGTGATGAACGAATGAAAGTAACAGATGTGTTATTTGGTGACTTCATTCGTATGAAAGGAAAAGATCAACTGGATGATTATATCAATAATCATTCACTAGAAGACATTGACGTTATTTTCAGCCACAATGATGAAATGACACATGGGGCCCTCGAAGCAATTGAGCAGACCGATTTAATCCCTGGCAAAGATATCATTATTGTAACCATTGACGCACAAGCTGATATGATTGAAAAATTAAAAAAAGGCATCGTCAATAGTGTTGTCGAGTGTAACCCCGAAGTTGGCTTTGACGTTGCTAACATTGTTAATCGATACTTTTCAAATTTTTATGATGGCAAAGTGATTCCAAAAGATATCTATATTTACGAAACGGTGTTCACAGAACAAAATATAGAAAATATTCCTACCAGAAACTATTAAGGAGAACAGATGAAAGCAAATCTTAGTATTAAACAAATTATCGCTAAATCCAATAAATTGATGCTAATACTAGCAATCATCCCTTTACTTTCTAGTATTATCCTTTATTCAAGACAAATCTACGTTTATCAACGGACATTTACGAACATCGAAGAAGCGAATATGATTGTGGGTAAAGTTGATCAAGAGGTTTTAGAAGAGATGTGGGACGTCGTATTTGGCATACGATCAGTAAAAAGTTATCAAATTGGTAATGTGCTATCTGACGTTCAATTCGATATTAATCAGATCAAATCGAATACAAGTTCTCCGACAGAAATAGGGGCACTGAATGTTGCTATTAGTATTATTGATACGATTAAAGATTACGAAAAAAAAATATTAGATAATATTGAAGCTGGCGATTCTGTTACAGCTAATGAAGAGATTATGAACGATGTTGACTCTCTTACCCGACTCCTTATTGATCGATTAAAGGATTTTGTAAGCGTTGAAATCAATGTTGCAAGTATTCGTCATAGAGAAATGATTCGGTCACTCATCTTATTAACAGCTCTTGAATTTCTAATTATTTTACTAATTATTTATTCGGTTAAAAAAAACAAACAGACTATCCATGAGAAAATAGAACAACCCATCTATCAACTAATTACAATGGCGGAAGAGTTAGCACATGGCAATTTATCATTTCGTGCAGATATTCCAGATACCGTTGAACTTGATATGTTAACCAAGAGTCTTAATCAGATGGCTGAAGACCTTCATCACTTACTAGAAGAAAATGCATTAAAACAATATTATTTGGCACAAAGTGAAGTAAGGGTTCTCCAAGCACAAATAACTCCTCATTTTATATATAATAGTTTAGACACAATTATTTCTTTAATTGATCAAAAGCAATACCCTCTTGCTTCTGATATGACCTACGCTCTATCTGATTTTTTTAGGATTTCATTGAGTAAAGGAAAAGATTGGATTTTTGTCGAACGGGAACTCAAACATATTTCAGATTATTTAACCATTTTAAAAATAAGATATGGAGAGATGTTAACGTTCTCAATTGATATCAACCAAGAAATATTAAACGAACCTATCCTTAAAATGATTCTACAACCTTTGATTGAGAACGCTGTTTACCATGGTACAAAACTCGTTCGTCGTATCGGACATATTCAAGTAACTAGTCAAAATAACCCTACAAACATGACTTTTATGATTGAAGATAATGGCATCGGCATGACACCAGAACGACTTTCAGAAGTTCAACAGGAATTAAACAAAGGGATTGACTCTGATTTTAGTACTGGTTATGGCCTCTATAATGTTAATAAAAGACTTTTACTTTACTATGGGAAGGAAGCTTCGATTAAAATAAAAAGCACCCATAACCAAGGTACCATTACGATTTTAACCGTACCAAAAAAGAAAGAAGGTATACCATATTATGTATAAAGTATTTATCGTTGAAGATGAGCCTCGTATTCGCGATACGCTTCGCAATCATATTTTAATGATAAGTAATCAGTTATCTATCACTTATTGTGGAGAAGCGGGTGATGGCGAAATGGCTTTAGCGTCGATTATTGATTTAAAACCCGATATTATTTTAACCGACATTAAAATGCCTTTTATGGATGGCGTGGCTTTTTCAAAGGAAGCACGAAAAATATTACCTAACGTTCGAATCATTTATATTAGTGGTTTTGATGAATTTGAATATGCCAAAGCAGGAATACAAGTTCAAATAGATGATTACTTGTTAAAACCAATTAAACCGCATGATTTAAAAGAATCACTAGAAAAAATTGTCTCTATGTTGGACAAACAAAAAGAAGTCTTAGAAGAGCAAACGCCTAAAATGGACATCATTTTAGATCTGAAAAGAAATCACTTACTAAATGGTCTTTTTAAAGGAGAATTAGCACTGGCAGATGCTCTTAAAAAAACAGAAGAAATTGGTTGTTCTTTTATTGGAAAGAAAATCGCTGTACTTCTTGCACGTAGTAAATATAAACATAATTTTGACGACTATACACAATTCGGCAAAGAATTAAATATTTTCTTTCAAAATGATAGTCGCTTATTATATTCTAGTAGCTCTTCACGTTTCATCAAATTCTTAATATTATCCGATACCAAAAAAGAAGTATTATCTACTGCTTATCAAGTAAGTCAAATTTTAATTCATGAATTCAAAAATGAAGAAACTGGTAGTATGACCGTTTCTATCGGTTCTGTAGTTGATCGAATGAGTGAAATCCCTCTCAGTTTCGAAATTGCTAAAACCCAACTGACTTCTTCTCCATTTTCGCAGCACCAAAAAGTGATTAGCTATGAAGACCGTCAAAATACCAAAGATAAACTTATTGGTCCCCCTATAGACATTGATATTCAAAAAGAATTAGTCGAATTAACAATCGAAAATCAAACAGAACTCGTTAATAAGTTACTTACCATACAAGAAACACCCGAGCAGACAGTGATGTATCGTTTTTTCATTTTAGTCGAATTAAAAAATATTGCTCAAAAAAAAGAAGAGTTCCCTGAAGAAGTCATTCAAAATTTAAGTGATTTAAGACATCTAGTTCTATTGGCCAATGACTATCAACTTTATCAAGAAACATTAGAAAGATTTATTCATTATTTTATTCAACTTAAAATCTCTCCTTCAATAAATAGACACAATAAACTCATCGACCACGCAATACAATTTATTGATAAGAATTTTACAAATCCTGATATTTCGTTAAACATGGTCGCAGAAGAGGTTGCTCTTAGTCCATCACACTTCAGTACTATCTTTTCTCAATCAATGGGGAAAACATTCATTGATTACTTGACAGAGCAACGAATTAATCATGCTAAACGGCTTTTAACCGAAACAAATTTGCGATTAACAGAGATTACTATGCGAATTGGCTACAATGATCCTAACTACTTTAGTTTTTTATTCAAAAAAAAACAGGGTATGTCTCCCTCTGAATATCGACAAAAAACAAATTAGTACTAAGACATTGGCTACACAACTAAAACACACCAAAAAAGGAGATGAAACATCCTTTTTTGGTGTGTTCATACTATGCTATGATCGATAGTCACTTTACTTCTAACAATTCAACCAAACTCGCATTTCGGTTTCTCCTCGATTTCCCCATAAGTGATATGGAATGAGTTTTAAACTTTTTGATTCGAAAATGACGTCTTGATTATATTGATACAATACGTTTTCTGTCCATGATTGTTGTTTTTTAGCCTGAACTTCTATTGTGAGTGTTTGATTCAATATCTCAGACGTTTGAGAAACGACTCCTTTGGAGATGTTTTTGGTTTTAATAAAATATTGATGTAAATCTATTTCATTATCAATGCTTTCCGCACAATAAATAAAAGGTCCTCTTTGTATACTGATTTTATTCATATTACCTGAGACTTTAGGATTACTGCTAATCGATAAGATGGGTTGATCAAATGTTAGAACGAGCGCCATTTGAGGATAGGCTTCAAAACGTAAGTATCCTTCGTTTAAGTCGTAATCATCAATTCCTGTCACCGTTAAATTTTGTAACCATTTAGGAATACGAATATGGACGTTTTGTTTGACACCTTCATAATAAATTTTCACTTGATTTTCATAAGGGAAATTCGTTTGTTGAACAATTGAAAAATATTCTCCCTTTAATTGACTACCAATAAATAAATTCACCCACAATCCTTTTTCAGATTGATTATAAATATATTTCCCAATGGAACCAATTAAGCGGGCGAAGTTCGGTGGGCAACAAGCGCATCCTAGCCAGTCTGGCCGCTGGGTTTTCACATGTCCTTTTCCAGGATTATGGTGGCAGCTTTCTGGTTGAACTTCTAAAGGATTGACATAGAAAAAATGAGTGCCATCGACTGAAGCACCCGATAAAATACCGTTATATATCGCTCGCTCTATGACTTCAAAATATTCTGTCTTAGGTTCTATCTTGTATAGTTCATAAGCAAAATAAACCAACGCAATCGACGCACAAGTCTCACAGTACATAGTATCATTTGGTAAATCGTAATCACTCGTAAACGCTTCTCCATGAACAGTTGAACCAACACCACCCGTTACGTACATTTTCTTTGTTGTAATATTTTCCCAGATAGCTAGGCATGCTTGAAGTAGCTTTTCGTCTTGTTGGAAATTGGCAATTTTTGCCATACTAGCAGCCATATACAACATTCGGACAGCGTGCCCTTGTGCAGTTTGTTGATTTTTAGGCTGATCATAGGCTTGTAAATAGAGTAAATCAACATTCGGATTATCTGTCGTTAATCCATCCGCGATATTTTGGGTAATCTCTTTTTCATAAAACAACGGATCTTTTCCTCGAACCTCAATAAAAAAGGCTGCTAATGTTAAATATTTTTCTTCTCCGGTATGTTCATAGAGTCGACCTAAGGCGAGTTCTATCTCTTGATGACCATCTGCTCCTTGAATTTTTCCTTCTTCTTCACCAAAATACTGTTCGATATTTCCGACCAACTTTAACGCAATCGCAAGTAATTCTTTTTTACCAGTGGCCTGATCATAAGCAATGGCTGCCTCGATGAGATGTCCCGCACAATAAAGTTCATGGCTAAAATATAGTTGACGATATTTTAACTCTGGATATTTTAATTGAAAATACGTATTTAAGTAACCATCCTCTTCTTGAGCACTTCCAATTAAGTTAATCACTTCATCTACAAGTCCTTCAAGCACGGTATCCCTTTGTTTGACAAGAACATAGGACGTTGCCTCAATCCATTTATAGACATCACTATCTTGGAAAAACCAACCAAAGTGCTCCCCTTGCGTTTTACCAGCTGTAATCCGGAAATTTTCTAACGCATGACTTTTGCCTTTTGGTAAATAGTCATCTTTTCTTTCCGCTTCCACTTCAATATCAAGTGCATCATTTAGCACATCATACTGATACGGAATAATCGTTTCTTTAATTAATTCTTGATAATAGCGCCAAAAATAATCTGTAAGCACGACTTGTTTTAATGGTAACTCTTGCACGTTAAATCACCTCTTCTAATAAGATACAATCATGGGATTCAATCAAAATCACTTCTTTTTCTATGAATTGATTTTCCCATAAGTCCAGGTACCTTCTCTTAGTTAATACTTTATCAATTATCTGTAAGGGGACATTTCTTTCTTCTTCGCTAACATTGAAAATGGCATAGTATATTTTATCGGATGATTTACCGCACCATACAATCCATTTTTGATCACGAAAGATTTCTGTCTGATATGTTAAAGTTCCATGCATCTGATTGACTGCAGGATTTGTTAGTAGCGATTCAGTCCAGGGATCTAAATCAGCTAATTCTCCTCCGTACATTAAAGGAGACTGAAAAATCGACCACAGCGTCATCATCGTCCGCTGCTCACTTTTTGTAAAACGCGTATATCGGTCACTTGCGCCACCATCAACTGATCGTATGCCAATATGACCAAGTGGTAA
This sequence comes from Enterococcus sp. DIV1314a, assembly GCF_051713805.1. Taxonomy (NCBI): domain Bacteria; kingdom Bacillati; phylum Bacillota; class Bacilli; order Lactobacillales; family Enterococcaceae; genus Enterococcus; species Enterococcus sp. DIV1314a. The sequence goes on along the minus strand of NZ_JBIOQP010000001.1, from coordinate 1,128,769 downwards.
CATGTCGCAGTCCGGCCAGCTACCTGGCTGAATAAACGCTGACCATTCCCTGCATTTATCAAACATCTGATATAGTTGCGGCCATTGATCCCAAAAGTCATCTGTTAAACGCCACATGTTGGCTTGATCTTGTAAAAAAGGACCTTCTTCGATATGGGCTGGACCTGGTGATAGTGATAATACAATTTCGCGATTTGTTTTTTGAATCGCTTTTTGAATCGCTTGAATTTCTTTGCGATGTGAACACCCATAAATTTTTGAGTCTGCAATATCATCCACCTTAATAAAATCAACACCCCAACTGGCATATAATTCTAATAAGGAGTCATAATACAGTTGTCCTTCTGGCAAATCAACATTGACACCATACATGTCTGAATTCCAGGGACAAATATTATTTAACGCGATGTCTCGTGCTGTTTTTTTGGTCCCTTTAATTGCCATATTTTTGTGAACAGCTTCTCTTGGAATTCCTCTCATGATGTGAATCCCAAACTTTAACCCTAATCGATGGATTTCATCTGCTAAAGGCTTAAAACCAAGATTTTTTTGAGCACTTGGAAATCGATTTTCTGCGGGTAATAAGCGACTATACTGATCCATGACTAACGGATAAAAATCATGATATCTTGATGAATTCGCTTGCGGCTCATACCACTGAATATCCACCACAATATATTCCCAGCCATATTTTTGTAATTTATCAGCCATTATTCGAGCATTACGGAGTACCTCCTCTTCATTTACCGAAGCGCCATAAGCATCCCAACTATTCCAGCCTTTGGGTGGTGTCATTGCGAGGGTCATTGACTCATCTTCCTTCCTATTATTGCAGCACCATTCAATGTTCTTCCTGTCAAGCATGTTTCACCTTGTGACGTTTCATAAAAAATCATATTTCTATGTAAATCAGATACCTCTTTGCATATTTCATCATATAACTTTCCATTTTCAATAACCATCCGTTTTGCTTTTACCACTTCCGATTGGTTGTTAAACAGAATTATTTGCCATTGTCCACTAATCTGTTCACTTTTGTCATCTATCCGTTGAACGGATCCGTCAAATTCTGTGGCCCCCACAACTGGCCAACCATCCTCCAACCAAAACAGTGATCGGATTTGCATGAAAAAATCTGCGGTACTAGGAGTTCGCCGAATATGATGCACTATAAATTCTTGTTGATTTTTTTTATCCGTAAAAATAGAATTATGACCAGGTCCATATAATGGGTTTTCATCTATCCACTGATAACTACCTAATAGTTTCGTTCCAATTTCGGTAGGATCACTTTGGATATCGAGCATAGAACGGCCGTTTCTATCAATATAAGGGCCATCAATTTTACGAGAGCGCGCTACTCGAATATTATAACTGTCATTTAATGAATCAAACGAGACGAATAAATAGTAATAGTTACTTTTCTTATTATAAATAATATAAGGGCCCTCTATCGCGCCTTCGACTGATTGTGGCCGAAGCGCAAGACACTTTCCGTAGTCATTTTCCCTTAAACACTTTCCCGTCTCGTGATCTAGTTGAACAAGGTAAATACCACCAAAAAACGAACCATAAACCATCCAAGAGTGACCTTCTTCGTCATAACAAATATTCGCATCGATCGCGTTATGATTTGCTATTTCAGCATTTGTTTTGATCACTTCTCCTCTATCATGCCACTCACCTAGAGGATGATCAGAGCAAGCTAGACCAATCATGGATGTCGTACTTCCAAAAGTGGAAGCAGAATAATACATGCGATATTCTTTATTAACGTATATTATTTCTGGTGCCCATAATCCTTCTGCTGAAGACCATGTACTGGCTCCTTCAGGTACTCCATTTAAAGCTGTCTTCTCAAATGTCCAATTAATCAGATCATTAGAACTACGGATAGGAACACCTTGTGTCAGTGGTTGTTGCGTATCCGTGGATACAAGATAGTACTTATCCTCTACTTGTATAATCGTAGGATCATGTACACCATTTTTAGCATTTATCAACTTATTCACCTCGTTTATTTACTTACCATTGACCATTCGGACAATTTTTTATGGCTAAATTTGCTCGGAATTTATAAAAACAACCACATTTTGTACAAGTATGGTTAGATTTAAAGGGGCACTGTTCACATTTTTGAAGGCGCTGTACGAGTATTTCTTCAGATACTAGATCCACTTCAACACTTAATTGCTCAGCAATCAGCGCTTCGACATCAAATAATGCAGCCTCCTCCTTAATGTCACATCCTTTGCAACTCATGCTTACACCTCCAACCTTAATATTATGATCGACATTGCCGGAACGGTAATGTAAATTCGATTACCTGTGATTTCGTAGTTTGTAAAATCCAGTTTAGACATTGTTTTAGGATAATGAACATGATTGTATCCCTCAATGTCCTCATCTACAATATAATTTGCTTCTTTTAAACGCGGTACCCCTTCTAGAGAAAATGTTAATTCTTCTGACGAGGTTAACGAATCATTACAAATTGAGATCGTTAATTCTGTCTTTTTTTTTGATACCGTATACGAAATCGTATCATTTTTATCTCTATAACAATCTATCAATTTACCATTTCGATGCTTTTCATGTTGCTCAAAAACAAAATAACTAGACGTTTTTGTCATTTTTCCACCCTCAGTCAATAGTATTAATTTTAAAACATTCAATGTTCGTAAATATTCTGACTAATAATTGGCTTATTGTTATTGATCTCTATACTGTTTTAAAACAATCACGACATCTGTCCTAAAAGCAGAAACACGTCATAATAAACAACTGAATGGTTCCTTACTTTTATTACTTTGAGTTGAATCATTCAATTTCCTATCTAATGTACTGACATCCTTAATCTAATTGAATCCTATCTATACAAAATTCTTCTTAATAAATAGATTTGATCCTTTTTAGAGCTGATTTTTAAGCGTTCTATCTATGAAAGTAACATTCAATGCTACTCCTCTTTATTATGATCTGTTTCAATTATAAAAATAGGCAGTCCCGTCTCTGATACTCCTGTAAATGTCAGAACTATTCTTTCTTGTGTTTCATCCCAACTTTCTACAAATTTACCCTTGTATTTCGTATCTTCAATAGTAATATAGGAACTTTCCCCTTTCTCTTTAAATTGCCACTCACCATCATAATCGCCTTTAATTTTCCCATTTGATTTAAATTCTACAAGTGAAGGTTCCGAAATTGATTCAGTAATCTCTTTAGTCGTTGCAAGCACGTTATAGAATCCTTTAACTTGTTTTTTTGATATATTTTCATTTTCTTCACCAGAATATCGAAGCGGATTTACAATTGGCCATCCATCATCAGTGAAATAGAGCTGATGCACACGGACACCATAATTCTCACCACGGTTGGGAAATCGTGTATGAAAAATTAAATAATATTGTCCTGTTATCTCATCATAATAAACTGAATTGTGGCCAGCCGAAACGTACCCTTCATGCGTCATCCCATTATTTTGTTCATATGTAAAATTCCCCATAATTTTATTACCGTATGGTGCAATGCTTACATCATCAAAAAAAGTATTAAATCCGCCTTTAACTTTCTCCATCGATTGTTTTTCGATATCCTCATAAGGTCCATCTGGATTTTTTGAACGAGAGACACGCATGTTATATCCCCCCGTAGAATCTAAACCACCAAACGAGACAAATAAGTAATAATATTCTGTTGTCGGATTATAAATAATGTATGGTCCTTCAATTCGACTATGATTTCCTCCCATCAACTTCTTGCCATATGATTGCCGATCTAATGGTAATCCTGTGGTATCATCCATTTCTAGAATATAAATTCCACCCGAATAAGAACCATACACCATCCAAAGTTTTCCAGAATTATCATAAAAAACATGTGGGTCAATCACATTCGGATGTTTTGTGGCATCGTATACCTCTCCAAATTGTGGAGAAGTACCGGAGTATAAAAATGACTCCTCTTTTTTATAAGGCCCTTCAATATTCTCTGCTATTGCGACACCTAACACCGCTAAAGGAGAGTCTCCTCGACATAAGCAATAATACATGTAATATCTTCCGTCTTTTAGTTGGATAATATCCGATGCCCAGAAAGTATCCGTTTGGGCGTATTCAAACTCCTCTTTAAATTCAGCCTGAATATCTTCAAAAAAAGAATTTTCTTTTACACTTTTCGAAATTAAATCCCACTTCAATAAATCTTCACTTTTTGCAGCTTGTAAATGTGACCCGATGATATAAAATGACTCATCTACTTCAATAATCGATGGATCATGAACTGCTACATTCTTAAATTCAGGTGGCGTAATCAATGATTCTGATGGTTGATTCGTGTCACAAGCTGTCAAAAAAATGAGTATTAGAATCAAAAAATTTAAAACAGACTTTTTTGGTTTCATGGCTATCCACCTTTCATAGATTCCTTCATAAAAATGACTAACCTAGCGATATTCCGTTAGATTAGTCATCTAATTTTTAAACTACAAGTAAGAGATTTACCATATGGGTAAAACTAATCGACTAAAATATTTCTGCCATCGCCTCTTCGTAATATTGATTTAGTTTCTCCGTTAACTCCGCTGCAATATCGGAAGCATTAACTGTTCCAGCAATAATGGCTGCTTCAACATCGCCATATTCGCCACCAAAATAAACTTCTTCTAAAAATGTTTGGAATCCTGGAATCACAGCTCCACCTAATGGGATTGGTTCTTTAACATACTCCAAATAATTTTTGTAATAGTCATTATCAGGCAATTCTGCCGCAACAGCATCCCAGATGGCTTGATCCTGGGTTAAAGGTAATCCTGATGGGTAAGTAAATAATTTGGAACCATCATCATTTGTCAACGTTTTATAGGCTTCTAGTCGAGAATTCCATCCATCTTTACCCCAACCCATAAATTTGAGTAATTCATATGCTTCTCTTGGATATTCCGTAGCCGAGGATACGCTTCCAAAATCAACAAAGCCTGGTTTATTACTAGTCGTAGCATTGTCTCCTTGTGGAACTGGATATGGTACCCACTTAATTCCTTTATCAACAAATTCATCTGTTGCAAACAAATCTTTCGTCCACCACGCGTCTAGTTGCGTTGCAATACGTCCAGTACTAGCCGCCCATAACAAACGATCGCCAAAAGCAGCTTCTGCTTCATCTGTATCAAAAAATGGTGCATGAACTCCTGTACGAACTAATTCTGCTTGTTGTGTCATTGATTCTGCCCAGTAAGTTGTCATATCGAATTTTTCGCCATCCCAACCGAACTCACCGATCGCGTCTGCTTGAACAATTGGTCCCATTGTCACTAACTTCGTATAATCATTGTATCCAAAAATCTCTTGTTCAGGAACCGTCATTTTCTTCATTAAGTCAATCATTTCTGAATACTTCCAGTCTTGACTAGGCATCTCAACATTTAGTTTATTAAATACATTTTCATCTAAGAAAACAGTAAAAGGCTGATAAAATACGGCAGCGGCCATTTTTCTTTCATTATCGATATATCCTGTTTCTTGCAAGGTTGTTAAGACTTCAGCAGACTCAGGATCCGCTTCCCATTGTTCTGTCATATCACCTAGCCAACCATTCACAATTGGAACATCGACATTTCCTTGATACCAAAATACATCGGGTAGGCTTCCAGTATTGGCTAAGTTTGTTAAACCATCATTCCAGTTTTCTTGGTCAACTGTCACAAGTTCTACCGTAATATTAGGATATTTTTCCATGAAATCTTTTGCTAGATGTTGTTGTAACTCTGGATTTTCCCACGAAGCAAAACGTAACGTAATTTCTTCATCCGTCATCGAAGCCAACTCACCCGTTGCCTCAACTCCGGCACTCGACTCTTCCACTATTTCTTCTGCATCTGAGTTTCCACAAGCGGCTAGTACTGTAGCACTTAAAGCTAAACCAATTCCCAATTTTAAATATTTATCGAATTTCATTTCCATTCCTCCATAATCATTTATAGTTAAACGAATACATAAATCCTTAAGAAAATTATTCTCCTGTTATACCAGATCGATCCACACTTTCGACAAAATAATCTTGTAGAACGAAATAAGTCAGTAGCAGAGGAATAAGCGTGATCATCGTTCCTGCCATCGTAACACCCTCATTGAGTTTATTCGATCCACTTTCAGTGACAGGATATAGTGCTTCATAATTACTTTTAAAATTCTGAAGTTGGGTTAACATTGTTGTCCAACTACGAGATCCACTTCCGTTTCCGAGATACAAATTAACTAAATATGTTTCATTCCAATACCAGACGAATGAGAATAAAAAAACAATGATAATCGCAGGTACTGCCATCGGAATCGCAATTTTAAAAAATATTGTCCACTCATTAGCGCCATCTACTTCTGCTGCTTCATATAGAGAAATTGGCGTTTGTTTAAAAAATTGATAAAAGATTAACACAAAAATCGGACTTTTTATCCCTTGGCCCAACATTGCAGGTAACACAAATGCCTTTAATGAACCTAACAATCCCAAATCATTATATAAAACATACGTAGGCATCATTAGAATTTGTGGTGGGACGATAAAACTAAAGATCATTAAAAAAAACAATGTTTTCTTGAAAGGGAAATTATATTTGGCAAATCCATATCCAACTAATCCTGTGCTAATCACTTGAAAAAAAGTTGGAACGAAAGAAAGGACAATACTTCCCAAGAGCGATTCTTTAATGTTCATTACCGAAAAGGCTTGTTGGTAGTTTTTTAAGTAAAAACTAGAGGGTATCCATTTAATCGACGTATCTAATAAATCGTTCAACGATTTAAAGCTCGTCGATAGCATATAGATTAGCGGGTACAAATAAATAAAGCCAATTGTGAGTAGTAATGAGTAAATCAGTAGTTGAATCAGAAATCCTTGCTTAGAATTTGTTCCTAGTAATCGATTTTTAATTTTTAACCACTTCTCTTTAATTTGCTGCTTAGAAACTGGAGCATTCAGCATCTCCTTCCTCTTACGACTTTCTTGCATCGCTTACACCTCTTTTCAGCTTCAATTTTTGAAAGAATGATTGTTGCGGTTTATTTTTCTTTGGTACATAGGTAGAATTCGGTGAATCTTTTAGCAACAAGCCAATTATCCCTAGAATTGTTAATACTACAATTGCGTACATCCATGCCATTGCAGAAGCAAAGCCGTATCCTCTTGTTGCTGAAAACATATTACTGTAAATTAAGTTGATAATATTATTTTGTCCGCTATTTGCTAAGGTGATTAACGTATAGATGGCGTTTAGAAAAATCATTGGCTTTAGAATTGGGAGTGTAATCTTCCAAAAACATTCCCACGCAGACCCACCATCAATTTTTGCTGCCTCGTATAGACTTCGATCAACTTTTTGCAAGCCTGCGATGAATATTAAAATCTGAACACCTGAGTACCATAACACGACTATAATCTGAGAAAATAAATCAGAAATAGGATTCACTAACCAGATTGGTAAAAACGTATTCAAAATCGTATTAATCGCTCCTTGATTAATCATCGGGATACTTGTGGCACCTTGCGTGATCAATTGATTCATAATCGGACCACTCGCAACAACTACTGGTAAAAAGAAAATTGTTCGAAATGTCCCTTTAAATTGGATTTTTTGATTTAATAAAAGGGCAATCATCAGTGAGAACACCACAATAACTGGTATTCTCAATAATGTACTAACTAAAAATGAAATGAGCTCTTGTACAAACAACATATCTTTCAACCAAACATTTTGATAATTACTAAAACCAACAAAATTAAACACTCGGCCTGTTGGTCTCATTCGAATGACGTTCATACTGAAGTAAAAAGATTGAATTAATGGCCATATAACGAAAATAATAAATCCAATGAGCCACGGAAGGATGAAAAACAGCCCATATTTCGCCTTACGATTTTTTAAATTTTTTCTTTTTTTCATTCTTGCACCACCTTATAAGAATGAGGAGGTATTGCTACGTTCTCCACAGTTTCCATTTCATCACCATAATTCAATAACAATTTTTTCCCATTTTCAAAATAAACGGAGACTTGATTATTTATTTTTGAATATTCTTCAATGACTGTATCGCCAATCTCTTGGTTTACTTGTGATAACTCTTGATATAAAGCAATGATTTCTTCTTTATAATCGTCAAATTGAGAACTATAAACGTTGGATGAATTCGTATTTTTTAACTCACTTGGATTTTGCATCGTTAGTAAAAAGGCTGGATTCACTCCTTGCTCTATTAATTGAAGCTTAAAATCAGATTTATTCGCACTAAAATTACCATATTCGGAGTATCTAGTTACAATTCCTCGTAATGCAATTGAGAAGAACGGTACTGCCTCTTTTTCAAAAACGTAACTAGATGATGACATTGGCGTATCAACAAAACTAGTCGCATATTGCCATAGAGGTTGGATCGGAGTACTCATCATTAACTTGTTGTCTTCAGAGATTCCCTCTATTAATTTTTCATAGTCGTTCAACGTAGATGCTCTACCGTATTCAATCCCCTTTGCATAATAAGAAAATAAATGATTGGTTATACCATCTAGTAAAATACCCGGATAACCACTAATCGATTGACTACTGAGTCGTTTCATTAATAATTCAGATGATTCTTGAGGCTGTAAGAAGTTAAAATTAGCAAAATGACTCCCATAAACTTCTTCTACTAGTGTTCTTTTATTTAATTTTGTTACGATATTAAACCACGTTCCATTTTGCGTAGCAGGATTAAATCGTAAAGCATCATCGTATAAATAAATTGGTATCTTCGAATGATATTTTTCAAGCAATTGATTGAGACGTTCATTACCACCCAATGATTTTTCTGCATTGTATTGATTTTGAGCATATCCGCCGTATATTCCCTTTGATTGCCAACCTTTTAACACAGCATTAATATTCTCGACATCATTCCTTGTTAATTCTTCTAGAATATAGTCAACATCATCAAATGTGGTCATTGCAATCGTTTCATCTGAAATCATTCCTTGCTTAACTTCTACACCTAGAAAATCGAGCTTGATTTTAAATTCTTGATCATTGACACTTTTCGTGATCATTTTATTCTCTAGCAAATAATCTCGATAGCTTTTGGCTAATCCTACGTAATCAGCGTCCTCTCCTGTTACAAAATTATATTGAATCTTTGCATCAAATTGATTTCTCTCTTTTTGTTGGACAACCATCGTGCCGCTATCCTTACTTGTAGACTGATTAAAAAATTGACGATATGTAAACTTAGAGGTAATCCAGTTATACGGTAAAATCGCGCCATTAGGATAGGCTTCAATACGAGCATTATAATCACCATCTTGAATAATCCCGATAAAGCCGAATTTCTTTTCTGAATGGATCATTCCAAATATAGGAGCTGTGACCATATTGGGCTGACTCGTTGTTACCTGCTCATTTTTTAACGATAAAACATAAGGATCGTCAATACCATAATTCGTGCCATAGACAGGTTCGGAATAAGGTTGGTTAAACTGTCCGTGGTGATCTTCTAACGAAATCAATGCTCCCGATCCATCAGGAATCAGCATATATCCTTCTTCTTCATCTACTTTTGAGTATCCTAAGAAAGGATACAAGTACATGTTTCCAATTTTAAACTGAGCATTGTCTTCTTTAATTGATTCGGCTGGAACTTCGACTTGCAAACCGTGTTCATTTATTTTCACTTTTAAAAGCAATTGAATTCCTAGTTCGTCAAAAGAAATCGCCGCATCAAAACCATCTGGTTGTGGCGTGATTTTCTTACTAACTTGAGGACTATTCATGTCGGCTTGACTATAAACAATATTCGTTCCGACTAAGTATTCCACCACTACTCCTGAAGTTACAAAATTACGCCATTTCTCGTTACTCTTAATTGGATTTTTAACAGTAGAATACATCACTGCTCCTGTTTTTTTTTCTCGAATAATGATTGATAAATTACTTTCTTTCAAGAAAAGTTGATAATCTGAATTTTCAGCAACTATTGAATGATCCTCAATTTCAGTTGGATTTCCTGCGATTATGGCCATTCGATTTTCAGTTTCATCTTGATCAGCTGTCACGTCATATACAGGCGCTTCTACAATTTCTTCTGGATTTTCTAACGTATTGTCTGTTTCTTCTGTCTCCTCACCTGGATCCACCAATTCTTCAGTTATCATATTACTATTTGGTTTTGTTATATTTTTTTGACTACTTCCACTTGTTGAAAAAAACAAATAAATAGTAACAGAAGTGACTAACAACACATACACTAGTAAGCGGAAGTTTTTGCGTATAAATTTATTGATTTTCAATGCGATGTACCACCTCTCCGTATAGTGATGTTGAGAATGAGAACAATTGTTGGAATAATGAGTACAAAATAAATAACGCTAAAGATGCAATAAATAAGGCAAACACACTTAAGAAAATGGTCCTCATTGTTTGGAAAACAGTAAATTCATTTAACTCTTTAATTGTTAAAAAGAACAATACCGCCATCCATACATAGATAATTGCATTCGTAAATGTTAATAAAAACACTTCATTTAAAGTTAAAATATTACTTGCAAAGATTACAAAAGGCTTGATTAACAAATATGGTGCCAAACTGTAGATAAAGCCATGAAAGAGAAATTTGAATGATGCAGAACCATCTGTTATTGTACAAATGAGATACGTTGAGATGATTACTGCAGAAAAAATCACAACTGCAAAGATGATATCTGCAAATAAAGTATAGGTACCCTCTCGCACCGTACTAAAAATAAAACCTGTAAAATATTTATTCATAATCAAGATGAATAGCGCAATAATGGCAGTGATAGCCGTTGATAAATTACTCGTTTTAAATTCTTTTTTAATACCATAAGCGCCATCGAGAGGATGTAACATATAGTATTTTAAAAATCGAATTTGCTGGACCAAACGAAAGGATAATAACTTATTCCATTGGTTAGAGACTATACGTGTCCATTTAAATCGATGGCCAAATATTTTAAATAAATATACTATCATTACAAGAATAAGTACTATGGCAAGAATTTTAATTACATTGTTTCGAATCCAAATATTTCGAATTTCCCAAAAAGAGTCTGAATAACCCACCTTGTCTTTAGCATCTCTAAAAGTAACCATCGCTTGTGAGTAATTCTCTTCTTTAAAATAGGCTTGTCCTAATCCTAAACTTGCAAAATCAAATTGGGAATTCATTCTTAACACTTCTGACCATGGTTCTTTACTTTCCTCATAACGACCTTTTTGATATAAAGCCAATGCTTCATGTAATGTTTGAGAAAATTGAGTAGGAATGAAAGTTTGAATTTCATTCTTCTTTTCGTCTAATGTATAGACTGAACCATCACTATCAACTAGAATTCCCGATCCTTTTCCAATCAATCCTCTTCTTTGCTTCCCGTCATCCTTACCACCAAACATGAAAAGAAATTCGCCTTCACTGGTGTATTCATAAATATAACCATCTTCTCCAATTGTAAAAATATTATCAATTTCGCCAATTGCTAGACTACTTGGAAAATAAACATAGTTTCCTTTTAAAAGATTGATTCCACCCATATTTAGCTTTTTAATAACATTTTTGGATTTTTCATTAGGCGTAATTGTATAGATAAGTCCTTGACTATCGATATTCAAATTTGTTGCACTATCAGGAGTCGTTCCTAACATCTTATCTAATTGTTCTTCTGAAAAAATCATTTTTCGAAATGTCGTCAGAAGACTGTTAGAAGTTGCATTAGGTGCGAAATAACCAAGAAATTCACCTTCTACATCCTTATTCAAAATAATTAATCCGTTGTTGTTTCCTCTAGATAACACATACGCATTCCCTCTGCTATCAACGGTTACTTTCGTCGGAGAAAATGGTGCTTTCTCCCCAAAAGAGAGGACATTAGGTTTCTCAAATATATGAATAACTTCATCCTTTTCATCTAAAACAAAAACTTTATTCGCAGCATCATCTGCAACATATAAATGTCCCTGATCGTTAATATAAATACCTGTTGGGTGAGCAAATAATTCATTTTTTATAATACGAATTAACTCTCCCTCTTTTGTCAAAACAACGATCCTGTTATTCCCAGAATCTGCGACATAGATTTCATCGTGGATACCAAACTTCATATCCATCGGCTTATTAAAAGTTTGTCCATCAAAAACAGAGATTGTATTCTTAGCTAAATAGGCATCTTGTGTTTGTACCATCTCGCTATAACCATTTTCAGTAAACGTTTTAAACACATCATCAGCGACAGTCTCGACGGTATTTCCAAGTAAGAAGAAGAATAATACGAGTGATGGAATAATTTGTTGGTATATTTTATGAACTTTCACTTTATCCCCCCTATTTCAGACCTGAATGAGACATTGTATTCATTACACTACTTTGTAAAATAATAAATAAAATTAGATTTGGTAAAAACATAATGAGAGAAGCTGCTGCGGCAATTCCCTGCCCGACTACGTTATTGGTTTGAGAGGCAAATGTGTTTAAATAAAACGCTAATGTTCTCAGGGAATCAGTCGTCATAAATAATTGTGACGTTTCAATATTATTCCAGACTGCCTGAAAAATAAGTAATGCTGCCGTTGCGATTGCAGGCTTTGTCAAAGGTAAAATTATTTTTATAAAAATCGTAAATTGGGAGGCCCCATCCACCACTGCTGCTTCAATCAGTTCTGTTGGAATTTGATCAATAAATTGTTTAATTAAGAATAATCCGACTGGCATCGCAATAAGTGGTAACATATGTCCTAAATAATTATTTTCTAAGTTCATAAAGTTAATAACTAAATAACGAGGAATCATCACAGCTGTCGGAACAAACATTAATGCCGCATTGTTAATTTCCATTCCTACATATTTCCCTTTAAAATCCATTTTAGAAAGGGCAAAAGCAGCTAACGCTGAGATAAACACGGACACAACTACCACAACAGCCGTCACTATAACGGAATTGAATATATATCTAGAAAGCGGAATATTGGATAGTTCCGCTGCTTTGAACAAGTTATTAAAGTTTTCCAAACTTGGACGCTGAACAAAGAATCTAGGAGGAAAGGCAAATAATTCTTCCATTGGTTTAAAAGCATGATTAAAAATAAAAATAATAGGCAATAACATAAATGCAATAAAAGGAGCTAAAATAATATAAAATTTAATTTGACTCTTTTCAAATTTTTTTGGATTGATTCCACTTCTTCTAACAGACACTATAGTGCTCCTTTCTATGCAAATAATTTTTTAGCAAATATTGAAAACACATAAATCATCAATAATAAAACAACTGATATCGCTGCGGCATAGCCCATTTCATACCTTAAAAATCCGTAATCATCAATATGGTTAACAATTAACTGTCCGGCATAGGAACTAGTAACGGGATTTGCACCTGTTAATTGTGTACCGATTAACCCGTTAGAAAAAGCGTTTACAATCGCCATAACAGCACCAAATAACATTTGAGGTTTCATCGATGGAATCGTAATGTAAATTAATTCTTGAAATCGATTTGTTACACCATCAATTGCTGCTGCTTCATAAAGTTCTTCATCGCCATTTAAAACACCTGCCATCATTGCTAAAAATCCAACTCCCATACTTCCCCATAGACCAATTAAAATCATAATTGGCAATATTAGATTCGAGTCAACTGTCCAAATAATGGGTGTATCGATAATCCCCCATCGCATCAAGATACTATTAATATATCCGGACGAATTTCCACTAAATAATATTCTCCAAACAACTGTCATAGCAACTCCCGATGTCATTGACGGGGAATAGAAAATCAGTGCTAAAATAGTTCGTGGAATTTTTGGTAACTGTGCTAATACCCAAGCTAAGAGGAATCCTAAGATATATCCCCCTGGACCCACAATAACTGCGAAAGCAATCGTATTCGGCAAGACATACTGCATAAATATTTCATCTTGCGTCAACAAGTTAATATAGTTTAAGAACCCTACAAATTCCGGTCGTTGGATTGTATTGAAGTTTGTAAATGATAAACCAATCGCAATTACTACAGGAATAATGATAAATACTAAGAAAATCAAAGCATAGGGTAATAAAAATAAATAAGGTGTTCGTTTACTGTTATTTTTCAAATTACTCCTGTTCCTTTCTTTCTACAGGCATTGGATATTGCTGAATTAATTCACCATCGTAATAATATCCAAATTCTTCTAATTTTCTGAGTGTTTCACGATTAATCCGTTTGGTAGATAAGTCGATTGCTTTTCTCAAATTTTTGCCATCTACTACAACAGAATTATAGACATTGCTTATTTCGCGTTCTACCATGTATGTTCCTAAAACTCTAGGAACCTCGTTAATCCATTGTGATTGCTGTAAAATAACATCCTTATCTGTTGTCGGCCACGGTAGATCTTGAAACGCTTCTAAGTTAGCTGTATTCCACATATATTCCTTGCCATAAACAGTCTGTAGTCCCGTTCCAAAATCTTTTTGAGTATCACTTTGAAGCCACCAATTCATAAATTCCCATGAATTTTCTTTATTCTCTGAGCTTTCAAACATAATCGAACTCTCTGCACCTCCGGATGACCATCTTTCAACTGTACCCTCTTGATTTTCATATCCTGGCATCAAAGCAATATCCCAAACATTACTTATTTCAGGTGCTGCATTTAAAATTAAATTATAATTCCCAAAATCGGCAATTCCAATTGGGGTCGAGCCATCTCTGAATTGTTGATAAAAACTAGGAACATCTTTTGGCATATTATATATTGTAAATAGATTCGTTAATTGTCGTAATCCCTCAACTGTATTATCCTGATTCACTCCTGATTTGAGAATATCATCTGTATAGAATTCACCATCATTTTGATAAACAATCGGCATCGTCCAAGGGAATATTTTAAATGATGTTCCTAATGTAGCAGTAGGATAAAAGGCACTCATTCCTCGTTGGTTCAAAGCAGGTAACATTTCAATTAATTCATTCATCGTGTCTGGAACTTCTAAATTGAGCGATTCTAAAATATCCGATCGATAAAACAGGACATAAAAATTCATTGTTTCTGGAATTGCATAAACTTTCTCACCAATGGTTGAAGGTGTTAATAATTTCGAAGGATATTGTTCAATTAATTCATCGAATCCTTCAAAATCAGATAAATCAACTAGTGCATCTCGTATTCCCATGTCAAATGGCATCGCATAATTCACACCTAGTGCAACATCTGGCGCATTACCTGAGGCATTTGATAAAATTAACTTATTCGCATCCGGCATAATCGATAAATCTACTTTTATGCCTGTTTTTTCTGTAAAATCTTGATCAATCATTCTCTGCATTAACTCGACATATTGGCGAGGTCGGTTCACCCAAACTTGAACGCTCTCATCTTCCTTTTCAACGTTAACAGCATATGCTTGCTCGTTAAAAGAATTTGTAAATCTTCTAACAGAATTAATCGCTTTCAAAAAAACATTAGGTTTCTTAAGTGTCAGACTATCTTGATAAAATATGATTTGATCGATTGATAAATTATTTCGATTTGACTCTTGTAAGAGTGTAGCTAAATTCGCTGCTGCTGATCCACTATCTTTTGACAATTCATTTGTTCTATTCGCTAGTCTCCGTGGATCATTTAATAGCGATTCTAGTTGCTTTCTGACCGTTACGATTTGTGTAAATGCACCTGGCGTTTTATCAACTTGAGCAAGTGCTTGTATTTGTTTTTCAAAATCCTCTAATTCGATTATCCAGGATTCTAATTGACTCATTGTTCCTGGAAGATATTCTTCTAGATTAATATCTCTATTCTTGTCCACGCTACTTCCTAGTAAATTATCAATACTCAAGGATAATGACTGTAGTTCTTTAATTATTTCTGCAATTCTACTTAATATTTCACCTGTTGGACTTGTAGTGATTTCTAAACTTAATTTCTGTGTCCCTTTTTCTAAATAAATTGCAACATTTTGATCTGTTTCTTTCTTTTTGAATGTATAGGATGAAAAAGAAGAGGTATACGGAATAGGTTGTGATAAAAAGCTTTCAGATGGAATTTCATCGTTTACTTCAATATTTAAAAATACTGGGAAATCGATTTTTGTATCTTGCCGATAATTCAAAGCGATATAATAATACCCATCTTCTGGAATGTCTACCTCATATGTTACTTGATCGCCGATATTCGAAAACGACATACCATCCAAAAAATTCATTACTCTTTTACGAGAATCATACGGTGTTAGATAATCATCGAATGCACCATTTGGTCGTATGGAAGATGAATTTTGCGTTACATTTTTTTCGCCTTCTACCGTAATTTGATGGTTTCCAGTGGGTTCTTCTGTAAGATCTTTTGATAAATTCAATCGGTTGATATCTTTTTTTGCACTTAATTCAATCGACTCTAAGCTCAGTTCACCTTCAATACTTGATAATTCCAATTCATTACTGCCCTGTTCAAACCAAACTGCTAAAGGGAAATCGCTATAGCCATTGATGTCTGATAAATAAGTAAATTGAGTTTCATTTAATGGATCTACCTCAGGAGACATTTCATTTCCATATCTATCGGTACTCAATATTTCTTCAGGAATCCATGTATTCTTAAATTGTAAGTTCTTCATTTCTTGGTACTGTGATTTCCCGTTTATTTTTAGCTCTACTTGAGTCGGTAATATACTTTCTGTTTGAATCGAGTAATGAAAGCCTAAAAAATACAATCCTGCTGAGGGAACATTCACTGAAATTGATTTTTTGGTTCCTGGGCTGATCACCATCTCACTTTTAATGGTCAATTTCTCTCCATCGAAATAGTTGGCTTCTTTATTCTTCTCGCTAAAAGATTTATAATTCTCTACTTGCGTATCATCCGCATAACCATTTACATTTCCATAGTAAAATATACAGAATGTTAAAAAAAACATACATAAAAATTGCAGAAGTTTTTCTTCTTTGCTATTTTTCAAAAATAATCCCCCTTCATCATTTATCGTGTTGTTAATTAATAATAAATAAAAACGCTTAACTAGTCTCTTTAAATAAATATTACACTTTAAATAAAGCGCTGTCAACAATATTATTGCTAATTTATAAGGCGTTATAACTTTTGATATTAACATAAATGTTAATATCAAAAGTTTGAGAAATTAATGCTTATCAGCAATACTTCTATAATAATCCTATACACAAAAAATATTATCGTTAAAAGTATATAGACTATCTCCAATCATTAATATAGATTTATCTTCTGGCATATATCTTCCTGATAACTAGAGCGTGACTTGGATAAAAAGCGCCTATTTTTATCTTAGTAAATTGACATTAGCAAGTATGAACACTATCTATTCATCATTTTATTCAAAAGAAAATGATCTTTCATAATAGTTAAATAACCTAAATCAGTGTCAAAATAACATTTGCGGATAGTAACGATAGCACTTGATTTGACAAAACACAAATAAAAATGGAGATTCAATTGACTCATGTATCAATTGAATCTCCATTGAGAAGTATTAAAATTTAGATTTCTAAAGTTAACGTTGTCACAGACATCGCTGGCACTGTCATGTTCACTTTATTTTCTTTGATTTCATAATTCGTGAATGCAAGTAAGCGAATTCTTTCTGTTTGATCAAAATCATTATGATCATCCATTTTCTCACCCGCAATATAATTTGCTTCTTGAAATTGAGGTACAGCATCTAAAGTAAAGGTCAAATCTTCTGAAGAAGTCAACGAATAATTACAAATCGAGATGGTTAATTGATTCTCTTTTTTAGAAACAGTATACGAAACCGTATCATTCTTATCTCCATAACTATCAATCAATTCACCGTCTTGATGTTTTTTGTATAATTCAAAAACGTAATAACTCGGCGTTTTCACCATTTTTTCGCCTTCTGTCAGTATCATTGATTGGAGTACATTTACTGTTTGTGCAATATTCGCCATATAAACGCGTTCGGCATGTTTATGGAAGATATTCAGCGTAATCGCTGCTACCATCGCATCACGAATCGTATTTTGTTGATATAAAAATCCTGGATTTGTTCCCGGCTCAACTGCTAACCAAGATCCCCACTCATCTACGATTAAACCTACTCGCTTCTCAGGATCGTATTTATCCATAATCGTTGAATGTTTAGCAATCAGTTCGTCCATTTTATAAGCACTCGAAATTAAACTCCACCAATGTTCTTCTTTAAAGTTCAATGCAGGGCCCTTATCTTCCCAGGCACCTGTTAAGGCATAATGATGCAAGCTGATTCCATCCATCCATGGACCGGCAATCTTCATCACTTCCTCCATCCAATGGTAATCATCGATGTTAGGACCACACGCAATTTTATAGATTCTATCCGAGCCATATTGACGGACATATGTCTGATAACGACGATATAAGTCTGCATAGTACTCAGGACGCATGTTTCCTCCACAACCCCATGATTCATTGCCGACACCGAAAAATTTCACTTTCCAAGAGTCTTCACGGCCGTTAGCTTTTCGTAACGCAGACATCGGGGATTCGCCATCCATTGTCATATACTCGACCCATTCTTGCATCTCCTGAACCGTACCACTTCCAACATTTCCATTAATATAGGCTTCACAACCTAATTGTTTCGTAAGCTCGAAAAATTCATGCGTCCCAAAGTGATTGTTCTCTGTGACACCACCCCAGTGAGTATTCACAATTTTTTTACGATTTTCTTTTGGACCAATGCCATCTTTCCAATGATATTCATCAGCGAAGCATCCTCCTGGCCAACGTAAAACAGGGATATCAATATTTTTTAGCGCTTCTACGACATCGATTCGCATCCCATTTACATTCGGAATACTCGATTCCTCCCCGACGTATAAACCTTCATAGATACAACGTCCCAAATGCTCGGCAAAATGCCCGTAAATGTATTTACTAATTGTGGGACCATTTTTGTTATTTAACACTTGAATATTCATTTTTTTCCTCATTTCTTTACTCCCCAAATCGTTTGATTATTATCACCAATCGCTGAGAAGACAATTTTTTTCGTTTGTTCTTTCGTTTCATCTTGTTGCATGACGATTACCCCTTCGTAATGAACATCTTCTATCACGAATGAAATAAAGGAAGATTGTGCCTCTTTATCCCACGTTCCACTGACATCTCCCGTAATGGTTTTATCTGCTCTTAATTCAACATTCGATAACGGGAGTACTTTCGGATCATTTGTGGTCCCGTGATTGATAAATTCGTAACTTCCAATGATATCTTTATCTCCTACCTCACTGACGAAATACTCATTATTTACATACTCAAAAGGTAAAGTAGTCGGCCATCCATTACGATTCATCATCATTGGATGCACGCGTACTTCATGGGACTCTCCACCGGTAAATCGCGTATGATAAACTAACATCCATTGCCCATCTTCCGTGATGATTGCGGAGTTGTGACCACTCGATTTATATGCTTTATTCATATTTGAAAATTGATAATTCCCCATTATTTTGACACCATATTGACTGTTTTGATCCGTACTACTAAATACCGGGACCTGATTTTTCATATCGACATACGGACCATCTGGGTTATCTGATTTGAATAAGCGCATGTTGTAGCCACCACTGGAATGTAGTTGACCATAAGTAACAAATAAATAGTAAGATTGTGTTTCTTGATCATAAATAATATAAGGGCCTTCTCCAGATTGATGATAGCCGCCAATTAATTTGGTACCAAAATAACGGTCGACAATCAATCCTTGATTTTCACTATCGACACCTGGATACATTGGGATACCCGTCTTTTCATCAATCGGTAAGATATACATCCCGCCAGACCAAGAACCGTAAACCATCCAAAGTTTCTCATTTTCATCATAAAACAACGTCGGATCAATTGCATTGGGTGCATAATCCGTATTGTATTCGGTCCCACTATTTAAAACCCAATTAGAACTGAATTCATCAATCACACCCGTTGAAATTAATTTTTTTAAATGGGTATTTTTATAATGTGTATTCCGATCACTACCATCTGTGGAATCTACTTGCGTAAAACCAGAATAGACAACGGTATCTTGATACGTATAAGGTCCTTCAATTGTTTTAGATACGGCAAACCCAATATTAGAACGGCGCCAAGTCGAAGTAGCACTGTAATAATACATATAGGCGCCCTTATCACCATTTTTCCATTTATAATTAGGATTCCAGATTACATCTGGCGCCCAGATAGAATAACCGCCAGCGGAATCAGCATCATCTTTACCCGCCCATTCAAAAGCTTCTCTTAAATTTTTATCAATGTCCCCCAAAATAATATTATTATCGAGATCTTCATATTCTGTTTGAAAGGGAACTTCCCAATTCACCAAATCTTTTGATTTCGCTTGAGCTAAATGACTTCCAAAAATATAAAATACTTCTTCCCCATCTTCTGTCACCGAAGTAATAGAAGGATCGTGAACAGAAACGCGAGGCATTTCAATGGTATCCCAATCTTTGGATTCTATTGTTTCTTGACAGCTAGATAACAACAATAATACGGGTAAAAGAAACATGATACGAAATTTTTTCATTGATTTCTCCTATTCATGAGTCGCTTAGTTTGCTACTGGTTCACCGAATACTGGAAACCCATTCTCATCCCATTCAAATGCTTGAATACGTGCATGACGATTGGGATTATCAAGTGGATCGCCCACTTTATTTTTTTCAGGGCGCGCATGATAGACAATTAAATCTGTTGTGCCATCTTCACTCACAGTAAACGAATTATGTCCTGGACCGTATTGTTGATTTTTTTCTGAACTCACAAAGACCGGCTCTTTTGACTTGTGCCATGAGAAGCCATTTAATAAGTCTGCGTCTGCATCAGCCCAAAGCAACCCAATCGCATAGTTTTCGTCGGTCGCACTGCCGGAATACGTAATAAAGACTTTGTTATTGCGAATAATGACAGCCGGTGCTTCATTCACTTCAAATCCAATTTTTTCCCAATCATACTCAGGAATAGATAATAGGATTTGTTTATTTTCCAACGTCCAAGGATTTTTCATTCTAGCAAGATATAAATTAGAGTTCCCTTGGATTCGCGGATCTTGTTGCGCCCAAACATAAAAAAGTTCTCCTTTGTGTTCAAAAACCGTTGCATCTAAACTAAAACTTTCAAATAAAGTTTTGACTTGACCTTTTTCTACCCAATCATCATTCATTGGATTTTCATGACTATTCTCGAGAACGAACATACGGTGATGATTCCTTTGATTCCGTTCACTTTCATGATTACTCGCCGAAAAATAAATATACCATTTCCCGCGAATATAATGAATTTCTGGTGCCCAAATTAAACTACTCAATTCACCTTTATCATGTGCTTGCCAAACTGTTAGTAGTTCTCCGTCTTTTAATTCATTAATAGTTTTTGCACGTCTAAGCTCGATACTTTGATAGCCAGGTACCGAAGCTGTAAAGTAATAGTATCCATCTGTATGCTTATAGATCCAAGGATCTGCTCTTTCTGTCATAATTGGATTATTATATTTCATGTTCCATATCCTCTTTTCTTAATTTGTTGCTACTTTGTAAGCTCGATTACGGGCGCTATATAAAGTAATTGTTACAATATAAAGTAATACTCCAATTACATCAAACGATAAAAATTGGATCAACAAACAAATCAACAACCAAATAAATGTTTTTTTATTATACCTTTCTCTTTCTAGTTGTTTCGTAATAAATAAATTTATAATACCCATCGTTAAAATTAATAGGCCATAAACCATAATAATGTTTATCAAACTATCGAGTAAACTTGTCGAAATATAATTGACTTGATTGGCTTCTTCGAAAGCAGTAATCCCTTCATTTTTAAACCAATTAGAATAGCCAACAATCGTTAATGTAGCTGTAATGATATTCCACAGTGCAGCCAAAAATAAGGTGATGCGTTCGATTCTACGTTTCATATCAATTTATCCTTTCACACCCGAGTTTAAATTCATCGATTGCACAAAATACTTTTGAGCAAATAAAAAGAGTAGCATCGTTGGAATAATTGCAAGAAAGGCAGATCCCATTAATTGACCAATCATACGATAGTTACCGTAAATATCTTGTAATAATAACAATCCTGCCGTGATAGGCATTTTTTCGACATCACTGTACACAATTACAGGCCATAAAAAATCATTCCATGATCCTGTAAAGGAAAAGAGTGCTGCTACAATCAAGACAGGCTTAATCATCGGTACAATAATTCTTGAATAAATGACAAAATCACTTGCCCCATCAATACGAGCTGACTCGTCAAACTCTTTTGGGATTCCTTTCATAAATTGTCGAACTAAAAAGATGTTTCCCATACCTGCTAAGCCAGGAATAATCATTGCAAGTGGTGAATTTACCCAACCAAAAGACTCAATAATTTTGTAAGATGGGATTAAATTCACAACCCCTGGAAACATTGAAATTCCCATTAAGATAAAAAACAGTGTATCACGGTGTTTAAATTTCATTCTAGAATAACCATATGCTGTGACAGATACAACAATGACGACTAAAAATGTGTGCGTAGTTGCAATAAATAGAGAATTCCATAACCATCTCATTATTGGAGCTGTCGAAGTATTATTCAAAATAGCAATATAATTTTCTAATATCCAATCAACTGGTAGCATTCGAAATCCTGCAGAAACGATTTCTGTCTGAGAACGAAACGAGGTCATAAAACCAAAAAATAGCGGGATTGTCCATATGAGGCATAAAATTATTAGAAAAACATATGCAATCCATTTAGAGATCGTACTTTCTTTAGACATATATTTTCCTCCTAATTTGCATTTTTGTTCATTAAATAATACTGTGCTGCAGAAATGACCAATATAACTAAACCTAATAATACGGCCATCGCTGAAGCCATACCGGCAATAGATTCCCCACTTCCGAAAGCTAGGGTTCTAATATACATCATTAAAACATGCGTGCTTTGTTTTGGACCACCTTTGGTCATCATGAGTGGTTGAGCGAATACATTAAATGCACCTGCTGTTGACATCACTAAAGTATAAATTAAAGGAAAGCGAATCGACGGGAGCGTAATATAAAAGAATTTTTTTGACGAACTTGCACCGTCTATTTCAGCAGATTCATAGAGATCCGCTGAAATACCAGCAATTGCCGCACGATAAATAATCATATTCCCACCAACACCACCCCAGATACTAATGATCACAATCAGCATCCATGCATAGGGTTGTTGCGCAGCCCACGATATATCTAGACCAAATACATTATTCGGAATTCCTAACTTCGAATGAAATAGTAAAGACCAAATCAACGCTGCTGCTGAAATAGAAATCAAACCTGGGACATATAAAATTCCTTGAAAGACGTTTTTAAAGCGGACTTTCTTATTTTCAAGCGCAACTGCGATTAATAGCGGAATAATAATAATTAGTGGAACAACAATTAAGACATAGATCAGCGTATTCTTTAGGCCATTATGAAATTGAAAATAAAATGTCGATGATTTATCAAACAATAATGTTTTGTAATTATCTAATCCTACCCATTGAGGTTCATTAACAAGATTCCATTTTGTAAATGAAGCATAAATCCCATAGATAGTTGGTACAGTGATAAATGTCATAAACAGCAGTAGATGTGGACCTATATACATTAATGGACCTAATTTCAATTTTTTTGTCATGTTTTCCCCCCTATAGTGCCGCACGAATCATAATATGCGGCACTTATCTGGTTATTTAGTCACTCTTATTGATTTTCAGCAATCTTATCTTCGACAAATTTTTGCATTGTTGCTAATCCTTCATCCATATCTAATTCACCATATACGATATCAAAACAATAGGTGTTGATTGCTTCTTCGACATATGGATAATACTCGTATGTAAAGATATGTAAAGATTCGATTTGTTCTTCACTTGATGTAAAGAATGATTGTTTAAACTCTTGGAATTCCGGACTCTCAACAACCTCTGTACTTGCAACAATTTGTCCAGCTTTTGCCCACTCAATTGAATTTTGACGAATATATTCTAAGAAATCAGCAATACCCGCTTCTTTTTCATCTGTTCGTTCTTCGTTATTTAACATAGAGAATAAATGAGAAGATGCACGATTCGTAAAAACATCTGGTGTATTTGAATAAATATTTGTTACACCAAAATTTAATCCGTCTACACCAGCATGCGCTGTAGAAGACCAAGTACCATCAGTTGAGAACAATACATTACCCGATTGGAACATTAAATAGCCATCTTCTCCATTTGGTGTCATTAATCCTTGATCTGCCACTTCCTTCAGTGAGCTTAAGGCTTGTTTCATCTCAGGTGTATTGACAGTTGGTTCACCATTAGATTGAATATCGCCACCCAAATTAATAATTTGAGCTAGAATCGTCCACGAAAGTAACGCATTATTTACTACGAAGTCTCCTTCATCTAGCTTTCCTTTTAAAGATAACATCTCATCAAAAGTAACAACATCATCGTCTAACATACTCATCGCATCGTATTTTTCTAATAAATCGATGTTATAATACATTGCGCTAGAATGGATATCTAGAGGAACCGTGTATTGCGTTCCATCAACTGTTCCTGCTGACCATGCTTGAGGCAAGTAATTATCAGCATTAATTTCAGGTTTTGCTGAAATCACTTCTTCAATCGGTTCTAACATATCTGATTTCACAAAGCCAGGTACACGGTCGGCATGGATGAGTGTCAAGTCAGGTACATCTTTTTTCGAACTCATTACCGTATAAATTTTAGTGTACATATCAGAAGTAATGACTGATTTTACTGGATATTCTGGTTCTGTTGCATTATATTCCTTTACCATATTATCCATATATGCGCCATCATCCCCCGTTAGAGGATTCCAAAAAACAATCGTATTTGGATCTTCTTTCTCACCACAACCAGCTAATGTTAGACTTGCAAATAACGCTACTGTACTTAAACCAACTATTTTTCTTAATTTCATTTTTTACACACTCCTAATTTTTTATCGTACATCGGATCATATTCCATGATAGCGGTGTCAATTTAACGAGTAATTGTTGTCCATTTAGTTCATAGGCATTTGACTGTTTTGGTGAGACAGATTGATTCCCTTGAGTATTTTCTTGCTTAATATCAAAACCTGAAAGTTCAGAAAACTCCGTAACTCCTGTGATGTCTATCCCATTTGTTTGAATAGTAAAATCCATTTCTTCTTCTCCACGATTAACAGCAAAGATAACTAATTCGCTCGCTTCTTCGTTAATGACAGAGATACTTTCTAAGTATGGAACCTGTTCAAAATCTTCTGTTGCATATGTTTCGGATTCAATAATAGGTCGAAGAACTTGTCCTCTACCATAATTGGATACTTGAGCAAAGGGATAAAAAATCGTCTGCTTCCACGCTTCCCCTTTTTCATCCGTCATGATCGGAGCAATCACATTTACTAATTGGGCTAAACAAGCGATTTTCACACGGTCAGCATGTTTTAGTAAGGTAATTAATAAACAACCTAGCAAAAGTGCATCTTCAAAATTATACACATCTTCCAATAAAGGTGGCGCAATTTGCCATGGCTTTATTTTTTGATCTTGTTCATTGGAGTGGTACCAAATATTCCATTCATCAAAAGACAAATTGATGGTTTTTTTACTATGTTTTTTTGCTTTAATTGCGTCACATATCGCCACAACACCATTAATAAATTCGTCCATATCAAGGGATCGTGCTAAATAGTATTTTAAATCGTTCTTATGATTGCCATAATATTGATGTAACGATAAGTAATCAATTTGTTCATAGGCATGATCCAGTACCGTTAATTCCCAATCACCAAACGTCGGCATATGACTATGAGAACTTCCACATAGAACTAATTCAATCGATTCATCGACTAGTTTCATCGCTTTGGCTGTTTCTTCTGCTAAACGACCATATTCATCCGCCGTTTTATGACCAATTTGCCATGGACCATCCATTTCATTGCCTAAACACCATGTTTTAATCTCAAAAGGCTTTTCTTGTCCATTTTCTTTCCGCAAGTCACTCCAATAAGTCCCACCTTCAAAGTTACAATACTCCACTAAATTCCTCGCTGCATCAATTCCTCTCGTTCCTAGATTCACAGCCATGTTGATTTCGGTTTGTGTTTCTTCCGCCCACTTGGCAAATTCGTGTAGGCCAACTTCATTTGGTTCAATTGTCCGCCAAGCTAAATCAAGTTTTTTGGGACGTTTCTCTACTGGTCCAATGCCATCTTCCCAATTATAGCCCGATAAAAAGTTCCCTCCAGGATAGCGAACAAGTGGTACATTTAGCTCTTTTACAAGTTTCATCACATCTTGACGAAATCCTGCTTCATTAGCCGTAGGGTGATTAGGTTGATAAATCCCACCATAAACCGCTCTTCCCATGTGTTCAACAAAAGAACCATACAACCTTGGATCAACTTCCGAAATTCGACTAACGTTTTCAATAATCAACTTAGATTTCATAGCGACCTCCTTATGTTTATGTGTTAATTATATTACCTATAGGAAGCGTTGTCAATAACACTATGGTTAATTATTTTTGAATTTAATATAGAATATATTAGCAATATGGTTAATCTTTGGTAACTTGATAAATTTTACTAGCACAACATTAATGTTTATGTTAATATTGATTTATCAAATGAATAAGAAGGTGATTATATGCAATTACATATTAACGATGAAGCACTTCCTGTGTATGAAGCATTAGCTAGTTCCGTTAGAATTAAAATTATTCAACTCCTTTCTAAAAATAAAATGAATGTAAAAGAACTGGCGGCTGCATTAGGTTTGAGTAGTCCTATTACAACGATGCATATTTCTAAACTAGAAAAAGCGAATATTATTAAAACTGAAAAAGTTGGTCAACAAAGAATTTCGAGTCTTAGAGTAGATAAAATCGAAATCAACTTCCCTGAAAAAATATTTAATGCTTTTGACACGAAAGAGAGTACGATCCCGATTGGTCACTATACTAAATTTTCAGTGGAACCCACTTGTGGACTGGCTACTGCGCAAAATTTCATTGGAAAAGTTGATGAACCAAAGTATTTCATGGATTCAGATCGTATGAACGCTCAGATTCTCTGGTTCACTAAAGGTTTTGTCGAATATCAAACACCAAACTTTTTAACGGAATCGGAAACATTAGAAATGATGGAAATTTCTTTAGAGATTTCATCTGAGTTTCCATTCGCGAATGATAATTGGCCCTCTGATATTTCTTTTTATCTGAACGGATTAGAAGTTGGTACCTGGACAAGTCCTGGAGATTTCGCGGATATAAGAGGGAAATTCACACCGGATTGGTATCCGGATAATCAAAATCAATACGGTCTATTAAAAACGATTCGTATTATGCATCATGGGACATATATGGACGGGGAACCGATGTCCGAATTTACAATCGATGATTTAAATAAAACAAATGCGGATTTATGGACGCTGAAAATCGAAGTAAAAGACGATGCCGAAAACATTGGTGGATGTACCCTTTTTGGTAGACAGTTTGGAAACTACGATCAAGATATCAAGATCAAATCTTATTATAGTTAACATCAACAAAAAAGTAGCGCTAGAAGAGAGAATCTTTAGTGCTACTTTTTATTTATTTACGCGTCAAAGCAATAGCGTGTCTCATAAACAGTTTGCACGTTTTCTTCTATATACGGTGATTTAAAATTCACTTGATTAACTGCATCAGGGAAAAATTGTGTTTCTAAGCAAAGACCACTATATTTTTGATAGTTCACACCATTTTTACCCGCTTCTTGCTCAATAAAATTACCTGTATATAATTGTACGCCCGGAAGGTTCGTATACCCTTTTAGTGAAATTCCCGTTTGATCGCCGATTAAATGAACGAAGGCTTCTGTTTCCTGTTTCGTCTCATCAAGGACGTAATTGTGATCATAACCGCCCGTCAATTGTAATTGCTCAACTATTTGATTGATATCTCTTCCAATTTTCTTGGATTGTTTGAAATCCATTGGCGTATTTGCCACAGGAAGTACTTCTCCTGTTGGAATTGATTTTGAGTCTTTTACTGGCGTGTAATAAGAACAATCTAATTGTAGCGAATGCTCTAAAATTGTCCCATTCGCATGGCCATTCAAATTAAAATAAGTATGGTTGGTCGGATTAAAGACTGTTTTCTTATCGGATTCTCCTGTATAAGAAATAATTAGTTCGTTTAAATCCGTCAACTGATAACTGACTTCCAGAGATAAGTTTCCAGGAAACCCTTGATCGCCGTCCGGACTAAAGAGTAAAAAGACGATTTTCTGATTCAATTCATCGACTTCTTTCACTAACCAAGGACGAGTATGATAGCCTGAAAAGCCCCCATGCAATTGATTCTCTCCTTCATTTTGATCGACCTGATAGACTTGTCCATCAATTTCAAACTTCCCTTGATCGATACGGTTGGCATTTCGTCCAATCGTCGCACCAAAGTAAACATTGTTATTATTCTCATACTGTGCTAATTGATCATAACCTAATACGACGTCTACTAATTGACCATCTTTACCAGGCACCCATAAGTGGGTTAGGATTGCACCAAAATCACTAACGGTCATTTTCATGCCATTTTTATTTTCAAGCGTATACAGATAGACCGTTTTTCCACCGCTCGTAACACCAAATAGTTCTTTCTTCATTACAAAAACCTCCCGCTTTTTTAAAAAACAGCCAAGCATCCTTTCGCTCGGCTGTTTAGCTGTTTACTTAATAGTTACATATTCTAAATTAACTAATTTTGCCCATGTTTCAATTTGATCTACTGTTAAATTCAAGGATAGAACAGTATGATGTCCACCGCCCGTTTCAATCCAAGACTTCACGCCTTGATGGAAATCTGGTTTTGGCGTCCACATGACACGCGCAACTGGTAACTTCGGAGCTTCTTCCTCTGGTTCAAACGCCTCCACTTCATTAATTAATAATTTATAATTGGTTCCAAAATCAGCCATCGATACAACAACGCCAGTCCCTGCTTTGCCATCAAATACTAAACGAGCCGGATCTGCTTTGTCCCCAATGGAAAGTGGTGAAACAACAATTTTAGGTTTATTCGCGGCTAAACTTGGATCAACTTCTAACATATGTGACTGTAAAATCGCTTCTTTCCCTGGCGTTAATTCATACGTGTAGTCTTCCATAAAACCAGTATTTTGATTTTTCGCCATAATTTTCATCATGCGATCAATCGCAGCTGTTTTCCAATCACCTTCCCCAGCAAAACCGTACCCTTCTGCCATTAAACGTTGCACCGCGAGTCCTGGAAGTTGGTCCATACCATATAAATCTTCAAAATTCGACGTAAAGGCTGTGTAACCGCCTGCTTCTAAGAAACGACGAATCCCAATTTCTTGACGCGCTTGCACTTTCACGTGTTTTTCCCAAGTTGCTTGTTCATAATCTCCATAATCAAAATCGTATAACGTTTGATACTCCTCAAATAGTGCGTTTACTTCGTCCTCATCTACGGCGTCAATGACTTTTACTAAATCCCCAATCCCGTAATAATCGACTACCCAACCAAATTGAATTTGCGCTTCCACTTTATCGCCTTCAGTAACAGCGACGTGGCGCATATTATCTCCTAAACGAGCGACTTTGATGTTAAAACTTTCTGTATACCCCACTGCTACATCCATCCAAGCAGAGATTTGTGTTTGAACAGCCTCATTTTCCCAATACCCAACGACAACTTTATTTTGCTTATTCAAGCGAGCGTTAATAAAGCCATATTCTCGGTCTCCGTGTGCTGCCTGATTCAAATTCATGAAATCCATATCAATCGTTGCCCATGGAATTTTTTCATTGTATTGTGTCGCTAAATGCAATAATGGTTTTTGTAGTAATTTCGTTCCACGAATCCACATTTTTGCTGGTGAGAAAGTATGCATCCAAGTAATCACTCCCGCTACTTCATCGCGGTAATTGGCTTCTTTCATAATCTGCGTAATCTTATCTGCCGAAACAGCCAGTTCTTCTTGTAACACAATTGGGTAGGATAACTTCCCACTACCATTCAAGCTATCGACCATTTCTTGCGCGTGGTTTTTTACTTCAGCCAACGCTTCTTCTCCATACAAATGTTGTGAACCAACGACAAACCAAAATTCTTTTTTACCGATTTCTAACATATTTTTTTCTCCTCTATCACATTTATTTTTGGCCATAATAGGCATTTTCACCATGTTTACGTAAATAATGTTTATCTAAAATCGCTTGGGGTAATTCTTCTGCAAAACTATTTAGTTGGCGGGTAAATAAGTTCATTTTTGCGACTTCTTCCAATACAACAGCATTCATTACCGCTGAATCGGCATCTTTTCCCCAGGTAAAGGGTGCGTGTCCGTGCAATAAGACGCCTGGTACTTCTAACGGTTTAATCCCTCTCTCTTCAAAAGTTGCGACAATCAATTTACCTGTTTCTTCTTCGTAGCCACGATCAATTTCTTCTTGCTTCAAAAAGCGTGTACAAGGAACAGCACCATAAAAAGTATCCGCATGAGTTGTTCCCATCGCTGGTACATCTAGTCCTGCTTGAGCCCAAATGGTCGCCCAAGTCGAATGAGTATGGACAATACCGCCAATCGTTAAGAAGTTTTTATACAAAACAGCATGAGTGGGCATATCCGACGAGGGATTCAATTCGCCTTCTACAACATTTCCATCTAAATCACAGACGACCATATCTTGTGCACGCATGACTTGATAGTCTACCCCACTAGGCTTGATGACAAATAGATTTGACTCCCGATCAATCGCGGAGACATTTCCCCATGTATACTTAATTAATCCTTGGCGAGGCAATTCCAAATTGGCTTGAAACACTTCTTCTTTTAGTTTTTCTAACAAATGATCTCCTTCTTTCTAATTAGTTAAAATACTCAATTGCGGCTGCTTCAATCGCTAACCCAGCTTCATAACGTGCCATGAATTTCTTGAAACCAAGCACCTCTTCTTCTTTCGCTGTTAACGTCACGCCTTCTGTTGCAACAAATACATGATTTTCTAAAAACGAATCGAGTGTTTCATCCTGAGCTTCTCGAATGAGGTAACTTGCTAAAATGGCAATTCCCCAAGCGCCGCCCTCACCCGCTGTTTCCATTACGGTTACCGGCGCATCCATCACTGCCGATAAGATTGTTTGACCGACTTCCGGTGTTTTAAAGATGCCACCATGGCCCACAATCCGATTAATCTGTACCGCTTCTTTTTCTAAGATTTCCATGCCAATTTTCATCGCGCCAAATGCACTGTACAAGTGCATTCTGATGAAGTTCGCAAGCGTAAACGAACTCTCTGGTGAACGGACAAACAGCGGCCGTCCTTCTGACATTTTTGTAATATTCTCTCCAGAGTGGTACCCGTAAGATAATAATCCACCTCCGTCAGTATCCGCTTTCAATGAATGGTTAAATAATTGACTAAATAGTTCATCCATCGTCATCGATGATCCCGTTAGATCCGCCACTTCTTTAAAAAGCTTCATCCAAGAATTAATCTCTGACGTACAGTTATTCGTATGAACCATCGCGACTAAATCACCTGAAGGCGTCGTCACTAAATCAATTTCGGGATACACTTGGCTTAACTCTTTTTCTAAAACAATCATGGCAAAAGCAGAGGTTCCCGCAGAAACGTTCCCTGTCTGAGGTGCGACACTATTAGTTGCGACCATTCCCGTTCCGGCATCGCCTTCAGGAGGGCATAACGGGACGCCTGCTTTCAAAGTTCCAGAAGGGTCGAGTAATTTGACACCTTCTTCCGTTAAGCATCCCGCATTTTCTCCTGCAAGTAATATGTTCGGTAAAAGATCTTGCAGTTTCCAAGAGAACTGATTCTTTTGAATAATCTGATTGAACTGAGTAATCATGGTTTCATCATATGTTTTCTTCGTAATATCAATTGGGAACATCCCTGAGGCATCCCCTATCCCTAAGACTTTTTCGCCCGTAAGTTTCCAATGAATGTAACCCGCTAAGGTTGTAAAAAAGGAAATCCTTGCCACGTGTTCTTCTTGATTTAAAATGGCCTGATATAAATGGGCGATACTCCAGCGTTGCGGAATATTATAAGCAAATAAGTCCGTTAATTGTTCTTCCGCCTCACCTGTAATCGCATTGCGCCATGTTCGAAAAGGAACCAGTAATTCATCTTCCTCATCGAAAGCTAAATAACCATGCATCATCGCTGAAATTCCAATTGAGCCAATTTTCTCTAATGGAATCCCAAATTTTTGCATAACTTCCTGTGACATCTGGCGATAACTTGCTTGTAGTCCTTCCCAAACCGTCTCTAATGAATACGTCCAAATACCATCAATCAATTGGTTTTCCCATTCAAAACTACCTGTTGCAATTGTTTGAAAATGCGGATCAATCAATACAGCTTTAATACGTGTCGATCCTAACTCAATCCCTAAACTCGTCTTTCCATCTTGAATAGCCTGCTTCATTTCAATCACTATGATGATTCCTCCTTTTTATAATGCACGAACAGATTGTCCTTCTATTAAGACTGGTTTGAAATAATAATTGGTGATAGCTTCATGTTGAATATCATTCAGAATGTATGTTGCTGCCAACTCGCCCATTGCCTCTTTTGGATGTGAGAGTGTCGTCAGTGTGATGTTTCCTGTAATGCGAAGATTGGAATCATCGTTTCCGATAATCGAAAAATCATTTGGGACGGACAAGCCTTTTTCGGAAAGTCCTTTAATTAAATGGCTTGCAATTTCATCATTGTACGCAACGATACCCGTTATATCCGTATTTCCTTGTGTTAAACAAACGAGTAGTTCCTCGATAACACTCTCTTTTGTTTCAGTCGTATAGGTCACAATATCAGCTGGACGAAATTGTAATTTCGCCTCTTCAATTGCACGGATAAATCCTTTCATCCGGTACTTGCCTTGTAAGTCATCAATTTTAGTGACTAACAGTAATTGCTGATGCCCTTTTTCAATCAAATGATTGGTTGCTAAATAACCTGATTGGGTATCATCGACACAAATATGTTGGACGTCAAGTTCCTCGTATAACGCATTAATCATGAGATAAGGAATCCCTTTTTCTTTTAAGTCAACATAATAGGATAGATTCGGATTATATTGATTACTTTTTGTTGGTTCAATGATTAAACCATCTACTCCTTGCTCCATCATTTGTTGGAGGCATTCTCGTTCCTTTTCATGATTGTTATTTGTCGTTCCGAGCAATAACGCATAACCTTGTGCACTCAGCTCTTTTTCAATCCCCCGAATAATCGACGGGAAAATATAATCAGATAAATACGTCATAATGACACCGATTGTTTTTTTGCGAACAGGTACCGCTATTTCTTTTTTCGCAACATACGTTCCAGAACCTTTTTCCGTTCGAAGCAGTCCTTCATTTACTAAGACACTAATCGCTTGACGAACGGTATGTCGACTAAATCCATAAGTTTCTTGTAATGTGTTTTCCGAAGGGATTAACTCCCCTTCCTTATAATTCATCTTTTCAATTTCCAACCGCAACTTGTCTGCTAGTTGTATGTATTTTGGTTTCATATTTCATTTAACCTCCAAGTTGTACGTACATATAATATAGGACATCTCTTTCTTTTTGTCAACGTTTTCATAAAAATTCTTGCATTCGTCACTCATCCTTCCACCAAGCAAACCACAGCCCAATCATCGTGATCACAACACCAAAGACTAGCAAAACACTCTCCTTCATCTTGTACACTCACTTTCTTTTTGTTTAATCCTAATGCGTCTGACACGTCCGAGCATTTTCATTCCTTTTAATGAAAAAATCGTACTCGTTCACCCAGAGACTTTCTAGGAACGAATACGATTTTTTGTGATGTTACCAAAAATCCGAAAAATCTTCTTTTAATTCTAAACTAAAGACACCAAATTCTACGCCATGCGTGATTTCTTCTTTTACTTCTTTTAACTCTTTTGGACTGATGACGTTCGCTGCTGCTAAAAATTCATATAACTTCTTAAGCGAGGCGCCCATCCGTTTGATTTCTGCTTCACTGACCCCTAAAATTTTCCGCGGACAAAAATCACTGATAAACTCATTCGCATCGCTTAAATCAGTCACCACTGTGCGAATGCCAGAATAGACAAGAAATCCGTTCATATAAAAGGCCGCATTCGAGCGATGGCGTTGAACGACTTTTTTACTCAGCCCTAGACCGTCGCTCAAATAGTGACTAAAAGCTTCTAGCACTTGTTCATTATTCTCGACGACTTGCTGACTAATATCTTCATATCCAGTAAACCAGTCTTCTTCTTTTTCATATTTCTTCCAAGTAGAAAAAGGTTGCCAAGTCACCTCCACTTGAATTTCTTCTTTTTTCTTAGGCTCAGGTAAGAGGCTTTCATCCACTGGCAAACATACTAATGGTTGGGTAAAGGCTTCTTTTAAGGCTAATTCTGAAAAACGGAGTGGTAAACTTTGGACAGGGGTCTCTGCCAACCATTTCATCAGCGATTTTTGAATTTGCTGGGTGACATCAATCGGAACTATCGTCGCCATTTGGATAAACATCGTCGTGACACTGGTTACTTGCCGGTTGAATCCGCCATTAACTTCTATTTTGCCTGCAAGTGCCAGATAACGCTGAATCTCATCCTCCGAGATCCCTCCAAGTTTGAATGCCGCTTGAATACCTGCAACAATCGCTTCGGCTAACATCGCTTTATTTTTCGCATTCACATCATATATGACGACGGGTGTAAGCGTCAAATCATTGACTAAGACTAAGATTTTTTTCGATTGACATTAAAGTAGTTCGCATGCCAAGAAAAGAAGGGATTCGTTAACGAAAAGGCTTTAGCCTGACGAGCATCTTGTGCCTTTGGAATCGCTGAAAAAAGTGGTTATATTTTCTTTGTTGGATTAATAATCATCGCGTACTCATTCCTAACCTTATTTTTTTCATCATACCTTATCTTAGTTGAAAAATAAATACGTATTCGTT
Organism: Enterococcus sp. DIV1314a; assembly: GCF_051713805.1. Taxonomy (NCBI): domain Bacteria; kingdom Bacillati; phylum Bacillota; class Bacilli; order Lactobacillales; family Enterococcaceae; genus Enterococcus; species Enterococcus sp. DIV1314a. The sequence goes on along the minus strand of NZ_JBIOQP010000001.1, from coordinate 1,093,728 downwards.
ATAACTCCCCCATGATTTTCGGTTCTGCCACAAAGGTTAAGGATGTTACTTCGACCCCTTCTGTTTCAAAAACAGTGATCACATTTTTTCCTTTTTGTAATAAATCGTAAGGAATGTATAACGTATAGTACGGGCCAATCTCCCAGTATCGTCCAACATTGAAGCCATTTACAAAGACGCAGCCCTTACCTAAGTCACGCATATCTAAAAATGTATCTTGCGGTTCTTCTGTTATTTCCCATTCAAATTGATAAAACGCCGGCGTCTTCTCGTGCCATTTTTTTGAAAAATCAATGCCTGTATCCGTTTCTAGCGGCAGGGAGTAATGGTTGATTTGTGGTAAAAAGAAGTTCTCTTGTCGAATCCCACCACGAATCCCTTTTGATTGGCGCGCAGAGGTTAAATACAACCCGTAGTTCGTCCGTCCTTGATTTTCCACCAGCACGCGAATTTGGTCTGTAGTAGCAAGATTTGGAATCATAAAGCGCTCGCCAATTTCCTCGTTCATCTGAGTCGTGATAAGCTGGTTGTTATGAAAGACTTGGACGCGATCATTGGCCTCGACAATTTCAAAGTGATAATCCCCTGCAATCAATGGTTGCGTCGTTTCATAGAGAATATAACCATGATTTTGCCCGAGTGCTTCCATCGGTTTCGTGACATCATGCACTTCCGAAGTCGCCACGGTCGCTACTGTTTCAAATAACGATACTTTACGTTGACAATCAATTGCGCCATAAGAGGTCGTTTTGGAAATAATTGGTTCGGGGAAGATTTTGTCTGGATAGAAATCCTGAATGACTTCACGAAAGGCGTAATACTTCTCGGTTGGATTCCCGTATTCATTTAACGGTGCATCGTAGTCATAAGAAGTGACTTGCGGCTTGTAGCCATCTTCACGCGATTCATTTGCCCCATTCCAAAAGGCAAAATTAGTCCCCCCGTGGAACATATAGAAATTTACACTACCGAGTTCTAGAATTTCTCGTAAAGCCGTAGCTGTTTCTGCCGGATCACGACGAATCACCGGCTCTCCCCAATTGCTAAACCAACCATCCCAAAACTCCATACACATCAGCGGTTTCTTTTGATTGTACTTTTCCATTATACGAGCCAACGCGGCAAAATTCGATTGCGCTCCAGAACCAAAATTGGCCGTCGGAAGTACATCCTCAGCCATCATCGATCCTGCTTCTAATAGCGGATCCCAGCCACCATCGGACGTGAATAACGGAACTTCTATCCCATACTTGATTAAGATTTCCCGGTTGAGACGTAAATACTCTTGATCACTGGCATAAGAACCATATTCATTTTCGACTTGAACCATAATGACATTCCCGCCACGGGTGCATTGATATGGTGCAATTCGAGGAACTAACTCTTTGTAATAACGATCGACTGCCGCCAGATATACGGGGTCTTGACTCCGAACACGAGTACACGAAGTCAGTAACCACGCAGGGAGACCCCCAAAGTCCCACTCCGCACAAATATATGGTGATGGACGTAAGATAACGGCTAGCTCCATTTCACTGGCCATCTCGATAAATTTCGGTAAATTAGCAATCCCCTCAAAATGAAATACGCCTGGTTTTGGTTCATGTAAATTCCACGGTACATATGTTTCGACTGTATTGGCGCCCATCGCTTTTAAATTATGCAAGCTTTGCGCCCATTTTCCGGGTGTTACTCGGTAGTAGTGGATGGCTCCTGAGATAATCTTCTCCGCTTTCCCATCAAAATAAAATGCCTCTTTGATTTCAAATTTCATTGTTTTCCCTCACTTTATTATTTAATTGGTGTTCAAAACCTATTAAGATAAATCGCTTTCATTTTTATAAATGACTTTGACACTTATTTTATTGGTATATACTATTTCAAAAGTATAACGGGTATCTTAAAAGGATACAAGGTATTTTGTGAGACCGTTCATTTTTCATACAAAAACCCGATTATCTGTTTTACTGAAACAGATAATCGGGTTCGTTATTTTTCTACTTTCGATAAACAAATTCTCCGTCCATCATCGTGGCACGGACTTGTGTTTTAAGAATCTCTTCTTCCGAGCATTCTAAAATATTTTGTGACAAGACGCAAAGATCGGCTTTTAGACCAACACGAAGCTCTCCGATATCTTGACGACTCAACGCTTGGGCAGCGCCTTTCGTATGAGCATACAATGCTTCAGCAATCGGTAGCACTTCTGTTGGCATTAAGCGTTCTACTGGCACCCCACTTTTTTCTCTTCGGGCGACCGCATAATAAATCGATTCTAGCGGTGTGACACCTACAACAACGGGCGTATCCGTTCCAAAGGCAAGTTTCCCACCATAGTCTATGAATGAGCGGAAAGGGAACATTCCTTTCGCACGCTCGATACCAACCTCTTCATCTAAGGTGTCGTACCCTACGAGTAAATGGCTCGGTTGGACAGAAAGAACAAGTTGTTCCTGATTGATAGCGGATAGATCTTTAGGATCCATCACTTCTAAATGCTCAAGCGTATTAAATTTTCCTGGTGGTAACGGGTAGCGCTGCTGGCTTTCCTTAAAATAACCTAACGCTTGATGAATCGCCTGATCCCCAATCGTATGGATGCGCATCGGCCACCCTTGTTGATTGGCTGATAGTATCAAGGTTCGCATCTGTTCAATCGGAATCAAAGGAGCCCCAATATCGCCTTCATAATACGGCGTTTCATAGCTTTCTTTTAAAAATGCGGTATGCGTACTCGTGACCCCATCAAAAAATTGCTTCACGCCACCCATCTGAACTTTCTCTGAATGATACGTTTTTTCGATTTCGTGCAGAGCAGTAATGTCTGAGCGCATCGCCGGATAAAATACCGCGCGAACGGTCGCTGCATCTTCGACTTCTTGATAAATGTTAGGATAGACGAGATCATCCCAACTTTCTCCAGTTAAGGCCACATCGCCCACCGTCGTAATTCCTAGCGCATTTAGGCGATGCATATAGTGAATATAAGCTTCAGGTGCTTCATCTTGATAGACGTTTAAAATATGAGCCAAATAATGAATTGCCACTGCTTCTAAAAAACAACCCGTTAACTGACCGTCTTCCATGATCGCTTCTCCGCTCATACCTTGCGGAAGATTATCGGGCGTTATGCCTAAAGCCTCAAGCGCCGATGAATTTAACCAAATGCTATGGGCGTCTCCAGCGATCAACAATACCGGCGTCTCACGACAATACCGATCAAGCGAGGCCTTCGTCGGATAGACCATCTGCCCAAAGTCACTTCCAAACCAACCAATCCCTATTTTCCAACCATGAATCGTCGGTAAATCCACGACTTGCTGGGCAAACATTTCTTCGCTGTCTCCTTGGAGATGGGTAATTTTTCCACTTTCGAGAAGCGCGGATAAGAAGAAATGAACATGACAGTCAATGAAACTCGGTATGATCATTTGCTCCCCGTAATCAATCACTTCCTCGTCAGCAGGAAGCGCTGAAAGCGGACCGATTGCGACAATTTTGTCATCTTTGATTTGGAGATAGCCTGCAAAAGTTGTTTTCATTTGCGTATCAAAAATCGCTTGCGAAATTAAAATCATGTTCTACAACCCCATCTTCCATTCTAAGAATAAATCGTTATAGAGTTCTAACGTTTCTTGACCTAAGTATTCGTAATGTTCCATTTGCGCTAGCGCGGTTTCGCTTGGATAAAAAGCTTCATCTTCTGTGAGTTCTTTCGGAAGTAAGGCCTTTGCCCCTTCATGCGGTGTGGCATAGCCAACGTATTCCGCATTTTGCTTCGCATTTTCAGTTCGTAACATAAAATTGATAAAGGCATAGGCACCGTCCAGATTTTTCACGGTTCGAGGAATCGCAAAATTATCCGTCCAAATCACGCCCCCGTCTTCTGGGACGACATACTTAATCGCAGGATTTTCGGCCATCACATACGCTGCATCCCCAGAATAACCCAGACCAATTGGCGCATCCCCTTGAATCATTAAGGTTTTTATTTCATCTGTTAAAACCGCTTGAACATTTGGCCGCAATGTATCTAATTTCTCAATGGTTGCCTCGACTTTTTCTCGATTTTTTTCATTCAAAGAAATTCCCATCGACTGCATGCTAATCCCCATGGTTTCACGCGAACCATCAATCACTAATAATTGATTCTTAAAATGCGGTTGCCATAAATCATCCCACCGGTGAACGTCTTTTACATCTACTTGTTCCGTATTGACCATTAGTCCCAACGTTCCCCAAAAATAAGGCAAGGAATACTGATTATTCGGATCAAACGATTGGTTCATTAAAAACGACGAAAGCTGTTCCATCCCTTCAATCTTCTGATGATCTAAAGGAATCAATAACTCATTTTCCAACATTCTGGGAATAATCGACTCACTTGGAAAAACCAAATCATACGACGTGCCACCTTGTTTAATTTTCGTTTCCATTCCTTCATTTGAATCAAAGGTACTATAGATGACATGATAGCCCGATTCTTGTTCAAATTTTGCAATTAACTCCGGATCAATATATTCGCCCCAATTAAAAATCGTAAGGGTTTGTTTTGTGTCTCCCGCTGCCTCTTCACTACTACTCGCCGCCTGTGCTTGTTGAATCCACAGTCGCGTACCAAATAACACCGCCAATAACAGTGTAATGCCTCCAAAAAAAATACCTAATCGTTTCACTTCATGTATCCCTACTTTCCAAAAGAATTTCCTTGCAAATCATACTCAATTTGAGTCAGAAACGCAATGATTTATTCTTTTGAATAGAAACATCTTTTATGTCTTTGCAAATCAGGGGACTTCTAATCATCCTATCGACGTTCAATCATCGATATTTTTCTTTTCCTTCCAAAAAAATAGGTCATTGTCTTTCTTGACAACCACCTCTTTTTTTCCACTATCTGCTTAATCTTCTGTCGAGCTTAAATATTGGAACAATCGATGATCAATTGGCTCCGTAAAGCTTAAGTTCATTTGGACAACACTTTGTTTTTTGCCATCTTTTGTCGGTTTTTCGACTTGTTTAATCGTTTCTGTCACGGGACGTACTTCCCCTAAATAATAAAAATCCGTTCCCTCATCATTGGATTTTTGTGCAAAGACATAAATATTCCAATCGATTGGATTTTGTAAAATTTTGACTTCGGGCGAGTGAATGGTCCGAGGTGATTTCGTAAAATAATGCAAGGTCTGGGCATCCAAAAGTTCATCTTCATACGCCATTAACGCGCCTTTGAAATCTTCGTCTTTTTTTAACGTCACAAACACAACGAATTTCCCATCTTTATAAGTATAGCCGCCAATATTTTGATCGACCATTTGTTCTTTCCAGTTTAATAGGCGAATAGTATCACGACGACGATATTTTTTATACCGGGTGAGCGGCATATCGGTTCTATATGCTTTTGATTTTTCAAAAGCGACTGCCAGACTATCTTTTAGTAACTCGACAAAGTAAGGATTATTTAGTGCTTGACGCAATCCGTTAGTGATCGTCCGGATTTCCCCTTCTTGGGTTAGGAATGCACCACCGGTATAACTTTTACGTTGTCCACCGACATAAAAGCTAAGACTCAATGTTGCAAAGACCGAGTCAATGGTTGCCTGGTCATACGCTAAATCATACCCCGTAAATAATTCCACTAATTCTTCGTGCGTAAAATTCACTTTTCCATGAATCATTTGATGAATGAGCAGTAATTCGTGCTGACGATACCCTGGCAATAACTCTCGTCCAAAGAACTTAAGTAATTGTCCTTCGTTCGCAGTTAGCACTCGTTCGGTTTCTTTTATCTTTGTCAGAAATTCATGATAATGTTCGAATTTATTGGCTAATACAAGTGGATCGAGGACGCCTTGCTCTTGGAAATCAAACAGATAAGGGATACGATTGAGACGATTTTTGACTTCTTGATAAATCCTCCTAAGTTCGACCATCGAATCCATCTTCGCCCGATCAATCGATTGAAAGATTCGTTCTTTCGCAATCGATTCGAAATTAATCGATGAGACACCACTAATATAATTCGTCTCAAACGTTTTTTGCCGTAAATTATTTTTATTACGCGTAATGTCACCAGACAAAGACATTGGAATCATATAATTATTTTTATAGTTGCCAATAAAATCGATAATCGTTACAAATTCTTTCGACGGATCTTTTCGTAACCCACGTCCGAGTTGTTGAATAAAAATAATACTCGACTCTGTATTACGTAATAAAATAACTTGATTGATTTTCGGAATATCGATTCCTTCATTAAAAATATCCACCGTAAAGATGTAATTGATTTCGCCTCTTTCTAGCTGTGCGATTACGCGCTCTCGTTCCTCTACCGAGTGTTCCCCCGTTAAGTACGCTGCTGGAATTCCTTCACGTAAAAATAAGCCTGCGAGTGTTTTGGCTTCTTCTTTGCGACTACAAAAAACAAGACCTCTTGGTTCATTATGCGAACAGCCATAATAGCGAATTTTTTCTAGTAGAAAATGGAGACGTTCGTGCGTCACTAATGCCTGCAATTCACTTGTTTCTGAAATCACACCTTGCGCTGTCTCATAATCGGTGACACCAAAATAATGAAAAGGACACAAAAAATCTTCTTCCAGTGCCTCTTGCAAACGAATTTCATAAGCAATATTGTAATCAAATAAACCAAAAATATTATACCCATCTGTCCGTTCAGGCGTCGCTGTCATTCCCAATAAAAAAGCAGGTTCAAAATAGTTTAAGAGTTTCAAATAGCTTTGTGCACCGGCTTTATGGACTTCATCCACTAATATATAGTCAAAATAATCTTTTGCAAATCGTTCATGATGCGCTTCTTTAGAGATTGTTTGGATCGTCGCAAAAAGGTACTTTGCCTCTGTTTCTTTTTTATTTCCAGATAACACCCCGTAATCAGACGCCGCACCACCGATTACCTTTCGAAAAGAAGCCATCGCACTGTTCAATATTTGTTCCCGATGAACCACAAACAGCATGCGCTTAGGTTTTGCTTGTAACACATCAAACGCACCGAGATAGGTTTTTCCCGTTCCAGTAGCTGAAATGATTAAGCCTTTTTTCTCCCCTGAAACACGTAACTCGCTTAATTTTTTTAACGCCGCTTGTTGCATCTTGTTCGGGGTGATGTAGGGACTTAAATCATTTTTAAGCAACAGATCTTCTTGCGTAAACAGCATCGGTTGATACGACTGAGCATAATTCATGATCCAGTCTGGTGTTAATGGCTCAGCCTCAGCCCACTCATTTTTCATATTTTCACGAATTTGATGAATCATCTCCCCGTGATCATACGAAGTCAGGCGGACATTCCACTCGTAATTTACTTTTAAGGCATTCATCGTTAAGTTTGAACTGCCTATAATAAATGACTGGTAATCTTCTTGCGTAAATAGGTAACCCTTTGCATGAAAACCAGGTTTCCCAGAAATTCGTACTTCTAAATTCGGAATCGCTAATAATGACGTAAAAACATCTGGATGGTTAAAATTCAAATAGGTTGAGGTAATTAACCGTCCTTTAATCCCTTGACGGTCTAGATCCGCAAGATGCGTTTTTAGCGCATTCAATCCCCCTTGCGTCACAAAAGCAATGGAAAAGAAAAATTCTTGACAAGTATCTAACTCATTTTGTAACACATTTAAGAAGTATTCTTTTTTCTCAGGTTGATTGATGATAATTTTGGGATCATATTTAGAGCCTCGTAAGGAACGATTCATAAATGCTTTTTGTAATGCTCTTTCCATGACATTCATCGCTTCACATCCTGACTCATCTGTTTCATTAGCTTTTCCACGGCCGGAATATCTGCCGGTGCCCACTCGAGCGAAGTAAGTTCAGAAGGCTTTAGCCACTGAATGGCCGTATGTTCTGTTAACTGTGGTGTGCCATTTGTTAACGTACAAAGAAATGTCGTTAAGTTCACTTGGCCAAAATTATATTCATAAGATGTCTGTTCAAAATACGTTTTCGCAACCGCAACTTCGATTCGTAACTCCTCAACGAGTTCACGCTCTAAAGCTTCGCGTGGCGTTTCACCCTCTTCTATTTTCCCACCCGGAAATTCCCATAAGGAGGCGAGTGCTTTAGTATTCCCTCGTTGAGCACATAAAATTTTTTCGTCTTTGATAATAATCGCACCCACAACATTGATTTCTTTTTTCATGGACTCCTCCGATTTCACAATTGTTTCTTCCAGTATAGGACACCTGTTGTCTTTATAAAAGATCTCTCGCAAAAAAAGCTTAGAAAAAAGGAATAAATACCTCTTTCTAAGCTTTTATGATTTGAATTTATATTTTTACTAATTAGACACTACTAGAATAGTCGTTTGAATTCAATAAAGTCTTATTTATATTATTAAGAAAAATATCTATTACCCCATTACTTAATTTCTAACTACTATCCGGAGTAACAGTAATTTTGAAAAAAATACAAATAACTTTTGACTTACCAGTTCAATTCCGCAATATCTAGTAACTACTGAAAACAACATATTTTATTATGGGATAAATCTCTCTTTAATCTTTAAAATGCATCAAAAACAAATTGAAGTGCTTTTTGAGGATCTCTTGTCAAACTAATATATTCAGCTCCTTTAGTAGCAACAAGTTTTATCCCTAATCTATCTGTATCTGTTTTGATATCTTCATAATAGGAATTTACTTGTGGAGCAAGAATAATCATATCATAGTCTTTCATTATTTCATAATGTGATCCGTACGCTCCTGCTGATGCCGTAATTGATTTTTGATATTTTTCTGCCCCTTCGGTTAATGCATTCGCTAACATTGCACTCGTACCTGCTCCAGCACATAATACAAGAACACTAATTGATTGACTCTCTTTAGAATCTTTTCCAATATAAATTGGAACTTCCTTTTCGCTTGTTGAAACTATTTCTTCAACAGTTACATCTACAGCTAATGCTTCTTGTTCTAATAATACAGCATCATACGCTTTACAGAACGGCAAGTAAATAATAACATCAACCACAATTAATAGTGCTGCTAATACAAAGGCAAGTAATCCCATACCTGTTCCTAAGATTAATCCAATTGGTGCAGGAGTTGCCCAAGGTAATACATACATAAAGCTATCCATTTTTAAAATATCAACAAAAAATTTAAAAATCCACACATTAATAATTGGAGTTACTAAGAAAGGTATTAAAAAGTAAGGATTTAAAATGATTGGAGTGGCAAATAATAATGGTTCATTTACGGCAAAACTAACTGGAATAAACGATGCTTTACCTACTGCTTTCAACTGTTTAGATTTAGCAAATAACATAAAAATAAACGGAACGACCAAAGTAGCACCTGTTCCACCCATTGTTCCAACGAAATTACCTAATCCGACAGTCAATACTTTTGATGCTTGTTCTCCTGAATTAAATAATTGTAAGTTTGTTTCTACATTGGCATATATAATAGCTGCAATTGCCGGCTCAACAATTGAGGGGCCATGAACTCCTACAAACCAAAAGAATGCCATCGCTCCCCAAATAATTGCAATTCCTACATAACCATCCGCTGCACTAAATAATGGCTGAAGCATGGTAATAATAGCTTCTGCAAAAGAAACATTAAATATATTTCTCGCGGCTAAATCAATTAAAACTGCAGCAAATACAGAAAAAGAAAACGGAAAAATATCTCTAAAAGTTTGAGCTATCGTACCTGGTACTTCTTTAGGCATTTTAATTGTAATATCTTTTATAACACAAAATTTGTAGATATTTACAGTTATAAAAGCTGCTACAAAAGCTGCTAGCAAGCCTTTTGTCCCCATATATTCTGTTGAAAAACCACCATCAATTTGTGTGACACTTAACAATAAAAAACTAACGATAGATGCGAGCATAACAGATGTGGTATTAATGTTTTTACCTTTGGGAATTCTACGATTCATAGAATCAGCAAGACATCTAGCTGTAGTAGAAGATACAAGTAAACCTACAACACCCATAGAATACCCATAAACTTTCCATAACCATGTTGAAACGTCTTCAGGCCAACTCAAACCAAATATTTCAGGTACTGCAGCAATTAATATAAAAATACTAGAAAATAAAATAGCAGGCATTGCTGTTAAGAACCCGTCTCGCACAGCTCCTAAATAAATATTCCGTGAAATCTTTTCGAATAATGGTTTCCCTTTTTCAATTTGCTTAATAATTGCATTCATTTATTTTCACTCCTATTAATTATTTTTTTGATATAACTCAATAAAATCCTGGATTAAATCTCTTAATAATAGTGTAGTCATTAAATGGTCTTGACCATGAATGAAAATAAAACCGATATCCATCTCTTTTCCTGCAGCTTCTTCTGCTAATATTTTAGTTTGTGAATTATGTGCTAATTTTAGATTCTCATCTGCGTCTTTTAATGCACGTTCAATGTTATCAAATTTCCCTTTTCGGACTTCTCTTAACAAGGATAATAAGGTACTACGTGCATCACCAGAATAAGCAACTATCTCGAATCCTAACATCTGTAACTCTTCTTTATTCATTTTTTATCCTCCAATAAATTAATTATAATTTAAATAATCGTTTTGGTTTCACTTACCATCTTATACCAGTATGCTGACTCTTTTGGATATCTTTTTTGTGTTTCGAAATCGACATAAAATAAACCATACCGTTTGTTATAGCCATTTGACCAAGAAAATAAGTCCATTAAAGACCATAAAAAATATCCTTTAACATTTACTCCAGAAGTAATTGCCTGACTAATTGATTCTAAATAAACTTTTAAGTATTGAATTCTTGGTTTATCCATAATTATGCCATCTTCAAAAGTATCTTTGTATCCCATCCCATTTTCCGTAATATATATTTTATTATAATGAGGATAGTCTTTTTTGATTCTCAACAACAAATCATATAATCCTTCTGGATAGATAATCCAATCCCAATCAGTTCTTGAGATTCCTTCTTTGTAAATTCGCTCTCCAATACCTTTTACTTTATAAACGGAGGTCCCTTTTTCTCCAGTTCCATTGTGCGTAATGTCGTTTTCCCCATCATAAGCTTTTACGAAATGACATTGGTAATGATTAATACCTAAATAATCATTACGATTCGAAGCGCGCTTCATCTCAATTAAATCAGATTCCGGAAAACTGTATGTTGCATTGTTAGCAGCACAAATCTCATCTAAAGCTTCAATCGTTTCAGTCGAATAATATCCTAAATATGTTGCGTCAAGTAAAAACCTAATTGATAATGCATCGTCCAAATATGCTGCGTGTATATCTTCTTTAGAATCTGATGCTGCATACTTAGTTTCCAAAGAATGAACAACACCAATTTCTCCTGCGTAGCTATTATCTTTAAAAATATTTACAACTTTTGCATGCGCATACATCATATTATGTAAACAAGCAATAATCTTAGTGAAATCGTATTTAATTCCAGGTGGAAAGATTCCTAATAAATATTGATTAGTTGCTACTGGATAAATTTCATTAAAAGTACTCCAATAACGAACTTCTGTGAATTCTTCAAAACAAAAATTAGCATATTCGATAAATGCATCTACCGTATCACGATTTAAAAAATCACCTTGATCAAATAATTTTTTAGGTGTATCAAAATGATGTAGAGTAACAAATGGTGTTATATTATGTTTCGCACATTCTTTAAAGACATTATGATAATAGTTTACTCCTTCTTGATTTACTTTTCCTCGTCCCTCCGGAAAAATACGACTCCATGCAATAGAAAGACGTAATCCATTTATTCCAAATTTATTACATAATTCAATATCTTTAGGATATTGATGATAAAAATCACTTGCTGGGTCTGGACTAAACCTTCCTTGTTTCTCTAGAAAGTCGTCCCATGCAACCGCTCCTTTGCCTCCTTCTTTGGTAGCTCCTTCTACTTGATATGCAGCAGTTGCTCCTCCAAAAATAAAATCTTCTGGTAATTTTAACATTAGATACTCTCCTTTTAATTTCTATAAATTTTAGAAAAACTAGTGAATACGTATCCTCTAATTGAATTTAATCATTTATTCACTTTCAATTCTTTAAATTTTCTCAACGGTAACTTGATCAAACAACTCTTTGAAATTGTCGTAGTTAATCCATCCGGTCTTGTGTTCTTGTGCATTTAACATCCCTGTTGTCATACCTGTTTTTAATAGCGATACATCGTCTAGTTGCTGCTGAATACCATAAGCCAGTCCTGCAATCGTCGCGTCGCCAGATCCAACAGGGTTAATCGTGTCGATTTTAGGAATCGTTACTCGATAAAACGTCTCTTGATGTTTGGCAATTGCCCCTTGACTCCCCAAGGAAACGACGATCCATTCGATTCCCGTAAAACGATCTTCTAATAATACCGTTTTCAAGTCTGATACCGTTAATGAACGGCCGATTAGCGACTGAATCTCACTTAAATTGGGCTTGATTAAGAATGGTTTTACTGTTCCTGAAAGAGCATCACTTAAACTTTGACCAGATGTATCGAGCAATGTCGGAATACCGTGACTCTTTTGAATGAGTTGTTGATAAAAATTATTCGGCAACCCTTTCGGTAAGCTTCCCGATAATGTCAAAACATCCGCTTCTTTGATAATGTTCTCAAATTGTGCTAAAAAACCCTCGGCTTCTTGTTCGGTAATTTCTGGACCCGCTTCGAGTAATTCGGTTTGCTTGCCGTCATCATGTAAAATGGCAATCGAATTTCTCGTTTCATTGGCAATTGGATAGAATGCATGGGCAATTTGTGTGTCATCTAGTTGATCGGTAATAAACTTCCCAATATTGCCCCCGATTAATCCAGTAGCCAATACTGGCGCATTCATCTGATGGAGTACACGTGTGACATTGAGTCCTTTTCCACCGGCCGTTTTTTCAACTTGTGGAACACGATTAACGTCATCTAACACTAGCTGTGCGACTGAATATGCCATATCTAATGAAGGGTTCATTGTTACAGTTACAATCATTTTTATCCCCTACGCCTTCTCTATTTTTTCAAACCATGAAGTTGCCGTTTTTTCAACTACAGCATTTAAATTTTCAATATTCTCTTTCCCTTGGGTTAATAACCAATCGATTGTTTCTTTTTCACCTTCTTTAATAAAAGGAACAATACCATTTGCCCACGTTGCACGTCCGCAAAGAACGCCATTGAAGGTCGAACCTGCTTCTTTGGCAAAAGATAACGTCTCTTGGAAAAGAGTTGCGGATACTCCTGCACTTAAGAAGATAAATGGTAAGTCTGTCGCATCACTTTGTTCTTTAAAGTAACGTAACGCTTCTTCTCTTGTATAAACAATTTCACCTGCGCCAAACCCTTCCACAAAATTCATATTCACGGGCACTTCAACTTTTAGCACATCCACATGATAACGAGGTTTTGTAAACTCTTTCATCATTTCAATCACTTTACGTGGCTTCACTTTTGCATACTCGATAGAATTTGCATCTGCATTCTTTGCATCATATGCCAACAGTTCTAAGTAGAATGGTATATCCTCTCCTAAACATTCGCTTCCTAAACGTTCAATGAAGATATGCTTTTGTTCATTAATCTGCGCATCTTCATCGATGTCATAATAAAGTAAAAACTTAATGGCATCTGCGCCTTCTTCAACTAAACGTTTCACAGACCATTCTTTTAGTAAATCTGGTAAGCGCCCCTCTTTGTCGGCGTCATAACCTGTTTTTTCATACGCTAGTAAGAGACCCGCAGATTCATCACGAATATTTGCAGCTGGTAAGCCGTATTCTGGATCAAGTAAAATAGAGGAAGCATAAGGAGTCAGATGTTGCGAAACCAATTTTTTAAAGGCTTCGATTTGAGCTGTCGAAGGTTCGCCTCCTTGTGCCGTAATCATTTTCTTTAAGGCACCTCGTTGATCGATGGCTAACGCTTCAATATAGCCCTCTTTCGTTGATAATCGTTCCATCGCTTGTCGTTTATTTTCTGATAAGTTTAACATCATTCAACCTCTTCCTTTAGTCTTGATAAAATCCTGCATCCCATTTTTCTAAAAATTCGTCGAAATAATTTGTGTCCATATTATCATCTGAATGATTCGCTTCTAAAGCATCGATTGCTGCAATCAACTGTTTATTCTCTTCAGTCGGTTGATATTTTTCTTCTAAAAACGCTTCTAAAATATCACAAATCAGAAACTCTCCCGTGACTTTTCCACCAAACCCGATGACGTTCGCATTTAATTCACGTTTAGAATAGAGTGCAGAAGTCATATCTCTTACTAAAGCGGCACGTACGCCTTTTACCTTATTCGCAGAATTGGTAATACCAACGCCAGTACCACAGATAACCACCCCTTGATCGGCTTTTCCTGAAGCGACTAAGGCTCCTACTTTTCGACCAAAAATCGGATAATGTGTGCGAGTAAAGTCATACGTACCCACATCAATCACTTCATATCCTTTCGATTTCAAAAAATCGCTCACTTTAATTTTTACATCAGTCACAATGTGATCACAACCAATTGCAATTTTCATTTTTATTCTCCTAACACATTTTATTTAACATATCAACACGGATTTGATGGCGCCCACCGTCATACTTCGCACGTAAAAAGTATAAAGCGATATTTTTCGCTAATTCTTTCCCAACAATCTGGCTACCCATTGTAATCATGCGAGAATTATTATGTTCTCTTGTCATGTATGCTGAACGTTCGTCCGAAACTTCCGCTGCCACAATATTTTTATGTTTCGTTGCTGCAATAAAACTTCCAGCCCCATAGGCATCAATCGCAATCGCTAAAGCGTTTTCGTTATTTTGAAGATGAGAAACGAGTTCTTCTACAGACTCTACAAACGTCCCATTATCTGGAGACACATCGACCAGGTTAAAGTCATATCCCTTTAATTCTTCCACGAGATAATCTTTTAACGCTAACCCATCTTTATCAGATGCAATAAATACTTCCATCTTGTTTCGACCTCCATTTGTTTTGATACGTTTATTATAAACACAAACCGTTCAAATGTAAACAATAAAACACAAAAATAAGCAGGAAAATCGTAAATAATTTTATTTTTGTTTGTTTTGGTTGATTTTATTTGTTTATTCTACTAGGATAGAAGATAGAATGGAATACACGAACATTGATTCCTAGAATAAAGAACATTCATGAATAGGAGATATCTTATGTTAAAGGAAGAAAGATTAAATAAAATAATTGAATTAGTAAATACACATGGCGTTGTTGACGTGAATGAATTGATTACAACTTTAAATGTTTCTGATATGACGGTTCGTCGTGATTTAGCAGAATTAGAAAAATCTAGACAGCTGAAGCGGATTCACGGTGGTGCCCAAAGTATGAACTACTATAAACGAGAAGAACTGTCTCACGAAAAAAAGACAATCATTCATCCCGAAGAAAAAAAAGAAGCCGCTCGTAAAGCCCTACATTACATTGTTGAAGGCGATACTCTTTTTTTAGGTCCTGGTACAACAATTGAATTTTTAGCACAACTTCTTGATTTTCAATATCTTAGAATTATTACGAATAGTTTACCCGTCTTCAATATTCTACATGCCAAAAACAAACCGTATCAGATTTACTTAGTGGGTGGAGAGTATCGCTCTTTAACAGGTGCCTTCTTTGGCGAGATGGCAAATAAAATATTATTTGATATTCGTTTTGCCAAAGCATTTATTGGCGCAAATGCAGTAAAAGATGATTGGATTATGACTGCGACGCTAGAGGAAGGGACGACTCAAGAAATTGCACTTAGAAACGCTTCTGAACGATACTTGGTCATTGATTCCTCTAAACTTGATTGCGAGGATTTTTATCGATTCTTTTCTGTCAGCGAGTTGACCGCTTTAATTACTGAAAAGAACCAACCACATGTCTATATGACCGATCCCAAACAAGATAGTATTTAAAATTTGATGAAAATAGAGGGGGCAGTATGATGAACAAAACAATTGAGAACGATTTATTGAAGGTATGCATTTCAGAAAAAGGGGCCGAGCTAACAAGTATCTTATCAAAAAAAGAGAAGACGGAGTTTCTTTGGCAAGCAGATCCTGCTGTATGGGGGCGGCACGCACCAATTCTTTTTCCGATTGTTGGAAAATTAAAAGAGGATCGTTATGCATTCAACGGAAAAGATTATCCGATGTCACAACATGGATTCGCTAGAGATTTATCTTTTCAGGTGATTCAACAAGAAGAAAACCATCTTCGATTTTCATTAACGGATGACGAAGAAACATGGAATCATTATCCTTTTCATTTTCGTTTAGAAATTGACTATCGCTTAGAAGGAAATAAACTCTACACTGGCTACTTTGTGACAAACTTGGATGAAGAAGAATCAATGTATTTCTCCATCGGTGCACATCCAGGTTTAAAAGTACCATTGGAAGAAAATACGGTATTTGAAGATTATGTGATTGAGATTAGTCCATCCCTCGATCGACGATTATTTCCTGTGACTTCTGAAGTATTGATTGATCGTCCCAAAATAAACAAAACCAAACAAGCACATTTTCCTTTACGCCATGAATTGTTCAAAGATGGCGTGATCATTTTAGACACTTTAGATGAAACACAAGTGACACTAAGATCAACTAAGAGTGAGAAAAAGGTTGTCTTCCGCTATCAAGAAATGCCTTATCTGGGAATATGGTCTCCTTATCCGAATACAGGCGACTTTGTCTGCATTGAGCCATGGTGTGGTATCGCAGATATGGTAGATACCAATGGGGAGTTAACGCAAAAAGAAGGCATCCATTCTTTAGCGCCTCAAGCGGTATTCGAAAGAGCGTTTGAAATGCAATTTTTTGACTAATCGTATCCTACTCTCTCCAAACACCCTCAAGAGAAGATTTCTCTTGGGGGTGTTTGATATTTTACGCACCACTAGTGAACATCTTTTTCATAAACATAATCATCCATTATATACCCTTGCCCAATCGGATTTTTACATGCAGCGACTTGTTTAAACCCACGATGCTCATAAACCGCAATCGCCCGTGTATTGGCTTTGTTGACATTAAGTCTTAATGTTTTCCCAGCTGCTAATGTCTCAAACCATTGAAAGACTTGAGAAGCATACCCTTTTCCACGAGTGGATTGTTTTAAGTATAATTTGCTGATATATAAACTTTTGGGTTCTTCACGATAGGCGGTATAGCCTATCGGTGTTTGATTTTCATATAAAATAAAATAGTGATCGCCATTTTGGATGTCTTCTTGAATATTTTTTAACGACTGAAAGGTTGCTAACATGTACCGTACTTGTTCTTCCCCAATAATGGAAAGATACGTTTCTGGCCATATTTCTTTTACTAATTGATCCACAATCTGTGTCTCTTCAATCGTTTCGACTAATTTTATGCTAAAAATAATCTTCCCTACTTTCTCTTAATTTAAGGTTAATTGATCAATTTTTTGCAATTCTTCTGGTGAAAAAGTGACCTGTTTCAACGCGTTCAAATTCTTCTCTAATTGAGAAACTTTAGACGCCCCAATCAATACACTACTTACGACGTCATGACGTAAGTTCCACGCCAGTGCCATCTCGGCTAACGTTTGGCCTCTCTCAAGTGCTAGCTCATTTAATCCGCGAACGGTAGCTAAGGTATCCGCCACTTTCTCTTCAGATAAGAAGGGGCTATTGATACTCGCCGCACGAGAATCTTCTGGAATCCCATTTAAATAACGATCTGTTAATAGTCCTTGTGCTAATGGTGAAAAAGTAATCGCACCAATGCCTTCTTTTTCGAGCACCATAAATAAAGCCTCTTCCGGTGTTCTTTCTAATAAATTAAATTTTTGTTGATGAATAATAAAAGGGGTTTTTTGTTCTTTTAGAAGACGCGTCATCGCTAAAGTCGTCGCGGCTGAATAATTGGAAATGCCAATATATAGAGCTTTTCCTTGTCTAACTAATAAATCAAGCGCATGGGCAGTTTCTTCTAAAGGGGTATCTGGATCTGGTCGATGATGGTAAAAGATATCCACATAATCAAGTCCTAGGCGCGTTAAACTCTGGTCGCAACTGGCAACAATACTTTTCTTTGATCCCCATTCGCCATAAGGTCCTGGCCACATATAGTAACCAGCTTTTGATGAGATAATCATCTCATCACGATAAGACGCGAGCTCTTCTTTCAAAATTCGGCCAAAGTTTCGCTCTGCAGAACCTGCTGGTGGACCATAGTTATTGGCTAAATCAAAATGCGTAATCCCTGAATCAAACGCCTTAAAAATCAAGTCTTTTTGATTCGATACAGGATCTACATCGCCAAAATTATGCCAAAGTCCTAACGAGACACTTGGTAACTTTAAGCCGGATTTCCCAACCGAACGGTACGACATTTCTTCATAACGTTTACTGTTTGCTTGATACATGCTGCCACCTCTTTCATAGACTTTCTTCTAGTATAATCCTTCCAGTACGAACTTAAAAGGCTATTTCCACATTTATTAAAAGCGTTATCTTAATTTTATCACTTTGGCTTCGATTTAGATTATGCTATTCTTATGTAAAGGAGGGTTTCTATGAACTATTATGATCAACATCTGCATACCTTTTTATCATTTGATTCCGAAGAAACATTTGAACATTATTTAGAGCATCAGCCAACTTTTTTGGTGGCGACAGATCATTTTGATTTAGCGAATGCCGGAACGGGCTTTAAAGATGATATTCCCAACTATCACCAATTGAGTGAAAAAATCAATCAGCTACAACCTCAAACAGCGACTACCCTCTTAAAAGGCATCGAAATCGGGGTTGTTCCCGGTCAAGAAAGTACGATTATGGACTATTTAGCAACGCATTCTTATGATTTAAAATTAGTTAGTATTCATCAAAATGGTCGTTTTGATTATATGGATGATCAAGTGTTAACGATGGATAAATTTAAAGTCGCGACGATGTATTTTGAACAAATGTTGCAAGTATTGAAATCATTCCCTGATGGTCATATCTTGACACATTTTGAATACGGTCTACGGCGCTTTGATTTTTCGGCGCAAGAACTTGAAGAACATTTTGAAACAACCTTACGCCAAATTTTTCAACTGGTGATTCAGCGTGAACTCGCATTCGAGGTCAATGCCAAAAGTTTTGGACGTTATCAGAATGCCCCTCTTTATGAATATGCAATCCCGCTCTATCAAAGCTTAGGTGGAAAACTATTTACACTTGGTTCAGATGCCCATGTCGCCCAAGACTATCGTTTGCTTTTCCCAGAGATGAGCCAATTATTACGCAAATTTGACGTGAAGCAACTCGTCGTTTTCCAAGGAAATGAACGATATCTGACGGATTTACCAGACTAATTTAGTGTTTCACGTGAAACAAGCGAAAAGACCACTCAGCGAATGCGAAGTGGTCTTTTTATTAGGCGAT
This sequence comes from Enterococcus sp. DIV1314a, assembly GCF_051713805.1. Classification (NCBI taxonomy): domain Bacteria; kingdom Bacillati; phylum Bacillota; class Bacilli; order Lactobacillales; family Enterococcaceae; genus Enterococcus; species Enterococcus sp. DIV1314a. The sequence goes on along the minus strand of NZ_JBIOQP010000001.1, from coordinate 1,074,345 downwards.
TTGATAATAATCAATCAGCGCTTTTACCGCTTTAAAAGCTTGAGTAGCTGCTAAATTAATCGTCTTATCAAAAGTAGCTGAATATCATTCGAATACTGCCTTTTCAACATGAAGGTTATCTTTCTGGTAGGCTTCTACCATAATGATTTGGTATAAGTCCGTGTGTAGTGCGTAGCTATCATCAATATACTGGTGCATAAAATTTGTCTCTTACTTCATTTTATCTTTTTTCATTCATTCCAATTTATTTCACTACTTTTATGTAAAAGCTCTTTAGCAAAGCCAACAAGTTGACGGGCTTCTTCAGTCCGAAGAAATTTTTCACTCAAGCCATCGGGTCCCAAACGGAAACGATCCCGCGCGTCAACATCTTTGAAAATCTGTTATAGCAGCACAGTGCGTTCGTTTAAGTCAGACGACTTTTTAATCTCTGACAAACCAAGTGAATCGTCTTGGTCATGGTAATGAATAATTTAATAGGTTCCAGCATTATATCGTAAATCGTGTTCACGGCAATAATCTTTATAATACACTGCAGCGCGACCCCCATGTCCCCGATCAATCCCTTCACCTAGACGACAGGAATCATGGAATATAGCTGCCATTCCTAGCACATCTTTCTCTTCGTCACTTAAACCTTTTTGATGCCCGATGAGAAGTGATAGTAATAAGACACGCGCACAATGAGATTTTGTATGCCACTCACTCTTCGGAAGCCAAAATTCAATATTTTTATCCATGAATGTATACCAATACTCATATGATTTTTTGATTGGATAGTAGATTGGATAGTAGATAGTATCATCCAGAATATTGGATAGAAACTCCTTTGATTCCCCCTCTATTTTTTAATAAGATAAATTAGCTAACCTCATCTGTACCAATTTCTGTAATACCTCCGCAATATCACCATCGACACCAATCGATTTATCAGCAATCTCATCCGGTATATAAATTTCTCTTCCACTATTAAGTGTAATATAAGTAGCTTATTCCTCAACGTTAGTTATAGTTATAAACGGGGCTTTAATTAATTGATTTCTTGCATCAGCATCTAATTCCAGTAAGACCATTTTTTTATTATGAGTATAATTGATAAATTCTCGATATACTTGATAGCTTTTTTCCCATTCTTCACCCTTTAAAAAATTACGATCCACTTCAACGTGGACTTGCATAGAACCATCACATTCAGGACATTTTTGAATCAGCTCTGAAGGGACCTTTCCATTTTTTTGTTTTTAAGTCATTCCACTCAAAATTTTATCTTCTGGATAAACTCGACCGTGGCAACTATTAGAACACTGTAAATAACGAGTATTACCCTCTATTTCCGCTTCTTTTAGAAATTCACTACTGTCTTAAAATATAAAATAAATGAAGAGTATTCGGTGTGGATCCATTCGTTTATTACGATAAAAAAAGAAATAGCCAACGAATGGATACCTTGGCACCAACACCGTTTACACGCTTAGCAGAAGTGACAACTGCCATTCACCAAAGGCTTCGAAAGATAATAGAGTACGACCTCCAGAAGGAATCCCTATTAAGAGAACGAAACGTACGAGTTGCAGCATAAGGCATTTTGTTAGCGCAACATGCTACGGACGGCAAGTTGTGTCTCCCTTAAGTAGAAGAACCTGCCAACAATTTACTCAAAAAATGGCTAATAGAATAGGTAGATCCCGCTAGTAACGGCTTGTCACCCTGATAATTGTACGTTTTTAATTACTTCCTATTCCACAAAGGTTTTTAATTATTTTTATACACTTGCTATTGCCATTTAGCTATACTTTATCAGATTTTTATTGCGTATTTTTTCTGTGCTTTTTAAAATAGCTTGAATTATTTCTTCTTCATTCGCAAAAATATGATTTTCTAACGGTGGGCTAAAGGGGACAGGAGAGAACTTCGCTCCGACTCTTAAAATCGGTGCTTGTAAATACTCCCACACATTCTCCGCTACACGTGCTGCAATTTCACCTCCTACCCCTCCAATTTTAATTGCCTCATGAATAATAACTAACCGGCCCGTCTTCTTAACAGAGGTGTAAATGGTTTCCGTATCAATCGGTACGATACTTCTCAAATCGATTACTTCAACTTGAATACCATACTTTTCTTCAACGTATTCTGCAGCTTTTAATGCTTTTGTTAACATTAATGAATACGAAACGATTGTTACATCTAACCCCTTTTTTATGACTTCTGCTTTATCAAGCGGTGTATAGATTTCTCCCGTTGGAACGTGTCCTTTTACTGGAAATAAACCCTTATTTTCAAAATATATCACTGGATTAGGATCTTGGATTGCCGCTTTTAATAAGCCTTTTGCATTTTCGGGCGTTGATGGAATAACCACTCGAATACCTGGGATTCCCATAAACCACGACTCCAATGATTGCGAGTGTTGAGCAGCACCATGTGCCATTGATCCATCAGGCGCCCGTAAAACAAGTGGCAACTGGGCTTGACCACCAAACATATAACGAGCTTTCGCCATTTGATTTAAGATTTCATCCATTGTGATACCAATAAAATCAGCAAAATGTAAGTCAATAATTGGCTTGGATCCTGCCAGAGCAGCACCCACACCTGCACCAACAAGTGCTGTTTCAGAAATAGGCGTATCCTTTACCCGATTACCAAATTCTTCTTTTAGTCCTGTAAATTGACCAAAGATTCCACCTTGTTTTGCTATATCTTCACCGAAAACAAAAACATCAGGGTCTGCACGCATTTCTTCGATCATTGCTTCTTTAGTCGCTTCGGAAAATGTTATGATTCGCTTACTCATATAATGTCACCTCTCCTACAAAAATATCTTCTAAGGCTTCTTCTATCTTTGGATATGGACTTAGCTCAGCAAATAAAACAGCTGCTTCTAACTCTACCTCTAAATTAGCATCAATCTGTTCTAATTCAATCTCTGTCACAAAATTATTTTTCCTTATTTTTTCTTTGAACCGTTTAATCGGATCATTTGTTTCATATTGAGCCTGTACTTCCTCTTTCGTTCGATATAATTGAGGATCTGCTAAAAAATGACCTTCTATCCGATAAGTCACACACTCTAGAATACTTGGTCCTTCACCTCTTCTAGCTCGTTCAATTAAGTCTTTGGCTGTCTTTTGAACCAGCTCCACATCATTCCCATCAATCGTTACTCCAACTATACCATAAGCTTTTGCACGTTCTGAAAGTTGAGGAACTGAACCAGATTCACTGAATCTAGTCGTAGATGCCCAACCGTTATTTTCACAAACAAAAACTACTGGTAATTTCCAACTTGCCGCTAAATTAACAGCCTCATGGAAAGTCCCTCGATTACTTGATCCATCTCCAAAAAAACAAACAGCGACCTCCTTACCACCTCTTTGTTGAATCGCTAGGGCTGCTCCTGTTGCAATATTAAAGCCACCGCCAACAACCCCATTTGCCCCTAGCATCCCTACACTAAAATCAGCTAAATGCATCGAACCACCTTTCCCTTTACAATAACCTGTTGACCGTCCATATAATTCTGCCAAAGACCGATCGATTCTGGCTCCTTTAGCTAACGTATGTCCGTGTCCACGATGGGTACTTGTCACATAATCTTGTTTAGTCAAGTGATGACAAACACCAACAGCAATTGCTTCTTCTCCGATATATAAATGCGTTGGTCCAACGATATCCGTTCCACTTTTTTCCTTAACAGTTTCTTCAAAACGTCTAATTTTTCTCATTTCATAATATAAATGAATAACCTCTTCCTTGGTTAATTGCATTATTTACCACCTTTCCTTACCATAAAGGTAATACGGATCCTTTGTATAATTTATCAATGAGTTGCTTTGACTCATCGGTGCGGTACGCATCAACAATTTTTTTGTAAATCAGATTGTTTTTGTTTTCTTCTCTTGCCACAATAATATTATAATATGGCTTAGAATCCTCATTTACAGGTTCAATAAAAATGGCATCATCCTTCGGAATAAGTCCAGCATCAAGTGCCATAAATACGTTAATCGCACTTGCTCCAACATCTGATAGAGACCGTGCTGTCTGAGCAGCTTCTAATTCAATAATTTTGATATTTTTAGGATTTTTTGAAATACTATCGACTGTAGGGTTTGTTCCTTCTTTATAATCTAAGGTAATCAATCCTGCTGATTGTAATAACAATAATCCTCGAGCAGCATTGACAGGGTCATTTGCTATCGCAACCTCTGATCCTTCAGCGATTTCTGCTACGGATAAAAATGAATCGGAATAAAGTCCAATCGGATTTAAGACTGTTTCGCCAATTGCAGTTAAATGACCACCTTGTGTATGATTAAATTCATCCATCAATATGTAACCTTGATAAGCATTTAAATCAATATCTCCATTTTCTAAAGCAATATTTGGTTGTGTGTAATCTGAAAATTTTACTAACTCAATTTCGATTTTTTCTTCTTGAAGCTTTTCAACAATCGGTTCCCAAACTTCATTACTATCTCCCACAACACCTAATTTTACATGGACAACTTGTGTTTCCTCTGTTTTTGATTGATTATTTTCACAACCAATTAAACCAACCAGTCCTCCTATGACACCAACAAATACTAAAATTCTTTTGAATGCTCCCATCCTTTTCCCTCCTAAAAAAATATAAAAAACCGCCCCTTTGCCTACTATGACAAAGGGACGGAAATTCCGTGTTACCACCCATGTTTATGCTACTTTCAAAAGTAACACCTCGAAAGCTTCATAAAAAAAGCTCGGCAAGTTAACGGTTGCTCCCGTCTATCAAGCGTTAACTTGATAAAAACTCAGAGTTCATCTTCACCCTTGCATTTTCTCCTCATTCTCACCATTCTGAGGTCTCTGTTAACAAAATTCAGGGTTACTCTTCTCTTCAACATTTTTATTTTAAAAAAACCGATTATTTCTAATGAAAAAAGACTAATTAGTTATACCTTTTGCCAATAATCTACCAGTGCCTTGACTGCTTTAAAAGCTTGTTCAGCTGCTAAATCAATCGTCTTATCAAAAGTAGCTGCTGCATCGTCGCCAACATGATCTGAAATCCCTCTTAAATTCAGTACGGGAATCTCATAAAAATAGGCAATTTGAGCCACGGCGCAACTCTCCATATCCGAAGCTGCAATTTCTGGAAACCTTTGACGGATAGTAGCAATCGATGCTTCATCACTCATAAATGAGTCCGAAGTAACAATCATTCCTTGATGCGCTGGGATTTTTGCTGCCTTTAATACTTTTTCAATTGTCTCAAGAAGTTCTTTTTCAACTGGATAGCCAGCTGGCATTTGTGGAACTTGCCCAAAAGCGTAGTCAAATCCGGTCGCATCGACATCACTATAAATAAATTGATTCGTATAAACAACATCGCCTAACGCAAAATCTTTGCGAAAGGAACCGGTCGATCCCGTATTAATCATTAAGTCTGGTTGGACTTTCTCACACAGCCAAGCACTGGTAGCCGCTGCATTGGCTTTTCCGATTCCAGATTGAACTAAAAAGAGTTGTGGGTTGACGGCCTCAATCTTCGTTTTCCCTTTCTCCCAAAGGATTGTACTGGAAAACACTTCGCGAAAAGGTGCTAGTTCTTCTGCCATGGCCGCAACAATTGCGATTTTCACATTAATTCCCCCAAATTTCTTCAATTGGTGTTTGAACTTGAACTTTTGTCCCATCAAACTTTTCCTCAATAAAGGCTTGGACTTCTGGATCATGGTATAACTCGCCTAATACTTGTAATTCTTCCTCTTCGGCGCGCTCTTCTTTCACCACAATGATATTGACTGTTGCCCGTAAAGCCGTATCTGCTTCTTCGTGGAAAATAGAATCCGTCAAAACGTTCAACCCACCTTCTAAAGCAATGGTGTTACTGATGAGGACTAAATCGACATCGGGTAAAATACGAGGTCCGGTCAAATCATCAATCAGCGTGAATTGGAGATTTTTAGGATTTTCAATCACATCATCCGGTGTGCCAATCCCATCATCAAAATCGTCTTTTAGTTTAATTAACCCGGCTGTTTCAAGTAAACGTAACCCCCGCGTCGTATTGGAAGGATTATCGGCTAGCGCTACGGTTGCACCTTCGGTAATGTCATCAATCGATTGAAACTTTTCAGAATAAATCCCTAATGGTTCGACATATGTTGCCGCAATCGGCACGAGTTTTTCTGGGCTTTCAGCATTAAAGCTTTCTAAATAACCAATCGATTGAAAAGCATTCGCATCCACATCACCATCAACCGTTGCCGTATTGGTAATCGGACCGCCCGTAATTTCTTTGACTTCAATCGTGACGCCCGCTTTTTTCGCGGCTTCGGAGTCGGCAATAAATTGCCAAATTTCAGCATCGGAACCGACCGAACCCACGACAATTGGCTCTGAGGACGTTGCTTGCGTACTTTCTGTACTTTGAGGTGTCGCAGCTTGTGAATCCGATCCACACGCACTTAATGCTAAGACACTTGCTAATAGTAAGATACTTCCCAATCGTTTATTCATTTAACATTCTCCTTTTTTCGTTCAAACTCCCCAACAAATACATTTTTTTTCGCTTGATGCCGTCAAACGCTTTTCTTAGTGCATCGTCATGCCACCTGTGACATTTAGCGCTTGTCCTGTCATATAACTCGCCAACGGACTGGCCAAAAACAACACCACATTGGCGACGTCTTGTGGATTTCCTGTTCGACCAAGTGGCACTTGGCTTTGATCTTCGGCCAAGACTTCCTCCTTGGTCATTCCACGTAGTAACCCACCATCGATGCGTTCTCGGTGCTTCATCGGCGTTTCGATAATTCCTGGACAAACCGCATTGACTAAGATTCCTTGATTCGCTACTTCAATTGCTAACGTTTTCGTCAGTCCTAAGACTGCATGCTTGGAAGCCACATAAGCCGACATGCCACGATAGCCATTTTTCCCCGCTTGAGACGCAATTAAAATGACCCGGCCTGACTTTTGATGTTTCTGCATGAGTCGCACAATATATTTACAACTAAGATAAACGCCTCGTGCATTGACTTCTTGGACTTTGTCATAATCTTGCGTGGCACTTTCCGTCAAAAAAGCCATCGTAGAAATCCCTGCGACTGCTACAAAGACATCTGGAATCAATTGTTGTTCTTCTAATTGGTTAACCAGACCAATTAGTTGTGATTCTTTTGCGATATTGACATGAATTTGGTAGTGATTGGGCGAAAGTTGCGTCAATTCCTGTGCGACATAACCAATGTCCGCAGCAATGACGATTGCCTCTTCCTTCAAAAAAGTCTCCACGACTGCTGCCCCAATCCCTTGTTTTGTTCCGATAACAAGGACCACTTGTTTGTTCAATGACGGAAACACCATTTATTTCACCACACGACGCTCAAACGCATCTTCACTAATTCCTTCTGCTAAAATAATTTTGGCATACTCTTTGGCGCCAAATAAAGAATGATCTCGGTAATTCCCACAACTTTCGATGCTGACACCTTGGATATCTTCGAATTTCGTCTCATAGGCAATAATCGTTAAGACTTCGGTCAAAGCTTCTGCGACTTCCTTCGAACTTGGCACACCCCAGGTAATTAAGTGGAAACCTGTCCGGCAACCAAAAGGAGAAATATCAATAATGCCCTCAATTCGGTCACGGAGTAAATCCGCTAGTAAGTGTTCAAAGGTATGAACGACACCGGTTGGTAATTCTTTTTCATTCGGTTGTAAGAAACGAAGATCATAATTTGCAATAACATCGCCTTTAACCCCTTGCTCCTGTGCGATTAATCGAACATAAGGTGCTTTCACCTTTGTGTGATCGAGTGTAAAACTTTCTACTTCTGCCATTTTTTCTTCCTCCTTGAATCATCCATTTTTTCTTAAAATAAAAAAACCGCCCCTTTGCCAATATAAATATCGACAAAGGGACGGAGAATTCCGTGTTACCACCCAAATTTATGCTACTTTTACAAGTAACACCTCTACAGTTCTATTCCATAAAACCTGGTGAGATAACGGTCACACCCGTCAATCAAGCGTTAACCTGATCGAAAACTCTGAGTTCATCTTCACCATTTTATTTGTTCCTCTTTTTCACCAGTCGGAGGTCTCTTTTAACAAATGCCATCGCTACTCTTCTCATCAACGTTTCATATGAACTTAACGATACTTTAACGAAAAGTGTTTTGCTTGTCAAGCATTATTTCTTTTTTAAACGTAAAAAAAGCTATCGGATAATTTCTTATCTGATAGCTTAAATTGTAACAATTATTATTTAATTACCATGAAACGATCAGCATCGTCCATGAAATCTTTTGGTGCAGCTGATGATTCGATAGAACCAAATGGCATTTGACCTGTTAATTTCCAATTAGCAGGGATGTTCCAAGTTGCAGCAACTTCTTCATCAATGATTGGATTGTAATGTTGTAAGTTCGCACCAATATTGGCTTCTGCTAAAGCAACCCATACAGAATGTTGCGCGATTCCTGCTGATTGATCGGACCAAATTGGGAAGTTTTCTGCATAAAGAGCAAATTGTTCTTGTAAAGAACGAACAACGTCCATATCTTCAAAGAATAAGATCGTGCCTTTACCTGCTGCAAAGCTCGCTAATTTCGCTTGTGTATTCGGGAAAGCTTCTTCCGGTGTTAGTGGTTCTAATGTTTTTTCAACGATATTCCATAATTTTTGATGTGCGTCGTCCATTAAAATCACGACACGAGACGTTTGAGAATTAAAAGAAGAAGGGCTTGCTTTGACTGCCGCTTTAATTAATGCGGTCACTTCTTCCTCTGAGATTGGTAACTCATTTCCAATTGCATAGATTGAACGACGATTTTCGAATAATTTGATTGCTTCTGACATGTTAATGATACTCCTTCATATGTATTGAGTGCGTTATGAGAAACAACACTCGCATTTTTTTTAGTGTAAGAGACGATAAACAACTATCTCCCACGAGACACTTGCTTATTCCCTCGATTTCGAGATAACTATTATACTATAAATCAATTTGATTTATCCGTCAATAAATTGAACTCAACAAAAAACGATAAAAGAAAACCGAATGACGAAATGGTTTCTTTTATCGTTGTGCTTTTAAATAAATGGATTGTAAAACCTGCCACCATTCACTTGGAAGAGCCATAATGTGATCAGCAGCAAAATCAAAGCACCGACTACTAAGACACTATCTTTTACCTTAAATGGTTGTCCAACATACCACGTACGCGTCTTTTTTTGACCAAAGCGACGAAGTTCCATCGCCGTACTAATACTTTCAATCCGGTCTAAACTAGAAAAAATCAACGGAACAACGATTTGTGCGGTCCCTTTGACTCGTTGTAAGAACTTGCCTTTTTTCGACATTTCAAACCCTCTTGCTTGTTGCGCTTGTGAAATCGTAAAAAATTCTTCTTGAATATCAGGAATATAACGCAAGGCCAACGATACAGCGTAACTAATTTTATAGCTCACACCAATTTTGTTTAAACTAGAAGCAAAAGAACTGGGATTCGTCGTCAGTAGAAATACGAGCGCTAATGGAATCGTGCAAAAATATTTTAACACTAAGTTCACTAAATAAAAGACTTGCTCTTGAGTTAAGGTAAAACGCCCAATACCTTCAAAAATAAGATGCCGCGTTCCATAAAGTTTCACCCCATACTCCGGTTCAAAAAGATAGACCGTGACTAGATTCAACAAAGAGAAAATCGCAATAAACTTAATCACAAACGAAACTTGATGCCATTTGATATGGGCTAGGGGAAATAATCCCACGGAAAATAAACTCACGAATAGTAAGAAACGGGTATCATACGTCGTCATACATGCGATGGAAACCACTAACAAGAAAATCAATTTGGCAGTTGGATTCAGATTGTGAATCCTCGTCTTTCCTGGATGGTACCCTAATGTTTGATGCTCCTTCATCGGACTCTTCCCCCTTCCTCAAATGCAATGAAGCGTTGGGTAAAACCAATTGGATCGGTTAAACCAAGACGTGTCGCAAAGGTGAACAACGTTGTTTCTTTGAGCGCCGCTTCTTTGACGAGTGGAGGTGACGTCAAGATGTCAATCGGCGCGCCATCTGCTAAAATTTTTCCGTCGTTGATGACTAAGGTACGCTCACTATATTCTAACATCAAGTGCATATCGTGGGTAATCATCACAATTGTTTTTCCAAGACGATTGAGCTCATCTAAAAACACCATCATTTCGGTATAATGGCGATAATCTTGCCCCGCCGTTGGTTCATCCAGAATCAACATCTCTGGTTCTAAAACTAAAATTGACGCAATCGTTACACGCTTCTTTTGTCCGTAACTTAAGGCTGAAATGGGCCAATGACGAAATGGATACAAGCCACAAACATGTAACACTTTTTCGACTCGTGTCTGAATATCTGCCGGGTCAACACCTCTGAGTCGCAACCCGAGTGCCACTTCATCAAAAATCATTTTTTGCGAAATCATCTGATTCGGATTTTGTAAGACGTAGCCAATTTTGTCTGCGCGTTCTTTAATCGAATCGCTCGTTAAGTCCGTCCCTTGCCACGTCATCTTTCCTTGTGCCGAAATAAAGCCACAAATCGCTTTAAATAACGTCGATTTCCCTGCACCATTGCGACCGACAATACTAATTTTCTCCCCTTGATGAATCGTCGTACTTAAGTGGTCTAGAACAAAAGGATCTTGTTTACGATATTGATACGACACGTCCGTTAACGTTAAAAGAGGCGTCTTTTTTTGTTTTTTCTTTGACTCTTGTGTGATACCTTGCCAGCTTTTCAAGGCGTCTTTTAAGCCAGGACCTTGTACGTGATAGAGATTTGCAATTTCAGAAACTGTTGCTAAATCAACATTAGCCGCTTTCATCGCGGTAATATATAACGGTTCGCGAATCCCACTTTCCGTTAAAAGATTCGTTTTGAGTAACGCGTCAGGATGTTGATCGGCAATAATTTCGCCTTCGTTAAATACGATAATCCGATCAACGGGGCATTCTAAAACATCTTCTAAGCGGTGCTCAATAATCACAACCGTCGTATCGCCTTCATTATGAATGCGATCAATTAAATGAATCGCTTCTTTACCCGCCGCCGGATCAAGATTGGCTAACGGCTCATCAAATAATAGAATAGGCGCTTCATTAATCAAGACTCCCGCCATCGATACCCGCTGCTTTTGACCACCTGATAAATCTTGCGGACGTTTATCCAAATGCTGGTTCACATCCACCACTTCTGCCCATCGCGCGACTTGTTGCTTCATTTCTTCTTGAGCAACCGTATCATTTTCGAGCACAAAGGCGATGTCTTCTGCCACGGTTAAGCCTATAAATTGACTATCGGTATCTTGGAGGACCGTACTCGTACTAAAGGAGAGATCAAAGAGCGAGTGTTGTGCCAAATTTTTACCGTCAATGACGACCTCACCCGTGATAGTCCCTTCATATTGATTCGGAATTAAGCCATTGATACAATTGGCAAAAGTTGATTTCCCACTACCTGAAGGTCCAACGATTAAGATTTTCTCCCCTTCATAAATCGTCATATTCACATTTTTTAGCGTGGGTTCAGATTGACTATGATACTGAAAGGTAAAGTTTTCAAAACTAATTATTGCTTTTCTCATCGTTTTCTCCTTCATTTTTGAGTCTCACTTTCACAAGAACAGACAAAAAGCCGAGTCCGTTCACTCGGCTATTTTCATCTACCTAATCTTTTTTTAAGCTACCTTGCTTAATTTGTGTTGCAGCATAAGCCTTCATTAATAATGTGCCAATAATTCCCACTGCGACAATATTTAAGCTCGCAGAAATAAGACCTTGAGTATAGACTTTATTTACGGGTTCACTATAGATTAATACGTCTAACGTTGGGGCAATTAATCCCCAAACAATGGCATTGCCAATCACTTGATAGACATTAAACGTGATCATGTCTTTTTTATCAAAAACACCTTGTCGTAAATTAATTTTACGTCCTGCGAAGCCATAAATCAAGCCTATAATCCCAGAACAGACAATCCAACTCCACCACGCACTCCCATAGGTTGTAAAGTCTTTTAACGTGTGACCAATCAAACCGATTAAAGCTCCTGCAACCGGTCCGTAAACGACTGACATTAACGCCAAGAACGGATACGATGTTTCAAGGTTGGTATTCGTAAAAATAGGAATCACTGCAAAACGGCCTAAAATGACAAAAACTGCCGACCCAATCCCAATGGCAACAATTGTTTTAACTGAAAGTTCTTTTTTCATTCTGTTTCCTCCTCAAAAATAATTTTCTTCGCTTTGCGTAATTCTAATTTCCAGTCAATCCCCGTGCCAATATGATACAAATCAGAAAACGAATCTTGGTTGACGGCAATGCCAATATTGACTAAAGAATTGACATACACCAACGGTTCTCCAATGTTCACATCCGCAAATGACTTCGCAAATTGAAGTAAATTTTGATACACTTTTTTCCCTTTATGATAAATCGTTACTTGTAATAAATCGCCATGTGTAATATTCGTTTGTTTGAAAAATGCTAATGGAATATTCGTCCATAGTGAACCAAAACGAACGTCAAGCACGTCAATACTACCGGTTAAGCGATTATTTTCAATTTTTGCTTCGTCTATCGTCAATAATTCGACACTATTTAAGGCTGTCACGTCGCCTAATTCTTCAAAGGTAATTTCACCACTTGCTAAACGGGCGCCATTATAAGCGTAAATATCCCGTCCATGAAACGTGTGGCTTTCTTCCGAATGCGGTAAACGACTGGTGATTTCATCAATTTCACGAATCTCCTCAATCCCATCATAATGCTGTATATGCGTTAATGTGCCGTTGTCCGGCGTAATAATATAATGGCCGGATGTTGTTTTGCAGACGATACTCCGACGTGTACTTCCCACACCAGGATCAACGACTGAGACAAAAACGGTCCCTGCTGGCCAATATTTAACCGTTTGGTATAAACGATAAGACGCTACCCAAATATCGTAAGGCGGAATTTCATGCGTTAAATCACTAATTTTAATTTCCCCGCTGACCATTCTCGCCACGCCATACATCGCACTAACCGCACCGTCCCCTAAACCAAAATCTGTTTGTAAAACTAAATCGTTTGCCATCGCATTGTCCACCTGCTCTTTTCATTTAATTCTCATCATTTTACAATCTTTGGAGATGAAATACAATCAAAAAAAAGCAAATGATTGATTTTAAAGACTTGATTAGATCTTAGATTTAAAAAAAGCACTTATTTTTATCATGGTATTCTCATTTAATTGATTAACGAGACAATCATCCTCTAATGACGCGTTTCATTAACACTCATTATTTTTTCCCTCTCGCATACGATCCATTAAAGACTTCAAACTCCTGATCGTGTAGGTCCGTTGCAGCGTCGGCTAACCAATTTGCATTTCGGATTAAGCCTCGCCCAATCGCGACTAAATCAACTTGTCCAGTCTGTAATAATGATTCACACAAGCCCGGATTATCCAGTAGCCCTACGGCAACGACCGGAACCGTCACGGCTTGTTTCAAGGCAACAGCATAGGGTACTTGATAACCGGGATAAACCGGGATATTTGGCGTACGATCAAGGACACCACCGGTTGAGATGTCGAGACAATCGATCCCATCTGCTTCCAACCATCGCCCAATTACTTGCCATTCTTCGAGACTATTTTGTTCATCATCGGGAGCATAATCCGTTAAGGACAACCGAATCCAGAGGGAACCTTGGTAAAACTGACGAATCTCCGCAATGATTTCTTTCACAAAACGATACCGATTTTCTAAACTCCCACCATATTCGTCCGTCCGTTGATTCGTTTGAGGAGATAAAAATTGATTGATTAAATAGCCATGTGCCCCATGTAATTCAATCATATCAACGCCCGCTGTTACGGCACGTTTAGTTGCCTCAATAAAGGCTTGTTGCACTTGCCGAATCTCATCAAGCGTCATCTCATGTGGTGTTTGATACGCTGCACTAAATGTAATGGCACTCGGGGCTAATGGATAAATCGCATCTTTGGCTTTTCGTCCACCATGATTTAACTGAATCCCAACCTTGCTCCCTAAAAAATGAAGACTATCCACTAATTCCTGTAGTTTTTGTGCTTGAGTGTCGTTCCATAGTCCCAAATCTTGATCGGTTAAGCGACCATCGGGTGTTACGGCGGTTGCTTCAATGATAATCAGTCCGACTTTCCCAATCGCACGCGCGCCATAATGCGCAACGTGAAACGGCGTGATTTCGCCATCTTTTTCATGGACTTCATACATACACATCGGTGGCATGACTACCCGATTGTTTAAAGACAATTTCGCTAAATTAACTGGTGACAACAATAATGACATGCTTCTTTTCTCTCCTTTATACTTTCGCTTCGATTGACGAGGTAACGATTGATCGTAACAATCGCTACTGTTCGCATTTCAAAGATGATTTGATTGGTTGTCAATTTCTAAATGACGCCTATTTCGTATTTTACCACACTCCATTCGTTTCTACTTTTACGAATCTTTGTTACACTGAAAGTATCACATCGTAAAGGAGCTTCTATTATGGAATCGAAAATCATTTATCTTGTTCAAGAACTAGACGCCCGTCATCAAGAAACATTACACCAACTAGCGCCGAACTATGAATTTCGCACACAAGAAAATCCACCAACCACGTCAGAGTTGCCGTTTGTGGAAATGATGCTAGGGTGGGATCCGGAAATTGGCAAAGACATTTTAGCTTTAGAAAAGAGTCACTTGCGATGGATCCAAGCCAATAGTGCTGGCGTTGATTATCTCGACCTTGTAACGTTAAGAGAAAAAGGGATTTTACTGAGTAATATGAGTGGGATTCACGCAATTCCGATTGCCGAATCGGTTATCGGGATGCTTTTAGCACGTTATCGAGGGATTCAAACAGCGATTCGTGCGCAAACAGCCAAACAGTGGTTACCGCATACAGAAATTACCTATGATGAATTAAACGGGAAAAAAATGGTCATTATCGGTGCCGGAAAGATTGGGCAGCAACTTGCAAGTATCGCAACTGCACTGGGCGTGGAGGTTTCCGGGGTCAATCGTAGTGGACGACAACTCGAGCATTTCGCTACCGTTTATCGTCAAAGCGACTTATGCACTCATCTCAATAAATTTGATATTGTCGTGAATATCTTGCCGTTAACCAATGAAACGCATCATTTTTATAACGACGCCTTTTTTTCACAGGTCAAACCTGGTGCGCAGTTTATTAACGTTGGGCGTGGCGCAAGTGTCGACACCGCGGCAATCATTCGAGCACTCGAAGAAAAACAACTTTCTTTTGTCGGTCTCGATGTGTTCGAGACCGAACCACTTGAAGAAACCAGTCCGTTATGGACGATGGAAAATGTGATGATTACGCCGCATATTGCAGGACTAGTGCGGCACTTCCAACAAAAAATCATGACGATTTACGAAGCCAATCTCACGAGCTACCTTCAAACAGGAACGCTAGCCCGTAACGAGGTCGACTTGACTTCAGGATATTAACGTACTTGCGAGTGGAATGAAAAATGATCTTATTCTGATAAACTGAATGAAAAATGATCTTATTCTGATAAACTGGAGGAATCATTAAAAAAAGGGGCTCTTTTCATGACTCGCATGACGGATCATTTTGGCTAGAGCAGCCTTTTATCCCTTATTACCCCCTCAAATAGTTGGATCACTGAGAGGTTTCTGCGATTTGTCTTGCTTCGCCAAAAATGTCTCACAACGACCAATCCAACAATCTTCATATTCTGCTTGCGACACAATTTTGTCAGATAAATCAAGAATCTCGTGTAGTTGTGCCACTTGACACCAATCCACGCATTGGTGATACAGATTTTCTAATTCGTCAGAGATGATGTCCTCCTCTATGATCACTGGCAAAGCTCGAACGCCCTTTTGTGCCGCAACAAAGGCTCGTGTATGGCCGTCGATGAGGACTGGTTTTTCACTCCACGAAAAGGAACGAATCGTAATTGGTGAAAAGTTCGTCAAATCAGACGAAAACCATTCATTTATTTTCACAATCTTCGCATGCGATAAAAATAATTGGCTCAATTGAAGCTCTTTTATTGTCAGTATCTTTTCCTTAAAGTTATCCACTGTGGAAAACTCCTTCCGCTTTTTATTTTATTTACCCACAATTTAATAGAATAAAAGGTTGTGACGCTCGTGGGTCACAACCTTTTTTGAGCTATTCTTCTATCCCATTGGACTTAGTAAATAAGTCTCCACTAAACGATACGTCGCTTCAATCGAATCACGATGGGTCCGCTCGTAAGCGTGACTTGCTTCAATTCCGGCACCAATTAGTCCATGTTTCACATCTGCTCCTGCACGCATCGCCGCAGAAGCATCACTGCCATAAAACGGATAAATATCTAATTTATAAGGAATATCGTGCGCTTTACATAACGCCACAAAATGATTACGTAACCCTAAATGATATGGTCCCGTTCCATCTTTGACACAAATAGAAACCGTGTATTCATCGGTTTGTTGGTCATCACCCATCGCACCCATATCCACCGCTACGTATTCAACGACACGCGGATCAATGTTTGAATTGCCGCCATACCCAATCTCTTCATTATTTGAAAATAAGAAGCAAGTCGTATACGGTAATTCAATGTTTTCTTCTTTGATTTTTTGTAAAAATGCGACTAAAATTGCGGCACTCACTTTGTCATCTAAATGACGCGACTTAATAAAACCACTCGGTGTGATTTCAGTACGGGGATCAAAACTAATAAAATCGCCCACTTCAATTCCTAACGCTTGTGTTTCTTCGGCATTGGTCACTTTCTCGTCCAAGCGAATCTCCATATTGCTTTGATTTCGTTCCGCTGTCCCTGCGTCTTGATAGACATGAACACTCGTTTGATGCATTAAAATCGTACCAGTAATTTCTTTGCCTGCTTGCGTATGAACGGTACAATATTCGCCTTCAATCGCATTGTATTTAAATCCACCAATCAAATCCATTTTAAGTCGTCCGTCAGGTTTAATCGCTCGAACAATCGCGCCTAATGTATCCACGTGCGCCGTAATAAAGCGTTGTTGTTCCGTATTTTGACCCGGAACGGTCACAATTAAGCTGCCTTTACGATTTTGTTGCGTATCATACCCTATTTTTCCTAATTCCTCTTCTAAAAACGACATAATTTCAGTCGTGTAACCTGTAGGTGAAGGGATTGTGGTTAAGCTTTTTGTTAATTCTAATAAGTTCTCCATTAAAACACTCCTTTACTCAATACCTTTTTATTATAGCGGATATTTTGACCGGTGAGGAGTCTTTCAGCAGAAAACAAAATTTGTTATGGAGTAAAACATCGGCCTTTTTATCCCACCGTGTCATTCTTGGTTTCGTTTTGCTAATACGTCTTTGCCACCGGTCACCTCAATGATTGCACCCGAAATTTTATCGGCATTATCCTCACATAAAAAGGCCACTGTTCGCGCAATGTCTTCTCCCACTTCCGGACGCATCTGGACGTCAGCCACCATCCGAGCATCCTCAATCGTCATTTCTTTCCACTGACTCGTAATATCACCCGGACAAACCATATTGACTGTGATCCCATTGTCGGACTCTTCTAAAGCAAGCGTTCGAATCAATGAGGCACTCCCCGTTTTAGCCGCCGCATAAGCGCCACGATACTTCCAAGCAGGCGCATGACCGACTCGATCAAAACCGAGCATGACAATCCTACCCCAGCGCTGGGCTTGCATCACGGGTAGTAGGACTTTTAATAAATAGAAAAAACTATTTAGATTTCCATCAATCATCTGTTGCCACTCCACGATGGTATACTCACTGATTGTTTTCTTTTCTCGTATAAAAGGACCGGCATTATGCACGAGGATATCAATACTGCCCATCTTAGCGATACTTTCGGTCGTGACTCGCTGTACATCTAACCTATTCGCCATATCACCTTGAAGGACAAGTACTTTAACACCATATGTTTCAGCGATAAACGCCGCTGTTTCTTCCGCTTCTTTTTGACTGTGGACGTAATTTATCACTAGATTAATGCCTTTTTTCGCCAGTTCAATTGCACTCATCTTTCCTAACCCTTTCGCACTACCCGTCACCAATGCGACTCTATTTTTCATGATTCCAACCCCTTTTTCCTGATTTAAAACACGCTTATCCTTTAATAAGGGTTAAAAATTCTGCACGCGCCTCGGCTTTTTCAGCAAAAATCCCTCTGACAGCTGACGTCGTCGTCATGGCACTCGTGTTTTTGACCCCACGACTACACATACACGTATGTTTAGCTTCTACGACCACCATTGTCCCAATCGGTTCAAGAATCTCCTCTAACGCTTCCGCTATTTGCATTGTCAGACGTTCTTGGACTTGAAAACGGCGTGCATAACCTTCTACCATCCGGGCGATTTTCGAGAGTCCCGTCACTTTTTCATTAGGGATATACCCCACATGCACCACACCAAAAAAAGGCGCGAAATGATGTTCACACATCGAATAAAATTCAATCTCTTTGACTAACACCAACTCTTGATATGGAACATCAAAAATTTTGTGCAAATGCGCCTTTGGATCTTCTCGATAACCTTGAGTATATTCTAAAAACGCTTTCAAAAAACGGTACGGAGTCTCGCGTACGCCTTCTCGATCAGAATCATCCCCACAAAAATCAATCAATCGCTTCATCGCATCTTCAAGCATCATCATTTCCTCCAGTTTAGGCGTTAACAACGCTGGATTACTGGCTAATTCCGGAAAATTATTCATTAACAATTGTTTTTCACGGATTTCATTTTTTTCATCAATCATCTCTGCCACTTCCCTTCTCATTCCTACTTATGTAATTTGTGTTTCCTCCTCAAGTATAAAAATCTTTGTCAAATAACACAACTGATTGAGACTTTCCTTTACCAAAAGACACTCTTTTTGAAGTACGATCCTAAAACGTCTTTACTTATCCACATTAAATGTTGTGGATAACCATTTAGAGGTGTTAGGCGACAGCCACAGTTTCCATAAAAAAAGACAATTTCTCTGATGGGAGAAACTGTCTTTTTTATGACTTATTTATTGTAAATCTTTGGACCCTTACGCATATTCTTACGATCATTTTTTGGTGCTTCCATGTCTTTTGACCGGCCGCCACTTTGTTTCTTTTTAATTAACTCGAGCATTTTTTCTTTTTTCTCTTGTGGATTCATTTCATACACTCCTCTTATTCCGTAACACTGACACTACCATTATTAGAATGAATCATTAATTGTTTTATACATGAGAAAGCACGCCCTACTTTACAGCCCTTCGTTCCAAAAAGGATGAGGATTCGTCTGTCTTTCTCTTGACAATATTCGCTTGATCTTCCTTCGTAATCATACATGAAAAAGTGTCAACTCACAAATAAAAGTTCGCTTCTAACAGACAATCTTAATGAAATAAAAGACAATTCACGCTAACAACATCGCTCTTTCATGTCCACTCACTTCTTGCTATAGCGAATGGTTCTGCCCTAGTGAATCTGCAGACCGTTCATATTTCTGACCTGATAATAAAATGAAAAAGCCGATTAATGAAAAGAAACTCGCAGTCGCTAAAAGCGTCGTTAAATTAGTCGCTTCCAAAATCACACCACTCAGTAAACTACCGACACCACTACCAATTCCTAAGTAACAAACTCCAACGGCGGCTTGCGCCTTCACCGCATCTTTCGCAGGAAGAATCGTCCGGATAAATTGAATATTCCCGGCCCAAAACAAGCCATTCCCAAGCATTTGCATCATTTGTGCGATATTTAAAAGCAACAGATTCGGTGCTAACATAATCAAGAAAATCCGTAAAAACGCAAAGAAAAACGATAATAACATTAATCGGTAAATCCCTAAGCGATCCGCTAGACGCGTAAAAATAATCGCGGCAGGGATTTCACTCGCAGCCAGTAAAAAAGTTCCCAAGCCGTAATCACGGTTATTCCCACCTAACGAACGATACACATCAATTAAAAAACTCGAACTTAATTCTTTTCCAATAAACGAAAAAATAATCGCGATTAAAAATAATTTGAAAAAAGGAAACGCACGCAATAATGCAGGATAAGAAAAAGACTGATTTTCGGATTCATGATGCGTGGCATCGGCCCCTTTCACACGATCTATTTTCAAAATAAAAAAGAGCAACGGAAAAAATAAGAAAAATTGCGCCACTAAAATCCGTTCCGGAGCGACAAACAAGCCTATCAAAAGCGCGCTAATCGCATAGCTCAATGAACCCGCCCCCCGTGCCACCGGATAGTTAATTTTCTGACCTTTATAAAAATATAACGTCGACATCGCATCGATAAATGAAACCATCCCATAAGTCACAATGCCATACATCATAAAAATGAACGTCATTCCAAAAAATCCCGGATTTAAAATTTGAATCCCAGTCATCATCATACTAATGATGATCATCACCGCAATCAATTGATTAAAAGAAATCACAGACTTAAATTTGTCCATCACATTGGCAATAATCGGTTGAAAAATGACACTAAATAACGCTCGTAGCGCCAAGAAAAAACCAATTTGCGTATGATTAAATCCTTGTGTTTGTAAAACAGGTACCATATAACCAATAAAACAGGCGGACATCGCATAAAAACTACACTGCAACATCACATATTGATAATGCAACTTTTTCTCCATCGTGACCTCACTTTGATTGTGATAAATCCCTTCGCACCTCTACATCCTAAGCTCGCAAATCAAGGATTTATCGCTAATTTCAAATACTTTTTGAACCAGCTTCATCATACCTTCCCTCTTAGGTTTCTTCAAGCCATTTTTTCGGGAAAAGGGCAACAAAAAAAAACGATAAAGTGACTACCGAATCGGTCATTCAATCGCCCAATACTTTACCCTTCTTTGCTATCAAAAAAAGATGCATGAGGGATAAATGACTTATCCCTCACACATCTTTTCATCAACATTATTAAAAAACAAACAATACTGTTTATTTTTTAGCCCAAGGGAAAATCATTGGAACTCTCTTCGTATATTCTTCCCATGAAGCATATTTTTCCATGTTTTTCTCGAGTAGTGGTGTAGAGACTTTTATTAACACCGTCGTCATTAACACAGGTGAGATGATTAACAGTAGATAATAAAACGGGTTAACAGAATTCGTAAAAATCAACGTAATACCACTTGCGTATAATCCAATCCAAATTAAGATTTCGCCAAAATAATTAGGATGACGTGTAATCGACCACAAGCCTGTTTGTAACAGCGTACGCGATCCTTTCGCGATATGTCGTCTTAATTGTTCGTCACCAACGACTTCAAAAAACAAGCCGACAAACGCGATCAATAAGGCGAGATAAACCAAATACTGATGATTTGACCCAATACTAAATTGGTTGTATTTGATGACCGTATAACTAGCTGACCCAACGACAAAGTTAATAATTCCTTGCACCATGAACACTCGGAAAAAAGCAATGATGACGACTTTATCGCCCCACTCTTCTCGCCACTGTGCATATCTGAAATCTTCAGGTTTTCCATAGTTTCGTCTCAATAAACGGGCGGAGAGTCTCACACCCCAGACAGTAATAAAACCAACAATGACATACGATAAAATCGTCGGGTTTTCAGTGACAAATAACGTCAGCCAACTTCCAACAACGAACCCCATCCCCCAACCAATATCAACAATTGAATTGTTTTTAATAGCGGTTGCAATAAGGAAGATTATCGTAAAATAGGCATAGGTGAACATTAATGGAACCACCAATCCATCAAAACCGGTCTTCGTAAAACCTTGTGTTGCGATTGCGAATGTTGCCAAAAATAACAACGTATAAATGACTACTCTTTTTTTATCCACAAAGTGCCTCCTCTAAATTTTTATTTATTGTATCATACTACCCATAAAAAGACAGAGATAAGCGCTTAATTTTGGCGATAACATACTTAGGATTGGATGCATAACAGCCATTGATGTGGATCTTATTTTTTCTATCTAACTATTCATTCTAGTACCATCTAACAAGCGCTACTCTTCACGTTATTTTTAAAATAAATAACTCTAACACACTTATCGGCTATCTTCACCAATATTACCGTCTGTTAGAGTCGCTCACTATCTTTTTATTGATTCATCTCTACACGCTATACTGCGATTTGGACTGCGGAAGCCCATGGAGAGGTATATTTATGTTGGAATCATTTTTTTCGACAAAAAGTTAATAAGGCTCCCTATTTGAACCATTCTCAATTACTTGCGGTTCATAAATCGGCATAGACACGACACTTCTTAAAACAAGGTCCTTACTCCTATCGATTAATTTTACTGGAATCAGATTGAACAAATAATTCCACTTCTTTTTCAGTTAAAGATAACGCATCACCTGCAACTGTATGTTTTAAAACTGTATTTCCTGTCGCAAAATCAATGATCTCTTGCGCGTCTTTTCCTTCTAATAGTCCGTGCAACACCCCTGCTGAGAAGGCATCGCCTCCGCCAATTCGATCGACGATATAAGGAATATGGTATTTCTTTGACGTGTAGTAGGTTTCGTTAAGCCATAACGTTCCTGTGAGATAATTTTCATCACTTGAAACGACCTCGCGACGTGTCGAATAAAAAACCTCGATATTCGGATATTTTTCTTGCATTTTTTGGTAGTAGTAAGCGAGTGCTTCTTCTTCAGATAGCTCTCTATTTGCAGCCTCTATCCCCAAAATATTCACGGCATCAAGCGCTCCCATTGAACAATAATCAACATCCGGTAAAATTTGTGCAAAGACTTTGGCAGCTTCTGGTAACCCCCATAATTTGCCACGATAATTACTATCAAAAGAGACTAAAACGCCACGCTTTTTTGCTTCCTTGACAAAATCAATCGTCAACTGTGCTAAAAACGGTGATAGAGCCGGTGTGATACCTGAAACATGAAACAAAGAAACATCCTCAAAAAGATGATCATAGTCCCATTCATTGGTTTCTAAAAGTGAAAAAGTGGAAGATTTTCGATCATACACGACTGATGTCGCTCGCGGACCAGCACCGGTTTCGACAAAGTAACTGCCCATTCGTCCTTCCCCAAAATGAACCTGATCAGTATTCACTCCATAACGCTTCAATTGGTAAAGTGAACCTTGACCAAAGGGATTGTCCGGAATTTTTGACACTAAGGTGACGTCATGGCCAAAACCAGATAAGCCAATCGCTACGTTCGCTTCACTTCCACCATAGTGTAAATGTAGCGCTGCTGCATGACTTAATTGTTCGCCTTTCGTCGTTGAATATCTTAATAATAGTTCTCCTAAGGTTAACACTTTACTCAATTTATTCACCTCGAATTTCGCGTAATTTTGCGATATAAGATTGGGCATTTTTGGTCACGACTTCATAATTATCTCCTGTTAAACCACGCGTTAAATCGCTCCCAATTCCTACTGAAATCACACCATTCGCAAACCACTCAGCCATATTATCTAAATTCACGCCACCCGTTGGCATTAAATTTACGTATGGCAGTGGTCCTTTAACGTCTTTGATAAAGCGAGATCCAACAATATCTCCAGGAAAGACTTTAATGATATCAACCCCTGCTTTTAAAGCCGTCGTCATTTCAGTAATCGTCATACAACCAGGCATGTAAGGAATTTGGTATAAATTACATATTGTGGCAACTTCTGCATCAAATGCCGGACTTACAATAAAATCCGCGCCATTTTCAATCGCCAAGCGGGCTGTCACTGGATCCAATACGGTACCAGCTCCAATCACAACTGTTGGATCTTCTGCATAATATTCCGTTAAATCCGCAATCAGTTCGCTGGCATTGGGAGTGGTATAAGCGACCTCTAATGCCTTTAATTCTCCCGCCACACTTGCTTTACAGATCCCTAATCCTTGTTCTTTTGATTGCCCACGGATAACTGCTACCACACCATTTTCTATCAACTGGTTTAATGTTTTTACTTTTTTCATACTATTCCTTCTTTCTTTTCATTGACTAACCGATACCAAAGCACTCCGATAAGCATGACAATAATGGCTACAATTACTGCTGAAAATCCGGCAAAAACGCTCACTTTTTCCGACAAAACACCTGTAATTGTCGGCATTAAAATCGCTCCGATACCTCCGATGATTAATAACCAGCCCATCGCCATTGGATATTTTTTTATCGAAACACCTGCGATGGTCATGGCTGTTGGGTAAACCCCTCCCATTGTGAATCCAAGACCAAGAACAGAAAATACGATCATGCTTAAATTCGTACTCATTAATAACAAGAAGTAAAAAATCGTCATACCGATGCTAATAGCTGTAATCAAATTTCCTTTTTTAAAACGGTACCCATAAAACACACAGAACAATCGTCCTAGTAAAATCGCTATCCACAATAAAGATGAAATGAGTTGTGCTTGGGTCACTTGGAGGATATCCGAGTCAATAAAATATTTTACCAACCATCCTGTAATGACGGATTCCGCACACAAGTAAAAAAATAAAATGACGATTGTATTTAAAAATAATGGATCTTTAAAAAATGAATAATCTTTAATTTTTTGTTTGGTAGTTTCAACTTGCTCATTGACTTCCATTTTACTAAACAACACTTGAGAAATCGCGATTAATACAATGATGAATCCCGCCGTCCACTTCCAACCACTATCACCAAAGATTCGAGTCGCTACGACGACTAAAAAAGGTGAGATTAAAGCCCCAATTGCAAACGTGCTATGTAACAAATTGGATGCTGCGGGATCGCTATGTGAAATGTCATTCACCGTTTTATTGTTAAAATTCGAAATACTCCCTCGACTAATTCCAGTGAAGAAAAAAGCCATAATCAGTAAAATCGGATTACCGGTCACAATCATGATGAAAAAACCAAGCATCACAAAACTGCTTAAAAAAAGAATCGAATGTTTACGTCCATAATAAACAGGTAAAATCCCCGCAACTAACCCCGCAATTAAATTCCCTAACTGATGTCCCGACAAGAGCAAGCCACTGACGGTGTCGCTTAATTGATATTCTGCGCTAATTAGCGGAATCATTGCTCCAAAAACCATTGCATAAAAACCGTTTACAAAAAAGATAAAATAACAACATAACAATATGTATTTATCTGAATCGTTCAATTCGTTGTATCTCATTTATCCCTATCCCATCGTTTTCTATCATCAAAAAAGGCTAGGATTAAACTCAATATTGACGTTTATCCTAGCCTTTTTCCATAAAGCTGAAAATTAATCTTCATTCAACCTAATTTTTATGGTTGTTTCCCAATGTAAGCTAAAATGCCACCATCAACATATAAAACATGCCCATTTACAAAATCAGAAGCTTCCGAAGATAAGAATACTGCTGCTCCTTGTAAATCTTCTACTGTTCCCCAACGGGCAGCTGGTGTTTTGGCAATAATGAAATCATTAAACGGATGGCCTTCTTCACGTAAAGGTGCCGTTTGTGGTGTTGCGATGTAGCCAGGGCCAATGCCGTTACATTGAATATTATGCTCGCCAAACTCCGAACAAATATTTTTCGTTAACATTTTCAAGCCACCTTTAGCCGCTGCATACGCACTTACAGTTTCGCGACCCAGTTCACTCATCATTGAACAAATATTAATGATTTTACCGTGTCCTTTTTCAATCATTCCTGGTAATACGGCTTTTGCCATAATAAATTGTCCTGTTAAATCGATATCAACCACTTGACGGAAATCTTCGGCAGACATCTCTAACATTGGAATGCGCTTGATGATACCCGCATTATTCACCAGAATATCAATGACGCCAACTTCTTCTTCGATTTGTTTCACCGCTGCAGCAACTGCTTCTTCATCTGTAATATCAAAGACATAGCCTTTTGCATCGATGCCTAATTTTTCATAATCCGCCTTTGCTTCATCAATGGCTTCTTGCGTCAAACTGTTATAAACAATTTTTGCGCCTGCTTCTGCTAAAGCGGTTGCAATTCCAAAACCAATTCCATAAATACCACCCGTAACTAACGCCACTTTACCGTCTAAACGAAATGAATCCATGCTAAAATTTGACATATTCCTTCTCCTCTTCCGTTTTAAAGATTTTTAGTTTCTCTTTTTAGCTATTTCAAATCTTTCATATCAACCATGTCCATGTCTGTATAGGTGATATTTTCGCCACACATCGCCCAGATAAACGTATAGTCTGATGTTGCCACACCCGTATGGATTGACCAACTTGGTGAAATACATGCTTGTTCATTCGAAATAACTAAATGTTTGGTTTCCTCTGGTGTACCCATGAAGTGGAAGACACGTGTATCTGGATCCATATCAAAGTAGAGGTACGTTTCCATTCGGCGTTCATGCGTGTGACAAGGCATCGTATTCCATGCAGAGCCCTCTTCTAAAATAGTGTACCCCATTTGTAATTGACAACTTTCGCACACATTCGGATGCACATATTGGAAAATTTTACGTTGATTTAACGTTTTTGCCTCACCTGTCTCAAATGGCGTAATGGCATCAATGCTAATTTTGACATTTGGATAAACTTTATGGGCTGGAACAGAAACACAGTAGAACTTCGCCGGATTATTCGCATCATCCGATTTAAATTCAATTTGTTTCGTTTCTTTGCCAATATAATAACCATCTTGTTTCTTCATTGTTTCTTCATTACCATTAATGACAATTGAACCGGGTCCCCCAATATTGATGACACCAAGTTCGCGACGTTCTAAGAAATACTCGACTCCTAATTCACTTGATAATTTGATCTCTAGACTTTTCGTTGTGGGTGTGACACCACCGAAAATCATCCGATCATTATGGGTGTATGTTAATAACACTTTGCCCGGAACAAATAGTTCTTCAACTAAAAATTCCTCTCTTAGTTCTTCCGTTGAAAAATGACGAATCATTGATGGGCTACTACCATATCTTGTTTCCATTTCCATTTTGATAACCTCGCTTTTAATTTCCTATTAAGAAATATCTTTTCTAAAAAAGAAATTCTATACTTTAATTATAACGAGTAACAAAAAAAATGCAAGCCCTTTCTAGCAAAAAAATAAATCCACCCTATTAAGGATGGATTTTAGCTTCGATACGATTTTTTGCTTCAGTCATTTTTTCAATTATGTGATCAACATATTCTTGCGTCCCTCGAAATTTAGGCATACTCACACTAAAAGCTCCTTCAATGTTTTCTTTCCCTCGAATTGGCATCGCAATACAAAAACAATCTTTTTCCATTTCTTCATCGTCATACGCGACGGCTGTTTGCCGTATTTCTTCTAGTTCTTTTTCGAGTAAAAATTTGTTCGTAATCGTTTTTTCTGTATAAGCAGTCAGTGGAACCCGCGAAAAATATTGGTCTAGCATTTCATCATTATAAGAAGATAAAAAGATTTTTCCCATTGCTGTACTATATAGTGGACGGCTTACTCCCACTTTTGATGACATGAAAATCGATTGTTTTTTTGGTTCTAACTTATCTAAATAGACTAATTCTTGACCGTTAGGGATTCCTAGATGAATGGTTTCATCGACACCCAGTTGCAACTTTTCTAACTCTGGTGTGGCAACATTTTTTAAAATCGAATGCTCAAAATATTGACTACTATATTTTACTAAAGAAGGGCCTAAAAAATACGTTTTCTCGCGTTCGTTGCGACTGACATAGCCAATCAATAATAAGGTATCTAAAATTTTTAACGTTGTAGACGTCGTCATTTCGACTGCCTCTGCAATTCGTTTAAGCCCGACACCTTGGCTTTGTAATGCTAAAAAGTCTAAAATTTTTGCAGCTCGGATTAACACCGTGCCATATGGTTTTTTATCTTCCATCTCACTATTCCTTTCCTATTCGGAAAACAAAATCATTTTACAGGAAATTCTAACATAAAACTTGGGAAAAATCTATCTCTTTTAGTCGTTGCCCATTTTCATTTGAATTATTTCCCTCTAAACAAGTCGAATTTTCATTCATCCTCACTAAAATAAGACCGCTTACAACGAAATTGTGATACACTAATTGTAAGCGATTATTTAATTAATTCAACTAAAAGGAGAGTATTATGTATAATTTAGTCATTCGCGGACATGATTTGTCGAATATTTCGACTCCCGAGCAATTAGCACAACAAACGAAAAGCGTTGGAATTCATAACTTACAATTTGCCTTAGGGGCTTCTTTTCCTCAACTGGATTCTTCAGCTAACGCGCTTAATCCTGGTATGGGAACATACTTTAAAAACTTATTTGCCAAACATGATATCCAAATTGCGTTACTGAGTTGTTACTCTAATTTAATTCATCCTGATCCGATTAAACGAGAAGAAATTTTGCATAAATTTGAAACCTATTTACGTGATGCGCACTTTTTTGGGGCATCGATGGTGGCAAGTGAAACTGGATCCGTACTCCCAAACTTAGGGTATACCGAAGACAATTTCAGCGATACGGTTTTTACTGATTTAGTAAAAGTTGTAGAAAGACTGGTTAAAACCGGTGAAAGGCATCGAACTTTAGTTGGGATTGAAGCCGGTTTAAACCATCCGCTATCTTCTATTGAAAGAACAAAACAACTACTTGAAGCGGTTGATTCAGATTATCTTGGCATTATTTTGGATCCGACTAACCTCATTACGATTGAGACTCATGAATCGATTGTAGGCATCGTGGAAGAAGCATTTCAACAATATGGTTCTAAAATTTGCGCTTTTCATTTAAAAGATTTTATGATTAAAGATGGAAAAATCGTACCCACTTCATTAGGCAAAGGACTGATTGATTATCCCGCCATTTTAAAGATTATTCAACAGTATAAACCCTACTGCTATATTGTCTTGGAGCAAACAAAAGATGAAGACATCCGCGTAGCCAAAGAACTGATCGCAAATCTCTGATTGTTTTAATTTCATCATCATACAATCTAAAAATCCGTTAACCAATTTTTGGCCAACGGATTTTTTAGATTGTTTTATTTTTAAAAAACTTGAGTATCGATCAACGGTGAACTCGATTTCAGCCAAAACAAGCAACTCCACAAAGCGAGCTGCTTGTTTTCACCTTCATTAGAAGACGTTATTTTGTTTCTTTGTAACTTGCCGTGAATTCATCGATAATCGTTTGTCCGCCATTTTTCTTAAATGTCTCAACCGCTTGATCAAAACCATCCATTTCAATTTCACCCATCATATATTTATAATAGGCATCACTAATTCCTTCCACTAATGTTGACCATTGGGTATTGTAAGTTTCTGACGTTAATGGTTGCGACGGATCAACGATCGCATAAGCTTCATTGTCAGCGATTTTCTCATTCGCTAAGTTGACTAATGGATCAGTCGATTTAAATGTTTTCACTAATTCAGATGGACGAGAAGAAGAAAATGGTTGTACTTCTTGTTGCCATTTCGTATCGTCAATCTTTTCATATGCACCATCTGCATTGATTTCATAGTGTACATCTTCTATCCCTTGAGTCATCAAGGTATACGGCTCTTCATCCATCAAATCATTAATAAATTTTAGGACTACTTTCAAATCTTCTTCTGTTTTCACTTTATCTTTCGGAATGGCTAACCAACCACCCATTCCGCCATTCGTATCTGATAAAATCCGACGTTCAACATCGCCATAAGTAATATCATTGATTAGTTCCCACTCCATGCCTTCTTGAGGCGTTCCTTTGGCACCATCGACATAGTTACGTGCTTCTTGTAACCCAGTAATCACAATTCCCCCTTTGCCTTGAATAATGTAATCTTTTTGATCATTTTTAGCCATCACCGCAAAATCTGAATTCATCCAACCATTTTGATAAATGTCACGGAACCACTCCATCGCTTCTTTATATTCCTCTTGCATAAAGGAAGGCAGGACTTGTTCATCTTCTGTTACAGCAAACCAGTTGTCTGCTCCAAAATAACCCGATAGCGAGCGGAAACCAACGTTAAATGATTCATTACGTTCAACAAAGCCAACAGTATCATCTTTGCCGTTACCGTCAGGATCGTTTTCTGTGAAAGCTTGAGCTACTTTGGCTAAGTCTTCGACTGTATGAGGCACATCTAACCCTAAATTTTCTAACCAATCTTTTCTTACCGCTACCCCATAGCGAGCAATTGGTTTTTGGAAAGGAACGCCATAAATTTTGCCATTAATTCGAGAAGATTGGAGTCGTTCTTCTGAAATATTCGATAAGTTCGGATATTCTTGCAAATAGGGTTCCACATCCCAGAACATTCCTGACGCAAGCGAGCTACGAACGGTTGTATTCTTAATATCCGCTAGCGTCACAATATCTGTGAGTGAATTGGATGCTAGCGCTGCATTAATTCGTTCTGATTTTGAGGCATCTGGTACCCAGCTGAAATCAATGTTCATGCCCGTATATTCTTCCAATTTATTCTCAACATCACCTGAAGGCGGAGCAGCTGTGTGAAGCATCGCCATCCATGAAATCGTATCTTTCGTGGATGCAGCTACTTCGTTACCCCCTTTGTCAGTAGCAGAGCCGTCTGTCCCACCATTTCCACAAGCTCCTAATACTAACGCTGATAACAATAATGCACCCATGATTTTTTTGTTTTTCATTTTTTTCTTCCTTTCGTTCTCTTTATTTTTTATTTGTTAAAGCTTTTAAGACCCTTTTTATTCCTTGTTTGAACCATGAATCGGTGAATAATCAAAGAAAGCAAAGTCGGCATGAATTCCTTCTTTTAAATCTAGATCTTGCACTCCTATGCCAATAAAATTGCCCGTAAAACCTCCAGCTAAAAAGAGTAAATCTTGTTCTTCACCTAATTTCGCCCAAGGTTCATTTTGAGATTGTCGCCAATAATAATTTCCTGTTGTTTCCTTGACAACGATTTTTAGATCGAGCGGTTGCTCCCTGATAAGGACGACTGTCGAAAACAAAGTATGTTCCCCATTTTGACAACGCATCATGCGTAAGACGCGTCCTTGATCGTCATCAAATGTCATATAGCCATATAAATAATTGCTTTCATTTAAATACAAGAATAGTCCCGCCATCTGATTAAATGTTTTTGGCATAAACTCAAGTTGAGTCGTCGCTTCGAATGAAAAATCTTTTTGACGAATCGCAAGTAAATGATTTTCAAAAGATGATTGAGGAGATTCTCCTGAAACAAGCCGTAAATAACCTGGGCGACTCGTTACGTCACACCAATTCGAACTTGGTAATATGCGTCGTGCATTCCATTCCTTATTCAAAATGTTAGAACTAAAATCATCGTGAAATGCAGTGTCAATTTGTTGTTCAATTTCTTTGGTTGTTTCGATTAATGTAACCGCTTCAGGTTTTGTGGTGCCGTTCGCTAAACGTAACCAACCATCGGACGTCCATACGACTTCCTGAATCGCGGTTTCGCGTCCTAAAATGGCCTTCCCTTGAAGTGGTCTTGTCGTTAAATACGCCATGTACCACTTACCGTTTAACCCTTCCACTAAACTTCCATGTCCCGTACATTGAAGAGGTGAATCTGGTAGATTGCTTGCCGTCAACATTGGATAGTTTGGATCGAGCTCATATGGGCCAGTAATCTTTTTCGCGCGACACACCGTGACACTATGATTCACCCCGGTTCCACCTTCCGCCGTGACTAAATAATAGTACCCATTTCTTTTATATAGATGGGGTGCTTCCGTTTTAGCTAAAACCGTCCCGTCAAAAATCTTGTAGACTTCCCCAATTAATGTTTGGCTTATTGGATCATATTCTTGCAACACAATCCCTGCTGATTTGTTGCTAGTCGTGACGCGATAATCCCATATCTCATTTAAAAACCAGTACCGACCATCCTCATCATGAAACAATGAGGGATCAAACCCACTCGAATTGAGATAAATCGGTTCACTCCAAGGTCCCGTCATTCTTTCAGCCGTAATCAAATAGTTATGGACATCTTTAAATGGTCGCGTCGTATTTTTAACATCGGAATAAATACAATAAAATAATCCATCGCGATAACTCAATTGTGGTGCCCAAATACTTCCATCTTTTGGATTTCCTTGTAAATTCACTTGTTCAGTCAAAATATCCGTTAAGTGTGACCAGTTTACTAAATCATTTGATTGATAGACACGTAGTCCCGGTAACCACTCAAAAGATGAAACAACAATATAATACGTCTCTTCTACTTTTAAAATAGTTGGATCAGGATTAAATCCTCTTAAAATTGGATTTTGAATTTGTGTTTGAACCATCTGTTTGTTTACTTCCTTATCTATTTTATTTTATCTTTTCTTAAAACAAAGACCACCGGCTACGAAAAAGGGGAAAGCCAATACAAATGCTAAAAACTGGCTTCCTACTAAGGTTATTAGACCTGTTGCTATGTATAATAACCCCGTTAAACGGCGATCATATCGACTATTTAAAAATAAACTAGCAAGTGCCGTCATCACCAAAACAAGGACCACTGTGATACCAAACCAGTTTCCTAAGCGGTGGAAAAATTCTAATCCTTGATCCACCGATACCTCGCTTAGTTGCTCGGCAAAGACAGGTAAAAAGGTTTCTTTGTATTGAATACTCGTTAATTCGCGCATAATCAAGGATAACGGACCTAGGATTAGCGTTACGAGTCCAGCTGTAATCCAACCGATCCATAATTCAAGTCTTCTTTTCATTCGTCTTTGCTCCTTCCAAAGTCATCCAATTCGCTCTTTGCGGTAGGATTGCATAAGTACAATCTATTTCCTTATAGCACACGCTTTTTTGAGCTGAAACTTTATCCCAATCATGCCAACCAGCACTCGTCAACCACTTGTCAAAGATACATTTTTCAAAACGAGTCTTTGCATGGTCACGCCACGGTCGGCCCAGATAATACGGACTCTCGCCAGAAATCTGACAGTTCATAAAAATGAATCCTTCTGCTCCTTTTGGCGTAGAGGCAGCTGTTAGATAGTTCACTTGTGCCCTCTTCCGGCTATAAATGTGACAAGAAGTGAACAGGGCTTGCCCACCACCAAAAATAAAATCAATCGTTCCCGAAATCTTACATTCATTAAAATAAGACAGTTGCTGCGAAAAGACTCGAGAGCGCCAAGGACTCAGTAAGGGGGTTTCATCCTTAGTCATTATTGGTAAGGGACCTAAACATAATGTATCTTGATAGGCATCTAAAGAACAACGATTAATCGTGACATTGGTTCCTTCTATATAGAGTGCTACTGCTTGTGCTGCGACGTGATCTGGACCTGCCGTATTTTTGATGGTGATTCCTTCTAAAGTGACGTCTTTTGCATTGATAAACACTGTAGCGGTTTGAAAGGTCCCACGTAGTTCACCATTAGGTAGCAAGTCTTTGGCTGACCAATTGCCTTCAATCCTGACATCGCCAATACCGATGAGCGTTAAACCATCATTGTATATGCTGATATTTTCTTCATATACTCCAGGATAGACGATAATTTTTTGGATTAATTTCTTTTTTGAAGCACAGACAATAGCTTGTTGAATCGTCTGATAATTGCCACTACCATCTTTTGCAACCGTTACAGATGCTGGCGTAAAAACTGAATCCATCGTTCACGCATCTCCCTTGTTTCTTGGTGTCCACCATCTAATATTTCACATGCCCACTGATTACTTGCCTGTTGATCAAGATAACTTTTATGTAATCGCTTGTCCAAATCTGTCACTCCAACGAGTGGGCACAGAGGATCCGCGCGCCCAATCAAGCATAGTCGTGCCCGGGGAACAATCAACTGTTGGATATCATTCGTCGTTAGTTCTTTTAAAATACCTGGCACGTAGTAATAAAATCCATGACGGTCTAAACGCTTTTCTTTTATCAACGCCTCATATTCCACTTGAGCGGCAATGTCAACCACGACATGGATCCGTTCATCTAACGCTGCTAACCACCAGCTCATCATTCCGCCCATTGACATTCCCATCGTTGCCACTTTTTCTGGGTTTACTTCTGGACGGTCCAGTAAGTATGTTAAAAATTGTTGATTATCATAAATCCGCATACCCCAAAGCGTGTGCCCCTTCAGAAGAAATTCTTTGAATAATTCACTTTCTTTTTGTTTATTTCGTTCGCCAAATCCCCACATATCAATGACACCGACTGCATACCCTTCTTTTGTTAACGTTTGCAAAAAACTCGTAGGCTGTAAATAATCGCTACTTTGAATCAGCTCTTCTTTACCTTTCGTAAAATCACCGCCATGCGAATGATTAAATAATACTAGTGGGCATGATTGAACTTGAGCGGTTGGAGGATACGCAAAGTATGCTGGAACGGTTTCAATTTCATTTAATTCTAGGAGGATTGTTTCTAACACATAATCCGGCGTGACCACTTTCGACAGAATCGTTGCGCGCGGCTCAACTAAAAGTCCTGGTCCTAAACAAGTGAGGATTTTTGCTTTTATATCCATCACTTTCTACTCAATTTTTTCTTGATTGGCATAGGAATCATGAATTTGGATACCTTGACTGTTCTCAATATGGAAGATTTCTCCCTCTACGCCGTCTAATGTTATCCGGTCAAAGCGGACGTTCGTCGCGCATCCAATATAAAATCCACTTTTTTGCATATCTTCAATTCCCGTCATCATTGCCGGTTTGCCAGGTATGGCATCTTTTGCCATTGAAATAGCAATATCATGGAACGTGATATCGCTCACTGGTTGTTCCGTTAAACCATAAATAAATCCTGCTGATGCGTGGACATTACGCGCTGTAATATCCGCAAAGTGAATACGACGGAACATTGGTGTTTCTTCTGTAATCGGATAGGCAGCTTTATCCCACACGTATTGATCTTTTCCACGTGGACCACAGAAATAATATAAATTCAAAATAAAGGGACAGCTAACGTTATCCATCACAATGTTACTGACGCGAATATCTTCAATCGTTCCACCACGACCGCGCCTTGATTTCAAGCGAATTCCGCGATCGGTGTCTTGGAATGTACAATTACTAATCGTTACATTTCGGATATCACCACTCATCTCACTCCCTAACACCACCCCACCATGGCCGTGAATCATATGACAATTCGTAATCGTAATATTCTCGCAAGACACCCGTTCTTTTGTGTCTTCCGTCCCTGCTTTAATTGCGATACAGTCATCGCCGACGTCAATTTGACAATTACTAATGCGTACATTTTTACACGATTCAGGATCAATACCATCTGTATTTGGGGAATCAGCAGGATTCTTAATTTTTACATTCTCAACGGTAACACCATGACACAAAATAGGATTGACCGTCCAACTAGGTGAATTAATCATCGAGATATCTTTAATCGTCACATTTTCACACGAATCAAAACTGATTAATTTCGGTCGCGGATAGTTTAACTTTTCTCGCTCATTACGGAAAATTTGCCACCATTTTTGGCCATTTCCATCTAACAATCCAAATCCAGTCACCGCAATGTTCTGAACATTTTCGGCATATAAACAAGAAGCATATACTTCACGCTTAACCCCTTCCCATCGCGAAATGACAACTGGATAATCTTCTTGATTATCAGAAAATTTTAACACACTACCTGGTAACAAATGAAGCTCGATATGACTTTTTAAGCGCAATGAAGCCGTATAAAATTCACCGGCTGGTACACTTACACGTCCGCCACCTTTTGCAGCAACCGTATCAATTGCTTTTTGAATTTTATCCGTCATTAATTCGCCATTTGGTTTCGCTCCAAATTCTGTGATTAACACTTCCAACTTTCTTCCTCCTTACAAATTCATCATTTTATAGAACACTATTCAAGTAACGGTTCATTTTCAAGTGCGGCTTGTAAAAATGCCCCGTACCCTTTGAAATCATTCGTAATAATTGGTTCGCTGATATAGTACACAAAGGAACCATCACGAGCGTCTTCTCCACCCAGTCCAGCTACTTCACAATTTCTCGTTAAATTGAGCCATCCTTCATTGGTTAAAAAAATAAATTCATTGATCACGCCTTGATAAGTTTCCTGACTAAAAGATCGCCATTCGTCGGATAAGACTTTTAGTCTAAGCGCTTTAGCCGTCGCGTAAGCAATCATGCTGGAAGCAGAAGCTTCTAAATAATTTCCATGTCGCTCCCCTTGATCCAACACTTGATACCACACGTGTGTATTTTCATCGCGAACTTTTTTTAATGCCTTTAAGCACCTCACAAAAATTTCTTCTAACGTTTTCGTATCCGTTGAACCTTGCAAGAGTTCAATGGTATCGACCAGTGCCATCATATACCAACCCATTGAACGTCCCCAAAAATTTGGTGATAAACCGGTTTGAGGATTTGCCCAAAATTGTTCTTTTTTTTCATCCCAAGCATGATACAACAGACCCGTTTGTTGATCGACCGTCCGATTGTAGCATAACTCAAAATGATGGATCACTTCTGCCATTCGTTCACCCTTTTTAAAAGTAAGCAAATATTCTGCTAAAAAAGGCGTTCCCATGTACAAGCCATCTAACCAAATTTGATTGGGATAAATCTTCTTATGCCAAAAACCGCCTTCTGACGTACGAGGCATATTTTCTAATTGCTGAAATAATAAATCTAAAGCTTTTTTGTACTTTTCGTTTTTGGTTTCTTTATACAATAAAAATAGTAATTTGCCGTTATTGACATAATCGATATTCATCGATTCATAGTTGTATCCTTTAATGGAACCATCTTCCTGAATATAATAATCCATCGTTTCCTGGATATAATCATAATAAACAGCTTCATTTGTTTGAAGATACGCCATTTTAACCCCTTGTAGGACAACCCCTATATCATACGACCATTTCCCATGGTATGTTTTCGTTTGAGGTAAAATAGGATACCTTTCAAATAACGTCGTTAAAGCTACTTGAGAAAGTTTCATGAACATCTTTCCCTCCTTCTATTTATAGTAATGACTCTATCTTGATTCAAAAATCATTGCCGAATCGACTTTTTTAGGAGTAAACTCTTTTAAAATCAACTTTCCAGCATACCCCACAACAAAACCAACAAAGCCTACTCCCCAAATAATTAGTAACGCCAGTGAAATCATCGATGCGATCATATAGGTAATCGTAATAATGGTCCAAGCTAAAATAGAATAATGTAAATAACCTAATCCGATTAAAGCAGCCCCTTGTAATATTTCTCTGATCGTCTCAAACGTTGTCGCTGCCATCACCGTATAAATATGACTGGTCGCAAACAACACGATGATGAAAATAAGCACATTTGCGACTTGAAAGTACCATTGGCTTAACGTAAATAGATTGATAATGACGATTGCAAAAACCGCTATAATTAGCCAACTAATCAATAAAGACTGGCGAAACCTTTCTTTGAAAAAAGTATAGAAACTGCGTGCCACAGGAGGTTGTTCTCCCAAGCGCAGCCACTTATCATAATAGGCCATCATTGCATAAGTCGCCGGACCTACTCCGAAAAGACCAAGTCCTAACAGGGTAAATAGGCTCCATAAGAAACTTAAATAAGCAATGATTAAAACGTTCGTCATATAGACATTGATTTTACTAATTTTTTCCATCGTCATTTTCTTGTTTCCTTTCTATCCTTAGTAGATTCCTTCTTCGCCCACTTTACGCGCTGCTTTGTTCGCTAAGACAACTAGAACTAATCCGACTAAGCCTTTAAATAGACCCACAGCTGTGGAATAACTTAATTGTCCATTTTGAATCCCGGCAGTATAGACGAAGGTATCAAAAATTTGAGCGACTTCTTTATTCATTGGGTTCATTAATAGGAACATATGCTCAAATCCCATATCTAACACGTGACCAATTTTCAAAATAAATAAGGTAATAATCGTTGGTCGAATACAAGGTAAGGTAATGTGCCACATTTTACGTAGTTTTCCAGCACCATCCATATCAGCTGCCTCATATAATTGTTCATCCACATTGGTGATCGCCGCTAGATAAACAATCGTTCCCCAGCCTGCACCTTTCCACATTTGTTGGAAAATATAAATGGGACGTAACCATTCTGTGTTTGTTAAAAAAGAAATTTTTTCTCCGCCAAAATAAGTGATGATATTATTAAAGACGCCACCTTCTGTTGTTAATAGAACATAAAAAATCGAAACAACCACTACCCAAGACATGAAATGGGGTAAGTAAATCACCGTTTGGACAAATTTTTTGAATCTTGCAGCCCGTAATTCATTTAACATCAATGCTAGTATAATCGGAAATGGAAATGAAAAAGCAATATCCAAACCAAAAATGACGAGCGTATTTCTCATTAACATGAAAAACGTATCTTCGGTAAATAATCGAATAAAATGTTTCATTCCTACAAAGGGACTACCCAAGATTCCTAAAAAAGGTTGATAGTCTTGGAAAGCAATAATTAAACCTCCCATTGGAATATATTTAAAAATTACAAAATATAAGATTCCTGGGAAGAGCATGATATAAAGCGCTCGGTTTGTTTTAATTTGTGCCCATTTTTTTTGACGTTTGATTGCTTTTATTTTTTTCTCATCTACTTGATTGGTTAATACTCCAGCTGTTTCCATGCGACTGTTTCCTCCGTTTTCATTTATTTATCACATCCAAATCATAGTCGATATGTGAAATTACGTATATAATCATTTTAACGCTTAAGAAAGCGCGTACATTATTTCAACAGAAGGATTCTTTCTTTTTTTATCAAAAAATATAAAAACCCTTACATATCAATGTTTACAACAAATTGAGAAAGAATGAACATTTAAAAATGATTATATACGTTATCTCGAGGCCGTGATAAAGTAACGATGATCAATAAAATGAATTAGGAGGAATATATTATGCAAGCAACACCATCTTTAAAAAAGAATAAAATCAAAGTAGCGACAAGCGAAAGAATCGTTCATGTATTCATTGTGTCATTTCTAACAATTTTTACATTATTGTGTTTACTACCCTTTTTAAATGTTTTAGGAAGTTCCTTTGCAACATCGGCTGAAATCTCAACACGAACCTTTATTTTGATTCCACGAACGTTTACTCTAAATGCATATCGTTACATTTTATCAACACCCACTATTTTTAAAAGTATTGGTGTTTCATTATATGTAACCATTCTAGGTACGTTTCTTAGTATGGTTGTAACATCCTTTATGGCATACGCATTATCAAGAAAATATTTACATGGACGATCATTTTTCAATTTTCTTGTTGTCTTTACGATGTTATTTAGTGGCGGAATGATTCCATCCTTCATCCTAGTTAAAAACCTTGGTTTAATTGATACATTATGGGCTTTAATATTGCCTTCTGCGGTGAGTGCTTATAATATGATTATTATGCGTAATTTTTTCCAAGGAATTCCTGATAGTTTAGAAGAATCAGCAAAAATGGATGGTTGTTCTGATTGGGGTGTGTTCTTCAAGATCATTCTTCCTCTTTCATTACCTTCCATTGCTACAATCTCTTTATTTTATGCCGTCACTTACTGGAATACGTATCAAAATGCGATTTTATATATCAATGATTCCAACAAATGGCCTATCCAAGTATTGTTGCGTCAAATCGTAATTGTTTCAAGTGGCTTAAACGCTGATGCAGCTAGTGTTGACATTGTCCCACCTGCACAATCAATCAAAATGGCGGTGATTGTCGTTGCAACCATTCCAATGTTAATCGCTTATCCTTTTGTCCAAAAATATTTTGTTAAAGGCGCGATGGTTGGATCGGTTAAAGGTTAGCTTTCCTTAATTTAGATTAAAAAAAATCCATGGAGAAATGTTCTTCATGGATTTTTGATAATCTTTTTTAGCGGACTCTTGTGATGAATGGGGCCTATCTTGACTGACAATTTTACCGTTGATGACGATTAGAATGTTGCTTACGATACTCCCCTGGTGTCATATTCTCTTTCTTTTTAAAGAAACGAATAAAATTTTGTGGATTCGTATATCGTAACCGCTCAGAAATTGCTTTAACCGTCATATCTGTTTCAATTAACCATTTTTTGGCAATCGTTAATCGATAGTTTTGTAAATAATCGGTGAAATTCCATCCCATTTCTTTCTTAAATACATTACTCAAATAGTTAGAACTATAATGTAATTGGTCCGCAATGCTTTCGAGTGAAATATCGTGATCGTATTGTTGATGGACCAACGCAAGCATTTGATCGGAGAGATTACGCATTTGTCGATCCGTTGTTTTTTGAATCGAATTCACAATTGGCTCAATCAAGGTTTGATAAATAATTTGTTGGATTTCAGAAGGATTATCCTTATTTAATACATCTAAATAGACCTTACGATTATTTAAGAGCATCTCATAGTCAGCTCCCAGTAATTGTCCTAACTGAGTGATACTATTGATTAACTGAAACAGCGCATTTTCAATTGTAATCGGATTAGTATTTTGTTGCCAAATTAATGTCATCAGGTGTTGATACGCTTTTTTTGTTTCAACTTGATTGGTACTGCGCATCGCATCCAAAAATAGTTGCTCTGCTTCTCTCGGATATTTCATCACCGTTTTTTGATCGAGTTGGGGCGCTATTTCATTATAAAAAATTGTCGCTTCTTGACCTAAATGAATGCGAAAATGAAGTGCTTCTTTAGCAGTATCTAGCGCTTGTTTGCTATCGGTTAGATCGTCATATTCTAACGAGATCCCAAAACTAATTTTTATTTTCAAATAATCAGAAGCAGCTTGACGAATCGCCTGACAATAGTCAATGACTTTTTGCTTATCTTCCGTTACTGGCAGACATAAGAGCGTGGCTTGCGTATCTTGGTTCAACACAATTGGTTGAAAACGAGACGTCGGAGGAATGATTTCTGACACAATATTTTCAATTGAAACAAGAAATAGATCTTCTGTTGTATGATCACGTCCACCCAAATCATCAATTTGAATCAATAAAACGATGAATCGTTCATCGCCTTTAAAGTGATAATTTAGCTGTTTCAGTTTTTCGTTTAAAGTCTCATAAGACATGCGATTACGAAATAAATTTAATAAAAATAACGTTTCTAATTCTGGAATTTGATGTTGGATTTTTGCAGAAAGATCGAGGTTTGATTCCACAATCGTATCAATTCCCGTGAGGATTTGATTGATTTCAGCTTTACGGCTTTTGCTCGGTGAATCAATCGCTAGTAAATCACGAATTTTTCGTAACGGTTGAGCGGCTGTATTTGCGACTAAATACGTAACAATCATAAAAAACAACCATAACACGATTGTGATAAAGGCCAGTCCTGAACC
Organism: Enterococcus sp. DIV1314a; assembly: GCF_051713805.1. Classification (NCBI taxonomy): domain Bacteria; kingdom Bacillati; phylum Bacillota; class Bacilli; order Lactobacillales; family Enterococcaceae; genus Enterococcus; species Enterococcus sp. DIV1314a. The sequence goes on along the minus strand of NZ_JBIOQP010000001.1, from coordinate 1,033,099 downwards.
TAGTCCTAAAATGGATTGACGAATAGTCGCTTTAGTGAGTGCGGTAACGTAAACCCATTGGTTATAATCAGATTGCGAATAAATATATGTCTCCTTACCGGACTGTTCGAAGCTTCCTACTTTTTGATCGAGTGTCAGCATTTTGGCAGACAGTTCGTTCGCCTGCTCGGTGTGATTCGAAAAAAGTAGCTGCCCTTTTCGATTATAAATCGCTAAAAATTCATCTTGTGATGCGTCAAATAAACTCGTAAACGCTTGGCGACTAACGCTAGCAATCCCTACTGCCGAACGCTCTGTGCTAAAAGTAGGGAGTTGAATATACATTTTAATGCCATTATTATCTGGTTTCCAAAGAATGTATTGATCGGATTCACTCATAGAATCACTAATTTGTGCCACTGCTTCTTCTGTCAGCTGATTTAAAGAACCATTATTAATTTCCCAGCCATGCGTTAAACTGACCAGACGATAGGAAGCATTTCCAATGCCAATCGCACCAATATAAGCTAGTTCTGAACTAATTTCCCTTACTGCTACGTAATCTTGAAATGTAAGTGGTCGACTAATCAGATTTTTAAAAGAGGTTGTATTACTATAGGTCGTAAAAGAATATTCGATTGTTTGAATTTTTTGTTCAATATTCCCTTTGATTTGATTAATATTACTTTTTCGATCCGCAATTAAATTTTCTTGTAACGTATTGTAGGTTTTTTGATACGTATAGAGGCTAAATCCGGCAATTAAAACGGTACCAATTAAAACGATTGGAAAAAAAATACTATAAAAGAAATTAGAACGATGCATGAATCGTTCCTTGAAAAATAGTTTGACCCTTTTCAAAGGTAACATGTTAACAACACCTTTCACATGTCATTATTTTAGCATAAATAAAATGAGAATGTTACTGCTTTTCACCCTTCTTATTTCACGTGTGCATTTTTTGTAAGCTTATCCCCCTCTTTTTAGTAAAAAAAAAGTGACCGCCATTGTTTAACGTGTGCATCATTGATTTAACAATATTCTTTGTTGACACTCTTATTCTTCTATTATACAATGTAACCGTAAACATTCAATGACTTATTTACTAAAAAGAAGAAGGGGGTCCTCTATGGTTACCATTAAAGACATTGCCAAACAATTGGGGATTTCTCATACAACCGTTTCAAGAGCTTTAAATAATAGTCCACTTGTGAAACCAGAGACGAGAGAACATATAAAAAGTGTGGCGAAGGAATTAAACTATGTCCCAAACTTTAACGCGAAAAGTCTCGTCAATCAAAAAAATTATATGATTGGTTTATTTTTTTCCAGTATTAGCCAAGGAACGAGTTCCAGTTTTCTTGTCGATACCATTACTGGCATTCGGTCGGTTCTAGAAGCCAGTTATTCACTCTCTGTAGAAGGAATTGATGAAATACAGAACTTCTCCGATATTAATTTCCAACGCTACGATGGCATCTTAGTAATGAGTCAGAGCGAAACGGATCAAGCGTTTATCGAATATTTAAAACAACAAAACTTGCCTTTTGTTGTAGTGAATCGTTTAGTCGATGATCCGGAAATTATGAATGTCGTGGCCGACGACGCAGAAGGTGTCATGACAGGAATTGAGTATGCGATTACTCTTGGGCACAAAAAAATCGGTTATATTGGCGGGCTCGAAGTCTTTCACTCTTCGAATGAACGACGAAAAGGGCTGATCGCCATGTTAGAAAAACATGAGTTACCCATTGTGCCAGCATTTTTCCGGTCTGGAAACTACAGCTTAGAAAGCGGATTTCAACAAATGACCCAGCTGCTCAAAAATCAAGAACTTCCGACCCTGATTTTTTGTGCGAATGATGATATGGCGATTGGTGCGATGCGGGCAATCGATGCCGCTGGATTAACAGTCCCAAATGATCTTTCGATTATTGGCTTTGATAATACACCCATTACTTCTTACTTGAATCCACCGCTAACGACGATTCATAAACCGTTAAATAAAATCAGTCGACTAGGGACTGAATTATTATTAAAGCAAATCAATCAAGAAGCAATTGCAAAGACCCATTACGAAATTCCAACAACTTTGATGGTGCGTCAATCCGTCAAAAACTTATTAACCGTTACTTAAACAAAGACTCGTTCTTTGTTTTTAAATAAAATGTTCACGTGTGCATACGCGAGAAAGGAAAAATAATATGACAAAAAAACTAACTCAAAAAGAATTCCCTGAAACAAAAAATGACCTCCCAGTAAAAGTAGTGCAATTTGGAGAAGGTAATTTCATGCGTGCCTTTGTGGATTGGCAAATTCAACAAATGAATAAACAACAGCTCTTCAATGGTACCGTAGCGGTCGTCCAACCAATTAATCAAGGACTTGGCGAAATGTTACGTGCACAAGACAATCTATACACTGTTTTATTAGAAGGCTTAATCGACGGGGAACTGGTTGAGACAAGCGAGATTATAAACGTTTTAGATACTGTCATTAATCCGTACCAAGCTTACGCAGAATATCTCGCTTTAGCAGAAAATAAAGACCTCGAATTTGTCGTTTCAAATACAACCGAAGCTGGTATCCAATTTAATCCAAATGATCGTTTAGAAGATGCGCCTCAACAAAGTTATCCAGGAAAACTCACTGCCTTCTTATACCAACGTTATCAAGCAAAATTACCAGGTTTAACGATTATTCCTTGTGAGCTCATCGATCGAAATGGGGACAAATTAAAAGAAATCGTCTTACGCTATATTGAATTATGGGAATTACCGCATGCATTTAAAGAATGGATCGAAAATGACAACACCTTTTGCTGTAGTTTAGTTGATCGAATTGTTCCTGGCTATCCGCGTGATACTGCCAAAGAATGGTCAGAAAAATTGGGCTACGAAGATCAGTTAATGGTGAAAGCGGAACCCTTTATGCTTTGGGTAATCGAAGGACCACAAAGCTTAACAGAATCTCTTCCATTAACAAAAGCAGGATTAAATGTCATTGTGACCGACGATATGACCCCTTATCGCGAGCGCAAAGTCCATTTATTAAACGGTCCACATACGGCGATGGTTCCACTTGCGTTATTAGCTGGTTTATCAACGGTCGACGAAGTCATGAATGATGACGACTTCCGCCCCTTCATCGATGACTTGTTTACCAAAGAACTCATTCCGATGTTGAACTTACCAAAATCCGAGTTAGACGAATACGCAGATCAAATTAAAGAACGTTTTTTAAATCCGTTTGCTCATCATCAACTATCTGCTATCTCATTAAATAGTATCTCCAAATTCAAAGCACGTTTACTCCCAATTTTGACTCGTTACATCCAGAAAAATAACCATGTACCAACATATTTAGCGACATCGCTTGCTGCCTTAATTTTATCATATCGAGGAGATCAAGTGACACCTGCGGATGATCAAGACATTGTCACCTTTTTTGAAACAGCATGGCAAACACCCGCTACCGTTGTCGTAAGTGTGCTGTCTAACACCCATTTATGGGGTGAAAATTTAACGGTTTTACCTGGCTTAAGTGAAACCGTGCAACTAAAACTCGATGCACTTGAAACCAATGGCGCGCGTCAAGTGGTTCAAGATTTGAAAGGAGAAAAATAAATGACGACGACTACGATTCAAGCACCTGATTTATTAAAACTAAATATCCGTGATAATGTCGCTGTTGCCTTACGCCCGATTACTGCTGGAGAACAGATCTCAATCGATGACTATACCGTTACCGCATTAAAAGACATCCCTCAAGGTCATAAAATTGCACTCATCCCTTTAACAAAAGATGACCATGTTATCAAATACGGCTCGCCCATCGGACATGTCCTAGAAGATGTGGCACCAGGCGAATGGTTGCATACCCATAACGTGAAAACAAATTTAGCGGGCGAATTAGAATATCGTTACCAACCAGAATTACACCAACGCACCTATCCTAAACAAGAATTAACGTTTAAAGGGTATCGTCGTGCCAATGGAAAAGTCGGGATCCGAAATGATTTATTTATTGTGCCGACAGTTGGCTGTGTCAATGGCGTAGCCGAACTAATTATCAAAGAATTTAAAGCAAAGCATCCCGATTTAGGTCCTTTTGATAATGTCACCATTTTAAAACATCCTTATGGTTGTTCCCAATTAGGGACGGATCATTCGAATACACGTGAAATCTTAATCGATACGGTCAAACATCCCAATGCTGGTGGCGTACTTGTTTTTGGCTTAGGCTGTGAAAACAACACCATTCCGGCTTTCAAAGAACATTTAGGCGAATACGATGAAAATCGCGTGAAATTCCTTGTCGCCCAAGAAGTCTATAATGAGATCCAACAAGGCGTTGATTTATTAGAAGAGTTATTCATCGCCGCTAAAGACGATCATCGTGAAGACGTTCCGCTCAGTGAATTGAATGTCGGTCTTAAATGTGGTGGATCGGATGGCTTTTCTGGTATTACCGCGAATCCATTACTCGGAGCCTTCTCCGATTTCTTAATCTCACAAGGTGGAAGTACCATTTTAACCGAAGTACCCGAAATGTTTGGCGCAGAAGAGGTGCTGATGGCGCGCGCCGAGAACGAAGACATTTTCGAACAAATCGTTCACTTAATTAATGATTTCAAACAATACTTCCTTTCTTTTGGCGAGCCAGTTTATGAAAACCCCTCACCTGGGAATAAAGCGGGCGGCATTACCACTTTAGAAGACAAATCGTTAGGTTGCACGCAAAAGGCTGGTACCGCACCTGTTGTCGATGTATTGAAATACGGTGAGAAATTACGCAAAAAAGGCTTAAGTTTATTACAAGCTCCGGGGAATGATTTAGTTGCCTCTTCCGCCCTTGCCTCTTCCGATTGTCAATTAGTCTTATTTACGACTGGTCGTGGAACACCGTTTGGCTCATATGTGCCAACGATTAAAGTCGCGACCAACTCGACCATTTTTGAACGCAAAGGCCACTGGATGGACTTTAACGCTGGGACATTATTAGAACGTCCAATGGAAGACGTGTTACAAGAGTTTATTGATAAAATCATCGCCGTTGCAAGTGGCGAAGAAACTCGAAATGAACAAAATGATGTACGCGAAATCGCGATTTTTAAAACAGGTGTTACTTTGTAGAAACGATCAAGGCCATATACTTTTCACCACCCACATAACTTTCATCCTGTGGGTGGTGAAGAAAACGGCTAAATCGAAAAATGTTAGGAGACGAAATGAGATGTTTTTAAATGATGATTTTTTACTACCAAATGAGTGGGCCAAGACACTGTTCCATCAACATGCTGCGAAAATGCCCATCATCGATTACCATTGCCACTTAGACCCAAAAGAAATTTATGAAAATAAGCCGTTTAAAAATATAACGGAAGCTTGGCTTGGCGGGGATCACTATAAATGGCGTTTAATGCGTGCTTGCGGAGTACCCGAATCACACATTACGGGCGATGCCTCTGATTACGATAAATTCTTGGCTTGGTGTCAAACAATGCCCAAAACGATTGGCAATCCGCTTTATACTTGGACACACCTAGAATTAAAACGTTTCTTTGGCGTGGATCTCGTGATCAATGAAAAAAATGCACCAGAAATTTGGGAGCGTGCGAATGCGAAATTAGCTACAGCCGATTTTTGTCGCCGCGAAATAATCAAAAACTCCAACGTCAAAGTGATTTGTACAACAGATGATCCGATTGATGACCTTGCTTATCATCAACGCTTAGCAAAAGAAGAAGTTGCTTTCAAAGTATTACCGACTTTCCGACCAGATAAAGCGTTAAATCTGGATAAACCTGATTTTGAACAATGGATTACTCAATTAGGCGAGGTATACGGCACACCGATTGATTCCTATCAAGAATTAATCTCAGCATTAGAGTCTCGCGTCCAGTACTTCCATGACCAAGGAGGGCGTTTATCAGACCACGCACTAGATGTTTTACACTATGAGGCAGCTTCCCCAGAAGCGTTAGAAGCAATTTTTGTGAAAGCATTAAAGCAAGAAGCATTAAGCCCCACTGAAATTGCCACTTATAAAACAGAAACCTTAACGCACTTATTCCATTTCTATCACGCACGCAACTGGACCGCTCAATTACACATTCATGCGTATCGCAATTGTAACGACCGCATGTACCAACAATTAGGACCGGACACGGGCTATGACGGAATTAATGATTTATCTTTGACCATTCCTTTACAACAATTATTGAATCGGGCAGATACAACCGATCAATTACCAAAGACCATTCTCTATTCGTTGAATCCGAATGACTATCCGGTCATTGTTGCGTTAATGAGTTGTTTCCAAAAAGAGAGTCCAGGAAAATTACAACTTGGTTCTGGTTGGTGGTATAACGATACTTTAGCTGGAATGCGTCAACAATTGACCGTTTTCGCGGATGGCAGTCCATTAGCAAACTTTGTCGGCATGTTAACCGATTCTCGTAGTTTCTTATCGTATACGCGACATGAATACTTCCGTCGTGTTTTATGTGGCTTCATTAGTGAAATCGTCGAACGTGGCGAAGCACCCGCAGATGAAGCGTACTTAGGGAAAATCGTAGAAGATATTAGTTATCATAATGCCGCTAATTATTTTAATTTTTAAATTCATGAAAAGGGAGCATCTTTGTGAAAATTGATCACACACTTGAAAAACCGATTCACACGAGTTATACCCTTCACTTGATTGATGAAACACGCCGTCCATTTATTTTAATTTGTCCCGGTGGTGGATATACACATCTCGCTTATGAAAAAGAAGGGCTTGCGATTCAACATTGGTTAAAGGAGGCGGGCTATCATACCGGTATTTTGGCTTACCAAGTCCAACATATTCACTACAAAACATTCCTATCCGATATCGAAAAAATCATGAGTGAATTACGCACCCACCCTGTTCTCGATCAGATTTTTGTTCTGGGATTTTCTGCTGGAGCACACGTCGCCGGTTTAATTGGCAGCAAGATTAGCCCTAGACCCGATGGCTTGTTACTTGCCTATCCGGTTGTCAGCTTTGTCGAACCTTTTAGTCATCGCGGTAGTTGGCAAAATCTACTGGGAGAAACTGCCAGTTTTGAGTTGCGTTCACAGTTCTCGTTAGAAAAAATCGTTGATACAAAGACGCCTCCTTGCTTCATTTGGCATACCATTACCGATCAAGCTGTTCCGGTTGAAAACAGTCTTTGTCTCCTTACAGCCTTGAAAGCAAAACAGGTTCCGGTAGAGTGTCACCTTTTCCCTGAAGGCCGACACGGTTTAGGAATACTTCCTGAAGTTCCTCATCTCTTACAATGGCAAGGTCTAGCCGAAAATTGGCTAAAAGAAAGACAATCACAAAATGAACGCTACTGAATAATGCATTAAAAGGAGAAGATTATGCCAACTATTTTTATTGCTGGCGATTCTACCGCCGCAACTAAAGCAGAGAATCGTCGCCCAGAAACTGGCTGGGGTGAAAAACTGGCCACTTACTTCGATCAAAAACTGCAGATTGAAAATCATGCAATGAATGGGCGAAGTTCCAAATCTTTTATTCATGAACAGCGACTCGAAACAATCAAGAATCGACTCGCACCTGGAGACTATCTCTTTATTCAGTTTGGCCATAACGATCAAAAAATAGATGAAAGTCGCGGGACATTACCCTATGGTAGTTATTTAACTTATTTAACACAATACATCGAAGCCGCTAAAGAGAAAGTCGCCTGCCCCGTTTTATTGACACCGATTAGTCGTCGAGATTACTTACCTGATGGGAGTCTCAATCCTCTAACTCTTGGGGAGTATCCAGATGCGATGAAACAATTAGCCCAAATGCATGATGTCGTCGTCCTCGATATTTTTGCCAAAACACAAGAATGGCTTAAGTCGTACTCACCAGAAGAAACAACTAAATTCTTTTTGCATGGTAAGCCAAATGAGTTCACTTATTATCCTGAAGGGGTTTGTGATAATACGCACTTAAGCAATCTCGGAGCCGCAACAATCGCAGCCATTATTGCGCAAGCCGTTCAAGAAAGTCAATTGCCACTCAAGCATTACCTACGTGATTCACCAATCAAAAACTGTAAGGAGGATTTTAATGTCGACAATTATTGAAGTTGTAACAGAATATTACCGCATTCCCCTACCTGAAATTATGGAGGATGCAAAACACGGTCTCCATACCCATTTTGAAGTCCCGATTGTCAAAATCACTACCGAAGACGGCCGAACAGGTGTTGGCTATACGTATACAGGGGGCTTTGGTGGAGAGTCGATTGCCAAACTCATCGACAAAGAACTCAAACATATTTTATTAGGTAAAGATGCCTCTTGTATCGAATCACTCTGGGATCAAATGAACTGGGGCATCCACTATGTTGCACGCGGCGGACTCGCAAGCTTTGCGATTGCAGCCTGTGACATTGCACTATGGGATTTACGTGCCAAAAAAGCAGATGAACCACTCTATAAATTACTCGGTGGCCACAGCAATAAAGTCAAATGTTACGGTGGCGCGATTGATTTGAACTTCCCGCTAGAGAAATTACTGGCAAACAATCAAAAATACTTAGACATGGGCCTAAAAGCCGTCAAAATCAAACTCGGACAACCAACACTAGCCGAAGATATTGAACGAATCAAAGCGGTTCGTGAACTCATCGGACCAGATGTCGTGTTTATGGTGGACGCCAACATGAGCTGGTCGGTTGAAAAAGCGATTAAAGCAGCGAAATTAATGGCGCCCTATAATATTTTATTCCTTGAAGAACCCACCATTCCAGAAGATTACGAGGGCTATGCACGAATTGCCCAAGAAGGACACATTGCCGTCGCAGGAGGCGAAAACTTACGTACTCCGATCGAATTCATGCATATGATTCAATATGGGCACGTTGACTTCCCACAACCAGATGCCTCAAACTGTGGAGGCATTACGGGTTGGCTTAAAGTCGCTACCTTAACCCAAGTGCATAACCTCTCTGTTTCGACTCACGGCATGCAAGAACTCCATGTGAGCTTACTAGCCGCGATGCCTAACGCGGGCTATCTCGAAATGCATAGCTTCCCTATTGACCAATACACCACACGTCCCCTTGTCATCGATCCAGAAGATGGACACGCTGTTGCACCCGAAATCCCCGGTACAGGCGTCATCTTCGATTGGGACAAACTCGCCCCTCATAGAATGCCGTTTTAATCTAACGGCATTCCTCGATTAGGATTATCAAAAAAGAGAGCATTCATCTGCTCTCTTTTTTGATTTCATTCGATTTTACTGATGATGGTACTGAGTTAACGATCCTCTATCTATAACCTCTACTTCTGTTTTTTATCTATGAATACACCCTAAATAATGGGGACTGTATAGTAAATCAAAATAACCCCGCCTAAAGCAATTAATAGATGTCCCGGCACAATTTCATAAGAAGCCGTTTCCAAGATATATCCATTATCAAACCGAAGAAACTGAAATCCAATGATTAAAGACATTAGTCCTAAAATAAGATTGCTCGATACTTTCTTCATGTTAGTTCATTCCTTTTATTTTAAATGAATCGTAATCTGATATTTTATTTAAACGAAAAGTGCAATTAAAATGTAAGCGTTATATAAGGGATGGTTTGTAAAAAAGACACTCTCCAATAAATGGAAAGTGCCTTGAAACGTCTTAATGGATTGGTACTCGATTTCAAAGGAAACCCCCGTCCCATACTGTATTCGTAAGCGAATAAATTCGCAACGACACAAAAAAAGGAAACTGCGCTCAGCCTTGCTTCGCCCAGTACGAGTCTCGTAACAAACAAAAAAACCATTCCAAAAAGAAATGGTTTTTTGTTTGAACGATAATCGCAATTAACGTTTTGAGAATTGTGAAGCTTTACGAGCTTTCTTAAGACCTGGTTTTTTACGTTCCACCATACGAGCGTCACGAGTTAATAGACCTGCTTGTTTTAAAGCTGGACGGAAATCAGGATCTACAGTTAATAATGCACGTGCGATACCATGACGGATTGCACCTGATTGTCCTGCGTAGCCTCCACCGTTAACGTTCACTAATACGTCATATGCGCCTTTTGTTTCAGTTACGCCAAAAGGTTGGTTGATAACTTCACGTAGGTCAGCATGTGGGATATATGTTTCAATGTCTTTTTTGTTAATAGTAATTTTACCAGTTCCTGGTACTAAACGTACGCGAGCAACTGCGTTTTTACGACGGCCTGTGCCGATATATTGAGCTTGTGCCAATGAAATTCCCTCCTATTAAATTAAGTTTGTAAGATCCAATACTTCTGGTTGTTGTGCTGCATGTGGGTGTGTTCCTTCAGCATAAACGTGTAATTTCATGCCTTGAGCACGACCTAAAGTATTTTTAGGTAACATACCTTTAACAGAAGTTTCGATTAGACGACGAGAGTTTTTCTCACGTAATTCTCCAGCTGAGATTGATTTAATTCCGCCGATGTATCCTGAGTGACGGTAGTAAATTTTTCCACTTGCTTTATTACCTGTTAATTTAACTTTATCTGCATTAATGACAATTACAAAATCACCTGTATCCACATGGGGAGTGAATGTTGGTTTATTTTTTCCACGTAGAATTGATGCTACGACTGATGAAAGACGACCCATAGGAACATCTGTTGCATCAACTACATACCATTTACGTTCTACTTCGCCAGTTTTGGCCATATATGTTGTACGCACTGTATTTTTCCTCCAATTTCAATTTCGAATGTTTGACATGCATTTGAGTTTCCGGGGCTCTTAATGGGGCAAACAATACCATTTAATATGATACCTAGATTTCACGCGAATGTCAATCATTTTCTATTGAAAAAAAGAAATAAAAATATCCCTCAAAAAAATTGAGGGATATCGCGAATGTTATCTTGTCATTTCAGAATAAGCGGGGTCAATTTCTGGGGCAAAGCCTAATTTTGCTTGAAGCATCCAGATTTTTTTCTCGATATCTGTATTGAAGCTCGTAAAGATATCTTGCGTGCTGTCGTCGCCTTCTTCGCCAGCTACTTCGATGCCTTTTTTGTACAAATCAGCTAAATAGCGGTAACCAGAAACAAGTGTTGCCATGCGTTCTGGAATCGTACGTTCATATGTTCCAACTTCGTCTTTAATACCAGTATGATCAATAAACTCTTGTAAGGTGGAATAAGGTGCACCATCTAAGGTAATTAAACGCTCTGAGATTACATCTAATTGCGCATTGATTTCATCCATGAATTCGTCCATCAAAGGATGTAACGTTAGGAATTCTGGACCGCGCATATACCAGTGGGTTTGATGAATCACAACTGAAAACTGACTTAAATCCGCCACTAGTTGATTTAATATTTCTTTCGTTTGTTCGTATTTCATCTTAACATCTCCTCACTTTCTTGTATATCTAGCATAGTACGAAACAACGAAAATGTACAATAATAATGATTATTTGAGAAACTTTCTCAATTTGTCGGTTCTCCCATCGATGGTACCTCTATCTCATTCAATGCTTCCGTCATCGCGTTCGTTAATTCTTCTTGAGACCGCATGCCTGAGAAGAAAGCAAGATACAAGCTGGCTAGGGATTCGTCTTGACCGTTAACGATTTCCCATTTCCCTCGATTGACTTTTAACTGTAACGTTACTTCTGTACTCGTGTCATTTGCCTCGATTGTCGGAATCTTTTCTTGCATAATGGCCACGGTTGTCGCAATTAACGTTTTCTCATCTTTAACCAACTCATTGTCGTTTTGAATACGGACTAACAGCTCCGTAATCGATTCTTTAAATAATTGTAGTAAATTGAATCCTTGTATCTCATACGTTACATGATATATCGGCTTGGTTTCTGTAATGTTTTTGATTTGGTAACTCGTCGTTTCGCGCATTTGTTGCATCAACATTTCGGAAATCTCCATCGCGAGCTGCTCGTCCACTGCTTCACCTGTCTGTAATATCCCTTGGGTAAAATTCTCTTCAAACAGTGTCCGTTGTTCGACGAAAATTTCCGTTAATTCTTCACTATTCGCAAAATTTATTTGGAAAGCTTCCGTTTGTTGATCATAAATCATCGTATCAATCAAGATATTTGCCGCTTCCTCCGCGGGAATTGCCTTTGTACAACCGCTTATAAATAAGAGCATGAATAATAAAGCACCTATCACGGTTCCTGTTTTTTTCATTTCTTTCCCTCCATTGTTTGATCACTCCTTATTATTCAATAAAGCGAAGCAATTTGTCTAGTATTCACCCTTTTTTGCGTATCTTCTTAAAAGAATATAGAAAAAGGAGAATAGAATGAAACTTTTTTATATTGGCTGTTGTATCGGTTCCGTGCTCACGGTAATTGCGCGCTATCTACCACTAAACCAAGAAGCCCGTCCTTCTTGCTCTGACGATCGCACTTCTCATCCTGCGCAAGCATCCTTTTTTTCATTGATTCCTCTTTGCTATCGTGATGTTTCTTGTCAAAAAAATGGTTATTTTGTTCATGGATTGAGTGCACTTATTTACGGTTGTGTCTTTGTTTTCTCACTGCAACAAGAAACACTGATGTTAAAGTGTCTACTTCTCTGTTGGCTAACAATGGCTTTTTTACTGTCAATGACCGATCTCTTCTACTTTATTGTCGAACCCAAACTCTTATATCCATTCGGGTTTTTGCTATGGCTCCTTCATTTCTATTTTCAGTCTCCTTTTTACTGGCAAACTGGTGTCTTCATGCTCTTTTGCTTATTCATCGTGACCTTCTTCTTTCAATCTTATCTCGGGCTGGGAGATGTCCTCTTGTTACTCATTTGGGGACCTTGGCTATCGTTATATGAATTATTTTTACTTTTAGCGATTGCCAGTTGTTTGGCTCTGGTCTTTTTTTGCCTCTATTTCTTAGTGAACAAAAAACAGCTCGGCTATCTCCCTTTTGTTCCGTTTCTAAGCCTCGGTCTTTGGTATCTTCTTACTTAGTACACACGAAAAAAGCTGACGAAATGAACTCGTCAGCTTTTATTTCATTACATACGTACTGCGAAACTTGGTCCCCATGAACCAACAGAACTAACGCTTACGCTTTGACCTGGAGATGGTGCATGGATGTATTGTCCGCCACCTAAAGCAATGGCTACATGGTAAGTACTACCTGCAGAACCCCAGAAATACAAATCGCCTGGTTGTGCTTCGGCAACAGAAATTTTTGTGCCAGCACTTTCTTGAGGAACAGTCCAACCACCGATTTCACGGCCAGTTGCGTTACGGAAAACATAGCTTGTAAAGCCTGAACAGTCAAAACCACTTGGTGTTTTTCCACCCCATACATAAGGTACGCCTAAATATTTATACGCTTCTGCAATCACCGAAGAACCATTCCCTGAAGGTGCTGGAGCTGGTGTAGGCGTTGGAGCAACTGGAGCTGGAGCTGGTGTTTCGACGCTCGTATTTGACTCCTCCGTTGTACTTGATGATGGCGTATTAGACGATGACGTGTTATTACTGCTTGATGACGTCTGACTATTACTTGAATTATTATTGGTACTTGTTTGTGAATTATTTGTTTGGTTATTCGTTGTTTGATTTGTTGTATTACTTGTTGCGGCTTGTGCTTCTTCTTGTGCTTGAGCTTCTTGCGCTGCTTGGCGTTGTGCTTGAGCCGCTAAACGTGCTTCTTCAGCAATTCGAGCTTGTTCTGCTTCTGCTGCTGCTTTACGTTCTTTGATTGCTTCTTTTTCACTTTCTTTTGACGCTTGTTGTAAAGCATAATCTGCTTTAGCGACCGCTAAGTCTGCTTGACTACGTTCTAATTCACCTTTTTGTGCTTCTAGCGTGACTTGCGTTTCTTGAATTTCACCTAATTTGGTTTCATTTTCAATCTTTTTATCTTCTACTGCTTGTTTATCTTCTTTTTGTTGTGTCACTAAATCATTATTAGCATTCACGATCGTTGACATCGCTTGAACACGACCAATCGCATCTGTAATTGAGTCAGCATTAATGACCGCTTCAATTAAAGTTGTTTGGCTCCCATTTACTTGGACGTCACGCGCTTGATTACGAATCGCTTCTTCACGACGTTCAATACGGACTTCTAAATCAGCAATTTCTTGTTGTAATTGCTCTGTTTCTTTTGTTAATGTTTCTTTTTTCGCAAAAAGTTCTTGTGCTTTGGCATTGATGCCTGCAACTTCTGCTTCTAAACCACTAATTTGCGATTGTAAAGCTGCTTGTTTACTTTGTAATTCAGTAATTTCTTTATTTTTTTGTTCAATTTGCGTATCAAAGTCATCTGCAAAAGCAATCGCAGGCGCTGCTACTACGGTAAACAATAAAGAACAGGCGAGTAATGATGATAAAATTCGTTTCTTCAAGTGATATTCCTCCGATTGATTGACTGTATTTAAACTATTTTTAATTTGTTTTAAAATTTCTTAATTAATATTAACGACAAGCTGATTGTAACACAGGTGTATGACAGGATGATAAAACAAATGTTACAAATATGTTTCAATCTCGCTTTTTTATCACAACTGTTCTTATTTTCTTCATTTTCAAGGTTGTAAAGACTCAAAAAGTGGTGTTTCACCGGATTCGTTTCGTATTTCTTTCAAATCAATTTTTTTGAAAATCAATCGAATCAGACCGTCAGACGACCATTGTTTCTCATATAATAGACCAATCGTACCGTGTTCTAGAACAGTCATGGCAGAATAGATGAAGGAGCCTTGCTCTATTAACTGTTCCCCTGACCATGTGAGTCCATTATCCAGACTAAAAAGTAAGACACCATTTTCTCTCTTGTGGGTTGAACGAGGGCCTAAAAACAACAGTCCTTGTTGATTATCTAATCGATACGGGAGGACACTAAATTGGCATACCGGATTGATTAAGGTTTCTTCAAAGGTAATTTCACCCCAACTGACGCCGCCATCTAGACTAATCGCCTTTGCTACACACCCTTTTCCATAATGATTTCGCATATACAGTCTGAGCGATCCATCCAGTTGTTCAATCACCTGTGATTCTGTTAATTCATATTTTTTTAATGCTTCTCCCAAACTTTCCGCAGAAATATCACTTAAAGAAACAGGACGTCCATCATTAGGTGATGCTCCACGTTGCCAAGTCTGTCCATGATCATCGCTATAAATAACGCTACAAGAGAAAAAACCACTTTTATTCATAAAATAAATTGGAAAAAGCAACCGTCCTGGATACCGACCGTGTTCCAGTTGAATCCCTCTACTAGGACCCGTTCCAATAAAACTCATCCATTCTTCTTTCACTTGGTTATTTAACTCAATTGGATTCGACCAACTATGACCTTCATCATCGCTAAAAATGAGTTGTAAATAGCTTGTCGGTGCTTCATAAAGTTGTTCTTCCTTTAACTCATTGAATTTTTCATAGATTGTTCCTAAGCGACGTTCACCTTTAAAGACGTAGCCCTCTGTATCTACACGATAGTCGGTTAATGTTTCGTCATCTTTCGTGTATACTCGTCCGTTATTTGCTATGACGTAAGGATAATAATGACGATTATACACGATTTTCCGATCTTGTTGATCATAGCCTGTCCCTATCCAACTATTAAAAGCACCTATTCCTCCTGGGCTATGAGAATAAAGTAACCAAATGCGTTCATTCAGTTGATCTTGGACTAAAGAACAATCAATTGCTGCCGGACCATTGACCCCTTTATCACCCAAAAATTCAATGGTTGTTTGAATCGGCTCCCATGTCTCACCTTGATCAAAACTCCTTCGAATCACATTTTTTATTTCGTTTGGATTATCTCTTTGATTGGTCATTCGAGCATCTGCCGCTGCAATTAATGTTTTCTTTTTTGTATAAAGCAATGCTGGAATCCGAAAAGCACTTGATTGATGATCTCCGGGTTTAAATAATATCTCTTCTTTTAAAACGCTTTCATTCATAAGTATGCTGTCTCCTTTATTCGCTTAACGATGATAAAAAAACTGTCTCAATCAGTGTACCAAAAAAGGACAACGATTGAGACAGTTTTTTTATTTTTTCCAGAATATTTTTTTGAGAGGATAAATACTCAATAAATAGAGACCTATATTTAAAAGTAACGTCGGTGCTAACAATTGTGTCACAAAATAAATCAAATCGATTCGAATTAAATTGAACATTAATTGCAGTCCAACAATGAATAGTTCAAAGAAAGTGACAAATATAATCATACCAAAAAAAAGATTAAAATCATTTTCAAATAAGATGCCATATATCAGGTACATCAACCAGATTGTCACTGGAAATACTACCGCATAAATACCTAAAATCCCTAGGTAATATAAGTCAAAGAGACTGCCAATGATCAAAGCAACGGTAATCATATAATGTTTAGGCAATTGCTTTACAGCAATTAACATAGCAATCAAAACGAGATGCGCACGCCAAATGTAATGATTCTGACTCGTCGCGATGAATACTTGCGTCAGATGCGCGTCAATTAACATCAAGAAAAAAAATAAAACAGGAGTGAAATAATAGAGGTTTCTCCTAATCATTTTTATTCATCACCTACTCCGCGCTTAATCACCGTCACGACGAGCAAGTCAGACATTTGGGCATAAGGTTTGACGTACACTTGTCGCGTTAAACCAAAACGATCCGTACTTTCTTTTAACGTTGTACCAATCGGTAAATCTGCTGGTGAGCCGCCACCCAATCCTGATGTTTGAACGACAGCGCCTGCTTCGATTTCTTTTACTCCAGTGATTTGCTCAATCACAAGGACCTCTTTATCCGCGTCATAGCCTTTCAAAATACCAAATGCTTCCCCCTCTTTAGTTGAAATCCGGACGGGAAATTGATTACTATTTTGGTTACTTGACGTTAATAATTCCACTTTAGAAGAGGCCTTATTTACTTCAATAATACGTCCGATTAATCCTGCATTCGAAACAACCGGCATGTTCGCTTCTACGCCATCATTCTTTCCACGATCGATGACCATGATATCTTGCCATGTATCAGGTGAACGAGAGATGACATTGCTTGTAATTTTTTCAAAATCAGTAAGCGTGGCTTGCAAATTCAATTCTTCTGTTAACGTCGCAATTTCTCGCTCATGATTTTTGTTTTGTTGCAACAATTCATCATATTGATCAATTTTCTCTTTCAAGCGTTCATTTTCTTCATACGTCACGAAAAGATTTTCTACCGCACTAGCACCACTACTAATCCAACGAAAAGGAGCTGTAATCGTTCGATCGATGATTGAAATCGTATCCGTAATGAGCGATTGCGCAAAGAATGGTTTATCCGCAACTGCTCGTCTTGCAATCGTAACACTCAACGTCGTCACAATAATAATCACAAGAATCAACGTAATAATTATATTTTTATTTGGGTTAAATTTTTTCACAAAGTGCACCTCATATTATACAGACTGATAGGGTAAATTGTACCACTAAATGATAGGAAACAAAAGAAAAGACGAGACTCTTAAGCTTTTTTGAACACTTTTTTCAAAAAGGCCAGTCCCGACTTTTTATTCATCTTTTGATTGAATCACAGCTATGATTCCTTCATCAAAAGAAATATAGGCTGTTTTTTCAATAAACTCATTACTTGCGAGTGACATCGGATGAGGAATCGTCACTTGATTAAGCGTATACTTACTGTATCGCAAGGTTAAATTCTCAACAGGTGTTAGGCAACAATAGCCCAGGTATTTCATTTCGGGTATCTGCTCGATTTTATATTCGCCAGGCAACAGATAGCTTACCGTATTTTGCCGATCTCTCAGCATAATTTGCGCACTATACGGTTTGAAACGTGGTTCGAGAACCATCCATAAGTTGGCTAAAAAGTGATCGAGACGACCACCTGTCATTCCAATCATTTCAAATGTTGCCGCTTGATAGTGTGTCAACGCATAGGAGAGCGCGAGCTGTGTATCAGTCTCATCTTTTTCAGCAGGAGCTGTGATGATCTTAATAGCATGCTCAAAGACAGACTCTTTTTCAACAGGAGATAACGAATCAAAATCCCCAATTGCTAAGTCTACGCGATAGCCTGCTTCGAGTAAATAGAGACTTCCCCGGTCAATGCCGATATACACGTCATATTCACTCGTAAGCGCGGGCCAACTAGCAGTAGACCCTCCAGCTACTAGTAAAACTTTCATCCTCTTAGCGCCTCTTTTAAGCATGCAATTTGTTTCGCGGGATCTTCAGCGTCATAGATATAACTACCTGCCACAAAAACATTAGCTCCTGCTTCTTTGCAACGCTTGGCAGTTTCTGGGACAATTCCACCATCTACTTGAATATCATAATGATAGCCATTTTCCGCTCTCAAATCCGCTAGCTCTTTAATTTTAATGAGGCACTCTTCGATAAACTGTTGACCACCAAAACCAGGATTGACCGTCATCACCAGTACTTGATCAACCATACCCAATATATGTTTAATCGCACAAACCGGTGTCCCAGGATTAATCACAACTTCTGCTTTGACATTTTTTTCTTTGATTAACTGAATCGTTCGGTGAATATGAGAATCGGCTTCAACATGGACACCAATAATATCAGCGCCAGCTTCCACAAAATCATTAATATAACGTTCTGGTTGAGCAATCATTAAATGAACGTCTAAAGGTAATTTCGTATGAGGACGTAATGCTTTTACAACATTAGCTCCAAAGGTAATATTCGGAACAAACTGACCATCCATTACATCCATATGAATATAGTCAGCTCCATGTTTTTCAACAAATGCGACATCTCTTTGTAAATTTGCAAAATCTGCACTTAAAATCGACGGGGCTATTTTCATTGTCTTCTCATCTCCTATTTCTTTTTACGATACATTGGTTTTCTATTTTCAACTTCATTTAAAAATTGAGTATAATTCTCATAGCGTGTTTGCGCAATGGTTCCCTCCGTTACTGCTTCTTTCACGGCACAGTTGGGCTCATTGATATGTGAGCACTCTCTAAAGCGACATTGGCTAGCTACTTTAACAAACTCTGGGAATAAACGCGGCAATTCTCTCGCTTCGACCGTTAGAAAATCAATGGAGCCAAAACCAGGCGTATCCGCAACCAATCCTCCGGCAATCGGCAACAATTCAACGTGTCGCGTCGTATGCTTCCCACGACCTAACGCACTTGAAATTTCACCTGTTTCTAACGCTAAATCGGGTACAATTCGATTTAATAAAGTTGATTTACCCGCACCAGATTGCCCCATGAATACTGTCAATTTCTGAGAAAAAGTCGCTTCAATTTGTTTTAACGACGTCTCATCTTCTGTAGCAACAATTACGGGATAGCCAATTTCTTCATAGACTTTTTTCACTTCATTCACTAATGAATCATCTTCTAATAAATCGACTTTCGTTAGATAAATAAGAGGATTTATATCTTCGAATTCTAATGACACTAAAAAACGATCCAATAAATTATAAGAAAAATTAGGCTCTACTAAGCTGCTAACGACGACTCCTTGATCGACATTCGAAACAGCCGGACGTACTAGTTGATTTTTTCGAGGAAAAACTTCTAACAAATACCCGTCCGTCAAATTACTACTTTCAAAGACAACGTTATCCCCCACCAATGGCGTGATCTTACGTTTACGAAAATTTCCCCTCGCTCGTGTTTGATACGTGATGCCTTCACTTTCAATATAATAAAAGCCACTTAGCGCTTTTGTAATTTTTCCTTCCAAGTATACGCCTCCTCTTTCTCTTTGTCTCTACTATTGTATCACATTTAATCAGCAAATAAATATGCCATTCGAGTCGATAACATCACTAAAACTCGAAGACAACAAAAAAAGCATAACTAATAATTAGTCATGCTTTACACTTTGATCAGTATCGGGAAGACAGGATTCGAACCTGCGACCCCTTGGTCCCAAACCAAGTGCTCTACCAAGCTGAGCTACTTCCCGTAAAACAGCTTAATGCACCCAAGAGGAGTCGAACCTCTAACCGCTTGATTCGTAGTCAAGTACTCTATCCAATTGAGCTATGGGTGCAAAAAAAAATGCCGAGGGCCGGAATCGAACCGGCACGATGATCACTCATCGCAGGATTTTAAGTCCTGTGCGTCTGCCAGTTCCGCCACCCCGGCATAAGAATTGGCTAAAGCGGAAAACGGGGTTCGAACCCGCGACCCCCACCTTGGCAAGGTGGTGCTCTACCACTGAGCTATTTCCGCAAATATTTTACTAAAATGCCGGCTAAAGGATTTGAACCCTCGACCCTCTGATTACAAATCAGATGCTCTACCAACTGAGCTAAGCCGGCGTATTTCTCATGCGGGTGAAGGGATTTGAACCCCCACGCCTTGCGGCGCTAGATCCTAAGTCTAGTGCGTCTGCCAATTCCGCCACACCCGCGTTTGAAAATTGATTAAAATGAGTCGTACAGGGCTTGAACCTGTGACCCTCTGATTAAAAGTCAGATGCTCTACCAACTGAGCTAACGACTCATGATGGGGGTTAACGGGATCGAACCGCTGACCCTCTGCTTGTAAGGCAGATGCTCTCCCAGCTGAGCTAAACCCCCATAATGAATGAGTGAATTATATATCAAATTCGCGTGGCGACGTCCTGCTCTCACAAAGGGAAACCCTTCACTACAATCGGCGCTAAGAAGCTTAACTTCTGTGTTCGGCATGGGTACAGGTGTATCCTTCTTGCTATCGCCACCACACTATTTGATTATTTGAGTAAGTGTTGCTCACTCAAAACTGGATTTGAAGAAAATCATTGTACCATACCAAGTTTTTATTTTAACATTTTGGTTAAGTCCTCGATCGATTAGTATCAGTCCGCTCCGTACATCGCTGCACTTCCACTCCTGACCTATCTACCTGATCATCTCTCAGGGATCTTACTTTCTTAAAGAAATGGGAAATCTCATCTTGAGGTGGGCTTCACACTTAGATGCTTTCAGCGTTTATCCCTTCCCTACATAGCTACCCAGCGATGCCTCTGGCGAGACAACTGGTACACCAGCGGTAAGTCCATCCCGGTCCTCTCGTACTAAGGACAGCTCCTCTCAAATTTCCAACGCCCGCGACGGATAGGGACCGAACTGTCTCACGACGTTCTGAACCCAGCTCGCGTGCCGCTTTAATGGGCGAACAGCCCAACCCTTGGGACCGACTACAGCCCCAGGATGCGACGAGCCGACATCGAGGTGCCAAACCTCCCCGTCGATGTGGACTCTTGGGGGAGATAAGCCTGTTATCCCCAGGGTAGCTTTTATCCGTTGAGCGATGGCCCTTCCATGCGGAACCACCGGATCACTAAGCCCGACTTTCGTCCCTGCTCGAGTTGTAGCTCTCGCAGTCAAGCTCCCTTTTGCCTTTGCACTCTACGAATGATTTCCAACCATTCTGAGGGAACCTTTGGGCGCCTCCGTTACCTTTTAGGAGGCGACCGCCCCAGTCAAACTGCCCATCTGACACTGTCTCCCATCACGATTAGTGATGCGGGTTAGAGTGGCCATAACGCAAGGGTAGTATCCCACCATTGCCTCCATCGAAACTAGCGTCCCGATCTCTACGGCTCCTACCTATCCTGTACATGCGGTACAGACACTCAATATCAAATTACAGTAAAGCTCCATGGGGTCTTTCCGTCCTGTCGCGGGTAACCTGCATCTTCACAGGTACTAAAATTTCACCGAGTCTCTCGTTGAGACAGTGCCCAAATCGTTACGCCTTTCGTGCGGGTCGGAACTTACCCGACAAGGAATTTCGCTACCTTAGGACCGTTATAGTTACGGCCGCCGTTTACTGGGGCTTCAATTCGTACCTTCGCTTGTGCTAAGCACTCCTCTTAACCTTCCAGCACCGGGCAGGCGTCAGCCCCTATACTTCATCTTTCGATTTTGCAGAGACCTGTGTTTTTGATAAACAGTCGCTTGGGCCTATTCACTGCGGCTGTTCTTGCGAACAGCACCCCTTCTCCCGAAGTTACGGGGTCATTTTGCCGAGTTCCTTAACGAGAGTTCTCTCGCACACCTTAGGATACTCTCCTCGACTACCTGTGTCGGTTTACGGTACGGGCCGTTGTTTTCTAACTAGAAGCTTTTCTCGGCAGTGTGACATCAGAAACTTCGGTACTTAAATTTCCCTCCCCATCACAACTTGTCCTTAATGAATGAAAGCATTTGACTCTCACTCGGACTTATTGCTTGGACAGACATTTCCAATCGTCTGCATTTCTTAGCCTACTGCGTCCCTCCATCGCTCAAACAAAAACAACGGGTACAGGAATATCAACCTGTTGTCCATCGCCTACGCCTATCGGCCTCGGCTTAGGTCCCGACTAACCCTGGGCGGACGAGCCTTCCCCAGGAAACCTTAGTCATACGGTGGACAGGATTCTCACCTGTCTTTCGCTACTCATACCGGCATTCTCACTTCTAAGCGCTCCAGCAGTCCTCACGGTCTACCTTCGACGCCCTTAGAACGCTCTCCTACCAGTGTACATACGTACACTCCACAGCTTCGGTAATATGTTTAGCCCCGGTAAATTTTCGGCGCAGGGTCACTCGACTAGTGAGCTATTACGCACTCTTTAAATGATGGCTGCTTCTGAGCCAACATCCTAGTTGTCTGTGCAACCCCACATCCTTTTCCACTTAACATATATTTTGGGACCTTAGCTGGTGGTCTGGGCTGTTTCCCTTTCGACTATGGATCTTATCACTCACAGTCTGACTGCCAGATATAAATGTATGGCATTCGGAGTTTATCTGAATTCGGTAACCCTAGACGGGCCCCTAGTCCAAACAGTGCTCTACCTCCATCATTCTTAAAATCTGACGCTAGCCCTAAAGCTATTTCGGAGAGAACCAGCTATCTCCAAGTTCGTTTGGAATTTCTCCGCTACCCACACCTCATCCCCGCATTTTTCAACATACGTGGGTTCGGTCCTCCAGTGCGTTTTACCGCACCTTCAACCTGGACATGGGTAGATCACTTGGTTTCGGGTCTACGACCACCTACTCATTCGCCCTATTCAGACTCGCTTTCGCTACGGCTCCGTCTCTTCGACTTAACCTCGCAGATAATCGTAACTCGCCGGTTCATTCTACAAAAGGCACGCTATCACCCATTAACGGGCTCTAACTTGT
>NZ_JBIOQP010000001.1:0-1005000 GCF_051713805.1 Enterococcus sp. DIV1314a | reverse complement strand
ATTTCGGAGAGAACCAGCTATCTCCAAGTTCGTTTGGAATTTCTCCGCTACCCACACCTCATCCCCGCATTTTTCAACATACGTGGGTTCGGTCCTCCAGTGCGTTTTACCGCACCTTCAACCTGGACATGGGTAGATCACTTGGTTTCGGGTCTACGACCACCTACTCATTCGCCCTATTCAGACTCGCTTTCGCTACGGCTCCGTCTCTTCGACTTAACCTCGCAGATAATCGTAACTCGCCGGTTCATTCTACAAAAGGCACGCTATCACCCATTAACGGGCTCTAACTTGTTGTAGGCACATGGTTTCAGGATCTATTTCACTCCCCTTCCGGGGTGCTTTTCACCTTTCCCTCACGGTACTGGTTCACTATCGGTCACTAGAGAGTATTTAGCCTTGGGAGATGGTCCTCCCGGATTCCGACGGAATTCCTCGTGTTCCGCCGTACTCAGGATCCTCCTAGGTGCTTTTCAAATTTCGTCTACGGGGTTTTTACCCTCTTTGACGGACTTTTCCAAATCCTTCGACTATCTGAAAAAACTACCATATCGGAGTCCTACAACCCCAACAAGCAAGCTTGTTGGTTTGGGCTGTTCCCGTTTCGCTCGCCGCTACTAAGGGAATCGAATTTTCTTTCTCTTCCTGCAGGTACTTAGATGTTTCAGTTCTCTGCGTCTACCTCTAATCAGCTATGTATTCACTGAAAAGTAACATCCTATAAAAGATGTTGGGTTTCCCCATTCGGAAATCTCTGGATCAAAGCTTACGTACAGCTCCCCAAAGCATATCGGTGTTCGTCCCGTCCTTCATCGGCTTCTAGTGCCAAGGCATCCACCATGCGCCCTTATTCACTTAACCTTCTCAACCTTACGGTTGGGTTTTTGACGTTGTTTCTAGCGATAGAAACGCGATCAAAGATAAAATAAATAAAGTAATTGGAATCATGTAACAATCATCCAACACAATGTTCTTGGTTTGTTATATTTCTTTTCTTCAATATCCAGTTTTCAATGAGCAAAATACAATTAAATTGAGAGTAAACCTCTCAAAACTGAACAAAGAGCAAACGATGTGTAGTTTCCGTGATGTTTGATTAGCAAATGATGAAACATCATTGCGTCAAACAAATTCCTTAGAAAGGAGGTGATCCAGCCGCACCTTCCGATACGGCTACCTTGTTACGACTTCACCCCAATCATCTATCCCACCTTAGGCGACTGGCTCCAAAAAGGTTACCTCATCGACTTCGGGTGTTACAAACTTTCGTGGTGTGACGGGCGGTGTGTACAAGGCCCGGGAACGTATTCACCGCGGCATGCTGATCCGCGATTACTAGCGATTCCGGCTTCATGTAGGCGAGTTGCAGCCTACAATCCGAACTGAGAGAGGTTTTAAGAGATTAGCTCAGCCTCGCGGCTTGGCGACTCGTTGTACCTCCCATTGTAGCACGTGTGTAGCCCAGGTCATAAGGGGCATGATGATTTGACGTCATCCCCACCTTCCTCCGGTTTGTCACCGGCAGTCTCGCTAGAGTGCCCAACTAAATGATGGCAACTAACAATAAGGGTTGCGCTCGTTGCGGGACTTAACCCAACATCTCACGACACGAGCTGACGACAACCATGCACCACCTGTCACTTTGTCCCCGAAGGGAAAGCTCTATCTCTAGAGTGGTCAAAGGATGTCAAGACCTGGTAAGGTTCTTCGCGTTGCTTCGAATTAAACCACATGCTCCACCGCTTGTGCGGGCCCCCGTCAATTCCTTTGAGTTTCAGTCTTGCGACCGTACTCCCCAGGCGGAGTGCTTAATGCGTTAGCTGCAGCACTGAAGGGCGGAAACCCTCCAACACTTAGCACTCATCGTTTACGGCGTGGACTACCAGGGTATCTAATCCTGTTTGCTCCCCACGCTTTCGAGCCTCAGCGTCAGTTACAGACCAGAGAGTCGCCTTCGCCACTGGTGTTCCTCCATATATCTACGCATTTCACCGCTACACATGGAATTCCACTCTCCTCTTCTGCACTCAAGTTCCTCAGTTTCCAATGACCCTCCCCGGTTAAGCCGGGGGCTTTCACATCAGACTTAAGAAACCGCCTGCGCTCGCTTTACGCCCAATAAATCCGGACAACGCTTGCCACCTACGTATTACCGCGGCTGCTGGCACGTAGTTAGCCGTGGCTTTCTGGTTAGATACCGTCAAGGGATGAACTTTTTACTCTCATCCTTATTCTTCTCTAACAACAGAGTTTTACGATCCGAAAACCTTCTTCACTCACGCGGCGTTGCTCGGTCAGACTTTCGTCCATTGCCGAAGATTCCCTACTGCTGCCTCCCGTAGGAGTCTGGGCCGTGTCTCAGTCCCAGTGTGGCCGATCACCCTCTCAGGTCGGCTATGCATCGTGGCCTTGGTGAGCCGTTACCTCACCAACTAGCTAATGCAGCGCGGGTCCATCCATCAGTGACGCAAAAGCGCCTTTCACTTTCTCTCCAGGCGGAGAAAAAGATTATGCGGTATTAGCACCTGTTTCCAAGTGTTATCCCCCGCTGATGGGTAGGTTACCCACGTGTTACTCACCCGTTCGCCACTCTTCTTTTCCGGTGAACCGAAGTTCGATGAAAAAGAAGCGTTCGACTTGCATGTATTAGGCACGCCGCCAGCGTTCGTCCTGAGCCAGGATCAAACTCTCATTAAAAAGTTGAAACAATCTTTCGATTGTTAAGCTCAAAAATTTTGCTAGCTAAATTGCTTGCTTGTAATGTTCACTTCTATCTAAATAGAAGCGTCCTACACTTTTGGTTCGTTTTGCTTGCTTTGTTCAGTTTTCAAAGGTCTACGTTTCGTTGTTTTAGCAACCTTTATATATTATCACCTTAACAGATTAATGTCAACAACTTTTTAATATTTAATAAAAGTTTTTTATCTGCTGTGCTATCAGCAACTTTTATATACTAACAAATAACATTGTTATTTGTCAATTGTTTTTTTATCTTTCTTTTTAAAAGTGATACGCTACAGTTCTATATTTATACGTCTTGCTTCAACAGTTAATAATATACCAATTTTCTACAGCCGAGTCAATAGCTAGAACGTTGATAAATCAACGTTTCTATTTAGAGCCCTTTCTTCTATCAACCACTTCGTTTTCATCCGTTATTATCCGTAAAATAAACCCTTATATCCTTCTAAAAGCAAATAACGTTCGTTAATTTGCTCGTTTGTCCTTTGTTTTTTCTTTTAATTTCTTATATTATCTAAAGATTGATAGTTATTTTATCTATTTATTCATTTTTTTGATAATATAGGGTTAGATAAAACTATTAGGAGGTTGTCTTATGAAAATATTAGTAGCAGATGATGATAAAGAAATTGTAGAGTTAATTAGTATTTATCTTCATAATGAAGGATACGAAGCAGTAAAAGCTTACGATGGCAAAGAAGCCATGGAATACGTTCGTTCAACACCCGATATCGGTTTATTAATTTTAGATATCATGATGCCTGAATTAGATGGCATGCAAGTTGTTAAAGCGCTTCGTAAAGAATCACAAATTCCAATTATTATGTTAACAGCAAAAACAACTGATATGGATAAAATTAAAGGGCTGGTTGCAGGCGCAGATGATTATATTACAAAACCATTTAATCCACTTGAAGTCATGGCTCGGGTCAAATCGTTATTACGTCGGACAAAGATGACTGCTGCCAGTGAACAACCCGATATTTTAGAAGTTCGATCATTAATTATTAATCGTGATTCTCATGAAGTAAAAACATTGGATGGCGGAGATATTCAACTGACTGCATTAGAATTTGGAATTCTTTATCTTCTAGCGTCTCATCCAAATCGTGTGTTTAGTGCCGATGAAATTTTTGAACGGGTATGGAAACAAGAAAGTGTCGTTTCCGCAAAAACAGTGATGGTTCACGTGAGTCATTTGAGAGATAAGATAGAAGAAGCTACTGGTGGCGAAAAAATCATTCAAACCGTTTGGGGAGTTGGATATAAAATAGATGCCAAATAACAAAATAGAAAAACGAAAACGAATCACATTGACCTCAAAGGAGATTAGTGAACTTTTTGCAGAAGCAATCGTCACAATTGTTTTGTTAATTTTACTTAACATTGCGATTATTGTCATCTTTTCTTCGATTGTGAATCATTTTCCTTCATTAAATGATGCTATTTTTGAAACGCGAAATAGTTTTGTGCGAAATTTTGATTCGACAATTTTTTTAAGTGGTAGAAATTTAGTCATTCCTCTCTTTATTATTCTTGATACTTTAATTTTATATTGGCGCTTAATTCGTCGTTACCGTCAAATGCAATTACGGCATATTATTACTGAGCTGCATTACATTGCCAGCGGGAATTATGATCACCGTATCCCATTTGAACTTAGTGGTGATTTAAGTCGGATTGTCACGAGTATTAACGGTCTCGTCGACAGTACGGTCGCAGCCATTGAAGAAGAGCGTCGGATTGAACAATCGAAGGATGAATTAATTACAAATGTGAGCCATGATATCCGCACACCTTTAACATCTATTATTGGTTATCTTGGGTTAATTGAAGATCGACAATATCGTTCTGAAGAAGATCTATTAAAATACACTCATACCGCTTATGTAAAAGCTAAACAAATGACTTCTTTAGTGGAAGATTTATTCGAATATACCAAAGTTCGCCAACCTGGTGTTCCGATTCATACAATGAACTTTGATATGGTACAACTTTTGGAACAACTCGCCATTGAATTTGAATTAGAAGCCAGTCGGAAGGGAATTGACATTCAAGTAGTGACCAGTGCGCCACAGTTATTAATGGATGGTGACACGGATAAATTAGTTCGGGTGTTTAACAATTTAATTACAAATGCGTTGAAGTATGGTAAAGGAGCTACTCTAATCTTGATTGAGATTGAAAAAGTCGGAACTGAGGCGATTATTCGTGTGAAAAACAATGGGAAGATGATCCCTAAGCATTCCTTAGATTCTCTTTTCAATCGCTTTTACCGTGTGGAAGAGTCACGATCACAAGAAACGGGTGGTACTGGCTTAGGGCTTGCCATTTCACAAAGCATTATTGCGTTACATGGCGGTTACATTTATGCCCAATCAAATCAAGATTGGACATCCTTTATCATCCATTTACCACTTAGTCATGTGAAACGTACAAAAAAATCAGAGAATAGTTGACGAAAGAGCCGTTTTCCGCTATGCTAAAGCAAATAAAATGAATATTCAAGCAGAGAATCTAGTACGTAGTGTTTCTATTTCAATAGAGAGCTGATGGTTGGTGAAAATCAGTATAGAACAAGACCGAATCCAATTCTTATCATGCTTCTTTTGAAAGAAAGACCTACTTCTCAGGTTACGAGAAAAACAAGGGCGGCAAATTGTCGAACTTGGGTGGTACCGCGAATAATCTATTTCGTCCCAAGCTATAGCGAGGGATGGAATAGTTTTTTTTATTTTATTTACTAATTTGAGGAGGAAAAATAAAATGTTAGACATCAAAATGATTCGCCAAAATATGGAACTTGTCGAGCAAAAGTTAATCGCGCGTGGTGTGGCCCCTGAAGTATTGATCCACTTTTTAGCACTTGATGAAAAGCGTCGCGAGTTGCTTGTACAAACAGAAGAACTGAAAAAATATCGCAATGAGGTCTCTGGTGCGATTGCGACGTTAAAACGGGAAAAAGTCGATGCGACGGATAAAATTACCGAAATGAAAGCAGTCGGTGAGCAAATCAAAGACTTAGATACTCGTTTGCAAGCGATTGATGATGAGTTACAAGCAATTGCTACTACCTTACCAAATTTAGCACATGAAAGCGTGCCGGTTGGAAAAGATGAAGAAGACAACATTGAAGTACGTCGTTGGGGTACTCCCGGAGAATTGGATTTTGAGGCTAAACCACACTGGGAAATTGCGGAAGACTTAGGGATTTTAGACTTTGAGCGCGGCGCAAAAGTTACTGGTAGCCGTTTTGTGTTCTACAAAGGCTTAGGTGCTCGTCTCGAACGGGCATTATATAACTTCATGTTAGATCAACATATTTACGAGCATGGCTACACTGAAATGATGACGCCCTATATCGTTAATAGCCAATCAATGTTTGGTACAGGACAATTCCCGAAATTTAAAGAAGATGTTTTCCAATTGGCGGATACTGATTTCACTTTAATTCCAACCGCTGAAGTACCGTTAACGAATTACTATAGTCAAGAAATTTTAGAACAAGATTCGCTACCGATTTCTTTAACTGCCTTGAGTCCCGCTTTTCGTTCAGAAGCAGGAAGCGCTGGTCGCGATACTCGTGGTTTAATCCGTCTTCATCAGTTCAATAAAGTAGAAATGGTTAAATTCAGCGATCGGGAACATTCTTATGAAGCCTTAGAGCAAATGACCGCCGACGCCGAGAGTATTTTGCAAAAATTACAATTACCTTATCGCGTTTTAACATTATGCACCGGAGATATGGGTTTTTCAGCTGCGAAAACGTATGATTTAGAAGTATGGATTCCAGCACAAGATACTTTCCGTGAAATTAGCTCTTGTTCGAACTGTGAAGATTTCCAAGCACGCCGGGCGATGATTCGCTACCGTGATGATCAAGGGAAAATTCACTACGCTCATACTTTAAACGGCTCTGGTTTAGCAGTAGGTAGAACCGTTGCAGCTGTTTTAGAAAACTATCAAAATGCCGATGGAACGGTTACCGTGCCTGAGGTCCTTGTTCCGTATATGGGTGGCATCACACGTATCGAAAAAATATAATCATCCGATTAATCTTTGTATAAGGAAATTCTTATACGAAGATTAATCTTTTTTTATTGAGCTTATATTACAAAAGTGTTACATTATTATTAATATTAAGAATAATGATGTTAGAGGTGCTTAGAGTGATCGATAAAAAAATAACTCCTGCGACTAATAGGAGTGAACGACGACAACTTCAACAAAAAAAACAATCAAAAAAAATGTATTCGCGTTTTGTTTTCTTCTCCCTATTAACAGCCATCATCATTGGCTCAGGTCTTGGCCTGTTATACTTCTTAGAACAACAACGAATGAATGAAAAAATTGCGTCCGAAACACAAGAAATACTGAAAAAAAATCAACAAAGACAAACACAAAGCGGTTTTGAAACGAACGAAATGATTACTGAAAAAAATAATCTGACTAAAGTCACTTATATCCCAAAAGAAAAAGATAGCTTACCTATTGAGAACATCGAAGAAAGAATGTCTACCTTAATGAATCAAGCCGCGAAAAAATATAAAGGAAACCAACACACAATCCTCATCGGCAGGATTGGTTACGAAAACTATACGGAGAAATTGGCTTCTTATAGTGTGATGGTTGATACGTATCAATGGCAAGTCGATACTACTACTTTTAAAAATATCGGGACCGTTGAAGATGAGCCTACTTACATCAATCAAAAAACGGAACAAGCTGTTACGATTCAGGAATTAATTGTCGAAGACGCCAATCTACTTGGTATCCAACAAGTGATTCAACAACAAATTTTAGATGATGCTGAAAATCCAAATGATGTGATTGACGCAGTGTTAAATTTACCTCGAATTAATTGGGAAACAAAAATGACGTATCAACCCGATGCTCTACACGTTGTACTTCCCGAAAATGAAACCGGCGTTACTGAAATCACACTATCGTATCAACAGATCCAACCGTTTATTCAAAAAGAATTAGTCAATCCCGCATTCTTAAATGAAGAAGCAACGGGACTAGATCCTAATCAAAAATATATTGTGTTAACTTTTGATGATGGCCCTATGCCGCATACCACAACTAACGTTTTAGATGTTTTACAAGAAAAAAACGTCAAAGCTACGTTCTTTTTACTTGGTCAAAATGCGAAAAAGCATCCTGATCTAGTGAAAAGAATGCATGAAGAAGGTCATGAAGTCGGTAGTCATTCCTACTCTCACCCACTTTTGACAAATCTTTCAAAAGAAGCGATTGAAAAAGAAGTCCAGCAAACCGATCGCGCCATTTTTGAAGCAACCGGCGTTTTACCACGAACATTTAGACCACCTTATGGAGCCGTAAATGCCGATGTGGCAGCGATCATTGGTAAACCGATTATTCAATGGAATATTGATTCAATGGATTGGCATTCGAAACAAAAAAATGCAACCATTCAGATGATTGATCAAACAGCTTCTGAAGGTGGTATTGTCTTAATGCACGACATTCAGCCTTCTACTGTTGATGCACTACCACGAATCATTGATAATCTTAGAGAGCAAGGATACCAATTCGTCACGGCCGAGGAATTGATGGAATCAAATATCCGTCCCTTATATCAATATTTTAGTCGTCATGATTTTCGTAAAATTTGATAGATAAGTCATTCATAATCAAACAAAACCCTCAGGAAAAATATTCCTGAGGGTTTTTGTGATAGCTATTATGATAAATTGATCAAAATAGTTTTTATTGACTAATGGAAATAGACTAATTTTCAGGTGTTCGTACATGAGCAATCCGATAACGAAATTGATCGGCACGCGCGACACTTAACGTGAATTCGATAATTTCATTTTCCGTATTATACGTTGTCCGTCTTAAACTTAAGACAGGAGATCCTTCAATAATTTGCAATTGTCTCGCATCTTTTGACTTAGCGATCGTAGCAAAAAACTCTTCATTTGCTACGCGAATCGTTTGATTAAATTCTTGGGAAAATAAATCATAGAGCGGTTTTTGCTCCAGTAATTCCCTTGTCAGCGTCAAAAATTTTTTAGCTGGTAAATAAGAGCGTTCTAACATCATCGGTTGTCCATCTGCCAAACGCAAACGTTTTAACTTAAGTAATTTTTCACCTAACGATACACCCAATCGGCCAGCCAGATATTTATTGGCTTCTACCACTTCAAATTCTAAAATTTTTGTTTCAGGTGTTTTACCTAAGGAGCGCATTTGCTCTGTGAAACTATACGAGCCCGATAAATTCGTCACTTGCTTACTTAGATCTGAAACAAACGTGCCTTTGCCATGTTGACGATAAATATAGCCTTGTTTTTCTAATTCTTGCAGTGCTAAACGGACGGTTGTACGACTTAACCCATAACGGTTGGTTAACTCTCGTTCGGAGGGTAACATGTCATTGGCTTCCATTTCCATTTCAATCTTTTCTTTTAATAAATCAACTAATTGATTATATAAAGGTTGTTTAATCATCCCTTTTTCCATTTCGACTCACCTCTTTTTCACTCTCAAACTGGTTACTACCACATCGTAAGATTACTATTAAAACGATGAATTGTCAATCAAGAAAAAGATAGGAATCGTTTAATGATAGGCATCAGAAAAAGGTGTGACAACAGTCTACTCTTTCGAAAAACTTCGATACATTCGAACAATCAAAAGAATCAATTGTTCGAATGTATCGCCAGTTTCTCAGAGAAAAACGACTGTTGTCACACCTTGGTTTTTTCTTACGATTTTACTGAATAGTTTGGTGCTTCTTTTGTAATTTGAACATCATGTGGATGCGATTCTTTTAGACCGTTGCCACTCATTTGAATAAATTGAGCTTCTTCGCGTAACTGTTCTAAATCACCTGCTCCTACATAACCCATTCCTGAGCGTAAACCACCAATCATTTGGAATAAGATATCCGCCGCGCTACCTTTATAAGCAACTCGACCTTCGATTCCTTCAGGGACTAACTTATTCGCTTCGTTAACGCCACTTTGGAAGTAACGATCACTTGAGCCTTTTTCCATCGCGCCTAATGAACCCATCCCACGATACGTTTTAAAACGACGACCTTGATAGATTTCGAACTCACCTGGTGATTCATCCGTTCCTGCTAACATACTACCTAGCATGACAGCATGACCACCCGCAGCTAATGCTTTTACGATATCACCTGAGTATTTAATCCCACCGTCTGCAATAATCGTTTTGCCATATTTACGAGCCACAGATGCCGCGTCATAAATCGCTGTTAATTGAGGCACACCAACTCCTGCTACTACACGGGTCGTACAAATAGAACCTGGTCCAATTCCGACTTTTACGACATCTACTCCGGCATCGTAAAGAGCTTTCGTTCCAGAAGCTGTCGCAACATTTCCTGCAATTAACGTGGCTTGTGGGAATTGCGCACGAATCTCGGAAATTTTCCGTAAGACTCCTGCACTATGACCATGAGCTGTATCGATAATAATCGCGTCTGCTCCTGCTTCGAGTAAGGCTTCTGCTCGCTCAAACGTATCACTTGTCACACCGACTGCGGCAGCAACTAATAAGCGTCCATGTTCATCTTTGGCAGCATTCGGGAATTCAATTACTTTTTCAATATCTTTAATGGTAATTAAACCACTTAGACGTCCTGCCTCATCCACAATTGGGAGTTTTTCAATTTTATGTTTTTGTAAAATCTTTTCAGCATCTTTCAGCGACGTACCGATTGGCGCTGTGACTAAGTGTTCTTTTGTCATCACTTCTGAAATTGGAATATGATAATCGGTCACAAAACGTACATCGCGGTTTGTAATAATCCCAACTAATTTACGGTTTTCGAGCGTTTCAACAATTGGTACACCACTAATACGATAATTAGCCATTAATTTTTCAGCATCGGCAACTAAATGATCCGGTGTTAAGAAGAATGGATCAATAATCACACCGCTCTCAGAACGTTTAACTTTCCGAACTTCATCCGCTTGTTCTGCCACACTCATATTTTTATGAATGACGCCTAAACCACCCTGGCGCGCCATCGCAATCGCCATCTTGCTATCTGTTACGGTATCCATACTGGCACTCATAATTGGAATATTTAATTTGATATTTTTTGCTAATTGAATACTTAAATCAACATCATTTGGTAATACGTGACTTTCTGCTGGTACTAATAAGACATCATCAAACGTTAATCCTTTTTTTGCGAATTTTGTTTCCCAGTTGGACATTTTCGTAACCACTCCTCGTTTTTTGTGTTGCTAATCAAAATAGCAAAATTTTATTCAGAAGTCAACTATCCAATCAGAACATTAAAACTTACTCATTAAATCATTCGGAAACTGCCGATAATAATGCTTATCAACACGTGAACGATTGATGGATTTAAAAACCAAAAAAACCTCCCAAAGTAAGCAAAGGTTGCTTATTTCGGGAGATTCTCGTTAACATAATATTCGATATTCGCAGTGTAGATGTTTAGTCATCGACTATTTTTTAGGAACATCTGCTCTTGGTAAAGCTAAACTACCAACGATATTATATTTTTTCTTTAAATAATAACGAATTCCTAGTGCTGAACCACCGACAATCACTAAGCCTAATGGTGGTAAGATAATATTAATAAATGGTGGGATGAGTGCTGAGACTCCAATAATTAAGACCCAAGCTAAAAACGCGCCTCCTAAAATCAATAAAATCTTCCATAATTTTGGCCGCTTGCTCTTATCAGCACCTGGTCGTTCATATTGATACACATATTTGTACATCAAATAAAAGACCCAGCCCCCAAATCCTGCCATGAGGAACAACGTGATTAAACCGTAAACTTCAACGCTATTTCTGAAAAACAATCCCATTGTGCCAAGCATTAAACCAAATACCCCTAAAATCAATAAGGCATTATCCAACCACATAAACACTGGTTTCGTCTCTTTGACTTCTTCTGGTTTATTCAAAATGGCTTCGGTTCTTTCAGAAACTGTCCCAAATAACTGACGTGCCGTCCGACCTGTTTTTTGTTCTTGCACTAGTAGCGGTAACATATCATGTAACGCCACGGCTTTTTCTTCTTCCGATAAATTCGCTGCTGCTAACGATTTTTTTAAGTCAAAAATATATTGTTGATTTTTCTTCGTTAATTCTTGTTCTAACGCCCGATTTTCAGCGACGTAATTTCGTACTATTTCTGGATCCATTCTCGATTGCCCCCTTCTTTGCCTTTGACGCTTAGTTGATTCTTGTTTTATGATTAGACGTTAAAACGAAACAGCATAACATCGCCGTCTTTCACGATGTACTCTTTTCCTTCTAAACGAACACGTCCGGCTTCTTTCGCTGCTTGCATTGAACCATACTCACTTAAGTCTTCAAAAGAAACAGTTTCGGCACGAATGAATCCTTTTTCAAAATCGGAGTGAATAATACCGGCTGCTTGAGGTGCTTTGATGCCTTTGGTAAACGTCCAAGCACGAACTTCTTGCTCACCTGCCGTAAAGTATGTTGCCAATCCTAGTAAATCATAGGCTGCACGAATCAATTGATCTAAGCCAGATTCTTCAATCCCTAGGGCTTCTAAGAAATCGGCTTTGTCTTCTTCATCAAGTTCAGCAATTTCTTCTTCCGCACGGGCACAAACAACAATGACTTCCGCATTTTCGCTCGCTGCAAATTCACGGACTTGTTGAACGTATGGATTGCTGTCTGCATCTGCCACTTCATCTTCCCCAACGTTTGCTACGTACAAAACAGGTTTTGTCGTTAATAAAAACAACCCTCTGACAATTTTTTCTTCGTCTTCGGTAAATTCAATGGAGCGCGCAGAGTGTCCTTCTTCCAAAACAGGTTTGATTTTTTCTAAAACCGCAAGCTCTGCTAAAATATCTTTGTCTCTGGCTTTCGCCATTTTAGCAACTCGTTGATGCCGTTTCGTAATAGAATCTAAATCGGCTAAGACTAATTCTAAATTAATCGTATCAATGTCTTCTAATGGATTAACCCGTCCTTCAACGTGCGTAATATTGTCATCATCAAAACAGCGAACGACATGACAAATCGCATCGACTTGGCGAATATGGCTAAGAAATTGATTTCCTAGTCCTTCCCCTTTACTCGCACCCTTCACAATTCCGGCAATATCCGTAAATTCAAATGTTGTTGGGACTGTCTTCTTTGGTTTCACTAATTCTGTTAAACGTTGTAGGCGGCTATCTGGCACTTCTACCATTCCTACATTGGGATCAATCGTCGCAAATGGATAATTTGCTGCTTCGACTCCTGCTTTCGTAATTGCATTGAATAACGTCGATTTCCCTACATTTGGTAAGCCGACAATTCCTGCTGTTAATGCCATCTCTTCTTCACTCTTTCCTATGCTTTTTCTAAAATCTTCTTCATTTTTTTCTCAAACTCACGCCGAGGCATCATGACCATTTGGCCGCATTTGACGCACTTAATTTTGATATCAGCACCCATTCGAATAATTTCCCACCGATTCGTCTGACACGCGTGCGGTTTTTTCATTTCTACAATATCGCCAAAATCATACATTCTAAACGACTCCTTTATTGCTTATGCTTCGTCAAAAGAAATGTTCAACAAATCGAGAATTCGCGTTAAATCACTTTGGGAAAGATACTCAATTTCAATCTTCCCTTTGCCTTTTTTCTCATGAATTTCGACATTTGTTCCAAATTTGTCCATCAACTGTTCTTCGCTCTCACGTAAATAATAAGGTTTTTCTTGAATAATACGCGAAACTTTCTTTTTCGACTTATCATCATTCATCGCAGAAACTAGCTGTTCAAGTTGACGCACGGTTAGATTTTCTTTGACGCAACGATTAGCTAATTTTAACATTTGTTCTTTGTTTTTTAAACCTAGAAGTGTTCGTGCTTGTCCCATTGATA
The DNA here is from genome assembly GCF_051713805.1 of Enterococcus sp. DIV1314a. Lineage (NCBI taxonomy): Bacteria > Bacillati > Bacillota > Bacilli > Lactobacillales > Enterococcaceae > Enterococcus > Enterococcus sp. DIV1314a. The sequence continues at coordinate 991,360 of NZ_JBIOQP010000001.1, read as the reverse complement.
ACCGATCATCTTGTAGCATTTCTTTGACCAATTTCGGCAAGGTCAACAACCGTAAATAGTTTGCGACATACGGCCGACTTTTCCCTAAACGAGCCGCCACTTCTGCTTGAGTTAACTTTAAGTTCGTCATGAGCATTTCGTAAGCTTCTGCTTCTTCTAACGCATTTAAATCTTCTCGTTGCAAATTTTCTAAAACGGCTACTTGCATCATCGCTTCTTCATCAAAGTCACGAATAATGGCCGGGATCGTTTCTTTTTGTGCTAATTTAGATGCACGGAAACGACGTTCACCCGCAATAATTTCATACCCCTTAACGGCTGATTCACGCACAATAATCGGTTGAAACACTCCTGAATGAGCAATAGAACTTGCTAATTCCTTTAAGGAGTTTTCATCAAATGTTTTTCTGGGTTGGTAAGGATTGGGACGCAACTCATTTAATGAAATTTCAATTACGGATTCTTTTTTGACATCGACTTCTTCTAAACTCGCTAAATCTTGAAATAAAGCGTCAATTCCTTTGCCTAAAATTTTCCCTTTATTTTTCACGAGTTAACACTTCCTTTGCTAGCGCTTGATACACTTCGGCTCCTTTTGAACGGATATCATAATCAATAATCGACATCCCATGACTTGGAGCTTCTGATAAACGAATATTGCGGGGAATAATCGTATCATATACTTTTTCTTGGAAATAACGGCGAACTTCTTCCACCACTTCTGCCCCTAAGTTCGTGCGGGCATCATACATCGTTAATAAAACACCTTCGATTTCTAACTCAGGATTAAAGTGTTTTTGGACTAAGCGAACGGTATTTAATAATTGACTCAACCCTTCTAAGGCGTAATATTCGCATTGGACGGGAATTAAAATCGAATCACTTGCTGTAAAAGCATTGATGGTTAAGTGACCTAAAGAAGGTGGACAATCGATAAGAATAAAGTCATATTGATCTTTCACTTCGTTTAACGCCATCTTTAAACGGGATTCTCGTGCCATCATCGAGGTTAATTCAATTTCTGCTCCGGCTAATTGTAACGTCGCAGGTACAATATCTAAGTTTTCTCGAGACGTTGGGTAAATCGCATCTTGAATTGGTACTTCATTGACTAATACATCATAAATATCATGTGTCACGTCTGGTTTGCGAATGCCCATTCCACTCGTCGCATTTCCTTGAGCATCACTATCAACTAAAAGAATTTTCTTTCCAACAAACGCAAGACTCGCGCCTAGATTAACAGTAGTCGTCGTTTTTCCTACGCCACCTTTTTGATTTGCAACAGAAATAATACGTGCCATGGATACGCCTCCTATTTTAGTGGTTGCTTATTTGGTATTCCTGGTTTTCTTGGGTATTTATTTGGTGTCTCTTTTTTCTTTTCAATCATTAAGATATGACGTTCATCGCCAATTAAGGGTAAATGAATCACTTTATCTTCTACAAATTTCCCGCCTAATAAAGCAATGGCTGACTGCGCCTCTTGCAGCTCCTCATCACTCTTCGTCGCTTTTAGTGCATAGAAATAGCCTGATTTTTTAACGAGAGGCAAACAGAGCTCTGCAAGGACATTCAAACGAGCGACTGCACGCGCCGTCACGTAATCATAGCTAGCCCGTTGCTCTTTTGACTGGCCAAAGGTTTCAGCCCGATCATGGAACAAAGAGACCCCTTCTAGCTGCAATGATTGCACTAAGTGTGTTAAAAAGGTTATCCGCTTGTTCAAAGAGTCCACAATCGTGACTTTTAAGTCAGGGAAAATGATTTTTAACGGAATACTCGGGAAGCCCGCTCCTGAACCAACATCACATAAAGAGGCTTCGGGATTAAAATCGACTGCGAGTGCTAGTGTAATGGAATCATAAAAATGCTTTAAATAGACTTCTTTTTTTTCTGTAATTGCCGTCAAATTCATTTTTTCGTTCCAAGATACGAGTAGTTCATAATAGCTTTCGAATTGGTGCATTTGTTGCGCACTTAATTCGATGCCTTGTTCGTGTAATTGTTGTTTAAATTCTTCAGGTAGCATCGCTTTTTCCTTTCTTTTTCGTGAAACAGGGAATGTTTCACAGATTCGTTCTTACTTTAACGTAAATTTAGCAATCATGCAAGAGAAAGTCCGATTTCTATTGATGATTTCGCGACTTTTTTATTGTTTCACGTGAAACAAAAACAATCAATCGACAGCGGACGATTGATTGTTTTATCAGACATTATCTTTCATATAAAGACGTTTCTACTAAGTCGTATTGCGGCGTTTTTGTAAAACGTAATGTTTCAGCAAACTTGCCTTCCGTTTCAAAAATAATCACTTCATTTTCTTTCTGTAAAAACCCTTTTGGAATATACAATGACTGCTGGGCACCTTTATGCCAAAAACGTCCAATATGATGGCCATTTACTAGTACAATCCCTTTACCAAACTCTTGTAGGTTAATAAACGTATCCGCTAATTCTTCTAATGTGAAACGATATTGATAAAAAGCTGGTTGCCCCGCTTGCCACTCTTGTGAAAAATCAATCGTGAACGGTTTATCAAATGACAAACAATAGTGATCCCACTCTAACATAAAATGCAAATCACTCATCACCCCTTGGCGAATCCCTTTGCGTTGCGTCTCGGCCAACAATTTATGTCCGTAATTGACGCGACTCATATTCTCAACTAAAATATCTAATTGATTTTCTTCGTCTATCAAAGAAACAAAGAGATCTTCCCCAATCTGTTCTTGGTATTGGGTCGCAATATGCTCACCATTTACAAAAACTTGCGCACGGTCACGCCCATCAATGATACGTAATCGCTGATTATCCATCTCTTTTTGCAAGGTCGTTCGATAAAAAAGATAGCCATATGCTTGTCCCAACTCTTCCATCGTTTGCGGATACTTCGATGTTACTTTTTGACTGATCTCATCAATCACGGATACGAGACTCACTTTGTTCGTCAATGGGACATTCTCTAAAGCGAAACTCGTTTTAATGAGTGGCTCCATCTGAACGATTTCAGGAAATAACTCATGAATCATTTTTTGAATCGCATAATATTTTTCAGTCGGATTCCCCTGCTCGTCCAGTGGCGCCCCGTAATCATACGAGGTAATCTGTGGGAGATCTCTTGTTCCACGAGCTGAACAGCCATTCATAAAGCCAAAGTTTGTTCCTCCATGAAACATATACAGATTCACACTACCGATTTCCAACACTTCTTTTAATGCTTCGACCAATTCATCCGTTTCTCTCGTCACAATGGGTTCTCCCCAGCGGTTAAACCACCCATCCCAAAATTCCATACACATCAGTGGCCATTTTTTGTGATATGATTCGTGAAATTTCTTTAATTCTGCAAAATTGGCTTTGCCTTTTGAGCCAAAATTCCCAGTCGGTAACACTCCTTCTTCGACCATACTACCTGCTCGTAATGTTGCTAGCCAAGAACCATCTGAAGTGAAGAATGGGACATTGACACCACAATCTTCCATGATTTGCTTAATCGCTTTTAAATAGTCCTTATCTTCCCCATATGAACCATATTCATTTTCAATTTGCATCATCAAAATCGGACCGCCATGAGTCACTTGTAAGGAAACGACCTTTTCTAACAATTCCTCGTAATAACGACGTACATAGGTTAAAAATACCGGATCACTGGAACGAATACGGCAGTTTTTTTCTAGCAACCATGCCGGTAATCCACCAAATTCCCATTCCGCACAAATATACGGAGTCGGTCGTAAAATAACATATAGCCCAACTTCTTGCGCTAATTGAATAAAAGAGACCACATCACTAAATCCAGTGAATGTAAAGGTTCCCTCTTCTTTTTCATGCATATTCCAAGGAACATACGTCTCAACCGTATTAAATCCCAACGCTTTTAAATTGTATAAGGAATGATACCACTCATCAGGATGAATTCGAAAATAATGAATGGCTCCCGATAAGATTTTAAATGGCTCTCCATCTAACATAAATTCTTCTTTTATTTCAAAAGTCGTCATTTTTAGGCTCCTCTCGTTAGTAAAAGGGAATGATAACAGCGACTGTTTTCATCCCCTTCTTTTTCACTAATCACATATTTTCACTTTATCATGCCACGAACTCGCCGTTTGTGCGACGACGCGATTTAAAGACTCAATATTCTCTCGTCCTTGTGTTTGTAACCATTCTCGAGTTGCTGCTTCTCCTTCTTTAATGAACGGCTCTACGCCATTTTTCCACGTTGCACGACCGCATAATACTCCATTAAAAGTCGAACCGGCTTCTTTCGCAAATCTTAGTGTCTCTTGGAATAACGCTGCCGAAACGCCCGCACTCAAGAAAATGAATGGTAAGTTCGTAGCATCGCTTTGTTCTTTAAATAAGCGCAGTGCTTCTTCACGGGTATAAACAACCTCACCCTCAGCGAAGCCTTCGACGTAATTCATATTCACTGGAACTTCCACTTTTAAGACATCAACTTTATATTGTGGTTTCGAAAATTCACGCATCATCGCATTGACTTTGTGTCCTTTCACTCGAGCAAATGCGACGGATTGATTGTCGGAAATGGTCGCATCATAAGATAACAGTTCCAAATAAAAGGGTAAGTCTTCTGCTAAACATTCACTTCCTAGACGCTCAATAAACACATGTTTTTTATGGTTAATCGCCGGATCTTCATCGACATCATAATAAAGTAAGAACTTTATCGCATCTGCTCCTTGTTCTTTCAAACGAATAACAGACCAATCTTCTAGTAAATCAGGGAGTCTTCCAGGAGTCGTAGCATCATAACCTGTTTTTTCATAGGCTAACAACAACCCTGCTTCTTCATGACGTGCACGGGTAGCTGGTAAACCATATTCAGGGTCTAACAAAATCGATGATGCATAAGGCGTTAGTTCTTCTGAGACAAGCGTCTTAAATGCCTCGATTTGCTCCCCTGTCGCTTCTTCCCCAAAAGCTTGAATCATTTTCTTCATCGCACCTCGTTGATCGATTGCGAGGGCGCCAATACGTCCGTCTTTTGTGGATAGTCGGTCCATTGCTGCTTTTTTTCCTTGCGTTAAATATAACATCTTGTCTCTCCTATCTCATTTGTTTTTTTATTGTTCATATGGATGAATCGTAACACCTTTAACGACTCGATTCACCGTTCCAGTCGGTGAAGGCGTATCTGGTGTATTGCCAACTTTTACGGATGACAATAGCGAAATCGTTTGGGCAAACAGAACATCTACTAAAGCAAGATAGCCATCGGGTAACAAGTCAGTCCCTGTTACAACTTCAAAACATTCCCCTGAAAAGTCGATTGTTCCTGGTTGACCGATACCGATTACTCCAGCAGCAATCTGATCGCCACTCACTTCTTCTAAGATGTCGCAGTCATATTGACGCGTGTAGGGTTGATTACTCATAAAAACAAAAATTAAGGTTTTCTCATTCACAAACGATTTGGGGCCATGACGAAATCCGAGCGAAGAGTCAAACACGGTCGTGATTTTTCCTGCGGTCAACTCTAATACTTTTAATTGAGCTTCGCGCGCAAGTCCTGCTAAGCTCCCAGATCCTAGATACACAATCCGATCAAATTCACGATCGACAAATGATTTAATCTCAGCTTCGCGCTGCAAGACTTCTTGACCTAGCGTCAGCATATTTTGTACATGTTTACTTTTTTCGAGTAATGAATAACGGGAATCAAAGACGAGTAGTGCGGTTAATGTCATACATGAAAAGCTCCCCGTCATGGCAAACCCTTTGTCATTGGAGTCTTCTGGCATCAGTAATAATAAGTTGCGTTCATCTCCAAGAGCAGCTTTTGCCAATGCACCTTCTTTCGCACAAGTAATCGTAATATGATAACTATTTTTAATGAGTTGATTGGCTAGTTTGACCGCTGCGACACTTTCTGGGCTATTCCCACTACGTGCAAATGAAACTAGAATCGTCGTATCATCGGGATTGAGATATTGTAACGGTGCGGCAACAATATCGGTCGTTCCAGCACTTTGAAATAAAAAGTTCTCGTGATCGCCGTATTCATTCAAATAAGGTACTAAAATATCACCCACATACTGAGAAGTGCCTGCACCGGTAAAAATAACTCGCACACGACTCGTTGTATTTTTTTTCACGCTCGCTAAAAATGACGTTACTCGTTCGTAGGCCTTTTCATAATTTTCTAACGTTTCTTGCCATAATTTGGGCTGTTGATGAATCTCGCGAGTCGTAATTTCAGCGCCCAACCTCGCTAGTTCTTCTTTCGTTAATTGATACATTTTTATCCCTCCATCGTCATCCTTTTTAAAAATTAACTGGTTACTACCACAATATGAGTTTACTATATTAAAAAATGATAGTCAACTTTAAAAAGGTTTATTATCGCGGTTCTCTCTTATTTTTATTTATTCATAAAAATATTATGAAAGAAACCACCTGCTAAGAAAGAACGCTCAGCAAGTGGTTGTCTCTTTGTTACTATTCGTCTTCGTCTTCATCATCCGTCATCGCAGCTAAGCGATCATTTATAAGTGAAATCCCTGCCTTTGATTCTTCGACAATGTCGCCTTTTGAGCCAATCATCTCACCATTAATATAACTGATGATCATTGGCATATTCATTCCTGAATATAATTCAAATGACCACCCTGTCATTAACAATTGGGTTGCCACATTGCATGGCGTTCCTCCTGCTAAATCACAAAAAATGGTAAAATCATCCAGGTTATGAAGCACGGATTCCAATTTTTCTTGAAATTCTTTGGGCCCTTCTGCAGGTAATAAACAGACTGAATGGATATTACTTTGTGGTCCCATAATCATTTCAGTACTCTGTTTTAAATGTTCACTAAACGTCCCATGACTGATTAAAACTAATTGGCTCATTTATATTACGCTCCTACTATTATTTATTTCGAAATCACACCTAATGCCGATAAAGCAATACAAACAAATAATACGATGAAAATCGCACGTGTTGCTGTCATATTTTTTCTACCTAGTAACCAGTACACACAGCCAACGATTGCTGCTGGGAATAAACGCGGTAAAATCATATCTAAGTTATTTTGGATGTTTAATGTTACATCCCCTAAACTTGGTGCCCAAGCAATTTTCACATTAATCATCGTTGCCACAAGGGCTCCTACCATGAATACTCCCATTAACGTTGCCGCATCAGTTAAAGCAGTTAAGCGATGTTGCATCGTGGTTACCAAACTCACACCTTCTTTGTAAGCAAATTCCAATTGCTTCCAACGGAATACAATCACTGCTAATTGAGCCGCAATCCAGATGAAAATGCCGACAGGATTCCCTTGAATCGCCATATTTGCTGCTAGTGCTCCGAAAATAGTTGGAATTAATGCCCCAAAAATGGAATCCCCAATTGCCGCAAAAGGTCCCATTAAACCAGCTTTAATCCCTGAAACCGTATCAATGCCATCAATACCTTCTTTTTCCTCAATCGCTAAGTCAATACCTGTTACAATCGTATTCAAAAAGTTCGAGGTATTGAAGAATTGCGAGTGCGCTTTCATTGCTGTCTTTAATTCTTCTGTCCCGTCACCGTACATCTTACGAAGCTGCGGTAAAATATGGTATAAGTAACCAGATCCTTGCATCCGCTCATAGTTCCATCCTAATTGGAATGTCAGGATATTTCTAAGGTTAATTTGTTTAAAATCCTCTTTTGTTAATTTATAATTAGATTTCGTCATCTTCGATTTCCCCCTCAACAGATGCTTGTGAAGCTCCTTGTGGTGCTACTGGTCCACCGATATTATTTTTGTAACTAATTGCAGCTAATGCAAAACCAATAATTGCAATTCCTAACATTGGCAATCCGTTAAAGATACCTGAAAATTCTTCGACAACCGTTGCCACACTTCCACCTAAGAACTGAATATTACCAAATACGGTCGTTAATAAGGCCGTGATAACAAAGCCTAATGCGAGATAAGGGAAGTGTTTTTTTACTGGTAAATAACGTAATAAAATTGCAAACCCGACAGCAGGTAACACTGCTCCTGCCACAGACAACCCGTCTCCTAACCATTTTAAATCACCGTTTAAAATCGCCACGACACTTTCAACTAATTCGCCACCAAAAGCTAATGCTAAAAATACTGGCAACATCCGAGAAAGAGACCATGGAATCGCACCTGCTAAATAATTTCGTTCAATCCCTTTATAGTTAAAGTTTTCAACGTGAGCATCAATCCGGTGCGCAAAATACGTATTCGTAAAGCGTCCTAAAATATCCATTTGAATCATTAATGCTGCTACTGGAACCGCAATTGTCGCAATCGCTTGTTCAGGATCCCAACCGAGTGACACAGAAAATGCTGTTGCTAAAACCGTTCCAGAGTTGGCATCAATCCGTGATGACCCTCCAAACGTCCCAACCCCTAAAATGGTTAGTTGCATGGCACCCCCAATTAATAATCCTGTTTTTAAATCGCCCATCACAAGCCCTGCAAAGAAACCTGCAAAAACGGGAGAACTGATTGAAGAATAAAACTGTAATTCATCGAGAATTTGATACCCTGCATATAATGATAATAATAATATCTGCCACCATTGAATCGCCATGTAATTTTCCCTCCTTATTTGTTTAACAGACTCATAAATTGCTCAACCCGATCATTTGGTACCATTTGTGAAACCAAGCGTACTCCTTTCTCATCTAATTTTTTAAATGCCTCTACATCCTCGTCTACAACATTAATCGATTTCGTAATCGAGCGTGTTTCAGGAGTTTGAGACATATTTCCCACGTTAATCTCTTCCAACTTCACACCATGTTCGATTAATTTTAATAAGCGATCTGGACGACGAGCAACAATGAGCAAACGTTGTGAATCATATTTCCCTGCTAAAATATTTTGTGCAGCTTTTTCAATCGGTAAAATACTCAATTTTACTCCCGCAGGTGTCGCTAGTTTTAATCCACTTTTTTCAATTGCGTTTTGAGCGACTTCATCATCCACCACCATGATACGAGTAATATTCAATTTGTTCGTCCATAAATTTGCCACTTGTCCGTGAATCAATCGACCATCAATCCGTACACCAATAATTGCCATAATCTTCTTCCTCCTGACTGATTTGCTATCTCGATAGCAACCAATTTAATCTGTTACTTACCTTTAAGAAAAGATAACGGTTTCATTTTGATTCAAAAAAAGAATGCCGTTTGCTAAAGATAAAATAATTTTTGATACTCAATTGAAGAAATAAAAATAAAAGCGATAAAAAATGATTAGTCTGCTTGTCCTTTTTATTTTAAAATTGAGACCATTAAACCTTTCTATCTGGTAGTAACCACAACATAAGTATAAATTATCCTAGTAATTTGTCAATAGCTTTTCTTTAAAAAGCAAAAGAATATAAAACGCATACATTCTTATTTTTAACCAAAAAAAAAGAGAAACATTTACTATTAATAAGCATTCGTTTCACTTTTTATATTTTTAAACTCTAATAAAATAGATTTCTCTCTCTTGATGAAGGAATCATGAACGGGTGTCTTCAAAGTTAACTACTGGTATTATATTTTTCTTTTATTCTTCACTAGTTGTGCTAACCAATTTTGATAAAATAACACTGACTCCGCGTGCCAACAAGGGGTAATGTTCTCATTTGGATCGTTATTTTTAAAATAATTTTCAGGCACATTCGGATTTAATCCTTTCAATAAATCACGGATATACTCGTTTTTTAACGTCTCTTTAGCATATTCCAAATGACCTAAGATGTAAATCGCTCTCAAGTTTTCAGAAGCTAGAATGGTCGGACCTAGTTCCTGACTTGAAGCGACCGCTGTTAAAGGACATTGGGCAAGTTGCTCTTGATTGACTTGCGTATAGCGTGATTGCGGATAACAAAACGTTGTCGGGAATCCTTGAACGAGAGGATGTGCTTGATTCACTTCTTGCTTAAAGACACCTGAAAGCTTCTCTTTCAACAGGTATTTATCGACACCATAAGAATAATACAAGCCTGCCATGGCTCCCCAGCAGATATAAAGCGTTGAATGACTTTGCGTTTGACTCCACTCGATTATTTCGGTTAGCTCAGACCAATAATCCACTTCTTCAAAAGGAATGGTCTCGATTGGTGCTCCGGTAATGATAAAGCCATCAAAAGACTGATCTTTAAGATCTTGTATTGTATAATAATGGGTTTCTAAATGTTCTTTTTTGGTCGTTGTACTCTCGTAAGACCCCATTTTTATTAAGTAAACGGCGATTGATTGTTGACTTTTTTCTAATAATCCAAATAATTGTTCTTCCGTGACTTCTTTTTGCGGCATTAAATTAACAATTCCAATTTTTATAGGCTGAGTGGATGGATGACTTGAAGGGTTGATTTGAATGACTTTCTCCTTCAACAAGCATTTTTTTACATGAATTTCTCCATTTTCTAGCGACATCATCGTTCCTCCTTCATTAAAAAATCATTTTTTTCGTGAATTTCTAATCAAGTTATAATATTTAAACAGAATTGTCAATCGATTGATTTAAAAAACTTTTTTACCTTTTTTAATTGACAAATGATTTTTTTGCGGTATGATTGGTCTTACAAATATTAAAACACTATGAGAAAGAAAGTAAAATGATAAGAATTTTCTAACAGAAAGCTTCGGTAGCTGAGAAGAAGCGAAACATTCCTCATTTGAAAATGGCTTTTGAGTGGGTACTTCGAATTTTTTTTAGAAGTACACGGAGGTTCCCGTTAAAAAAACAGCAATATCGCTTATTTGAGCCGTATTGATCGAGGTAAAAGTGGAAACTTTTACGAATTAAGGTGGTACCATGTATTCATACATCCTTAGAAGAGACAGTTGTCTTTTCTAAGGATTTTTTTGTTTTTTAAATTAAAGGAGGAATGACGGATGTGTCAAAATATTGTCAGTCGTAGTGAAATTGTCGGGAGCTTTTTACGCCCAGAAGCATTGAAAGTGGCGAGGGATGCCTACCAAAAAGGCGAGATTTCTCTTTCTGACTTAAAAAAGATTGAAGATCAAACCATTACGGAACTTGTCGCGAAACAAAAAGACGTTGGATTGACATATGTGAGTGATGGTGAATTTCGTCGTAGTTACTGGCATTTAGATTTTTTCTGGGGATTGAATGGTGTTGAGCATACAGTTAAGGAGCAAGGATATCTTTTTCACGGGGAAGAAACAAGACCAGACTCTGCGTGGTTAGTCGATCAAATTCGTTACAATCCCAATCATCCTGTTTTTGAAGAATTTACATTCCTCACGCAACTAGTCGACGCCAAGCATATACGACAAAGTATCCCTGCACCTGCACAACTATACGCCGAACTTGTGAGAGAAGATAATGCCGCTAAAATCGATCGTTATTATGCCGATCATGAAGCGTTGTACGAAGATATTATTCAAGCTTATCGAGAAACCATCTTACAGCTTTATGCACTTGGTTGTCGACATCTTAAATTAGATGATTGTACATGGGGATTTTTTGTTGATACGTCTTATGCTGAGATTTTAAACCTCGATCAATCAGCTTTAGATGCATTACAACAAGTCTACTTACGCCTAAACAATGGAGCCATCGCAGATTTACCTGAAGATTTGATTGTGACCACTCACGTCTGTCGGGGAAATTATCACTCCACATGGGCGATGGCTGGTGGTTATGAACCCGTTGGAAACACACTTTTAGCAAATGAACATGTCGATGCGTTCTTTTTAGAATTCGATGACGAACGTGCCGGTGATTTTGAACCGTTACGATTTTTACCTGAAGGCAAGAAAGTTGTTTTAGGTTTAGTGACAAGTAAATCTGGGGAGTTAGAAGAAAAAGAAAGCATCATTTCACGGATTCACGAAGCCAGTCAGTACGTTCCATTAGAACAAATTTATCTTAGTCCACAATGTGGCTTTGCCTCTACCGAAGAAGGCAATATTTTAACAGAGGAAGCCCAATGGCAAAAAATTCAGTTAATCAACGACATTACGGAAACTGTCTGGGGTCAGACATCAAAATAAAAACTTTTATCTGAGGAGGAAAACAATATGACAAAACAACATTTCGAAACAATTCAATTACACGGTGGCCAAACAATTGATCAGGAAACAGGAAGCCGAAGTGTCCCTCTTTATCAAACGACATCTTTCGTTTTTGACAGTGCAGAACAAGCAGCCAATCGGTTTAATTTAAGTGATGCTGGGAATATTTATACTCGAATTACGAATCCCACGACTGCTGTTTTAGAAGAGCGCCTGGCTTTACTTGAAGGTGGAGTTGGGGCAGTCGCTACCGCTTCTGGTTCGGCAGCCATTACGTATGCGATTTTAAATATTGCTTCCGCCGGCGACAATATTGTCTCTGCTAAAAGCATTTACGGTGGTTCGTATAACTTATTTGCGCATACCCTACCAGAATTTGGCATTACGACTACTTTTGTTGATGCAGATGAACCAACGACTGTTAAAGAGGCGATTACCGAGCAGACGAAAGCCATTTTCCTCGAGTCTTTAGGAAATCCGGATATTACCATTGCAGACATTGAAGCCATTGCTCAAATTGCGCATGAAGCGGGTATTCCTTTAATTGTTGATAATACGTTTGCGACAGCTTATTTATTTAGACCTTTTGAATACGGGGCAGATATCGTTGTCTATTCCACGACCAAATATATCGGCGGCCACGGCGTAGCAATGGGTGGCGCGATTATTGATGCCGGAACGTTTAACTGGGATAATGGTAAATTCCCACGTCTTGTGGAACCAGACGCAAGTTATCATGGGATTTCATGGGTCAAAGATGTCGGTGCTGCTGCTTATATTACCCGTGTGCGGACAGTCCTTTTACGCGATACTGGTGCTTGCGCCTCACCCTTTAACTCATGGTTACTATTATTAGGGTTAGAAACGCTCTCGCTTCGATTAGAAAGACATGTTGAAAATGCCCAAAAAGCAGCAGAGTTTTTGGAAAATCATCCAAAAGTGGCTTGGGTCAATTATCCAGGACTGAAAAGTAATCCTTACTACGAGTTGGCTCAAAAATATTTCCCGAAAGGTTCAAGTGCTATTTTCACCTTTGGCTTAAAAGCCGGTGGTGAAGCAAGTAAAGCCTTCATTGATCATATTGAATTATTCTCTTTATTAGCCAACGTTGGTGATGCTAAATCATTAATTATCCACCCTGCCTCCACGACGCATTCTCAACTCTCTGAAGAGGAGTTACTCGCTGCAGGAATTAAACCAGAAACCATTCGTTTATCGATTGGACTAGAACATATCGATGACATTATTGCTGATTTGACTCAAGCATTAGATAAAATCTAAAAGTTGTTCCACGTGAAACAAGCCACTATTCAATTCCCAACATCATGGGTTGAATAGTGGCTTATTCGATTTTCGTACAAAAAATAAAAAACAATCGCTATTTAAATAATTATTTTATTCGAAAGAGTATCTCCAAAAAATAACATTAACGAATCATTACTCCGCTATTTTTGCAATTTTTCCATTTTCGATATAGACCATTAAAATACTCAAATCTGCGGGATTCACGCCACTAATACGACTCGCTTGTGCAATCGTTTCTGGTTGGATTTTTTGTAGTTTTTGACGTGCTTCGGTTGCTAAACCATTAATCGCTGCATAATCAATCCGTTCTGGAATTCGTTTGGCTTCCATTCGTTTCAATTTATCCACTTTTTCCATCGCTTTTTTGATGTAGCCTTCGTACTTAATTTGGATCTCAAGTTGCTCAATTTCGCGATTCGTTAATGTTTCTCCTGCTGGAATAAAGGCTAGTAAATCATTGTAACGAATTTCAGGTCGGCGCAAAATTTCACTCGCTAAAATACCATCTTTTAAGGCTGCAGAATCAATCGTTGCTAGGAACGCCTGGAATTCTTTCGTCGGTTTCATGCGAATTTTTTTCAATCGTTGCATTTCTTTTTCAACCGCTGTTTTTTTCTTGCGATAAGCATCATATTGTTCTTCTTTCACAAGACCAATCTCGTAGCCCAGTTCCGTTAAACGTAAGTCAGCATTGTCATGACGCAAAATCAAACGGTATTCCGCACGAGAGGTTAATAAGCGATACGGCTCGGTCGTACCTTTTGTCACGAGATCATCAATCATCACGCCGATATAACCATCGCTACGTTTTAACACGAGTGGTTCTTTTCCTTGGATTTTTAAGGCCGCGTTAATCCCCGCCATTAATCCTTGGCTCGCCGCCTCTTCATAACCACTTGTTCCATTTGTTTGTCCAGCTGTATATAGATTTTCAATAACCTTCGTTTCTAATGTAGGGCGTAATTGATGAGGGACGACAACGTCATACTCAATCGCATAGCCTGTGCGCATCATTTGTGCGTTCTCTAAGCCCGCAATCGAATGTAAGACATCCATTTGGACATCTTCTGGTAGAGAAGAAGACAGTCCTTGTACATAGACTTCTTCCGTTTGACGGCCTTCAGGTTCTAAAAAGATCTGGTGACGGTCTTTATCGGCAAAACGAACAATTTTATCTTCAATTGACGGACAATAACGTGCACCCACACCTTCAACTAAGCCAGTAAACATCGGTGCGCGATGTAAATTATCTTGAATAATTTGGTGTGTTGAAGGATTTGTATACGTCAACCAGCATGGAATTTGATTTTGTAAGTACGCACTATCTGGGGTACTAAAACTAAAGTGATTCGCTTCTTCATCTCCCGGTTGAATTTCCGTTACGGAATAATCAATTGAGCTCGCTTTTATTCTTGGAGGCGTACCTGTCTTAAAGCGTTCAATTTCTAACCCAAGTTCTTTTAAATGATCGGCTAACGCAATCGATGGTTGGGAATTATTCGGCCCAGATGAATATTTTAATTCGCCAATAATAATTTCGCCACGCAAAGCTGTTCCTGCAGTAATAATCACTGCTTTTGAACGATACATGCCACCAGTAGAAGTAATGACGCCACGACAAATCCCATCTTCCACAATCAGGCGATCCACAATTCCTTGACGAAGCGTTAAATTGTCTTCTTTTTCAATCGTTGCTTTCATTTGAGTAGCGTAGGCATGCTTATCGGCTTGTGCACGTAGCGCACGAACGGCCGGACCTTTACCCGTATTAAGCATCCGCATTTGAATATAGGTTTTATCGATGTTTTTTCCCATCTCACCGCCTAAAGCATCAATTTCACGGACAACAACGCCTTTAGCTGGTCCTCCAAGCGAAGGATTGCAAGGCATAAACGCGACCATTTCTAAACTTAATGTGATGAGCATCGTTTTTAAGCCCATACGACTTGCTGCCAGTGCGGCTTCAGAACCTGCATGTCCAGCGCCTACAACAATAACATCATATGTTTCTCCTTGATAAAAATTCATGAATTGGTTCTTCCTTCCTTATTTCCCTAAGCAAAATTGACTGAATAATTGTGTAATGAGTTCATCTTGTACACTATCGCCGACGACTTCTCCTAAATAATCCCAACAACGCGTCATATCCATTTGTACAAGATCGACCGGCATCCCTGCTTCAATCCCAGTCATCACTTCATCTAAAGCTTGAACTGCCTTTTCTAGTAAAGCAATGTGGCGAGTGTTCGATAGATAAGAGGCGTCTTTTTCACCCGTTTCTCCAGCAAAAAATAGCATTGCAATGGCGTTTTCTAAGGCGTCTAGTCCTTCACTTTCTAAAACAGAAATTGAATAAATAGGAGTCTCTCCTACGAGAGATTCGAGGTCTTTTCGATCTAATTTTGCTGGCAAGTCCGTTTTATTCAATAAAATAATCCGTTTACTGGTCGCACTCGCTTCGATAATTTGTTTATCTTCTATCGTTAGTTCTTCACTTTGATTTAAAACTAATAAAATCAAATCCGCTTCCGATAACGCTTTTCGACTCCGCTGTACCCCAATTTTTTCAACGGCATCTTCGGTCTCACGAATTCCTGCAGTATCAATTAATTTAAGCGGTACACCGCGAACATTGACATATTCTTCGATGACATCGCGTGTCGTTCCCGCGATATCAGTCACAATCGCTTTTTCTTCTTGTAATAGATAATTTAATAAACTTGATTTCCCAACGTTTGGTCGACCAATAATTGCCGTACTTAGTCCTTCACGCAATATTTTTCCTTGTTGTGCACTCCTTAATAACGTCTCAATTTGCTGGCGAACCTGCTGTGTTTTCTCGATTAACAATTGCGTTGTCATCTCTTCAACGTCATCGTATTCCGGATAGTCAATATTGACTTCCACTTGGGCTAAGGTCGCTAAAATTTCTTGACGTAAGGCACGAATTAACGTCGATAATCGTCCATCTAATTGATTTAAGGCTAAATGCATC
This sequence comes from Enterococcus sp. DIV1314a, assembly GCF_051713805.1. Lineage (NCBI taxonomy): Bacteria > Bacillati > Bacillota > Bacilli > Lactobacillales > Enterococcaceae > Enterococcus > Enterococcus sp. DIV1314a. The sequence continues at coordinate 975,029 of NZ_JBIOQP010000001.1, read as the reverse complement.
GCACGGTCGGTTTTCGCACGAATCAGATCCATCACCGCTTCTGCTTGAGATAAATCCATCCGGCCATTTAAAAAGGCGCGCTTCGTAAACTCACCCGGCTCTGCTAAACGAGCACCTTGTCGCAAAAGGAGTTGTAAGATTTGGTTTACAACAACAATCCCACCGTGACAGTTAATTTCGACGACATCTTCTCTCGTAAACGTCTTAGGTTCACGCATCACTGAAACCATGACTTCATCGATTAATTGTTCATTTACAGGATCGACTAAGTGACCATAGTGAATCGTGTGTGTCGGCGCTTCTTGCAGCCGTTTTTGTCCTTGACGATAAATACGATCCGCAATCTGTATCGCCTCATCGCCACTTAAACGAACAATACTGATGGCTCCCTCACCAGGTGGCGTAGAAATCGCTGCAATCGTATCAAATTCTTGGGTAAACTTTGCCAATGAAAACTCCTCCTCATTTTTTGCACAAAAAAAGTGCCCACTCCACCCCTTAACGAATTAAGAAGTAGACGTTGCACTTTGACTGCTAGTCTGATTGAATTCTTGTCATAGATTAGCATATTTTTTTTATCTTTACAAGTAAGCCTTCTTTTTTATTTTTTGCGAAAATGATAAAAAAACAGTAGAATGAAGGGAGTAATAGAGAAAGAAGGGATCTTCATGAAACAACGTTATTCATCTACGGATCAAAATCCACTCGATCATATTTTATTATCTACTGGAAACGTCAATCGTTCTTATCTCGTCCGCGATCTTGTTTTTGCGACGGATGAAAAAAAAATCCATTTATTTGCAAGTGACACTGACACGGATACTCTTTTCCACGACATTATCATCAAACTAAAAGAAAAAGCACATGAATACGGTGCCGATGCGATTATTAATTGTCATTTTTCCTATGAACAAGTAGGAACCAGAGAAGCGGCATCACTGCAAATTTTTGCCTATGGTACTATCGTTCAATTTAAACCCGCGACCATCGGAGGCTAAGTCGTCGACAATTCTTCCAAACAAAAAAGGCAGCAGATACGTGAGGTATTTGCTGCCTTTTTATTGTTTCTTATTTTAATAGTATTTTTTAGCTGGTTCAACGACTAAATAACGATAAGGTTCTTCACCTTCCGAATGTGTTTTAACGTAATCTTTCTTACTTAATGCCGCATGGATTTGTTTGCGCTCAAAAGCAGGCATTGGTTCTAGAAAAATTGGACGACCAGTACGATCCACTTTTTCTGCTGTACGTTCTGCTAAACGTTGTAAGATAGCTTGACGTTTCTCGCGATAATTCCCGACATTCACCACAATCGATAACTTGTTTTTTGCTACCCGGTGAATAAAGACTTGTGCTAGATATTGAATCGCATTTAACATTTTTCCATGTTTTCCGATCAATAAGCCTTGTTTTTCCGTATCTAATTGAAAAACAATTAAATGATCTTCATGGCTCATGGTCACCGTTGCGGGGGCATCCATTTGTTTCGTTATTTCCGCTAAATAAATCGCTAATTGTTTTAAGGCTTCCTCATTGTCTAAGGATTCAAGTGTTTGAGTTCTTGTGACAGGCGAGACTTCGTTTGCTGGCTTTTCTTCTTCGACGATTGTTTGGGATATTTCTGTTGTTTGTTGCTCGACTTCCTTTAATTCTAAAGAAACTTGAGCTTCTTTTTTCCCAATTCCTAAAAATCCTTTTTTACCTTGATCTAAGATTTTGATCGTAACTTGCTCTTTCGTTACTCCTAAAAGCTTTAAACCATGTTGAATTGCAGCTTCAATGGTCGTTCCTTCATAAACTGGCATCTCTTTAACTCCCCTCTACCTCAATGACTATTTTGACTATCTTACTTTTTTCTTTTTTTCTTTGGATTTTGTGCTCTTTCTAAAGCTCTCACACGTTCTCTTTCTTTTCTAGCCATTTCTTCTCGCTCTTTCATAATCTTAAAAGGATTATTAATTAAGAGCGTTTGAACGACTTGGAAAGCATTGGAGACAACCCAATATAAAGATAACGCACTTGGTAAATTAACCGCCATCACGAAAATCATGACAGGCATAACATAATTCATTACTTTCAAACTCGCATTTGATTCTACTTGACTCATACTTGATAAATAAGTACTAGCAAACGTTAAAATAGCTGCTAAAACCGGTAAAATAAAATAAGGATCTGGCTCCCCTAATATTTTTAACCATAAAAAGCTTCCTTCACGCAATTCAGGTACCCGAGAAATCGCTTGATAAATGGCCATTAAAATTGGCATTTGAACGAGTAATGGTAAACAACCTGCATAAGGATTTACGCCATATTCCGCGTACAATTTTTGTTGTTCTTCACGGAATTTTTGTTGCGTTTCAACATCTTTAGACGCATATTGTTGCTGTAATTGTTTAATTTTTGGTTGTAGCTCTTGCGTCTTACGCATACTTTTTGTTTGGAAATGCATTAATGGTAATAAAATGATACGGATGATAAGCGTAAATAAAATAATTCCGATTCCGCGACTCCCGCCAATCGAAAGTCCTTTGACCGCTTGAGCAAACAGGTAAACAATTTTTTCCCATACGCCAGTACTCGAAGCCGAAATTTCACTTGTTCCACAAGCAGATAACACCACAATAAAAACGAGCATTGTTGTCATCAATAATAGTTGCTTTTTTTTCTTCACACGAATAATTCCTTCCTTAAGCTATTTCATGACTTTTGCAAGCTTTAATACATGTTTTAAATTCGAGTATACTTCTTGAGAGGTTAATGTCGAAACAGATGGCCTAGCAATCACAATAAAATCGAGGTCCGGTTGAATCTCTTCCCGCAACTCAAAAATACTCGCCCGAATTTTTCTTTTCACATCATTACGTTTTACCGCATTGCCGACTTTCTTTCCAACAGAAATCCCAATTCGAAAATGAGGTTGATTTTCTTTTGGCAGCACATAGACGATAAAATTACGATTTGCTGATGATTTTCCCGTCGTAAAAACCTTTTGGAATTCTTTTTCTTTCTTTACTCGGTATGACTTTCTCATGCCTTTTCATCATTTCCTTCTACTTTGATACTCACTTGTCAATCATACCATAATTAAGGAAAAGGTAGGACCTTTTCCTTAAAAAAGTGTATAAAAAAAACCACTGTTTTGCAGTGGCTTATGCAGAAAGAACCTTTCTGCCTTTACGACGACGGCTAGCGATCACACGACGGCCGTTTTTAGTACTCATACGTTTACGGAAACCGTGAACTTTTGAATGTTTACGTTTACTTGGTTGATATGTTCTTTTCATACTTTTCACCTCCAAAAAGGAATTGCTATCGATACTTTTCGACATACCTTGATATTATAACGAACGGAGTAACCTTTTGTCAATAAAAAAATGGATTCTATTGATAGAATGCCCTTCTTCAGTTATCCACATACGCTGGGATAGGCGTTCATCAGCCTGTGCGTGACACAAAAATAGTCTACTAGTTATCCTGGACTTCTTTGGTAGTTATCAACATCTCCACAAGCCTAAATAAGTTATGCACATCCCTGTTTTTATTTGTGCATAACTATCCAAAAAACTTGTTATACCAGCTTCATTTTTCCCGTTACGCCTGTTAACAACTTTTTACAATCGGTAGTTATGCACAAAAATATTGCTTTGTGGAAAAGTAGTTATCTTGCGTGTGTATAACTTTCTTTGGTTTTTTTGCACACTGTGGATACTATGAGAAATTTATTTTTATTTTCTTGTTTCTGTGGAAAACTTTTGTCATTCATGCTAAATTAGTACTATCTATCTTTATCTAATTCGTACAGGAGGACAAAATATGCCATCTCTTGAAACAATCTGGAGAGAATTGCAGGATAGTTATCGCAAAGAGATGAATCCAGTTAGCTATAATACTTGGATTGAACCTGCAAAACCTCTATCCTTTCAAAATAAACAACTCATTATTGAAGTACCAACCATGATTCAAAAAAATTACTGGGAAAAAAATCTAGCAAGCAAAATCTTAGAAACCTTCTATATGATGAGTGGGGAAGAAATTCTTCCCATTTTCGTCACACCAGATGAAGCGGAATCCCTTATGAAAGGGCAGAAAGAAAAACAACCTGAAGTCATCGAAGAAAGCAATCATAGTAAAGCCTTGTTGAATAATAAGTACACCTTTGATACTTTTGTTATTGGAAAAGGGAACCAAATGGCCCATGCTGCAGCGCTAGTCGTCGCAGAAGATCCGGGGTCCATTTATAATCCACTATTTTTCTATGGCGGAGTAGGATTAGGAAAAACGCATTTGATGCACGCGATTGGTCATCAAATGCTGTTAAAACGTCCTCATGCTAAAATTAAATATGTCAGTAGTGAGAATTTTACCAATGATTTTATTACTTCGATTCAAAAAAATCGCATGGAAGAATTCCGTAATGAATACCGTACCGTCGATTTATTATTAGTCGATGATATTCAATTCTTGGTCAACAAAGAAGGAACTCAAGAAGAATTCTTTAATACGTTTGAAGAACTTTATCGTAACAACAAGCAAATTGTCTTAACGAGTGATCGTTTACCTAATGAAATCCCTACACTTCCTCAACGACTCGTTTCACGTTTTGCCTGGGGCTTATCGGTTGACATCACGCCACCTGATTTAGAAACAAGAACCGCTATTTTAAGAAAAAAAGCCGAAGCAGAGAACCTAGAAATCCCTGATGATACATTGAGTTACATTGCGGGACAAATTGATTCAAATATTCGTGAATTAGAAGGAGCATTAGTGCGTGTTCAAGCCTTTGCAGCCATTCAAAGTGTTGATATTACAACAAGTCTAGCCGCAGAAGCCTTAAAAGCACTCAAATCAAGTCAACATTTAAGTCAAGTTTCGATTTTAAAAATTCAAGAAGATGTTGCCAAATATTATCATCTTCAAATTAAAGATTTAAAAGGCAAAAAACGGGTTAAAAATATCGTTGTTCCAAGACAAATTGCCATGTATCTCTCAAGAGAACTCACGGATAATTCTTTACCTAAAATTGGGGCAGAATTTGGTGGCAAAGATCATACAACGGTGATTCATGCGCATGAAAAAATTCAACGCTTGATGAAACAAGACCTCACGATTCAAAATGAGATTGCAGAAATCAAAGAAATCATTTTTAGCTAATGTGAATAACTCTACTAAATGAGACAAAGTTTTCCACACCTTATGCACAGGTGGAAAACTTTGTCTCCCTAGTCTAATCGGATGTTATCCACAATATTCACTGACCTACTACTACTACTAATTTTTTATTACTAATATATAACTAAAAGGAGATACCATCATGAAACTTACGATTCATCGAGGAACGTTTATTCAAGAGTTACAAACCGTACAACGAGCGATCGCTGCTAAAACAACAATTAATATCCTAACAGGAGTTAAAATTGATTTAAGTCATCAAGGACTTACGTTAACTGGAAGTAATGCTGAAATTTCTATTGAATCTTTTTTAAGTGTTGAAAATGAACAAGCACAAATGAAAATTGAAGAAGTCGGTTCAATCGTTTTACAAGCGCGTTTCTTTAGTGAAATTATTCGTCGTTTACCTGAAGATGAATTTACCTTAGAAGTAATTGAACAAAATCAAGTTGAAATTACATCTGGTAAAGCAAACTTTACAGTAAATGGTTTAGATGCCGATAATTATCCACATTTACCAGTCATTGATACGCAAAACCAAATTCAAATTCCCGTACACGTCTTAAATAAACTTATTAGTGAAACAGTTTTTTCAGTTTCGCAACATGAAAGTCGCCCTATTTTAACAGGTGTTCATTTTGTCTTAAGCAATCAAACATTACTAGCTGTTGCAACCGACTCACATCGTTTAAGTCAACGAAAAATTCCGCTAGAAAATACGAACGATGCTTTTGATATTGTGATTCCTGGAAAAAGTTTAACCGAACTTTCACGTTCACTCACGGATGAGGAAGAAGTCATTACAATTCGTATTATGGATAACCAAGTATTATTTGAAACGAAAACAATGAAATTTTATTCCCGATTATTAGAAGGAGCTTATCCTGACACGAATCGCTTGATCCCAACGAACTTTAATACAGTCATTGAATTTGAAGGCAAAGAATTTTTATCGGCCATTGATCGGGCATCTTTATTGTCACATGAAGGTCGCAATAACATTGTTCGCCTCCATATTGCAAGCGATGGTGTCATTTTATATGGAAATTCTCCGGAAATCGGTAAGGTAGAAGAAAGTCTCAATTATAATCATGTTTCAGGAGAACCATTAGATATTTCTTTCAATCCAGACTATATGAAGGCTGCTTTACGAGCATTTGGCGATACGACGATTAAAATCCAATTTATTTCAGCGATCCGTCCATTTATTTTAGAACCATCTGAGGGTCAAGGCGAATTTGTCCAATTAATTACACCAGTTCGCACGAATTAAGAGTTATTTTCAAGGTTCTAGAAAATTTTTGAAACAGCAACTGAAAATGAAAAAACGGCTTAAAATCGATTTTAAGCCGTTTTTTCGTTTTTTAATGAATTTCTCTAAAAGAATCTAAAGTTGCTAAAAAGCATATTTAACAGGCGAAATTTGTTTTATTTCCATTTTAGGAGTATAATAGAATCATGTACTCCGTAGAGAATTGAGGGTTAATAATGAAAATGAATATCTTTTTAAAAACCGAATATATGACACTTACGCAAATGCTGAAAGAAGCCAATATCATTAGCAGCGGTGGGCAAGGAAAATGGTACTTAGCTGAAAATACTGTTTTTGTCGATGGAGAGCCTGAGAATCGTCGAGGTCGAAAATTATATGCAGGCATGACAGTTGAGATACCTGGAGAGGGTATATTTTTTATGAAACAATACGGTCAAAACGATGAGACTGAATGAACTCCATGTGAAGAATTTTCGTAATTACGAAGATGTCCATCTAACCTTTCGTAAAGGGTTGGTTATTTTTTTAGGAGAAAATGCTCAAGGAAAGACAAACTTACTTGAAAGTATTTTTGTTTTAGCCATGACGCGTAGCCATCGAACGTCTCAGGAACAAGAATTGATTGGTTGGAATCAAGAAAGTGCCTACATCAAAGGCGAGCTTCAAAAAAAACATGCGAATTTGCCTTTAGAAATTTTATTAACGAAAAAAGGACGTAAAACAAAAGTTAATCATATTGAGCAAAAGAAGTTGAGTAGTTATATTGGCCAAATGAATGTCATTTTATTTGCGCCAGAAGATTTGTCTTTAGTAAAAGGCAGTCCACAACTACGGCGCCGTTTTTTAGATATGGAAATTGGCCAAATCAATCCGATTTACTTATATGATTTGGTGCAATATCAAAAAATTTTAAAACAGCGGAACCACTATTTAAAACAATTAGCAGAAAAGAAACAGACTGACGAATTATATTTAGATATTTTAACCGAGCAACTGGTGGAATTTGGCAGTAAAATTTTTATCGCTAGGAAACACTTTGTTGAACGATTACAACATTGGGCGAATCAATTACACAGCCAAATTAGTCAAGGGAAAGAGCAACTTCAATTGGAGTATGTTGCGAGTATCCCGTTGGTGGACCAAATGGATTTAGGTGCGATTCAACAGCAATTTACAGAGATATTAGCTAAAAATCGTGAAAAGGAACGGTTTCGTCAAATGACAACGGTCGGTCCTCATCGTGATGATTTATTTTTTTTGATTAATGGGAAAAATGTCCAAACTTTTGGTTCACAAGGACAACAAAGAACAACCGCCTTAAGTGTTCGGTTAGCAGAAATTGATTTGATTTACGAAGAGACTGGCGAGTACCCGATTCTTTTACTAGATGATGTGATGAGTGAATTAGACGATTCACGTCAACTCCATCTACTAAAAACAATCGAAGGGAAAGTTCAGACTTTTTTAACGACGACAACTTTAGAACATCTAAAACATAAAATGACGCTTGAACCAGAAATTTATTATGTTCAACAAGGTTTCATTAAAGGAGAGAAGACTGAGTGACTGAAGAAGAAAAAAATTTAGCCGACCGCGCCAAAGAATATGATGCAAGTCAGATTCAAGTGCTAGAAGGTTTAGAAGCAGTAAGAAAACGTCCAGGAATGTATATTGGTTCTACCAGTTCAGAAGGATTACATCATTTAGTTTGGGAAATCGTCGATAACTCAATCGATGAGGCACTAGCCGGTTTTGCGACTAAAATCGAAGTCATAATCGAAAAAGATAATAGTATTACGGTGATTGATGATGGTCGTGGGATTCCTGTAGGGATTCAAGAAAAAACGGGACGTCCCGCGGTAGAAACGGTCTTTACCGTTCTTCATGCAGGAGGAAAATTCGGTGGTGGCGGCTATAAAGTTTCCGGAGGACTCCACGGGGTTGGATCTTCTGTTGTCAATGCCTTATCTGAAATACTGGAAGTAAAAGTCTACAAAGACGGAAAAATCCATTATCAAAAATTTAATCGAGGAGCGGTAGATTCTGATTTAACCATCATTGGTGACACAACGCTTCACGGAACAGAGGTTCACTTCTTACCGGATTCAGAAATCTTTACCGAAACAACTGAATTCAATTTTGATAAGTTAGCGACTCGTATTCGAGAATTAGCCTTTTTGAATCGGGGATTAAATATTTCGATTAAAGATTGCCGTCCTGATGAACCTATTTTAAAAGAATTTTATTTTGAAGGCGGAATTAAAAGTTACGTGGAGCATTTAAACGGCCACAAAACAGTTTTATTCCCAGAACCCGTTTTTGTAGAAGGGGAACAACAAGGAATTATTGTTGAAGTCGCTTTACAATATACCGATGGTTACCATACGAATTTACTTAGCTTTGCGAATAATATTCATACTTATGAAGGTGGAACGCATGAGTCAGGCTTTAAAACGGCGTTAACTCGTGTCGTGAATGATTATGCGCGGAAGCAAAAAATAATGAAAGATAACGACGAGAACTTAACGGGAGAAGATGTCCGTGAAGGGTTAACAGTCGTGATTTCGATTAAACATCCAGATCCTCAATTTGAGGGACAAACCAAAACAAAATTAGGAAATTCTGAAGCTAGAACTGTTACGGATCGTCTTTTTTCTGAACATTTTTCAAAATTCTTAATGGAAAATCCAACAGTCGGTCGTCAAATTGTCGAAAAAGGAATTCTTGCGTCTAAAGCTCGTTTAGCTGCGAAAAGAGCGCGGGAAGTGACCCGTCGTAAAGGCGCGTTAGAAATTAGTAATTTACCTGGGAAATTAGCGGATTGTTCGAGTAAAGATCCAGTAAAAAGCGAATTATTCATCGTCGAAGGAGATTCGGCCGGTGGATCTGCAAAACAAGGTCGCAGCCGAGAATATCAAGCCATTTTACCGATTCGTGGGAAAATTTTAAACGTCGAAAAAGCGTCAATGGATAAAATATTAGCCAATGAAGAAATTCGAGCTTTGTTTACAGCAATGGGAACGGGCTTTGGCTCCGATTTTGATGTCGCAAAAGCTCGTTATCATAAATTAGTCATTATGACCGATGCGGACGTCGATGGTGCGCATATTCGAACATTATTACTGACGTTGTTCTACCGTTATATGCGTCCAGTCGTCGAAGCCGGTTACGTTTATATTGCCCAACCGCCTCTATACGGTGTCAAGCAAGGGAAAAACATTACGTATATTCAACCCGGAAAAGATGCAGAAGAACGTTTACAAGCCGTAGTCGATGCGCTACCAGCTTCTCCCAAAATCAGTGTGCAACGCTACAAAGGGCTAGGAGAAATGGATGATCATCAATTATGGGAAACGACGATGGATCCTGAAAGACGACTAATGTTACAAGTAACAGTTGATGACGCGATTGAAGCGGATCAAGTGTTTGAAATGTTAATGGGAGACAAAGTAGAGCCTCGTCGTGCTTTTATTGAAGAAAATGCACATTACGTGAAGAACTTAGATATTTAATGAATCGAGGAGGAAAGAGTTTTGGAAGATAATCAAAAAAATGTTCAGGAAATTAATCTAACAAGTGAAATGAAAGAATCCTTCATCGATTATGCCATGAGTGTTATTGTTTCTCGTGCCTTACCGGATGTCCGAGACGGTTTAAAACCTGTGCATCGTCGTATTTTATACGGTATGCATGAACTAGGCGTAACGCCTGATAAGCCTCATAAAAAGTCTGCCCGGATTGTGGGAGACGTTATGGGGAAATATCATCCCCATGGTGATAGTGCGATTTATGAATCGATGGTTCGGATGGCGCAACCGTTTAGTTACCGCTACATGTTAGTGGATGGACACGGAAACTTTGGTTCAGTTGATGGAGACGGCGCGGCTGCGATGCGTTACACCGAAGCGCGGATGAGTAAATTAGCGCTTGAAATGTTGCGTGATATCAACAAAAAAACGGTCGACTTTAAGAGTAACTATGATGATTCCGAGCGTGAACCAGAAGTTTTACCCGCTCGTTTTCCCAATCTTTTAGTTAACGGTACAACGGGAATTGCCGTAGGAATGGCAACTAATATTCCGCCGCACAACTTGAATGAAGTGATTGCAGCGATTGATGTCTTAATGGCTAACCCGGATGCTACGACAGCTGAAATCATGGAAGTATTACCTGGGCCAGATTTTCCAACAGCAGGTCTTGTCATGGGGAAATCAGGAATTCGTCGCGCTTATGAAACCGGTCGTGGATCCATTATTATTCGTGCGAAAGTGGATATTATCGAAAAAGCGAATGGTCGTGAACGAATTTTAGTGACGGAATTACCTTACATGGTGAATAAGGCTAAATTAATCGAACGGATTTCGGAATTACACCGGGAGAAACGTATCGAAGGTATCACGGATTTAAGAGACGAGTCTTCAAGAGAAGGTATGCGGATTGTCATTGATGTTCGTCGCGATGTGAGTGCTTCCGTTATTTTAAATAATTTATATAAAATGACTTCGTTACAAACATCATTTGGTTTTAATATGTTAGCAATCGAAAATGGTGTTCCGAAAGTCTTAAGTGTCAAACGGATTTTAGAAAATTATATTGAACACCAAAAAGAAGTCGTGACTCGCCGAACTGCTTTTGATAAACAACGTGCAGAAGATAAGGCTCATATTTTGGAAGCTTTACGTATTGCTTTAGACCATATCGATGAGATTATTGCGATCATTCGTGGTTCGAATACCGATGCGATTGCAAAGGAAACTTTAATTACCCGTTTTTCATTCTCAGATCGTCAAGCCCAAGCGATTTTAGACATGCGTTTGCGTCGTTTAACAGGCTTAGAACGGGATAAAATTGAAAATGAATACCAAGAATTATTATTATTAATTGCTGATTTAGCCGATATTTTAGCGAAACCAGAACGGGTACTTGAAATCATTCAAACCGAACTTCATGAAGTTGGTGAGCGTTTCGGCGATGCTCGTCGAACGGAGCTACTCGTAGGAGAAGTCTTGAGTCTAGAAGATGAGGATTTAATTGAAGAAGAAGAAATCGTGATTACGTTAACGAACAACGGCTATATTAAACGTGTAGCCAATACGGAATTCCGAGCACAGCGTCGGGGTGGTCGTGGCGTCCAAGGAATGGGTGTTCACGAAGAAGATTATGTTCAAACCTTAATTTCTTGCTCCACACACGATACGCTCTTATTCTTTACGAATGCAGGGAAGGTTTATCGAGCAAAAGGATATGAAATTCCAGAATATGGTCGGATGGCAAAAGGAATTCCAGTCATCAACTTATTAGGAATTGACTCCAACGAGCAAATCCAAACAATCGTTCCTGTAACAAAAGAAGACCAAGCTGGGACAGGGTACTTATTCTTTACAACACGTCTAGGTGTGGTCAAACGGACTTCTGTTACCGCGTTTGCGAATATTCGCAGTAACGGACTGATTGCCATTGGTCTTAAAGAAGACGATGAATTAGTCAACGTTTTGAAAACAACCGGCTCAGATGTGATGATCATCGGAACGCATACAGGCTATAGTGTGACTTTCCAAGAAGAAGCTGTAAGGGATATGGGGAGGACGGCAGCAGGCGTGCGTGGTGTGCGTTTAAGAGCGGATGACTATGTGATTGGTGCTGCGATTATCCGAGAAGGGGACGAAGTCCTAGTAATTACCGAAAATGGCTATGGTAAGCGGACGTTAGGTTCAGCTTATCCGATTAAAGGTCGTGGTGGTAAAGGAATCAAGACCGCTAATATCACTGAAAAAAATGGTCCATTAGCAGGTTTAACGACGGTTTCAGGGAAAGAAGATATTTTATTAATTACCGATAAAGGGATTATGATTCGTTTCCATGCAGCTTCTGTTTCACAAACAGGACGTGCGACATTAGGTGTTCGTCTAATTAAGATGGAAGACGATGCGAAAGTCATTACTATGGCGACGGTTGAAAGTGAACCCGAAGTTGTGGTAGAAGTAGAGGAAAATCCAATTGTCGAAGAATAAATGATAGCAAAAAATTTCTCATTCACGTCCGAATGAGAAATTTTTGCTTTGATTTAGCGTAAATTAGCTATAATGACAATTATTTTCGAGGGATATCAGTTGAAACACTTGCATATGGCAAAACAAACGTGTATAATTATTTTCCGTGAGTAGTCATTTATGACCACTTTCTCTGCTCTTTCAAAAAGAAGGAGCCTAAGTCCATAGGGAGGTGAAATCAATGGAAAATGCGAAATATGAAATCTTATATATTATTCGACCAAACATTGATGAAGAAGCAAAAACTGTATTAATCGACCGTTTCAATTCAATCTTAACAGATAACGGAGCTGAAGTTATCGAGTCAAAAGATTGGGAAAAACGCCGTCTAGCGTATGAAATTAACGGATTCCGTGAAGGTATTTATCACATCGTTAAAGTTTCTGCTCCATCAAACGCAAGTGCAATCAATGAATTTGATCGTCTTGCTAAAATCAACGACGATATCGTTCGTCACATGATTGTCAGAGAAGAAGCATAAAATTGTTTCATGTGAAACAAAACGATGAGAGGATGATCAGTTTTGATTAATAATGTTGTATTAGTAGGTAGATTAACCAAAGACCCTGATTTGCGTTATACTTCAAGTGGCACGGCAGTAGCAACTTTTACTCTTGCAGTAAACCGTAATTTTTCAAGCCAAAATGGTGAGAAAGAAACAGACTTCATTAATTGTGTGATCTGGCGGAAATCTGCAGAGATTTTAGCGAACTATGCTAAAAAAGGTTCTCTGATTGGTGTAACAGGTCGTATTCAAACAAGAAATTACGAAAATCAACAAGGTCAAAGAGTCTATGTTACAGAAGTCGTAGCAGAAAACTTCCAGTTATTAGAATCTCGCGCAGCCAATGAACAACGTCGTTCAGCACCTAGTGAAGATTTTAGTCAAAATCAACCGAGCTTTGGAAACAGTAACAATCAAAACCAATCGAATCAAAAAACAACCGGAATGCCGAATTTTGATCGAGACACATCAGATCCATTTGGTGGCTCGTCAATTGACATTTCAGACGATGATTTACCATTCTAAGAAATTGATAGGAGGGAAATAAGGATGGCACAACAAAGAAGAGGCGGGCGCAAACGTCGTAAAGTCGACTATCTTGCAGCAAACCATATCGAACATGTCGATTATAAAGACATTGAACTATTAAAAAGATTTATTTCTGAGCGTGGAAAAATTTTACCACGTCGTGTAACAGGTACAGGAGCGAAAAACCAACGCAAATTAACTGTTGCAATTAAACGTGCACGTATTATGGGATTACTTCCATTCGTAGGCGAAGAAAATTAATCACGAAGATCTCACAATAGGTGAGGTCTTTTTTTGTTTCACGTGAAACAAAAAAAGACAGTATCCCAGAATTCATAAAAATGTGCTAAAATGAATGTATTCTTTCTTTATAAAATAAAAAAGCTAGAAGATATCGTTGGTCATCTGACTGAAAATGGAGAGCTAAATGAAGGTTTTTTCCTTCTGAAATATAAAGTATACATGAATGATAGAATAGGAGCGATAATATGCGAGTTATTTTTTTAGAAGATGTTAAAGGAAAAGGCAAAAAAGGGGACGTAAAAGAAGTTCCAACAGGCTATGCGCAAAATTATTTAATTAAAAATAAATTAGCGGTTGAAGCGACAAAAGAAAGTTTAGCTCAAGTAGCGGGTCAAAATAAAGCAAAAGCGAAACAAGAAGCTGAAATTTTAAAAGAAGCTCAAGTTTTGAAAGAAATGTTAGAAAAAGAAGGAACGGTTGTTGAAATTAAAGCAAAAGCGGGGGAAGACAGTCGCTTATTTGGTTCAATTCCGTCGAAACAAATTGCCGATGCTTTGCAAAAACAATATCAAATTAAAATTGATAAACGCAAATTAGATTTAAAACAACCAATTCGTAGTTTAGGTTATACGAAAGTACCAGCTAAATTGCATCATGAAGTAACGGCGATTATTAACGTTCATGTGGTACAAGGGTAACAATCGACGAGATACGAAGAGGGCGATAAATTTCCTGCTCTTTTAAGGGAATAAAATCGCTTTTTCTTTGTCATCCGTATTTATTTGCCGCAATCCTCGACAGTAAAGAAATAGTAGCAAGGAAATTAGGAGAGAAAAGCATGAATGAAGTTTGGCAAGATAAGATTCCACCACAAGATATTGAAGCAGAACAAGCCGTATTAGGTGCCATTTTTCTTGATAGTGATACATTAATTGATGCGATGGAAATTGTTACTCCGCGCTCTTTTTATCGTAGAAGTCATCAAATTATTTTTCAAAGCATGATTCAATTAAGCAATCGGGGAGAAGCCATCGATTTAGTGACGCTAAAAGCAGAAATTGAGAAAAGTAATGCTTTGGAAGATATTGGTGGCATTAGCTATCTGAGTGAGTTGAGTCAATCAACACCTTCTTCTGCGAGTGTTAGTTATTATGCTAAAATCGTTGATGATAAGTCTCTTTTACGTCAGTTAATCCAAACGGCTAATCAGATTGTGGTGAAAAGTTTTGAACAAGGAGAAGAAGTTCAAGCGATTGTTGATGAAGCAGAGCGTAGTATTTTAGAAGTATCTGAAAAACGGAACAGTACGGGTTTTCAGTCCATTGCAGATGTGTTGAATCAATCAATAGAAACAATCGATCGGTTAGCACAAAATAATGAAGAAATTACAGGTCTACCTACTGGTTATCAGGCACTCGATAAAATGACAGCGGGGTTACAAAAAGAAGAGTTGATTATTTTAGCAGCGCGTCCGGCCGTAGGTAAGACGGCCTTTGCACTGAATATTGCACAAAACGTTGGCACAAAAACAGATAAAACGGTTGCGATATTCAGTCTAGAAATGGGTGCGGAATCTTTAGTGAATCGGATGCTTTGTGCGGAAGGTTCAATTGAAGCAAGCCATCTAAGAACGGGCCAATTGAACGAAGAAGAATGGCGTAATTTAATTGTTGCGATGGGGAGTTTATCGCGTGCAAGTATTTATATTGATGATACACCGGGGATTAAAATTTCAGAAATCCGTGCTAGATGTCGGAAATTAGCACAAGAAACAGGCAATCTAGGGCTTATTTTAATTGATTACTTACAATTGATTGAAGGAACGGGACGCGAAAACCGCCAACAAGAAGTCTCTGAAATTTCTCGGCAGTTAAAAACGTTAGCCAAAGAACTAAAAGTTCCTGTAATTGCTTTGTCCCAATTATCGCGTGGTGTTGAACAACGTCAAGATAAGCGCCCAGTCTTAAGTGATATCCGAGAATCGGGTTCGATTGAGCAAGATGCGGATATTGTTGCATTTTTATATCGTGACGATTATTATCAACGCGAAGGTGATGAAGAAGAAGAGGAACAAAGTAATAATAATGTGATTGAAGTGATTATTGAGAAAAACCGGAGTGGAGCACGTGGAACGGTTGAGTTACTCTTTATTAAAGAGTACAACAAGTTTTCTTCTTTATCTCCTCGTGATGACTATTCTTAAGCACTGAATAAAGGTAAGAAGCAAGTGAGTTCATCGTATGTTGATGTGATGGATATAAATAGTAAGCAAAAACCCATTGAAGTGACGACTTCAATGGGTTTTTATTAGGCATATAAGGCTGCGACACGTTGTTGAACATCTTTATTTTCCAAAAATTCATCATATGTTGTATCAGCACGATCGACTACGCCGTTATCTGAAACCATAATAATACGGTTCGCAATCGTTTGGATAAATTGATGGTCATGAGAAGCGAATAAAATCGAACCTGAGAATGCAATTAAGCCATCATTTAGGGCAGTAATCGATTCTAAGTCTAAGTGATTCGTTGGATCATCTAAAACAAGGACATTCGCTTTTGATAACATGTTTTTAGATAACATACAACGAACTTTTTCTCCCCCAGACAATACATTAACTTTCTTCAAGACTTCATCACCAGAAAACAACATACGACCTAAGAAACTGCGTAAGAACGTATTGTCGTCTTCTTCTTTATTTGCGTACTGACGTAACCAATCGACAATCGTCAAGTCATTATCAAATTCAGCACTTGGATCTTTCGGTAAATAGGTTTGACTGGTTGTGACACCCCAACGAATAGTACCGGAGTCGGGAGTGATTTCACCCATGAGTACTTTAAATAAGGTTGTTGTCGTAATGTCATCATTTGCTAAGAAAGCAACTTTGTCATCTTTGTTCAACGTAAAGCTGATGTTGTCTAAGATTTTTTTGCCTTCAATTGTCACACTTAGATTATCGACTTGGAGTAAGTCATTGCCGATTTCTCTTTCCGGTTTAAAGCCAACGAACGGGTAACGTCTGGACGAAGGTTTTATATCATCTAAGGTAATTTTGTCTAAGGTTTTTTTACGAGACGTTGCTTGTTTTGATTTTGAAGCGTTAGCGCTAAAACGAGCAATAAATTCTTGTAATTCTTTGATTTGATCTTCTTTTTTAGCATTTTGTTGTGATTGTAATTTTTGCGCTAATTGACTGGATTCTAACCAAAAGTCATAGTTACCAGCAAATAGTTGAATTTTTCCAAAATCTAAGTCCGCCATGTGCGTACATACTTTGTTTAAGAAGTAACGGTCATGGGAAACGACGATAACGGTATTCTCAAAGTTAATTAAAAATTCTTCTAACCAAGCGATTGATTGGATATCAAGGCCGTTAGTCGGCTCATCGAGTAATAGCACATCGGGTTTACCAAAGAGCGCTTGCGCTAAGAGAACTTTAATTTTTTGGCCCGCATTTAATTCTTTCATTTGAAGATGGTGTAAATGTTCAGGAATATTTAATCCTTGTAATAAGACTGCAGCTTCTGGTTCTGCTTCCCAACCATCGAGTTCGGCAAATTCGCCTTCTAGTTCTGCGGCACGCAGACCATCGGCATCACTAAAATCTTCTTTCATATAAATAGCATCTTTTTCTTTCATGACATTATAGAGCGTTTTATGCCCCATAATTACGGTTTCCATTACACTATAGTCATCATAATTATAATGGTCTTGTTTTAATACCGTTAAACGTTCATCTGGACCAAGAATCACGTTCCCGGTTGAAGGTTGAATTTCTCCAGATAAAATTTTTAAAAAAGTTGACTTACCAGCACCATTTGCACCAATCAAACCGTAACAGTTTCCAGGGATAAATTTAATATTTACATCATCAAAAAGTTTGCGATCTGAAAAATGCAAACTAACATCACTTACTGTAATCAATTTTTTTCCTCACTTTAATTTTTATTGCCTTTTCATTGCCAAAGGTCTCTTTGCATTATAGTAGTAATAGTTGAAACTTTCAAGTAAATGACGGAAAGATACTTGAATTTACTTAAGAATTCGGACTACCTAAAAAAAGAATGCGATTTCTAGAAATTATGATATGATAGAAGAAAATGATGGAAAGTCAAAAAGGAGTGTTAGAAAATCATGGATTGGTTGATGGGATTACTGCCTTGGCAGCAAGCATTAGTAGGGACGGGGTTTACTTATTTGATGACGGCTGCGGGAGCGGGGTTAGTTTTTTTATTTCGTACGTTAAATCGGAATGTCTTAAGCCTCATGTTAGGTTTTGCTTCTGGCGTCATGATCGCAGCGAGTTTTTGGTCGTTGTTAGATCCAGCCATTGTGCAGGCTGAGCAAAATGGCGATATTGCTTGGTTAGTGGTGGCGATTGGTTTTGGGTTAGGCGGTTTGTTCTTATATGCGGCAGATAAAATTTTACCACATATTCATTTTGGCTCAAATCATGAAGAAGAAGGAATCCCGAGTCACTTTAAACGAACCATTCTATTGGTTTTCTCGATTACGCTACATAATATTCCTGAAGGATTAGCTGTAGGAGTAGCATTTGGAGCTGCAGCGAGTGCGGATGATCCACGCGTAGCCGTTTTCGGAGCGGTAGCACTCGCAATTGGTGTGGGTATTCAAAATTTCCCAGAAGGCGCAGCGGTTTCAATTCCTTTACAACAAGAAGGACTTAGTCGAGGAAAAGCATTCTTTCATGGACAAGCTTCAGGACTAGTTGAACCGATTGCAGGAGTATTGGGTGCGCTACTAGTGACACAAATGACATCTATTTTACCGTATGCCTTGGCGTTTGCGGCAGGCGCGATGATTTATGTGGTAGTCGAAGAGTTGATCCCGGAAGCGCGAATTTCAACTGAAGGACACCGTCACTTTGGTGTTTTTGGCACGATGCTCGGTTTTATCGTGATGATGATTTTGGATGTCGCATTAGGGTAATCCAAAAACGACAAGTATGATTCTGAACGGAATCATACTTGTCGTTTTTTATTTTAAGAACGGACTTGTCCATTACCGTAAACAATATATTTTGTGGAAGTAAGTTCATTCAAGCCCATCGGTCCTCTGGCATGAAGTTTCTGCGTCGAAATACCAATTTCTGCTCCAAAGCCAAACATAAAGCCATCGGTAAAGCGTGTGGAAGCATTGACGTAAACGGCTGCTGCATCGACTTCATTTAAAAAGCGTTGGGAAGCAAAGTAGTTATTAGTAATAATCGCTTCAGAGTGTCTAGTGCTGTATTGATTAATATGATTCAGTGCTTCATCTAACGAAGACACGACTTTGATTGCTAAGATTAACTCTAAATATTCTGTTTCAAAATCTTCTTGTGTCGCAAGTGTCGCGTTCGTTAAATACGTGAGGGCTTTTTCATCGCCTCGTAAGGCCACATTTTCTGCTAGTAAGACTGTTTCAATAGCCGGTAAAAAAGTAGGAGCAATCGCTTCATGGACTAAAATCGTTTCGATGGCATTACAAACAGAAGGTCGTTGGACTTTCGCATTTACTACGATATTTAAAGCCATTTGTAAATCAATATCGGAATCAATGTAAATATGATTATTGCCTGTTCCTGTTTCAATGACGGGGACAGTCGCATTTTCTTTGACGCGACGAATTAAATTCGCTCCTCCACGAGGAATGAGTACGTCTAAATAGTCATTTAAACGCATAAATTCATTGGCAACTTCATAAGAAGAATCAGTAATGAGTTGGATAGCGTACGGCGAGAAATCATTTTCTATCAAGGAGTCTTGCAGAATAGCCACTAATTTTTGGTTCGAATGAATGGCTTCTTTTCCTCCGCGTAGAATCACACTATTTCCTGATTTAAAACAAAGGCTCGCAGCATCGGTTGTGACATTTGGACGTGATTCATAAATAATTCCGATCACACCTAAGGGTACGCGTTGTTGCCCAATCATTAAACCATCAACGGTTTTCCACATTTTGTCAACTTCACCAATCGGATCAGGCAATGTCGCGATTTGACGAATCCCGGCGGACATATCCATAATACGTTGTTTAGTTAAACGCAAGCGGTCTTGCATCGTGTCACTAATCCCATAATCAGCAGCCCGTGATAAGTCTTTTTCATTCGCCTCTAAAATGGCTGGAATATGTTCTTCTAACGCAGTTGCCATTTTTTCAAGTAAATCATTTTTTCGACTCGTTTCAAGTAAGGCAAGTTGTGAACTTGCGCTTTTTGCTTGTTTCCCTAATTGGATTAAATCGGTCATTTTATTTTTCCCCCTTTTTAAAGAGTGTGCCAATTTCATCCCCATTTAAAATATTAAAAATAATTTTTGGTTGTTTTCCATTGGCGAGCACCATTGCACGATTGATATCAAAAATACGTTGCGCGGCTTTTAATTTACTATTCATTCCACCTGTACCAAAAATACTACCCGATCCACCGGCTTTTTCCATGATTTCTTGTGTAATCGCGGGAACATGTGGATAAAGGACGGCATCCGGATTAGTGGAAGGATTATCAGAATAAAAGCCATCAATGTCAGATAACATGATTAAGACATCGGCATAGATCAGTTGCGCAACAATAGCAGAGAGTTGATCATTATCACCAAACTTCGTTGAATGATCTAATTCATCAACAGCGACTGTATCGTTTTCGTTAATAATGGGGATGATTCCCATGGCAAGCAGTTGTTCAAGTGTGTTGATAACGTTTTGGCGACTTTCAGGAAATTCGATGACGTCCCGAGTTAAGAGAATCTGGGCCGTTTGTTGGCTGTAGCTGATGAAGCGATGGTTATAAATATTCATTAAGGCCGCTTGCCCCACAGCCGCGACCGCTTGTTGTTCGGGAATAGAAGTTGGCCGTTTTGACAAGTTTAATTGGTGCATCCCAACGCCAACAGCGCCGGAAGAGACTAAAATAATTTCTTTTCCTTTATTTCTTAAGTCGGTTAGCACAAAAGCTAATTCATCAATGGCAGCTAAGTTAATCATGCCATTAGGATGAATTAAAGAGCTGGTTCCGACTTTGATGACGATTCGTTTAGCAGATTGTAACGATTGACGCATTTCTTCACCTCATACGAATTTGATAGTAAAATCCTTTTTCCTATTGTACTCGTAATTTATCATTTCGTCATGTTTTATTCATCTCACTTTCAAATTATCTAAATATTAGTAAAAATTTAGACTATTTGAAGGGATTGTCTAAATTCGAACGAAGTTATGGTAAAATAAGGAGTACTATTTTATTGGAGGAAAGACATGAAAAAACGTGGATTTGAAGTGGTTACCGCTTATCAAAATAAAGAAATTGAAGTACCAAAAAGAGCAACGCATCAAGCAGCTGGATATGATTTTGCAGCTGCTGAAGATATGGTGATTCCCAGTATTTGGAAACAATGGTTTAGTCGACGCATTGGCGCGGAACAAAAAATAGAAAAAGCTATCAAACCCGTTCTCGTTCCTACGGGAATTAAAGCGTATATGGGAGAAGAAGAATTCTTGCAATTAGCCAATCGATCAAGTAATCCTTTGAAACGCTTCTTGGTTTTAAGTAATGGTGTAGGCGTGATTGATAGTGATTACTACAATAACCCCGCAAATGAAGGACATATTATGTTTCAATTTACGAACGTTGGTCTAAAAGATGTCCAAATTAAAAAAGGAGAGAAAATTGGTCAAGGCATTTTCTTACCATTTTTAAAAGCCGATCAAGATGAGAGTCTTGGTGAACGGACAGGCGGATTTGGCTCATCTAATCAAGAATAGGAGGAGTCAATTTGTCAAAAAAAGTAAAGACGCAATTTGAGTGTCAACATTGCGGCTATATCTCTCCTCGTTATTTGGGGAAATGTCCGCAATGTAACAGTTGGAACTCTTTGGTAGAGGAAAAAGTTGAAAATAAAAGTGATCGTCGGAGCCGGACTACGTTAACGGGACAAAAAATGCAACCGATGAAGCTAAACGAAGTGGTTCCTCGCAAAGAACCACGAGTGAAGACAAAAATGGAAGAACTTAATCGGGTTCTAGGTGGCGGCGTCGTTCCAGGATCAATGGTGCTACTTGGCGGTGATCCTGGAATTGGGAAGTCGACACTCTTGCTTCAAGTTTCACAACAGTTGGCGGAAACGGGAGGCACGGTTTTGTATGTTTCGGGAGAGGAAAGTGCGGAACAAATCAAAATGCGGGCGGAGCGTTTGGGCGCGATTAAGGATGAATTTTATTTGTATGGTGAAACGGATATGCATGATATTCGACAAGCGATTGAGAACATTCAACCGAATTACGTGGTGATTGATTCGATCCAAACGATGACCCAACCGGATATTACGAGTGCGGCAGGCAGTGTCAGTCAAGTACGCGAAACAACGGCGGAACTATTAAAAATTGCAAAAACCAATGGCATTGCTATTTTTATTGTAGGTCATGTCACCAAAGAAGGGTCTATTGCCGGACCTCGGATGCTCGAGCATATGGTGGATACCGTTTTGTATTTTGAAGGGGAACAGCATCAAAACTTTCGGATTTTACGAGCCGTTAAAAATCGTTTTGGTTCGACAAATGAGATTGGTATTTTTGAAATGCACGGCGGTGGTTTAGTCGAAGTTTCGAATCCTTCCCAAGTCTTTCTAGAAGAACGATTAGCAGGTGCAACTGGCTCGGCGATTGTCGTCGCAATGGAAGGCACAAGGCCCATTTTAGTTGAAATTCAGGCTTTGATTACACCTACCATGTTTGGTAATGCCAAGCGGACCACGACCGGGCTCGATTTTAATCGCGTATCGCTGATTATGGCAGTGCTCGAAAAACGAGCGGGCTTATTATTACAAAATCAAGATGCTTATTTAAAAGCTGCTGGTGGTGTGAAATTGAATGAGCCGGCAATCGATTTAGCTACCGCGATTAGTATTGCTTCGAGCTATAAAGAAAAAGGGACGAGTGCGACCGAATGTTTTATTGGAGAAATCGGTTTGACGGGAGAAATCCGGCGCGTGACTTCAATCGAACAACGCGTCAAAGAAGTTCAAAAATTAGGGTTTAAGAAAGTCTATTTGCCTAAAAACAATCTCGCAAGTTGGAAACCACCTAAAGATATTGAAGTGGTTGGGGTGGCAACATTAGAAGAAGCCTTAAGAAAAGTATTTAAATAGTCATGGTATACTCGTCTAAAGAGCAAGCAAAGAAAGCGAACACACTCTCTTGCTCTTTAGCGTTAGTTATAAAGATAAAATAAAATTATAGGAGGTTTGAGTATGCAAAAACGCGTCATTCGTGCCTTGCTGATTGTAGCAGGAGCGAGTTTAGGGATTTCATTACTACCAACGGCATGGTTAGCTTTAGGTTATGCCCAAAATGAATGGCTGAATAATACGATAACGAATAGTATCATCGGTGCACTTATTTCTTTTTTATTTTCTCTACTCGTCGTTAACTATATTACAGCCAGTATTAACAAAATTGAAAAAAGACTAAGTGAGTTAAGTCTGACTTACTTATTATTTGGAGTAATCGGTTCTATTATCGGGCTAGTCTTAGCGGTCACCTTGTCTATTCCTTTCTTTGCCTGGAAAGTACCATTTATTAATGGCGTCATTCCGGTCGTTTTGATGTTGTTGTTTGGTTATTTAGGTTTTCAAGTGGGAACGACTCGGATGGAAGAGTGGCTCAAGATTTTCACGACAAAGAACAAAAAAGCGGAACAAGATGTCGATCATCAGATGTTGGATCGCAAAGTGGATGATCATTTTCGCAAGTACAAAATTTTAGATACGAGTGTCATTATTGATGGTCGGATTTATGATATCGCGAAAACAGGTTTTTTAGAAGGAACACTGTTAATTCCGAATTTCGTTTTATATGAACTACAATACATTGCTGATTCTGGCGATAACTTAAAACGGGTACGTGGCCGTCGAGGGTTAGATATTTTAAATGCACTGCAAAAAGAAGAAGGCATTACCGTGGAAATGTATGAAGGTGATTTTGAAGAGATTACGGAAGTCGATAGTAAGTTATTAAAACTAGCGAAACTACTTGATGGCGTCGTGGTCACGAACGATTACAATTTAAATAAAGTAGCCGAATTCCAAAATGTTCCGGTCTTAAATATTAATGTCTTAGCGAACGCAGTGAAACCGGTCGTGATTCCGGGCGAAACGATGGAAGTCGTCGTTGTCAAAGCGGGAACGGAAAGACAACAAGGAGTCGCTTATTTAGATGATGGGACGATGATTGTGGTAGAAGACGGGCAACATTACATGAATGAACAAATTCAAGTAATCGTCACAAGTGCTCTCCAAACAGCCGCAGGGCGGATGATTTTTGCTCGTCCCGCGCACTCTAGACGGGGAATAACGAATCCGAGCGAAGAGAGTAAATAACAAGAAGCGGTTATTTGAAGGATAAAATAGCGCTCAAAACGCCTAATCTCGCGTGGAATTCTAGTCTTGTGCCTTTACTAATGGCCAGATAAAATGTACAATTCAGTCAAGTAGTGATCAATCAAACGTATCACACAAATTGTTAGACAAAGGATGAAGAAAATGAAAAAAATTCGTGTGCGTTACGCACCAAGTCCAACGGGACACTTACATATTGGTAATGCTCGGACAGCTCTATTTAATTATTTATTTGCTCGTCATCATGGTGGAGAGTTTATTATTCGCATTGAAGATACAGATTTAAAACGCAATATTGACGAAGGTGAAAAAAGCCAATTAGAAAACTTAGCATGGTTAGGTATTGAGTGGGATGAATCACCGGAAAAACCTGGCAAGTACGCACCTTACCGTCAATCTGAGCGTAAGGAAATTTATCAACCACTGATTGATCAACTATTAGCGAGTAACCGTGCCTATAAATGTTACTGTACGGAAGAAGAATTAGAAGAAGAACGCGAAGCACAACGTAGCCGCGGCGAAATTCCTCGTTACAGTGGTACTTGCAGCCAGTTGTCAGTCGAAGAACAAATGGCAAAAGAAGCAGAAGGCATTCAGCCTGTTGTTCGTTTCCGCGTACCAAGAAACGCAGAATACCGTTTTGATGATCTTGTAAAAGGTGAAATTGTTTTTGAATCGGATAATGTCGGTGGTGATTTTGTCATCTTAAAACGTGACGGCATGCCAACATACAATTTTGCAGTAACAGTGGACGATCATGAAATGCAAATTACACACGTTTTACGTGGCGATGATCATATTGCCAATACGCCAAAACAAATGATGATTTATGAAGCATTTGGGTGGGATTATCCCCAATTTGGTCATATGACGTTAATTATTAACTCAGAAACAGGTAAAAAACTAAGTAAACGTGATGGTGGGATTTTACAATTCATCGAACAATACCGTGAACTAGGTTACTTACCAGAAGCGATGTTTAACTTCATTACGTTACTAGGTTGGTCGCCAGTTGGTGAAGAAGAAATTTTCTCACCTGCGCAATTAATTGAAATGTTTGACGCTAATCGCCTCAGCAAATCACCAGCTGCTTTTGATGCGAAGAAATTAGAATGGATTAACAATCATTATATTAAACAAATGGATCTTGAAGACTTAACGAAGATGGCGATTCCTTATCTCGTTACTGAAGGTCGTTTGGAAGCAGAATTAAGTCCAGAACGTTTTGCTTGGATTCAAAAAATTGTGGCGTTGTACCAACCACAAATGAGTTTTGCAGCTGAGATTGTTGAATTATCAAACTTATTCTTTACGGATCATCCTGTGCTAGATGAGGCGGCGAAAGAAGTGTTAGCAGGTGAGAGTGTTCCTGTGGTTTTAGAAGCGTTTAAAGCGCAATTAGAAACGATGGAAGTCGTGGATGCACCAACAGTGAAGGCAGCGATTAAAGCCGTTCAAAAAGAAACAGGCATTAAAGGGAAAAACTTATTTATGCCGATTCGTGTGGCTGTTTCTGGTCAAACGCATGGTCCAGAATTACCGGATACGGTAGAATTACTTGGTCGTGAAAAAGCATTAGCTCATTTAAATCAAGTTTTATAAAAAAACACAACGAACAGACGAAGTACTCTTATCTTTTTTTCAGAAAGATTGCGGTTGATGGAAGCAATTAAAAAGACGGAGGAAATGCACCTGGGAGTGGCTTTGATGAAAATCAAAGACGAGAAAGTGCACGTTACGCATTTGGAAGGCAGAAAAACATTCTGTGAACAAAAGTGGAACCACGCAACGATTGCGTCTTTTAAATAAGGAAACTTATTTGAAAGGCGTTTTTTTGATTTCAACTGTTGGAAGGAGTAAAGAAAAATGATTCGAATTTATAATACCTTAAGCCGTCAAAAAGAAGTGTTTCAACCTATCGAAGAAGGAAAAGTCCGGATGTATGTTTGTGGGCCAACTGTTTATAACTATATTCACGTGGGGAATGGCCGAAGTACCGTGGCATTTGATACCATTCGACGTTATTTAGAGTATCGGGGATATGCGGTTCATTATGTATCGAATGTGACCGATGTTGACGATAAAATTATTCGTGTGGCAAAAGAATTAGGGATGACTGCGCCAGAAGTAGCCAACAAATTTATTACGGCTTTCACGGAAGACTCGACCGCGTTACAAGTTAAACCAGCTGATTTGCAACCAAGAGTGATGGATCATATTCCGGATATCCTCTCTTTTATCGCTGTTTTAATTGAAAAAGGATATGCTTATGCGGTAGATGGCGATGTTTATTATCGGACGCGCAAGTTTCATCACTATGGTCAATTAAGTGATCAATCGATTGATGAATTAGAAGTTGGTGCAAGCCAACGAACAGGCGATGAACAACAAATCAAAGAAGATCCGCTAGATTTTGCATTGTGGAAAAAAACGAATGATGGCGGGATTACTTGGGATTCTCCTTGGGGCGTCGGTCGACCAGGATGGCATATCGAATGTTCCGTAATGGCGACAAAGCATTTAGGTGAGACGATTGATATTCATGGCGGCGGACAAGATTTAGCTTTTCCGCATCATGAAAATGAGATTGCCCAAAGTGAAGCGAAAACAGGCAAAACGTTTGCTAATTATTGGATGCATAATGGCTTTGTGACAATTGGTGAAATTGATGAAAAAATGAGTAAATCACTCGGGAATTTTGTGACCGTTCATGAACTTGTTCAACAACACGATCCACAAATTTTACGTTTCTTTTTAGCGGCGACGCATTACCGTCGACCGTTGCGCTTTAGCCAGACTTCTTTTAAAGAAGCAGAAACGAATTTAGCTCGTTTACGCACGACGTATGAAAATGCGCGTTTTCGCTTAAAAGATGCGGTGGAATCATTAGCCGATGACGAAACTTTTTTAGCGCAATGGGAACAATTAATTGCACTGTTTATTCAAGAGATGGATGATGACTTTAATGCTGCAAATGGGATAACAGTGATTTATGAGATGGCGAAAAAAATTAATGTTTATAGCCAAAAAGAGCGTGTTTCAAGCGTCGTTTTAGAACGAGTACTCGCTGAATTTAGTGAGCTATTAACGATTTTTGGTATTTATTTTGAGCAAAAAGAATTAATCGATGATGAAATTGAAGCGTTAATCGTTGAGCGTAATCAAGCACGGCTAGCGAAAAATTTTGCGCGTAGCGATGAAATTCGTGATTTATTTAAAGAACAGGGCATTGTCTTGGAAGACACCCCCCAAGGGACCCGTTGGAGAAGAGAAAAATGAGAGATTACCGACAATTAAATGGTTTGGCGTTAGCGTATGTAGGCGACGCCGTCTATGAGACGTATATTCGTCAACATTTAGTGGCTCAAGGACAGACTAGACCTAGCCAGTTACATCGCTTGGCTACCCACTATGTCTCAGCGAAAGCCCAAGCAATGTTGATTGAAAAAATGGTCGAACAGCAAATTTTAACAGAGGAAGAAGAAGGTTTTTATCGCCGTGGCCGCAATAGTAAGAGTCAAACAAGTGCGAAGAACACGGATATTAAGACGTATCGAATGTCTACCGGCTTTGAGTCTGTTATAGGATACTTACACTTAACCGATCAAGAAGAACGCGTAGCAAGTCTCGTTAAGTGGTGTATTCAACAAGTAGAAGAAAAGAAAGAAGGGACTGGCGACGATGAATAAGAAAAAACCCCAATCATTACCGAAAAAAAGAGAATTTGAGAAACGCGATTCATTCAAGAAACAAGAAAAAAGCTCGGAAGAAATTGCCGAAAATTTCGTTTTTGGTCATCATGGTGTTACGGAAGCCTTAAAGAGTGGACGGGGCAATAAGTTATTTGTTTTAGAAGATGCCCGGGGTGATAAAATTGAACAGTTGAAATCACTGGCACAAGAATTTGCGGTTCCTGTTAAATGGGTACCAAAACAAAAACTCGACAGTATGACGCAAGACGCGGTGCATCAAGGGGTTGTTTTAGCGATTACGCCGTATGAATATTTGACGTTGAAGCAGTTATTGTCTCAGAAAAAAGAACATTCTTTTTACTTAATTTTAGATAGTTTGGAAGATCCTCATAATTTTGGTTCGATTTTACGAACGGCAGATGCCAGTGGGGTAGACGGAGTCATTATCCCAAAACATCGTTCGGTTGGCATCACACCAGTCGTCGTTAAAACGTCCACAGGAGCCGTCGAACACATCCCAATCGCTAGAGTCACAAACTTAAGCCAAGCCATTACAGAGCTTAAAGAAGCAGGTTTTTGGATCTTTGGGACGGATATGAAAGGAACTTCTTACGACAAGTGGAACACCAAAGGCTCTGTTGCCTTAATTATTGGGAATGAAGGCAAAGGCATGAGTGAGGGATTGAAAAAAGAAGTTGACGAAATGTTAACGATTCCGATGACAGGACACGTCCAAAGTCTAAATGCTTCAGTTGCTGCTAGTTTATTGATGTATGAAGTGTTTCGCCAACGCGGCTTTGAATCACTATGAAAAAGCAAATACTCATTGTTGACGGTTATAACATGATTGGTTTTTGGCCAGAATTAGTGCGTTTGAAAAACCAAGAACGATTGGAAGACGCGCGCGATTTATTACTAAAACGGTTATCTAGTTATGCCAAATATGAAGGGATCGAAGTCATTGTAGTCTTCGATGCCCAGCTGGTACCAGGAGTCACTCAAAGTTATCGTAAACATCATTTAGAAGTGATTTTTACCGAAGAAGGAACGACTGCGGATACCTATATTGAAAAAATGGCGGGAGAGTTGAATAATGTGTTGACTCAAGTCACGGTAGCGACCAGTGATCTAGCGGAGCAATGGGTCATTTTTTCTCAAGGAGCGTTAAGAGTTTCAGCTCGTGAATTGTATAAATTACTGGAAAAAAATGATAAAAATATTGAAAATCATCAAAAAGAATTAAAATTTAGTCATTTTCGCCGGAATTCTCCTTGGGATAATGAGCAACTTCTTCTTTTAAATCAAAAATTGACAGAATTAAGTCAGAAAAAGAAGAAGTAACTGGCACAGCAAAAGATGACTAACTAAATGAGAATCATGTAAGATAAAAAATGCTATGCTCCTCTTATAATCATTAGAGAGGAGCAATTTTCGTGCAGACAACGTTAATTTTAGCCGCTAAACAAGGGGATGAAGAAGCACTAGAAGCATTGTATCGACAGTACCGGCCACTCGTTTATAGTTTAAGAAAAAAATATTTTTTGCGAGAGTTAGATGAACAAGATTGGTTTCAAGAAGGTTTTATTATTTTTTATGATTGTATCCAAGCTTTCGAACCGGATTATGGAACTTCTTTAGGTGTATTATTTAAACGTTCGTTTGAAAATCGGATTCGCAGTTTAATCCGCCGAGAATTTGCTTATAAAAGAAAAACGAATATCGGGGCGGTTTCTTTTGAACAAACGATTGCAGATGGCTTTGAAGATCTTTGTGAATACACGAGCCATACGGATGATGCCTTACAACAGTTATTGCTACAGGAAGTATTTGCTGAAAGCCAGCAATTATTATCACCTCTCGAAATGAAAGCGTTATATCAGAGTATTTCGCTTACAGAAAATGACGCTTTAAAGGCGGATGCGTCATTAATGAGTGCGTATAATCGATCGAGAAGAAAAATTACCAATTATTTTTCTGAATATTTATAAATGAAAAAATTATAATGAAATTCTAATTGTAATGAAAAAGATTTTATGATAAAGTTGTAATTTTATATTAAATGTGTTATAATTGCACTCGTGAGGTGAACGTAATGCCAGCAACTTTAGCGACGATTAAACAAGATTTAGAAGATCGGATTGGGAGCAAGATTATGTTAGTTGCCCAAACTGGACGTAAGCGCCAAACCGAACGACGTGGGATTTTAACAGAAACGTATCCTTCTGTTTTTGTAGTGGATTTAGATCCAGAAGAGAACTCTTTTGAACGAGTATCATACAGTTATTCAGATGTTTTAACGAAAACTGTCGAAATTGAGTTTGTTACTGAAGCAATTTAAGGATAAAAAAAGCATTCATCAAGCTTCAGGCTGATGAATGCTTTTTTAACGCCGTTTTTTAAGGATCGTTGTTCAAAGTGATCCAAAAAGGGTTCTAGTGAAGTTTACTAGGGACGATCATTCTTTACTTTTGTTCTTTTAATAAATCACGAATTTCAGCAAGTAATTCTTCGGTGCTCGGTTTTGCGACTTCTTCTTCTTTTTCAGCAACGGGTTTAGTCGTCATTCTTTTCGCACGATTGATTGCTTTAATCATTAAAAATAAAACGAAACCAGTAATAATGAATGTGATAATGGCACTAATAATCGCACTAAAATTAAATAAAACACCATTAATCGTCACGCTCAAAATACTCAAAGCGTCATCCATCGTTTCGCCTCGATCAAGGAAGAGGGAAATAAATAATTCAATGAGAGGTGTGATTAAATTAGTGACTAAACTATTAACGATTGCGGTAAAAGCACTCCCAATTACGACGCCAACTGCTAGGTTTAAAGCATCTCCTTTGATAATAAATTCTTTAAATTCTTGGCCTAATTTTTTCATTTAAATGCTCCTTTTCCAAATGATAATCTGATTATAGCCGTTAATAACAAAAATCGAAAGTGAAAAGACTTTATTTACGCATGTTAGGCTAAGATAAATCACTCCTATGTTATAATAAAAAACAGAATCATTTAATTTATTTAAAGGAGCCTTTGTCCATGACAATACCCATTCAACCAGGAATTTCTTTAACAGTGATTCCAACTGAAAAATTTAAAACAATCCGACTTTTCATTCGATTTTCGACACCACATACACGTAAAAAAGCAACGAGTCGGACGTTATTAACAAGTCTTTTAGAAACCAATAGTTTAAACTACCCAACTCAAACAGCTTTGAGTGCAAAATTAGCAGAATTATATGGGGCGAGTTTTGGCTTAAATGTTAGCAAACGGGGCAATCTGCACCAAGTCAATGTCTCGATGACGGTCGTTAATGGCAAATATATCGAACAAGAGGATGTTTTCTCGCAAGCTGTTCAGTTTTTAAAGGAAATTCTATTTTATCCTAATATTTGCGACAATCAATTTGAACAGACGACTTTTGAGTTAGAAAAAAAGAACTTGATTGCCTATTTAGAAAGTGTTCAAGAAGATAAACAAACCTTAGCCTCGTTAAAAGTCCAAGAATTATATTTTAATAAAAATGAGGATCAAAAAACACCGAGTTTCGGTGAGGTCAGCGATTTAGAAAAACTGACTGCTAGTGATTTAAATGAGACCTATCGCCAAATGTTAGAAGAAGATTGCATTGATATCTTTGTCGTAGGCGATCTTTCGCCCGAAGTTGTTCAAAAAGAGATTGCACAACTTCCTTTTGCGCAAGGATTGCGCAAAACAACAGATATTTTCTATCGTCAACCGTTAGAAAATCAGATTCGCGAAGAACAACTGACCCAAGAGGTTTTACAAGCCAAATTAAATTTAGCCTATGCGACTAACATTTATTATGATGATAGGAAGCGGTATCCGCTAATGATTTTCAATGGCTTGTTTGGAGGATTCCCACATTCGAAACTCTTTTTGAATGTTCGAGAAAAAGCGAGTCTCGCTTACTATGCTTCCAGCAGTGTTGATACATTTCGTGGATTAATGACGGTTCAAACAGGAATTGACGGAAAAAACCGTTCGGCTACTATGGCTTTAATTGAAGCGCAGTTAGCAAGTTTGCAACGAGGAGAAATTAGTGATGAAGAGCTCGCAAAAACAAAAGCGATGTTAAAAAATCAATATCTCTTGTCTTTAGATAATCCACAATCGCTCATTGAGACCAAATACTTAGAGAATTGGTTACCGGAAACAAAACAAACGCAAAAACAGTTTTTAAATCACATCATGAGTGTCACAAAAGAAGAAGTACAAGAAGTTGCCCAGCAAGTATCTTTAGAGGCAGTCTTCTTTTTAGATGGAGAATAAGCCGATGAATAAAAAAAGATATGAACAAATCAATGAGACTCTTTACGAAGAGGTTTTAGCGAATGGATTAAAAGTCTATATTTTACCAAAAAAAGATTTCCATAAAACATATGGTTTATTTAGTACTAATTATGGTTCAATTGATAATGTTTTTGGTTATAAAGGAGAATCTTTAAAAACGGTCCCAGATGGTATTGCTCACTTTTTAGAGCATAAATTATTTGAAAAAGAAGACGGCGATATCTTTCAAAAATTTGGCGAGCAAGGCGCTTCGGCGAATGCTTTTACGAGTTTTACACGGACAAGTTATTTGTTTTCAGCAACCGATCAAGTCAAAGAAAATTTACTTACATTACTGGATTTTGTGCAAGAACCGTATTTTACGCCTGAAACAGTCGAAAAAGAAAAAGGGATTATTGGCCAAGAAATTCAAATGTATCAAGATGATCCAGTTTGGCGTCAATTTTTTGGAATTTTAAATAATCTGTATCCAAAACACCCAATACATATTGATATTGCCGGAACAGTTGAAAGTATTGATCAAATCACCGCCGATGATTTGTATACTTGTTATGAAACTTTTTATCACCCAAGCAATATGACGCTGTTTATTGTTGGGGATGTCAATCCTGAAGAAGTTTTAGAGTGGATCCAAGTGAACCAAGCTGGCAAAAAATTCTCGGAAACAAAAGAAATCATCCGCGAATTCCCTGTTGAAACGGCGGCAGAAATCATTCCTTTTTCTGCCATCCAGATGCCCGTGAACCGACCAAAAGCCGTTTTAGGTATTCGCGGTTTTCAGGAACAATTACCATCTAATGCCAAAGATCAACTTATTTTTCGCACAGGAATCAATCTCTTGCTTGAAATGTTACTAGGAAATACGAGTCATAATTATTTGCAGCTATATCAATCAGGCGTCATTGATGACACCTTTGGCTTTGAATTTTCTTTTGATCGTGGTTTTCATTTTGCTGACTTCTCAACGGATACGAATGAACCAGATCGATTTACAGAAAGCATTCAAAAAATTCTGTTAAATTTTCGTGATGATTCAGAAGTGAATGAAAAGAATTTTACTTTGCTAAAGAAAAAAATGCTTGGAAAATATTTTCAATCACTAAACTCCTTAGAATATATTGCCAATCAATTCACCCAAGACCTTTTTGGCGATTATACGTTATTTGATTTGCCGCAACTCATTCAAGAAATGACATTAGCAGACTGTCTAATAGCCGGCGAACAATTTATTCAAAACAAAGCATTTAGTCGATTCTACTTAGAGCCATTAAAAAAAGAAGTTTAAATTTTTTTCATGGATGGCGAAAACCGCTTTATTAACGTGGGTTTTATGTTATTCTAGATAAAGTTAAATTTAGTTATAGACTGGAGAAGATGGACGAGTGGGCAACGAACTTTTAATTGGCGATAACCTTCGTCAAGCTCGATTAAATAAAAATATTAGCCTAGATGAATTACAGCAAAAAACGAAAATTCAAAAGCGTTATTTAGAAGCGATTGAAAAAGGCACATTTGACTTACTACCAGGCGATTACTATGTCCGGACGTTTATTCGCCAATATGCTGAAGTCGTAGGTGTAAATGGCGATCGATTGGTCGCTATCTATGATGGGGAAGCTTCCTTTGGCGATCCATTGCCTAAAAGAGAAAAACCTGAAACGGTTCAAGGATCGCGTTCAAGTAATAGTACGAAGCAGAAGCGAAAGAAAAATTGGGTCGATTATTTACCCACGGTTTTAATTGGCTTAATTGCAATGACGATTTTAACCATTGTGGCGTATCTTTCGATTCAAAATAATGCTCAGAATCCTATTATTGGGAGTCCGTCATCGATTGATGTTCGGAATGAAATCACCACGGAGACGACCACCGAAGACAGTACTGAAGAAACAGATAGTACACAGTCGACTGAAACAACGACGACAAGTGAGACCCAAGAAAAAGAAGAAATGGTCATTAAAACGACGCATCAAACGCAACAAGATGTTACCGTTGCGATTGAACAAGCACAATCACCCTTAGAACTAACCTTTATAGGCCTAGATGGACGCTGTTGGGTAGGTGTGATGGTTAACGGTGAATATGTCTTGCAATACACGTTAGAACCCGGAGACAGCCAAAGTGTGACTTTGCCAGAAGGAGCAACTCAAGCAAACATTGTCTTAGGTGCCAGCGCCAATGTGGATATGAAAGCAAACGGAGAATTGATTCCTTTCAAAGAAGGAACGATGCCTCTTTTACAAAAAAATATGACATTAACCGTTTCTTATGCGATGAATCGTTAAACGAATACGTGTCTAAGAAGCAAGAAAGGAGGACGAAAATTGAATTTACCGAATCAACTAACCGTGTTAAGAATTTTGATGATTCCGATTTTCGTTGTGATATTAGTTGCACCATTTGATTTGGGAACGTTAGCCATTGCGGGAGTTAGTTTACCGATTACACATCTACTTGCAGCGATTATTTTTGCAGTAGCAAGTGTGACAGATTGGTTGGATGGCTATATTGCTAGAGCGCGCCATTTAGTAACTAATTTTGGAAAATTTGCTGATCCCTTAGCGGATAAAATGCTAGTCATGACAGCATTTGTTTTATTAGTCGACTTAGGGATGGTTCCAGGCTGGATTGTAGCTGTCATTATTTGTCGGGAACTAGCAGTGACGGGGTTACGATTATTATTAGTAGAAGACGGCGAGGTCATGGCTGCAGCTTGGCCAGGAAAAATCAAAACAGCGACTCAAATGCTAGCGATTATTTTACTATTAATTCAAAATGTGCCATTTTCAATGCTAGGAATTCCAGTCGATCAAATCATGTTATATATTTGTTTAATTGCAACGGTGTATTCCGGTGTCGATTATTTTGCTAAAAATACGGCCGTTTTTAAAGGCTCTATGTAATGAAAAAAACAGGAAGGGTACGTGAGCGTATTTTTCCTGTTTTTGCCTTTTAAAAAAAAAGAATGAAAAAAAGAAGTATCTTATGAATAGGAGCGAACGTGATGAAAGCAGAAATTATTGCAGTCGGAACAGAAATTTTACTCGGTCAAATTGTGAACACTAATGCGACCTTTATTGCACAAGAATTAGCCAAACTTGGCATTGAAGTCTATCATCAAAGCGTGGTTGGCGACAACGGAGGACGTTTAGCTCAATCCTTGTCGATAGCAGAAAAGAGAAGTGATTTAATTGTCTTATGTGGAGGATTGGGACCAACACCTGATGATTTGACGAAGCAAGTGACGGCTAAACATGTCGGCGAAACGCTTGTTCAAAATCCAATTGGTCAAGAAAAACTACGTCATTTTTTCGAGAAAAGAAATACCGCGATGACCGAAAATAATTTGTTGCAAACCTTGGTCTTTCAAAACGGTGAAGCGTTACAAAATCCAACGGGTCTAGCCATTGGCATTTTTTACACAGATAGAGAGACAAAAAGTCATTACCTCCTTTTACCGGGTCCACCAAAAGAGTTAATCCCGATGTTTCAGCAACATGTCGTGCCATTATTACAGGAAAGATTTCCCCAAAAGGAAAAACTATATTCACGAGTATTACGTTTTTATGGAATTGGGGAGTCGCGTTTAGTAACGGAATTAGCCGATTTAATTGAGCAACAGGTCAATCCAACCATTGCATCTTACGCTAAACAAAACGAAGTAACCTTACGCTTAACTGTCAAAACGGCGCAAGAACCGGTAGGGCAACGATTGCTCGACCAACTTGAAGAGATTATTTTAAAGCGAGTCGGTCAATTTTTTTATGGCTACGGAGAAGAAAACAGTTTAGCCAAAGTGGTCGTGCAACGACTGAAATCAAATGACGAACGAGTAACGGCGGCTGAAAGTTTGACAGGTGGACATTTTCAAGCGATGTTAAGTACAATACCCGGAGTATCTTCGGTATTTCCTGGTGGTTTCGTGACTTACTCAACCCAAACAAAGAGTGATTTTTTACAAATTCCCATGGATTTATTAGAAACGTATGGCACGGTTAGTCAAGAATGTGTTGAAGCGATGGCAGCTCAAAGTTTAAAACTAGCGCAAACCGATTATAGTCTTGCTTTTACGGGTGTGGCGGGTCCTGATTCCTTAGAAGGTCAAGAGGTTGGGACTGTTTGGATTGCTTTAGCGACAAAAAATCAAGGCGTAGTAAGTCACTGTTATCATTTTGAAAGTCATCGAGAAGGCATTCAAGCGAGTGCTGTAATGGCCGGTTTAGGAATGCTTTATCAAGCACTGGAAAAATAAACGCGAATGTTTGTTCGGTTTTTCTTGCTTTTTTGAATAATAAAAGCTATGATATAGATACAAAATGAATGTGATGAAACTTTAAAATCGAGAAAAACGTTAGATTGTTCCATTTACTAACATAAGGAGGATTTACAACGTGGCAGATGATCGTAAAGCAGCTTTAGATGCTGCTCTTAAAAAGATAGAAAAGAATTTTGGAAAAGGTTCTGTAATGAAATTAGGCGAGAAAGCGGATCAACGAATTTCGACTGTTCCTAGTGGTTCTTTAGCGCTTGACGTGGCATTAGGAGTTGGAGGATACCCGCGTGGACGGATTGTAGAAGTCTATGGTCCTGAGAGTTCTGGTAAAACAACCGTTGCTCTTCATGCTGTCGCAGAAGTACAAAAAAACGGCGGAACAGCTGCTTTTATTGATGCTGAACATGCCCTAGATCCTCAATACGCTGAAAAATTAGGCGTAAATATTGATGAATTATTGCTATCACAACCTGATACGGGAGAACAAGGTTTAGAGATTGCAGATGCACTTGTCTCAAGTGGAGCAGTCGACATTATTGTAATTGACTCTGTCGCAGCCTTAGTACCGCGTGCTGAAATAGATGGTGAGATGGGCGATTCTCATATTGGCCTACAAGCCCGTTTAATGTCCCAAGCACTTCGTAAATTATCCGGTACGATTAATAAAACTAAAACAATCGCCATCTTTATTAACCAAATTCGTGAAAAAGTAGGCGTCATGTTTGGTAATCCAGAAATCACACCTGGAGGTCGGGCTTTAAAATTTTACGCGACTGTTCGTTTAGAAGTCCGTCGTGCTGAACAATTAAAATCAGGCACGGATATTATCGGTAACCGTACAAAAATTAAAGTTGTTAAAAATAAAGTTGCGCCACCATTCAAAGTCGCAGAAGTCGATATTATGTACGGTGAAGGAATATCTCAAGTTGGAGAACTATTAGATATGGCCGCTGAAAAAGATATTATTGATAAAAGTGGTGCTTGGTATTCTTACAAAGGGGATCGAATTGGTCAAGGTCGTGAAAATGTCAAAAATCATATGTTAGCTCATCCTGAAATGGTCGCTGAAGTTTCAGCGCGTGTCCGCGATGCCTATGGTATTGGTACCGGTGAGACATTAGTTGAAGAAGAAGTAATTCTTGATTTGCCAGAAATCGATTCAGAAAAATAAAATGTATATTTATTAAACTCCTCAAAGTGATTTGAGGAGTTTTTTTATAAAATAAAAAACCGATGAATCTTAACCGTTTGAAGTGGAATGCCCTTTTTTTAAGTGTCAAGCGAAAGGTAAAATGTCCTAAACCTTAGGCTCACATTAATGCAAGCTTTTCCTTCGTAAAAACTTGCATTAATGTGACCGTATTTGGTAAAATGAGTGTTAAGCTGCTCGTTCAGCTTCGTATTCTTCGAGTGTTTTTCCGATGCTGCGAAGATATCTTTTGAAAGACTCTAGTTTCCACGGGTGAGATTGTGGGGGAATATACTGGCGTCTTTCTTTTTTTTGCTCTGGAATCGGGTCAAACTCTGTTGAATAGGCGTCATGTTCTTTCAGTCTCCTTGTTGTGTATATTTTTTCAGCGATATTTACATAGATTTCGCCGTTAAACGCTTCGATAACGAGGGCTTTTGATCCGCGTGTAAAGTACTGATCTTCGCTACCCTCCGTCGGTAAATAGTAGTTATTTTGATACCGAATGTGATGTCCACTATCGATTTTTCTATTTGCGACTCGTGCTAATAATAAATTCATCTCTGATTTCGTAGGTGCCTTCTCATAGATTGATTCCTTCGTCTTATTACCAAACTTCCTATTAAATGATTGAATCCATTTTGTTAAAAAATGATTGGCTTCCTCAATAGATTGGATCCCTGCTAATTCTAAATCTACAGGAAGTCGTGATTGAACCGTGCCGTTTAATCGTTCTACACGGCCTTTCGCTTGTGGAATAGAGGAGGTACGAATGTCAATACCGAGTTGATGGCAGGCAAAACCAAATTGCGTGAAGGTATCTTCCTCAACGACTTTCTTGGTTTTGGATTGATAGTCAAAAACGGTTCGTTTATCGGTTAAAAAAGCTAAAGGAATCCCTCGGTTACGGAGGATCTGATGGAGCACATGATAATAGCCATTGAGCGTTTCTTGCGTGTCGAAATACCCACCAACAATATCCCCAGAAGCGTCATCAATCGCTAAGTGAAGATGGGTGACGTCGTTCCCGAACCAATTGTATGAACTGGCATCCATTTGAATCAGCTCTCCTTGGTATTTTTTCCTAGAGCGGCTAGGATGGATTTTTTCGGGTGAAGCCAGTTGATCTTCGGCTCTTGGAAGCAGTGGATTATCAAGCTTTGTCTTTGCTTTCATTGATTGCGCTTTGATTCGAGCTTTTATTTTTTTTCGTGTCTTTCTTTGTGTTTTAGGTGAGATAATATTCGCTAGGTATAAAATATTTCGAATCGTTGTATCGGTGTAACAGATCGCATAATCCTCCTTTAATATTTCAGTAAAGTGCTTCACATTCGGTTTTATATTAAACTGTTGATAAAGCCCAATGATTTGTTTTTTTACATTCTCTGGTACGGCGTGTATCTGTTTTTTTCCTCTATTGCCGTGTGAAAAAACAGCCTTTCCTCCTTCTTGATATTTTCGAATTAATCGATTGACTTGCCTGATCGAGAGATCTAGTTCAACACAAGCTCTCTTCTTATCTTTTCTTTTTTCTGCGACCGCTTTTATTACGTTATATTTTTTATCTTCATTCATTGTTAGTATTATCCTTTTCATGGTTTGATTTTATCACGAAGGGACATTTTATGCTTCGACTACATTAAGACATTATCATGTTCGAACGATATTTGAAGTGGAATGCCCTTTTTTTAAGTTGACACTTCCTAGGATAAACATTAGAATAAAACTGTGTATTATACACATATGCAAGTAGGCATCTTGATAATTGATTTATTTTGGTTTTTATCAAAAAACTACAAATTGTTTAAAAATAAAAAAGATGGTATGGAGGTGATTCACCAATGGAACTCAACATTCTCCTCGCTATCATCGGTTTAATTGTCGGTCTTGGTTTAGGGTTAATGTATGCGAAGAAAGATCGAGCGCGTCGTGAACAAGAACTACTTGTTGCAAATAAGACAGCAGAAGCAATTGTCCTAACTGCCGAACGAGATGCAGAAACCTTGAAAAAAGAAGCGTTACTAGAAGCTAAAGAAGAAAATCAAAAATACCGGTCAGAAATTGAAGGCGAGTTGAAAGAAAATAAACTCGAATTAAAGTCACAAGAAAACCGCTTATTACAAAAAGAACAATTACTTGATCGTAAAGATGATTCTTTAGATAAACGTGAACAATCACTAGTGAAAAAAGAAGCGAAACTTAGTGACCAGCAACAATTAATCAATGAGCGAGAAAAGCAAATCGAAGAAATTATCGAAGAACAAAAAAGCGAGTTAGCCAAAATCGCAGCGTTATCAAAAGAAGAAGCAAAAGATATCATCATGCAAGAAACAGAAAAAGAACTAAGTCATGAATTAACAATCATGGTAAGAGAATCAGAGAAGAAGGCAAAAGAAGAGGCTGATCGCAAAGCCAAAAACTTACTTTCTCTCGCAATCCAACGCAGTGCTGCGGACCAAGTCTCTGAAACCACTGTTTCCGTTGTGACATTACCCAATGATGAAATGAAAGGCCGCATCATTGGTCGTGAAGGGCGCAACATTCGTACACTTGAAACATTAACAGGAATTGATTTAATTATCGACGATACGCCAGAAGCAGTCGTGTTATCTGGATTTGATCCAATTCGTCGTGAAATTGCACGAATGACCTTAGAAAAACTGATTCAAGATGGCCGAATCCATCCTGCTCGAATTGAAGAAACCGTTGAAAAAGCGCGCAAAGACATGGACGAGCGGATTCGTGAGTATGGGGAACAAGCAGCTTTTGAAGTAGGCGCCCATACATTACATCCGGATTTAATTAAGATTATTGGTCGATTGCGTTTCCGAACAAGCTATGGTCAAAATGTCTTAAGACATTCAATCGAAGTCGCTAAATTAACGGGAGTTTTAGCAGCTGAGTTAGGTGAAGATGTTACCTTAGCAAAACGGGCTGGTTTACTGCATGATATCGGGAAAGCTCTCGATCATGAAGTCGAAGGTTCGCACGTACAAATTGGCGCAGAGCTTGCGGCAAAATACAAAGAAAATAAAACAGTTATCAACGCAATTGCTTCTCACCATGGTGATACGGAAGCAACATCGATTATTTCAGTCTTAGTAGCAGCTGCCGATGCTTTATCTGCAGCCCGACCAGGTGCCCGCAGTGAGTCTTTAGAAAATTATATTAAACGACTACAAAACTTAGAAGCGATTTCGAATAGTTTTGCTGGGGTGGATTATAGTTTTGCGGTTCAGGCCGGACGTGAAGTTCGCGTGATGGTGAAACCAACTGAAATTACGGACTTAGATGCCGTTCGCTTAGTCCGTGATATCCGTAAGAAGATCGAAGATGAACTTGATTATCCTGGGAATATTAAAGTAACTGTGATTCGTGAAACACGCGCAACAGATTACGCGAAATAAGAAACGTAAGATTTTTAAGGTTTAATCGAAGAAATAAAAAAGTGTTGATGAGTGAGACTTATATCACTCGTCAATACTTTTTTTGTTCTCGTTTGTTATTTTGTAATCATATCTTAATAGAAAAGAAATAAGCTTTTTACAACAGTTTCATGTAGAATGAAAGTAATGAACCAATGTGCTGTAAAAAGGGGGGAAAGGGCATGACATCATCGATTTATATCCATCTGGATACGACGAGTAATATTGTTTTAACACAAGGAATTAATGCAGGGGATTTTCATCGAGGGATCGTCCATCCTCCTAAAAATATCTTATTATTGAATCCTAGTAGTGAGCTAGGAGAATTTGAGAATCATACGACGATGAAAATTATCCGTGGAGAAGCCGCTGTTAGTCAATTTTTACAAAATTTATCTAAAAATCGGCTCCTACTAGAAAATAAATGGATTGATTTCACCGATCTAGCGATGCTGAAAGAATTAACCCCGTTAGAAATTTCCGAACTCTTATATTTTGGGCATATGAAGACCCATTTATACTCGCCATTTTTTTATAAATTGCAAAATAATTTTGTGTATTTTGATTTAGAAAACGGCTTGAACCGGACGTATTATCGTTATTTAGATGAGTTTTATCGTATTTTAGCATCGAAAATAACTCATATTGCGTTGGAACGATTAAATGATCGACGCTCTTTTTTTCGGAAGGCCCAACCGGTAAGTAAAGTGAATAGCGAAATCTTAAAACCATTAAAAGAGGCGATGAAAGAAGGTATTTTCTTTTCATTTGAACATGCGAATACCGAAAATGGCGAATTTTTGATTCCTATTTATTTCGTAGATGAAACGCCACAATTAAATCGCGCCCTCATTAAGAATGAAGAAGAGCAATTCCTGGGCTATTTAATTTACAATCAAGATCGTCAAACATGGCGTTTGAAAGTCGAAGATCAATTGTTTGGTTTTTCAACAAAAAATACGCTAATTTCATAAAAAAACTCTGCAAACCATGATGGCTTACAGAGTTTTTTGAATTATCCATTCATTTTTTGTTCAAGTTGAACGGATGAATCGACTAAAAATAATCGTGGCATCACTTTATATAACAGAACAATCGCTATACTAGTCACAATTCCTGTTGCTAGGCCACTAAGACCATTCATTGTCAATGAAAAAATTACCGGTGACATGCCCCATAAGGCATACTGGCCCCAAAAAATCCAACCGGCTACAAAGTGCCAAAAAAATCGCGTAAATGCACTCACTAAACTTGCTAATATTAAGATATGGATGGTTTGATTGGTCCGTCCTTCACGAATCGCTTGATGAAGCCTGTAAGCAAAAAGACCAGCAAAACCGGCAAACAAATACGCTAATAAATATTCAATGAGTACTTGCGGGACACTTAAAAAATAAACTTGACCTAATGGGAAATGTAAAATCCCCCAAACAAAGCTAGCTAATAAAGCTGGCTTCAATCCACGACGTAATGCGTAGACCACAATTGGAATTTGTCCGAGTGAAATCGTAAAACTCGCTCCAATATTCGTTGGAATGAACGACAATACCATCGCAAGTGCGGCGATAATAGTGCCTTCCACCATCATTCTTGTTTTTCCGTGTATCAAAAAAAGCCCTCCTTTTCGAATCATCACAATTCACAAAGGAGAAGCATAATATCTATACTTCAACTCGACACAATTCCTACGTTCGCATAACCGAAACAGGTACGAAGGGTTTAGAGTAAGACTCATTCTCAGCGCATTGGCTCCCCTTTGTGATCAGATTCTATTTAATTTT
Source organism: Enterococcus sp. DIV1314a (assembly GCF_051713805.1). Lineage (NCBI taxonomy): Bacteria > Bacillati > Bacillota > Bacilli > Lactobacillales > Enterococcaceae > Enterococcus > Enterococcus sp. DIV1314a. The sequence goes on along the minus strand of NZ_JBIOQP010000001.1, from coordinate 932,183 downwards.
TATTACAAAACTATCATAGCATAATTTCTGAAAATGACCAGGAAAATGCTTTCTTTTGTTCTGTGGAAAATGTCGTTACTTGCATCAAGCGATAAAATCTAAAAAAAAAGGCGTGTTTGATTGACAATTAGTAAAAATTTCAAGACAATAAAGGATAGATCTTACAGATGTACTCTCTCGAATTGCTCTAGCAATGAGAGAGAGTTTTGTTTGTGACGATGAATCAAATCGAATAAAGGAGCTCTTATTTATGATAAAAAATTTACTCAAGTATGTGGGAGAGTATAAAAAAGAAGCCTTGCTCACCCCATTTTTTGTGACATTAGAGGTGATTCTTGATGTCATTATCCCGTTACTGATGGCGATGATTGTCGACCGCGGTATTACCGGAAAAAGTCAAACAGATATTCTGTGGATCGGGAGCGCCCTGATTTTGTGTGCGATTTTAGCGCTAATTTTTGGAATGCTTTCCGCGCGCTACGCAGCAACGGCTTCCGCGGGATTTGCTAAAAATATTCGACAACAAGTCTTTGAGAATATTCAACAATTCTCTTTTGCGAATATTGATCGTTTTTCTACTTCTAGTTTAGTCACGCGCTTGACGACTGACATTACCAATGTCCAAAATGCTTTTCAGATGACCATTCGAATTTTAGTCCGTAGTCCACTTTTGTTTATCTTTTCCATCTTAATGGCTTTTCGACTAAATGATCAGTTAGCTTTGACGTTTTTATTTATCATTCCTTTTTTAGCGTTAGGTTTATTTTTAATTATTAAATTTGCCCATCCGGCATTTAAACAAGTGTTTCGGATTTACGATCACTTAAATCAAGTAGTTCAAGAAAACTTGCAAGGCATTCGTATTGTGAAGTCTTACGTAAAAGAAGAGCATGAAGTTCAAAAATTTACCGACGTCTCCAGTACGATTTATCGCGCCTTCTCAAAAGCGGAGCGCATTGTGGCCTTTAACCAACCAGTGATGCAAATCGCGATTTATACGTGTCTACTCTTAATTTCTTGGATTGGAGCACATTTGATTGTTGCAGGATCCCTTACAACGGGTGAGTTGATGAGTATGTTCATGTATGTGATGCAAATTTTAGTTGCCTTGAATATGATGTCGATGGTCTTTGTGATGCTAATCATCTCACGCCCCTCTGCCGAACGAATCCTTGAAGTTTTGGATGAAAAAAGTGATTTAACCGATTCAAGCAATCCGCTGACAACCATTACCGATGGCTCGGTTGAATTTATAAATGTTGATTTTAGTTATACTGATGATAAAGAGAAACTTGTTTTAAAACAAGCCAATTTCCAGATTCAATCTGGTCAAACGGTAGGGATTATTGGTGGTACTGGTAGCGGGAAAACGAGTTTAATTCAACTCATTCCTCGTTTGTACGATGTGACGAGCGGCCAAGTAAAAGTTGGAGGACAAGACGTTAAAGACTATTCGATAGAGGCTTTACGTGATAGTGTCTCTGTCGTCTTACAAAATAATGTCCTTTTTTCAGGAACGATTAAAGAAAATTTACGCTGGGGGAATGAGCAAGCAACCGATCAAGAGTTGATTGAAGCATGTCAGTTAGCCCAAGCCGATGAATTTATTCAACGTTTTCCAAATGGGTATGATACGTATATTGAACAAGGGGGATCGAATGTTTCAGGGGGACAAAAACAACGTCTCACGATTGCACGAGCGCTCCTTAAAAAACCAAAGATCTTAATCTTAGATGATTCCACGAGTGCCGTCGATACGAAAACCGATGCACTCATCCAACAAGCTTTTTATCAAACGATTCCAGATACGACCAAAATTATTATCGCCCAACGCATTACCTCGGTGGAACAAGCCGATCTGGTGATTGTGATGGAAGAAGGCAAAATCAATGGTGTTGGGACACCGGCTGAAATGTTGGCAACGAACCAAATTTATCAAGAAGTTTACCAATCGCAACAGAAAGGATTTGGTGCGGTCCATGAATAAAACGGAACATAAAAAAACAGCGCAATTAAAAACGTTAATGCGTTTAATGAATTATTTAATCAAAGATTACCCGTGGCAATTAGTAATCGTTTTAATCTGCATCTTGATTACAGCTTTTGCAACGGTTCAAGGGTCGCTTTTCTTACAAGTCGTCATTGATGATCATGTTACGCCGTTACTTGCTGCAAGTGGTGCGCCCGATTTTTCTGGTCTATTAAAAGCGGTCTTGATTATGGGACTGATTTATTTATTAGGGGTGCTGACTTCGATTACTTTTAATCAATTAATGGTAACCATCTCCCAAGGGACACAAAAGAAAATTCGAGATGAACTCTTCGCTCATATGGAAACCTTACCGTTGGCGTATTTTGATACGCATTCAAAAGGTGATGTCATGAGTCATTATACCAATGATATTGATACGTTGCGTCAAATGTTGTCTCAAAGTGCGCCGCAGCTCATGCAAGCAATCGTCACGCTAGTCAGTGTGTTTGTCGCGATGTTGTCAGTTAGTTTTCCGTTGACTGTTTTCGTATTATTTTCGGTAAGTCTGATGGGACTGACGATTCGGACGTTGAGTCAACTCAGCGGTCGCTATTTTAAAGGGCAACAAGAAGCCTTAGGGGAAGTGAATGGTTACATTGAAGAAATGATGCATGGTCAAAAAGTCATTAAAGTCTTTAACCATGAGAGGGTCGTGATTGAAGAGTTTACGGAACTAAACGACCGATTAGCGGAAAATACAACAAAAGCAAATCGTTATGCCAATATTTTAATGCCTGTCATGATGAATTTATTAAATATCCAATATGTGCTAATTGCCATTGTTGGAGGTCTCTTAAGTATCAATGGCGTAGGCGCGTTAACCATTGGTGGCATTGCTGCCTTTTTACAACTAAGCCGTTCACTTAACATGCCGGTGAGTCAAATTTCTCAGCAAATCAATTTTATTATTATGGCTCTAGCCGGAGCCGATCGTATTTTTACACTCATGGATGAGCCTTCCGAAGTCGACAACGGGACGGTTTCCTTGGTTAACGTGGAGTATCTTGAGGGTGAAATCAAAGAATGTAGCGCGCAAACGAATCATTGGGCGTGGAAACAAGCGACACCCGAAGGTACTTTTCGCTATATTCCATTAACAGGAGATGTTCGTTTTGAAAAAGTAGATTTTTCGTATACGCCAGATAAAAAAATTCTACAAGAAATTTCACTCTTTGCAAAACCTGGGCAAAAAATTGCTTTTGTCGGAGCTACGGGTGCTGGAAAAACAACCATTATTAATTTAATTAATCGTTTTTACGATATCGATCAAGGTGAAATTTTATATGATGGCATCAATATTCAAGATATCAAAAAAGAATCGCTCCGTCGCTCGCTAGGAATTGTCTTGCAAGATACCCACCTCTTTACCGGTACGATCCGGGATAACATCCGCTATAGTAAACTCGATGCGACAGATGAAGAAGTGGAAGCAGCTGCGAAACTGGCTAATGCGGATTACTTTATTTCTCATCTTCCTCAGGGCTACGATACGGTCATTACAGGCGATGGGGGAAGTCTTTCTCAAGGGCAACGTCAACTCTTATCCATTGCGCGTGCCGCCATTGTGGATCCGCCAGTGATGGTATTAGATGAGGCGACCTCAAGCATTGATACGCGGACGGAACGTATCGTTCAAAATGGGATGGATGCGTTAATGAAAGGTCGTACGGTTTTTGTTATCGCCCATCGTTTATCGACGATTCAAAATTCCGATGTGATTATCGTCTTAGATCAAGGCGCCATCATCGAGCGTGGCGATCACGAAGAGCTGTTAGCGAAAAAAGGCACTTACTACCAATTAGCTACGGGTCAACTCGAACTAGATTAAAAATAATTAAAAAAATAGTCCGACTCTTTAAAAGAGTGGGACTATTTTTTATTATTTATCGATGTTAGCCATTGATTCAAATAATGGACTAACCGGTTTATTCTCATGAATCCGTTTGATCGCTTCACCCATCAAGTTACCGACACTAATTTCATCGATTTTTTCGATACGACGATCGGCTGGCAAATTAATGGAATCTGTTACGACTAAACGCTCAATCGCAGAGTCTTGGATGCGTTGCATTGCGGGACCAGATAACACAGGGTGCGTACAAGACGCGTAGACTGCTTTAGCGCCAGCTTCTTTTAAGGCATTGGCTGCTAAGGTAATTGTCCCCGCTGTATCGATCATATCATCGATTAAGACACAAATTTTGCCATCGACATGTCCAATAATGTTCATGACTTCAGCAACATTGGCTTTTGGTCGACGTTTGTCAATAATCGCAATGGGTGTTTTTAAGAATTGGGCTAATTTACGCGCGCGTGTTACACCACCATGGTCAGGTGAGACAACAACCACTTCATCACCGGAAATGCCTTGTTCTAAGAAATAGTTCGCAATTAGTGGAGCTCCCATTAAGTGATCGACAGGAATATCAAAAAATCCTTGGATTTGTGAAGCATGAAGGTCTAACGTAACCATTCGATCTGCTCCGGCTTTTTCAATCATGTTTGCAACTAATTTAGCGGTAATTGGTTCACGTGAACGTGCTTTACGATCTTGACGCGCGTAGCCATAGTAAGGCATCACGACGTTAATTGTTTTGGCACTTGCGCGTTTTAACGCATCAATCATAATCAATAATTCCATTAAGTTATCATTAACCGGACTGCTTGTTGATTGAATAATATAAACGTGTGCGCCACGAATACTTTCTTCAATGTTTACTTGAATTTCACCATCGCTAAATTGTTTAACGGTGCACTTTCCTAGTTCTACTCCTACCGCTGCAGCAATTTTTTCTGCTAACGGACGATTTGAGTTTAACGCGAAAATTTTTAATCTTGGATCAAAATAATGATTTGACATGAGAAACCTCCACTTTCTTTCCCTTCCAATAAAAAAATGACTACTACTTATGTGAATTGGAATCATCTTCATCATAAATAGTAGTCATTTTAAGCGAATAAATCAAGTATTATTCCTGTAAATACGGTAATTTCTTAGCAAATTCTTTTTTGTTGACTTGCTGTGAACGCGCAATTCCCATCGCATACTCAGGGATATCTTTGGTGATAGTAGACCCCGCTGCGATGAAGGTATGAGCCTCAATCGTTAATGGCGCTACTAGGTTCGCGTTTGAGCCGACGAAACTACGATCGCCTACAGTTGTGCGGAATTTACTTTTGCCATCATAGTTCACAAAGACCACGCCACAACCGACGTTAATTTCGCGACCTAACGTAGCATCCCCAACATAAGTCAGGTGTCCGACTTTTGTTTCTTCCCCAATTGTGGCATTTTTAATTTCTACGTAATTCCCGATATGAGCCTTCGCTCCAATTTCTGAATGGGGGCGGAGATGGGCATAAGGGCCAACGTCTGCTTGTTGATGAATAATACTGTTTTCGACAACGGAAGCTTTAATCACGACAGCATCCGCAATTTGGCTATCAACGATTTGCGAGCCATTTGTAATCACGCAGTCTTCACCGATGACGGTTTTTCCTTTAATCGTAACGTTTCCTTCAATCACAGTGTCACTACCAATCACAACGTCTGCATCAATAAAGGTTGTCGCAGGATCTACTAATGTTACGCCGTTTAACATGTGTTGATGATTAATTCGCTCACGCATCACGGTATTGGCATAAGCTAATGCCACACGATCGTTCACCCCTAAAGATTCATTAAAATCTTCTGTTTGATAAGCGGCTACGCTATGGCCCTCATTTTTCAAAATTTCAATAATATCTGTTAAATAATATTCACCTTGGGCATTGTCTGTATTGAGATTAGCAAGAGCTGAGAACAGTAATTCATTATCAAAGCAATAGGTTCCCGTGTTAATTTCTGTGACGCGCGCTTCTTCAACGGTAGCATCTTTTTGTTCAACGATTCGATCAACAATACCGACGTGGTCACGAATGATACGACCATAACCAGTTGGATCCTCGGCTTGCGCAGTTAAAATCGTTGCGGAAGCATTTTTCCCTAAGTGATACTCAAATAAGTGATTGAGCGTTTGGCTTGTTAATAATGGCGTATCGCCACTAATGACTAATGTTGTGCCTTTTTTTCCTTCCAAAAATTGCGCTGCTTGTAACACGGCATGTCCGGTTCCTAACTGCGCTTCTTGTAAAGCATAAACACAACGATCTCCTAATTGCTCTTGTACTTTATCGGCACCGTGTCCGACAATGGCCACCACTTCTGCTGGTTTTGTATCAGTCACTTTTTGTAAAATATGCTCGACCATGGGCTGTCCACAAACAGGATGTAAAACTTTATATAATTTTGATTTCATTCGTGTTCCTTTACCAGCCGCTAAAATAATTGCGTAACGTGTATCCACGAGAACCACTCCATTTCCTCTTTTTACTTGTTTCAGTGTAGCTCATGTTTCTCGTATTTTCAATAAAAGATTGTGTTACCACGGATTATACCGATATTATTTACTTAAAAAAACGTTGAATTTCATCTGCTGCCGACGTTACGCTATCAGAGGCATGAATCACATTTTCAGTTTGACTTGTGCCATATAAAGCTCGAATTGTCCCGGATTGTGCTTCTAAGGGATTCGTCGCACCCACGATTTTACGAACGCTATCGACAGCGTCTTCACCTTCTAAAATACCAATTACGACTTGACCTGAAAGCATATATGCTAATAATTCTGGGAAAAAAGGCCGCTCTTTTAAATGCTGATAATGTTCTTCTAATTGTTCTTTGGTTAGAACTCCCATTTTAAGATCCAAAATTCTAAGATTCTTTTGCTCGAAATGCTGTAGAATTTTTCCGATTAATTGACGTCTTACACCGTCGGGTTTTATGATTACGAGTGTCTTTTCGATGAATACTTCCTCCAATTTTAACCTGCAAATTTTCTTCTTTTTAAGACGTTCATGAGTGAAAATCATGATACGCTTAAAATGTAACCGCTTTTTTATTTTTGTTTAAAAAAAGTTACGACAGATAACTGTCGTAACTTCTTGTAGGTATTATATTATTTTTTTGGCTGTTCGTCAAAGTAATTTCCTGGAACGACTTTAATTGTTTTTGTTTGGGTATCGACTGACTCGACAAATAACAATGAATGATAGTCGGCGATTGCTCGCTTACCTTTGAAATTCCCTTCCGCAAAAACGGTGACGCCAACTAATTCTGCTTCAAATTCTTCAATCAGACTTTGCATCCCGTTAATCGTACCGCCGCCTTTCATGAAATCATCGACGACTAAGACACGTGAGCCTCGTTTCAAGCTACGTTTTGACAGTTCCATTTTTTCAATTCGTTCCGAAGAACCGGAAACATAATTGACACTAACCGTTGAGCCTTCGGTAATTTTTGAATCACGACGGACAATGACGAAGGGAACATTTAAATAATAAGACACGGCTTGTGCGATGGGCACACCTTTAGTAGCGACGGTCATGACGGCATCGATTTCTTTGTCGATATATTTTGATGCAATAATGCGCCCAATTTGGCGAAGTAAGGTTGGATCTCCTAATAAGTCAGATAAGTAGACATAGCCACCTGGTAATAAACGATCTTGCTCGGATAATCGCTCGGATAGTGCAGCAATATATTCTTTAGCCGCTTCTTCCGTGATGACTGGAATAAAGATCACACCTCCAGCTGCACCAGGGATGGTATTTAAGACGCCCGTTCCTCGTGTTTGAAATGTTTTTTTCACAATCGCTAAATCTTCACTAATGGATGACTTTGCTGATTCATAGCGTTTGGCAAAATACGTTAATGAAATTAATTTATGGGGGTGATCCAATAAGTAATAAGTCATATCAATTAATCGTTCACTACGACGAATTTTCACAAAATTCAACTCCTCTATTTTCTTCTTATTCATTATATAGTCTTTTTTGATTTTTTTCGAGCATTTTCTCTATTTTTATAAAAAATGTTCGTGATAACTGAACAACAAGAAGAATTAAGTTAAAAAACTTTCGCTTTTTAACTTAATTCTTCTCGTTTTGTCATTTTTATTCTTCGGTATGTTGAAAGTGCTCGTCTAAAAAGACTCGTGAACAAAAATAAAAGAATAAAAATCATCGTGATTGTCGCTCCTGGCGGCGTATCTAAGTAAAAAGAGGCCGTTAATCCACCAAGCATTCCAATCAAGCCGACCAACACACTTAGAAATAAGACGATATTAAAACTTTTACCCAGTCGCATGCTAATCGCTGCTGGCAATACCATAATGGCAGAGATTAATAACGCACCGGCAATCGGAATCATCACAGCAATCGCTACACCAGTTAACACGTTGAATAGGATCGACATCAGCCGTACGGGTAAACCGTCGACATGAGCGGTATCTTCATCAAACGTTAAGACATACATCGGTCTTTTAAATAATATCAAGGCAATCAGTGTAATGACAAATAAGGCGGCTAATAAGTAGACTTGTTCTTTTGTAATGGTCACGATCGAACCAAAGAGATAGGCTTGCATACTCATCGCAGAAGAGCCTTCACTTAAATTCATTAAAATTAAGGCAGTGGCTAAGCCTCCTGACATTAAAATAGCAGTTGATATTTCTGAATAGGTTTTATAGACACTGCGTAAATACTCTAAGATAATTGCTGCTGTTACAACAATCAATAAAGTGGTCAACGTTGGGTTTAGTTGTAAGTAAAAACCTAATGCGACCCCAGCTAACGAAACGTGTGAGAGGGTATCCGCCATTAACGATTGTCGTCGAATGACTAAGAAGACACCTAAAATCGGAGCAATTCCCGCAATTAAAAGAGCTGCTACAAAAGCAATTCTCATGAACTCATATGAAAGCAACGCCACTGTGTATCCTCCTTTCGAACTAAACGAATTTGTCGATCAGCAAAATCTTTAATGTCTTCGTGATCATGGGTAATCATTAAAATCGCTTTTTTATGTTGATGCGCACTGTGTCGCAATAAGCGATAAAATTCTCGCCGAGATTGTTCATCCATCCCTGTTGTTGGCTCGTCGAGAATAAATAAATCAGGATCGGTTGCAAACATCCGTGCCAAACTGATTCGTTGCTTTTGCCCGCCTGATAACTCCCCAATTCGCTTATGGCGCATATCCCACATCCCAACCGACTCCAAGGCTTTTTGGACATGCTCGTGATCTCTTGTTGTGAGCTTTTTAAACCAGCGTCCTCTAGGATATCGACCTGAACGCACAAGTTCTAGGACCGTACTAGGAAATCCCGCATTGAAGGACGAGATTTGTTGAGGAATGTAGCCGACACTTAATGGTTCTCCTTTGCTATTTTTTTTAGCTAAATAAACTTCGCCTTTAGCTGGGGTCAATAAACCGAGTGTTGAACGGATTAAGGTAGACTTTGCCGCACCATTTTCGCCGGTTAAAATGACAAATTCTCCTTCATCCACATGGTAGTTGACACCCATTAAGACAGGTTCTTCATCGTAATAAAACGTTAAATCTTTGACTTCAATGTAGCGCATATTTTCCCTCCTACTGAATGCTTAATGTTAAGGCTTCTAAATTTTCTTTCATCATAGAGAGGTAACTTTCGCCATTAGCTTGTTGTTCTTTTGTTAAACTTTCAATCGTTGCTAAGACTGAAAGTTTAACGCCAGTTTCTTTGGCTAACGTTTGAGCAACTTTTCCAGATGTATTTTCTTCAAAATAAATGACATTAATCGCGTTATCTTGGATGAATGTTTTTAATGTAGCTAATCGACTAGGTGTTGGTTCGCCCTCCGAAGCGATACCCGTAATGGCTACTTGCGTCAGATTATAGCGCTTTGCTAAATAAGAAAATGCACCATGTTGTGTGACAAATGTTCGATTTTTTGCCTGCGCGGTTGCTGTCTGATAAGCTTGATCAAGTGCCTCTAACTCTTTAATATAGCTTTCGCTTTGTTCTTTAAATAAAGATGCATGCTCGGGAAATTGTTCACTTAAAGACGATTGAATTTGTCTTACTTGTTCGATTGCCAAAATTGGATCAAGCCAGACATGCGGATCTTGACTGTGAAGATGACCGTCTTCATCGGACGCTTCTGGGTGATCGGTTTCTTCAATCGCTAATAGTTCAATTCCTTCACTCGCTTCAATCACATTTGTTTGCGTGACATCCAAATTGCTTTTGATATCGTTCATCCAGGTTTCAAATACCTGACTATTATAAACAACGGCGTCTGCATCGTGGATTTTAGCGACATCCTTGGCGCTAGGTTCATAATCATGCGGATCTGTCCCGGCAGGTATCAACAATTCAACCTCGCCAATTTCGCCTACAACGGCTTTAGTAAATTCAACCATCGGATAAAAGGTCGCCACTATACGGATGGATTCAGTCTCCTCTGGTATGGTAGCTTGGCCACAACTAACTAAAAAGAAACTACTTGCTAGTATCATTATCTTAAGGGCCATCAATTTCTTTACCATTTTAATCCTCTTTTCATAAATAGGAATCATTACGATTTAATCTCCGAGCTATAATTTATCAAAAAAGGAAAAATTAGTCAAGAAAAAGAGAAGGACAACCTATTGATTTTACGACATTGTTTCAAATAGTCAAGGAAGTTGCTAGAAAGGGCTAAATTTTTCTTGATGATGGATACGTTCATTTTTAAAATCACTCTTTTTCCGCTGAAAAGGCGATTGAAAAAAGTGCTCGTTTTAATTTTATGGTATGATAAAAAAAAGAGAGGTCATGGCAATGAAAAGAAAAAAACGATTGAAAAATAGTCTGATCAATTTATTCTTACTCTTCCTCTTAGTAATTGGGTTTGCGTTGATTTTTAATCGCCAAATTCGAAGTTTTTTGATGGCGCGAACGAGCGATTCTTACCAGATAAGCAATGTGGATCGGGCAGAAATTGAGAATAATTTAAAACAAGAGGCGACATTTGACTTTGATAATGTCCAGTCAGTGGATTTAGAAGCTGTTCTAAAAGCTCAATTAAGCGGGAAAGTGTTACCCGTAATCGGAGGTGTGGCAATCCCAAGTGTCAAGATCCAACTTCCAATTTTCAAAGGACTATCAAATGAGGCTCTTTTATTTGGTGCGGGAACGTTTGATCCGAGTCAAAAAATGGGAGAAGGAAACTATGCGTTAGCCAGTCATCGAATTGAAGAGACCGATTTGTTGTTTTCGCATTTGGATAAAGTACAAATAGGAGATCGTGTTTATTTAACGGATTTAGAGAAGATTTATACGTATACTGTCATTGAATCCAAGCGTATTGAACCGACACAAGTTGAAGTGTTAGATTTGGTAGAAAATCAAACACTCGTAACGTTGATTACTTGTGGTGAGGCAGCCGGTGTGACGCGGTGGCTTGTTCAAGGAGAGTTATCAGAAATGACTGCGGTGAGTGAGGCAACCGCCGAAATGCTAGCGGCATTTTCAATGGAACAACAAACTTTTTAGAAATGAGGCGTAAAGGAATGGCAAAAGAATTTTCATATGAGATCGTCGAAGAAATTGGCGTTTTATCGCAAAACAGTCGAGGGTGGCAAAAAGAATTAAATTTAGTGAGTTGGAATGGCAATCCACCTAAATTTGATTTACGGGATTGGGCTCCAGACCATGAAAAGATGGGGAAAGGTGTCACCCTAAGTAATGACGAATTCGAAGCGTTAAAAAAATTACTACTTTCAATGTAAGGGAGTCAGAAAGCTATGAAAAGTATGACCGGTTTTGGAAAAGCGATGCGTGTGACAGACGCCTATCAAATCGAAGTCGAAATAAAAAGCGTCAATCACCGTTTTCTAGATGTGCAGTTGCGGACCTCGCGCCAGCTTCATGCCTATGAAAATCAAATTCGTCAAGTAATCAAAGAAACGTTGCATCGTGGACGTGTTGAGGTCTTTGTGACTTTAACCCAGCGCAGTGATCTTGGTAAAGAAGTCATGATTCATTGGGACTTACTTGAGCAAGTCGTGACGTCGGTGGAGCATGAAATGCAAGCACGTTTTCAAACGACAATCCAACGAGGCCCTTTTATCGAGAGTCTGCTTGAAAAAGAAACGTTTATGGAAATGAATGAACGAATGACCGATGATGACTCACTTGAGCATCTTTTGCTAGCAGTTGTCACTGAAGCAACGCGAGCGAATGATCAAAGTCGCCAGTTGGAAGGACGAGGGATTTTAAGTGTACTGCAAGAAAATCAACAACTGTTACAACATCAAATCCAAGAATTAAGTCAATTTTTTGCTGCATTTGAACAAGAGTACCAGAGTCGTTTTGAAAAAAAATTGAACGATTATTTAGGTGCGACCATCGATCAAGACCGCTTGTTAACAGAAATGGTAATTTTACTAGAACGCAGTGATATTCATGAGGAATTAGATCGACTAACTATTCATTTGGAAAATCTCCAACAATTATTCGTAAAACCACAGCCGGTGGGGCGGGAATTGGATTTTTTAATTCAAGAAATCAATCGCGAAATCAATACGATTGGCTCAAAATCCACCGCAATTGAAATGAAGAATATCGTTGTCCAAATGAAGACAATTATTGAAAAAATTCGTGAGCAAGTTCAAAACATTGAATAATTTGAGTGAAAATTAGCGAGAAAAGTGGCTTTTTAGTCAGATTTTTGGTATATTATAAGAATTACTGTACATAACAAGAAATAGGTACAAACGTAGGGAAAGTAACTTTAGGAGAATGAAAGGACGTCGACATGGTAGAGCGTGGGTTATTAATAGTATTATCTGGTCCTTCAGGTGTAGGGAAGGGAACGGTTCGTAAAGCCATTTTTGATAGTGAAGCGAACGATTTTCAATATTCGATTTCAATGACGACTCGCAAGAAGCGAATCGGCGAAGTGGAAGGTGTGGACTATTACTTCCGCGAACGTGAAGAATTCGAGCAATTAATTGCATCAGGAGAAATGTTAGAGTATGCAGAATATGTAGGTAATTACTATGGAACACCTCTGTCATATGTACAAAAAACCTTAGATCAAGGTAAAGATGTCTTTTTGGAAATTGAAGTGCAAGGCGCACAACAAGTGAAAGAAAAAGTGCCAGATGGGGTTTTTATTTTCTTAACGCCACCTGATTTGGCAGAACTGCGTAGTAGAATTACAGGTCGTGGAACCGATGCTCCGGATGTCATTGATGAACGGATGCGTATTGCCCGAGAAGAAATCGAAATGATGGCCTTATATGATTATGCGGTTGTCAACGATGAAGTCCCGCTAGCGGTGAAACGAATCAAAGAAATTATTGCAAGTGAACATTTTCGTGTTGAACGTGTGATTGGAAAATATAGAAAAATGTTAGAGGAGTTGTAAAAACTATGATGTTAAAACCGTCTATCGATGCGTTATTAGATCGAGTAAATTCAAAATATTCATTAGTTATTTTAGCAAGCAAACGTGCACATGAGTTAGAGGCAGGAGCGGAACCAACTTTGGATTCGTTTGACTCAATTAAACGAGTGGGACAAGCGTTAGAAGAAATTGAGGCCGAAACCGTTGTGAATGATCCGCATCCAGAAATTAAACGTGCCCGTTTGAAATTGGAAGAAGAAGAACGTCAAGCCCGTAAAGAACAAGAACAAAAAGAGCTAGAAACAAGAATTCGCCAAGATCATAACGCATAGAATCGAAAAAAAGTCTGGAGAAGGAATTCCAGACTTTTTCTTTTGCTTTGAAAGACAAACGTCCGGAACTTTAGTAGAATAAGAAAGAAGGAGGTGGAGCAATGTCTCAGTATGCACAAGTGATTGTCGATGTCCCTACAATGCAGACCGATCAACCGTACACGTATCTCGTTCCTGACGAGTGGCAAGCCGTCATTGAATGCGGGATGCGTGTGGAGGTGCCTTTTGGTGAAGGTAATCGACATATTCAAGGCTTCGTGACCGCTCTACCAACAGAGTTAGAAGAGTCGACGCTTTCGTTAAAATCACTTATTCGCGTGATTGATTTAGCCCCGGTTGTGAATCAAGAATTGTTACAGCTAGCGGATTATATGAAAGACGTCACTTTTTCGTTTAAAATTAATTGTCTTCAAACGATGCTGCCAGCTGCGATGAAAGCTGCTTATCAAAAAAAATTTGTCTTGCTTGATGAGGATCATCCTGTCAAAGAAACCTATTTTTCGCAGAGTAACGAAATTGATTGGGACGTTATCGAAGCTGCAGGAGCGCTAACGTTATTTAAGCGTTTAAGAGAGCAATCGATTGTGGAACTTCGCTATATCGTCAAAGAAAAGGTCAATAAAAAAATGATTCGCTATGTAAAAAGTCTGGTGACGACAGAAAATTATTTCGTCTTTAAGGAACAATTACGACCGAATGCGTTGCGCCAACATCAATTATTAGAACAATTAAAAACGACGCCTCGTGAAACGGTGACTTTTTATCGCGAAAAAGAGCTGCTAAGTACGCATTTAAAGACGGCTGAAAAAAATGGCTGGCTTTCTTTTGAAGAAGTTGAAAGTTATCGCGATCCTTTTGCGAATCATGATTTTCCTAAGACGCTCCCTTGGCAATTGAATACCGAGCAACAACAAGCGGTATCGCGCATTTTAGCTGCGGAGGCGCAAGGGGAAGCGACGACGTTCTTATTAGAAGGCATTACGGGTAGCGGAAAAACAGAAGTCTACTTGCAATCGATTGCTGAAATCTTGAATAAAGGCAAGACAGCGATGATGTTAGTACCAGAGATTGCCTTAACGCCACAGATGGTTCAACGATTTAAGAGTCGTTTCGGCAAGGCGGTCGCCGTCTTACATAGTGGGCTATCGCAAGGTGAAAAATACGACGAGTGGCGCAAAATCGAACGCGGTGAGGCACAAGTTGTGGTGGGTGCGCGTTCGGCTGTTTTTGCACCGCTCCAAAAAATTGGTCTTATTATTATTGATGAAGAACATGAAGCGACCTATAAGCAAGAAGATACGCCACGTTATCATGCCCGTGACCTCGCGATTTGGCGTAGTCAATATCATCACTGTCCAGTGATTCTTGGGAGTGCGACGCCTTCGCTAGAATCGCGGGCGCGCGCTCAAAAAAAGCGGTATGAACTCTTATACTTAACGCAAAGAGCCCATGAAAATGCGCAACTACCGAGCGTTACGATTGTTGATTTGAAAGAAGAGTACGCTCAAAAGAATACGAGTACTTTTTCTCGTTTGCTGCAAGAAAAAATCAGCAATCGCCTGCAACAAAAAGAGCAAATCGTTCTTTTACTCAATCGGCGCGGCTATTCTTCCTTTATGATGTGTCGCGATTGTGGCTATGTTTTGCCTTGTCCGAATTGTGACATTTCGTTAACGCTCCATATGGATGTCAAAAAAATGCGTTGTCACTATTGTGGGCACCAA
The DNA here is from genome assembly GCF_051713805.1 of Enterococcus sp. DIV1314a. Taxonomy (NCBI): domain Bacteria; kingdom Bacillati; phylum Bacillota; class Bacilli; order Lactobacillales; family Enterococcaceae; genus Enterococcus; species Enterococcus sp. DIV1314a. The sequence goes on along the minus strand of NZ_JBIOQP010000001.1, from coordinate 916,836 downwards.
GAAAATATTCCTAAAAAGTGTCCGGATTGCCAAGGGGAAAAAATCCGTTATTACGGTACAGGGACTCAAAAAGTAGAGGAAGAATTACAAGCACGTTTTCCGAGTGCGCGGATTTTAAGAATGGATGTTGACACGACACGTAAAAAAGGGGCACACGAGAAAATATTAAAAGCCTTTGAAGAACAAGAGGCCGATATTTTACTCGGGACACAAATGATTGCCAAAGGTTTGGATTATCCTAATATCACGTTAGTTGGCGTGTTAAACGCGGATACTGCGTTAAATCTACCTGACTTTCGTTCAAGTGAGCGGACGTTTCAACTGTTAACCCAAGTGAGTGGTCGTGCTGGACGCGGCGCAAAACCAGGTGAAGTCATCGTTCAAACCTTTAACCCAGAACACCATAGTATTGTGCTTGCTCAGGCACAAGATTACGAAGCTTTTTATCAACAAGAAATGATTTTGCGTCATCAAAGTGGCTACCCGCCTTTTTATTTTACGGTAAAAATTACGGTCAGCCATCCAGCAGAACAGGTAGTCGCGAAAAAAAGTTATCAAATAGCGGAACAGTTAAAGAATGGTTTGAGCCCGGAGAGCCGTATTTTAGGTCCAACACCTAGTGGCATTGCTCGGATCAAAAATCGATACTATTACCAAATTATTTTAAAATATAAACACGAAGTCCATCTCCACAGAATGTTGCGAGAGATTTTAGAAACAAGTCAAAGTGAACAGCGAAAAAATTTATATGTGAGTATTGATTACGAACCGTTGAATTTTATTTAAAAAAGGAGCCCTGCTGATGCGTTATCCAATTATTATTCACCCTAACGATAAATTACGAAAACCTTCCAAGCGTGTAACGGAAATCACCGATGAATTACTCGCTTTACTGGATGATCTCCATGAAACAATGATTGCTCATGATGGGATTGGCATCGCCGCCCCTCAAGTTGGCAAAAATATCCAAGTTGCACTAGTAGAAGTCGATGAAGGCGATCTATTTGAACTGATTAATCCTGAAATTATTTCTGCGAAAGGTGAGAGCATTGACGTGGAAGGTTGTCTGAGTATCCCGCATACTTATGGGACCGTCAAACGAGCTGATGAGCTTGTCGTTCGCTATTACGACCGAGAAGGTGACGAAATGGAAGTCGAAGCGTATGGCTATTTAGCACGCGCCTTTCAACATGAAATCGATCACTTACAAGGGAAATTATTTATCGATCAGATGATTGAACCAATTGCAGAAGAAGATTTAGAAAAATATATGGAGGAACATCTCGATGACTAAACTAATTTTTATGGGAACCCCTCAATTTTCAGTCCCGATTTTAGAAGCCCTTGTGGCACAAGCGTATGACGTGGTAGCCGTTGTGACCCAACCCGATCGTCCTGTAGGTCGTAAGCGGGTCATTACACCGACACCCGTGAAGGAAGCCGCGATTCGTTTGGGGCTGCCAGTTTTTCAACCTGAAAAAATTAGTGGTTCACCCGAAATGGCTGAGATCATGGCGTTAGAAGCGGATATCATTGTGACGGCAGCGTTTGGTCAATTTTTACCCGAAGCTCTGTTAAAAGCACCTAAAAAAGGCGCGATTAATGTTCATGCTTCCTTATTGCCAAAATATCGCGGAGGCGCACCGGTTCATTTTGCCATTATGGCAGGAGAAAAAGAAACAGGTGTCACCATCATGGAAATGATTAAGAAGATGGATGCAGGTGGCATTTATGCGCAAAAATCATTACCCATTACGAAAAAAGATGATGTGGGTATAATGTTTGATAAATTAAGTCTTTTAGGGCGGGATTTATTACTAGAAACCTTACCGAAAATTCTTAGCGGAGAATTACAACCAGTTCCGCAAGAGGAACAGTTAGCCACTTTCTCACCAAATATTACACGAGAACAAGAAGTGATTGATTGGCAGCAGACAGCGGAAATGATTGATTGTCAAGTTCGCGGTATGCGTCCGTGGCCGATTGCGTATACGACGTATCAAGGGGACCGTTGGAAAATTTTAGCGGTGACGCCGCTAGAAGAAACGACGACGCACGCTCCGGGAACGATCATTGAGCGCGATAAAAAAACGTTGAAAATTGCTTGCGGTGACGGAACGGTTTTATCGATTGAAACGTTACAACCAGCTGGCAAAGGGTTGTTAGGGATCGCTGAATTTTTAAATGGTAGCGGCCAAAAAGTTGCAGTCATGCAAAAGGTGGGACAAGATGACGAATAAACAAACCAAAAGAACGGTCCGTTATGTCGCTTTAGAAGCCTTAGAAAGGGTGACAAAAGGCGGGGCCTATTCAAATCTTCTCTTACGGGAATTAATGAATCAGGGACGGTTAAATGAAAAAGATGGCCGATTATTAACCGAGCTCGTTTATGGCACGATTGCCCGTCAACTGCTCTTAGATTATTATTTAATGCCGTTTACTAAGCAAGCAAAAAAAGTGGATGGTTGGGTCCAAAATCTATTGCGCTTGTCACTTTATCAACTCCTATATCTTGATAAAGTTCCAAGTCATGCCATTTTGAACGAAGCAGTGGAAATTGCGAAAACTCGTGGTAATATAGGAATAAGTAAATTTGTGAATGGTGTTTTGCGTAACGTCCAACGTCAAGGTGTTCCAGCGTTAAGTCAAATCGAAAACCCGATTGAGCGATTAAGTATTGAAATCAGTATGCCACAGTGGCTGGTTGAGAAATTTGTTCATCAAATCGGATTTGAACAGACACGGGCATTTGGTCTTTCATTATTTGAAGCAAGCCATTTAAGCGGTCGCGTCAACACCAATCTCTTGAGTCGTGAAGCAGCAATCGAGACGCTTACGCTCGAAGGATTTGAAGTGGAAGAAAGTCAAATCAGTCCGTATGGCATTATCGGCAAAAAAGGATTTTTAGCGGGCAGTCGCTTGTTTGCAGAAGGCCAATTGACCATTCAAGATGAGAGTTCGATGCTCGTTGCGCCAACGCTTCAAATCGAAGCTCATCACCAGGTACTGGACGCGTGTGCCGCACCAGGTGGTAAAACGACTCACATGGCGACCTTTTTAAAGGCAGAACAAGGTGGAAAAGTGACGGCTCTAGACATTCATGCGCATAAAGTGCGATTGGTAGAAGAAAACGCCCAACGATTGCATGTGGCGGATGTGGTAGAAACAAAAGTACTGGATGCACGCTTAGTAAATCAAACGTTTGCGCCAGAGACCTTCGATCGTATTTTGGTGGATGCTCCTTGTTCAGGACTCGGCTTAATGCGCCGTAAACCAGATATTAAATATAGTAAAAAACCAAGTGATTTTACCCAATTACCGCTGATCCAAATGGCGATTTTGGAAAGTGTTGCCCCAACTTTAAAAGCGGGTGGCTTATTAGTTTATAGTACTTGTACGATTATTCCTGAAGAAAACCAAATGGTGGTGTCGCAGTTTTTAAGTCATCATCCGGAATTCGAATTAGTGCCACTAGCTGTCTCGCCAGTCCTGGCAAATAGTCTGACAGATGAGATGCTCACACTCTATCCCCAAACATTTTTAACAGATGGTTTTTTTATTAGTTGTTTACGCAAAAAGTGACGAGGTGAAAAAAGAATGGAAGTATATTTCCAAAGTGATATAGGCAAAAGAAGAAAGAGTAATCAGGACTATACGGCAACTTTCACGAATCAAAAAAATCAACTCCTCGCTTTATTAGCAGACGGCATGGGGGGGCATCAAGCAGGCGATATCGCGAGTCGCCAAGCGGTTGAAGAAATCGGTATTGCTTGGGAAGCCACCACGATTGATGATAGTGAAAAAGCGGTCCAGTGGTTTCTGCAACACATTCAACAAGCCAATCAGAGGATTTTTGAAAAAGGTCAATCCCAACCAACCTTAAGTGGGATGGGGACAACACTAGAAGTTGTGACCCTTTTAGACAATCACCTCGCCTTAGCGCATGTGGGCGATAGCCGGATTTATTTATTTAGAGAGCAACGCTTGATTGCGTTAACGGAAGATCATTCGCTAGTGAACGCACTCTTAAAATCGGGTGAAATTACCCAAGAAATGGCAGAAAACCATCCAAGAAAAAATATTATTACCCGCTCACTGGGAATGCCAGGGAGCTTAGAGGTAGATGTGGCGATTCATAAAATTGAAGATCACGATCAATTGTTATTATGTTCAGATGGGTTAACGAATATGGTTTCGGAACCAAAAATTGCCCAAATCTTACTGGAAGCAGCCTCATTGCAAGATGCCAGTCAACGATTAATTGAGGAAGCCAATGCAAAGGGTGGTTTAGACAATATTACCGTGTTATTAATTGATGTAGGGGGGGAAAGTCAATGATTGAACTAGGTAAAAAATTAAATGGTCGCTATTTGATTCTAGGCACAATTGGTAGTGGCGGTATGGCAAATGTTTTTCTTGCGAAGGATTTAATTCTTGATCGAGAAGTTGCGGTTAAAGTGCTCCGTTTTGACTTCCAAAATGATCAAACGGCGATTCGTCGTTTTCAAAGAGAAGCCCTTGCAGCCACTGAGCTGGTTCATCCGAACATCGTGTCGGTGTATGACGTTGGCGAAGAAGATGGCATGCAGTATCTCGTGATGGAATATGTCAAAGGGATGGATCTAAAACGCTACATTCAAACGCAATATCCAATTCCTTATCGCACCGTCGTTGATATCATGCAACAAATTTTATCAGCGATTGATTTAGCGCATCATCACCGAATTATTCATCGCGATTTAAAACCGCAAAATATTTTAATGGATGAAAACGGGACGGTCAAAATTGCCGACTTTGGGATTGCGATTGCATTATCCGAAACATCGATTACACAAACAAATTCGATGCTTGGTTCGGTCCATTATTTATCACCTGAGCAAGCAAGAGGGAGTATGGCAACGAATCAGTCCGATATTTATGCTTTAGGGATTATTTTGTACGAAATGTTAACGGGGAAAGTGCCATTTGATGGCGAATCGGCGGTAACGATTGCGCTGAAACATTTCCAAGAAGAAGTGCCTTCCTTGCGCTTGTATGATCAAAATCTGCCACAATCATTAGAAAATGTCGTTTTGAGAGCGACAGCGAAAGAAACGGCGGATCGTTACCAAAGTGCGGATGAAATGCGTCACGACTTAGATACTGTTTTGTCAACAGACCGATTAAATGAACCGCGCTGGGAAGGAAATGCTTTAGCAGCAGGTGAAACGATTATTATTACGCCGATTACGGCAGAAACACCGATGCCAAAAGCGTTTAAAGACATGCCAACGCCAGCGGTTGAACCTGAACCGGAAGTCGCGGAAGCGCCGAAGAAAAAGAAGAAAAAATGGTGGATTTGGTTGCTCGTTATGGTAGCCCTTGTTTTGAGCGTGGGTGCGATCATGGTTTTCAGTGGCCGTGGCCAACAAGTAACGGTTCCTGATGTCACGGAATTGACCGAGGATGAAGCGCGCGCGCAATTGGAAGCGGCTGGCTTAGTCGTAGCGGACGACGTGAAAGAAATCGTGAGTGAAGAGATCGACAAAGGTTTAGTCGTCAAAACAAATCCCGCGAAAAATGCCCAAGTCAAAAAAGACAAAGAAGTCATTTTGTATCTAAGTAGCGGGGAAAATATGATTAAAATGCCTGATTTTACTGGCGTGCGATTGATTGATGCAAAACGTGAGCTACGGAATTTAGATTTTGTGGATCGAAATATTACTGCTGTTGAAGCCTATGATGACAGCGTGCCAGAAGGTGAAATTATTGAACAAACACCGGAGTCGGGCACAGAAGTCAATCCGCAAGAAAGCGAAGTAGAGTTCACTGTTAGTAAAGGAAAAGAACCTGTCCGAATGGTTGATTTAACAGGGAATACGCGCGAAAGTGCTCGGGAGAACTTGGAGACGCTTGGTTTGGGGAGTAATCCAATTGAATTTGAAGAAGCTTATAGTAGTGACTTTGCTCAAGGAACCGTCATGGCGCAAGACCCAAGTGTGGGAGAAGACGCGATTCCTGGTAAAACGACGATTACCCTAACGATTAGTAAAGGGGAAGAGTTAGTGAAGGTTCCTGACGTGATTAACCAAACGTTGGAAGCGGCGAAAAAATTATTAGCAGATGAAGGATTAGAAGCTGTACCAACGGAAGAGTATGATGATACCGTTGAAAAAGATCGGATTATTGCGGTACAACCGGGTGTTGGTGAAGAAGTATCCAAAGGGACACGTGTAAACGTTACGGTCTCAAAAGGGAAAAAACCACAAGAATCCCAAGAAAGTGAAGCGGTCACGAAAAACTTTACAGTAAATGTCCAAGCGACTTTTAATCCAAATGGCACGCCAGAACAAATGGTGACAGTACTGTTAACGGATGAAAATGGGACAAGACGACAAGTGTCTCAAATCTCTTTGAATTCAAGTAATAGTTCCCAAAATTTAGCAATCGCAGTCACGGTTTTAGAAGGGGAGTCCGCAACCATCTATGTTCAACGCGATGACGGTGAAGAAATTAGTCAAGTCGTGAACGGTGCTACGACCTTGCAAGTCCCTTTTTAGAAAATCTATAACATTTAAAAGCTTGATATGCCAAGGATTCGTTTGGGATATCAAGCTTTTTTCTCGTGGGTTAACCCCTTCTCCTTTTCAAGTGAGGAAAAATTCAGTATAATGAAGGTCAATATTAGTCAAGGAGGGTACGAATGAAGAATCCACGAAATACATCTGATATTATTGAAGCCTATTTAAAGAAAATTCTTGAAGAACATTCAATGATTGAAATCAGACGAACCGAAATGGCTGATTTGTTTAAATGTGTCCCTTCACAAATAAATTATGTGATTAATACACGTTTTACGATTCAAAGAGGCTATACTGTTGAAAGTAAGCGCGGAGGTGGGGGCTATATTCGCATTGAAAAAGTGAATATCTCAAACCGTCATCAATTTCTCTCGCAAGTGAATCAACTATTTGATAAGGAACTAGAAGAAAGAGATGCTCAAGGAATTATCCATAAATTATATGAAGAAGAATTATTGACAAAACGAGAAGGGAATCTGTTGTTAACAATTGTGAGTAAAGCGGTCTTAGGTTGTTCCGAAGACGAGCATGCCATTCGCTCGGCAATTTTACACAGCGTCTTAGAACGATTGAGTTATGAAGAAAAGGAGTGAATGTCATGGATGAATTATTTACCCCTCGAGCAAAAGCAGTCTTAGCGATTGCTCAGGAAGAAGCCAAATATTTTAAACATCAGGCAGTTGGATCAGAACACTTATTACTTGCGTTGGTCATTGAACAAGATGGCATCGCTGGCAAAACGTTACGGGAAATGAATGTGACAGAAAATGACATTCGAGAAGAGATCGAACACATTACGGGATATGGTATCGTAAAAGAATACCCAGTTGGCAGCTTTTTACCTTATTCGCCACGAGCACGCCAAATTTTTGCTTATGCAGGGGATGAAGCCAAGCGCTTAGGTGTAGGGCAAATTGGGACAGAACATTTATTACTCGGCATGTTACGCGATGAAGAAATCTTATCGGCACGTATTTTATTAAATTTAGGCTTCAGCTTAGCGAAAATGCGTCAACTTTTGAAAAAGAAAATGGGTCTTAATGAATCGAGAGGTCAAGCAGGGAATATGGCGCGCCGCCAACCACAAAAAGCGCGTCAAAATCCAGCACAAAATGAAGGAACGCCGGTACTCGACTCATTGGCTCGTGATTTAACGAAATTAGCCCGTGAAAAACGCCTGGATCCAGTCGTGGGACGTAGTAACGAGGTCAAACGCTTGATTCAAATCTTAAGTCGTCGTACGAAAAATAATCCGGTACTCGTAGGAGAACCTGGTGTCGGTAAAACAGCGATTGTAGAAGGTCTCGCTCAAAAAATCATTGATGGTGAAGTCCCACGTGACATGCAACAAAAACGATTAATGATGTTAGACATGGGTGGATTAGTTGCGGGGACAAAATACCGTGGCGAGTTTGAAGATCGGATGAAAAAAATTATTGATGAAATTTATCGTGACGGTCAAGTCATTCTTTTCATTGATGAACTGCATACGTTAATCGGAGCCGGTGGTGCAGAAGGGGCAATTGATGCGGCCAATATTTTAAAACCAGCATTAGCTCGTGGAGAACTGCAAACCATTGGAGCGACCACACTAGACGAATATCAAAAATACATTGAAAAAGATTCTGCTTTGGAACGTCGTTTTGCTCGTGTGCAAATTGATCAACCAAATCCAGAAGAAGCCGAAGCCATCTTAAAAGGGTTACGTCCACGATACGAAGAACATCATGGGGTAGAAATTTTAGATGAAGCGATACGCGCAGCGGTCCAATTATCTGTGCGCTACATCAATTCACGACAATTACCCGATAAAGCGATTGATTTAATGGACGAAGCGGCTGCGAAAGTTCGTTTAGATAAAGCGGATGAACTCGCGGATACTGTTCGTATTCAAGAAAGGTTATTAGCGTTAGCTGAAGAAAAAGAACAAGCCATTCGCCAGCAAAACTTTGAAGCAGCTGCGGAAATTCGTTTGCGCGAAAAAGAACTCGCGCAAGAACTCGCTGAAGCGACTTTTAAAGAAATGAAAGCAAGCGAAGGGTATAGCGACACAGTGACCGAAGAAGATGTTGCGACCGTTGTTTCTCAGTGGACAGGCGTCCCTCTTCGACAAATGGAGAAAAAAGAATCGGAGCGTTTACTTGTCTTAGAAGAAGTCTTACACCAAAGGGTTGTCGGACAAGATGAAGCGGTTAAAGCGATTGCGCGTGCGATTCGTCGAGCGCGGAGTGGATTGAAAGATCCCAATCGCCCAATCGGCTCCTTTATGTTTTTAGGTCCAACAGGTGTTGGGAAGACCGAACTCGCAAAAGCACTCGCTGAAGCGATGTTTGGGAGCGAAGATTCCTTAATTCGGGTTGATATGTCAGAATTTATGGAAAAATATAGTACGAGTCGTTTAATCGGATCTCCTCCAGGGTATGTCGGCTATGAAGAAGGAGGACAATTAACCGAAAAAGTTCGTTCAAAACCATACTCGGTTATTTTGCTGGATGAAGTAGAAAAAGCGCATCCTGACATCTTTAATATCTTATTGCAAGTCTTAGATGACGGCTACTTAACTGATGCCAAAGGTCGGAAAGTCGATTTTCGTAATACGATTTTAATTATGACGTCAAATATTGGCGCAACACAATTACGGGAAGAAAAGAATGTTGGCTTTAATGTCGTCGATGCTTCAAAAGACTACAAAGCGATGCAAAAACGGATTTTAGAAGAACTGAAGAAGGCCTATCGCCCTGAATTCTTAAATCGAATTGATGAAACCATCGTGTTCCGTTCGCTCGAAAAAGATGAAATCCATGAAATCGTGAAAATTATGAGTCGTTCGATCATCAAACGTTTAGCAGCGCAAGAGATTCAATTGAAAATCACACCTGCGGCTCTTGATGTGATTGGAAAAGCAGGCTTTGATCCAGAATATGGCGCGCGACCGATTCGTCGAGCTTTACAAAAAGAAGTAGAGGATCGTTTGAGTGAGGCGTTATTAATGGGGCAAATCCACTTAGGAGATTCCGTTACGATTGGCGCTTCGAAAGGTGTCGTGACATTAAATGTTCGCGAGCAAAAACCAAAAGGAACGTTGCAAAAAGTTTAAAGGACTAAGGAGTGTATCGAAGTCGTTTTTGCTCGGAGAATGATTCGAACACTCATCCACACTATAAGTTTTACAATCTTTTTATCACCTATCGAGCAAGTAAATACATATGTAACGCAAAAAGGCTGTGACGGTTGTCGTAGCTTTTTTGCGTTTTTTAAAAGGATGGTCTCTTTTATTGAAAATAGTGTACAAAATAGTCAAAAGAATCGTATTTTAAATCACAAAAATAGGGATAAAGATCATATTCGAATGATAAAATGCGTATTATAGGCGTTGGAACATTCATTTCATTATCGATTGAATCACAAACTATGTGAAAAATTAGTGAAAAAAGCAACAAAAGTTCTTGGAAAGCGTGAAACCTTGTGATACGATAGGTTCGTTGCAAGGAGGGGACAAGGAAATGATTGAAATAATTACAACAGTAGAATCAATGGCGCAAGCGGAAGCACTTCTTCCGATGGTCGATACGATTTATTTTGGGGAAGAAACGTTTGCATTACGTTTACCCCATTCCTTTACAAGAGAAGAACAGCGACACCTCGTCGAATTAGCACATCAAGCGGGAAAACAAGCAATGGTAGCGGTGAATGGCTTAATGCATCCTGAACAAATGAAGCAGATTCCCGAATATTTAGGCTTTTTAAAAGAAATCGGTGTCGATAAAATTACGGTAGGAGAACCTGGGACCATTTTTGTCATGAAAAAAAATCATGCCTTACAAATTCCGTATGTCTACGCGGGCGAAACATTAGTGACGAGCGCGCGTCAAATTAATTTTTGGGCGAAAAAAGGAGCCGTTGGGGCGATTCTTGCTCGAGAAGTGCCGTATGAAGAAATGCGTGTCATGGCACCACAACTAACGATCCCAACGGAAGTTTTAGTCTATGGTGGTACATGTATTCATCATTCGAAGCGGCCGTTATTACAAAATTACTATAACTTTACGAAACAAGCAGCCGGTAAAACAAGAGAAGATGGACTCTTACTTTCAGAACCGAAAAAAGAGGAGACACACTACGCTATTTTTGAAGATACACACGGTACGCATATTTATGCCAATAATGATTTAAATCTCATGATGGAATTAAAAACGTTAGTCGATACAGGGTATCAAACGTGGAAGTTGGACGGCGTGTTAACACCGGGCGAATCCTTTGTGGCGATTGTGCAATTGTTTGATCAAGCGCGTCACCTTATTGAAGAAGGACGGTGGACGCAAGCACTAGCTCAAGAGCTGAATCAACAAGTTGCGATGCATCATCCTAAAAATCGCGGACTGGATACGGGCTTTTATTACATCGACCCAACTAAAATTAAGTAAGGAGAGCATTCAATGACGAAGAAACAACCATTAAAACGTCCAGAAATTCTAGCTCCTGCTGGGACGTTAGAAAAATTAAAAGTCGCGATTCATTATGGCGCAGATGCGGTATATATTGGCGGCAATGCGTATGGCTTAAGAAGCCGTGCGGGGAATTTTACATACGAACAAATGGCTGAAGGCGTGGCTTTTGCGAAGGAACATCAGGCGAAAGTTTATGTAGCAGCTAATATGGTCACTCATGAAGGAAACCAAGAAGGTGCGGGCGAATTTTTCCGTGAATTACGTGATGTGGGGATTTCAGCGGTGATTGTTTCAGATCCCGCGTTAATTGAGATTTGTTTAACAGAAGCCCCTGGGTTACCAGTTCATTTATCAACGCAAGCCTCCGCAACCAATTTTGAAACATTAGAATTCTGGAAAGAAGAAGGATTGGAACGCATTGTCCTAGGACGAGAAGTTTCAATGGAAGAAGTGGCAGAAATCCGTCGTAATACCGACGTTGAAATTGAAGCCTTTATTCATGGGGCGATGTGTATTTCCTATTCGGGTCGTTGTACATTATCGAATCACATGGCGATGCGTGATGCCAATCGTGGTGGCTGTTCGCAGTCGTGTCGCTGGAAATATGATTTATACGATTTACCTTTTGGTGAAGAGCGTCGTAGCCTGACGAAAAATGGTGCCGTTTCAGAAGACTTTTCGATGAGTGCTGTCGACATGTCGATGATTGAGCATATCCCTGATTTAATTCAAAATGGCGTCGATTCGTTTAAAATCGAGGGACGCATGAAGTCAATTCATTACGTTTCAACGGTTTCCAATGTGTATAAAGCAGCGGTTGATAGTTATATGGCCGATCCTGAAAACTATGTCTGCAAACAAGAATGGATTGATGAGTTATGGAAAGTCGCTCAACGGGAACTGGCAACCGGTTTTTATTACAATATTCCAACAGAAGAAGAACAACTTTTTGGAGCGCGTCGCAAAATTCCCGAGTATAAATTTATCGGTGAAGTCTTAGCCTATGATGAAGCGAGTCAAACGGCAACTATTCGTCAACGAAATGCCTTTGAAGTGGGCGATGAGATTGAATTTTATGGTCCTGGCTTCCATCACTTTGAACAAAAGGTAGACGTGATGTATAACGAAGAAGGGGAATCGATTGATCGTGCGCCAAATGCCATGATGATTCTTACGATGCCTGTGATTGAAAAAGTTTCACCAGGCGATATGATTCGCAAAAGAAAATAACCATTTTAAAGAGTGATAACGATCAAACGTTATCACTCTTTTTAGTTACCATTATTAATGGAATTGAACAGGCTTGCTCGATTTTTTTAAAATTTGATTTAATCAGAATTTCTTTGCTATTATATCAAAGAGTAGTCCTCTTTTGAGCGCCTATTTTTTAGGCAATGACTACTAGGTGAATGGTTTAGAAGGATGGTATTTAGTCACGATAGCGGCAACCGTCACGTCTGATAGATTAGAATAATGATTTGATAAGGAGTTTAAGATGAAAAATCTGATATTTAACTGGCGACCAGAAGGATTACCAGAAGATTGGGAGTTGCTCTTAGCAGCCGATCCTTCTCAGCGAATCATTGCAACCTATTTAGAAAAAAGCGCCTTTCTAGAAGCGCGCCGAGAGGGAGAATTGGTCGGGTTACTTCTTTTGGCGACAACCTCCTCTGCTGAACGCGGAGAGATTGTGAATCTATCGGTTCGTCCATCGGAACAAAATCAAGGAATTGGGAGTCAACTGATTCAACAGGCGTTGGCCTATGGGAAAAGACTAGGTTATCGAAGGATGGAAGTTGCCACTGCGACAACAAGCTTTGGTCCATTATATCTCTATCAAAAAAACGGTTTTCGCGTAACATCGGTTGAGCAAGATTACTATTTAAAGTGTTATGACGAAGTGTTAATGGAGAATGGTCTTGTTGTAAAAGATCGTTTGATTTTAACGAAAAGTTTGTAACGTTTGACAGAGAAATAGTGGCGTGTTAGCGTTAAGAAATAAAATATGAAGATTAGGAGACGACACTTTTGAAAAAATACGATTATATTGTAATTGGTGGCGGTAGCGGAGGTATTGGCTCTGCTAATCGGGCAGCAATGCATGGTGCAAAAGTTTTATTAATTGAAGGCAATGAATTTGGAGGAACATGTGTGAATGTGGGCTGTGTGCCCAAAAAAGTCATGTGGCAAGCAAGTGATTTACTCGAAAGTATGAAAAGAGACGCGAACGGCTATGGTATTTCTCCACAGGGGATAACTGTCGATTTTAAAAAGCTTGTGGATAACCGAGAAGAATATATTCGAGTATTGCATGGTGCGTATAGTCGAGGCCTAGCTGGTAATGGGGTTGAGACGATAAAAGGTTATGCACAGTTTGTGGATAACCAAACGGTGACCGTGAACGGCGAACAATTCCAGGGAACGCATATCTTGATTGCTACGGGTGGACGGCCGTGTCGTTTGGAAGTTCCAGGTGGAGAATATGCGCAAAATTCCGATCAATTTTTTGAATTAACGACACTACCCAAAAATCCAATTGTGATTGGTGGCGGCTATATCGCAGCCGAAATTGCGGGAGTCATGCATGGCTTAGGAAGTGATGTTTCGTGGGCTTATCGTCATGATCGTCCACTACGACACTTTGATGAAATGCTTTCGAATCATCTGGTTGAGTTGTATCAACAAGATGGCATTCAAACGTATGCGCAATATGTACCAGCGTCAATTGAAAAAGCTGACGAAACGTATACGGTTCATTTTGAAAATGGCGAAAGTTTAACGGGCGATTACGTATTCTTTGCTGGTGGGCGTACGCCAAATGTGGATAACATTGGGTTAGAAAAAACAGATGTCGACTTATCCCCAGAAGGCGTCGTCGTTGTGGATAAATTTCAAAATACCACGGAACCGGGCATTTATGCGGTGGGTGATGTGATTGGAAAAATTGATTTAACACCTGTGGCGATTGCTGCCGGTCGTCGGTTAGCTGAACGACTCTTTAATGGCCAAAGTGAGTTATTTTTAGACTACGATTTGGTGCCAACTGTTGTTTTCACGCATCCACCAATTGCGACCATTGGCTTAAGTGAACAAGAAGCGATTGAGAAATACGGCAAAGAGCAAGTGAAAATTTACACGTCAGAATTTACGCCAATGTATTTTGCGCTGGATGACTATCGACAAAAATGTAAAATGAAACTCGTGTGTTTAGGAAAAGAAGAAAAAATTATTGGACTTCACGGTATTGGCCGTGGTGTCGATGAAATGTTACAAGGATTTGCGGTGGCAATCAAGATGGGCGCTACGAAAGCAGACTTTGATAATACGGTCGCGATTCATCCGACTGGTTCAGAAGAATTTGTGACAATGCGTTAAAAAAGAAAAAGAAGGGAGCTGTGACTTTTGTCACAGCTCCCTTCTTTTTTATAAACATTTGATTGATGGTCGGGCGACAAAAGAGCAAAATACCTTTTGTCGCACCTCTTTTTTAATCTATCATAAAATATAACCGAACGTGATGCTACGGCTCTTTAATTTTCGCGATGTAAAATCATCTTGGTAATCTCAAGTAAAGTCTCTTTGACGCCAGTAGGACGATTCGGTAATTTTGCAATCTCTTTGAGGGCCTTTTCGGTATACTCTTCAGCAAGTACTTGGGCGTTTTGTAGACCATTTGTTTCATGGACGAGGGTAAAAATGGTTTGAGCCTCTTCTTTGGTCATCGCAGCTTTTTTAGCTAAAATCGGTTTGATATCTTCGGGATTTTCTTTAAGTGCGTAAAGTAACGGCAAAGAGTAGATCCCCTGACGAACATCTTCTAAAACCGGTTTGCCAAGTTTTTGGCTCGCTTGAGAATAATCTAAAATATCATCTAACATTTGAAAAGCCATCCCAATATGATGCCCTATCTCAGCGGCTTTTTTAGCAAAGAGTTGGGAACTCCCACTCTCTAATGCGCCAATCGAACAACTGAGCGCGAAGAGTTCGGCTGTTTTACCCGAAATATTTTCTAAATACTCCTCGATTGAGACCTCTGTATAATAATGTTTATCCATTTGTCCTAATTCACCGGCCAAAATTTTTTCCATACTCCGTGAATTCATTTGTAAGCTTTTCATTGAAGTCGCATAATCCGCCATTAATTTAAAACACGAAACGAATAAATAATCGCCTGCATAAACGGCGGTACTGTTGCCAAATTGTGAACGAATCGTTGGGGTATTGCGACGTAAATCCGCTTGATCGACAATGTCATCGTGGATGAGTGTTGCCGTATGTAAAAGCTCAATGGCGGCGGCTAAGGCGATGATTTTTTCGGGTTCTTTTTCTGGACCGAATTGGGCGAAGAGAATCTGATACGCCGGACGTAGTAGTTTTCCACCAGAATGAATCATTTCTAAAATCGCCGCTTCGACCTGCTTGTTTTTAAGATGGAGAATCTCTTCCATCAGTTGGACCGTTTTTTGTAAGTCGTGTTGTAATTCGGGAAACTTTTCCCACATTGGATGAAGTGTCATGAAGTGCCTCCTGACTATTTGTTAATTGTGTTCAGACCATTTTACTTGCGTCTCTTCTTCGTACGCAAGTTGGAATTGTTTTAACGTACTAACGCGCTGCAACAAGTGATTGGCGGCGACTCCGATCGCAAGTCCCGATAAGATACCAAAGAAAGAGAGAACGGGTAAATATAAAAGAACTGTCCAAGACTGCGCAATCCACGAGGCAGTGACGAGTTGCCCAACATTGTGCATAAAGCCACCTGTGGCGCTAATTCCGATAATACTCACTCGTTTGGGTCCTAATTTTTTGACTACTAACATACTGGCATAACTGAGCATCGATCCTGAAAAGCTATATAGGAAGGTCGAAACGGTCCCGCCTAAAAGTGTGGTTAGGATTAACCGCAAACAAATTAAGAGAAAACTGTCTTTTTTAGGCATCGTAAAGAGCGCAATAATTGTAATCAAATTCGCTAATCCTAATTTTGCACCAGGGGCAAACGCGAAAGGATAGGGAATCATATTTTCAATTAGCCCGATGACGACTCCTTGTGCGACGAGTAGTGAAATAAAAATAATTTTACGTAAATGATTCATATGTTAGACGATTAATAAACTAAATCGTCCGTTTCACTCCCATCTACTGCGATAATTTCGATGACTAGTTTATGAGGCAAACAAACAATCGTTTCCCCGTTTTTACTCGCCCAGCCTCGACGCACACAGATTTGATCACCACAAGAGGCCTCTTTGATGCGAATGCGATCACCGTCAATTTCAATCAAATTCGTATCACCATCTGGATCTTCGTATAAGTAGGTTGTTCCCTTTTTCCCTTCTACGAGTTCAAACGTTTCAATTTCTTTCCCATCCACTCGTAATACCGCTTGTTTTACCGCATTTTCAGGTAATTGATTCCACCCAAAAATAATAAGGGGTAAGAAAGAAGATGCGATTAATAAAACAATGATGATGCCATCAAATGGTTTTAAACGGCTCGATTTCATAAATTCTTTTAAACGCAAAGACGTGGCCTCCTTTTCTATTTTTTTCTATTTTAACATATTCACCCGAGCAAATACTTTTTTTCAGAAATTTCATCAGAAAAGGAGACGCGACAGTTGTGGTTGTCACGTCTCCTAAAAGATCATTTCAAATATTTATTTTTGACCGTACATTGATTTAGGGGTACCATACCACCATTTACCAAGTGTTTTTTGTAACCAAGGGATTACCCAACGGTCTAAACCAACCGCACGACCAGAACCATTCATCAGTGCAAAGGCAACTGGAATGAACCAGATATTAACCCAGAAGAACATCCCTGATAAACAGAAGGTTACAACTAAAGCAATCGTTGTTGCACTCATTAACCAAGTAAATAATCCAGCCATTAATGCTAGAGCAATACCGATTTCCACGAATACCATCATTTTTTGGAAGAACATCGCAACTTCCATATTTGGCATCATAATTTTCATGATATTTGAGAACCACTCAGGGGCACTGTCTAAGACGGCCATTGGTGTTTCGCCATAAGCATAACTTAAGCCAAATTTCGCAGCGGCTTCAACCGTTTCACCTGCACCACTTGCAGCACTTGTCGCATCGCTCGCAGCACTTGCAGCATCCACATAGTCCCAAGTCCAAGGGAAAACACTGTTACCAGTAAACCAAGAACCTTCACCAAACCAAGTACCTGGTTTCAGCCATGAACCTTCGCCGACAATTTTTTTAGCGGCTTCAATAAACCAAACTAAACCATAGAAGACACGTAGTGGTACGCTCCAAAGAACATTTCCGTAACGAGAAGAATGTCCACGAGTCACATTACGATCATCTTTAATGTGGAAGAATTCATGCATCATGTATTGGAACATATAATAACCAGAACGAATATCAAAGAAGTATTTTAAGTTAACAATGTGCTTCATTACGATTGCTAAGAAGCCACTTAAGTGAATCTTGTTGAATAAGTTTGCTACGCCCCATTTAGCGCCGATAGAAACCATAAACCCTTGGTAATTTCCTTTGAATTTATGTTTTTCGCCACCTTTAATATCGGCGACGATATTGGCAGCTGCGGTGTGACCTGTTTGTTCAGCTGCTTGAACGATTTGAGGAGTTGGTGTATTCGGAAACTCTTCATAAAAGACTAAGTCACCGATGATGTAGATATTATTTTCCTCGTAACCTTTTGCTTCCATGTACTCATTGGCCACAAGACGATTGCCACGAGCTGCTTCTAGACCAAAATCAGCTGCATCGGTTGTTCCTTTAACGCCGGCTGTCCAAATTAAAGTGTGTGTTGGAACCATTGAACCATCTTTTAGTTTAATGTGGTCTGCTGCCACTTCAATAATTGGCGCATTTAACACGAGTTCCACGTTTTGTTCTTTCAAATAGCGTTCCGCTTTGGCAGCGTCATTACGACCTAACATGTTTAAGATGGTAGGCATTGCTTCCACTACTTTTAAGCTAAACTCGCTTGGATCTAATTTGTATTCTTTTGCAAGGCGTGCTTTCCAGTCAACGAGTTCACCGATCATTTCGATTCCAGTAAATCCAGAACCACAAACAACAAATGTGAGCATCGCACGACGGACAGCAGCATCTGGCTCAATGGCAGCTTTTGCAACGGTTGTTAAGATATGTTCGCGAATACGAACAGAATCTTCAAATGACCATAGGGTAAAGCCGTGTTCTTTAACGCCAGGTGTACCAAAGTCATTTGGTTCGCCACCCATTCCTAAAATCAGGTAGTCAAAGGCATAAGAACCGAGTTTCGTCGTAACGATTTTGTTTTCTTTATCAATCCCAGTTACAGTATCTGTGACTAATTGAACATTTTTTTGACGAGCAAACAAACGTTGTAAGTCGTATTGAATCGCTTCAGGTTCAACGCGTCCACCAGCGACTTCGTGAAGTTCGGTCATCATCGTGTGATAAGAGTGACGATCAATGAGTGTGATTTGAACATCGTTGTCTTTTTTTAATTTTTTTGCTAGGAATTTCGTAGCAGAAACACCAGAATACCCAGCACCGACAACGACAATATTTTTTGTAGCCATTGTAAATCTCTCCTTAATAGAAATAAAATAGTATATGAATGCACAATCTGTTTTATTATACATGGGAAACGTTGATTTGTCTAAGGAAAGTTTAACAATTTCACAAAAAATCTGGAATATTTATTTTTGTGAATGCTCCTTTATTTTAAATTTTCTTACTAGAAAGGATTGACATCTGTCAAAAATACGCTAAAATGTTAATTGAATCACAAACTTATTTGTGAAAGAAAACAAGTTGAAAAAAAGGTGGATACTGAAATGAAAGCAAAAAAATTATTAGTAGGATTCGCAGCATTAACTTTTACAACATTAGTATTGAGTGCTTGCTCACCAGATAGCAATACAGCAGAATCATCGTCAAGTGCAGCAGCATCATCTGAAGTAGTAGAATCATCAAGTACAGCAGCAGAAACAGAAGAAGAAGCGGCAGCACCTGCTGTGACATTACAAGACGGTACTTATACATTAGAAGAAACAAACTATAGCAATGATTATCGTGTCGTTTTCTCAATTGTCGTAAAAGATGGCAAAATTGTAGAATCAAAATATGACAATATCAATGAAGCGGGCGAATCAAAAGTTGAAAACGCAGAATACAATGCGATGATGTTAGAAAAAGCGGGTATTTCACCAGAAGAATTTATTCCAGCATTTAACGAAGCATTAGTAAAAGCACAATCAGCAACAGGTGTTGAAGTGGTTTCAGGTGCGACTCACTCATTCCATTCATTCCAAAACTACGCACAACAATTAATTCAAGCTGCACAAGCCGGCAACACAGAAGTCATTAAAGTAAATAACGGCAGCGAATTACAAGATGGTACGTATACATTAGAAGAAAAGAACTATAGCAATGGTTACCGTGTCGTCTTCTCAATCGTTGTGAAAGATGGCAAAGTAGCAGAATCTAACTATGATAACATCAACGAAGCAGGCGAATCAAAAGTTGACGACGCCGACTACAATGCAATGATGTTAGAAAAAGCAGGAATTGCACCGGAAACATTCATTCCAGAATTAAACAAACGTTTAGTTGAGAAAATGGCGACTGAAGAAGGCGTGCCATCAGACATCGATGTCGTAACAGGCGCAACTTCTAGCTTTAATACTTTCGTTATCTATGCAGAACAATTAATCAATGCTGCACAAAATGGCAACACTGAAACAATTACAGTTGACAACCCAACACAATAAGACGTTGATTACAAAGTAAAAAAGCAAGAGTAAGGCTAGATTTAGCCCTCTTGCTTTTTTTTGATGAAAGAACTGCTTTTCAATTGCGAAAAAAGAAGTTATGATAAACAAAATAGAATTAGAAAGCGAGAAGGTGTGTGTATGAACAAAAAAGTAGTCGGAATTCTTACCCTTCTTTTCATGATTCCCTTGATGGTTGCATGTGGGAGTCAACAGGAAAGTCAAACAAGTGAAACGTCCACGACCGCCCCAGGGTTGCGAAAAGAACCCTATGTCCAAGAACAATTTTTACTAGGAACCTATACTCGAATTCGGGTATACGACGAAGGCAAAGAAGCAGCGATGACGCCAGCTTTTGAACGAATGAAAGAGTTAGGTGATAAAATCACGATTAATGAACCGGATTCGGAGATTGATGAAATCAATGAAAATGCAGGCATTCAACCGGTGAAAGTGTCTCCTGAAATTTATCAACTGGTGAAACGAGCGAAGGAATATAGTGTGGAATCAGAAGGAGCCTTTAATCTAGTGATTGGTGGGATTACGCAACTCTGGCGCATTGGCTTTGACGATGCGAGAAAACCGAGTGATGAAGAGATTCAGCAAGCGCTGACGACATTAGACTATCAGAAAGTCCAACTTGATGATGAAAACGAAACCGTTTATCTCGAAGAAAAAGGGATGATTATCGATCTCGGAGCCATTGCGAAAGGGTATATTGCAGATGAAGTCGCAACGGTTTTGCGTAATGAGGGTGTGACGTCTGCGATTATTGACCTCGGAGGGAATATTTTAGTTCTCGGACATAGTAATCGCGGCGTGGATCAACCTTGGAAGATCGGAATACAAGATCCCAACGATGCGCGTGGTAGCATCATTGGAATGATTGAAGAAACGGATAAAACTGTGGTGACCTCAGGGGTTTATGAGCGCTATTTGGAACTTGATGGTGTCAAATATCATCATATTTTTGATACTCAAACGGGTTATCCGATTGAAAATGATGTTGCGAGTGTGTCGATTATCACCGATCATTCGATTGATGGCGATGCCTTAACAACGCTAGTTTTTGCCAAAGGAATTGAAGAAGGCTTAGCATTTGTTGAGGAAAACACTCCAGAAGGAACCGATGCGATCTTTATTAGTCGCGACGGAGAAGTCTACGTGACTTCCGGCATCAAAGATACGTTTGAGTTGAGCGCCGAATCGGATTATCGGATGGCAGAATAAAAGACGAGTTGGAGCGGACACATGAATGTAAAAGTTTTTTTAGAATTAGTTGAAATTAAAACAAAAATTGCCAGTATCTTTCCATTTTTTATTGGCGTAGCCTTTTCGTTGACGTACTTTAAGGAATGGAACGCGGTCAACACGCTGTTATTCTTTGCCGGCATGTTGATTTTTGATATGACGACGACGGCGATTAACAACTTGATGGATTACAAAAAAGCGAAATCAGAAACGTATAAACGTGAAAAAAATGTGATTGGTCGCGAAGGCTTATCCGAAAAAAAAGTCGGACAACTCATCTTAGGGATGCTCTTTTTAACTTTAGTGATTGGTCTGATCTTAAGCTATCAAACAGGTTGGTTACTTCTCATAATGGGTGGATTGGTTTGTTTCATTGGAATTTTTTATACGTTTGGCCCGATTCCCTTATCGCGGATGCCTTTAGGAGAGATTTTTAGTGGCATTACAATGGGCTTAGGTATTTTTGCGATTACGGTCTATATTAATACGCCACTGCAAAGAGTCTTTTATTTAACAATCGATTTTCAAGCAGGTCTCTTTGCCTTAACAGGTAATCTTTGGGGAACGCTCGCGATGATTTTAGCGTCGTTACCCTTAGTCTTTACGATTGCTGATTTAATGCTCGCGAATAATTTAAGGGATTTAGAAGATGACATTAAAAATCATCGCTATACGTTAGTCTATTATATTGGTCGTGAGTGGGGAATCATGTTATTCCAAGCGTTGATGTACGCTTCTTATGCGGCTTTGTTACTCGGGTTACTACTAGGGATTTTCCAGTGGCCGATTCTCTTTGTTTTTGCGACACTCCCTAAAATTTATCAACATCTAAAAGAACATCGCGCGAGTTTACCTCACCCGCGAAGTTTTGGCTATGGGATTAAAAATTTGATTTTGTTTAATAGTGCCTACTTAGTGAGTCTACTATTAACGTTATTGATTGGGAAATAAACAACACGAAAAATCGGTATTTTTTGTGTCAAAAAGCGGCACTTCATTTTTTGGATGAAGTGCCGCTTTTTCTTTGTACTGGCTTACTGAGGCGCTTCTATACGACTTAAACTAATTTCTCCCGAAGATAAAATCTTTTGCCCTTGAGCCGTATCGACGATTAATTCGCCTTTGTCGGAGATACCGACTGCTCGACCAACGTATTCACGTCCTTGCTGGGTAAAGGTTACTTGACGACCGAGAACGAAAGATTTTTGGCGGTAATAATCTAAATAAGAAGTGTCGGGTAATCCATCAATGAGCTCAAAAAAATGAGTCCAAATTTTACGGATGATTTCATTACGGGTTACTTTTGGCGCTTCATCCGAAAAGAGCGAGGTGGCTTTTGCTTGTAATTCATCCGGAAAATCAGCGGAAGGAATCGCATAGTTCAAACCGATCCCAATCGCGACGTAAGAAATTTGTCCAGTTTCAAAGTCGCTCATGGCTTCGGATAAAATGCCGCCGACTTTTTTCTCCCCTAGAAATAAATCGTTGACCCATTTAATGCTTGAATGTTTGCCTGTTAACTCATCAATCGCTGAAGCAACGGCAACTGCGGCTAATAACGTATATTGCGGTAATTCCTCAAATGTTTGATTGGGACGCAACAGTAAAGTCATATAAATTTGTCCTTTTGGCGCGAAGAAATCCCGACCGAATCGACCGCGTCCTTGGGTTTGGATTTCCGAAACAAATAATGCAGGGGTCACAATCGGCGCAGGGTTCATCGTCGCAAGTTTTGCAACATTCATCGTGGAATCGACGGAAGCATGAATATAAATATTTTCTTCTTTTAAATAGCGAAACGCGATTTCTTCTGGTTCTAAGACATTGGATGAAAGATAGCGGTACCCATTGGCTAAATGTTCAATTTGATACCCTAAGCGATCGAGCTCGCGAATGGCTTTCCAAATCGCTGTCCGCGAAACGCCTAATTCTTTCGCTAATGTTTCGCCAGATAAAATAGCTGTTGACTGTTTTAGTAAATGGAGTACTTTTTCTTTTGTATGTTTCAAAGAAATCGTCCTTTCTATATCGAGATCGGTAATCGTCACCTTCAGTATAGAAGATTTATCCAAGGGAAACAAGGAAAATAATGCAAAAAAGAGTTGACGGATGTATTTCTTTTGTGTATAATAAGGAGTTGCAAAAACTATCTAAAAAAACGAGCAGAAACGAAATATTGTCCGTTTCGGCAAGGAAATAAGGAACAAAAGTAGTCTCTTCAGCTGAAGGTTTGCTATTTTTGGTTTTTTTTTGCTTAAAAGCCGCTAAAAATGTTCGTTGTTACATTTATTTAATATATGTAACGAAAATGTAATAAATCGGATAGAAATTTTGAAAGATTTTTTAGAGGGGTGAAGAGCTTGGCTGGACACGTAGTAAAGTACGGAAAGCACCGCGAACGTAGAAGTTTCGCAAGAATCAGTGAAGTATTGGAATTACCAAACTTAATTGAGATTCAAACAGACTCTTATCAATGGTTTTTAGATGAAGGGTTAAGAGAAATGTTTGAAGACATTTTACCAATTGATGATTTTAATGGCAATTTATCGTTAGAATTTGTAGATTATGAGTTAAAGACACCCAAGTATACAGTAGAAGAAGCCCGTGCACATGATGCCAACTATTCCGCACCGTTACATGTTGTGTTACGTTTGATGAACCGTGAAACTGGCGAATTAAAATCCCAAGAAGTCTTCTTTGGTGATTTTCCATTAATGACGGAACAAGGAACATTCATTATTAACGGAGCAGAACGTGTTATTGTTTCTCAGTTAGTCCGTTCGCCTGGGGTTTATTTCCATGGGAAAACAGATAAAAATGGAAAAGAAGGCTTTGCTTCAACAGTGATTCCTAACCGTGGCGCATGGTTAGAAATGGAAGTTGACGCGAAAGATATTTCTTATGTTCGAATTGACCGTACACGTAAAATTCCATTGACTGTTCTAGTTCGTGCTTTAGGATTTGGCTCGGATGATGAGATTTTTGAAATCTTTGGTGACAGCGAATCATTACGTAATACAATCGAAAAAGATTTACATAAAAATGCCAGCGACTCACGGACTGAAGAAGGGCTAAAAGATGTTTATGAACGTCTTCGTCCTGGGGAGCCTAAAACAGCCGATAGTTCACGTAACTTATTAACGGCTCGTTTCTTTGATCCACGTCGTTATGATTTAGCGGCAGTTGGTCGTTACAAAGTCAATAAAAAATTAGATTTGAAAACACGTTTATTGAATTTAACATTAGCTGAAACATTAGTTGATCCTGAAACCGGCGAAATTTTAGCGGAAAAAGGAACGGTCTTGTCTCATCAAGTGATGGATACGTTGGCACCAGCCATTGATAATGGTCTTAACTCTGTGACGTATTATCCAAGTGAAGATGCCGTTGTAACCGATCCGATGACGGTTCAAGTGATTAAAGTCTTTTCACCAAGAGATCCTGAACGTGAAGTGACGGTAATTGGAAATGCTTATCCAACTGATGACGTTCGCACAGTTCGTCCAGCGGATATCATTGCATCAATGAGCTATTTCTTCAACTTAATGGAAGGAATCGGCAATGTTGATGATATCGACCATTTAGGAAACCGTCGAATTCGTTCAGTCGGTGAATTATTACAAAATCAATTCCGTATTGGTTTGTCGCGTATGGAACGTGTGGTTCGTGAAAGAATGTCTATTCAAGATACCGAAACGTTAACACCGCAACAATTAATTAATATTCGTCCCGTTGTGGCAAGTATTAAAGAATTCTTCGGTTCTTCTCAATTATCTCAGTTCATGGACCAAACAAACCCGTTAGGTGAGTTGACGCATAAACGTCGTCTATCTGCCTTAGGACCTGGTGGATTAACACGAGATCGTGCGGGATATGAAGTTCGAGACGTTCACTATTCCCACTATGGTCGGATGTGTCCAATCGAAACACCTGAGGGACCAAATATTGGATTAATCAATAGCTTGGCTTCTTATGCGAAAGTGAACCGTTACGGTTTTATTGAAACACCTTATCGTCGCGTTGATCGTGCGACTGGTCGCGTGACAACCACGATTGATTACTTAACAGCAGATACAGAGGATCATTATGTCGTTGCCCAAGCGAACAGCTTGTTAAACGAAGATGGAACCTTTGCTGAAGATGTTGTAATGGCTCGTTTAACGAGTGAAAACTTAGAAGTTTCGATTGATAAAGTCGATTACATGGACGTTTCTCCTAAGCAAGTAGTTGCGGTGGCGACGGCATGTATTCCGTTCTTAGAAAACGATGACTCCAACCGTGCCTTAATGGGTGCCAACATGCAACGTCAAGCAGTGCCATTAATCAATCCAAAAGCACCATGGATTGGAACAGGAATGGAATATAAATCTGCACATGACTCGGGAGCCGCGTTAATTTGTAAAGCGGATGGCATTGTGGAGTATGTCGATGCTGCCGAAATTCGCGTTCGTCGTGATAATGGAACATTAGATCATTACTCGATTACGAAATTCCGTCGTTCGAACTCTGGAACAAGTTATAACCAACGTCCATTAGTTTCGTTAGGAGAAGTTGTTGAAAAAGGCGATATCTTAGCTGACGGACCATCAATGGAAGCCGGTGAAATGGCATTAGGCCAAAACACGCTTGTGGCATTCATGACATGGGAAGGATACAACTACGAAGATGCGATTATTATGAGTCGTCGTCTCGTAAAAGATGATGTTTATACTTCCGTTCATATTGAAGAATATGAATCAGAAGCACGTGATACGAAATTAGGCCCAGAAGAAATTACAAGAGAGATTCCAAACGTCGGAGAAGACGCATTGAAAAATCTTGATGAAATGGGTATTATCCGAATTGGTGCAGAAGTTAAAGATGGCGATTTATTAGTAGGGAAAGTTACACCTAAAGGGGTAACAGAATTATCTGCTGAGGAACGTTTATTACATGCTATTTTTGGTGAAAAAGCCCGTGAAGTTCGTGATACTTCTCTTCGTGTTCCACATGGCGGCGGCGGTATTGTTCATGACGTGAAAATCTTTACGCGTGAAGCCGGCGATGAATTAAAACCAGGCGTTAATATGCTCGTTCGCGTTTATATTGTTCAAAAACGTAAAATCAAAGAAGGAGACAAGATGGCGGGACGTCACGGAAATAAAGGGGTTGTTTCTCGCATTATGCCAGAAGAAGACATGCCTTATTTACCAGACGGCACTCCTGTTGATATCATGTTAAACCCATTAGGGGTACCTTCTCGGATGAACATCGGACAAGTATTAGAATTACACCTTGGAATGGCAGCACGTTCATTAGGCATTCACATTGCAACACCTGTTTTTGATGGGGCAACGGATGAAGATGTTTGGGCAACGGTTCGTGAAGCAGGACTTGCGAGCGATGCAAAAACAGTGCTTTATGATGGACGCACAGGCGAACCATTTGATGGTCGCATTTCGGTCGGCGTGATGTACATGATTAAATTAGCCCACATGGTTGATGATAAATTACATGCTCGTTCGATTGGACCATACTCACTTGTAACGCAACAACCACTTGGAGGAAAAGCGCAATTTGGTGGACAACGTTTTGGTGAGATGGAAGTTTGGGCACTTGAAGCTTACGGTGCAGCTTATACGTTACAAGAAATCTTAACGTACAAATCAGATGATGTAGTCGGTCGTGTGAAAACATATGAAGCGATTGTCAAAGGCGAACCAATTCCAAAACCAGGTGTTCCAGAATCATTCCGCGTATTGGTGAAAGAATTACAATCACTCGGCTTAGACATGCGTGTCTTAGATATCGATAATCAAGAGATTGAACTTCGTGACATGGATGATGAAGATGATGATTTAATCACAGTTGATGCTTTGACGAAATTTGCAGAACAGCAAAAACAAGTTCGTGAAGCACAAGAAAAAGCACAAAAAGAAGCAGCAGAGCAAAAAGAAACTGAGTAATGGCAAGATGAATCCAGAGTAAAAGAGTGACAGGTGTTGCTCTTTTTCCTGGATGAATGCTTGATTTGCTTAGAGGTAATAGCCATGAAATGAAATGGAGGGAAACCCTTTTGATCGATGTAAATAGATTCGAAAGCATGCAAATAGGTTTGGCTTCTCCCGAAAAAATCAGAAGCTGGTCTTACGGGGAAGTAAAGAAACCAGAGACGATTAACTATCGTACGTTAAAACCTGAACGAGAAGGGTTATTTGATGAGCGTATTTTCGGACCAAGCAAAGATTGGGAATGTGCTTGTGGAAAATACAAACGTATCCGCTATAAAGGAATTGTTTGTGACCGTTGTGGCGTGGAAGTCACACGTTCAAAAGTTCGTCGTGAACGAATGGGTCATATCGAATTAGCCGCACCAGTTTCTCATATTTGGTACTTTAAAGGGATTCCGTCACGGATGGGTCTTGTATTAGATATGAGTCCTCGTGCACTAGAAGAAATTATCTACTTTGCTTCTTATGTAGTAATTGAACCTGGAAATACAAGCTTAGAGAAAAAACAATTATTAACCGAGCGTGAATATCGTGAAAAACGTGAACAATACGGTCAAGAATTCAGCGCTGCAATGGGTGCCGAAGCGGTTAAACAATTGCTTGATAACATTGACTTAGAAAAAGAAGTCGTTGTTTTAAAAGAAGAATTAAAAACTGCTTCAGGACAAAAACGGACACGTGCGATTCGTCGTCTAGACATTATGGAAGCATTCCGTGCGTCAGGCAATCAACCAAGTTGGATGGTAATGGATGTTATTCCCGTTATCCCGCCTGATTTACGTCCGATGGTTCAATTAGAAGGGGGTCGTTTTGCGGCTTCTGACTTAAATGATTTATACCGTCGTGTGATTAACCGTAATAACCGTCTGAAACGTTTACTTGATTTAAACGCACCAAATATTATCGTGCAAAACGAAAAACGGATGTTACAAGAAGCGGTTGACGCCTTAATTGATAACGGTCGTCGTGGCCGTCCAGTAACTGGTCCAGGAAATCGTCCACTAAAATCTCTTTCTCACATGTTGAAAGGGAAACAAGGTCGTTTCCGTCAAAACTTACTTGGAAAACGGGTCGATTATTCTGGCCGTTCCGTAATCGTTGTTGGACCATTCTTAAAAATGTATCAATGTGGATTACCAAAAGAGATGGCGTTAGAACTCTTTAAACCATTTGTGATGCATCAATTAGTGAAACGTGAAATTGCATCAAATATCAAAAACGCGAAACGTAAAATTGAGCGTCAAGAAGATGAAGTATGGGATGTTTTAGAAGATGTGATTCGTGAGCATCCAGTTTTACTAAACCGGGCACCTACGTTACACAGACTGGGAATCCAAGCTTTTGAACCGGTTTTAGTTGAAGGACGCGCGATTCGTTTGCACCCATTAGTGTGTGAAGCGTATAATGCCGACTTTGATGGAGACCAAATGGCGGTTCACGTACCATTGAATGAAGAAGCCCAAGCAGAAGCAAGAATGTTAATGCTTGCCGCACAAAACATTTTAAATCCAAAAGATGGTAAACCAGTTGTTACACCATCTCAAGATATGGTACTTGGAAACTACTACTTAACCATGGAAGAAGATGGCCGTGAAGGTGAAGGAATGATCTTCCGTAACATGGATGAAGCCGTAACTGCATGGCAAAATGGCTATGTTCATTTACATTCACGTGTAGCGGTTGATCCAAACCAATTAGGTGAAAAACCATTTACGCCGGAGCAAAAAGAAAAATTAATGGTGACAACAGTTGGGAAGATTATTTTCAACTCCATTATGCCATCTGAGTTCCCTTATTTAAATGAACCAACGGACTTTAACTTAACCGTTCAAACGCCGGATAAATATTTTGTACCAGCAGGAACAGATATTCCAGCGTTCATTCAAGAACAACCACTTGTTGGACCGTTCAAAAAGAAAAACTTAGGAAACGTGATTGCGGAAGTCTTTAAACGTTATAAAGTAACGGAAACGTCTCGCATGCTTGACCGAATGAAAGATTTAGGTTATAAACATTCAACAAGTGCGGGTATTACCGTAGGGATTGCCGATATCATGGTTCTTGAAGAGAAACATCACTTGATTGATGTCGCTCATAAACAAGTTGATAATATTACAAAACAATTCCGTCGTGGTTTAATTACCGATGATGAGCGTTATGAACGAGTAATCGCCATCTGGAATAGCACGAAAGACGAAATCCAGTTACGATTAATGGAAACATTAGATATGAAAAATCCAATCTTCATGATGTCAGACTCTGGTGCCCGTGGTAATATTTCCAACTTTACCCAACTTGCGGGGATGCGTGGTTTGATGGCCGCTCCGAGTGGTAAAATCATGGAATTACCGATTGTTTCGAACTTCCGTGAAGGGTTAACCGTCTTAGAAATGTTTATTTCAACCCATGGTGCTCGTAAAGGAATGACCGATACAGCCTTGAAAACAGCCGATTCTGGTTACTTAACTCGTCGTTTAGTTGACGTGGCACAAGATGTTATCATTCGTGAAGACGATTGTGGTACCGATGCTGGTTTAGAAGTTTATGCAATCCGTGAAGGCAACGAAATTATTGAAGCCTTAGAAGAACGTTTAATCGGTCGTTATGCTCGTAAATCTGTGATTCATCCAGAAACAGGTGCAGTGATGGTTGCAAGCAATCAACTAATTACCGAAGATCTTGCGCGTCAAATCGTGGATGCAGGGATTGAACGAGTTACCATTCGCTCTGTCTTTACATGTAATACAAAACATGGTGTATGTAAACACTGTTATGGTCGTAACTTAGCAACTGGTAATGAAGTGGAAGTAGGAGAAGCAGTTGGAACAATTGCCGCTCAATCCATCGGTGAACCAGGTACTCAGTTAACGATGCGTACCTTCCATACAGGTGGGGTTGCCGGGGATGATATTACCCAAGGTTTACCTCGTATTCAAGAAATCTTTGAAGCCCGTAATCCAAAAGGACAAGCAGTGGTTTCTGAAGTTACCGGAGAAATTATTGATATTTCTGAAGATGCGGCAACACGTGTCAAAGAAGTAACGATTAAAGGTGAAACAGATACACGGACATACCAAGTACCATTTACCGCTCGCATGAAAGTCGCAGAAGGTGACTTAATCGATCGTGGTGCACCACTTACAGAAGGTTCAATTGAGCCAAAACACTTACTCCAAGTATGTGACGTGTTGACCGTTGAAAATTACTTGTTACGTGAAGTTCAACGCGTTTACCGGATGCAAGGGGTAGAAATTGGCGATAAACATATCGAAGTAATGGTTCGTCAAATGTTACGTAAAGTTCGAGTAATGGATCCAGGTGATACAGATATCTTACCAGGAACGTTAATGGACATTGCAGACTTTAAAGATCGTAACTACGAAGCGATTATTTCAGGTCGTACACCAGCGACTTCTCGTCCGGTGTTACTCGGAATTACGAAAGCTTCCCTCGAAACCAATAGTTTCTTATCAGCTGCTTCCTTCCAAGAAACAACACGTGTCTTAACAGATGCTGCGATTCGTGGTAAGAAAGATCACTTATTAGGACTGAAAGAAAACGTCATTATTGGTAAGATTATTCCAGCAGGTACGGGTATGCCTCGTTACCGTAATATGGAACCAAAAGAAGTGACCGTTGCAAGCAAAAATGTCTATAGCATTTCAGACATTGAAGCACAAATGGCAGCAGAAGATGCTGCAGAAGCACTAAAAAACGATTAATCAATAGAATCTTTCGTTGAGAGAAAGTCTGACAGGAAGCGATTTTTGTCAGACTTTTTTTTGAGGATTTAACATTGATGAAGGCACAAAGGGACATCTTAAAATAAGGAGAATTGATTTTGAAAATACAGTATTTAGGAACCGGTGCAGCAGAACGGGTCCCAGCTATCTTTTGTCAATGCGAGCTTTGTCAGTATGCACGCATTCAAGGTGGGAAAGAAATTCGGACACAGATGCAAACGGTTATTGATGACGGGAAGCTACTCATTGATTTTCCAGGAGATAGTTACTTACATCAACTGCAACATCACATCGATTTTAATGAGTTAGAATATTTATTGCTGACGCATTGGCATAGTGATCATTTTTACGCAGAAGACTTAGCGCTCAGAATGACGGGCTATGGCCAGCAGTTGGATAAGGTGCTGCATGTTTATGGGAGTGCTTATGTCAAACAGTTTTACGATCGCGCCTTTAAGCTGGAGGGACGCTTTGATGAAAGTCGTCTCGTGTACCATACGCTGCGTGCGTATCAAGAAGTCGAAATCGGCCACTATCGCATTTATCCCATTCCCGCCCAACATGGGAATTTTGAAGAAGATTGTTTGATCTTTGCAATTCAACACCAAGAGGAAAATAAAGCACTCTTTTATGTTCATGATTCAGGGATACCGAACACCCGTGATTTGTTATTTTTATCCAATAAGGGACTGATATTTGATCTTGTTTCCTTAGATTGTACCGGACAAGGGCAAGAAAATAGTGGTGCTGCGCATATGTCGTTGCAACAAAATCTGATTCTCATTGAGAAAATGAAAACTTTCAATTTAGTGCATGACGAAACGCGTTATGTCGCGAGTCATTTTTCACATAATGGCGGATTGACGTATGAAGCAATGAAGGCCATGAGTGAAGTTCATGGTATTGTCACGAGTTATGATGGCATGGTTATCGAATATTAAAAAAATGAGCCTCTCTTTGACAAAACGTCGAAGAGGGGCTCTATTTTTAGGCTTGCGTCACGATTTCATAGTTGACGGCCGCGCCGATTAAATTCGCATTGTTTTGGAAGGTACATGCTTTGACAAGTGGCATTGCCCCAGGTACTAAGTTCGCTTCTAGTAATGTTGCTAGGCGCATGCGAATCGCTTCTGTTACGTCAGGTCGGGCAGAAATTCCCCCACCAATAATAATCATTTCGGGATCAATCGAAACTTGAAGGTTATAGAGGGCTTCTGCTAAATGATCATACATCCCATTTAACGACACCATCGCTGCAACATCGCCGGCATCCGCTAAGTCAAAAAGTTCTTTCCCGGAAATAGTGGTGCCTTTTTCTTTCGAAAAGCGAGCTGCTGTATTGACAGCTGTTCCGTTCGTACTTAAAGACTGTCCATTGGCATTCATCACTAATCCAAATTCGCCACCGAAGAGATGTGCCCCTTTGTAAAGTTGGCCATTAATGAAAATCGCGCCACCGACCCCAGTACCAATGACGACAAAAATCGCATGTTGGACCCCTTGACCAGCGCCTAGTTTCATTTCACAAATTCCCGCACAATTGGCATCATTTTCAATTGTAATCGGATAACCTAACGCGGCTTCAAGTTCATCGAAAATCGGTCGTTGATGTAAATACTCGACGGCACTGATTCCGTCGATTCGTCGGTCTTTTACGTTTACCGCGCCTGGTGAACTGATAGCCACGCCTTCAATTTCGTCACCAAAATGAGCGATTACCGCTTTCATTTCGTCTTGCATCGCGGTCAGTGTTTCGGGTGTTTTAAATTGACCGGTTTCACTTAACGTTTGATTTTCCCATTTTCCATATTTTACTGCTGACCCACCAATATCAAAAACTGCTAATGTCATTGTTTATCCCTCGTTTGTTTTATTATTAAAAGACTCACTTCATCGTTTATCATAGCAAGAAACGCCCGAGAATGAAATTGTTTTCTTAAGCATTTGTCCAAAAAATAGAAAGGGGATACACACTCTTCATCCATGAGACGAAAAAGAATGAGAAATCGTTCGAAAATCCTAGAATTTAAGACAATTGTAGTGTTTTCATCGCCTTTTCTGAAAATATATGCTAAACTACAACAGTTGAAATGAATTGAGCGATAGACCAACTGTCTATCGCTTTTTACATCGTTGATGGAGAGACTCTCTCCAACGTGTTGTGTAAATAGAAAGGAATAACTATGTTAAATTTAATTAATATTACCCACCAATTTGCGGATAAATTGTTGTATGAAGAACTGAATTTGCAAATTAATAAAGGCGAACACGTCGGCCTGATTGGACAAAATGGTACAGGAAAATCGACCTTAATCAAAATTATTACCGGCGAACTCTTACCTGATGACGGGCGCGTCGAATTTCCTAAAAGTAGTCACTTGGGCTATTTAGATCAATATGTGCGGGTTGATGAGCAATTGTCGATTTACGATTTTTTAAAAACAGCTTTTCAAAAAGACTTAGACGTCGAGGAACAAATTACGGCGTATTATACGGCCTATGCGACAGAGATGGATGAGCGCCTATTAGAAAAAGCGGGACGCCTTCAAACCCAGTTAGATCAAGGCGATTTTTATCAAATGGATACGTTAATTCAAGAAATGGCGACGGGTCTCGGATTACAAGTTTTGGGACTGGATACGTTACTGAAAGAATTAAGTGGGGGGCAGCGGTCCAAAGTCATTTTAGCGAAATTACTTTTAGAAAAACCGGACGTCTTAGTCCTCGATGAACCGACGAATCATCTTGATGATACCCATGTTGCTTGGTTAACCAATTTCTTGCAGGGATTTAGTGGAACGTATTTAGTCGTATCGCATGACCGTGATTTTTTAAATCAAATTACCACGCATATAGCGGATATTGAATTTGGGAAATTAACCAAATATACAGGCAATCTTGAGAAGGCCTTGAAACAAAAAGAAGCCAATCGTGAAGCCTATATGAAGCAGTATGAAAATCAGAAAAAACACATTGAAAAAACCGAAGCGTATATTCGAAAATACAAAGCCGGATCACGCTCGACGATGGCGAAAAGTCGCGAGAAACAACTCGATAAAATCGATCGATTAACGCCGCCAAGTGGTGCCGCAAGACCTTCCTATCAGTTTCCGTATCAAGGCATTATTTCGACATTGGCACTGACGACCGATCATTTAGTGATTGGCTACGATCGTCCCTTGTTAAAACCGATTCAATTAACGATTCGCTATGGTGAAAAAATTGCGTTCCGCGGGTTTAACGGTATTGGGAAATCGACCTTACTTAAAACCTTGATTGGTGAAATTCCGGCGATTGATGGTGAGTTTCATCTCCCAGCAAATACGAAAATCAATTATTTCTCACAAGAACTCGTGTGGCAATATCCTTTGGAAACACCGCTACAATATTTAGGGAATCTCTTTCCAAAAGCCACGAATAAAGAATTACGACGTCATCTTTCACTCGCTGGCTTAGTCAATCAGCTCGCACAAGAGCCAATCAAAGATTTGAGTGGTGGGGAGCAAACGAAAGTCAAACTCGCGCAAATGACCATGACACCTGGGAATTTTTTGATTTTGGATGAACCAACGAACCACATTGATCAAGAAGCCAAAGAAAGTTTACGAGAGAGCCTCGCAAACTATGAAGGCACTGTTATTGTCGTTTCTCACGAACAAGACTTCTATGAGGACTTTGTGGATCGGATCATTGAAATGGAAGGATAAGCGGACGATGAACGAACAATTTGAGGCATTACATTTACGAGTGGTCGAGTTACCGATTGAGTTCACGCAATCAGGTCCTCTTTATGGCGCGTACCTACGAGAGCTCCCTTTTATTACGGCCCAAGCTAATACGAAGCAACAAGTATACCGTCAACTGTTAGAGCAATATCAAGCCTACGCACAAACGCAACAGACAAAAGAAGAGGAAGAGGTAGAAATGACTTCTTCTTTACTGAATTACGAAGATCTGTTGAAGTATTATGATGGTGAGACATTTGATGGATTTGAATGGCATGAAAAATAAAAAATAAAGAGACTCCAATGAACATTTTCATTAGAGTCTCTTTATTTTTGAATCACAATAGATATTGAACAATCAGTAGGACAATTCCCAGGAGCGTGAAACTTAAGCCACCATAAAAAGTGATTTGACGATACGGTAAAGTATGCCATATTGAAGGCTTGTCTTGTTGCAATCGCGTAGTACGAGACGGAATCACTTCTTCATTGGTTTCAAAATCAAAGAAATGCTCTTCTTGAGGAAAATCTTCTGTTTCTTTTTTGGGGATAAAGAAACTCATGATGAAAATAAGAATACCGATTAAAATGACACCGATAGCTAAAATAGTAAGTTGGGTTATTTCAACCGCATTCATTAATAATTTGACGAAAGGATTATCCTCAATTTCTTCTTCAAATTCAGACAGAGCTGACGTATAGGCGATGCTGACAGGTATAAGGGTTTCTGAAATAGATGCTAAGGGGGATGCTAAAACAATTTGGTCTTCTTTTAATTCAAAAGTAACCGTGCTGTCTTTTCGGACAACGCCTTTGAGTACGTCGGTTGTCACAACAAGTTCTTCTTGAATCTCGTGTGTACCCGCTGGGAGTAATTGGCGGTATTCATATTGTGCAAAGGCATTTTCAATGAGTGTTTGCCCGATGAGAGGAAGCGGACTGCTTCCTTGTTCGGTGACAGATTCTTGATTGACGCCAATGATGACGGTAATCAGTGACAGGCCATTTTGTTTGGTTGTAAGGATAGCCGAGGTTTCAGTGAGTAGCGCGTCGTCTACAATCAATCCGTTGGTCCCTTTGATGGCGTGTTCTTGACCGACAATAAACGGATTATTTGTCTCAAAAGTTTCTTCCAGATAAGTGTCAGCTTGCAGGGTCAAACTGGCTAATTGGCTAATGTCAAAGATGCTTGGATATTTTTGCGCTAAGTGATACGTTAGTAAAGCAAAGTCTTTTGGTGTGGATTGACTATTCTCGTTAATTGTCATAGGAATCCACGCTTCGTAACCTTGGATATCCTCTACAGAAAGACCACTAGGACTCGTGAAGCTCGTGTTTGAAAGGCCTAAGGTTTCTGCTGTTTGATTCATCTTTAAAACGAAAGCATCGGGCGTTTGGCTGATGAACTCCGCTAGTAAAAAACTAGCGCCGACAGAATTCGTCAGCTGAACGAGTTCAACGAGTTCGCGCACAGAATAAGTAGTACCACTGACTAAATTATTTCCAGGGAGTCCGGGAATCTGGGCTAGCATTTGCATGGAATCACTAACGGTTATCGTATCCTCCCAAGTGAGGACGCCTTGTTCAATGGCTTCGTACGTGAGGTATAGCGTCATCACGTGGGATAAAAACCTTGGATTAATCGCTTCGTCGCTATTTTCGTCCCAAAGGATTTGCCCATTTGTCGCCTCGATGATGACGCTGGCGCTCGGTAATCCTTCCTGGGCGAGAGTTTGTTGTTGCTCTGAAAGCAATAGACGTAAGTCATCGTTCGCATCAACGACTGGAATAAACGTGAAATAACTAAAAAGGAGCAAAACACTGGTGCATAACCATTTATGTAATCGATTCAATCCTTCATTCCTCCTATTCGTAACACATGGATAGTTCTATTTTACCACCCACAAAAAGAAACAGGAACCGCTTTTTTACGATTCCTGTTTTTCGCTTGTTTTTGTGGTGTTTTTTTCCATGTAATGACGCCAATCTCCTGTAGCAAGCAAGATGCGATGTTGCTCAAAAGTGGGATCGTGCTCGACAGCGTAACGATAAACATACGCTGTCAATGGACGATCATAAGACTGGGTCGTCTCGTTCCATCCATAAACGGTTGTTTTTTCGCGATGATATTCGTTTGGGACGCCTTGGTTAAAGCCTTCTAGTTGATCTAACACTTGGATATCTTGTTCAAAATCAAGGAGTTCAAAGACTTCACCGTAAACCCACTGGGAGCCAGGCAGGAGAGCGGGATAGCCTTTTGTATCGAGATGATACAATTCGCCTTTCATCCTGGCTTTTTGTGGTTTTTCTTTGATGCGATCTTTTAAGTACAACTCGTAGTTAAAAAAGTTTTCCATTAAACTTCCGTAAGTGAATAGCGGAAGTGTCTTGCTGAGTTCATGATTCATCTTAGTGTGTCGTTCCTTCAATCGTTTTTAAGTCTTCTTTATCTTGGAATAAGACAATCGCTTCAATCGCTTTTTCCAAGCTCTTCGTAATATCCACTAAACTCATAAACGGTTGATTGGGTTTATCAACGACTTGTTCAGCAATGAAAGGAACATGGATAAAGCCGCCTTTTACGCCGGGAAAAGACTTGTCAATTAGATAGAGCACTTGGTACATAATGTGGTTGCAGACGAAAACGCCGGCACTGTTCGATAAACTCGCAGGTAGCCCCGCATCTTTAATGTGTTTCACCATCGCTTTGATGGGTAATTGGCTAAAGTAAGCCGGTGCACCGTCAGCTTGGATCGTGACATCGATTGGTTGATTGCCTTCGTTATCAGGGATACGGGCGTCATCGATATTGATCGCTACTCGTTCAGGTGTGACACTAAAACGTCCGCCCGCTTGACCAATACTTAAGACTACGTCAGGTTGCATGTCTTCCATGGCAGCTTTTACGACATCCGCTGCTTTTCCAAAGACTGTTGGAATTTCTAACTTAATAATTTGAGCGCCGGCAATGGTATCTGGTAAAGCTTTAACCGCTTCTAAAGCGGGGTTAATTGGCTCGCCTCCAAAGGGATCGAAACCTGTAACTAAAATTTTCATCTTCATTTTCCTTTCTAAATGGGATTAAAATGCTAAGAAATACATTAAAGCAATGTGAATGACTAATAAAATACCAGCTGTCGGTGCTTGGGCTTTGATCACACCGTTCGGATCTTTCATCTCTAACAAAGCGACAGGCAAGGCATTAAAGTTTGCAGCCATTGGTGTGACTAACGTTCCACAAAAACCAGCCGTCATCGCGAGGGTTCCGGCAATGACGGGATCGCCACCTTGGGCAATCACAAACGGAATCCCAATACCTGCTGTAATCACGGTAAAAGCGGCGAAGGCATTTCCCATAATCATCGTGAATAGCGCCATGCCGACACAATAAGCGACGACACCGATGAATCGATTACCTTCAGGAATGAAACCGGAAATCGCATTGGAAATCACGTCTCCCACGCCTGCAACGGTGAACACAACGCCTAGTGCGGCTAATAATTGGGGTAAGATCCCGACTGTTCCAACGGCTTGAATCATCCGATCGGTATCATCTAATACCGTTTTTGGTGAAGCTTTTGTTAAAAAGACAGCAACCAGTAACGCGACGACAGAGGCAATGCCAATCCCAACTTGACCTTCGAGTGGTGTATAGGAAATCCCTACTGCGACTGCAGCTAATGCGACTGCAGGGAAGAAAATCCAACTGCCAATCCGCTGCGCTCCAGCTTGTCCTTCTTCTTCAGTGATCGTCGCTGTTTTACCGACTTTGACTTGTTTGAATAAAGTTAAGGCACCCATAATCGTTAATAATACGCCAGAAATCAAGAATGGAATGTAATTTCCAGCAGCGAAAATGATTCCTAATAGTAACCAAAAAAGACTTGTTCCAATTCGTGCGGGATTCGTTTGATCCTTAAACGTTCGAACGGCCGTCATCATGAGTAATAAGCCAATCAGAATGTAGAAAAACTCAAGAATTAGATTAATGGTTTCTGTCATGATTTTTGTCCTCCTTTTGATGATTTTTTTCCATATTTACGATCCATTTTAAGATCAAATAGGAAGTTATCGATCGCGATGAGGACGAAGCTAATGCCTGCGATAATTAGCGCGACTAAGACGATTGACGTTGCTTGGACCTCATAACCTAACGAAGTCAAGGTTCCGCTAATTAGCAAGACACCTGCTGAAGCAGCAAACGTATTTTGTGCAAAGAAGTTCGCAAAGTTTTCATTCGCAGCGGACTTAGCCTTAATGATTTCTTCGTCAGCTTCTGAAATCTTGCCGTAACGCGCATTCGCTGCTGCTTGTGCCATAGGATTGACAATCGGGCGAACAAATTGCGGTTGCGCTGAAAGACGAATACCGAAGAGTCCAGCTAATTGACGAATCAGTGCGTACAACGTAATAAAACGACCCGTCGTTAACCCCTTCATTTTTTCAATCAAAATAACCGCTTGTTGACGCAAACCAAATCGCTCTGAAATGCCAATCATCGGTAACGTTAGCAAGAAAATCGTCACGATGCGATTTTTGACAAAAGCTTCCCCTAAAAGGGTGAAAAATTCTGTGATGGAAATCCCAGAAACAAGCGCCGTAGTGAAGGCGGCAATAATAACGACAGCAATCGTATCAAACTTAAAAATAAAGCCGACAAGAATAATTAAGATACCAATCAATTTAATCCATTCCATCTGTTTTCTCTCCTTTAATCATATTTTTTTATTCAAGAAAAGTATACGAAAAAATAACAAAAAAAGATATCTTAAACGCTTTAAAAGGCATGGATTATCAGCTTTTTCTTGCTAAAGTCTTTGAATTTTTTCATTTTTTCACTAATTGAAGCGTATCCAGAGAACTAGCCAGTCAGAAAAAATAATGTTAAGATAATCACAAATGTAATCGAAGGAGCGAATAAAAAAATGGAAGTAAACATTACTTGTACAACAGAATTAGTTCATGGGGGCTGTAATGCGTGTGCAATCACACCGTCTACGAGTTATTTAATTACCTTTGATCGCGCAACCTCAGGTATTCCTCTAGATACGCTAGATGTCGAATCGTTAGTCATGGCGGTGGCATTAAAAAATGGCTTTCGCCAAGAATTGATCCTGGATTTTGGAGATGAAGTGATTCTTTTTAAACGCGCAATGGCGATGGTGACGATGAAAGAAGAGTACGGTCAAATTACCTATGAATACCAAGGGAAAGTTCATCCAGTGAGACAAGTTAACGCTACACCTGAAGCGATTTTCGAGGAAACCAATCATATTTTAACCACTCTTTTTCAAATCGAGCCCGTCACATTTACGATGGAAGAAGTCGAAGCTTAAAATACGTTCAAAAGTAGTATACGAGGATGCCATTCCTATGTAAAAATGCTAAGATAGGTTTGAGGTGAGAAAATGATTCGAAAATACCGCAAAAATGGTCAACTTTACCTGCTCATTAGCTTCGTGATGATGGGCATATTATTTTATAGTTCTTCGCAAACCTATGAGCAACAATCGCAAATTGGGTTACTATCAAACCTTTTAAAGAATGAGCCTTTTAAAGCGCAGTTGTCCGGCGTTTCTTTTATTTATGCTGGTAGTGAAGTGAGTATTGAAAAAAGTGGGTACTTTTCTTTCATCGAATTTTTTATTCGTAAAGGTGCACATTTTGGGACGTACTTGATTTTAGGAAGTAGTTTTTTTCTAGGATTAATCCCCCGAATGAAAAACTTCTTGTTAGTCGCATTTTTTAGCTGGCTATCGGCAACGGGCTATGCGGCACTGGATGAATTTCATCAAATGTTAACGGGTGGACGAACGCCGCTCTTTCAAGACGTCATCCTAGATTCTCTAGGAGCCTTAACTGGGGTCTTGATTTGTTGGCTCGTTCTTGGAATCAAAGAAAAGCGAATCATATAAAGGAGGAGTTTGTTGATGGCAGGCCATAGTAAATGGAAAAATATTCAAGGGCGTAAAAACGCACAGGATGCCAAACGCGGGAAAATTTTTCAAAAACTTTCGCGCGAAATTTTTATTGCTGCAAAAAATGGTGGTGAGGATGTCGCGACAAATCCAGCGTTACGCTTGGCGGTTGATAAGGCACGCGCAGCCAATATGCCAAATGATAATGTCGAACGGGCAATCAAAAAAGCCACGAGTTCAACGGATGGCGCAAATTATGCTGAAATCACGTATGAAGGCTATGGTCCCGGGGGCGTGGCTATTCTGGTTGAAACACTGACGGATAATCGTAATCGCACGGCGACTAATGTTCGAGTGGCGTTTAATAAAAATGGCGGGAGCTTAGGTGAGACCGGTTCGGTTAACTACTTATTTGATCGCAAAGGCTATATTGCGATTGAAAGAGCGCATAGTTCTTTAACGGAAGAAGAGCTCTTTGAAAAAGTCTTAGATCTAGGGGCTGAAGACTTTGTGGCTTCCGAAGAAGGGTTTGAAATCTATAGCGCACCGGAAAATTTTGTAGCGTTGCGTGATGCCTTAGAGCAAGAAATGACATTAGCGCGGGCCGAATTAGCGATGATTCCTCAAACGACAATCGCTTTAAGCGATGACCAACAGCGACAATTAGACCAGTTAATCGAAAAATTAGAAGATGATGATGATGTTACCGAAGTGTATACCTCTGTGGAAGTATCCTAGCTTACACGCAGGTATATCGGAGCAAACAAGTATCATTTGAACCAAAAAAAGCAGGAGCATTTTTTGCCCCTGCTTTTTTTAGTTGGTTGTATAACTTTTAGTGTGGATGACTGAGATTCGTATCATTGTTCAACACTATTTCTGGGTATATTATTTTTAGTGTCGATGGATACATCGCTATATTATTTTCTTTTATCATTTCTTTCATTTTTGACAAAATAAGCATCAAAAAGAGAATAGGCACTAGCGGACCGGAGAAAAATGCCTTGTGTCAGCTGCGTCAAAAGACGAAATGTGAATTACTCTAGGTTCGTGCTTGAGCACTTACCTAGAGTTTGAAGCTTTCGAGCTGAGAGTCACGCGGAGGCCTGATACTGTATCCGTCACTCGCTTTGCTCGAACGGCTTCAGCAACCTAGGCTCGAAGCGGTCTCGCTGCTTCCACCACAAGGTAATTTTTCGTAGGGTAGCGCGAGATTCCATCAACACTATTTGCCGAAGAGCCTTTTTATTTGATTCTCCTGAGTGACTTGTCAGATAAAGGCTTTCGGGTGAGTCAACGTGGGTATTAAAAAACGAGTACCGGTGTACCGACTTCAACCATTTCATAAAGTTCTTTCATCACGCCAGGAGGAGTGTTGATACAGCCGTGTGAGCCAACCGTTTTCCAAAGTTCGCCACCATATGCGGGTTGCCAATCAGAATCGTGAATGCCAACGCCTGTCCAATCAATTGGTAACCAATAATCTACAGGAGAAGCATATTTACTCCCATCATCGTTAACACCTCGTAATACTTCATCACGCGCTTTATTCCAGACATAAAAAATACCTGCTGGAGTCAACGTAGTCGGTTTACCCGTTACGATATCTGTTTCTAGCATGACTTTACCGTCTTTGTAGTACCACATATGTTGATTGACCATATCAATTTCAATATAAGTAGCACCAAAGAGTGGACTACCTGCATTCGCACTCCCTTGGGCAATTGGTGAACGCGTAAAGGCTTCTCCGGCTAAAATATCAGCCATCAGTGCATCGGTTTCGCTATCAGGAGCGATCGTCCAACTAAGGGAACCTGCTGGAACACTGACTTCCCCACGTAACGTACTATTGAAGTTCGAAGGATTGGTACTAGTGTTGTAATCTGCCCCTAGTTGCGTGACGTATTGGTAGACTTTCTCTCGGTCTAACGTGACGTCCCCTTCTTGATAAATAATCCAATCTTCAATCAACTCTGACGGAATTTGGAAAGAAACCCCATTAATCACATAGGTCGCTTCGACGGTGGCGATGCGTGTAATTTGGGCTAACTCTTCTTTTAACGCCGGATCGTCTGCTGTGACACTTGGTTTTTCGACAAACTCATTCAATTCAAGGGTTGAATTTCCTGAAAGAAGTTGCTCTTTGGCAGCTGTCAGCGCTTTTGCGACATCAATCGTTTCTCCTTGGACTTCTGGGGTAATCGAAAAACCGTCTTCTCCTCGAGTCAAGGTTGCATCTTTCGTTGGGGTTAACGTTTGATTCCACTTGGTTAGGTCAGCTTCTAATTGAGCGTAGCGTTCGTCTAGTTGTTTTTCATCGAATGCTGCCTCGCCTAAATCAAGGGTTTCCTTACCACTAACCATCCGTCCTCCCCAAGACCAAGGGTTTTGTTCGTCTAATAATTGAGTCAATTCCTCCGAAAAATCGGTGTGCAGACCAAATTCTGTTTTTTTAATCGATTGCCACTCTTGATCGTTCACTAAAAGCGTAAAAGAGAGATCATCATAGGTTTTATTTAGTTTTTGATTCACTTCATCAGCCGTCAAACGACTCACATTGAGGTCGCCGATATAAGTATTTGGTAAAAATTGCGTTTGATAAGTGTTTGCTTGGTAGGCATAACCTAAACCTGCGAGCACTATCAGACCTAGAGATAGGCCCAGACCGATAATCAGCGGACGCTTTTTGGAGACATCCTTATGTGAACGGCGCTTTGAATGAGACATTTAGTAAATCAGCTCCATTTTTTGTTTATAGTATACCAATTTATCTTATCATATCCCGGAATGAAAGAGAAATTAGAAAACACGAGTCTAAGGAAAAGTTAAGGATTCAGTTAAATGGGCAATAAAATCCCCCTTCAAAAAACAATCATGTTTTTGAAGGGGGATTCGTAAGATTAATTTTTTAACCAAAAACTAAGGTGACTATGCTTGGTTTTCTAAAGCATCTTCTTCTTCAAGTTTCGCAAATGCGGCATTTAAAATCTCTTTTAACTGACTTGCAGAAGCGGTCATGCGGTCTTGTTCTCCATCAGTTAAGGGGATTTCAATGACTTGTTTGATTCCTTGCGCATTGATAATCGCAGGTGAACCAATATAAATATCGTCGAGGCCATACTCGCCATCAACATAAACAGAAAGTGGAAGAACAGCATTTTCGTTATCTAAAATCGCTTGGGTAATACGCGCGAGTGACACGGCAATTCCGTAAAAAGTGGCGCCTTTCTTTTCAATAATGTCGTAGGCTGCATCGCGAACGCTAAAGAATAAGTTTACCATCGCTTCTTCATCAATTTCTGGATGGGCCATGACCCAATCGTAAATAGGCAGACCCGCCACATTGGCATGAGACCAAACTGGGAATTCAGAGTCGCCATGTTCACCTAAAATGTAGGCATGTACATTTCGTGCATCGACTTCTAAGAGATCACTCAATGCTTGACGGAAACGAGCGCTATCAAGTGACGTACCAGAACCAATGACTTTTTCTTTTGGAAAACCAGAAAACTTCCACGTCGAATAAGTCAGAATATCAACGGGATTAGACGCTA
The DNA here is from genome assembly GCF_051713805.1 of Enterococcus sp. DIV1314a. Classification (NCBI taxonomy): domain Bacteria; kingdom Bacillati; phylum Bacillota; class Bacilli; order Lactobacillales; family Enterococcaceae; genus Enterococcus; species Enterococcus sp. DIV1314a. Next base: position 872,883 of record NZ_JBIOQP010000001.1, on the reverse strand, counting down.
CAAGGAAAATACCATTAAAACCTGAAGCTACAATTTCTTTTACAACAGCACGGTTAATTTTTAAGTTTTTATGAACGAGATCTAAGCGGGTCTCACCAGGTTTTTGGGCAGCACCAGCAGTAATCACGACAATATCAGCATCATGAGCATCGGAGTAGTCTGCAGCATAGATTTTTTTAGGAGAAGTAAAAGCAAGGGCATGAGAGAGATCCATCGCATCGCCTTGGGCTTTTGCACGATTAATATCAATAATTCCGATTTCTTGGGCGATATTTTGAGCAACTAACGCAAAGGCATAGCTTGAACCAACGGCACCATCACCGACTAGAATAATTTTTTGGTTATCTGTATTTCCATTTGTCTCTGTCATAACTTTATCAACCTTCCTGGTTATTAGTTTGATTCACCTTTATGCTATCATTTGAGCGCCTATTTGTCATCTACTATCCAATGAAAGTCGGATGATTTTCGGCGGAGTGTTCGCTTTAGCGTTCAATCAATGAAAAAGAGTGACTGAATGTAAAATTTTATCAAATTAACAGTCAATGTGAGGGGAATATCGCTTGTCTATGGTATAATTATTATGTTTGTAAAATGGAACACAGAATAAAGTGAGTAACGACCATGAATGAAGGTGCGAAAAAGAGTGAAAATCCTTTTCCAGCTTCCCCTTTTGCGTTGCTCTCCTTTTTAGAATAAATCGTAATGAGGTCGATAAAGATGAAAATGATTGTTGGACTAGGCAATCCAGGTAAGAAATATGAACAAACAAAACACAATGTCGGATTCCGTGTCGTTGATGCATTAGCCAAGGAATATGAAGCTACTTTTCAAAAAAATCCGTTTGAAGCCCAAGTGGCGACATTTTTTTTAAACGGTGAAAAGATTATTCTTGTCAAACCGCAAACATATATGAATGATTCGGGTCGTGCGGTGGGCCCCTTAATGACGTATTTAGGTGTTGAATTGACGGAGTTAGTCGTGGTGTATGATGATTTAGATTTAGCTTTAGGAAAAATTCGGTTGCGTCAAAAAGGAAGCGCTGGCGGCCATAATGGGATGAAGAGCTTAATTTCGCATTTAGGCAGTCAAACGTTTAATCGGATTAAAATCGGCATTGATCGTCCAACAAAAGGGCAAACAGTCGTCAATCACGTCTTGAGTCCATTTAGAAAAGAAGAAGAAACATTGATTGAACAAAGCTTAGATAAAAGTGTCAATGCCTTGATAGATTATTTGAGGGGACAAGATTTTCTAGCTACGATGAATCGTTTTAACTAGTGAGGAGTAGAAATGAATATAATCAATATTGTCAATAAAAATCCGTTGTTTGCTCAGTGGCAACAACAGTTGAAAGAAGGCACTCCACGGCAATTGCTCACAGGCTTGTCTGGTTCCGCGAAAACGTTAGCGATTGCTGGTGCCTATCGTCAGTTAGACCAACCGATTTTGGTGGTAACGGCGAACTTGTTTTACGCGTATCAATTAGCAGAAGATTTACGAAATGTAGAAGAAGAAGTCTATGTTTTTCCGGTGAACGAAGTGATTTCGGCGGAGATGGCTTTTTCCTCTCCAGAAGCCAAAGCGGAGCGCATTACGACACTTAATGCGATTGCTGCCGGTAAACGCGGGATTTATATTATCCCGGCTGCTGGTATTCGTAAATTTTTACCGGATAAAAAAACGTGGAAAAGTCATCAATTTCATTGGAAAATTGGGAGTGAGATTGACCGTGAAGGATTGGCGCAAGCACTTGTTTTAATGGGATATGAACGACAAGGAATGATTGGCAAGCCAGGGGAGTTTAGTCTTCGTGGAAGTATTATCGATATTTATCCGTTAGATACCCAATATCCTGTGCGTGTGGAGTTATTTGATACCGAGATTGATTCGCTACGCTACTTTGATGCTGAGACGCAGCGCTCAGTTGAAACGATCGAAGCGATACAAATTTCACCAACGAGTGATTTGGTTTTTTCAAAAAAAGATTTAGAAGCGGGGCAACAACGAGTCGCTGAAAAATTAACGAAACGCTTAGCCGTCACCCAAGACCGTGGACAACAACAAATTCTGACTGATCGTTTTGCGCAACTAACGACTTCTTGGCAAGCAGGAATTCCAGGCGAAGAAGCCTTTTTATACACAGATTTATTGTATCAAACGAAGCAGACAATCATTGATTATTTCCCGTCAACAACGTTGCTAATGGTCGATGATTATCCTCGGATTATGGAAACTAATCGGGAAATGATTCGTGAAGAAGCCGAGTGGCAAACCCAAAAAATCGCGGACTTGGTTGTTTTTTCGGATCAAGTGTTCGGCGGCGATTTGCAGCATCTTTTAAGCAACACAGCCTTTCCGACGACTTATTTCTCACTCTTTCAAAAAGGGATGGGGAACTTACGCTTTCAAGTCGTTCATCCGTTCCAGTATCGCCCCATGCAACAATTTTTTGGGCAAATGGGCTTACTGAAAACAGAGGTCGATCGCTGGGAGAAACAACAAAAAACAGTCATTTTTCTAGTGAGTGATCATGAACGGGCACAGCGCTTAGAAGCGCAATTTCGCGAACATCAAATTTATGCGGTTGAGACATCTGGTGACCGTATTTTTACAGGACGCACACAAATTGTCCAAGGAGCTTTGCAAGCGGGATTTGAACTACCACAAGATCAACTCGTTATCGTGACGGAGAAAGAAATCTTCCAAAAAGTGACGAAAAAACGGGCACGGCGTCAAACAATCTCGAATGCGGAACGACTAAAAAGTTATAATGAGTTAAAACCTGGCGATTTTGTCGTTCATGTGAACCATGGGATTGGAAAGTATTTAGGAATGGAAACGATTGAAATTGATGGTGTTCACCAAGATTACATCACGATTTTATATCAAAATGAAGACAAACTCTTTATTCCTGTAACCCAGTTAAATCTGGTTCAAAAATATGTGGCATCCGAGTCCAAGCAACCGAAAGTGAACAAACTTGGTGGAAATGAATGGGCGAAAACCAAGCGCAAAGTAGCCACTAAAATTGAAGATATTGCCGATGACCTGATTGCACTCTATGCAAAACGTGAAGCGGAAAAAGGGTATGCGTTTGCTCGTGATGATGCCTATCAAAAAGAATTTGAAGATGCCTTTCCTTATGGCGAAACGGAAGATCAACTGCGCAGCACCGCTGAAATTAAACGAGACATGGAAAACGCGAAGCCGATGGATCGTTTATTAGTAGGAGATGTCGGTTTTGGGAAGACGGAAGTGGCCTTACGCGCAGCTTTCAAAGCGATTAAAGAAAATAAACAGGTGGCTTTTTTAGTGCCAACGACGATTTTAGCGCAACAACACTATGATACGATGTTAAGTCGTTTCGAGAATTTTCCCGTCGAAATCGATATGTTAAGTCGTTTTCGAACGAAAAAACAACAAGAAGAAACAATGGAAAAAATTCGTAAAGGTCAAGTCGATATTGTCGTGGGAACGCACCGGATTTTGTCAAAAGACGTCGAATTTGCTGACTTGGGCTTATTGATTGTCGATGAGGAGCAACGTTTTGGGGTGAAACATAAAGAGCGCTTAAAACAATTGCGTTCTCAAGTAGACGTTCTAACGTTAACGGCGACGCCAATTCCGCGGACCTTACATATGTCGATGCTCGGTGTCAGAGATTTATCCGTGATTGAAACGCCACCGTTGAATCGTTATCCGATTCAAACATACGTGATGGAAACCAATCCAGGTGCGATTCGAGAAGCCATCTTGCGCGAAATGTCGCGCGAAGGCCAAGTCTTTTATCTCTACAATCGCGTCGCAACGATTGAGCAAAAAGTAGCAGAATTACAAGAGCTCGTACCGGAAGCTCGTATTGGCTACGCGCATGGTCAAATGACTGAAATTCAGTTAGAAAACACGCTATTTGATTTCATCGAAGGACAATACGATGTGCTCGTCTCAACGACCATTATTGAAACGGGTGTCGATATTCCGAACGCGAATACACTCTTTGTTGAAGATGCCGATTACATGGGACTTGCGACCTTGTACCAATTACGCGGTCGAGTGGGACGAAGTAATCGCGTGGCGTATGCTTACTTCATGTATCAACAACAAAAAATCTTAACAGAAGTCAGCGAAAAACGGCTCCAAGCCATCAAAGACTTTACGGAACTTGGATCGGGTTTTAAAATTGCGATGCGAGATTTGTCGATTCGAGGTGCGGGGAATTTACTAGGTGCGCAGCAACACGGCTTCATTGATTCGGTCGGATTTGATTTATACTCTCAGATGTTGACGGAAGCTGTCCAACGTAAACAAGGAAAAAATACGCAAACGGAAAAAACATCCGTTGAAATTGATTTAGGAATTGATGCCTACTTACCAACGACGTATATTGAAGACGAGCGTCAAAAAATTGAAATCTATAAACGGATTCGAGAACTTGAAACCATCGATATGCTTGATGAACTACAAGATGACTTAATGGACCGCTTTGGGGAGTATCCAGATGAGGTCGCGCATCTTCTAGCGGTTGGAGAATTAAAAATGAATGGCGATCGGGCGTTGCTTGAGCGCATTCGCAAACAAGAGCAACTGATCACGGTCGTCTTGAGTAAAGTGGGCACCAAAGCGTATACTGTGGAGCAACTCTTTAAATCATTAGGCCATACGAAATTAAAAGCGACACTAGGCGTTGAAAAAGAACAAATGCACTTGAAGCTTACAATTCCTAACGGGATGAAAACAATGGTCTGGTTACATGAAGTACAAAGCTTTGTCGCTGATTTACGCAAAGAGAGATACCAAACAATGAAAGAAAAAACGACACAATAATCGGAGATGCTGGAGGATAGGATGAAAAAGCAGCCATTAAAATCAATGATGCACGGCGCATTTGTCTTAACGATAGCGGCCTTTATAGCGAAAATTTTAAGCGCCGTTTATCGTGTCCCCTTACAAAATCTCGTGGGGGACGAAGGATTTTATGTTTACCAACAGGTCTATCCTCTTTATGGGATTGCCATGACTTTGGCGCTGACGGGCTTACCGCAATTCATTGCCAAGTATGTCGCAGAACAAGAAGCGACACCAGATCAGTCGACGCAGTTGCAACAACTCGCGAGTTTTGTGACGCGACTGAGCCTGTTATTGTGGGCGCTGATTTTCTTCTTTAGTCAACCGATTGCGACACTCATGGGGGATGGCGCCTTAGGACCAAGTATTCGGGTCGCTTCCTTGACCTTCTTACTCATTCCGCCTTTAGCGATGTATCGTGGCTGGCTTCAAGGAAACTTGATCTTAGTCCCAACGGCGATTTCTCAAGTCGCCGAACAATTTATCCGAGTTGGCATTATTTTGGTCGCGGCAATGAGTTTTCGTCGACTCGATTGGAATATTTATCAAGTCAGTCAAGTTGCGATGATTGGGTCATTTATCGGAGGTATCGTAGCGTGTGTCATTTTATTTCGTTATTATCGACGGGCCAATCCTCAACAGACCAATCACCTGAGTGCGCTCTTTACTCAAAAGACGGAAAAAACCTGGCGTCGTCGCTTCTTTATCGAAGGAGGATTTGTCTCCATCTACAGTGGATACTTAATCTTGTTACAATTGATTGATTCTTTTTTACTTGTCAACATCTTAGAAAAAAGAGGCTTAAGCCCACTTGACGCTCGGATTGAAAAAGGCGTTTTTGATCGTGGCCAACCATTAGTACAATTAGGATTAGTGGTAGCATTAGCCTTGGGGACTAGTTTTGTTCCGATGTTAACGCGCTATTTAAAAGAAAAAAATACGTCCGAATTTCTTTTTTCCGCGCGCCTCTATTTACGTCTGACGACAACGATTGGTCTAGCGGCCTCTGTCGGCTTAGCGTTAGTGATGCCGTATATGAATTATACGTTGTTTAAAGATCGAGCCGGCAATGATGTCTTGCGTGTTTTTGTGTTCTCTGTCGGTTTGATGGCCATCGTTCATGGCTATCAAAGTATTGCGCAAAGTCAAAACCATTTTCGGAAAGCATTAAAGGCTGCGGCTTTTGGCTTACTCGCTAAACTCATTTTCACGCCTTTACTGGTGTATTTTTTAGGAACAATGGGCGCCAGTCTAGCCATGTTGCTTGCATTAAGTGTCGTATTGATGGCGTTGGTTCAGCAAGAACAGCCGGGCATTAATGCCTTTTGGCGGGAAGATCATTTTGGTCTTCGCTTGCTTTTAGCCCTTGCCGTCATGAGTATGAGTATTTTGCTGGTCTATGGGGGATTAACCTTCCTCTTTGGTGGTGTACTGCATCGCCGAACAGCGCTACTTCGGACGTTAGTCGGTGTTTTTGTCGGTATCGTTAGTTTTGGTCTATCATTAGTGTATTTAAAAGTGTTTACGATAGAAGAGTGGGCAGTGATTCCTTTTGGGAAAAAAATCGTACAGAAAGTTGGAAGAAAACATGAGACTTGATAAATTTTTGAAAATTTCACGGATTATTAAACGACGTTCGGTTGCCAAAGAAGTGGCGGATAAAGGCCGTATCCAGATCAACGGGAAACTAGCGAAGTCGAGTACGTCGATTAAAGTCGGCGATCAAATGCAAATTCAGTTTGGGAATCGAATCGTCTTATACGAAATTAAAGAATTACACGAATCAACGAAAAAAGAGGATGCAGCACAAATGTATGTCATCCTTTCTGAGACAAAACAAGAAGATTTTGCATAAATTAGGTTAGACAAGCCTTTAGTATGTTGGTATAATGAAACAGACAATCATGATTGGAGGTCCAGTATGAGTCAAGAAGAGCAAACGAACTTACAATTTTTAGATAATGAATACGCCCAGCAACATTATGCTGTTCAAGCGAAAAAACGCCGGGAGATTATTTTTCGTCGTCGCCGTTTAGCGGTCTTCTTCAGTCTTGCGGCTGTCATCTTTGTGAGCATAGGTATTTCGCTTTATAATGACTCTTTACGTCTCCAAAATCTAGAGCGTTATAAGGAAGAAACGATTGCCGAGCAACAAGCAATCAAAGAAAACAAAGCAGCTTTAGAAAAAGAAGTTGCCTTATTGCAAGATGAAGATTATGTGGCAAAAATTGCACGTGAACGTTTCTTGTATTCGAAAGAAGGAGAACTCGTATTTCCTTTGCCAGGTACGGAAGCAGACACGGCGAAAGAGTAAAGATGTGAATCGCTACAAAATATTTTGTAGTTGAAGAATAAATAAAAGGTTCAGAATATTAGGAGGAACATAGGTTTTATGTCAATCGAAGTTGGAGCGAAATTAAAAGGAAAAGTATCAGGGATTACAAATTTTGGTGCGTTTATTGATTTGGGAGCAGGTAAAACAGGTTTAGTTCATATTAGTGAAGTGTCAAACGGCTTTGTAAAAGATATTAATGAAGTGTTAAAAGTCAAAGATGAAGTAACAGTAGTAGTGACAACGGTTGGAAACGATGGCAAAATTGGTCTGTCAATCCGTAAGGCACAAGATAACCCGCCAGAAGAGAAACGTGAATTCCCTAAAAAAGAATTTCAACGTCCTCAAGCCAAAAAACCATACGTTAAAAATCAAAATCAGAATCAAAATACGAATAACCCAGGAAAAGACGACTTCGATTCATTGATGAGTTCATTCTTAAAAGACAGTGATGACCGCTTATCAACATTACGTCGTAGCACAGAAGGTAAGCGCGGAGGCCGTGGCGGTCGCCGCAACTAATCAAAATCAGAATAAACAGGTGGCAGTCAATGAAGATTGATGAATCAGGCCTCCTGTTTTTTCTGTATTCGTGTAAAATATCAGTCAATTCTTTGTATAGAAAGGTCGTGTCGCGGATATGTTGGTGGAAAAAGTGAGAAAGCTCGCGCTTGAACAGGCTTTATGGCAACCAAATACGCGAATCTTAATTGCGGTCTCAACAGGCGTCGATTCAATGGTTCTTTTAGACCTAATGGAACAATTAAAAAAAACAGGCGTCGAAATTGGCGTCGCGCACATCAATCACCACTTTCGCGAGCAATCACAAGAAGAGGAAGCTTTTCTCGCGGACTATTGCCGAGAGCATCAACTTCCTTTTTACTGTGAACAGTTGACCGTTACCCTCATTTCAAATGTGGAAGCACAAGCTAGAGACTTTCGTTATGCATTTTTTGAGAAAATAATGAAAGAACAACAGTATGACGTCTTACTGACAGCGCACCACAGTGATGATCAAACTGAAACGATGTTAATGAAAATGATTCGAACCGGAGAATTATTTGCCAGCCAAGGAATTTTACTCAATCAATCTTTTGGTCCAGGGAGATTGGTACGACCTTTGTTATATCAGTCTAAAAGTGAATTGTTAGACTATGCACATCAACACCAACTTCGATATTTTGAAGATGAAACGAATGCAACGCTGGAGTATCAACGAAATCGACTGCGCCATCAAGTCTTGCCGCTCTTTAAAGAAGAAAATCCTCAAGTTCTGGCTCATTTTCAACAACTTTCTGAGCAAATTCAATTAGTGGAAAGCTGGGTCAACCAAGCACAAGCACAATGGGAAAAAGAAGCAATGCTGATCACGTCACAGAGACTCACGATTGACTTAGCTTGGTATAAGAAGCGCTCGGAAGTCGAACAAACGTTTTTTCTAGCAGATGTGGGAAAAAAAGCGCAGCAGCTCTTTGACTTGCCGATTTCAAAGAAACAACTAAAGCAAGTTGAAAAACTGTTAAAAACGACGAATTCCCAGTGGACACTCGATTTAGTCGCTGATTGGCAAGTTGTTCGACGCTATGAAAAACTCCTATTACAAAAAAGAGAGCAGACTGGTGCTATTGCCAAAGCGCAAACACTCATCCTTGGCGAAGGGGTCTTCCTATCGGAGAAAGAATGGCTTGGTCTATTTTTACCAGGAGAAGAGAAAATTCTAGAAAAAGTCAAAGATTGGTCAGAGTTTCGCCAAGAAGTCGTGCTAGAATCAGTTAAAGGATTGACTGTTTGCAAACGTCAAGCGGGGGATCGGATTTCTTTAACGCCCTACTTGACGAAGAAGATATCGCGTTATTTTATCGATCAAAAAATACCCATGAATCAAAGAGAATCTTCATGGGTACTCAAGGATGAAAATAAAAAAGTTTTGGCGATACTTCCTTTTGTGCTTTCCTATTTGAGTATTGGGAAAGAAACTGATAAAATACACTACGTACTTCTTTTTAAATACCAGAAGTAAAGATTGGAAGGAGATCCTTATGTTAGAAAAAGATATAGAAAAAGTATTAATCTCGCGAGAAGAAATTAGTCAACGTTGTGCTGAATTAGGTGCGGTTTTAACAGAAGAATATCAAGGGAAAAACCCATTAGTGATCGGAGTATTAACAGGTGCAGTCCCATTTATGGCGGATATTATTCGTGAAATGGATTGTCAGTTAGAAATGGATTTTATGGACGTTTCGAGTTACGGCAATGCACTCGTATCGTCTGGTGAAGTCAAAATCATTAAAGATTTAGATACGAACGTTGAAGGACGTGATATCCTTGTCGTAGAAGATATCATTGACAGCGGTCGGACGTTAGCTTACTTAGTAGACTTATTTAAATACCGCAAAGCAAACTCAGTGAAGATTGTGACCTTGTTAGATAAACAAGAAGGTCGTGTGGTAGATATTAAAGCAGATTACGTGGGCTTTGATGTTCCAAATGAGTTTGTGGTGGGCTATGGTTTAGACTTCATGGGTCATTATCGCAACCTTCCTTACGTTGGTGTCTTAAAACCAAGTATTTACAAAACCATTAATTGAGCGTTTCCAAAGTAAGGCAAATCAAGTATAATGGTTAAAAGCAGATAAAATGTCAAGGAGGAACTGCATGAACAATAAAAACAAGGGAACCGTTAGGAATACCCTTTATTATGTGCTGATTTTATTAGCAATGGTTATGGTGGTGTACTTTTTCCTCGGAAATGGAAACAGCCAAACACCTGAAATTGAATATTCCAAATTTGTCCAACAATTAAAAAATGGTGATATTAAAGAATTCAAAATTCAACCAGCTAATGGTGTCTACCGAATCACAGGAGAATATGCAGAAGAACAATCAATCGAAAATAATAATGGATTGAGTGTTTTAGGTTCAACGCAAGCGTCAACTACGCGTTTTACCACTATTATCTTACCGAATGATTCAACGTTAGAAAATATTACCTCTGTTGCAAGAGAAAATGGCATTGCAACGGTTATCGCAGAAGAATCAACAAGCGGCATCTGGGTGTCCTTGTTAGTTAGTTTCTTACCACTCGTGATTTTCATCTTCTTCTTCTATATGATGATGAGTCAACAAGGTGGCGGCGGTGGCGGCGGCGGTGGCCGTGGCGTCATGAACTTTGGGAAGTCCAAAGCGAAAGAAGCCGATAAAAAAGATGTCAAAGTTCGTTTTTCTGACGTTGCAGGAGCAGAAGAAGAAAAACAAGAACTCGTTGAAGTGGTCGAGTTCCTAAAAGATCCGCGTCGTTTCGTAGCATTAGGTGCACGAATTCCGGCAGGGGTACTCTTAGAGGGACCTCCGGGAACCGGTAAAACCTTATTAGCGAAAGCTGTTGCCGGTGAAGCAGGCGTTCCATTTTATTCGATTTCAGGTTCTGACTTCGTGGAAATGTTTGTTGGGGTCGGTGCAAGCCGTGTCCGTGATTTATTTGAAACAGCGAAGAAAAATGCACCAGCTATTATCTTTATTGATGAGATTGATGCAGTCGGTCGTCAACGTGGTGCTGGAATGGGTGGCGGTCACGATGAGCGTGAACAAACTTTAAACCAGTTATTAGTTGAAATGGATGGTTTTGGTGGAAACGAAGGCGTGATTGTGATTGCGGCAACTAACCGTTCAGACGTTTTAGACCCTGCTTTATTACGTCCAGGTCGTTTTGACCGTCAAATCTTAGTCGGTCGTCCAGATGTTAAAGGGCGTGAAGCGATTTTACGTGTGCATGCACGTAATAAACCATTAGCTCCAGATGTCGATTTGAAAATAGTCGCACAACAAACCCCTGGATTTGCTGGGGCGGAATTAGAAAACGTCTTAAACGAAGCGGCGCTAGTAGCTGCACGTCGTAATAAAAAACAAATTGATGCTTCCGATATCGATGAAGCCCAAGATCGTGTGATTGCGGGACCAGCGAAAAAAGATCGTGCCATTAACAAAAAAGAACGTGAGATGATTGCGTACCATGAAGCAGGACATACAATCTGTGGCTTAGTCTTAAGTCGTGCTCGTTTTGTCCATAAAGTAACCATTATTCCTCGTGGACGTGCTGGCGGTTATATGATCGCTTTACCAAAAGAAGATCAATTCCTTCATACAAAAGAAGATATGTTTGAACAAATCGTTGGATTACTCGGTGGACGTGTGGCAGAAGAAGTATTCTTCAACGTTCAATCAACCGGCGCTTCCAATGACTTTGAACAAGCGACTGCGTTAGCAAGAAGCATGGTAACAGAATATGGCATGAGTGATTTAGGTCCCGTTCAATATGAGGGTAATCATCAAGTCTTTGTCGGCCGTGACTATGGTCAGACAAAAGCTTACTCAGAGCAAGTTGCCTTTGAAATTGATCAAGAAGTTCGTAAAATCTTAATTTCTGCTCATGATAAAGCACGTGAAATTATCGAAGAGCACCGTGAGAAAAACGAATTAATTGCTCAAAAATTACTTGAGTTTGAAACCCTGGATGCCAAAGCGATCAAAGCTTTGTTCGAAACAGGTGAAATGCCCGCTGATTTTAATGCGGATGAATTCCCGAGTGAGCGTGTTCAATCCTACGAAGAAGCCAAACGTGCTTTGGAAGAAAAAGATGCGCAAAAACAAGTGGAAGAACAACATGAAGTAGAAGAAGAAAAGAAAGAAGCCGATGATTCGGTGGAATAATCGCTTTTGGTGAGATCTCTCGAGTTGAGAGGTCTCACTTCTTTTTCGATTAAAAAGCTAAAAGAATTCAATCATCAAAGTTGAAAAAAGAGAAAGATACGAGTATGATTCATGAAGTAAATACGAAGGAGAGAAAAATAAATGAATGATTATTTAACAAAAGCACTCGTTTACGGTGGCTCGATCCGTGCCTATGCACTGAATGCGACGCAAACCGTTTCCGAAGCGCAAAAAAGACATGAGACTTGGCACACTTCTTCTGCAGCTTTAGGGCGTGCTTTAATTGGAACATTACTATTAAGTAATAGTAGTTTAAAAAACGATGACCGGTTAACGGTTAAAATCCAAGGAGACGGACCTGCGGGAGCGATCATTATCGATGGCGATGCCAAAGGGAATGTCAAAGGATATATTCAAAACCCTCACGTGAGTCTTGACTCAAATGAACATGGGAAAATTGATGTACGAGGCGCTGTTGGAACGCAAGGCGTCTTTACGGTCATTAAAGATTTAGGCTTAAAAGAGCCATTTTCTGGTCAAGTACCGATTGTTTCTGGGGAACTAGGAGAGGATTTTACCTATTACCTCGCAGCTTCTGAACAAATTCCTTCAGCAGTTGGTTTAAGCGTGTTAGTCGATAAAGATGAATCAATCAAAGCTGCTGGCGGCTTTATGATTCAAGTAATGCCAGGTGCTAGTGAAGAAGTGATTGGTAATTTAGAAGAGAAGTTAGCGAAGATGCCCCCAATTTCTGATTTAATCGCTGCTGGAAATACACCAGAGGAAATCTTAGAATTGATCTTTGAGGGCGAATCAATCATGTTCTTGGAAGAAATGCCGGTTCAATTTACGTGCGATTGTTCAAAAGAGAAGTTTTCAAAAGCGATGATTACGCTTGGTTACCAAGAATTACAAGCGATGATTGATGAAGATCATGGAGCAGAAGCTGTTTGCTCATTCTGTAATGAAAAATATCAATTTGATGAAGCTGGATTAGTCGCGTTGCAACAAGAAATTACTGGAGGCAACGAGTAAATGAACCACGGCTGGAAAATTGGTAATGTTGAGATTCCCAATCGTGTCGTTGTGGCACCAATGGCAGGAATTAGTAACTCTGCGTTTCGGGTGACGGTAAAAGAAGCCGGTGCGGGATTAGTGGTTTGTGAGATGATTAGTGATCAAGGGATTCACTTTCGTCACAAGAAGACGTTAGAAATGTTATACATTGATGAAACCGAGCATCCTTTAAGCGTTCAAATTTTTGGTGGTACAAAGGATTCGCTTGTGGAAGCAGCGAAGTTTGTCGCGGAAAATACGACAGCCGATATCATTGATATTAATATGGGCTGTCCAGTAAATAAGATTATTAAAGCTGAAGCAGGAGCAAAATGGCTCTTGGATCCAAATAAAGTCTATGAAATGGTCGAAGCAGTGTCATCTGCCATCGAAAAGCCCGTTACCGTTAAGATGCGAATTGGTTGGGATGACGAACACGTTTTTGCCGTGGAAAATGCCCTCGCTGCACAAGCCGCTGGAGCAGCAGCTGTCGCAATGCATGGACGGACAAGGGTCCAAATGTATGAAGGCAAGGCTAATTGGGAAGTCTTACGCGAAGTTAGCCAACAATTGACGATTCCATTTATCGGTAACGGTGATGTAAAAACGCCTGAAGATGCTAAACGCATGTTAGATGAAGTGGGTTGTGATGCGGTGATGATTGGTCGAGCAGCTTTGGGGAATCCATGGATGATTCGCCGGACACAACATTATTTGGCAACAGGAGAGTTAATTGCAGAACCGACACCGCGTGAGAAAATTGAAACCGCGATTCTTCATTTAGATCGACTAATCGCTTTAAAAGGAGAATATATTGCAGTTCGCGAATTTAGACAACATGCTGCCTACTATTTAAAAGGGATTTCGCGTGCAGCGAAAGTCAAAGCAGCCATTAACCAAGCTGAGAGTCGTGAGGTTGTGGTTCCACTATTAGAAGCATTTTTAGAAAAAATCGAAAGCCAACCGATTTAAGCGAAAATTCCGAGCGGAAAAACAAGTGGTAGTTGAACTTCGACTTGCTTTTTCGTTCGTTCATTGGCATTATATAGAAGAAGTGAAAGACAGAACGGAGGATATCTCGTGACAGAAGAATCACAATTCCAAGAAGAATTAAACGATCAAATGATAGTTCGTCGTCAAAAAATGGAACAATTACAAAAAGAAGGTATTGATCCGTTTGGGCATCGTTTTGAACGGACCCATAATTCTGCTGAATTGCATGAATTATTTAATCAACGGTCAAAAGAAGAGTTAAAAGAAATGGGTCTTTCTAGCAGTATTGCAGGAAGAATGGTTACAAAACGTGGCAAAGGGAAAGCTGGATTTGCTCATTTACAAGATCGTGATGGCCGTATCCAAATTTACGTGCGTAAAGATGAAGTGGGAGAAGATGCCTATGAAATCTTCAAGCATAGCGATTTAGGCGACTTTTTTGGTGTTACGGGTGAAATCATGAAAACTGATACCGGTGAAGTCTCCATCAAGGCGAAAGAAATTACGCTTTTATCAAAAGCGCTACGTCCTTTACCAGATAAGTATCATGGTTTAACCAACATCGAACAACGGTACCGTCAACGTTCGTTGGATCTAATCAGCAATAAAGAAAGTTTTGACCGTTTTGTTAACCGCAGTAAAATTATTAGTGAGATTCGTCGTTACTTAGATGGACAAGGATTTATCGAAGTCGAAACACCGGTCTTGCACAACCAAGCGGGTGGGGCAGCAGCTCGTCCGTTCATGACACACCACAACGCACTTGATATCGATTTGACAATGCGGATTGCTTTGGAATTACATTTAAAACGTTTAATCGTAGGTGGAATGGAAAAAGTTTACGAAATTGGTCGTGTTTTCCGTAATGAAGGAATCGATACGACACATAACCCGGAATTTACCATGTTAGAGTGTTACGCAGCTTACACGGACTATAAAGATATTATGAATCTAACAGAAGGTATTATTCGTCATGCAGCGACGAGTGTCTTAGGAACAGCTCAATTGACCTATGATGGCCAAGCGATTGATTTAGGCCCTTCTTTTGCGCGTGTTCATATGGCGGATGCTGTGAAAGAACAAACAGGTGTTGATTTTTGGAAACCAATGACAACAGAAGAAGCACATGCATTAGCTGAGAAGCATGAAGTGCCGATTACAAAAAATATGAGTGTTGGACATGTATTAAATGAATTCTTCGAAACGTTTGTGGAAGAAACATTACAAAATCCGACCTTTGTTTATGGTCATCCAGTCGAAGTTTCACCGCTTGCGAAGAAAAACCCTCAAGACCCTCGCTTTACTGATCGTTTTGAGTTATTCATCGTCGGTCGTGAATTTGCGAATGCCTTTACTGAATTGAACGACCCAATTGACCAAAGACAACGATTTGAAGCGCAAGAAAAAGAACGTGCTGATGGAAATGACGAAGCACATGGGGTAGATGAAGACTTCTTAGAAACATTAGAGTACGGTTTGCCACCAACCGGAGGTCTAGGAATCGGGATTGACCGTCTAGTTATGTTACTAACAGATGCACAATCGATTCGAGATGTCTTATTATTTCCAACAATGAGATAAAATAAAAGATGAATTAAAAGGGTAGCGTTGAAAGGTTTTAACTTTCAATTCTATCCTTTTTTATTTAAAAACGAGTCTCATTTTTGAAAATATGGTTTAAAAACGAACAAATAAACAGTAACTCAAGGTAAATAATCGGGAATTAATTATTTGTATAGAAGTCTATCAAAGCATTGACCTAAAGCCATTTCCTTGGTATATTAATAGTTGTTGCAAACAATAAATTTTTTTAAAAAAAGTCATTGACGTTGGTAGCGCAAAATGCTATTATAACCAAGTCGCAATTTGGAATTAAAATAACAAAACTTAATTACAAAAAAATGTAAAAAAGTTATTGACATTTGTTCCAATGATTTGTTATTATAACTGAGTCGCTGATTGAGCGGTGTCAAAACAAATTAAAAAATATTTTTAATAAAGTGTTGACATTCGATTGAGATGCTGATATGATATAAAAGTTGCTAACGCGACAACGTAGACCTTTGAAAACTGAACAAAGCAAGCAAAACGAACCAAAAGTGTAGGACGCTTCTATTTAGATAGAAGTGAACATTACAAGCAAGCAATTTAGCTAGCAAAATTTTTGAGCTTAACAATCGAAAGATTGTTTCAACTTTTTAATGAGAGTTTGATCCTGGCTCAGGACGAACGCTGGCGGCGTGCCTAATACATGCAAGTCGAACGCTTCTTTTTCATCGAACTTCGGTTCACCGAAAAAGAAGAGTGGCGAACGGGTGAGTAACACGTGGGTAACCTACCCATCAGCGGGGGATAACACTTGGAAACAGGTGCTAATACCGCATAATCTTTTTCTCCGCCTGGAGAGGAAGTGAAAGGCGCTTTTGCGTCACTGATGGATGGACCCGCGCTGCATTAGCTAGTTGGTGAGGTAACGGCTCACCAAGGCCACGATGCATAGCCGACCTGAGAGGGTGATCGGCCACACTGGGACTGAGACACGGCCCAGACTCCTACGGGAGGCAGCAGTAGGGAATCTTCGGCAATGGACGAAAGTCTGACCGAGCAACGCCGCGTGAGTGAAGAAGGTTTTCGGATCGTAAAACTCTGTTGTTAGAGAAGAATAAGGATGAGAGTAAAAAGTTCATCCCTTGACGGTATCTAACCAGAAAGCCACGGCTAACTACGTGCCAGCAGCCGCGGTAATACGTAGGTGGCAAGCGTTGTCCGGATTTATTGGGCGTAAAGCGAGCGCAGGCGGTTTCTTAAGTCTGATGTGAAAGCCCCCGGCTTAACCGGGGAGGGTCATTGGAAACTGAGGAACTTGAGTGCAGAAGAGGAGAGTGGAATTCCATGTGTAGCGGTGAAATGCGTAGATATATGGAGGAACACCAGTGGCGAAGGCGACTCTCTGGTCTGTAACTGACGCTGAGGCTCGAAAGCGTGGGGAGCAAACAGGATTAGATACCCTGGTAGTCCACGCCGTAAACGATGAGTGCTAAGTGTTGGAGGGTTTCCGCCCTTCAGTGCTGCAGCTAACGCATTAAGCACTCCGCCTGGGGAGTACGGTCGCAAGACTGAAACTCAAAGGAATTGACGGGGGCCCGCACAAGCGGTGGAGCATGTGGTTTAATTCGAAGCAACGCGAAGAACCTTACCAGGTCTTGACATCCTTTGACCACTCTAGAGATAGAGCTTTCCCTTCGGGGACAAAGTGACAGGTGGTGCATGGTTGTCGTCAGCTCGTGTCGTGAGATGTTGGGTTAAGTCCCGCAACGAGCGCAACCCTTATTGTTAGTTGCCATCATTCAGTTGGGCACTCTAGCGAGACTGCCGGTGACAAACCGGAGGAAGGTGGGGATGACGTCAAATCATCATGCCCCTTATGACCTGGGCTACACACGTGCTACAATGGGAGGTACAACGAGTCGCCAAGCCGCGAGGCTGAGCTAATCTCTTAAAACCTCTCTCAGTTCGGATTGTAGGCTGCAACTCGCCTACATGAAGCCGGAATCGCTAGTAATCGCGGATCAGCATGCCGCGGTGAATACGTTCCCGGGCCTTGTACACACCGCCCGTCACACCACGAAAGTTTGTAACACCCGAAGTCGATGAGGTAACCTTTTTGGAGCCAGTCGCCTAAGGTGGGATAGATGATTGGGGTGAAGTCGTAACAAGGTAGCCGTATCGGAAGGTGCGGCTGGATCACCTCCTTTCTAAGGAATTTGTTTGACGCAATGATGTTTCATCATTTGCTAATCAAACATCACGGAAACTACACATCGTTTGCTCTTTGTTCAGTTTTGAGAGGTTTACTCTCAATTTAATTGTATTTTGCTCATTGAAAACTGGATATTGAAGAAAAGAAATATAACAAACCAAGAACATTGTGTTGGATGATTGTTACATGATTCCAATTACTTTATTTATTTTATCTTTGATCGCGTTTCTATCGCTAGAAACAACGTCAAAAACCCAACCATAAGGTTGAGAAGGTTAAGTGAATAAGGGCGCATGGTGGATGCCTTGGCACTAGAAGCCGATGAAGGACGGGACGAACACCGATATGCTTTGGGGAGCTGTACGTAAGCTTTGATCCAGAGATTTCCGAATGGGGAAACCCAACATCTTTTATAGGATGTTACTTTTCAGTGAATACATAGCTGATTAGAGGTAGACGCAGAGAACTGAAACATCTAAGTACCTGCAGGAAGAGAAAGAAAATTCGATTCCCTTAGTAGCGGCGAGCGAAACGGGAACAGCCCAAACCAACAAGCTTGCTTGTTGGGGTTGTAGGACTCCGATATGGTAGTTTTTTCAGATAGTCGAAGGATTTGGAAAAGTCCGTCAAAGAGGGTAAAAACCCCGTAGACGAAATTTGAAAAGCACCTAGGAGGATCCTGAGTACGGCGGAACACGAGGAATTCCGTCGGAATCCGGGAGGACCATCTCCCAAGGCTAAATACTCTCTAGTGACCGATAGTGAACCAGTACCGTGAGGGAAAGGTGAAAAGCACCCCGGAAGGGGAGTGAAATAGATCCTGAAACCATGTGCCTACAACAAGTTAGAGCCCGTTAATGGGTGATAGCGTGCCTTTTGTAGAATGAACCGGCGAGTTACGATTATCTGCGAGGTTAAGTCGAAGAGACGGAGCCGTAGCGAAAGCGAGTCTGAATAGGGCGAATGAGTAGGTGGTCGTAGACCCGAAACCAAGTGATCTACCCATGTCCAGGTTGAAGGTGCGGTAAAACGCACTGGAGGACCGAACCCACGTATGTTGAAAAATGCGGGGATGAGGTGTGGGTAGCGGAGAAATTCCAAACGAACTTGGAGATAGCTGGTTCTCTCCGAAATAGCTTTAGGGCTAGCGTCAGATTTTAAGAATGATGGAGGTAGAGCACTGTTTGGACTAGGGGCCCGTCTAGGGTTACCGAATTCAGATAAACTCCGAATGCCATACATTTATATCTGGCAGTCAGACTGTGAGTGATAAGATCCATAGTCGAAAGGGAAACAGCCCAGACCACCAGCTAAGGTCCCAAAATATATGTTAAGTGGAAAAGGATGTGGGGTTGCACAGACAACTAGGATGTTGGCTCAGAAGCAGCCATCATTTAAAGAGTGCGTAATAGCTCACTAGTCGAGTGACCCTGCGCCGAAAATTTACCGGGGCTAAACATATTACCGAAGCTGTGGAGTGTACGTATGTACACTGGTAGGAGAGCGTTCTAAGGGCGTCGAAGGTAGACCGTGAGGACTGCTGGAGCGCTTAGAAGTGAGAATGCCGGTATGAGTAGCGAAAGACAGGTGAGAATCCTGTCCACCGTATGACTAAGGTTTCCTGGGGAAGGCTCGTCCGCCCAGGGTTAGTCGGGACCTAAGCCGAGGCCGATAGGCGTAGGCGATGGACAACAGGTTGATATTCCTGTACCCGTTGTTTTTGTTTGAGCGATGGAGGGACGCAGTAGGCTAAGAAATGCAGACGATTGGAAATGTCTGTCCAAGCAATAAGTCCGAGTGAGAGTCAAATGCTTTCATTCATTAAGGACAAGTTGTGATGGGGAGGGAAATTTAAGTACCGAAGTTTCTGATGTCACACTGCCGAGAAAAGCTTCTAGTTAGAAAACAACGGCCCGTACCGTAAACCGACACAGGTAGTCGAGGAGAGTATCCTAAGGTGTGCGAGAGAACTCTCGTTAAGGAACTCGGCAAAATGACCCCGTAACTTCGGGAGAAGGGGTGCTGTTCGCAAGAACAGCCGCAGTGAATAGGCCCAAGCGACTGTTTATCAAAAACACAGGTCTCTGCAAAATCGAAAGATGAAGTATAGGGGCTGACGCCTGCCCGGTGCTGGAAGGTTAAGAGGAGTGCTTAGCGCAAGCGAAGGTACGAATTGAAGCCCCAGTAAACGGCGGCCGTAACTATAACGGTCCTAAGGTAGCGAAATTCCTTGTCGGGTAAGTTCCGACCCGCACGAAAGGCGTAACGATTTGGGCACTGTCTCAACGAGAGACTCGGTGAAATTTTAGTACCTGTGAAGATGCAGGTTACCCGCGACAGGACGGAAAGACCCCATGGAGCTTTACTGTAATTTGATATTGAGTGTCTGTACCGCATGTACAGGATAGGTAGGAGCCGTAGAGATCGGGACGCTAGTTTCGATGGAGGCAATGGTGGGATACTACCCTTGCGTTATGGCCACTCTAACCCGCATCACTAATCGTGATGGGAGACAGTGTCAGATGGGCAGTTTGACTGGGGCGGTCGCCTCCTAAAAGGTAACGGAGGCGCCCAAAGGTTCCCTCAGAATGGTTGGAAATCATTCGTAGAGTGCAAAGGCAAAAGGGAGCTTGACTGCGAGAGCTACAACTCGAGCAGGGACGAAAGTCGGGCTTAGTGATCCGGTGGTTCCGCATGGAAGGGCCATCGCTCAACGGATAAAAGCTACCCTGGGGATAACAGGCTTATCTCCCCCAAGAGTCCACATCGACGGGGAGGTTTGGCACCTCGATGTCGGCTCGTCGCATCCTGGGGCTGTAGTCGGTCCCAAGGGTTGGGCTGTTCGCCCATTAAAGCGGCACGCGAGCTGGGTTCAGAACGTCGTGAGACAGTTCGGTCCCTATCCGTCGCGGGCGTTGGAAATTTGAGAGGAGCTGTCCTTAGTACGAGAGGACCGGGATGGACTTACCGCTGGTGTACCAGTTGTCTCGCCAGAGGCATCGCTGGGTAGCTATGTAGGGAAGGGATAAACGCTGAAAGCATCTAAGTGTGAAGCCCACCTCAAGATGAGATTTCCCATTTCTTTAAGAAAGTAAGATCCCTGAGAGATGATCAGGTAGATAGGTCAGGAGTGGAAGTGCAGCGATGTACGGAGCGGACTGATACTAATCGATCGAGGACTTAACCAAAATGGTAAAATAAAAACTTGGTACGGTACAATGATTTTCTTCAAATCCAGTTTTGAGTGAGCAACACTTACTCAAATAATCAAATAGTGTGGTGGCGATAGCAAGAAGGATACACCTGTACCCATGCCGAACACAGAAGTTAAGCTTCTTAGCGCCGATTGTAGTGAAGGGTTTCCCTTTGTGAGAGCAGGACGTCGCCACGCGAATTTGATATATAATTCACTCATTCATTATGGGGGTTTAGCTCAGCTGGGAGAGCATCTGCCTTACAAGCAGAGGGTCAGCGGTTCGATCCCGTTAACCCCCATCATGAGTCGTTAGCTCAGTTGGTAGAGCATCTGACTTTTAATCAGAGGGTCACAGGTTCAAGCCCTGTACGACTCATTTTAATCAATTTTCAAACGCGGGTGTGGCGGAATTGGCAGACGCACTAGACTTAGGATCTAGCGCCGCAAGGCGTGGGGGTTCAAATCCCTTCACCCGCATGAGAAATACGCCGGCTTAGCTCAGTTGGTAGAGCATCTGATTTGTAATCAGAGGGTCGAGGGTTCAAATCCTTTAGCCGGCATTTTAGTAAAATATTTGCGGAAATAGCTCAGTGGTAGAGCACCACCTTGCCAAGGTGGGGGTCGCGGGTTCGAACCCCGTTTTCCGCTTTAGCCAATTCTTATGCCGGGGTGGCGGAACTGGCAGACGCACAGGACTTAAAATCCTGCGATGAGTGATCATCGTGCCGGTTCGATTCCGGCCCTCGGCATTTTTAGTGTTGCACCCATAGCTCAATTGGATAGAGTACTTGACTACGAATCAAGCGGTTAGAGGTTCGACTCCTCTTGGGTGCATTAAGCTTGTTTTACGGGAAGTAGCTCAGCTTGGTAGAGCACTTGGTTTGGGACCAAGGGGTCGCAGGTTCGAATCCTGTCTTCCCGATTTTAAAAGATTTAGGGGCCTTAGCTCAGCTGGGAGAGCGCCTGCCTTGCACGCAGGAGGTCAGCGGTTCGATCCCGCTAGGCTCCATATCATTTGAATAAATGATTTTTTCGCGGTGTAGCTCAGATGGCTAGAGCGTCCGGTTCATACCCGGGAGGTCGGGGGTTCGATCCCCTTCGCCGCGATTTTTTTAGAGCCTGGACCTTTAGCTCAGTTGGTTAGAGCAGACGGCTCATAACCGTCCGGTCGTAGGTTCGAGTCCTACAAGGTCCATATATGGGTTTGTAGGAATAAGTCATATTTATTATACCGGAGGATTACCCAAGTCCGGCTGAAGGGAACGGTCTTGAAAACCGTCAGGCGGGTAAAACCGTGCGGGGGTTCGAATCCCTCATCCTCCTTTTTCACGTAACACCATTATTACCTTTGAATGTTTTAAACATTCCTTATCGCGGGATGGAGCAGTTCGGTAGCTCGTCGGGCTCATAACCCGAAGGTCGTAGGTTCAAATCCTACTCCCGCAATTAACTATCATGATATGATTGATAGTTTGTGACAAACAATAGCCTTAATTCATAACTATTGTTAATCTTTTATAACAAAAATCTATATGGTTTGGTAGTTCAGTTGGTTAGAATGCCTGCCTGTCACGCAGGAGGTCGCGGGTTCGAGTCCCGTCCAGACCGCCATGCGGGTGTAGTTTAGTGGTAAAACCACAGCCTTCCAAGCTGTCGTCGCGAGTTCGATTCTCGTCACCCGCTTTGATTTTGTTATAACGGGCCTATAGCTCAGCTGGTTAGAGCGCACGCCTGATAAGCGTGAGGTCGATGGTTCGAGTCCATTTAGGCCCATTTACAAAATTTTTATTGGTCCGTTGGTCAAGCGGTTAAGACACCGCCCTTTCACGGCGGTATCACGGGTTCGATTCCCGTACGGATCATTTATAGTTTTATACCGGAGGATTACCCAAGTCCGGCTGAAGGGAACGGTCTTGAAAACCGTCAGGCGGGTAAAACCGTGCGGGGGTTCGAATCCCTCATCCTCCTTTTTCACGTAACACCATTATTACCTTTGAATGTTTTAAACATTCCTTATCGCGGGATGGAGCAGTTCGGTAGCTCGTCGGGCTCATAACCCGAAGGTCGTAGGTTCAAATCCTACTCCCGCAATTACTGTTTTTATTACGATTTAAACAGTGAAAAGTTCCATGGTTTGGTAGTTCAGTTGGTTAGAATGCCTGCCTGTCACGCAGGAGGTCGCGGGTTCGAGTCCCGTCCAGACCGTTTTTCAAATTTTCAATGGCTCGGTAGCTCAGTTGGTAGAGCAATGGATTGAAGCTCCATGTGTCGGCGGTTCGATTCCGTCTCGCGCCATTATCCATTGCGGGTGTAGTTTAGTGGTAAAACCACAGCCTTCCAAGCTGTCGTCGCGAGTTCGATTCTCGTCACCCGCTTTTGGAATGTTTTTAGGGCCTATAGCTCAGCTGGTTAGAGCGCACGCCTGATAAGCGTGAGGTCGATGGTTCGAGTCCATTTAGGCCCATTTTTACCAAAAACCAATACAAATTGGTTATGGGGAAGTACTCAAGAGGCTGAAGAGGCGCCCCTGCTAAGGGTGTAGGTCGAGTGATCGGCGCGAGGGTTCAAATCCCTCCTTCTCCGTTTTATGTTTTAGGTCCGTTGGTCAAGCGGTTAAGACACCGCCCTTTCACGGCGGTATCACGGGTTCGATTCCCGTACGGATCATCATGTTTAAAAAGAGAGTTATTAGACTATTTGTCTAGTAGCTCTCTTTTTTGAAATATTTAGGCTTTTTGTGTAGATGTCTAATTGGAAGTTTCAGTCGCCCAGGTCGTCTAGTTTAGCTGTTCAAAATAGCAAAATTGATTTTGTTTTGTTCAAGTTAAAATGTTTCTTGTTTGGAAAACGATTGAAATGATTAAAAATGAAAGACAATGACAAACATTTACAAGAAATAAGCAGAAAACCAAGCATTATCGGTTAGAATTTGCTATAATCATAGCGTTGCAAGTTCCCGAGAGGATTCACTTCATTGTAAACAAAGTGGAGATGCCTTGTAACCGAAAATTAATCAGGGGGAATCAAAATTGACAGAAAGACATTTATTTACTTCAGAATCTGTTTCAGAAGGACATCCAGACAAAGTAGCGGATCAAATTAGTGACGCGATTTTAGATGCATTATTAGAAAAGGATCCAATGGCACGTGTGGCTTGTGAGACGTCCGTTACAACGGGATTGGTCTTAGTATTTGGTGAAGTATCAACAACAGCTTACGTGGATATTCAAAAGGTTGTTCGTGAGACAGTCAAAGAGATTGGTTATACACGAGCTAAATTCGGCTTTGATGGCGATACAGTGGCTGTATTAGTGGCAATCGATGAACAATCACCAGATATTGCTCAAGGAGTGAATCAAGCACTAGAAGCACGAGAAGGGGCTAATGATGCGTTAGATGAAATTGGTGCCGGGGATCAAGGATTAATGTTTGGTTTTGCTGTGGATGAAACACCAGAACTGATGCCATTACCGATTGCATTAAGTCACCGTTTAGTCCGTCGCTTAGCTGAATTACGGAAACAAGGCGAGTTGACCTATTTACGTCCGGATGCAAAATCACAAGTAACAGTCGAATATGATGAAGAAAATCAACCGAAAAGAGTCGATACCGTTGTGATCAGTACGCAACACGATGATGCGATTGATAACGATACCTTACGTCGTGACGTAATGGAAAAGGTGATTAAGCACATTATTCCAAGTGAGTTACTAGATGATGAAACAAAATATTACATTAATCCAACAGGTCGTTTTGTGATTGGCGGACCTCAAGGAGATGCTGGTTTAACAGGCCGTAAAATTATTGTTGATACATATGGTGGTTATGCACGTCACGGTGGGGGTGCTTTTTCAGGAAAAGATGCGACAAAAGTCGATCGTTCTGCCAGTTATGCCGCCCGTTACATTGCAAAAAATATCGTTGCTGCAAAATTAGCGAAAAAAGTTGAAGTTCAGTTGGCTTATGCGATTGGAGTAGCGCAACCAGTTTCAATTTCGGTTGACACCTTTGGGACAAGTACTGTTTCAGAAGAGAAATTAATTAAAGCCGTTCGTGAGAATTTTGACTTACGTCCTGCTGGAATCATAGAAATGTTAGATTTACGTCGTCCGATTTATCGTCAGACAGCGGCGTATGGACATTTTGGTCGTACAGATATCGACTTGCCATGGGAACAAACCGATAAGGTAGATGCCTTAATCGCAAGTGTGAAGGAATAAAAGAGGCGACCTCTATCATTAGGATAACTTTTGATAGAGGTCGTTTTTGATGTTTAAAAAAGAAAGAGTGAGAAGATGGAAAAAAAGAGAGAAACAAATGTACTGATTGTGACAATTGCCGTTTTTGTGGCAACTTTTATGACCGCGATTGAAGGGACGATCGTAACGACTGCGATGCCAACGATTGTAGGGTCTTTACATGGCATTGAAATTATGAACTGGGTATTTTCAATTTATTTATTAACGAATGCGATGTTTACACCAATTTATGGAAAATTAGCAGATAAAATTGGGCGTCGCTCAATCTTTATCTTTGGAACACTTGTTTTTATTATTGGATCAGCCATGTGCGGTTTTTCAAACACCATGTTAACCTTGATTATTTCTCGGGCAATTCAAGGAATTGGAGCCGGTGCGATGATGCCGGTTGCCTTAACGATTTTGGCAGATATGTATTCAGCTGAAAAGCGCGCGAAGATGCTTGGCTTAAACAGTACCGCTTGGGGAATTGCCAGTGTGGTAGGACCACTAACGGGTGGTGTAATTGTAGATACGATTGGTTGGCACTGGATTTTCTTTATTAACGTTCCAATCGGTCTCGTTTTAATCGGACTTGTGTCTTATTATTTAGTCGAAGAAAAACAAGAAAAAGACAATAAAAAAATGGATATTCAAGGAAGTCTTTTCTTGATGACAATGTTATTAACGTTGCTTTTAGCCTTCCAATTTCTAAGTGAATCTGGCTTTGATTTAAAAGTTATCGGTATGTTTGGTGCAACGATTCTCTCTATTTTCCTCTTTATTCGGGCAGAGAAAAACGCCGAAGATCCAGTTATTTCCCTTGAGTTATTTAGTAGCCGTATTTTTATCGTGGTTAATCTTGTTGCAGCTTTAATTAGTGGCTTTTTAATGGCTGTTGAAGTCTATATTCCCATGTGGATGCAAGGTGTTTTAGGGTACAAAGCAGGACTAGGTGGCTTAGTATTAGCACCGCTATCGATTTTATGGGTATATGGTTCTTCTTTAGTGGGTCGTTGGATGGTTCAGCATTCAATGAAAACTGTATTACTTCGCACATTAGGTATTGCTTTAATAGGGGGCGTTAGTCTGTTAGTTATTCCAATGAAAATGCCTTTTATCGTATTTTTAGTGATTTCAGGGATTACGGGAATCGGGGTCGGAGGAACGATTGTCGCGACGACCGTCCAAGCACAAAATAGCGTAGGTATGGATCAATTAGGGGTTGCAACGTCTTTTAATACTTTAAGTAAAACGATTGGACAAACAGTGATGGTTTCAGTTTTCGGATTAATTTTAAATACCATCACGCGTACCGAATTAGCAAAAGCGGCTTTAACAGATGATCCCGATATTATGAATAAATTAGTCAATCCGCAAACAGCGAAATTATTACCAGAAAACTTATTGCTGCCACTGCGAGAAATTTTACACCAAGGATTATGGGGAATTTATGTCGCGGGTGTCGCACTCGTGCTATTAGCGATAGGATCGGTATTGTTACTTAAAAAAGAAACAATTTAGGATTAAAAAAGGATTGATGAGAGATGCCAGTAGCATTCATCAATCCTTTTTGATGATCAGCGTATCAAAGGACACCTAGAAATAAAGTTTCAATGGATAAATTTTTAAAAATGGGCTTGGTAGAATGAATTATTACAAAAAAGCAAAGGAGTATTGATTTGAAGAAAAAAGAAGAGAGTCAATTAATTAATTTGTTTGTAGTTGGTGTATTAATGGTGATTGCATCCTTTCTTTATCCGATGGCGCGTCCATTGAGACTCATGGGCGTGATGGCGATTGTTATTGGAATTGTCCCATTTCTATATGGCACGTTAAGTGAGAAGAAGCGCCATTCGAGAGCGAAGATATCTGAAATTGATGAAATGAAGGGATATGAATTTGAGAGATATATCGTATTTTTATTATTGAATAACGGCTACCAAAACGTAAGTGATACCGGAGAAGGACCGGATCAAGGAGTGGATGTACGTGCGACAAAAGAAGGGGTCACGTATGGGATTCAATGTAAGCGTTGGAAGAAACGTGTTGGGAACAAAGCGGTCCAAGAAATTCATGCAGGAAAGGACTTCTATAAACTAGATAGAGGAGGTATTGTCGTCACGAACAATTACTTCACGAATTCAGCCAAACAGTTAGCGAAAAAACTAAAAATCGAATTGTGGGATCGCGATGATCTCATGAAGATGATTGAAAAAATACCAATCTCAAAATAAGTGTAGCGAAAGAGCTCTTAATCTTTTCTTATCCTTTTATTCATAAATTTGCTTAAATATGAACATAAAATGTTCATATTTTCGAGCTATTATATAGACATACCAAAACAATGCTAACAAAACTTTTCATTTTATTTCTCCCTTCCAAAGAAATAAACTCCTAAAAAAGGATAGTAGACCTGATTATCGGGTCTACTATCCTTTTTATTTGTCTTTTACTTTTTAAGGACAAAGACATCGCTATTGAACGATTCGATGTATTCTTCTTTGGTAAAGTGAAGTTTTTTAAGTAATTGTTCACTCGCATGGTTTCCAGGATGGACAAGGCAAATAATTTCAGATGAGGGAAATCGCTTTTGGAGATACGGGATAAAAGCAGTTAGGGCTTCTAGCATATAGCCTTTGCGTTGATGGAGCGGGCTAGTCGTAAAACCTAATGTGATTGTGTGTCCTTTTTTCGTGATAAAAATATCACCGATTAACTGATCGGTCTCTTTTGCAGCAAGGGCGATTTGGATTTGTTGATCATCTAAGGATCGTGTCATATTTTCTTTGATAAAAAACTTGAGTTCTTCAATTGTCGTGTTTTCCCATGCTTGATAGCGAGCACAGAGGGGGTCATTGCGGTAGAGGTGTAAATGACTTAAATCTTTTAGCTGAAAAGGACGTAGAATTAAGCGATCCGTTTCGATAATCATGTGAATCCCTCCGATATCTTATGATTTCTTATCTTCAATCTAGCATGTTTTTAAAGAAAAGACGAAGAATAACATCAGAAAATAATGTTCGCAACTCCGTGGGCGGACTGATATAATGAGACCATTGAACTGAGAGGTAGGTATCTTAAATATGAATATTTTCACCCCACTTAAAAAAATATTGAATAATATTCAACAGCACTTTGTTGTTTATGTCCAAAGCATTGTTTTTTTACGAGTAATCCAAATTGCCGTGGCATTACCTGCAATATCTTATTTATTTTTACAAATTCTAAAAGTGACAGGACTATCCAGTATTACGGAGAACACTTTATTTGAAGTGTTTCGTCATCCGCTTGGTATTTTTGCGTTGACGCTGTTAGCGATTATTGTGATCTTTTTTATTTACTATGAGCAAGCGTATTATTTTATTTTAGCTTTTTTCCAACGAACAGGAGAACCTTATGATTTCAAAAAAATTATTCGGAAATTAAATCGCAAAGCTCGTTTCTTTTTGAGTTTACAAAGTTTGCTTTTTCTACTGTACTTTCTCTTAATATTGCCGATTGCTTCCATTGGAATGAGTCCTGGATTGGCGAAAAATTTATATATTCCGCATTTTATTATCGAAGAGTTAGTGAAATTTCCTGGAGGGTTGCAAGTATATGTTGCTAGTTTAATTCTTGTTTTTTATTTGAGTTTACGTCTGCTTTATGCGGTGCCTTTCTTTGTGTTAGAAGAAAACATGACGATTTTACAAGGTGTGAAGAAAAGCTGGATCATGACACGAAGAAAGACGATTCGAAATATTAGTTATCTTGCTGTGATTATCTTAGGTTATGGCCTTGCGATGGCGGCCTTGAGTTTCCTCATTTTGTTACCGTTATTTGCCGTTGAAAGATGGGTTCCTACTGCCGCTCCAATGATGGCGGGTTTGACATTAACGACGTTACAACTTGTTCTTTTCCTTTCATTTGGAATCTTACAAGCAATTTTGGCCGATACACTACTTGGCCTTGCTTATCCGGAATTAAATACGCTTGAAAGACGAACAGAAGAAAATAAAAGTCTTTTTCCTGTCATGTTTTCACGGGGGCTCTATCTAATTGCGGCGGGGATGTTTGTGTTTACGGTAATTGGAAATACGGTTTCGGTTACGAAAATCTTGTATCAACCGAGTACGCAAATTATTGCCCATCGTGGCTATACCGCAGAAGGGGTTGAAAATACAATTGGTGCATTACGTGCGGCGAAAAATGCCAACGCGGATTATGTTGAAATGGATATCTTGCAAACAAAAGATCGCCAATTTGTCGTGATTCACGATACGAATTTAGAACGTTTAGCAGGACGTAATGAAAATGTGAGCGATTTGACGCTTGCCGAGTTGCAAGAAATTGAAGTATCTGCTAACGGATTTACGGATAAAATTCCCTCGCTTGAAGAATATATCGCAGTTGCCAAAGAGATTGATATGAAATTGGTGATTGAAATTAAGTATCACGGAAATGAGTCCGAAGATATGGAGCAACTTCTTGTCGAGCTTCTCCAAAAAGAAGGGGTCGCCCAAGATTATTTAGTGCAATCACTTGAAGAGCGTGCGATTGCCAAAGTAAAAGAGGTTGACCCAGACATTACAACAGGGTATCTTGTAGCTTTAAATATCGGGAATTTACCCCAAACGAGTGCCGATTTTGTCGTGATTGAAGAGTTTTCGTTGAACCAACGCTTGATCGATCAAGCGCGTGATGCGGGCAAAGGAATTGGTGTATGGACGGTGAATCAAGAACAAATAATTCGTCGAGCGTTGCGATTGAATGTGGATGGCTTGATTACGAATGAGCCATCGAGGGCCTATGGATTACGAGCGGCATTTAATCAAGAGCAAACATTTGTCCAACGTGTGCAAGATTTATTAGAATAATCAAGGATAGCATCCAAACGTTTCAAGCACTGTGGTTAAGACCGTGCTCGAAGCGTTCGGATTTTTTTAGTATGGGAATCGAAACGAACTTTTTAGAGTAAGTGCGCTTTGTATGCGAATAAAATGAAGCATAGGAGAGTAAATTTCCTGAAAAAATGAAAAAAATGCTAGAAATTGTTCGTTTTTTAGGTGATAATAGAGCGTGTAATGATCGAATTATCCTTTGGTAGATATGAAATACGGATTATATCGCCTCTAAGTAGGATTGCTGAAAATGGAATGATGAATCGTAATGAAAAAATAACGTTGAGAACATTGTGAAAGGAAATGAAAAGAAAATGACATTTTTAACAGATATGGAGATTGCGAGTCAGGCTGAGATGCGTCCGATCAAAGACGTCGCGCATGCTTTAGAGTTACATGAGGATGATTATGATTTATATGGTAAATATAAAGCGAAATTAAATGCTTTTGAATTAGAAAAAATGCAAGATCGTCCCGATGGTAAACTGATTTTAGTGACGGCAATTACGCCGACACCCGCTGGAGAAGGAAAAACGACGACTTCTGTCGGTTTATCAGATGGTCTATCAAAAATCGGGAAAAAGACGATGTTGGCGTTAAGAGAACCTTCATTAGGTCCTGTTTTTGGGATGAAAGGTGGCGCAGCAGGCGGTGGTTACGCACAAGTAGTTCCAATGGAAGACATTAATTTGCATTTTACAGGCGATTTTCATGCGATTAGTGCGGCGAATAATTTATTAGCTGCGTTGTTAGATAATCATATTCATCATGGAAATGCCTTACAAATTGATAGTCGCCGGATTACATGGAAACGCGTCGTAGATATGAACGATCGTCAGTTACGCCATATTGTGAGTGGTCTCCATGGGAAAGTCAATGGTGTTCCACGAGAAGACGGTTTTGATATTACGGTGGCGTCTGAAATAATGGCCATTCTTTGTTTGGCTAATGGCATTGTTGATTTAAAGGAAAAAATCCGTCACATTATTGTCGGCTACAATTATCAGGGAGAACCTGTCACAGCCGGCGACTTAAAGGCAGAAGGAGCCTTAACAGCGCTATTGAAAGAAGCGATCCATCCGAATTTAGTGCAAACGTTGGAGCATACACCAGCCTTAATTCATGGGGGACCATTTGCGAATATCGCGCATGGTTGTAATAGTGTGCTCGCAACCAAAATGGCACTAAAATATGCGGACTATACTGTGACGGAAGCCGGATTTGGGGCTGATTTAGGTGCGGAAAAATTCATTGATATTAAGTGTCGTCTGGCAGACATCAAACCCGATGCTGTCGTGTTAGTGGCGACCATTCGAGCATTAAAAATGCATGGTGGGGTCGGCAAAGCTGAACTAGAACCAGAAAATGTGGCAGCGGTCTTAGCAGGACTCCCGAACTTAGAAAAACACTTAGCGAATATGCAAGAGGTCTTCGGGCTACCGGTTGTGGTAGCCATTAATAAATTCCCGACCGATACAGTGGCGGAATTAAAAGCTGTAGAAGAGGCGTGTCAAGAACGTGGCGTCGATGTCGTGCTTTCAGAAGTGTGGGAAAAAGGTGGCGATGGCGCGATTGCACTGGCTGAAAAGGTCGTTGAATTAGCCGAACGTCCGAATGACTTCCGTTTTGCCTATGAGTTAGAAGATTCGATTGAAGAGAAATTAACGAAAATTGTGCAAAAAGTGTATGGAGGTGCGCAAGTAACTTTAACACCGGGCGCTAGAAGAGAACTATTAGAATTGGAGCGAT
The DNA here is from genome assembly GCF_051713805.1 of Enterococcus sp. DIV1314a. Classification (NCBI taxonomy): domain Bacteria; kingdom Bacillati; phylum Bacillota; class Bacilli; order Lactobacillales; family Enterococcaceae; genus Enterococcus; species Enterococcus sp. DIV1314a. The sequence goes on along the minus strand of NZ_JBIOQP010000001.1, from coordinate 841,121 downwards.
TAGGTTTTGCCCAGTATCCAATTTGTATGGCTAAAACGCAGTATTCACTGTCCGATAATCCGACACTTATTGGCGCACCGAAAGATTTCACAGTGACGATTCGTCAATTGAAAGTTTCTGCCGGTGCTGGTTTCATCGTGGCGTTAACGGGCGATATCATGACGATGCCAGGATTACCTAAATCACCTGCTGCTGAACGGATTGATGTGGATGCACAAGGGATCGTATCAGGATTATTTTAATTAATAAATGAGCAAGTAGTGGCGCCAGAGGTTCTTTCTTTGGCGCTGCTTCACTAGGAAAGGATTGAAGACAATGCAACTCAAGAAACAATCTAAAATCGTCTTTATTGGCGATTCTGTTACGGATACTGGACGCGATTATCAAGCGTCTCCCGGTAGTTTTAATAGTTTAGGTGAAGGCTATGTGGCGGTAATTTCAGCGGCTTTAACTGCCCTGTATCCAGCACATGAAATCATGGTGATTAATCAAGGACTGAATGGTCATAAAGTGACGGATTTACAGGCGCGTTGGCAGTCTGATGTGCTCGCATTCGCACCTGATTATGTCTCGATTTTAATTGGCATTAATGATGTTTGGCGTTTCTTTGATCAATCGTTTCAACAACCGACTGATTTAGTGGATGAAGAATTGTTTACCCAAACCTATCAAGCGCTAATTGATCAAACGAAAGAGCAAGTAAAAGGGATTTATCTCCTGAGTCCTTTTATGTTCGAAAAAAGTCAAGAAGATCCGATGTTACAGAAATTAAAGAAATATCAAGCGATTGTAAAAAAACTCGCCGAGCAAAATCAATTGATTTATATTGATATTCAGCAAGCCATCGATGATTATTTAGCGATTCAATCAAGCTATATTTTATCCAGTGATCGGGTTCACCCGAATCGGAATGGCCATTTCTTAGTCGCAAACCAGTGGCTAGAGGCAGTGGGTTTTAAACAAGAGTAAAAAAAGGAGTGGTGACGATGGAAATACAAGAAGTCGATGCCCAAATGTTGGGCCAATGTTTGGAGAAGATTTTTGATCAACAGACCTTAGAGGCGGGCTTACCAAAAGTAAAGGATCAAGTTATCGCGCTTGCAGCACTAGAAGGCGGTCAAATCATCGGAGGAATTGTCGCGAAACAAACGCATGAATCGATTTACGTTCAATTATTAGCCGTCGATGACAACTATCGTGGAAAACGAGTGGGGAGTCAATTGTTAGAAGCAATCGAAACCTATGCCCGACAACGCGCCATCATTCAGTTAACACTGACCACTAAAAGTTATCAAGCGCTGGGTTTTTATCAAAAAAAAGGGTTTGACATTTTTGGTGAATTAGCCGATATGCCTATGCGTGGTGTGACCAAATACTATTTAAACAAGCGATTACAGGCATGAATCGTGAGAGGGACTAGACTGTTTTTGATGAGAAAAGTTTTTATTTGACAATGCAACCGTTTTATTTTATAGTACTATCTATAGCGTGCAACTGTACACCTTTTGGGTATAGGCATTAGCTTACGAAGAAACCGTAAGCCGAAGTCTGTCTTGGAAAGGGAAAACAGTTGTTTTTTTATTGCCAATTTTTCGGGGAAACGTTAGAAAGGAGGAAAATATGAAAACATTCGAGGTATTAAAAGTGTTAAACCACAATGTTTTATTAGGAGTGAATCAGGGCAAAGAATATATATTAACAGGCAAAGGGATTGGGTTTCAGATGAAACCAGGATTGTTTGTTAACGAAGAGAAAATTAGTAATTTTCATCTTATTCAAGATTCACAAAAATTATCAGATTATGAAAAAATGGTGTTAGATACTCCAGGACAGATTTTACTAGCGACAGAAAAAGCGATTATTTTAGCAGAAGAACGATTACAGACGAAATTCGATCAAACGATTCATTTATCATTGCTCGATCATATTCGTTTTGCGGTTTATCGTTTAGAACATCAAATTGAAGTGCGCAGCTTTTTAACAGAAGAATACCATTTTATGTATGCTGAACTGTATGATATTGCGACTCAAATGGTGAAACAAATCAACGAGACAATCGGGGTGACGTTACCAGATTCAGAAGTCGGTGCCATTATTTTACATTTACATGCAGCATTAAATAAAGAAAAAGTCTCGCAAACAGCGATTTATGCCAAAGTGATTGAATTTTCTTTAATCTTTTTACAAGAAAAATTAGGCGCACAAATTGCGAACAATCATTTAGCCAAAGCACGATTGATTACCCATTTGAAATTTGCGTTAAAGCGTTCGGAAAGTAAAAAGGAATTAGCCAATCCTTTGGCCGATGTCATCAAAAAACAGTATCCAGAAATTTTTCAAATCGCGGAGCAATTAGCGCAAGAAATTCAAGCGAATTTTTTCATCCCATTTTCCCAGTCGGAGATTAGTTACATTGCCCTGCATCTGTATCATTTACAAGGAGAGGAGAAAACAGAATGTTAGATCAAATTAAAGGCAAACTCGTGATTTCTTGCCAAGCATTACCCGGAGAACCACTCCATAGTCCCATGATTATGGGACGCATGGCATTAGCTGCTAAAAACGCGGGGGCAGCCGGCATTCGCGCACAAGGCGTAGAAGATATTATTGAAATTAAGCAGGTGACTGGTCTACCGGTGATCGGCATTATTAAACGAAACTATCCGGACAGTGAGGTCTTTATTACGGCGACCAAAAAAGAAGTCCAAGAATTACTAGCAACGGATTGCGAGATGATCGCTCTTGACGCGACAATTCGTCCGCGTCCAAATGGGGAGTTGTTACAAGATCTCTTAGATCAAATTCATGCTGCGAATCGTTTAGCAATGGCGGATTGTTCTACCGCAGAAGAAGCGAAAATCGCAGAAGAAATGGGTTTTGATTGTGTTTCGACGACGTTAGCCGGGTATACCAGTTATTCTACCCAAACGTCAGGACCTGATGTTGAATTAGTCAAACAGTTAGTCAAAGACTGTCAAATTCCAGTCATTGCGGAAGGAAAAATTCATACCCCAGAACAACTAAAAGAAATCATGGATTTAGGCGTGTATAGTGCGGTTGTCGGTGGTGCGATTACGCGACCACAAGAAATTGCCCAACGCTTTATTGCGAAATTAGAGGAGGAATAATCATGTTTCAACGATTACAAAAAATAGGAAAATCATTTATGTTACCCATCGCAATTTTACCTGCAGCGGGGCTTTTGCTAGGAATCGGGGGTGCGCTATCTAATCCGACCACGATTCAAGCGTATCCATTCTTAGATGTCGCTTTTTTACAAGGACTCTTTCAAGTCATGGCAGCAGCCGGCGAAGTTGTCTTTAGTAATCTTGCCTTGCTCCTTTCGATGGGGCTTGCGGCTGGCTTAGCTAAACGCGATAAAGCAACCGCAGTACTCGCTTCTGTTGTTGGTTTCTTAGTAATGAATGCGACGATTAAAGCGCTACTTGCCATTTTTAGTGCGGAAGATGCGCCATTAATTGACACAGGTGTCATTGGAGCGATTGTTATTGGGAGTGTAGCGGTCTATTTACACAATCGTTATTACAATATTCAATTACCTCAATTTTTAGGGTTCTTTGGAGGTTCGCGTTTTGTCCCAATCGTGACGTCATTTGCAGCGATTTTTGTAGGCGCACTCTTTTACTTAGTGTGGCCACCATTTCAACAAGTATTGGTGTCTTTAGGTGAAACGATTGCGAAAATGGGTCCTTTAGGTAGTTTCTTATATGGTTTCTTAATGCGTTTAAGTGGTGCTGCAGGGTTACACCATATGATTTATCCAATGTTTTGGTTTACGGAACTCGGTGGAGTTGAAACTGTAGCTGGCGAAACCGTCGTTGGGGCACAGAAAATCTTCTTTGCGCAATTAGCTGATCCAAATCATGTTGGACTCTTTACAGAAGGCACACGCTTTTTCTCTGGTCGTTTTGCAACGATGATGTTTGGTCTTCCAGGAGCAGCCTTAGCGATGTATCATGTTGTTCCTAAAGAACGAGCGAAGAAATACGCAGGTCTCTTTTTCGGTGTTGCGCTAACTTCTTTCATTACGGGAATTACAGAACCGCTAGAATTTATGTTCTTATTCGTGTCACCAATTTTATACGTCATTCATTCATTACTAGACGGCTTATCGTTCTTTATTGCGGACTTGTTGAATATCTCCATTGGGAATACGTTCTCTGGTGGTGCGATTGACTTTACGTTGTTTGGTATTTTACAAGGTCAAGAAAAAACGCATTGGATGTACGTGATTCCTGTAGGGATTGTCTTCTTTATCTTATATTATGTTATTTTTAGAGCGTTTATCGTGAAATTTAACGTGCCAACACCAGGACGCTTTGACGATGAAACGGAAGAAGAGAGTGCACCACAAGTAACGACAAAAGATTCATTGAAGGAAGAGTCTCTTCAAATCATTGAATTACTCGGTGGCGAAGACAATATTCAAGATGTTGACGCATGTATTACGCGTTTACGTGTGAGTGTGGCAGATGCATCAAAAGTCAATCGTGATGGGTTGAAAAAATTAGGCGCTGCTGATGTGTTAATGGTTGGTGGTGGCATCCAAGCGATTTTTGGAGCGAAAGCGATTATTTATAAAAATAGTATTATTGAGATCTTAAATATGGATGAATAAAGGAGGAAATGATCTTGTTTGGATTAAAAAGAAAAGAAACGTATGCTGCTTTTATGGCAGGAAAAGTATTGCCGCTAGAAATGGTGAAAGATCCCGTTTTTTCTAAAAAAATAATGGGCGATGGGTTTGCGATTGAACCGACGAATGGCGAAGTAGTCGCACCTTGTGATGGCGAAATCGTGACTGTTTTTCCAACCGGCCATGCCTACGGGTTAAGAGAAAAAAATGGTCGTGAGATTCTGATTCATTTGGGGATTGATACGGTTGAGCTAAAAGGAAAAGGGTTTAAACCTTTTGTGACAGAAGGACAAAAAGTCAAAGCCGGTGATCGTTTAGCTGAGATGGATTTAGAGTTAGTGAAAGAAGCGGGTAAATTCACAACGTCAATGCTACTCTTTACGACTGGTGAACAAGTGGAAGTCTTAAAAGAAAATCAAGTTGTTGAAATCAACGAAAAAGCGGTTATTCAGGTAAAATAATAATAGGTTCAATAAAGAAGAAGGGAGATCGATTCCCTTCTTTTTTATTAGACTCGTCATTTGAAGATTAACTAACGCCTCACAGATATTCATATGGTTAAGGGCTAACCGAGTTTATAAAGGGTTTTTATTTCATTTTTCTTAAAAGATGAGGTATAATTTAATTATTGGAGTACGGTAACCAAAGATTATATCGTTCTCCACTGCTTTATAGTTGTCAAAAGTCTTACAGGTATTCTTATTTTTATGGTATGAGTCGTTAAAAAGTAAAAACAAGGAGGAAGAAAGTATGACAGATGTAGCAGCACGCGAAGAAAAGGTAATCAGAGAAATTGAAAAGGAAATGGATAAACTGGATCAGACGTTAGCCAAAATGGATGAAACTGACAGTAAAATCAAGCATTTCATCGAGCAAGAAAAAGCCCTTCACGAAATCAGAACAATTATTCGTAAGGAGCACAAACTTGAAAAATTAGAAGAAAAAGATGCACAACACGAAATTGATGCTGTGGTGAATGAGTTAGAAAGAGAAGAGTCACTGATTAACGGGATCAATAAAGAAGTTGAAAAATTAGATAAAACATTAAGTAAAATTGACGGTGATGAAAACCGTGTGAAGAGCTATTTTGAACAGAAAAAAGCCCTACATGAAATTAGAGAAATTGTAAAAAAAGTCAATAAACTATAAGAAACATCGGAATCCAAAAGTCGCCTTGTTTAAATAAAGGGCGGCTTTTTACTTTTGTCTGGTCGAACCTATACACCGCTTAATGGATTTGCTATATTAGATAGAACGAAGGCAGAGGGGGCAAGTGAATGAAGGAGAAATATTATCAGTTGTTGAAAGAAAAGTTTGCGGAAAAAGAAGATGTTCTAACGGAAATCATTAATTTAGAAGCGATATTACGATTGCCAAAAGGAACCGAGCATTTTGTCAGTGACGTGCACGGCGAATATGAAGCATTCAATCATGTCTTACGCAATGGCTCAGGAAGTGTTAGAGGCAAAGTGGAAGAATGTTTTAAGCATGAGACACAGGTGGATATTACGGATTTATGTACCCTTATTTATTACCCAAAAGAAAAAATTATTTTAGAAAAAAGTCGGATTGGTGCGAAGGCGTCGCTACATCAGTGGTATTATGAAAAAATTCTACAACTCGTTCAAGTGACCGACTACGCAGGTAAAAAATATACGCGCTCTAAAATGCACAAAGCATTTCCGAAAGAATTTGCGTATATTATGGAAGAGTTATTAAATGGACTGGATACAAAAACCGATAAACAAGATTATTATACATCGATTGTCGAAAAAATTGTGGCGTTAAATCAAGCGCCTCGGCTCATTCAAGCATTGGCTGAAACCATTCAAAGACTCGTCGTCGATCATTTACATGTCGTAGGCGATATTTATGACAGAGGCCCCCAGCCTGATGCGATTATGGAACGCTTGATTGGCCTGCATTCGGTGGATATTCAGTGGGGCAACCATGATATTATTTGGTTAGCTGCGATGGGTGGTTCTTTACCCGCACTCGTCAATTTAATTCGCATCCAAGCGCGTTATGGCAACTTAGCCATTTTAGAAAAAAGTTATGGCATTCATTTACGTCCGTTAATTGAATACAGCCAACAATATTACACCGTGCAACCTCATTTTAATCCCGTGATGGATGAAGCCGACGAGGTCTCTTTACGGGAGCAAGAAATTTGCAATCAAGTCCAACAAGCCTGTGCCATTTTACAATTTAAATTAGAAGGTCAGTTAATTCATCGCCGACCAGAATTTCAAATGGCTCATCGACTCGTATTAGAAAAAATTGATTATAACGCGCAAACGATTGAACTGCACGGCCGCACGTATCCATTAGAACAATTCCAAGCACCTACGATTGATCCGTCATCCCCTTGCCAATTAACGAATGAAGAAACGTGCTTGTTGCACCAATTATTGACAAGTTATCAAGATTCCGAAAAATTGAAGCGGCATATGGATTTCTTATATGAAAAAGGACAAATGTATTTGTGCTATAACAATAATTTATTGCTACATGGGTGTGTCCCGTTACACGATAATGGCGATTTTAAGTCCTTACGCATCGATAATCACAGTTATGCAGGGAAAGCGTTACTCGATTTTTATCAAGAACAAGTCGAAAAATGCTACGCCAAGCCAAAAGTAACAGATGACTTTGCGACGGATTTAATGTGGTATTTATGGGCCGGTGAAAATTCTTCCTTATTCGGTAAAAAAGCGATGACCACTTTTGAACGCTATTATATCACCGATAAAAAAAGTCATATAGAAGAAAAAAATGCCTATTATTCTTTACGCAATGAGGAAAAAATTTGTGAAGAAATTTTAGTTTCTTTCGGCTTACCAAAGACTGGACATATTATTAACGGCCATACTCCAGTCAAAGAAAAACAAGGAGAAAGCCCGATGAAGGCGAATAAACGAATGTTGGTAATCGACGGTGGTTTTGCTAAAGCTTACCAAAAGAAAACAGGTATCGCAGGCTATACGCTACTCTCCAATAGTTATGGCATGTTACTGGCTGCTCATCAACCGTTTACGTCCATTGAAGATGCCGTCGAAAATGGGACGGATATCGTTTCTGTTTTACGAGTCGTCGAACAAGTTGATAGTCGCAAAAAAGTGGCTGAAACGAATATTGGGGAAAAACTCAAACAAGAGAGTGAAGATTTGTTATACTTGTATCAGAACTTTGATCGATTTTAATCGATGCTTTTCAAGTGTTAAAGGAGGCCATTCGTATTAATAAGCAACAATTACTCGCAGAAAAATTTGGTTACGCGGAGTTTCGCCCCGGACAAGAAACCATTATTGATAAAATATTAAACCATGAGAACGTGTTAGGGATCATGCCAACTGGTGGAGGGAAGTCGGTTTGTTATCAACTCCCTTCGTTAATGCTAGACGGCTTGACCTTAGTGATTTCTCCTTTGATCTCGTTAATGAAAGATCAAGTCGATCAGCTGAATGAGATGGGGATTCCCGCAACGTATATCAATAGTACGTTAACCCAAGAAGAAACAAATCAACGTTTCCGTCAAGTTGGACAAGGCGAGATCAAGCTGTTATATGTTGCGCCGGAGCGTTTAGCGAGTTTTGATTTTCAAGAAATGCTACGTTACGTTGATTTAAGTTTACTTGCCGTCGATGAGGCGCATTGTATTTCACAGTGGGGTCATGATTTTCGTCCTAGTTACTTAAAAGTGGCTGAAACGATTCAACAGTTTGACCAAAAACCACCGATTGTCGCCTTGACTGCCACCGCAACGCCTCAAGTAGCCCAAGATATTTGTCACCGACTCGGGATTCCAGCTGAGAATGAAGTCACAACAGGTTTTGCACGCGAAAATTTATCGTTTCAAGTTGCTAAAAATCAAAAAGACGTCTATCTCTTAGAATACTTACGCTTAAATAAAGACCAGTCAGGAATTATTTATGCAAGTACGCGTAAAGAAGTCGACCGGCTCTATCATTTACTACAACACCAACAGATAAAAGTCGGACGCTACCATGCAGGGCTCAGTGAAGCAGAGCGTTCAAGCAATCAAGAGGACTTTTTATTTGATCGTCTGCAAGTGATTGTCGCAACGAATGCGTTCGGGATGGGGATTAATAAAAGTAATGTGCGCTTTGTGATTCATGCCCAAATGCCTGGTAATATCGAATCGTATTACCAAGAAGCAGGCCGAGCCGGACGCGATGGTTTACCGAGTGAAGCCATCTTACTTTATGGCGCCCAAGATATTCAAATCCAACAATTTTTTATTGAACAATCGGAATCGGATATTACGTACCGCCAAAGCGAGCACGTCAAACTGCAAGAAATGAATCAATATGCCCATACTCAAATGTGTTTACAACGCTACATTTTACGTTATTTCGGTGAAAAAGATCCTCAAGATTGCGGACAATGTAGTAATTGTCTTGATGAACGGGAAGTCGTCGATATTACCGTTGAAACACAAAAAGTCTTGTCGTGTGTCAAACGGATGAATCAGCGTTTTGGAAAATCGTTAGTTGCCAAAGTTTTAATGGGCTCAAGCGATCAAAAAGTCAAACAATGGCGCTTTGAGCAATTGCCGACTTATGGCTTAATGAAAGGTTGGACCCAAAAAGATTTAGTAGGGCTAATCGATTATTTAACGGCTGAAGGGTATCTCACACCTTCAGAAGGCCAGTTTCCGACATTATCTATTTCAGAAAAAGGGATCCAAGTACTCTTAGGTCAAGCGACGGTTTCACGTAAGCAAAATATCGTCAAACAAATTGTAGCGGACGATGCTCTTTTTGAAAAATTACGGACGCTGCGTTTAGAAATCGCGCAGGAACAACAGTTACCACCGTATATCATTTTTTCTGATCAGACCTTAAAAGAATTAGCAGAAAAACAACCTCAAAGTACCTTAGAATTTCTTGAAATCAAAGGGGTTGGCCAAAATAAATTAGAGAAATATGGTGCAGCCTTTTTAGCATTATTAAAGCATGAAAAATAAACCAAAAAACTTCGAACCCTTTCAGATCAGGGTTCGAAGTTTTTTTTACTTCACAGAAAAGCTTTTTCGTTCAATCAATTTGGCACCGACTAAGACGGTTTTGGTGATGTCGCGCGGATAAATCAATTGATTGACTAACATATCAATCGCCGTTTGTGCCAATTCTTCCACATCAATCCGGAAAGTCGTTAATGGCGGCGAAACAAATTTCGCAATTTCGTTGTCATTAATACTAATCAGTTCTAGTCGATCGGGAATCACAATCCCTGCTTCATTGAAAGCTTGTAAGGCACCGACCGCAATCGTGTCTGAAGCAATAAAAATACATTCCGGTAACTGACCATCGAGGTTTTGAATCATTGATTTCGTTAATTCATAGCCTTGGTTGACGGTAAATTTGCCACCTGAAACAATATAGCGTTCATCGAGTGTGCCTTTTTTGGCTAAGTAGTGGCGAAAAGTAGTTTCGCGTGTATCTTCCTCATCGCAATCAAGGTCAGGATTGTGATAGGCTCCTCCAATAAATCCAATTTTTTGATAGCCTTTTTGCAAAAACAAGTCAATCGCATGACGGGTCATTTGATCGGTATCGGGTTTGACGGTATCAAATAGTTCAGGTTCTAAATTCATTTCTAAGAAGACACCGTTACTACAACGCGCCTTTAATTTTTTCGTTTCCTCACTTGAAAAAAACCCAACGCCGATAAAACCTGAAATCTGTTTAGGTAAGCTTTCAATGCCATCTTCGTATTTAAGGGTTACAATATCCAAATTATTTTCTTGCGCATATTTTTCGATGGATAAGCGTAATTGATGAAAGTACAAATCTTGCAGTTCTTCTTGATTTGTGATCCAAAAAAGCAACGCAATTTTCTCAATCGTTGTTTTGATTTTGGAACGGTCATAGCCTAACGAAAGCGCAGTATTAATAATCGTTTTTCTCGTTTCTTCGCCAACGGATAATGTACTATCACCTTTCAACAAGCGGGAGACGGTTGCTTGCGAAAACCCTGCTTCTTCTGCGATTTTTTTTATGGTCACCATAATATCACCTCGCAACTAGTATAGCGTATATATCGATTTTAGTAAATAAATTTACTTAAAATTATTTTTAGGGTAAAAAGCTTGGTATAAAGCGCTTAATAGCTATTTTTAACACTGATTCAGTTAAAAAAAATAATATTTTTGGTAAAAATCCTTTACAAATTAGATAAATTAATTTACTATATAGGTGTAGATAGCGTTTTCAATAAAAGGAGGAGCATTTATTATGAAAAAATTAGTTCAATGTTTATTTTTTAGTACGTTAGCATTTGGTTTGGCAGCATGTGGTCCCGGAGAAGCGGAAACAGGCACCCAAACAAGTAGCAAGAAAAATAATAATGAAGAGTATGATTTACTTGTCTGGGAAGATCAAGATAAGAAAGCGGGTATTGAAGAAGCCGTTAAGAAATTTGAAGAAGAAAACGACGTGAAAATTAAAGTCGTTGAAAAAGCACTGGCAGGTCAAATTGAAGACTTACGTTTAGACGGACCAGCAGGAACTGGGGCTGACGTGATTACGATCCCAGGAGACCAAATCGGAACAGCGGTAACAGAAGGATTATTAGCACCGTTAGATGTGAGCGATGCCGTAAAAGAATTGTACACACAATCTGCCATGCAATCACAAATCGTCGATGGTGTCGTTTATGGATTACCAAAAGCAGTGGAAACACAAATTTTATACTATAACAAAGCCTTAATCTCAGAAGAAGAATTACCAAAATCAACCGATGAATGGTTAGAGTATTCAAAAGGCGTTCTGACAAAAGATTCGTATGGGTTATTGGCATTATGGGATCAATTGTACTATGCCCAAGGGGTGATGAGTTCTTACGGTGGTTATGTTTTCGGACAAGATGCTGAAGGAAATTACCAAGCAGACGATATCGGCTTGGCGAGTCCTGGTGCGATTGAAGGAGCAGAATACATCCAAGAATTTTATAAATCTGGCGTTTTCCCAACCGGTATTATCGGCGAACAAGGAGTTAACGTATTAGATTCTTTATTTACAGAAGGCAAAGCAGCAGCAGTTATTTCTGGTCCGTGGAATCTTGCGCCTTACAAAGATGCGGGAATTGACTATGGTGTCACAGAATTACCTCTTTTAAGTAACGGCGAACACATGGGGTCATTTATCGGCGTGAAAAGCTATAATGTCAGCAGCTATTCTAAAAACACCGAACTTGCTCAACAATTTGTAGAATATATTGCGAATGCTGAAAATTCCGCTGTACGTTATGAGAAAACATTAGAAGTTCCAGCAGTGGCTTCTTTATCAGAAGATCCAATCATTCAAGAAAGCCCAAGTGCGTTAGCTGTTTCTGTTCAATCCCAGCATGCAGTGTTAACACCAGGAATTACTGCAATGAACTCTGTGTGGGAACCTGTTGATGCAGCATTACAAACGATCGCAACTGGTAAAGGCGTACCAAGTGAAGTCTTACCGCAAGCAGTCGACCAAATCAAAGCAGCAATTGTAGCAACCGGAAACTAAGCGGATAGGAATCAAGGAAAAGGCGGTGCTTTTGCCGTCTTTTTAAAATAAAAGGAGGGTGCTTTATGGAGAGCACGATTAAAAATGGCATCTCTCATGCCAAGAAGGCGGCATTGTTATCGATCATTCCCGGAATAGGTCAATTATATAATCGACAAAAGATTAAAGGTTGCTTATTTCTAGGTCTATCCATTTTATATGTATTTGTTTTTGCGGATTTATTCAATATGGGATTTTGGGGACTCTTTACCTTAGGGACCGAAGTACCCCGTGATAATTCGATTTTCTTACTGGCAGAAGGATTAGTAGCACTCATTATCCTGACTTTTGGGTTGTTTTTTTACTATCTTAATTTACGTGACGCGTATAAAAATGGCGAAATGATTGACCAACATCTACGAGTCAACTCAATTAAAGAAAGTTACCATGCATTACTTGCGGAAGGCTATCCGTATTTACTCAGTAGTCCGGCCTTTATTTTACTTGTCTTTTCAGTGATCTTTCCAATCTTATTCAGTATCGCGTTGGCCTTTACCAATTATGACTTATACCACTCTGCACCAGCGAATTTAGCCGATTGGGTTGGCTTAGAGACCTTCAAGCAAATCTTTACGGTCGATATTTGGCGGGCGACATTTATTAATGTATTTGGTTGGACTGTTGTTTGGACACTAGTCGCTTCAACGCTCCAAGTCAGTCTTGGGATTTTGTTGGCCGTTGTCGTTCATCAGAAAAAAATTCGTTTCAAAAAGTTTTTCCGTACGATGCTTGTGTTACCCTGGGCGGTTCCAGGTTTTGTCACGATCTTAATTTTTGGCGGGATGTTCAATGATAGTTTTGGAGCGATCAATAATTCAATCTTAAATTTCTTCCATATTGCGCCAATTCCTTGGATGACCGATGCCAATTGGACAAGACTTGCATTACTGATGATTCAAGCATGGCTTGGGTTTCCTTATATTTTTATTGTGACGACCGGTACGCTACAGTCGATTCCCGATGATTTATATGAAGCATCAACCATTGATGGCGCAACTGCCTTACAACAATTCAGAAAAATTACTTTACCATTATTACTCTATGCAATGGCACCGATTTTGATTACGCAATACACGTTTAACTTTAATAACTTTAATATTATTTACTTATTTAATGGTGGTGGACCGGCTGTGCCTGGCTCGACTGCCGGTGGAACGGATATTTTAGTATCGTGGATTTACAAATTAACGATGCAAAACAGTCAATACGCGCTCGCTGCGGCTCTGACGATTTTACTTTCAGTTTTCGTAATCGGGATTGCGCTGTGGCAATTTAGACGAACAAATGCCTTTAAGGAGGTCGCTTAAGATGCAGACGAAAATGAAAAGTATGAAGTCGCAAACACGGATGAAAATGACGTTCTCTTACTTATTACTCATCTTGATGGTGATCGTCATCGTCTATCCGTTACTATGGACGATTGGGGCTAGTTTTAATCCCGGTAATAGTTTAGTGAGTACGAGTTTAATTCCGGCGAATCCAACATTGTCGCATTATCGCCGATTATTTGCCAATGAAGGCAATTTATTTTACGGCCAGTGGTATTGGAATTCTCTCAAAATTAGTTTCTTTACCATGGTACTATCATTAATTTTTGTTTCAATGACGGCCTACTCCTTCTCACGTTTTCGTTTTAAAGGGCGAAAAAATGGCTTAGTCCTATTTTTACTGTTGCAAATGATTCCACAATTTTCAGCGTTGATTGCGATTTTTGTGCTCGCACAAATGTTAGGTTTAATTAACAGTCACGCACTCTTAATTTTAATTTACGTGGGCGGTCAAATCCCGATGAATACCTACTTACTGAAAGGGTACTTCGATTCCATTCCACTCGACTTAGATGAAAGTGCGAAAATTGATGGAGCCAGCAACACCCGTATTTTCTTACAAATTATATTACCACTCTCTAGACCGATGTTAGCGGTCGTTGCGATGAATGGCTTTACTGGACCACTAGGTGACTTTGCGCTATCTTCCATATTACTACGGAATCCAGAGTATTACACGTTACCTATCGGCTTATACAAATTAGTCACTGATAAAATGGGCGCAAGTTATACAACTTTTGCGGCGGGTGCGATTTTAATTAGTATTCCGATAGCGCTTGTTTTCTTAGCGTTACAAAAACATTTTGTGTCCGGTTTAACGGCGGGTGGAACGAAAGGATAAGATAAAAATGACACGTTACAATTCAGAAAATCGTTTATTACATGGAGGGGATTACAATCCCGATCAATGGTTAGACTACCCTGAAATTTTAGCAAAAGATCTGGAGTTGATGCAAAAGTCTAAATCCAATACCTTTTCGATTGGAATGTTTGCTTGGAGTCAATTAGAACCAACAGAAGGCGACTATCACTTTGAATGGTTGGATAAAATCATGGATGACATCTATGAAATGGGTGGCAATGTGATTTTAGCGACGCCAAGTGGAGCCCGTCCTGCCTGGTTGTCTAAAAAATATCCAGAAGTCTTACGGACGAATGAACGACGGGAAAAAATGTTGCAAGGCGGCCGTCACAATCATTGTTTTTCTTCGCCTGTTTTCCGTGAGAAAATCGGTATCATGAATCGAAAACTAGTGGAACGTTATGGCAATCATCCGGCACTGTACATGTGGCATATTTCGAATGAGTATTCAGGTGAGTGTCACTGCGAATATTGTCAAGAAAACTTCCGTCAATGGTTACAAAAGAAATACCCAACCTTAAAAGACTTAAATGATGCTTGGTGGGGACCATTTTGGAGTCATGCCTACTCTGATTGGTCAGAGATTGAATCGCCTTCTAGTATTGGGGAAACGATGGTTCATGGACATAATTTAGATTGGCGTCGTTTTGTGACGGATCAAACCATTGATTTTTACGAGCATGAAATTAAAGATATTCGCCAATTGACACCGGAAATTCCAATTACCACCAATTTTATGGCAGATACGCATGATCTAATTCCCTTTCAAAGTTTAGACTACGGAAAATTTGCCAAACACGTCGATGTGATTAGTTGGGACTGTTATCCTGCGTGGCATAACGATTGGGAAACAACGGCGGATTTAGCGAGTAAAGTGGGATTCATTAATGATCAATATCGTAGTATCAAACAACAACCATTCTTAATCATGGAATCTACGCCAAGTGGGGTCAATTGGCATGAAGTCAATAAAGTGAAACGACCCGGCATGCATTTATTATCTTCCATGCAATTTATCGCGCATGGTTCAGATAGTAATTTATATTTCCAATGGCGTAAATCACGTGGTTCTTCTGAGAAGTTCCATGGGGCCGTCGTCGATCATGATAATAGTGAAGATAACCGTGTATTTAAAGAAGTTACGCGGGTGGGTGAGGCACTCGAAAATATCAAAGCAGTAAAAGGTAGTTATAAAAAAGCCAAAGTCGCGATTATTTATGATTGGGAAAACAATTGGGCGCTCAATGATGCACAGGGCTTTTCGAATGCATCCAAACGTTATCCGCAAACGTTACAAGAACATTATCGCTATTTCTGGAATCATGATATTGCGGTAGAAGTGATTACGTCAGAGGCTGATTTTTCGAAGTATGAGTTAATCATTGGACCCATGATGTATTTAATGACAGAAGACGTGATGAAACGCTTAAGTACGTATGTCCAACAAGGGGGAACTTTTGTTTCAACTTATATCACAGGTTACGTCAACGAAAATGATCTGACTTATTTAGGTGGTTGGCCGCAACCGTTACGCGAGCTGTTTGGGATTAAGGTAACAGAAACCGATACGCTTTATCCGAAAGATCGCAATGCGGTCCACTATGCTGATCAGTCTTTTGAAGCAAAAGACTATTGTAGCCTTTTTGAACTTGAAGGCGCAGAAGTACTCGGAACGTATACCGAAGATTTTTATGCGGGTGCTCCAGCGATTACGCGTAATCAATACGGACAAGGGGCAGCGTACTTTATTGGCGCACGGACGAATCTCGACTTCTTAGAGCATTTTTACGGCGAACTAGCAAAAACCAAAGACTTAGAAAATGCGTGGGTCATCAAAGGGGATCCAGACGTATCGGTTCAGTCGCGTGATTTTGAGGATCAATCCTATCGTTTCGTCATGAATTTCTCAGAAGAAACGAAAGAAATTCAAGTCGCAACAGCAGGTATGGATTTAATAACGCATACGGCTCATCCAACGACATTGACGTTAGCGCCTTATGAAGTCTTGCTCTTAGCAGAAAACTAAAAAAGTGGATCTCCAATTTTTGGGGATCCACTTTTTTAGGATGTCACGCTTTAGCAGACAGGGCGTAATTCACCGGTACTTGGATTAATGACAAAGCCACGGACTTCCACATCTTTAGCAATTAGCGGATGGTTGACGACGGATGCCACCGTTTTAGCCACTGATTCTTCGACATTGGCAAAACCTTCCAACCAACGAGCAGTGTCAAAATCATCGCTGTCAAAGGTTTCAAAGGCTTCTTTGGTAATGCCGCGTTCTTTCATCGTTTCAATTAAAGGAGAATTATCGACATTACTCATCCCACAGTGATCGTGACCGATAATCATCACTTGGGTAATATCAAAGGCATAGATCGAAACAACGAGACTACGAATCGTAGAACCCACGGGACTGGTGATCATCCCACCCGCATTTTTGATGATTTTCGCATCACCATTTTTAATGCCGAGCGCGGCGGGTAGTAGTTCTGTCAAGCGACTATCCATACAAGTTAAGATCGCTAATTTTTTATTAGGATTACTATCCGTTTGGTAAGGGATATATTCTTTATTTGCCACGAAGGCCTCATTGTGTTTTAGAATCTCGTCAAAAACGTGTGTCATATTCATTTCTCCTCGTCTGCAATATTTAGAAGTAACTTTTAATTAAAGAGTCTCTCTTTATCGAAAGTCTGGCTGCTTCTTGTTTAACATTATAATAATAACAATCACCAAAAGTAAAATGATTAAGACTAAGCCAAGGAGAGTTTGTGTTGGAATGTTCGGTTGTAGGATTCCGGCTAAAAACGCACCAGAGACGGCGACGACCCAAATCACTAAATCAAGGAGCGGAGCACTCCATGGTTTGTTTTTTTGCATGGCTTGAGAAATATCCGTCCCGAGCGAATGTAAGACGCCTGAAAAAAAAGTCCGACCAATGATTTTATCGTCGACTCGAATATGCATCGTATTTTGCAGTCCCATTGCGACCGTTAAAGGTAGATAAGACCATTCATCTTTGATATCCAGAAAAATCATCATAAAACTGATGAAAATCAAGAACGTTTCAGTTGTTAGTATGGCTAAAAGGACTTCTCCTGGAAAACGACTTTTGACCACATCGCCTAAAAAAGCCCCAAATACGAAACTGGCGATTAAAAAGATATAAGGAAGTGCTTGAATAAACTCGCCTTCTGCTAAATAAAAAGCCAAGCGAGTGGAGTTGCCGCTCATAAACGAGAGGAACATTTTACCGATACCAAATAATCCTAAAATATCGATAAACCCTGATAAGGCGCTGAGAAATAAGGCTAAAATAATTTTATGTTGACGATTCATTCGATTTTCGATGGTAAAACGCTCCTTTAATCCGAGAAATTCAATAGCTTCTTCTATCATAAATTGTTTCACGTGAAAATCATAGTGTTTCATGAATATTTTAGTTGTAAGTAGCTTAAATATGAGATTGTTGTAAATTATTTGATACACAGAGCCCTCTTTTACAAAAAAGAACGCTAGTGTCGTCACACTACCGTTCTTTTTGATATTCTTCTAATAGTTTTAACGCCAGTTGTAAACTTAAAATGACGCGTGGATCATCAAGGGAATAACCTAGGAGGCCTTCTATTTTTTCAATCCGATAGCGCAGCGTATTTCGGTGAATGAACAAGTCTCTCGAGGCTGTAGCCAAATTAAGTTGGTGGTTTAAATAGACGCTTAGGGTTTCAAGTAAGTAGGCATGACTTCCCGATTCCCAAGTTAAAAGCGGTGATAAATAGTGCTCGATAAAACCTTCTGCAGCTTCAGCTTGAATATGTTGACGTAAAAATAACTCGAAATAAAAATCTCTCGCAAAATAAATCTGACTTTTCTGTGTTTCTTGATAGGCTAAAATTTGTTTCGCTTCTCGATAACTTTCTTTAATATTCTCGATTGCTTGTTTGGTTCCGATATAGAAATTCATAAATGAGTCTTTCGGTAAATCTGCGAGTAAGTATTGGTGAAAGGCTTCAAAAAATTCTACTTCTAATAGATGTTCATTTGGTCGATTCGCTTGTTTTCGGCCGACGAGACCAATAATGGCTTGACCTTGTTTAAATAGATGAATCACTGGAAACAGGGGATGTTGAAAGAACGTAGCTGCCGCAAAAGTTTTTCGAATCATCCGTTCTTCTTCGTATTTTTGTTGCACAAGACTTTGCTCTTTATGGTTGGCAATCTGAAAATCAATGATAAAAACAGTATAAGGAATATCATAATCAAATTCAATATTAAAGGTATTGAGCTCTTCAATCGAATGAGTACCAAAAAGAAGTTCTCGATAAAAATCACGTAAGACTTTATTTTGGATCCGTTCTTTTTCATTTTGATGAACGATTTCTAAGGCAATCGTAATCGATGCCTGTTCAAGTGCGAGATAGTCTTGGCGTGTTAAAGCTTTGTTTTTTTGAAAGACAATCATATACCCATACGTAATGTCATTAAAAAAAACGGGGAGAATCGTACCACTTGTTTGGTCATTTAGTAAAAAATTGGAAGGGTGCTTAGAATGATGGAAGTTTTCCGGTAAATGCTTAAATGATTCTTTATCAAATATTTGGTGATGCTGTTGCTGCTTTAAGTAGGGCGTGAATACTGCATCAATCGTTTTGGTTAACACGCTCCAATCGCCATTCGTAATTAAAATCGGATTCCCTAACAAACGTTCTAATTTTCCCTTTAATTCCTCGATTCCTTTTCCTTGTAACCCATATTCAAGTAATTCAGAGTTTAAGTCTAAGGCCATTTGATTGGCCTCATTGACTTCATTTGAAAGTAAATTCATCACCGTATTCAAAATTTTGGAAAAAGCCACCCCGTATGGAATTTCAATTAGAGGAATCCCGCGTTGATTACATTCCTCGAGCAATGCACTGGGTAAGGGGGTTAAATAAATTTGTGGTTTAATACAAATGGCTGCGATATTTAAGCGGTCAAAGTGGGCTAAAAAATTCGCCATCGCACTGGGTGTTTCTTTAAAAAAATAGCCGGAAGTCAAAATTAATTCTCCAGGAGTCAACCAATCAGTCGCATTGGGATTGTCTAAAATATTTATCCCTGTAATTTGATTGATCAGCCCGTTTTCACCCGCGAGTAATTTAAATTCTTTCGTAAAAGGTAATTGTAAAAAAGTGGTCACGTCCATGATAAACCTCCATGATTAGTTATTGGTTAAAGTGTCCCAAAATATGAATCGCTTTTTAAGTATATCATCCATAGTAATAGGGTTGCAAAAAACGTATACTAAGAGAGTAGTTGAGAGTTAAAAAAAAGAGTAACAATCATGACAAGCAATGACCCTATAGTTTTTTTCGTCCAACAATCGTATTAAGATTTTTAAATAAAATCTATATAGGAGTGTTTTGTCGCGTCTTTGAGCAGACCACTAATCTTGTGCTAAAGAAACAATTTTCTTGATGATTAACAATCGGAGATATGCAGGTATTGGTGTAATCAGCGCGAGAATACCTTATCCATCACATAAGGTATTTACAACGGAAATTATCGCTTTTAGTAAAAAATATAAGTAAGGTGTGACATGATGCATAAAACAGAAACGATTTTTGACATACTCAATCAGAAATCACAAAAAGCGATTTTAACACAACTTGCTGCCGTGAAGGAGTGGGATTTAGACCTTGTGAACGAACAAGGTCAATCCCCGTTACACGTAGCGGTTATGAAGAATCAGCGTGCGGTTGTAGCGTGTTTGTTAGGGAAAGGCTATTCTCCAAGTCAACGAGATCAAACACAATTGTCGCCTTTTATTGCCGCTGCAGCCAATGGTTTTGACGGGGTTTTTGAACTTATTCTTTCATTTTCACCAGATCTCAAACAAGTCAATCGATTCGGTGGGACCACTTTGCATCCGTCAGCTGAAAAAGGCTTTATCTCTGTCGTACAAAAAGCATTAGCCGCTGGTGTCCCAGCAGACGAAAAAAATCGCTTGAGCTGGACGCCTCTTTTAGAAGCAGTTATTTTAGGAAATGAAGGCTTTTTGTATCGTGATATGGTCTTGGAACTCGTCCAAGCAAGCGCAAATCCTCAGGTAACCGATGATTATGGTCTCGATTCGATTGCATATGCCAAACAATTAAACCATACGACCATCGAACAACTCTTGCGCCATCCATTGTTGGAAGATGAATTCACGGCGATTCGGCAGTCGTTACGACAAGGGAAAAATAACGAGGCCCTTGCGCAATTAAGTCAGTTACCAAGTAATTTAGAAACCACGTATTATTTAGGACGCACGTATGAACAACTAGGCGATGAAGAAAGTGCGACATACTATTACGAAAAAGGCTTCGAGACGTCAGCAGAATTTGCCTATTACTTAGCGAACCTCGCCAAAAAACAAGGCGACCATGCAAAAGCACAGTCTTATTTTGAACAAGGGATCCAGTCGAAAGATACGACATTCTACTTATATCACTATTCGAATTACTTACGTGAAGTAGGGAAACACGAAGAGGCTATCCAAGTGATGGATCGTTTATTAGAAAAAAATCCGGAACGGGTTGATTATATGTTCCATAAAGCAAATAGTTTGCGAAGCATCGCGCAACATCAAGCAGCGTATGCCGTCATGGAAGAGGCGCATCGCATTCAACCAAATAATTCACTTTATACAGAACACATGGCACAATCCAAGCGATTATTGGAAAAAATGTAGGGATAAGAAAGTAAAAAGTAAGAGATCCGACAATAATTATCTACTCACGAACACTAGAGATTGTTTTCTCTCTGTTTTCTGAGGAACTCCGTCCGAAAACGGTGTAAAATGCGACTGATGGATCGGTAAATTTTGGCTCTTTAACAACTAGGGTTTGTACCATCTTAAACGAATTTTTAGAATTGCGTCACGAGGAGACTGACTCATAAGTAGTTTTATTAGTCGAAAATGACAGTTTATAAAAATAGGAAACGCATCAAATCAACATTCTTGAGAATGGATTTGATGCGCTTTTCTTTATTTTTGGACTTATGAGTCAGCCTCTTTTTTTATGTGTCTTTTTATTGTTCATTTTTTGTATGTTTGATTTCTTTTTCTTTTCGAAGTATTTACCACGATTGATAAAAATTCTGATTTTGCAGTGAATGAAGTTTCTAAAGCCATAAGTCGTTCGTTTTAATACTTTAATATGGTAGTTTGTCGTGCCTCAACAGGGCCATTTAAGTAAGGAAGTTGGAAGGTAAGGAGGATTTCCTTTACTAACGCATTGATTGTTTTCCATACTATATTTGATACAACAATCAGGCGTGTAAGAAAGCGTGGTATGGAAAACATGACACGTTTCTTCTTTAATAAATTCCTTGGTATAAAGATTTTTTTCTTTTTCGCCTTGAAAAATGATAGTAAAGTCTAGAATATCTAGCATGGTTCTGATAAAATGAAGTTCGAGCATCTTGAGTTCCCCCTTGGATTTGTTTTAGACGACTTAATTCTAGGGGATTCAAGATGTTTTTTCAATACACACAAATAATGCGGGTAAATTTCTACCAACACTAGAAAGTATCGAATCGAAATTTACAACTCTTTAGATAGGTTTTGTCCATAATATTTTATATAACGGTGGCTGACTTTTTTGCTCTAGAGTTAAACTCGAAACAAGTGTTGGTGGGCATGATAATATCAACCATTATGAATTCTCTTTTATGTCATTAAAGAGATCGATTCCGCAAAATATGGGATTTACGATAGTTTGGCGCTCTTTTTTTTAGACAAAAAGGGTCCATAATAAAAAAGGGACTATAAACTTACGCGAAATAGATTCGTCTAAAAAAGTCGATGTGGAGTGTGTTTATAATCCATTAGCAGTAATTGTCTTCATCATAAGATTATTACTTCCAATGGTAGACGTGTTTTTTCTAGGAATCGTATTTTTAAATAATATTGCGTTCGTCTCAGCATCAATCAGTGTATTTGTTTTATATATCATTATAATTTTGGCGAAACAGCAACAAGAATAGTGAAGTGTTTGGTATTGTGTAATCACATGAATAACTATTTTGACTGGGCTGCTAAAGCGATAGTAACAGAAGAGAAACGTCAAGCTGTCGGTTTATTGGGGACAGCGCTTGTTCGTCATAACGAAGTGATTGTAGCGATGAATCACACGAGGATGTGACGCGGGGATACCGATTCGTCTGCACATGCGGAAATGGTCGTTGTCCGTGAAGCGTGTAAAAAATTAGGGACCATGGATTTATCCGATTGTGAAGTGTATGCAACGTGTGAACCTTGTCCGATGTGTGTCGGTGTGATGATGTGGGCGAATATTAAAAAAGTCTACTATAGTAGTACACGCGCTGACGCTGCGGCCCATGGATTTTCGGATATGCACTTACGTGACTATTTAGCTGGAACGGATCAAAATGCTTTTGCAATGGAAGCAATCGGTCCAAGAGAAGATTGCGATCAGTTATGGGAAGTCTTTGAAGCGCTAAACCCAGAAGCTTAATCCATCACAACAAATAAAAAGCAAATGTCTACCCAAACAGGGAGAGATTTGCTTTTTTTTAGCATGTAAAAGTGGTGGACGAATAGCGGACTCCCTATCTAAAGAGACAACAAAAGTTCTGTTAGAAGGCTAATTTTTGACGACTTCTCCCGCCATACGGTAAAATGAGTTATCACATGGTGAACCGACAAGAAAGGTGTTCACCGCAAAAAAGTCATTACTGGAGGCGAAAAGATGAAAGAAGTTGTGTTAATTGTCAATCCTAGTTCCGGTCAAGAAAAAGCAAAAATCTATGAAAAAAAAGCAGTTGCCAAGTTAGAAAGTCTCTTTGATAAAGTCACCGTGAAATATACTGAAAAAAGTGGGGATGCGACTCGTTTTGCGACAGAAGCTGCTCAAAATCAGTGCGATAGTGTCATCGTGATGGGAGGAGACGGCACAGTCAATGAAGGGATTAGTGGGTTAGCAGAACAAGACTATCGCCCAACATTCGGTTTTTTCCCTTTAGGTACGGTCAACGATTTAGCCCGGGCTTTATCGCTTTCCTTAGACCCAGAGGAAGCCATTGCCAATTTCTCGCTCGATCACACGACGACACTCGATATTGGGAAGATTAATGATGCTTATTTTATGAATGTGGTGGCGATTGGATCGATACCCGCAGCACTCAATGATGTTGAAAGCGAAGAGAAAACTAAACTTGGGAAAATGGCGTATTTCGTATCGGGGCTTAAACAACTCGCGAATACTAAAACCTATGACTTTCAAGTAGTCTTAGATGGCGTCGACAAAAAGATGACAACGAGTACGATGATTATTGGCTTAACCAATTCGATTGGGGGCTTCGAACAATTGTTACCGGATGCTAAAGTGAATGATGGGCTCCTGCATTTAATTTATTTAAAAGATCAAAATGTGCTCGATACGGTCAAATCAATTCCAGATTTAATCAAAGGAGTCCGTGATACAACGGAAAATCTAGTTTACCATCCGTTTAAACAGGCAGTCATCACGCTTGAAGGCGAGGAAGAATTAGTGACCAACATCGATGGCGACGAAGGAGAAAGATTGCCGCTAGAAGTGACTGTCTTACCATCCCATCTCACGGTCTATGGCGGATAATGGTTTGGAGTTGGATGGATAAACTGCCCGGCTGCACGTCATTACAGCGAATGACGCAATCAATAAGTGGAAATGAATAAAAAATTCTATCTTTTCAGAAGAAATACAGAGCAATCGAGAAAATGCTAGCGACAATCTAACGAGAGTTTGCTAGCATTTTTTTCTATGGGCAAGAGAACGGACCCGTCATTAAAAAGCATTTTTGAAAATAATCCTTTTGTTACTCCGTACATCACGATAAGGCAAATCAGTTGAATATATCTCGAATTCGTAATAATATACAGATAGAGAAACAAAACAGAGGAGGGAACGAGATGTTAAAAACAACAGGCATTCATCATATTTCATCCGTCGTCGGACATGCGCAGCGTAATGTCGATTTTTACGCAAGTGTTTTAGGCTTACGACTCGTAAAAAAAACCGTAAACTTTGATGATAAAGATCGTTATCACTTGTACTTTGGGAACGCGAATGGCAGCACCGGTTTAACGACTACTTTTCCATTTTCAGATGGTGATGAAGGATTTGTGGGTGCGGGACAAGTGGGCGTTACCGCTTATGCGATTTCATCCAATGCATTTGCTTTTTGGAAAGCACGTCTCGCAGCGTTTAACATTCCTTATTTTGAATATGAACGGTTTGGTAAAAAAAGAATTGGTTTCACGGATCCTGATGGGCTTGAACTCGAACTGATTGAAGGCGAATTTGATCAAAGCCACTCATGGTCCTTTGATCAAATCACAAAAGAGGCAGCATTAATTGGGATTCAACAGGCCGTTTTGTATTCGAAACAACCGGAAGAAACACTCCGCGTCCTAACAGATATTTTGGGATATGAACGGCGCGCAGAAGACGAAGAAATGATTCGTTTAACGGTTAATGACGACTTAGGAGGAGCGCTTGAACTTAATAAAAAACAGCGTACTCCTGGTAAAATGGGTGTTGGGACTGTACATCACATTGCTTTTAAAATCCAAGAAGAAGACTTAGAGGCATGGCGTGAAAAAATTAAACAAGCAGGTTACAGGCCTACAGAAATCAAAAATCGTAAATACTTTCAGGCGATTTATTTCAGAGAAAAAGGCGGTATCTTAATTGAGTTGTCGACAGTCGGACCTGGGATTTTAATTGATGAAACGGTTGAGGAATTAGGCGAGACTTTACTGATTCCACCACATTATGCAGAGCAAACTGAAGAAATTTTGGCGCATTTAATGCCAGTAGAAGTACGAAAAATTTCGAAGATGGAACATTATGGCTATCGTGATCGCTACGAATACGAGTTGTTACAACGGCGAAATGAAATGAAAAAGGCAATGAAACGATTGAAAGAAATCGAGAAAGAGCGGCCGTTATCTCAAGAAGAAGCGAAAGAACTAGCCGATATTCGTACACAAATCAAAAATAGCAAATAAAGGAGATAAAGAATGAGACATATACATATTCCCGGAAAAAATAATCATGTACTGATCCTCTTACATGGAACGGGTGGTAGTGCTTCGAGTTTATTTGAAATCGGACAATACATCGATCCGGAAGCAACCATGATTGGGTTCCAAGGTGAAGTAGAAGAACAAGGAATGGCTCGCTATTTTGCGCGCTACCAAGATGGGACATTTGATTTACGTAGTTTAGCTAGTGCAACGTATGATTTTTATGATTCCTTACAAAAAGTAATCACACAATATCAATTAGCAGATAAGAAAATCACCGTCATCGGTTATTCGAATGGAGCGAATTTAGCCCTAAACGTTTTAAAAGAATTCGAAGCGGTCACCTTTGACTATGCCTTCTTGTTCCACCCATCAACGGTTCGACCAGAAGTAGCTTTTAAGCCCCAAAAAGAGCTCCAAGTTCTGATCACAAGTGGTGCAAACGATCCGTATATTTCAGAAGAAGCGTTTGAAGCACTCTATCAGTCACTAGCAGATACCAACACTAAAGTCGACCATTACCACCATGCGTATGGTCATCAGTTGATTCGTGAAGAATTGGACCGCGCGAAAGCATTACTGAAATAAGCCTGATGAGCCCAAGAACCACTTGAAAAAAGCAGTCAACTATTTGCTTTTTTCAAGTGGCTTTTTGCGAATCTTTTTAGTAAGGCCAAAAAAAATCAGGAGCGTCATCTGCTCCTGATTTTTTGTTTTATTTGTTTACTAATGATGTTCCAGTCATTTCTGCTGGTTTTTCAACATCTAATAAATCTAACATTGTTGGTGCTAAATCACATAATGCGCCACCTTCACGGAGAGTCACATCGTGTTTTGTCACGATAACCGGTACCGGTACAGTCGTGTGCGCTGTATGCGGGTTACCGTTTTCGTCAAATAACGTTTCGGAATTTCCGTGATCGGCTGTAATGATTGCATAACCGCCACGTGCTAGAATCGCATCTACAACGCGTCCTAATCCTTCGTCGACTGCTTCAATCGCTTTGATTGTTGGTTCAACCATTCCTGAGTGACCAACCATATCAGGGTTTGCATAGTTTAAGATAATGGCTTCGTGGTTGCCCGCTTCAATATCTGCTACTAAGGCATCCGTTACTTCGTACGCACTCATTTCTGGTTTTAAATCGTACGTTGCCACTTTTGGTGAAGGGATTAAGATACGATCTTCCCCTGGGAATTCTGCGTTACGTCCACCATTCATAAAGAATGTTACGTGTGGATATTTTTCAGTTTCGGCAATGCGTAATTGTCTTAAACCAGCGTTTGATAAGACTTCTCCAAGAACGTTTGTCATCGGCATTGGTGCAAAAGCCACAGAAGCTTCAATTGTAGGTGAGAATAAAGTGAAAGTCACAAATTTAACGTCTTTTCGTGCGCCACGGTCAAAATGATCCCATGCCTCAAAAGTGAATGCTTGCGTTAATTCAATTGCACGGTCAGGGCGGAAGTTTGCAAAGATGACAGCATCTTTATCATCAACCGTTGCGACAGGTTTGCCATCTTTGGCAACAATGGCAGGCTCAATGAATTCATCAAATACTTCTTTATTGTAAGAAGCTTCCATAATTGCTTCGGCAGAATCAAACATCGGTGCTTGACCATGAGAAATCGCGTTATAAGCTTGTTCCACACGGTCCCAACGATTGTCACGATCCATCGCGTAGAAACGACCAGAAATTGTCGCAATTTCACCAAAGTTTAATTCAGCTAAGACATTGTTTAATTGCTCAACGTAAGATTTACCAGAAGTTGGTGAAACATCGCGGCCATCCATAAACATATGTAAGTAAACGTTCTTTAATCCTTTAAGTTTTGCGACACGGACGGTTTCAATAATGTGGTTAATGTGGCTATGTACGCCACCGTCAGATAATAAACCGAAAACATGTAATTTTGAGTCATTTTCTTTTACAAGGTCAATCGCTTCGTTAATGGCCGGATTTTCTTCGAATTCTTTATCTAAGATCGATTTGTCGATACGTGTTAAACTTTGATAAACGGTACGACCAGCACCGATATTTGTATGACCAACTTCTGAGTTCCCCATTTGTCCCTCAGGTAGTCCAACGTCTAGACCAGAAGCTTTTAATTGTGTATGTGGGTATTCATTGTAGTAGCGATCGAAGTTTGGTTTGTGTGCAAGAGCCACCGCATTTCCAACTGTCTCGTCTCGTAAACCAAAACCATCTAAAATAATTAGCGCAACAGGTGCCTGTTTTGTCATGAAAATATCCTCCTCAAGTTAAATGAAAATTTTACATTAAGTTGCTGAAACAACTTCTGTCATTCGTTCTTATAGTAGCACTTTTAGCCGTTTATTTCTAGCATCCTGAGAAAAAGAGTGCGAATTCTTAAGGAGATTTTTAGTCTTGAGTGAAAAGATTCACTTCCTAATCAACAATGAAAATCAGTTAGCAAAAAAAGAGAATACGACTTTTTGCTTAAAAACGCTCTGCTAGCAAGGCTTGTAAGCCCACGTTACATCAAAGCACCTTGCAGTTGACAAGTTGTACACTACACTTTCTTGTATGAATTTATTGAAAAACGGTATACTAATAGGTGAAAAAGATATTCTAAAAAAGTTGGAGAAAAAGGAAGTGTTCACGATGTTAGCAGATAAAATTATCTCTTTAAGAAAGAAAGAAGGATGGACGCAAGAAGAGTTTGCCAATCAATTGAAAGTCTCTCGTCAATCGGTCTCAAAATGGGAAGGAAACCAATCCATTCCAGATGTCGACAAAATTGTGCAGATGAGTCAAATTTTTGGTGTGAGCATTGACTATTTGTTAAACGATGATATGAAAGAGCCAGAATATCTTGAAACGAATACCGATTTTGGTACGATTCGTCAAATTTCTTTGGAAGAAGCGCACGAGTATCTTCAAGCAGTAGAAGCTTCTGCCAAAGGTGTAGCGTTAGGTGTCGTCTTATGTATTCTCTCCCCAGCTGTCCTCATTGTTTTACTGGGAGCGTCTGAACAAGCTAGTATCTTTTCGCTTTCGGAAAATGTAGCGCTTGGAATAGGGATTACAGTCTTGCTCCTACTTGTTGCATTAGCGGTGGGCATTTTCATTTATTCTGGACTGAAAATTCAAAAGTATGAGTACTTAGAAAATGAGGTATTCGATACGCAATATGGTGTCACACAGATGGTCAAAGCACAACAACAACAATATCAACCGACCTATACCAAAATGATTATTCTCGGTGTCGTTTTATGTATTTTATCAGCCGTACCGTTATTGTTACTCTCGTTATTTACCACGAATCAATCGGCAATTTTTTTGTCGGTGGCCGCTTTGTTAGTCATGGTTTCTTGTGGGGTTTATCTCTTGATTCGAACGGGTATGCGTTGGGGTAGTTACCTTAAGTTACTCCAAGAAGGCGAATACACACGGCAAATCAAAAGTCGTAAGCGATGGACCGATGCTCTTTATGGTAGTTATTGGATGTTAGTCGTGGCCCTATTTTTAGCTTATAGTTTTATTAGTAACGACTGGGGGAGAAGTTGGATTATTTTCCCCGTGGCGGGTGTTCTGTTTGGTATGATGACGTTAGTGGTCCAAATGATTGTCGAAAAAAATCAGCCGTAGTGCGAAACGCTGAAGCCTCGCGACAGGCGTAACCACTATTCGACTAAAAATATGACGACTCAAATCAATGAGATCTCACCAGTGATTCACAAGAATAGAAGCTTTTGAAGTTGAAACGCTCTTTTCAATTGAAAGTTGTGGTTATCGTAGCAGTGACAGCAGCTATCCATAACGGATACTAAACGAAGGGTATAAAGCTGCTCGTTCAGCTTCGTATTCTTCGATTTTTTTCTGATACGCGAATCGATCTTTTGAAAGACGCTGAGTTTCCACGGGTGAGATTGTGGAAACGAGCGTCTTTTTTTTATCTGGAAGCAGATTCACCGCTTTTAGAGGAGATGGCAACCATTGGAACGAACCTATTTTCAATGAAGCAATCATTATTGTTTACAAAATAATCTTTTTATTATAAGATTGACTCGTCAATGATTGACTAGTCAATTACATATATAAAAGGAGGTATAGTTTGAATCTTAGAGAGTTTAGTAGTCTTCTTTATCAGATAAAGATTGCGAACCAAGAAATGACCTCTAAATTTGAGGAAGTGACGGGTTTTAGTTTGACCAGATATGAATTAATGATGATTCTTAAAGAAACAGGAAAATGTTCGCAAAAGCAAATACAGCATCAGTTACACATCGATAGCGCTGCGGTTACAAGACATTTGAAAATTCTAGAAGAAAAAGAATACGTGATTCGAGAAAGAAATAAAGAGAACAATCGCGAAATTTTTGTAGAAATGACCGAAAAAGCAAGAATGGATCTAGAGAGCTGTGAGAAAGAACAGGATCATTCTCAAAATCCCTTTTATGATCTACTTAGTTCCGTAGAAGAGAAACAATTACGACAATTACTAAATAAATTAATCAAATAAGAAGAGGTTTAATAATGACAATCAATAATAATTTTTCAGATATCACTTATAATAGAAAATCCATCAGAGTATACGATGAGAATATTAAAATTTCTCACGAAGAAATGCTTGAAATGATCCAGAAAGCAACAATCGCACCATCATCAGTAAATATGCAACCTTGGCGTTTCGTAGTGGTGGAGAGTCCTGAAGAAAAACAAAAATTAAAACCATTAATTCGTTTTAATACAAGACAAAATGATACCTCTTCCGCAATGATCTTGATATTTGGAGACATGGAATGTTATGAGTACGGAGAAGCCATTTATAATCAGGCAGTCACTGAAGGTAAGATGTCTCCAGAAGTGCGAGATCAACAATTAGCTGCCATCATTCCTTATTACAAAAATTTTACTAGAGCAGAAATGAATGATGTGGTAAAAATTGATTCAAGTTTAGCTGCGATGCAATTGATGCTTGTTGCGCGTTCTCATGGCTATGATACAAACCCGATTGGTGGATTTGAAGCAGATCAATTAGCTGAAGCATTTGGCTTAGAAAAAGAACGTTATGTACCAGTCATGATTTTATCGATTGGGAAAGCGTTAGAAGAAGGATACAATTCAATCCGACTAGATGCTAAAGAATTGACTACTTTTAAATAAGAGAGGGAGCCTATCAAATGAAAGTGATTAATGCCTCGTTTTTTATCAAAGAAAATCAACGCGAGAATTTCCTATCGGACGCCGAAGAATTAATTTCAGAAACTAGAAAAGAAGAAGGTTGTTTGGCCTACACTCTTTACGAATCACTAGAAGAAAGAAATACTTTTATAATGGTAGAAAATTGGAAAGATCAATTGGCCATAGAGAGCCATAATCAAAGTCCGTTGCTACAAAAATTTGTTCGTAAATTAGCTGATTATAGTACAAAAGCACCCGACTTAAAGATTTTCGACTTTAAAGCATAACTGACACCAATCGTTGCTACTGTTTTTTAAGATAGTCGTTGCAAATATCAGAACGATATTTCTGTGAAAGAGCGATTGTCAGGAAATCGGATCTTCTGTAGGATGACTGTACAATAGACTGCGGTATCATTCCTTCAGATAAACGATACCTCTTTAAGATAGACCTAATAAAAAAGAGTGATAGATAGAAGACATAAAACTGATTCCGGTACAGTACTGGAATCATTTTTTTTGTTTTCATTGTTGGGCACATTCCATGATGGGTCGATTATGGACGTTGAAAGCGTTCTTTATTTTAGGAATACTGCTATAATAATCATAGGAGAAGTGTTCGAGAAAAAATAAGAGAGAATGCGAGAAAAAGATGGATGCTATTTTTGAAAGTAAGACAAAAGTTTTTTAATTCGTTAGAAGGCGAAGGAATTTCTGCAAATGAAACGTTAAGTATTTTGTTGCCGGTAATTATTGATCAATTTTTCTTAGTTAGCTTTAATTTTATGAATACCGCGATGATCAGTTCGTCCGGAGCTGCTGCGATTAGTGCGGTGAATATGG
Source organism: Enterococcus sp. DIV1314a (assembly GCF_051713805.1). Lineage (NCBI taxonomy): Bacteria > Bacillati > Bacillota > Bacilli > Lactobacillales > Enterococcaceae > Enterococcus > Enterococcus sp. DIV1314a. The sequence goes on along the minus strand of NZ_JBIOQP010000001.1, from coordinate 809,652 downwards.
TCGGGAGTATCAATATCTTTTTAGTCCAAGTTTTTGTAGCCATTGGGTTAGGCGGAACGGTATTGATTTCTCGTACCCATGGTGGAGGAGACCATCGTCAACTCGGCCGTTTGAGTGGGAGTGTACTCCATTCAACCTTCTTAGTGGGTGTCCTCTTGATGATTCTTTTTTTAGTTCTTCATCAATTTGTGCTGAACTTATTATTCGGGCAAGCGGATGCGACAGTCATGGCCAATGCGAAATTGTATTTTATTGGGATTTTACTCAGTTATCCGGCGCATGCCATTATTGAAGGGATTAACGGCAGTCTAAGAGGCTTAGGCTTCACTCAAAACTCCTTAAAAAATTCGTTATTCATGAATGTGAGTTATATTATAGGAAATCTCTTTTTTGTAATTTATCTTCAATTAGGGATTATGGGGCTCATTTATTCGTTACTGATTTCTCGTTGGTCGGCCGTCCTTTTTGCGAGTTATGCTTTTTATTTACATAGAAGTGATTTTCGTCTCAAACGCTCGAACATTGTGACGCTTGATTTTAGTATGATTCGCTATATTTTAACGATTTCATTACCGTTTGCTGCAGAATCATTCTTTTTTAATGGCGGAAAAATTATCATGCAAATGATGATTGTGAGCCTCGGAACGGCCCATATTGCCGCCAATGCCATTGCGGGATCATGGATTCAATTAGCAGAGATTATTCCCAGTGCACTCGCTACCGCGCTCGTTCCCATTGTGGGACAATCGGTTGGCCGTAAAAATATCAATGATGTCAAAAAATTGACGAATTCCTTTATTCGCCTAGCCATTATTTCGATTATTACCGTTGATCTGTTACTTTTACCGTTGTTTCCCTTCGCCATGAAATTATTCAACCCGCCAACGGAAATGATTCCGATTATTTTTCGAATGTATCTCGTTGCCTTTGTGATGCATGGAATCGCCTGGTGTTATAGTTTTGTGTTACCGTCTGCATTGCGCGCAGTCGGAGATGGGAAATTTACGACAACTGTTTCGCTGATTAGTATGTGGCTTTTTCGAATTGGTGCTGGTTACCTGGTGGGAATTCAACTCGGTTACGGTTTAGTGGGAATTTTTGTCGTGATGACCATTGAATGGGGGATTCGTGGTTTTATCTTCTATAAACGCTTTAGCAGTAATAAATGGCTGGAGAACTTAGAATAATCATCAAACCGCTATGACTGGCCTTAGTTGTAGCAGTTTTTATGTGGTTGAACAGCGTGTTATTCGCAAAAATGGCGGCACTCCCGTATAATAAAAGAATCAAAGAACGTCGAAAGGAGTATCAATTATGGGATTATTGGTAGAAGGAACGTGGCACGATGAATGGTATGACACGAGAAGCACCGGAGGGCACTTTATTCGCAAAGATTCGCAGTTTCGTAATTGGGTAACGGCTGATGGGAGCGCAGGACCAAGCGGTGAAGCCGGCTTTAAAGCAGAAGCGGGGAGGTATCACTTATATGTTTCCTTGGCTTGTCCTTGGGCCAGTCGTACGTTAATTATGCGGAAACTCAAAGGCTTAGAGGATATGATTTCGATCTCGGTGGTCAATCCATATATGGCGGAAAATGGTTGGACGTTTGCGCCGGATCAAGGCGTCATTCCTGATCCTATTTTCCAAGCAGACTATTTGTATCAAATTTATACGCATGTGGATCCTCATTATAGTGGTCGCGTGACGGTGCCGATATTATTTGATAAGCAAACAGGGAAAATCGTCAACAACGAGTCTTCCGAAATTATGCGGATGCTCAATAGCGCGTTTGATGAGATTGGCGCAAAAGAAGGAGATTACTATCCAGCAGCGCTGCGGGCTGAAATCGACGCAATCAATGAAAAAGTATACCATCAAATCAATAATGGTGTGTATAAATCAGGTTTTGCTACGAAGCAAGAAGTGTATGAAGAAGAAGTACAACAATTGTTCGCTGCCTTAGATGAATTAGAAGAGCACTTGAGCACGCATCAGTATCTCGTCGGCGAGGTGTTAACGGAAGCAGATTGGCGCTTGTTTGTGACACTTGTGCGTTTTGACTCGGCCTATGTTGGACACTTTAAGTGTAATTTACGAGAGTTAAGAGAATATCCTCATTTATGGCGTTATACGCGTGAACTGTATCAGTATCCAGGAATCAAAGAGACCGTTGATTTTTATCACATTAAACATCACTATTATCGTAGTCATCCAACAATCAATCCGAACCAAATTGTGCCTTTTGGTCCCGTTTTAGATTGGTCACTTTAATAAAAATACCCGTTTACAGTCCCATGAAAAAGGACTGGAAACGGGTATTTTTAACAGGAAGTGTTGGGTAACGCATCCACAAAATAATGGCTATCTTCACGGTACTTAATCAGCGCTTTATCCCAAGTCGCTTGGGCATTCATCACACAGGTCCGGCCATTTAAGACGTTGCCGATTTTGTAGTCTTTTTCTTCCTCTAACAGGTCGATGACGCGATCATATCGCTGCTCGTGAGCAGAAAAATCGTGGCGTAAGACATTCATGGTGATTTTTTCTTGATTGGCTAATGTGACGTCATAATCATAGTTTGTGGTAAATAAATAATCAGGCAATATCATTTCTTCAACACCGTGTAGACTGGTGTTACGTGCAAAAGGACAGCCTAGTAAGACAATTTTGCCGTTGCGACGATAGACTTCGCTTAATGGCGAATTGACGCCAACAGGGGTATGGTCGAACTGATGGTTTTGGGTGATCGCTTCGGCATCTTTCCCCCAAGCTGCTAAACTATGAGTGGGATGGACGCTACGATAGACATCGTTTGAAAGCCGCATTGTTTCAGGTAAAATCCCAATACAAACAGGGGTGTTTTCGACATCAAACACGCGGTTATCAATCGACACATTTTCATAACTAAAAGTTGGGATGACTAACGTGCCTTTTTTGACTGTTTCTTTTAACGCCGCAATAACGGCTTCAGGGCCGCCTTCAATTTGATCAGCGCCACGTAAGCCGTTATAAGAAGAGTGAACAATGATGAGATCATCTTCTTTCACGCCGAGATTTCTTAAATCTTCAATCAGTTGTGTTGGATTTAGCATAATAGACTCCTTTATTCATTGAATTTACTCTCTCTCTATCTTAGCGATAATAACCCAAAGTTGCAATGGTGAAAGCGAAACCTTCTGCTATTTGATTTTCTTATTTTTCGTAAGTGAAAGGGTTGAAATGCTGTCGGTTTTTTTGTTTCTTTCGCGTATAATAAAAGATAGAAAGTCGTAGATGGAAAAGAAAGAAGGGTGAGAATGGCGTTATTATTTTTAGGGATCATTTATGTGACATTTATTAGTTTAGGCTTGCCGGATTCTTTGTTGGGAGTGGGTTGGCCGGAAATGTATGGAGAGCTAGGGGTCCCGCAAAGTTATGCTGGATTTTTATCAATGACGATTTCATTGGGGACGATTGTCGCGAGCTTTTTTAGTGGCAAGTGGATTCGGTATGCTGGAACAGGCAAGGTGACGGCCTTCAGTGTTTTGGGGACAGCGATTGCTTTATTTGGTTTCTATCTAGCACCAAGTTTTCTGTGGTTAATCGTCGCCGCACTTCCGTTAGGTCTTGGAGCGGGAGCGGTGGACGCAGGTCTAAATGACTATGTAGCCAGGCATTACCAAGCCCATCATATGAACTGGTTACATAGTTTTTGGGGAATTGGTGCATTGGCTAGTCCGTTAATTATGGGACAAATATTGGCCAATCAGCAATCTTGGCGGATCGGCTATCGACTCGTTTCGGTGATCCAGTTTGTCGTATTTCTGTTATTAGTAGTCACTTTACCGATGTGGCGTCGCCGAGAAACACGCCAAGCAATGACCCAGATACCCGTCGAAATAAAAGAGACGAAGTTCATCAATATGATTCGCTTAAAAAAAGTTCGTTACGCGCTCTATGCTTTCTTTTTTTATATTGGCGTCGAGGCGACGATGGGACTTTGGGCGAGTAGTTATTTGATTCAAGCCAAAGGAATTAATCCCGCTAAAGCAGCGATGGCTGTTGCAGGTTTTTTTGGATTTATTACCTTAGGTCGTTTTCTCTCAGGTTTTATGTCGATGCTCTTAACCAATCGCCAGTTGATTGTCTTAGGACAAGGATTGATTATGGTTGGGAGTGTCTTGTTATGGCAAGGAACTCGCTACCCACTGCTTGTAGCAGGGGTTTGTTTCATCGGCTTTGGGTGTGCCCCGATTTATCCAGCCATGCTGCATGAAACACCGACGCGCTTTGGCCAAATGCTAGCCCAACAAATCATGGGAATTCAGATGGCGATCGGCTACACCGGAGCGATTGCGTTACCACCGTTGTTTGGGTTTTTAGTTCCACAAGTGGGAATTGCTGTTTTACCACTATTTTTAATGAGTTATACGGTCATCATGATTGTGGCTTCAGAAGGGCTACATCGTTTATTAAAAAATAAAAACCATCGGATATGACGTTGACGCCTCTGTCATTCCGTGACATAACCCAAAAGGCCTCATCGAACTTACTCGATGGGGCCTTTTGGGTTATCATTCTTCTTTAAAGCCTTTTTCCCAAATACTGGATTTGAACACAAAGGAAAAAATTGCGAAGAAGGAAATGACGCTGGTTGCTGTCACAAAAGAATCTTTATTCAATGAGCCGGCTAATAAAAAGGTTGGGAACAACGCGACAAAAAGTTTTTCCACGAAAAGCGTTCGCTTATGAATCAATAAATTATCCCATTTTAAGATTCTGCCTATTAACCAAATAAAGAATGACGCACATAAGAATAACAAAAAGAATAACGCTGCTAAAAATAAGCCAAAGAAAAATAAATCGGTGAAATTGATTTGGAACATCTCGAGTAAGACTGCTTCATCTGATACCCGATATAGGAATAACTGATTGACACGTTTTAAAATAAATAAAAACAAATAGACGAGTCCAAGAGAAAGGAGCATATGCTGAAATGATCGAAAAATACGATTGATTTTTGGCAAAGCAAACAACTCCTTTTTCTTCTATTATAGCATCGAAAAAAATTCGAGTATGAAATAGTCGATCAATCAGTCAAACTGGCAAATACGTCAAAAAGAGATCCAGTCTATTTCTTTTTCGAATGAAAAAAAAGTACCATAAACAATTCGTTGAAAATTTTTACAACAAATTTACATAAAAACGATGAGACCTTAACAATTCTCTCGTAAGATGAAGGTAACAAAAGGAGGAGAAGTGTTCAATGAAAAAGAAAGCTGTTTATCAATTAAATCAGTCTCAAAAAATGATGGTGTTTGTCTTATCGATGTCTTTATATGGCCTTGCAACATTATTTACCGAGTTAATCCCTTCGATTAATTTAGGGGTGATCGAATTTTCCGTCGAGTATTTTGCATTTATTCCCTTAACATTAGCCATTTTATTTGATCCGCTCTCAGCGGCACTCGGGGCGGCTACTGGTGAAGTGATTTTTAGTGAAATCATGTTGGGTCAGTTTGGTGGACTTGGTGAGGTCGAGAAATTCATTTTATTCTCCTTAGGAATTTACGTGGCAGGGATGCTCGTGCGTGATCCGTTAAATCGCCGTCAAGTCGCGATTGCTTCTATCACCGGAATTGCGATTCACCAACTACTCGCAGCCGTCGTTGATATCTTAAAAGTGTCCTTTGCCATTGAAGAATTTGAAGCAGTAGCAGGTCTACCACAGTCGGTCATTTTTGTTGAAATGCTATCAGCCGTTAACGATATTTTATTTTCAGGAATTTTGTTTTGTCTGTTGCCGACCGTCTATCTCGTTCCTCGTTTGTATGGGAAAATCGAACCCTTACTCGGAATCAAAAAAAGAACGCCTGAACTACGTCCTACACTATCGGACGTCTTGGGATTGAAAGGGATTGTCATTGGATTTGGGCTATTGTTCTTCGCGATTGGGGCCGAATTTTTATCGAATACAGGTTTTAGTTTAATTGAATTTGAAGCGAGTTGGGCAGAAAGTCCCGTAGCAATTCTCGTCGGGATCATTGTGGGCATCTTATTCGTGGTTATTTTGATTAAAGGAATCATGAGTCGTCAAGGAACTCCTGGAGGCATGCCGAATGATTGAGTTGAAGAATGTTTCTTTTAGTTACGCTGACAGTGCTGTCGCAACGTTAGAAAATCTTTCCGTGACGATCCCCACTGGGAGTTTTGTAGCCATTGTAGGGGATAACGGTGCAGGGAAGTCAACGTTTTGCAAGTTATTAAATGGCATTATTCCAACGTTTATTGACGGGGAACTATCGGGAGAGATTCGCGTTCAAGGGGTGAAGGTACGAGAAAAGAAACCGGCAGTTCTAGCCAAGACTGTCGGGTATGTGTATCAAGATTTCGAAAATCAATTATTGCGACCAAAAGTCTTAGACGATGCGTCTTTCAGCCTCTTAAACATGGGAGAAGAAGCGTATGAAGAATTGACGATGACGATTTTAGAAGCGCTGGATCTAGACCACTTAGCCGATGAGTATGTGTGGCAACTTTCAGGCGGACAAAAACACTTGCTCGCGCTTGCGGGTGTGCTAGTGCTGTCACCTGAGGTACTTGTCTTAGATGAACCGATCGCTCAATTAGATCCTTATCATGCGAAAAAAATCTATGAACAATTAGCAGTGTTACATCGTCAAGGAAAAACGATTATCGTCATTGAGCACAATACGGCTTTTATTGGTGAATATTGTGACCACGTCTTATTCATGAAAGAGCGAAATATTCGTTGGTTTCTACCTGTCAAAGAGGCCTTACAGCGGGTCGAGGAGCTGACTGCCGGTGGGATTTTCCCACCACAAGTCACGTTATTAGGCCACGAATTAGTGAAAAGAGGCCTTCAACCAGCAGGGACATTACCGATTACGATCCATGAAGCACTCCCCTATTTGCAACCACTCGAAGCGAGAATCTCACGCCGAGAAAAAGAGGTAGCACAAGCGGAAGTCCCCCCTCTAAGACAGCCCGTTTTAAATTTTCAAGAAGTGAATTTAGAATATAAAAAAATCAATGACCGTCCCCATCCTGTGATAACCCAACTGAACTTAACAATTCATCGCGGGGATCGTGTCGCGATTATCGGCAATAATGGCGCAGGAAAATCGAGTTTACTCAAAATGACTGTTGGATTATTAAAACCAAAAAGAGGCGAAATTCGTTTAAAAGAACAATTGATTCATCGCTTAAAGGCAGAAGAAATATCCAATGTGATTGGGTATGTCTACCAAAATCCAGAAGGCATGTTTATTGAAGATAGTATCGAAAAAGATATTGCTTTTTCAATGAGAGCTCGCGGAATAAAAGACTATCAGACAAGGACTGAAATGCTTTTAACCCAATTTGATTTACTGGCATTACGACATCGCGATGGGCGCTTATTAAGCGGCGGGCAAATGCGCAGGGCGTCTTTAGCAATCGGTGTGGCCTTGTCACCCCAAATTTTGTTGTTAGATGAACCGACGGCGAGTTTGGATATGGCGACGCGCAAACGCATTACCTCAACATTGCAAGCACTCTCTGAATCGATTGAGACAGTCATGATTGCCACACATGATATGCAATTGGTCGCAGAATGGGCAACCCGTATTATTGTGATGAACGAAGGGGTGATCTTAGCAGATGGTCCGCGAGAAGTGATTTTTCAGGATACGCATCTTTTAGAACGGGCAGGTATCGTGGTGCCAGAGATTGTTCAACTGAGTCAACAGCTAAGCGGTGTAATCAGCTACAGTGTAGAAGAGTTTGTCCATCAAGTCGAACAAGGAGGGCGTATTTAATGGAAGAAAGTGGTTTATTAGAAAAATTTTCAGTCGAAACCATCAAGAATCAAATACTGAAAAATGCTTATGGCAATCATGACACGCTGATTGCCCGTTTAGATCCGCGCACGTTATTTATTTGGTACTTCTTTTTTGGGATCATTCCTTGGTTCATCTCGGACGTATGGGTATTAATGGGGTTATTTTTCTTTGTTGCAGTCATGACAAAACTTGCCAATACGGTTCCTTTAATCTTATTTGTTTTTTGTATCGGTATTTTTTCGCAAACGGGCTTTTTACTGCTGTTTACCTTGCTCTTTGGGGGTGATTTATCCAGTATTATCCCATTATTAACCCTCACCTTAAAAATCGCGGTCGTTTCTTTAGCAGCGATTTGCGCCTTTGCCGGGATGGATCCCGATAAGTTAGCCAACGGACTGATGGCCATTGGCTTACCAGAAAATTTTGTGTTTAGTGTCTCTTTTGCGTATCGCATTTTACCAATTTTAATGGATGAGTACCAAACGATTTTATTATCCTACAAATTACGCGGAATTCGCCCGAGTTCTCAAGGAATAAAAGGCAAGTACTTGAACGTGGTCTACCAAGTAAAACTCATGATGAAGGCTTTTTATCCTTTAATGCTCAATATGGCTAAACGCAGTCGGACTACCGTCGAAGCGCTCGAAATAAAAGGGTATCAAGCATCATTAAAAAATAAAAAAGTTCGCCAAATGAAATTACGAAAACTTACTTTTGGCCGACGCGACGTGTGGTTTTTATTTGGATCAATCAGCTATTTCATGAGTGTGATTGGCATCCATTTATTTTTATTCTAATATGAAGGGAGAAATGTCAGATGTTCATCGATACACATACACACGGTAAGCTTGCTAAAAACTTGCCTTTTTCCGAACAATTTACGATTCGGCTATTTCAAGAAGCGAAAAAAAGAGGAGTTGAAGCACTCTGTTTAACGGAGCATTTTAATACACGTGATTTTGATAAGATTTATGCCTACATTCATGATCACTATCCGCGCGAAGGGGATACCTTTTTAGTGGAAGGGGTTCGTGTCTTCCCAGGCATTGAGGTCGATATGGCAGAGGGCGGGCACAATTTAGTCATTGGATCGTACGAAACGATTATCGCACTCCGAGAAGAAATTTTACGTCAAGAGTCCTCAACGGAATTTTTACCGGCAGCACGCTTGTTTCCACTAATCAAACAATACGACGTGATTTTTGGAGCGGCGCATGTCTTTCGTAAAGGGTGTCATAATTTAGAACTGCCTGAAGAATTGATTGCCTATTATGATTTCTTTGATTTAAATGGGAAGGATATGGGAGTGTTAGGTCCGAATAATTATCAAAAAGTGATGGAAGTCGCGGCCTATTATGACAAACCTGTGTTAGCAGGAAGTGACACCCATCAATATTTACAATACGGCTCGGTTACGAATCATTTTGTGCGTCATTTTCAAACGATTGCGGCATTCCGCGAAGAAATGCTTCAAGGGGACTATGAAGTCATTGTTAATCCGGCAGTAGCCGAAAAAGTCGAAGGTGCAAATTTAGTTAAGAAAGTGCTAAAACAACTCCAACGTCAAGGTGGCAGTTATGATTTTCCGTTAGCCATCGAATAAAAAAAGAAATTCCGGACAGCTTGTTAGCTAGCGCGGAATTTCTTTTTTATATTGTTCTTTTAATGTATGTAATTGCTGCAGTTTTTCTTGATACGCTTCTGGCGCCAAGTGGCTGACTTCGACAATGAAAGCATCGATTAGCGCAATGGCTGTCGTGAGTGAATGATACGTATCCGGCAGGCCGCGTGACACATAAAAATGATGAAGCGTCGGCTCATGGCTCTCGTAGTATAACTGATCGCTAAATAAGAGTGTCGTAATGTGATGTTCTTTCGCGTACGCTAAGATAACGCGCGTCTCTTTTGGTATTTTGCCAAACCCAAATAAAATAAGCACGTCTTGATTCGTAATGTGCGCGAGTGTTTCGAAGATTTCAGAACCATTACTGTAGAGATGTTGAATCGCAATCCCAAAGCGATTGAGACGAAAATAGAGTAAGTCGCCCAATGCTTTGGTGGCTCCTTTACTAAAAACAAAGACTTGTTTCTTTTGCGTAATTGCCCGGGCCGCTTGCTGGAACGATTCTCCTTGTAAGTGAGCAGCTGTTTCGTTTAAATGTTGAATTTCTCTTTGGATCAAGGCATTTGCACTCTCAAAAGGAGAGGCTTCTTGCCGTCGTTTTTCTAACTTCTCAGAAGGCGATATGCGTTGTTGCGTGAGCCAGGCTTGTTTTAATTCTTTATAATTCGCAAACCCTGTTTTTTTAGCGAAACGAGTCAATGTCGCATTGCTAATGCCAATGGTCTCTGTGACCTCGCTAATCGATAAAAAGGGTGCAAGTTGCGGATGATTAGTAAAAAAAGCGATAATTTTATGGTCGCTAGCCGTTAATAGCGGATTACTGGTATCGAATAATTCAGCCATGGATGAGCTCCTTTTTTTAAAACAGTCTTAAGACGATTATAACAAGGAATGAAGAAACGGAGCAAGTTCGAGCGGTTTTTTTAAGAAATTATCAGACGTCTGTATCCAATAAATAAAAATAGCTGCTAATCATTGTCGCAACGATCGTCCGTAGTATTGATCAAAGGCGGTGATCCTCACTTATTTACGCAGAGACCGCACGAGAATATTTTCATAGAAACCGTTCTTTTAGACTCGCGATTCTAGTATAATGGAAAAAAGAGAATCGAGGGATGTTTATGCAATCGCTGAGTCCACAACTGCTGAATAAAACGAAGGTCTACAAGAAAAGTTTGTTTTTTTCCATTATTAGCTTCTTACTGATTTATTTTCAACGCCGCTTTTTATTTTGGCTCTTTCAAACCCAAGTATCGTTTTCTGTCTTAAATATTTCCTACTTACTAACAAGTGAAACACCGTTAACGGATGTGCAGTCAATGGTTACACGAGGTGGTATTCTCGTCGGTATTGTACTGGTACTAGAAGACTTGCTATTATTTGGTTTTTCCCTTTATTTCTTCACGGCTTTTTGGTTATGGTTTAGAAGAAAAATCTTCTTTAAACGCGATTTATTACTTGTTTTGGGTTATCTCGTGCTAATTGGCGGAACGATTTATGCGAGCGCGGTGGTGATTACAGAAACGATTGATTTAGGCCTAACGATAGGTGAAATCCTCAATCAACTCTCGCCTCAACAATTAACCCATTTAACCAACGAATGGCGTGAGTTATTGTTCCAACTCGATTTATCCTTGGAACAATTACCGGCGGCTTTAGCTTATGTATCGGAACAATCGAATATCATTATTTCCAGTGTCCAAGAAATTGCGGGCATTCCCTCGCTGCTTCACGATTGGTTTGTTTTTTTAATTAACATGAAAAGTACGTATTTACTCCTTTTAATTGTGAGTTTTATGATTTTAAGTTTAGGACATCTATTTTGGATTGGCAGTACGAATTTTTCATTGAAAGGTTTGCGCTGGTTCCCACGTAAAAAAGACATCGCGGAACCGATTCATCCAGTCGAGCAGCCACTAGACCCAGTCGTAAACGCCCAAGTAGAAAAAGAAATGGCGAATACGCCACAGCCTAAAAAAAAGAAAAAGAAAAATAAGAAGAAATAATACGTTTCTTGACGGACGATGGATCACATTGGAAAACGAAGCTGTATAGGGAGGAAAGAGAAATGAATATCGGTGTCATTGGATACGGCAATATTGCCAAACGATTTGCTCAAAGCATCAAGCATACGAAGAACGGGAAAGTGAGTGCCATTGGATCAAAATCGCTCGCGCAAGATGCTGCTTTTCAAGCGCGTCATCCGGAGATTCAGGTTTATGAAACATATGACGCCTTACTTGCCGATCCAACGATTGAAGGCATTTATATTGCGCTACCGCATGCCTTTCATAAAGAATGGGCACTCAAGGCACTCGCTCTAAATATCCCCGTGCTTTGTGAGAAGCCCGCGGTATTAACGGTCGCTGATATGGAAGAAATCATCGACGCTGCAACCGCACATGAAACGCTATTTGTAGAAGCCTTTAAAACAAAATACAATACTGGCTTTCAACAGTTAAAACAAGCAATGAATGCACTAGGTCAAATTAACCGTATCGAAGCAAGCTTTTGTTCAGACGTGATGCCGGCACGTAACGATCATTCCTACTTATTCCAAAAAGGACAAGGCGGAGCGCTCAATGACGTCGGCTCTTACCCTATCGGTTTTGTCTTGGCGCTTATTGATGCTCCACTTGTCAAGCTTGATAGTCAGCGCACGCTCGTAGACGACATCGATACGTATTTTTCGGCGACGCTTACGTTTGATAATGGCATCGAAGCGTTTGTTGAAGGAGGCATTGACCGTGAGAAAGACCGCGTCGCCCGTATTATTGGTGAACACGGCGAAATCACGATTCCTTTCTTCTATCGCTTAGAAAAATATACGGTTCATTTGAATGGAAAAGAAGCGCAACAATATGAATATCCCCTGGTGGGCGATGATATGACGCTTGAAATCCAACAGTTTATTGATTTGGTCCAAGCCCATCAAACGCAATGTCCGGTTCATAATCTGACAGATACAAAGCAGATGATTGCCGTGATGGAAGCCATTCGAATAGGATAAGAACCAAGAAAGAGCGGTGACTGCAGTCATCGCTCTTTTATTTATATGGATATTTGATTACGAACTGGGGGAACCTTACGATATGCGAGTAATGGAACGAGTCCATGATTCAAATGTATTACCAATTTCGCAAAGCAAAATATTTGTTATCACGCTTTATTCATTTAAGCTTCATTGGCACTACGATAGGCTTGTTCAATCAACCAAGTTAATTCGACTGCGGCATCGATATCATATTCTTTGACTGATGGGAGTGTTGGATCATCGACTAATGCCGAAAATACTTCAATTGGGTAAGGTTGTTGTGCGAGCGTTTTACCGTCGATCACCGTTTTTTCGTGATAAGCCTCCACGAGATCAGACTGAATCCAAATGCTTTCGCCATTTGGAGAATCAGGATTCCCAAAGACCTGTATCGAACCATGTTGGCCAATGACTTCCAAAAAATTCTCTCCAACAGTCGTCATAAACGAAGTATAGGCTGTTCCGATGGCGTTATTTTCGAATGCTACGACCGTTGTTGAATTATTTTCCATTCCTTTTTCGCCAAACTGAGTCATGACCGCGTTCACCTTGGTTGGTTTGCCACACAAGTAGGGTAACATCGCGAGTCCATGGCAACCCAGATCGAGCGTAACGCCGCCGCCCATTTGTGTTTCATCGTACCAATCAGCTGGCAGCCAATCATGTAAAACACCGCCGTGCGCACGACGAAAGTAAACCGAAACAACATCGCCAATTGTTCCCGCTACGATTTGGTCTTTGACGAAACGATAACTCCCTGAAATGAACGACTCTAAAGAGAGGACAAAGCGGCATGAACTCGCCTCTAAGGCTGCTTTTATTTCTAAGGCTTCCGTCATCGTTGGTGCGAGCGGTTTGTCGACAAAGAGATGTTTGCCGTGCGCAATTGCTGCTAAGATTAGCTCTGTATGCATCGTTGTCGGTGCTTCGATGACAACGGCTTCGACAGCTGGATCGGCTAACACTTTTTCGAGATTCTCTTCATAACGTGCGTTGTATTTCTTGGCGGCTTGTTGTCCGCGCGTTTTGTTGAAATCCCAAACATACAGACAATCATCATTTGGAATTTTACTTAAGAATCCTTCTGTGTGGACGTGCCAGTCCGTTAATAAGGCATATTTCATTCATAACAACCTTTCTTTTTGGGGAATTGAAACCACTTACAGTATACGATTTCCTAAAGAAAAACACCATTGCGAAAAAAATCGTCACAAGTGTGTTCCTCCAAATGGCGTGTTATTCGTTCTTTGTTTCCTGATAAACAAATACAAGCTTTTGGTCCGTCGAAAATGATTCTGAAAAACGATAATCGGGATGATCAAAGGCTTGAATTTCTTCAATTGAAACGACTTGATGTTCAGCCATAAAACGAATCATCTCTCCCCGAGCCATTTTGGCTAAGGTTGCTTTGACTTTGGGTTTGCCGTTGACGAGACTTACAAAGGAAATATCTAACAATCGATCGTCTTTTTGTAAGTAAGGCGTGAGGACTTTGGTATATTCGTTTGAGGCGAGATTAATGATGGGACCATTTGCAAAATCGAGTGCTTCATAAAGACGACTTCCCCAAAAAGTATAAAGGTTTTGGGCCGCTCCAATGCGAAGAGGGGCTTGCATTTCTAAACGATAAGGCACAATACCATCAAAAGGACGTAAGAGCCCATAAAAACCAGAAAGAATCCGTAAATGTTCTTGAATATAGTCAAATGCCGGTGCCGTGAATAAATGTGGCGCCATGTATTGATACTGCAAGCCTTGATAACTAAGAATCGCGGGTGTCGTTTGCTTGGTCAAATCCATTTGTAGGAGACGTTCATAATTTTTTTGTCCGAGTGCTTCGCTACATTTCCAAAGCGCGGTCGCTTCCTCTAGCGAAAGCTTTTTTAATTCTTCAAGAAGACGAGCTGTTTCTGCCAAAAATACAGGCTGACTTTCCTGGAAGTCGTGATCACGAGTCGTGGTCATCGTTTTGGTCGGTGAAATAATGATTTGCATAAGTGAATCCTTTCGTAAATAAACTTCTTATTAGTTTACCATGAAAAAAAGAAGCCTTCAAAGGAGAGAGGGTGATTGTTGTGAGATTAAAATCATGAAACTTTTATGAAAATCAGAACGAAAAAATAATTTAGGCATAAAAATCGCCTTTTTACTATTTTTAAAAGCTAAAACGAAGGATAATCTTCGGGAATTCCTATTTTATAAAGCCAATCAAGAACTTTTAATCATATTATCATTATTTTCGTTCGTGTTTTATATTGATTCTTTTCAGAAATCCTGTTATGATATCCAAGGAAGAAAAACCATATAATTCTGGTAATACGGTCCAGAAGTTTCTACAAGTTACCCAATAAGTAACTTACTATGGCAAGAGTCCTTTGTGTCCTTCTTGTCATTTGAGTGGATTTTTTTCACAAAAGGAGGAAAAACAAAGATGAAAGAAAAAATTGATCATTATTTTGGAATTACAAAATCTGGTTCTACGTATAAACGCGAATTCACCGGTGGCGTGACGGCTTACCTTGCGATGTCTTACGTTATTTTCGTCAACCCGATTATTTTAGGGCAGGCTGGGATGCCACAAGATGCCGTCTTTATGGCAACGATTTTATCTTCAGCCATTGCGATGTTGATTATGGGGTTATGGGCAAGATTTCCATTAGGGTTAGCACCATGTATGTCCATGAATGCCTTCTTTGCGTATTCAGTTGTTCTCCAAATGGGAAAAACATGGCAAGAAGCATTGGCAGCGGTATTAGTCGCTTCGGTATTATTTTTAATTCTAGCTTTTTCTGGTGCTCGCTCAAAAATTATTCAAGCGATTCCGATGACAGTCAAACAAGCTGGGACAGTAGGTCTCGGTATTTTTATTGCCTTTGTGAGTTTTAAAAATTCAGGAATTATCGTTCCAGATGACGGTTTATTTATTGCTTTTGGTGGGTTTAACAATCCGAATGTCATCATCGCCTTCTTCGGCTTACTAACCGCAGCGTTCTTCTTAGTTCGTAAAAATCAGTACGCAGTTTTCCTAGGAATGATTGGTGCGGCATTGTGTGGCTTGTTTATTCGTTTCGGTGTTTCGTTGAACTGGTTTACATTAAGCGAAAGCGTTGTAGCAACGTTGCCTCAGTTACCAAAAGGATCGCCAATCGTACTACCCATTGAACCAATGCAATCCATGTTAGACAATACGTTCTTAGTTGCTTTGACAAACTTACCGAAAATGTTGTCATTTGATTCAGTAGTCATTATTTTAACGTTTTTATTTTTAGATTTCTTTGGAACAGCAACAACACTAGCAGCTGCAGCGACTCAAGTTTCTGAAATGAAGAGTGAAAGTTTCGAAGATAACACACGGATTTATAGTGCGGATGCGCTTGGAACATTCTTCGGATCACTTTTTGGAACTTCTAGCTTATCAACTTATATTGAATCAGTTTCAGGAATTATTGCCGGTGCTAGAACTGGTTTAATGAGTGTTATCGTCGCAGTGTTGTTCTTATTATCGGCTTTCTTTTACCCAATGTTATCACTTGTAACGTCTGCGGTAACGACACCTGCGATGGTCGTAATCGGAATTTTCATGATGCAAAACATTACAAAAATCGATTGGGATGGCGGCTACGAAGCGATTATCCCAGCCTTCTTAACAATCGTGATGATGCCGTTAACGGGATCCATTGCGTTAGGACTTGTTTTAGGTTTCTTATCTTATGAAATTTGTATGATTTTTGCAAAACGGACGAAAGAAATCCCGACCGTTATGCACTTCATCGCACTGATTTCAGTAGCATACTTATTTACGATATAACCCAACAGTCTGTTCGCTCGAAGTGAGTGAGATTTCCAAAAGAGTAGACGAGGATCATCCGTTGATGAATCAGGTTCTCATATAACAAAAGAGGAGTTGTGACGATTGTCGCAGCTCCTTTTGATTACACAAAATGAATGATTGATTTGTAGTATGAATCGTTTAAAGTGCCAACTAAAAAAGTGGATGGGTCTAAAACTAGCCAATTGGCTGTTTTGCTTTAGGGAATCTCCAAGTATAATGTTCAAAAAGGATGTGAAAAGATGGTACTTAAAACGTTAACAATCGGTGGTTCCGATACATGGGGTGGCGGTGGGATTCAAACGGATCTCCGAACGTTTGAACAGTTAGACGTCTTTGGATTAAGTGTCTTAACGTGTTTGGCCGTTGAAGCGGCCGATGATTTTGTGATTCGTCCATTGCCAGTTGCGCTGGTAGAGGAACAATTACAAACGATTGAGCGAAACTTCGAGTTGGCGGGTGTTAAAATTGGGTTGTTGGCTGATTTAGAGACCGTGTCACTCGTTCAAGATTTTTGTCAAAGAAATCAAGGGCGGTTTCCGATTATTTTAGACCCTGTCATGGCGTTCAAAGAAACAAAAGACGCACTTCAAAGAGACTATATTGAAAAAATAAAAGAATTATTTCCTTATGTTGACTTAATTACGCCTAATCGCCGGGAAGCCCAGTTCTTATCAGGGATGGAGGCGCTAACGTCAGCCGAAGAATTATCCTTTGCGGCGGAGCAGATTGCGAAGAAAACCGGCGTCAAAGTGTTAGTAACCGGTGGCGAAAGTGGGATCGATACGTATCGCGAGGGCTCATTTACTCAGTCGTTTACCGGACCGATTTCCCTTAAAAAAACCAATCATGGCGCAGGTTGTTGTTTTTCTTCCGCGATTTGTGCCCATCTAGCACAAGGATTTTCGTTAATCGAAAGTATTGAAAAAAGTAAAAATCATGTCTATCAATCAATTGAAAATGGCGTCATTGTTGGCGAAGCTGGCAATGTTTGGCGCCCACAAAAAAAGGAGTCGGTGTAAATGACCTTACAAAAACAATTAGTTAAAATCGCGCTACTGACGGCTTTGACCGTCGCGGTCTCATTATTATTTATTTTTCCTGTCCCTGGCACCAATGGTTTTGTCACGTTAGCCGAAGTCGGGATTTATACGGCTGCCTTTTTACTCGGTCCTTTAGGTGGTTTTTGGGTAGGGGCGTTAAGCGGCGGACTGATTGATCTTTTTTCCGGCTATCCGCAGTGGATGATCGCGTCTATTTTAATTCATGGCATCCAAGGAGGGATTGCGGGATATTTTTTCCGTAAGAATAATAGATGGTTTGACACATTCGGATTTTTAAGTGGCAGTGTCTGGATGGTGTTGGGTTACGCGCTAGCAACTGGACTGATGTATACGTGGCCGGCCGGAGTCGCTTCACTCTTTGGAAATACGATTCAAAATATATTTGGGGTTACCTTAACCATCTTCTTGATGAGTGCCCTTCGTAAAATAAATCACCCATTAATGAAAGAAGGCGTAAGATAATGGATAGAGAACAACTCGTAGCAGATTTAACTCAAATGATCAAAGAAGTTTTAACCCAAGCCCAACTTCATGCGGGCGATACATTTGTCCTTGGGTGTAGCACCAGTGAAATTGCTGGCGGCTATATTGGGAAAAATCCGAGTCAGGAAATAGGTGAGTGGGTCGTTCGTACCATTAAAGATCTGCTAGATGCTGAAGGGATTCATCTTGCGGTGCAAGGTTGTGAACATCTTAATCGGGCCCTCGTGGTGGAACGGGCTGTTGCTCGAGACGCGCAATGGGAAATCGTCGAAGTCTTACCGAGCTTGACTGCAGGAGGAGCTTGTTCCGTCGCAGCCTTCAAGTACTTCGATGATCCAGTTGAAGTCGAACACATCGTTGCTCAAGCAGGCATTGATATCGGGGATACGGCGATTGGGATGCACGTCAAGCATGTACAAGTTCCCGTTCGCCCGACCAAAAAAGAACTCGGCAGCGCACACGTCACGGCACTAAAATCGAGACCCAAATACATTGGTGGACCAAGAGCGCAATATCACTAAAACGACGCTAGAAAGAGGAGCATTCCGGACTCTTTCTAGCTTTTTTTATTCCTTAGCTGCTTAGATCATGGATTTAACAGCGCATCAATCACACTTCTCGCTGTATATCCGAATCGTTTACGAAGCAAATCATGGATAGAAGTTGAATTTCTTGCCTTTTCATCCCCGTCATCTTTATACTAGAAGATAAAGAAGGAGGCGTTTTTATGTCAGATTATCAGATACCAAACGTATGGCAGTGGGAACCAACCGAACAAAGTAAAACAGGCAATCAACCGATCGCAGGTAGTCGCTTCGAGCAAACCTTACCCGTCGGTCAAAAACCGTTACAAGTATATTCTCTAGGAACACCTAATGGAATGAAGGTGACTATTTTACTGGAAGAATTACGCGAACAAGGAGTAACCGAAGCGGAGTATGATTTATACAAAATCGATATCTCAAAAGGCGATCAATTTGGTAGCGACTTTGTGGCAATTAATCCGAATTCAAAAATTCCGGCATTAATGGATTATTCCGAAGAAGAGCCGATTCGTGTTTTCGAGTCCGTGTCGATTTTACTTTATTTAGCCGAAAAATTTGATCAATTGATTCCGAAAACACTCAAAGAAAAGACCGAGTTAATGAACTGGCTCTTCTGGCAAACGGGTGCAGCGCCCTTTGTTGGCGGAGGGTTTGGCCATTTTTATCATTATGCGCCATTTGCACAAGAATATCCCATTAATCGTTACACCATGGAAACAAAAAGACAATTAGACTTATTAAACCGACATTTAGCCGACAAATCCTATATCTTAGGTGACACCTACTCGATTGCGGATATCGCACTTTGGCCATGGTATGGTCGTCTTGTTCAAGGACACCTATACGGCGACGCAGCTGAATTTTTACAAGTACAAGACTATCCGCATCTCATCGCTTGGGCCGATCGGATTAGTGAAAGACCCGCTGTTCAGCGCGGAATCGAAGTGACGTATCAAGATATTTAATTAGTCGAAAAAAAACCGCCTCACATCCATTCTTCATTCGATGGATGTGAGGCGGTTTAACTGTTATTTGACATTCAAAATCGTTGGCGATTCTTGTGGAGCGTATTTGGCATTTTCGCTGCGAATCGCAATCGAAAGCGCTAAAGCGACACAGGATAATCCTGCAAAAACTAACATCGCTGCTGAGTAAGAATGCGTCATATCTGTAACCCAAGAAAGTAACAGTGGACCGACCATCCCAGCAAGCGCCCAAGCGGTTAAAATATAGCCGTGGATTGAAGCAACGACTTTATCACCGAACATGTCACGAATATAAATTGGAACCGAAGAAAACCCACCGCCATAACAAGTCATTAAAAGACAAATGATCACAAAAAATAAGACCGGTGATTTCGTGAAGTACAAAATAACAAGAGCAGTCACATCAATGATAAAGAAGGTTGTAAAGACGTTTGGACGACCGATATAATCGGAAATCATCGCCCAAATAAAACGGCCTCCACCATTAAATAGTCCCATGATTGCCACCATCGTAGCCGCTGACACGGCTGACATCCCCGTTGCTTTTTCTGCTAGAGGCGCGGCAACGGAAATTAAGGCGATACCACAAGTGATATTAATGAACAACATAGTCCACAACATCCAAAAACGCTTCGTTCTTAGTGCATCACTCGCTGAAAACATTTTTTCATCATGAAGTGATGCGACTTCTGGCTCGTTTTTTGGGACAAAACCTTTGGGAACCCAACCAACAGGCGGTTTTTCCATATATTGTGCGCTGAATAAAATAATGACAAAATAACTTACTCCTAAAATATAAAAAGTATTGCTAACGCCGACACTTGCCATCAGTGCTTCTGCGATAGGGGTTGTGATTAACGTAGCAAATCCGAATCCCATAATCGCCATTCCCGTTGCGATACCTGGACGATCGGGAAACCACGCCATCATCGTGGAGACGGGTGTCACATAACCTGTTCCTAAACCGATACCGCCAATTAAACCATAACTCAAGTAAAGCATTGGTAGTGATTGCACGCTAATCGCCCATCCCGTCAAAGCAATTCCTGCTCCGAAGAAAATAGCCGAAATCGTTCCTGTTAAACGTGGTCCATGTTTATCCGTAATCCGCCCCATAAAAGCGGCAGAAAAGCCTAAACAAAAGATTGCCAGACTAAAGGCAAACGAAATTTGGCTCTCAGACCAGGTGCTTGCAGACTGAATGGGATTGGAAAAAATACTCCACGCATAAGCGGAACCAATTGAGAGATGGATAAAAATACCAGCAAGAGCAATCAACCATCTGTTTTTTAGTTTCTTACTGTTTACTGAAGTGTGTGTCATGAAAATACGCTCCTTTATAATATGTTCTAACTGCTTTAGTATACAACAGAAAGCAAAAGAAAGCGCCTTATTTTGTGAAAAAAGCCGTTTTTTGTTGATTTGTTCACATGTTTCAGAGAGATTTAGTTAATAGATGAGCAAATGCGGTTGAATTTACTTAAACGATCTAAGCGAAAATAAAAAAGATTTAGCGATTGACAAGAAAAAGGTAGTCTGATAACATACATATTTGTAAAACGTAATGATTACGATTTAGAAACAAGGAGGTAAGAGATGAATAAGAAAATTTTATGGGGTGCGACGCTTTTGATTCTGGGAGGTGTCTTAGGTGCTTGTACTACGAATCAAGAAGCAACCAATGATTCAGACAAAATCCAAATTATGACCACTTTTTACCCGATGTATGAATTTACAAAAAATGTTGTCGGTGAGGAAGGAGATGTTGAATTACTGATTTCAGCAGGAACGGATAGCCATGACTATGAACCGTCAGCGAAAGATTTACGAAAAATTCAAGATGCAGACGTGTTTGTCTACAATAACGAAAACATGGAAACATGGGTACCTTCCATTGAAAACGTCTTTGAACAAGGCGACGTATTGGTGGTAAAAGCTACCGAAAATATGGTTCTCTTACCTGGCGATGAAGGCGAACATGATCATTCAGAGGAAGAAGAACATGGGCATTCCCATGCATTAGATCCTCATGTTTGGTTAGCGCCGAATTTAGCAATGAAAGAAGTCGAAGAAATTCGCGACCAATTAGTAAAAGCGTATCCGGATAAAGCGGATGTGTTGACAGCTAATGCGGAAGCTTATTTAGAAGAACTCGCAACGTTAGATGAGTCTTATCAAACCCTGACTGATCAAGCGGTACAAACTAGTTTTGTCACGCAACATGCTGCATTTGGCTACTTAGCAACCGAATATGGGTTGACACAAGTTCCAATTGCGGGCCTTTCAGCCGATGAAGAACCATCGCCTGCGCGTTTAGCAGAACTAAAAGAGTATGTCAAAGCCAATGACATTCAATACATTTACTTTGAATCAAATGCGAAAAATGCTATTGCCAAAACATTGGCGAAAGAAGCGGATGTTGAATTACTCGTATTGAATACATTAGAAGGATTATCAGCGCAAGAAATAGAAGAAGGAGAAAATTATGTTTCCGTTATGCAAGAAAATCTAGAAGCTTTAAGAAAAACTACAGAATCAAACCAAGCATCGCTAGGACAAGAAACAACCGTCGAAAAAACCGTTGAAAATGGATATTTTGAAGATGCTGAAGTGGAAGATCGCCCACTATCCAATTGGGCTGGTGAATGGCAATCGGTTTATCCGTACTTAGAAGATGGGACACTCGATCAAGTGTTTGAGTACAAAGAAAAATTAACAAAAGACAAAACGAAAGCAGAATATAAAGCGTATTATGAAACAGGTTACCAAACAGATGTCGATCAGATTACCATCACGGATGATCGCATCACATTCACGGATCGTTCTGGTAATCGAGTGTCTTCCAACTATCGCTATGTCGGTTATAAGATTTTAACGTATGAAGCGGGGAACCGTGGCGTGCGTTACGCATTTGAAGCAACCGATCCAAATAGTGGTGCGTATCGTTACGTCCAATTTAGTGACCATACCATCACAGACACACCGGTTGAGCATTATCATATTTACTTTGGCAATGAAAGCCAAGAACAATTGTATGACGAAATGGATCATTGGCCGACTTATTATCAAGCGGATTTAACAGGCTTAGAAATTGCCCAAGAAATGTTGGCGCATTAATCGATCGGTTATCTACAATTCGACGTAATCCGATTAGATAGACCAACGTCAAAGAATCAATCGTTCCCTATACAAAGAATGTGCGACAACAGTCATTTTGCTTTGAGAAAATAAAGTCGCGTTTTTTGAAAGAGCAAACTTTTATCACCCGTCTATCAATCAAAGGTTTCGAACAAAAAGAGACATCCCGTCTAATTCCAGGGATGTCTCTTTTTGTTAAGGTGTGGTTGTCGATTCAGTAGTGTCGCCCGTTTTCGCCTCTTCTTGCTTGTCACCGGACGGATTAACCGTATTGGTGCCCGTTAAAAATTGCGTAATCGCTTCGCCCTCGCTTGTGATCGTTTCTTCATCGATCAAATCAGCAGCCTCACTGCGTAGTAAATCTTGGAAACGAGCTAAGGTAGTGGCCGCAAATTGACTCTTAATCACAGTAGCCGTCACTTCGGTTTTTTTCGTTTCCACTAATTGACTAAAGGTTTCGTTTGCTAGAAAGCGTGTCACTAAAATATTGTTATTTAAGCCCATCATACCGCCGCCGAAACCACCATTCGCTTCAAAATCAGGCAGCTCTCCTTCGGGTATCGTGGGCATTTCTTGTCCGTCTTCGAAGGCTCCCTCAGGTGGCGTCATCATACCCGGTTCTTGTCCCTCAGGAAACGTGAAGTCATCCATGGTTTGCCCGTCTGGTAGGACCACCTCGCCATCTTCTCCAACAGGTAGTTCTGGCCGTTCATTTCCCTCTCCATCGCCAGACGGCCGGTTGCCCTTCATGGCACCACCTTGGCCACCGAAACCGCCAAAGGATAAGTTTTGATCCCAAGCAACCACCGTCATTTTCTGCGTGTCGAAATCATAATAAAGATAGGAATTATTACCAGGACCGTCAATATCATCATCATTTCCCACTAAATCTTGCATCACTAAATACGTTGCAAACGCCTCAACATCTAAATAATTAGAGAGATTTTCAGCAAATTCTTCATCCGTTGAGTTATTAATAAAATCAAGAAACGTGATCAATGGTGTGAGATCATCATCCCCGTACTTTTGTTCAAAAGCATCGGCGTAATCGGTGGCTTCTGTTCCCCGATAAGAATAATCCCCTCCAGCTTCCGCTTTGTAAAGTAAGCCATTGGCGCCAAATTGTTCCTCTGTCCATAAATCATCATCCGGGACATCGACAACTAGCGTGAGTTTTTCTGCGGAGCCATTGACCGTAAAGCGGGTAAACGCACTCGCTTGGGTCGCCACACCTGCCTCTTCCAACATCGCTAAGGCAAGCGCCTCATTCATTGACGATTCAGTGTTGTTTTTACGAATGACAAAACGTGTCCTCCCAAGATAAGCTTGATCGCCCACATATTTATCTAAACGAATCACCCAAGGAAGCTCCTCCGCATTGATCGAATCCGTTGATTGCTGGATCGCACTTTTGAGCGTGGAATTTCCTTTTAATTTTAACCCCACATTTTGAAATGTTTCCCCATCAATTGTAACCGTCGCTTCAATCCAGTTTTTACTACCATCTTCTTGATACGCCGCAATCATCTCAGCGAGCACCGTTTCATCCACCTCTAAATCAATCGTATGAACTTGTTCCGTAGTGAAAAAAGTCTCTTCTGAATTCGTTTCGGTCAGCGTACTGGTACTCATTGCCGTACTCGTCTTGCCTCCATCGCTTTGTTGCGCGGACACTTGACAACCCGTCGCAGTCATCGCAAGTAGTAAAGACAAACAAATCGGTACCAGATTTCTTTTTAGTATCATTGACCTCATATGTAAATTGGCCCCTTTCTATGAAATACTCACTTCATAAAGAAAAGATACAAGGCTAACCTTAAATAGAACTTAAAGTGGGGGAGTGAGGTTGAAGAGGAAATGGTCTTTGATAGGATTAGGATTATTCACACTTCACTAATTTCCATTAAATAAAAATTGCCACTTTTGATTCTTTAGCAAAAGTAAATTGAATTTTCCCTGTCATTTATTCGGCGATACTTTCATCTTTTCTGCTTTTTTATGATAGTAATCAAAGTTTTTAATGGTCATTTGAGCTTCTCTTGATAATTCATTAACATTTATTGCATAGAACCATTTCTGAAAGGCAGTTCTTTTGTTATAATTATCCAAGCAATGACTTAAAAGAGAGAGAAGCTACTATACGAATTACACAAGTTGATAATAATGAAATTATAGGAATGTACGACATAACTTCTAAAGGTGAAAAATCATTTATTCAAATTTCAGGTTTAAAAAGAAATACTGAATATTTAGTTGAAATACTAGGAGAAAAAGGTCCGTATAATATTTGGTTTACAAGCTAGTTTATAGCGACTGATTACATGATCATTCCTATAAAAAGTGAAAAGCCCCTCAGAAATATTCTGAGGAGGCTTAAAAAGATCTAAGCTAAAAATCTCTTGGATATAACAGTCATGTCTACCAGTGATTGCTGTAGTATTAGAATATCCACAACTGTAACATTTAATTCTAGTGCCTGAACGGTAATACTTAACAGTACACTTTCCACTTAAACCATTATGAGTACTAGTGCCTAACAAAGTTAAATCTCCTTTACATTCCATCCATGCTAAACTCGAACATTTAACACAAACGGAACGGGGCTGAGTGCTCAAGCCATCAGATTCGTCTTCGGTTTCTAATAAATAGAAAGATGTTGTTACAGGATTATTGGAGTTCTGGTGATTTGAATCTGCAAAAACAGGGCTAGTAATACTTCCCATTACTAATCCAACTATAAGTGACAAGACAACAAACACAAAATTTTTTTTCATACCATTATTCTCTTTTTCTATTTTTTATTTTAACTTTAAAAAAATAAATTAAAACGATAGTGTTTTTATTCACATGAGGTAAGAAATAAAAAAAAGGGAAATTGACGCCTATAAAATTATTTCATTTTTGACCCATTAATATTTATGAAAAAAATTAAATAAAAAAATCCAGTAAGGATAAATAGAAGAACTGCTATGGATCGCATCTTTTCTTGAAATAGAAAAACCCATAAAATACCAATAATTGTAGGTAAATTTATACGTCCCATCATAAATAAATTATGTTGGTGTTGAAAACGATAAGCTAAAAGATGTGTAACTAATAGCATACCTAGCATTGCCCATAAAATCATGATATTTTGATTCCCAGATAAATTCATTCCACCAAATGTTCCAAGGGGTACATCAAAATCTTCAGGAACAAGAAATATAGGTAAATTAAAAACGAGCAAAGCAAGTAAAAAGTTAATTAAAGTAAAACCGATGGGATAATTTTTTTTTCTTTTTTTAAGTAAGCATTAGTGTAGAGATAATTCATTGTTAGTTTTTCTTTCATAAAGTTAAATAAGTCATCAACCTTATACATAATTAAAATTCCTCTCTTAAATTTGGAAACGCTTTCTAAAATAAATGATAGCATACTGATATCTCCATTTCAAGATACTTCGTTTAATTAACTTTGCCATTTTAACGTGAAATTTAAAGTCTTTCTGATTCCGGAAGGTCAATTTTATTAAATGTTATTTTGTAATTAACAGATGAAAATAGTTTGTATCCTTGCTTTATTATAAGTAAGTGTTTTTTATTGCCAATAAGTTACTAAATTTCCACTTTGGATTTTTGCACAAACACCACTAGACCAAAAAACTCCAACCATACTAAAATCCATGTAATAAGTAGCTTGTGTAGAAGAAACCTTTGCTAGAGAATCCGAAATAGATATACCAGGAGCAAATCCATTCATCCATTGATTATAAGCTGAAGTAATCTTTTTATTGCTAACTTTAATAGTAGACCCTGCATTACAAATACCTGTGACAACATTAATTTTATAAGTTCCATTTGTTACATTGTTACGTGTATGCCAAACACCCCAACGTAAATTAATTTCAGGTTCACCATCTTCAACTTTTTTAACTTCAATAGTAACCGTATCATCATTTTTATCGGTAACTTTTTGTACATAAGACTCGTCTAACTTAACTTTGGAATTCCTAAGCTGTTAGTGTCAAACTAATCAGCGACAGCGTAGGAATTAAAACCAAATAATAAACATAATCAAAATAAACAACTCATTAAAAGTATCAATTTCTTAATCATTTAACAACACTGCTTAATTTAACTTATTTTTCGTTTTATTATTTAATAAAAAACTTAATAAAAGATATAGTGGAAATGAACCTGTTATAACAAATAAAAATCTAATTATGTTAATATCTACACCTAAAAAGTCAGCTATTGGACCAGAAACTCCTAGAAAAATATAGTTGTTTTTCATATTAATCCCTCCTAAAAATTAGTATTAATTTCTTCATGTACAACACATCACAATAATAGAATGAAATGCCTCCTACTTTTTAAAACTATTGATTGCTATCTCGGAATTTAAATGTAAATATTAGCCCAATAATTATTGATACAATTGAAATAATTAAATGATAAAAGTTTTTTCCTTCAAAGCTAAAATTATCAAAAGTTATTATGCCATTCCATAAACCTAGGATTAAAAAAAATATAGCAAGTATGATATTAACAAAGTTTTTCAAAATTATTCTCCTTATCAAATAAATAGCATTTTCTATTGATCCTGTATAATGTTCAACCAAGTTTAGAAAACCATTTAACCCTGTGTAAGTTGCAATAACAAATTTTACTTTTGTAGGTAGCTTATTATAAAACTTTTCTGATTGCTTTTACCGCGTTCTAAACTGATGATTTCTATGCTACACCATCAATTACATTTATGTTAGACATTTGATAATCATTGAATTCTTCAGCTTCTTCAAAAGAAAGACCTAGCTCTACTAATTCATCTTTAGATAAATTGAAGTTAGGATCAAAAGAGCTTTCAAGTAAGTTTTCTTCTATACTTATATTACTTTCAGATACTTTTACGGAAATAATAGGTGTAACCAAGCTACCTCCAACCATTATTAAGGATGTACTAATTAAAAAAATTTTTTCCAATATTTCATTTTATTTCCTACTTTTTATTGGCATAAATATATCATAAATATATCATAAATATGTTAGAGATAACGCTTTTGACCCTGAAAGGTCGAAAATCATGCCTGAACGTTTAAAATATGGAATTTTTATAGGTCATTCAGATTTACTTGATTCTCCTTTTCGTAGTTATGCAAAAAAAGTTGGTTGTGACATAAGTCTCTGAACAAACCCAGAAAAAAGATGTTTTATCTGCTTTTCTGGGATTTTGGTACAATAAAAAAGAGCGCAGGATTACGACTCCCGCACTCTAGTCCACCACCCTCGAAAGGATGATACAAATGAAACATAATTACAACATAAATCAAAAGAGTTTATAACTTTCAACAAGCTATGAACCCAAAAAAGAGAATACAGTCTGAGTATAATGCTTAAATTGGTGCTCTTTGCCTACACTCGCAGTGTTTTTAGTAGTCGGAAAAACGAACAGCTAGCGGAAGAAAGTTTACCTGCTCCATGGTTAACCCAAGCAAGCCTATCAGGCTTCACATATTCCAGCGTAAACGTAAAGATAAAAATGGATTCGTACGATACTTAAAAGAATACAAAGCTAAAAAATATAATGGAAAATAAGAATTGGTCCCTCAATCACTGACGAAGTCAGGAAGAGTCCGATTGATACAGGTAAATCCAGAACTTCAATATTTTAAAGTGAAACAAAAGACACTTCTTTCATCCAAAGAAACCTGCTCCATTTATGCGCGTCGAAAAATCGATGTGGAAAGGGTGTTCGGGCGGATGAAGGCTTCTTTAGGTTTCAATCGATTCATGTTATGGGGGATTGATAAAGTGAGAAAAGAAATAGGTATTCTAATCACGGCTTTGACCATGCATAAATTAGCAGTAAGAGAGAGAAATGAATAGAATATAAGGAAAAAATGGTATGAATTTAAATTTCGAAAGAAATTATAAATCCATACCATTTTTTATTTTGATTTCTAACTCTAAGAGACTACTTACGTCACAGGCCCTTCTTAAACTATCAATTTTTTAACACGTAGGTACTATAATATACTCCGTAAGTTCTTTTTACTAACTCCAGTGGATGTAATTCTTGTTTGAACTTTTATAAAGTAAGTGGTTTTAGTCGTTATTGTATCATTTCTAAAAACACAACCAAATTAGATTGGAGTTTTCCCAAATTCATTTATAACATTTTCATAATGTGATTCTAAAATTGACTTTGGATTCTGATTTCTATTAAGCTCAGTTTTTGTATAATCTGGAACTGAATTAGAAAGATACTGTTGTAAAACTATATCAGTTAAATATTTACCATCTCTCATAATTTCAATATGATTTCCCTTCATTGCTTCAATTAAATGATATGTCCAAATACCATGCTCCAAAATATTGCTCCCGAATGAACTTTCACCAACTTGACAGGATAAAAATACTGCGTAATAGGGAAAATCATGTGTGATAAGTTTAAATTCTTCATCTTGAAAATCAGTAACAACAGCTCTTTCAGTTTCACCAATAATTTCTGTGGCACATGCATCAATAAATATTAATGCGTTATTACATTCAGATTTTTTCAAGGGATTTAATAAGATTTTATTTAAAGATATTGATGTTCCAACTATATTATTAGGATGAATATCATAAGTAGACAAATAATTAGTTATACCGTCATGGAAACCATGACCAGCATAATAAAATATTAGTCTATCTTCTGCAGTTAAATTATTGAACAGCACATCTAAATCATTTTCTAGAGCATTTCCATAAGCATCTTCGTCAATAAAAGTCATAATATCATCTTCCAGAATCCCCATTGACGATTTGAGCATTTCTTTAAAGGCCAAAGCATCAGCTTTAGCATATTTTACAGATTTAATTTGCTTTCGTACGCTGGGATGATAATCTTCAATAGCGATAATAATTACTTTTGTATGGGTATACTCTGCTTTCATCAATTGTTGTTGCTGAACTATGTTATTAGTTTCAGAGATAGTTTCAGTTCCCTCACGAATATACTTGATTCCATCACAGAATATCTCTTCAAATGATTTTTCTACTTCAATTATAAATAATAATTTTTTGTGAATCTGTATCCAATCAAACTCAATTTTAGGTACCGAGCTAAAAATAGAAACAGTTTTTTCCATAATTTCATTCATTTTATAATCTACACTTAAGCCAACAATGTTATTTGTTCCTATAGGGGTTTCTTGCATACCAAAAACTAGTTTGCCACCGTCTAAATTTGCGAATGAAGAAATAATTTGTGCTATTCTCTGTGGAGTAAATGGTACTGGAGCGAACTCAAAAGATTCAGAACTAATCTGATTGGCTAACTCACTAATTTCTTGTTTAGAAATCTCAAGCTTAGGAATTGGAATCCTATTTACCTTTGTTTTTTCAAGCATCTGTCCCATGGTCATTTTTTTTGGCACGCTCTCACCATCTTCGTACCATAATTCCGCATTAACATAATTCAATACATCGAACTCCGAACCATAATACAAAATTACTTGATCATTGTCAGAAGGTCGAGCAACAATCGTAACCTCTAATCCATTTTTTGTTATACCTCCGATAATGCTTCGTGCAATTTGAAATTGACCAGAACAATCATATTCAGGAAGGTCTTTAAGATAACTTAAGACATTGTCAACAGATCTGTCGACCAGGCCTTCAACATATACAAGTTTTTGATAATCTGGTTGAGTTATATGATAGGTATTTAGGGATATTATCCCCGTGCTTACTACATCTTTAATTTCTGCAAAACTTCGTGGATTACCACTTCTATTTAAATCGCTAACTGATTCATCAAAATTATCCGGAATTGGAATATTTTCTTGAATAAAATATTCTTTTATTTCTTCGTATGAGGATCGAAGTAGAAAATCTATTTTTTTTTCATGTCCTAAAATTCCCAGAAATTTTGCTAATACATCACTTAAGGTAAGTAAAACACTATTGCTATACCATGGTGTGGTTATATATATAGAATTCTCATAAAAATGAGTGTTTACACTTTTTACAAAATGAATACGTTCATAAGTAATCTCAAGATTATCAGCTTCGTAAATGCTTAAAATTGTAAGTAACTCTTGGATTTTTTCAGTATTATTATTCTGCTTAATTTCTAACTCTTCACTAACAATCCACTCTGTTAGGGAAGGAGCAATCATTATCAATTTATCCATAAGATCTGTACAAGGGTTATTTTTATTTGCTTCTAGTCTAAAGTGACTTTGTTCTAGAATTTCAACTCCAAAATATCTGAATAATTTTTCAGCAAAAGGGTGTTTCTTATTTTCTGCGCTTAATGAAATAAAGGTATATTGATCTTGGAAAACGGACTCATTACCATCAATAAAATACTTGATTTCAGAGCATTCTGTATAATTACCTTTAGAATTTACTAATGAGCCATTATGACCCCAACTTTCTATTTTATTAATTTGATCAGAACTAAAATTACCCGCTTGATTCAGTAGTCGTGAATATATATATTGTACTCTTTCTATGTTTTCGGTTTTTATAAATCCGTCTATATTGTCATCTGAAATACTTGTTAGTAATTGTAAATAATCGTCTAAGCTAAAGACAGTTTTGAAAGAAAAGAATGATTTCCAATCTTGTGATAAAACTGGTCCATGAAATACAGGAAGATATGTTGCTGCAATTTTTTGAATTTCTTCAGAATTCAAAAAAACATCCTTTGAAGTATTGCAAAATCCCTGTGTTGTAGGTATACATTCGATATTATTAATAAACCATGGAATGTAGTTTTTTAGTTGACTACCTGTATTACGGCCAGCCCTTCCGCTGAGCCCCCAAAATCCTATAACTGGCTTATTAAGCTCGTTTATTTCGATATTATCCATGACATCAATCCAGAATTTTTGAGCAAATTCAAAGTTTTTTTCAGTATAGTCAACAAAGGTTAGACTAGATAAATCTTTGTAATTATCAGTATGGAAAGTTGTAAAAGCAGGTTTATGATATTTATCCTCATGAGTTAAAAAGTCAGCGTTTATTATCGAAGTCTCTGAATCTTCAATAATAGTGATACCGTCAGTAACACCAAGTTTTTTGAGAAATATTTTCCATTCCTCTTTTCCACTAATGCTTTTTTCGCAATAGACTTCATTAACAAAAATATCAATATCTAACATATCCTCATTAAGCAACCTCGGTTTATAAAAATCTGAAAAATAGCACTCCTCCGCAGGTAACAGACCCCCTTTAGTCGTTAATAGTCTAATCTTACGAAGGTTAGAAAATAACTCTTTACTTATTTCCTGCTTCGAATCAAGATTGAACAAGTCTGTAACTACAGTCACCGCATTCTCATTATTCACATACGAATCAATGTTAGGTATCAATTTTTGAGTAATGTAAGTAATGTCTGTTTTTTCTATCACACCAAGTGATTCTAACCATTGACGAGCAGAAATGTCGCTCAAAAGTCTTTGATATAGACTTGTATTAATAAACGATAGATCGGTATTTATATCATTCCATTCTTCCTCTACTGATTCCGGAAAACATACTTGTCCAGGGGGATTCATTGTCCCTTTATGACTCAATATAAAGGGAAGACCTTTAAGATAGTGATCTGTTACCTCTACAACAGTAGAATCTTCTAAAAGACTTTTGAAGTGCAAAATTAAGTCTACATTGTGTTCTGGAGAATGAATTATTTTGTATCTAGGTGATTTAAAGAAATCAGCAAGATCTTTCCATGAAAAACTCGCTGCACCCAATTGTTTTAAAATAGTATTGAATTGTTTTAATGTAGAAAGATGTCGTATTCCATTCGCTGATTTATCATGTTTTAGTTCAACAAACATCTTTAAATATTCTGTATTAATAAAGCTTTCAGAAGAAAGTCCTGTAAAATCAACAATTGTTTCTCCAATTGTTACTATAGATCTATCATCAGTAAGTACAAAAGGAATATTTTCTAGTGCTTTATCGAACCCATCGTTAAATTGGGAACCAAGTCCGTTTGAAGATATTTTTTTTGGCAGCAAATGGTAAGCTTGTAGCCCATACTCGCTTTGAACTAACTGAGAAATCCATTCAAAAAGGCTTTGGGCAGTTTCTTTAAAAATCCATTGGTTCCATTTTGAATCTACGTGAAGGTTTTCCCGATTAGCAGAAGTTAGAAAACTAGTATTTACCAGGACAGGAAATTCGTACTTTCTTTCTTCAGTAGGTAGATAGGCGTAAATACGCTGATCACCACTTGATAATTTACTCAGCCCATCTTTTCCGATTTTTGCTGCTAACGTTAGTTGAATATCAGTTGCCTCAAGTAATTTATCAGGCATATTCTTTTCATCTTTTAGAAGCCTTCGCAATGTATCTGGAACATGAAGATTTTTTTCGGTTACTAGCCATTTTTGAGTAGTATTTTGATTGCGTTGTATTGATATGATATTTCCTTCATCTTGGGTGATTTTAATTACAGCTGTCTTAGCTAAATCAAAAGTAATCTCACAAATATTTTTTAAAAAAATAAAAATATTTGTATTTTGAGTTATCATTTCAATTGCTTTAGTTGCCTCACTCGCATTTGAAAGTCGAACAATAGTCGCGACATTTGCTTCAACGCTTTTAATGAAGGTAACAACATTTGAGTTAATATCGGCTTCTGAAGTATAAATTGGGATAATCTGCCAAGGCATAACAAACTGACGATTATTTCTTTTTTCCCATTCTTCCTGGGTGTCTGTCCATTTCCAGTCATGTTGATATGATGAATTAAATGAAAAAAATTCATTGTCACTATAAATACTTACATTTTTAGATTGTCCAAAGACTGCTTTGAATCCAATTCCTTTATAACCAGTCTTTGTCAAATCAGATTTTTTAGTCCCATTATTGATATTACAGATACCTCTAACATCGATATCAGAAAATGATGATCCAGTATGAGCTACAACTAAATCACTTCCAAATAATTTTATCCAAATTTTGATGGGTTCACCAGTTTTATATGAGTCATCTGCATTTTGAAGTAGTTCATAAATAAAACGGTTCGAGTCTGTATATAAATCACTAGATAAAGTTTCCAATGAGCTAGCTAAGTTAACCGCCTGACTGGGATTTTTGTAATCAGAATTCTGATCAAAGAGTGATTTAACCTGTGCTTCTAAACGCATGTAAGTACCACCTTTCATTGTGTATAATAGTCAAATGAATTTGTGTTTCATATCATTTTATTCTATCATCTGATTTTTGAAATTAATAGGTATAATCGGCTTCGAACTCTTTATTTCTTTGAATTAAACTCAACTTATATATCAAATTTCTTAATATACTTAAAAATTGAAAATATTTAATAGAAATAAAACTTATTTTTTAGATTGTTTTCAAATAAAGATTTATTTTATTAGGATAAATTTCCTGAAATATCCTGTGCTGAAAGAAAGTAGTAAATAATTTTTAGATAGTTACTAATAAAAAATAGTGCCACCCGAAATTTGGGTAGCACTATTTTTTAGGGGACAGTTAGGGGACACTTAATCCAAATAAATCCATTTTTAAGCTGTTTTATACCTCTACAAACGCCTCAAAAACCCTTGGTTCTATTGCACCTTTTGATTTCAGGTTACTCCCACTCAACCGTAGCTGGTGGTTTGCTCGTAATGTCGTACACGATACGGTTAACGTGTGCCACTTCATTTACGATTCTGACAGAGATTTTTTGTAAAACATCCCATGGAATGCGGGCGAAGTCGGCTGTCATGCCATCGATAGACGTAATCGCGCGGATTCCGATCGTGTAATCATACGTACGGCCATCGCCCATTACACCAACGCTGCGGATGCCTGGTAAAACGGTGAAGTATTGCCAAATATCACGATCAAGGCCAGCGATTTTGATTTCTTCGCGTAAAATCGCATCTGATTCACGAACGATTTCTAATTTTTCTTCTGTAATTTCGCCAAGTACGCGAACGCCTAAACCAGGTCCTGGAAATGGTTGGCGCCAAACGATATCATCAGGCATGCCAAGTTCAGTCCCTAAAGCACGGACTTCATCTTTAAATAACGTGTTTAATGGTTCGATTAATTCAAAGTCCATATCGTCTGGTAAACCACCGACATTATGGTGCGATTTAATCGTTTGGGCAGTTTCTGTTCCGGATTCAATCACATCTGTATAAAGTGTGCCTTGCGCAAGGAAAGAAACTTTTTTGCTGCCAGCAATCTTTTTCGCTTCATCGTCAAATAAGTAAACAAATTCGTTTCCGATAATTTTACGTTTTTGTTCTGGATCGCTCACACCAGCAAGTTTATTTAAGAAACGATCTTTTGCGTCAACACGGATAATGTTTAGGCCAAATTTATTGCCCAGCATTTCCATTACTTGATCGCCTTCGTTTTTACGTAATAAGCCATGATCGACAAAGATACATGTTAATTGGTCGCCAATCGCTTTTTGAAGAAGAACGCCTACGACACTTGAGTCTACGCCGCCTGAAAGGCCAAGTAAGACTTTTTTATCGCCGACTTGTTGACGGATTTTTGCGATTTCGATTTCGATAAAGTTTTCCATTGACCAATCGCCAGTTGCGCCACAAATATCAAACGCAAATTGTTTTAAAAGATCCGTACCATATTCGGTATGACGAACTTCTGGGTGGAACTGTACGCCATAAATTTGACGGTCACGATTTTGCATCGCTGCGATTGGGCAATCGTTACTTGTTGCGACAACTTCAAATCCTGCAGGGACTTCAGTGACTAAATCACCATGACTCATCCAAACGACTTGATTTTTTGGTGTTGCCCCAAATAAAGGCGCCTCATCTAAATTAATGTTAAGTTCGGCTTTTCCGTATTCTTTTTTGTCGGCTCCTTCAACTTTTCCACCTAATTTATGCGTGATGAGTTGCATACCATAACAAATACCTAAAACAGGAATTCCGAGGTTTAGGATTTCTTCGTCGATGTCAAAAGCGTTATCAGCATAAACGCTGTTCGGACCTCCAGAAAGGATGATTCCTTTTGGATTAATAGCTTTTACTTCGTCAGCAGTAATACGGTGGCTCAATAGTTCTGAAAAGACACCAAATTCACGGATGCGACGTGTAATTAATTGGTTGAATTGACTACCATAATCAAGAACGATGATTTTTTCAACGTTCGGCATATTGTCAATGTTTGTCACAATAAACGACCCCTATCTTCTATAATGTGGTGAAAAAGGCGAACCTTCTTCAAATTGAAACTCTTTGACAATCATAATAAAAGATTGTCGCTTTGGCAATTATTAAACGGGAAAAATTAGTGTTTTCTTAGATAAATCCGATCAATGAGATGATTTTCTTGTTTATGTAAAATAATATCGGCTCTTCCACGGGTGGGTAAGATGAATTCTTCTAAGTTTTTTAAGTTCACATTTTTCCAAACGGAACGAGACATCGCTAAAGCGGCTTGTCGATCACCGATCGCAAATTGATAGTAATAATTTTTTGGATCTAAAAAGGCGGTATCCAGTAACGATTCAAAACGTTCCAAATACCATTTTTCAATTAATTTTGGTTCGGCGTCCATAAAAATAGAAAAATCAAAAAAATCGCTGACGTAAATTTGTTGATTGGCAGGAAGTTGTAGGGTGTTAATCCCTTCGACAATTAAAATGTCGGGTTGTTGAATGGTCTCAAATCCGCCAGGAACAATGTCGTACACTTGATGCGAGTAAAGGGGAATATCGACTTCTTTACCTGATTTGACTTCATTCAAGGTTTGGATTAATCGCTCCATATCATAACTTTCAGGAAAACCCTTACGGTTCATGATTCCTCGTTCTTCTAAGATGGCATTGGGATATAAAAACCCATCCGTCGTAATTAGTTGCACCATTTTTCTAGAAAAAAGACGGGATAGCAAGGTTTGGAGTAAACGAGCAGCGGTACTTTTCCCGACTGCCACACTTCCAGCAACGCCGATAATAAAAGGGGGCACCTTCACATAGCGGTGTAAAAAAAGCCCTTTGCTAAGGGTTAATGACTCGAATTCTTTCATATATAGATGAATCAAATGACATAATGGCATGTAAATATCTTCCACGTCTTGTACCGAAATACGATCGTTCAAACTTTTAATACCGTCTAATTCTTCTTGCGTCAAAGGCATATGTTCCTTGGCGTAATATCCTTGCCACTCTGACCGAGGAATTTCATAGTAATTGATATTTTCCTTCATTTTGGTAGCAACCCTCCTTTTAGTATTCCGCATTAGTTTATCACAAAACG
Organism: Enterococcus sp. DIV1314a; assembly: GCF_051713805.1. Taxonomy (NCBI): domain Bacteria; kingdom Bacillati; phylum Bacillota; class Bacilli; order Lactobacillales; family Enterococcaceae; genus Enterococcus; species Enterococcus sp. DIV1314a. Next base: position 772,896 of record NZ_JBIOQP010000001.1, on the reverse strand, counting down.
AAGGCCTTCAAAATAAAAAATTCCACAGAGAGAAGAAAAGATAGTTTACAAGCTTTCAAATATCGTTATGATTAAGAAAAGGATTGAAAAGGAAGCGAGCTTATGACAAATCATTATTATAGTAATCAACCGGATACAGCGCACGAATACCGAACGTTTGACTTTGAATTAAAAGGAAAGACGTTTCGCTTTACCACAGACAGTCATGTTTTTTCAAAAGCCACTATCGACTACGGTTCTCGCGTGTTAATTGAGGCGTTTGACGACCAAGAATTACCAGAGGGCCCGCTATTAGACGTTGGTTGTGGGTATGGCCCCATCGGATTATCATTAGCATATGCCACGAATCGGACGGTGGAGATGTTAGATGTCAATGAACGGGCAGTTGAATTAGCCAAACATAACGCCCAACAAAATCATATTCAACAGGTGGAGATTCATTCATCTTATTTATATGAAACGCTGAATCATGCTGCGTACGCCGCTATTTTAAGTAACCCGCCGATTCGCGCTGGGAAACAAGTGGTCCACGAAATTTTGGAAAAAGCCTATCCGTTACTACTTGTGGGTGGAACGTTAACGATTGTGATTCAAAAGAAACAAGGCGCACCTAGTGCACAAAAGAAAATGCAAGAGATCTTTGGGAATGCCCAAGTACTGCTCAAAGATCGCGGCTATTATATTATTCAAAGTATCAAAGAAGAGTAGAGATTAAAGGAGGTCAAAAAAATGAAATTAACGATTCGACAGATCGCCGAAATGGCGGGAGTTTCTGTCACGACTGTTTCGCAAATTTTGAATAATAAAGGGAGTCGCTTTAGTGAGGATACGCGAAAACGTGTCTTAGATATTGTCAACGAACACCAGTATCGCCCTGATTTTTTTGCCTCGAATTTAATCAATCGTCATTCCAAAACGATCGGGATGATTATTCCTGATGTGACCGATTTTTTCTTTTCAAAAATGGTTGAAGGAGCAGAAAATTATTTGACACCCCTGGGGTACAAATTAATTCTTTGTCATTCTCAACAAAGTTTAGCCAAAGAAACGCAATTGTTACAAGATTTAAATCATCGTTCGGTCGACGGGGTCTTGTTAGCGACACCGAATTTAATGCCAGAAGGATACGCTTATGGGAGTGATTTTTATCGTAAAATGCCCTTAGTGCTAATTGATCGTGGGATTAACCAACGGGATACAGGGCGTCTGATTATTAAGGAGTATGAAGGCGCGTACCAGGCAGTTAGTTATTTGGCGCAGCAAGGACATCGGCATATTGCATTGTTAAAAGAAAACGGTAGTTATTATCAATTACAAGAACGATACAATGCCTATCGCCACGCGCTTAAAGATGCGGGGATTGCTTATAAAAAACATTATGTCGCAACAGGGGAGCTTACCATTAACGGTGGCTATCAAGCAGCAAAAGCCATTTTATTGAATCCAGAAGTGACGGCTATTTTTTGTAGTAACGACGCGATGGCGATTGGTTGTTACCGCGCCATTTATGAACTTGGCAAAAAAGTCCCGGAAGAGATTTCGGTGATTGGGTTTGATGATATTGAATTAACGGCTTCGTTGGCCCCTGCTTTAACGACGGTGCAACAACCGATTTTTGAGATTGGGTTTACAGCTGCTAAATTTTTGGTTGATGCGATTGAGTTCCCAGAGCGACGGATGCCAAACAAAATTTTTGAAACAAAATTAATTCTTCGTGAGAGTGTGAATAAGGTTACAAAGTCCCCTTCTAGTTAAAAGGGAAGGGGGAAGTGGTTGACACCGTAAAAAAAATAAGATATCATCAGAAATGAAAAGGGTTACAAAATTCTATTCTACTTAGTAAACTGTTTTACTAAAGTGGTTTACCTATTGAATGAGAATGGGTATAATAAACGATGAAGAGGAAGCGAGGTCAAATCTATGCGAATGGTTGATTTGATAGAAAAAAAACGTGACGGGGGTCAGTTAACGACTGAAGAAATTAATTGGTTCGTTACAAACTATACGCAAGGCGAGATTCCAGATTATCAAGTCAGTGCGTTTTTGATGGCCGTTTTTTATGAAGACATGTCAGATGAAGAAATTACGGCATTGACATTAGCAATGGCACATTCCGGAGAAGTCATTGATTTATCTTCGATTGAAGGAATCAAGGTCGATAAGCATTCGACCGGAGGCGTCGGTGATACGACGACACTCGTGTTGGCGCCATTAGTAGCCAGTGTGGGTGTACCAGTTGCGAAGATGTCTGGTCGTGGGCTTGGTTATACCGGAGGCACGCTAGATAAACTTGAAGCCATTCCAGGATTTCAAATTGAATTACCAGAAAAAGAGTTCACTCGACTGGTCAATCAAAGCCATGTCGCGATTATTGGTCAATCAGGGAACTTAGCCCCAGCAGATAAAAAACTGTATGCTTTACGCGACGTAACAGCGACCGTCAATTCCATTCCATTAATTGCAAGCTCGATTATGAGTAAGAAAATTGCGGCAGGTGCGGATGCGATTGTCTTAGACGTTACGACCGGTGATGGCGCATTTATGAAAAAACTGTCCGATGCACGACGCTTAGCCAAAACAATGGTTCGCATTGGGGCACTGACGAATCGTCAAACGATGGCGATTATTTCCGATATGACTCAGCCTTTAGGTGAAGCAATTGGCAACAGCTTAGAAGTCGTTGAAGCGATCGAAACATTGCAAGGAAAAGGTCCGGCAGATTTACTGGAAATGTGTTACGTTTTAGGGAGTCAAATGGTGGTCTTAGCGAAAAAAGCGCCAGACTTAGACCAAGCGCGGAAATTACTAGAAGAAGCGCTTGAATCAGGAAAAGCTTTGGCAAAATTCCGCGAAATGATTCGGAATCAAGGGGGCGATGACACTGTTGTGGATCATCCACAATCCTTGCTAACAGCGAAGTATGAGCAACCATTTTTAGCGAAAAAATCAGGATATGTCACAAAATTAGTCGCCAATGAATTGGGGATTGCGGCGATGCTTTTAGGAGCAGGACGTCGTACCAAAGAAGAAGAGATTGATTATGCGGTTGGACTAAAATTACACAAAAAAGTCGGCGATAAAGTCACAGAAGGTGAACCGTTATTAACGATTTATAGTAATGATTTAGAACTGAGTGAAGTAGAACGTATCTTAGAAAAAAATATTGAAATTGGAGAAGTGGCAGTCGAGTTGCCACTCATTCATGAAATCATCACAGAATAGGACGTGGGAAATATGGAATTAAATCGGATGATGGATCATACCGTATTAAAAGCAGAAACAACACAAGAAGGCGTCATGAAAATTATTGAGGAAGCAAAACAACATCATTTTTATTCGGTTTGTGTCAATCCAACGTGGGTTTCATTAGCAGCAAAAGAATTAAAAACTTATCCAACTGCCGTTTGTACGGTGATTGGTTTTCCTTTAGGCGCGAACACTTCAGCAACCAAAGCATTTGAAACAACGGATGCAATCGAAAATGGCGCAGATGAAGTCGACATGGTCATTAATGTCGGGCTATTAAAATCTGGACAAGACGATTTGGTTCAAAAAGATATTGAAGCGGTCGTAGCAGCAGCGAAAGATCGAGCGTTAGTCAAAGTCATCTTAGAGACCGCTTTGTTAACGAAAGAAGAAATCGTTCGTGGATGCGAATTAGCACAAGCAGCAGGAGCGGATTTTGTCAAAACGTCAACGGGCTTTTCAACAGGTGGCGCAACGGTCGAAGATGTCCGCTTAATGCGTGAAACAGTCGGACCTAAAATGGGCGTCAAAGCTTCTGGTGGGATCCATAACGATACGCAAGCATTAGCAATGATTGAAGCAGGCGCAAGTCGTTTAGGAACGAGCGCGAGCGTTGCAATTCTTTCTGGCGCAACGGGCGTCGGGTACTAAGATTAGGGAGCGATTAATGAATGGAAAATCAACAGCAAACCTGGATTGATCTTGCGATTGCCGCGATGGATAAAGCATATGTGCCCTATTCTAATTTTCCAGTGGGCGCATGCTTAGTGTCGAAAAGCGGAAAAGTCTATCAAGGTCTGAATATTGAGAACGCGTCGTTTGGCTTAACGAATTGCGCAGAACGCACCGCTTTTTTTAAAGCCATTTCTGAAGGAGAACAAGAATTTCAATATTTAGTGATTGCAGGCCACACACCAGATCCGATTTCACCTTGTGGCGCTTGTCGTCAAGTCATGGTTGAATTTTGCGAACCGACGATGCCAGTCTTATTAGTTGGCGATGAAGGGGCCTTAAAAGAAACAACAGTTGGTGAATTATTGCCTTACTCTTTCAATGGAAAAGATTTATAAAAACAAAACGACAATTATTCAAGAAATAAACAGGTTTTAATTAGGCGAATCAATTTGAATTCGCTATAATGGTAAACAAGAAGTGAAATAAACCTGCTTACTTAAAAAGAACCATTTGTTTTTACTCCATCATTTGGAGTCTGATCTTTGTTCAATCAGCCGTGAAGGCTTTTGAAAATAAAAACTATTTTATAGGGGGCTTTTCAATAATGAAAAAAGCAAAATTATTTGGTTTTGGTGCAGTTGCAATGGCAAGCGTACTATTACTAGGTGCATGTGGCAGCAGTACTACTGACAGCAGTAGCGCAGACGGATCAAACGCAGCATCATCTGAAGCTGGAGGCACAACAAGTCTTCCAACAGCCGCGTTAATTACAGATACTGGTGGCGTTGATGACCGCTCATTTAACCAATCTGCTTGGGAAGGCTTAGAAGCATGGGGTAAAGCAAACAATGTCACTCGTGGTAACGAAGGATACCAATACTTCCAATCTTCAAATGAATCTGATTATATTCCGAATATTGACCAAGCATTAAATGCAGGATTCTCAACGATTTTTGGGATTGGTTATAAATTACAACCAGCCGTAGCCGATCAAGCTTCTTTAAATCCAGAAGTAAACTTCGCAATCATTGATGATATCGTTGAAGGCGATAACGTTGCATCTGCAACATTTAAAGACCAAGAAGCAGCTTACTTAGCAGGAATTGCAGCAGCTTATTCAACAACAACAAACAAAGTTGGTTTCATCGGTGGCGTTAAAGGGGAAGTAATTGACCGTTTTGAAGCTGGATTTGCCGCTGGTATCGAAGCAGGTGCGAAAGAGTTAGGCAAAGATATTACGTTAGACGTTCAATACGCAGGTGATTTCTCAGCACCAGACAAAGGTCGTACAATCGCTAAAGGAATGTACGGAACAGGCGCAGATATCGTTTACCATGCATCAGGCGCAACTGGAAATGGTGTTTTCCAAGAAGCGAAATCTTTAAATGAAACAGGCGACAAAACTGTTTGGGTGATCGGAGTTGACCGTGACCAATCAGATGAAGGGAACTTCAAATTAGATGGCGAAGATAAAAACTTCACATTAACTTCAACAACAAAAGCGGTTGGAACAGTTGTTCAAGATTTAGCTCAAAAAGCCGTTGAAGGAAACTTCCCTGGTGGCGAACATGTTGTCTACGGTTTGAAAGAAGACGGTGTTGGCTTAACAGATGGTCAATTATCAGCTGAAGCATTAGACGCAGTTGCAAAAGCAAGAGAACAAATCATTGCTGGAGAAATTGAAGTACCTGAAACACCAGCAAAATAAGCAACGAATGAAATGATACAACGGAAAAAAAGCCTGAACTGAAAATCAATCTGACTTTCAAGTCAGGCTCTTTTTCTTTCAATTAAGTATTTTGCTAAAAATATTTAATTGAGAGAAAAAGCTCTCTGAAGATACTGCCATTATATGAGTGATTATAAAAAGGATGTGAGCATTGTGACGGAAGAAGAATTTGTCATCGAGATGCGGAATATTACCAAGAGTTTTGGTACCTTTAAAGCAAACGATCAAATTAACTTACAGGTCAAAAAAGGTGAGATTCATGCATTGCTAGGTGAAAATGGTGCCGGAAAGTCAACCTTGATGAATGTATTATCGGGTTTATTAGAACCGACATCAGGTGAAATTTTGATGAGCGGTGAGGTTATTAATATCACGAGTCCCACCAAAGCAAATCAATTAGGAATTGGGATGGTTCACCAACATTTCATGTTAGTGGATGCTTTTACGGTGACAGAAAACATTGTTCTAGGGAATGAACCGAGTCAATTTGGCATGTTAAATCGTAAAGAAGCAAGAGCGGAGATTTTGAGAGTTTCGGAACAATACGGGTTACAAGTGGATCCTGATGCCTACGTTCGTGATATTTCTGTAGGGATGCAACAACGGGTTGAGATTTTAAAAACCTTGTATCGTGGAGCAGAAGTCTTGATTTTTGATGAACCGACGGCTGTATTAACGCCACAAGAAATCGACGAATTAATCAATATTATGCACGGCCTAGTCAAAGAAGGGAAATCGATTATTTTGATTACCCATAAATTAGATGAAATCAAAGCAGTTGCCGATCGTTGTACGGTCATTCGTCGTGGTAAAGGCATCGGAACCGTTGATGTCGCAGATGTTTCTTCCCAACAATTAGCCGATATGATGGTCGGACGCGAAGTTTCCTTTAAAACGGATAAAAAAGCGGCCAATCCACAAGAGGTCGTGTTGTCAGTGGAAAACATTGTCGTCAAAGAAAATCGCGGCATTGAAGCTGTGAAGAATCTAAGTTTAGAAGTTCGCGCAGGGGAGATTCTAGGGATTGCTGGGATCGACGGGAATGGTCAGTCTGAGTTGATTCAAGCGTTAACCGGTTTACGTAAAGTCGAAAGTGGCCATATTTACTTAGGTGGCGATGAGATTACGAATTTACGTCCGAGAAAAATTACCGAAGCAGGCGTGGGACACGTTCCGGAAGATCGTCATAAGTATGGATTGATTTTAGAAATGACCTTAGCTGAAAATATTGCCTTACAAACGTACTATCAAGAACCAATGAGTCAAATGGGCGTATTAAATTACGGTGAAATCAATGATCATGCCCGCGACTTAATTAAAGAATTCGATGTGCGGACCGTCAGTGAAGTTGTTCCAGCAAAAGCATTATCAGGTGGGAATCAACAAAAAGCGATTATTGCCCGTGAAATTAGTCGTGATCCAGAGTTACTAATTGTAGCCAATCCAACGCGTGGGTTAGACGTTGGTGCGATTGAATTCATCCATAAACGGATTATTGAACAACGCGATAACTTTAAAGCCGTTCTCCTTGTGAGTTTCGAATTAGAAGAAATCTTAAATGTTTCTGACCGAATTGCTGTCTTACATGATGGTGAAATTGTCGGAATTGTCAATGCGAATGAAACCTCTGAACAAGAATTAGGATTATTGATGGCTGGCTCTTCCTTAGAAAAAGCGCGTCAAGAATTAGAACAACAGGGGGTGGCAGAAAATGAATAATCGTAATGAAAAAATCCGTAATATTTTGGTCCCGATTCTATCGGTTATTATGGGTCTAGTCTTAGGCGCGATTTTAATGTTGTCTTTTGGCTACAATCCGATTACTGGTTACGGATCGATGCTGGATGCCGCTTTAGGAAATCAACGAAGTATCGGTGAAACGTTACGTCAAGCGACGCCGTTAATCTTTACGGCTTTAGGTTTTTCCGTGGCTAATTCAGCTGGATTCTTTAACATCGGTCTTTCTGGACAAGCGTTAGCAGGTTGGTTAACGAGTGTGTGGGTTGCGCTGTTGTTACCTGAGTTACCGAAACTCGTGTTATTACCGCTAGCAGTATTGTTAGGAGCGTTAGCTGGAGCAGTTGCTGCAGCAATTCCTGGTTTACTTCGTGCCTATTTCGGTACAAGTGAAGTCATTGTGACGATTATGATGAACTACATCTTGCTCTACGTGAGTACATACATGCTTCAGAGCGTCATGCCTGAATCATTACGAACAAGTTTAGACTCGTCCAATCAAATTAGTGCCAATGCAAGTTTACGACTCCCATGGTTGACGCAACTATTTGGTGGCTCACGGGTGAATGCCGGCTTAATCCTAGCGCTAATTGCGTTAGTTCTGGTCTGGTTCTTAATGAAGAAAACGACCTTAGGTTATGAAATTCGTTCGGTCGGTTTAAATCCTTTTGCCTCTGAATATGCAGGGATGAGTAGTAAACGAACAATCGTAATGTCGATGGTAATCTCTGGCGCGCTTGCTGGATTAGGTGGTGTCGTTGAAGGGCTTGGAACATATCAAAACTTCTTCGTTCAAACAACGTCCTTATCAATCGGATTTGACGGGATGGCCGTCTCCTTACTTGGTTCCGGGAGTGCGCTAGGAATTTTATTATCCGCGCTATTATTTAGTGTCTTGAAAATCGGTGGTTTGGGCATGCAAACAGGAGCAAATATTCCGTTTGAAATCGTCAATGTCTCGATTGCATTAATTATCTTCTTTGTCGGTATTAGTTATGTGATTCGCGTGGCGTTAACAAAATGGATGCCAGATTCCAAAGAAGAATTAGAAATCGTTCAGGTGATTGAGTCGACACCAAATGACCAAAGTCAAGAAGGGGGCGAAATCTAATGACACTAGTAGGAATTATTGCATTAATTGTCACTTCAACATTGGTTTATTCCACACCGTTGATTTTGACGGCACTGGGCGGCACATTTTCTGAACGTAGTGGGATTGTCAACGTTGGTTTAGAAGGAATCATGGTGATGGGAGCGTTTAGTGCTGTCGTTTTTAACTTGGAAATGGCGGATACTTTTCAAGCGTGGACCCCTTGGTTAGCGATTTTAGTCGGTGGGGCTGTCGGAGTGTTGTTTTCCTTACTTCATGCCGTTGCAACCATTACTTTCCGTGCAGATCACATTATTAGTGGGACCGTGATTAATTTGATGGCGCCTGCGTTAGGTGTTTTCTTAATCAAAGTTTGGTACCAAAAAGGTCAAACGGATAATATTCAATACAACTTGGGTTATTACTCATTTCCTGGATTAGATAAACTTCCAGTCCTTGGCCAAATTTTCTTTAAAAACACCTTTTTACCGGCTTACTTAGCGGTTGTGATTGCCATTATCGCTTGGTTTGTCTTGTACAAAACCCGTTTTGGCTTACGCTTGCGTTCAGTCGGTGAAAACCCACAAGCAGCGGATACGCTCGGAATCAATGTTTACAAATTCCGTTATGCCGGAGTGTTGATTTCTGGTTTATTAGGCGGAATGGGTGGCGCAGTCTTTGCCCAAGCCATTTCAGGAAACTTCTCAGCAGGAACGATTGTCGGTCAAGGGTTTATTTCGATGGCGGCAATGATTTTTGGTAAATGGAATCCAATCGGCGCACTAGGCGCAGCGTTATTCTTTGGCTTTGCTCAAAGTTTAAGTATTATTGGGGCACAACTACCAGTCATTTCTTCGATTCCTCCTGTATTATTGCAAATTGCACCATATTTAATTACGATTATCGTGCTGGTCGCTTTCTTAGGAAAAGCATCTGGTCCTAAAGCAAATGGTCGTAACTACATTAAATCAAAATAAAGAATACGTAAGGGTGGGGTTAAGGGCGCAGTACGCTTTGTCCTGCCCTTTTGTGTAGCATCAATAAAAGAATAAGAAAGTAGGGAAACGAAATGTTTAAACGAGTACATTTAATTGTGATGGATTCTGTTGGAATTGGAGAGGCACCCGATGCGGCTCAATTTAACGATGTTGGATCGGATACTTTAGGGCATATCGCGGAAACAGCGGGCTTAACGATTCCGCATTTAGAACAACTAGGACTTGGTACGATTCGTCCGTTAGCGGGTGTTGAGGCAGTCGTAGATCATCAAGGATACGCGACAAAGCTAGAGGAAGTATCCGTTGGAAAAGACACAATGACCGGACACTGGGAGATTATGGGACTCAATATTCAAAAACCATTCCGCGTCTTCCCAGAAGGATTCCCCCCAGAATTATTACAACAGATTGAAGCATTCTCGGGTCGTAAAGTGGTCTGCAACTTACCTTATTCTGGCACAGAGGTTCTCGATGATTATGGGCCAGGGCAAATGGAAACAGGCGATTTAATAATTTATACCTCTGCTGATCCGGTGTTGCAAATTGCCGCACATGAAGAAGTGATTCCTTTAGAAGAATTGTATCGCATTTGTGAATACGTTCGTGAGATTACGAAAGACGAACCGTATATGATTGGTCGCATTATTGCCCGTCCATACTTAGGTGAACCAGGGAACTTCAAACGAACAAGTAATCGTCATGATTATGCGCTAGATCCTTTTGGCAAGACAGTGCTAGATTCCTTGAAAGACAACGGAAAAGACGTGATTGCTGTTGGGAAAATCAACGATATCTTTAACGGTCAAGGGATTACTGAAACCGTTCGGACGAAAAGTAATATGGATGGTGTCGATCAACTATTGAAGGTGATGGACAAAGACTTTACGGGCCTAAGTTTTACCAATTTAGTTGACTTCGATGCGCTATATGGCCATCGCCGAGACACCCAAGGCTATGCTCAAGCGATTGAAGACTTTGATCAACGGATACCAGAAATCCTTGCTGCGCTTAAAGAAGATGATTTACTTATCATTACAGCTGATCACGGGAATGATCCGACGTTCCCAGGAACCGATCATACAAGAGAGTACGTGCCGCTCTTAGTATTCAGCAAAAATATGAAAGCATCTGGAGCATTACCACAAGGATACTTTGCGGATATTTCGGCAACCATTGCTGAGAATTTCAATGTTCCTCAAACGGAAAATGGCAAGAGCTTTTTAACACGTTTAAAATAAAAGGAGGACATCAAAAATGTCATTAACAGAAAAATTAGAAGCAACAGTTTCATTTATGAAAGAACAAGGCGTCGGAGAAGTTGAATTTGGACTAATCTTAGGTTCTGGGTTAGGCGAATTGGCAGAAGAAATTGAAGAAGCCATCGTGATTCCTTATGATCAAATTCCACATTTTCCGATTTCGACGGTCGTAGGACATGCTGGACAATTAGTCTATGGGACGTTATCAGGTAAAAAAGTACTCGCGATGCAAGGGCGTTTTCATTATTATGAAGGTCACTCAATGCAAACGGTGACGTATCCCGTACGTGTGATGAAAGCTTTAGCTGCACACTCTGTGATTGTGACAAACGCGTGTGGTGGTGTGAATATTACCTTTACACCAGGGGACTTGATGTTGATTACCGATCAAATTAACTTTATGGGTGATAATCCATTGATGGGTGAAAATGAAGAAGAGATGGGTCCGCGTTTCCCAGATATGAGTCAAGCGTACACGCTTAGCTATCGTGAGGCTGCTAAGAAAGTAGCTGAAGCGAAAGGACTTCACTTAAAAGAAGGCGTGTATATGGGCTTTTCTGGACCAACTTACGAAACACCTGCTGAAATTCGTTTTGCGCGCACAATTGGTGCAGATGCTGTCGGCATGTCGACGGTCCCAGAAGTGATTGTGGCAGCGCATAGTGGGATGAAAGTTCTAGGGATTTCTTGTATTACGAACTTGGCAGCGGGCATGCAAGCGAACTTAAACCATGAAGAAGTCGTGGAAACAACACAACGCGTCAAAGCAGAATTCAAAGCATTAATTAAAGAAACATTAGCAGTACTATAATAAGAAGTAGACCAGGAATAAGGGAGGAAACGAAACATGAGTGTTCATATTGAAGCGAAACAAGGCGAAATTGCAGATAAAATTTTATTGCCAGGAGATCCATTACGGGCGAAATATATTGCCGAAACATTTTTAGAAAATCCTGTTTGTTACAATCAAGTTCGCGGGATGTTAGGTTACACGGGAACGTATAAAGGAGAGCGTGTTTCTGTTCAAGGAACAGGGATGGGGATGCCTTCTGCCTCAATTTATATCCATGAATTGATTCAGTCGTATGATGTGAAACGCCTCATCCGTGTCGGAACATGTGGCGCGTTGTCGACCGATGTTCACGTGCGAGACTTAGTTATTGCGCAAGGAGCGGTCACAACTTCAGGGATTATCAAACGTAACTTCCCGTATTTTGAATTTGCCCCGATTGCTGATTTTCAGTTAATGAAAACCGCGTATGAAGTGGCGATGGAAATGGGAATGACGACTCACGTAGGGAACATCCTCTCAGAAGATAGTTTCTACAAAGATTATACTGCAGAAACATTGAAGCTAGCAGAGTATGGTGTCAAAGGTGTTGAAATGGAAGCGGCCGTTCTTTATTATTTAGGAGCGAAATTCAATGTCCAAACACTGGCAATTTGTACCGTTAGTGATCATCTCATCACTGGAGAAGAAACAACAGCTGAAGAACGTCAAACCACGTTCAACGAAATGATTCAAGTCGGATTAGAAGCCGCGATTCGAGCATAATACGAAAAAAATAAACGCTTCATGTAGCAAACCATCGAGGGATGCTACATGAAGCGTTTTTTTATTGTTTAGTTATAAGTAATACTTCTTCATAACGGACAAGTCATCAGCTAACTCATAAACAAGAGGCAAACCGGTTGGAATCTCTAATGCCATAATATCAGCATCCGAAATGCCTTCGATATGTTTTGCTAAGGCTCGTAAGGAATTTCCGTGGGCTGCAACGAGTACTGTTTTTTGAGCCAGCAGCGCGGGCGCAATTTCGTCTTGCCAAAAAGGTAAGGCACGTTCCAAAGTCACTTTTAAATTTTCGCCTTTTGGAATGTCGTTCGGGTCCAATAACTGATACCGCCGATCAATCGCACTATCAGACAACGGAGGCAAGACATCGTAGGAGCGTCGCCAAATTAATACTTGTTCCTCGCCGTATTTTTCGCGCGTCGCTTGCTTATTTAGTCCTTGGAGAGCACCGTAATGACGTTCGTTTAAACGCCAGGTTTTCACTTGAGGGACCCATAATTGGTTGCTTTCTTCTAATATAAAGTTACAGGTTCGGATAGCACGCGTTAAGACCGAGGTGAAGGCAATATCAAATTCAATACCCGCTTCTTTAATTTTTCGTCCGCCCTCAATGGCTTCTTGCACACCTTCAGGAGCTAAATCCACGTCTGTCCAACCCGTAAATAAATCCAGTTTATTCCACTCGCTTAATCCGTGACGTACAAATACTAATTTTGGCATCTTGATCCTCCTCGTTTCGTTTTTAGCGCATCCTTATTTGTTTCATACTTATAGAGTACTCCTTCTTTATAGAAAATGCGAATAAAAACAAACGCCACCAAATCCGCTCCTTCAAGGAACAATAAAAAACGATAAAAACGATATCCTCTCGAGTGCCATTTTTATCGTTAGGGAGTAGACGACCAGTCAATTGTACATGGTAATCTTTGGTTAAAAGCGTTTGACTTAACGGGTTACTTCAATCACTTCGGGACCACTTTCTTTTCCAATGATGACTCTGTTAACCATGGATAAAAAGAGACCATGTTCAACAACACCGACGAGTGAATCGAGCTCGTTTGCGAGTGCAATCGGGTCATCGATACAGTCTAAATGTAAATCAATAATCGAATTTCCTGAGTCGGTTTGTTTTAAAACCTCTTCTGATTCCATCCGGAAAGAAGGGTGATAATTTTTTTCTTGGAACAAACGGAAAAGTTGATCTTGTCCATACGGGATAACTTCTACAGGTAATGGGAATCTCCCTAGTTTGTCGACCATTTTTGATTCATCGACAATCCAAATAATTTCTTTTGAATAAGTCGCGACCACTTTTTCGAATAACAAGGCGGCACCCCCGCCTTTGATGCCATGGAAGTCATGACTAATTTCATCCGCACCATCAATCGTCAAATCCACATAATTGACTTGATCGATTGTTTTTACCGGAATATTCAATGCCTCTGCTTGTTTCTTTGATGCGTAAGAAGTCGGAACCCCGACGATTTTGAGATTTTCTTCTTTCACACGACGTCCGAGTTCTTCAATCATATAATACGCCGTAGAACCCGTGCCGAGTCCGACTGTCATTCCATCTGTGACATAACTTGCTGCTTTAATTCCGACCATTTCTTTTAAATTCAATTGTTTTCCCACCTTTAAGATTCTCGTCGATAACGTTTTATTTCATTATATAGTCTTAGTATATAGTGGTTTGAAAAAAAAGAATAGTCTCGTAAAAAAAATAAAAAAATACTCGTGTTAACGGTTGACACAAATGTTCTGTCGTGTTATGATTTCGAAGGTGCTTATATACAGGTCTTTTTTAGACATGCTGACTGTTGAAAAGTACAATTAGATGAAAATGCAAATCTTTGCATTATTTTTTATCGCATAAAAAGAACCACCTGGATGTGTGGGACTATAAAAGCGAATTAAGGAAGGAGGAATACAAGGAATGCCTACAATTAACCAATTAGTACGTAAACCTCGTAAATCTAAGGTTGAAAAATCAAATTCACCTGCATTAAACAAAGGATATAACAGTTTCAAGAAAGCACAAACAAATGTGAACTCACCTCAAAAACGTGGGGTTGCAACTCGTGTGGGAACAATGACACCTAAGAAACCTAACTCGGCGTTACGTAAATATGCTCGTGTTCGTTTATCTAACTTAATTGAAGTGACAGCTTATATCCCAGGGATTGGCCATAACTTACAAGAACATAGTGTTGTCTTATTACGCGGAGGACGTGTAAAAGATTTACCAGGGGTACGTTATCACGTAGTTCGTGGAGCACTAGATACAGCTGGTGTTAACGACCGTAAACAATCTCGTTCTAAATATGGAACAAAACGCCCTAAAGCGGCTAAATAAGCAATAATTGAAACAGTATATAAACGACTAAAAAAATATTTTCGTAAAGGAGGAGTTATGGATGCCTCGTAAAGGACCAGTTGCAAAACGTGACGTTTTACCAGATCCGATTTATAACTCAAAATTAGTCACTCGTTTAATCAACCGTATCATGATTGATGGAAAACGTGGAGTTGCTGCAAACATTATCTACAACTCATTTGACATTATTAAAGAAACAACAGGTAACGATCCATTGGAAGTTTTCGAACAAGCAATGAAGAATGTTATGCCTGTCTTAGAAGTAAAAGCTCGTCGTGTTGGGGGATCTAACTATCAAGTACCAGTTGAAGTTCGCCCTGAACGTCGTACAACTTTAGGTCTTCGTTGGGTTGCTAACTACGCACGTTTACGTGGAGAGCACACAATGGAAGAGCGTTTAGCTAAAGAAATTATGGATGCAGCGAATAACACAGGCGCTTCTGTTAAAAAACGTGAAGACGTTCATAAAATGGCAGATGCTAACCGTGCGTTTGCTCATTATCGTTGGTAAGATCCTCCCTACTTTATTTAGTAGAAGGTATATTGCAACCTTAGCTTAAAAGTAAGAACTTGAGAGGAGAACAGACCTAGTATGGGAACAAGAGAATTTACTTTAGAAAACACTCGTAATATTGGTATCATGGCCCACGTTGATGCTGGTAAAACAACAACAACTGAGCGTATCTTGTATTATACTGGTAAAATCCACAAACTTGGTGAAACCCATGAGGGAGCTTCACAAATGGACTGGATGGAGCAAGAACAAGAGCGTGGAATTACGATTACATCTGCGGCAACAACTGCCCAATGGAAAGGTAACCGCGTAAACATCATTGATACTCCTGGACACGTGGACTTCACAATTGAAGTACAACGTTCATTACGTGTACTTGACGGAGCTGTAACTGTATTGGACTCACAATCAGGTGTAGAACCCCAAACAGAAACAGTATGGCGTCAAGCAACAGACTACAAAGTACCACGTATTGTATTCTGTAACAAAATGGATAAAACAGGTGCTGATTTCTTATATTCTGTATCGACTTTACACGATCGTTTACAAGCAAATGCACACCCAATCCAATTACCAATTGGGTCAGAAGATACCTTCACAGGTATCATTGACTTAGTTAAAATGAAAGCTGAAATTTACACGAATGACTTGGGAACAGATATGGTTGAAGAAGATATTCCAGCCGAATTTCTAGAACAAGCACAAGAATACCGTGAAAAATTAATCGAAGCTGTAGCAGATTTTGACGAAGAATTAATGTTGAAATTCTTAGACGGCGAAGAAATCGAAGAAGCTGAATTAAAAACAGCGATTCGTAATGCAACGTTAACCGTTGAATTTTTCCCAGTATTATGTGGAACAGCCTTCAAAAACAAAGGTGTTCAATTACTCTTAGATGCAGTAATTGATTACTTGCCTGCTCCAACGGACGTTCCTTCAATTAAAGGAATCAATCCTAAGACAGACGAAGAGACAGAACGTGCATCAACAGACGAAGCACCATTCTCATCTCTAGCATTTAAAGTAATGACGGATCCTTTCGTAGGTCGTTTAACATTCTTCCGTGTTTATTCTGGTGTTTTAAGCTCTGGATCATACGTATTGAATGCTTCAAAAGGCAAACGCGAACGTGTTGGTCGTATCTTACAAATGCATGCGAACTCTCGTGAAGAAATCCAAGAAGTTTTCTCTGGAGATATCGCAGCGGCAGTTGGTTTGAAAGATACTACAACTGGAGACACTTTATGTGATGAAAAAAATCCAGTTATCTTAGAATCAATCGTCTTCCCAGAACCTGTTATCGAAGTTGCTGTTGAACCTAAATCAAAAGCAGACCAAGATAAAATGGGTGTGGCTTTACAAAAACTTGCTGAAGAAGATCCATCATTCCGCGTAACTTCAAACCCTGAAACTGGGGAAACAGTTATCGCTGGTATGGGAGAACTTCACTTAGACGTTTTAGTAGACCGTATGCGTCGTGAATTTAAAGTTGAAGCGAACGTTGGCGCACCACAAGTTTCATACCGTGAAACATTCCGTGCAGCAACAAAAGCTGAAGGTAAATTCGTTCGTCAATCTGGTGGTAAAGGTCAATTCGGTCACGTATGGATTGAATTTACACCGAATGAAGAAGGAAAAGGCTTTGAATTTGAAAACGCGATTGTCGGTGGTGTGGTTCCTCGTGAATTCATCCCTGCAGTTGAAAAAGGTTTAGCAGACTCAATGGAAAATGGTGTCCTAGCGGGCTACCCATTAGTTGACGTGAAAGCGAAACTTTATGATGGTTCTTACCATGATGTCGATTCAAGTGAAACAGCCTTCCGTGTTGCGGCTTCATTAGCGTTACGTGCGGCTGCTAAAAAAGCAAATCCATCAATTCTTGAACCAATGATGAAAGTAACCATTACAGCTCCTGAAGATAACTTAGGAGACATCATGGGTCACGTAACTGCGCGTCGTGGACGTGTAGAAGGAATGGAAGCACATGGTAATGCACAAATCGTTAACGCGATTATTCCATTATCAGAAATGTTTGGTTACGCAACGACTCTACGTTCTTCAACACAAGGACGCGGAACGTTCATGATGGTCTTTGATCACTATGAAGACGTACCTAAATCAATTCAAGAAGAAATCATTAAGAAAAACGGCGGCAAATCAGCCGAGTAATCTTTTTGAAACATGAAATTTCGTAAATCACTATGTTTTTTACGAAATTTCGTGTACAATGTTAGCGATGATATGGGCAAGTATTCTTTACGAAGATTGCTTACTTATCAGAATAAAAAATAAAAATTATCTATTTTAGGAGGAACATTTAAAATGGCAAAAGAAAAATTTGACCGTTCTAAACCCCATGTAAACATTGGTACTATTGGCCACGTTGACCATGGTAAAACTACTTTAACAGCAGCAATCACAACTGTATTATCTAAAAAAGGTTGGGCTAAAGCTTCTGACTACGCTTCAATCGATGGTGCTCCAGAAGAGCGCGAACGTGGAATTACAATTTCTACTTCACACGTAGAGTACGAAACAGAAAACCGTCACTACGCTCACGTGGATTGCCCAGGTCACGCGGATTACGTTAAAAACATGATCACTGGTGCTGCACAAATGGATGGCGCTATCTTAGTAGTATCTGCTGCTGATGGTCCAATGCCACAAACTCGCGAGCATATCTTATTATCTCGTAACGTTGGTGTTCCATACATCGTTGTATTCTTAAACAAAATGGATATGGTTGATGATGAAGAATTATTAGAATTAGTAGAAATGGAAGTTCGTGATTTATTATCTGACTACGATTTCCCAGGCGATGACACTCCAGTTGTTGCGGGTTCTGCTTTACGCGCATTAGAAGGCGATCCTGTCTACGAAGAGAAAATCTTTGAATTAATGGCTGCTGTTGATGAGTATATCCCAACACCAGTTCGTGATACAGACAAACCATTCATGATGCCAGTTGAGGATGTATTCTCAATCACTGGTCGTGGAACTGTTGCTACAGGCCGTGTTGAACGTGGACAAGTTCGCGTTGGAGACGTTGTAGAAATCGTTGGTATCGAAGAAGAAACTAAAAACACTACTGTAACAGGTGTTGAAATGTTCCGTAAATTATTAGACTATGCTGAAGCAGGCGATAACATCGGTGCTTTATTACGTGGAGTTTCTCGTGAAGAAATCCAACGTGGACAAGTATTAGCTAAACCAGGAACTATCACTCCACATACTGAATTCGTAGCAGAAGTTTACGTATTAAGTAAAGAAGAAGGCGGACGTCACACTCCATTCTTCACTAACTACCGTCCACAATTCTATTTCCGTACAACTGACGTAACTGGTGTTGTTAGCTTACAAGAAGGTACTGAAATGGTAATGCCTGGCGATAACGTAACAATCGACGTTACTTTAATCCACCCAATCGCGATCGAAGAAGGAACTCGCTTCTCAATCCGTGAAGGCGGACGTACTGTTGGTTCAGGCGTTGTAACTACTATTACTAAATAATAGTCGCTAAAAAAATGAAAAGAGTGTTAAAAGTATTCGTACTTTTAACGCTCTTTTTTTTGTTGTTTCAAAATG
The DNA here is from genome assembly GCF_051713805.1 of Enterococcus sp. DIV1314a. Taxonomy (NCBI): domain Bacteria; kingdom Bacillati; phylum Bacillota; class Bacilli; order Lactobacillales; family Enterococcaceae; genus Enterococcus; species Enterococcus sp. DIV1314a. The sequence goes on along the minus strand of NZ_JBIOQP010000001.1, from coordinate 754,110 downwards.
TCTGTAATTTTTTTCATTTTCTCAAAAAACAGCATGCGGTTCTCTTCGTTTAGTCGTGTGTAATTCATCCGAAAGTGTTGGCTGTCACGACCAAATAAAAAGGAAGGGGCGACGGCGAGGTTTTCTTCAAGGAAAAGTCCCCATTGAGTTCGGGATAAAGGACCACCTCGCCAAGTGACCCAGTAATAAAGCCCACCTTGGATTGCTTCATAGGACCAGAATTCTTTTAGTGACTCCATCCCTTCAACAAAATAATCACGGCGTTGTATCAACTGATTGCGCAACTGTTGGTGTTTCATTGGATAGTCATTAGCCGTTAAAACAGAAGTTGCTAACAGTTGTGGGAAAAGTTCAGTTTCTTGTTCGGTTTGTTGTTTTGTTAACGTTAAGCGCTTGATTAAGGGGTCGCTTGCGTAAATCCAACCGATTTTAATGCGTGAGCTAAATAGTTTTGAAAAAGAACCTAAATAGATGACTTGTTCGGGCGCTAATTGTTTCAGGGTGGGTAGCGGTGTTGTGAAGTCAAAGTCCGCAAACACATCGTCTTCAATAATGGGGATTTCATATTTTTTACAAAGTTCGATGAGCTCTCTTCGTCGAGATAATGAAATCGTTTGACTCGTCGGATTTTGATAATTGGGATTTAAATACAATAGTTTAATTCTTTTTTGAAGAATGTTTTTTTCTAGTTCACGACAACTCATGCCTTCTTCGTCTTGTTTGATTCCGACTAATTCAATTCCTAATGGCGCGAAAATAGGCAAGGAAAATAAAAAGGAAGGATCTTCTGTTGCGACGCAATCACCGGGTTTCAAGAGATTTTGCAGTAAAAGAATCATCCCTTGTGTAGACCCAGAAGTGATTAAGACTTCTTGGTTTTTACTAGGAAGCGCCATTTCTTCAATTAATTTTTTGCGAATGTATTGTTTTAAAGGTTCATAGCCGCTCGCAGTCACTTTTTTTTCTTCCGTAATCAAATGTTCCCAAGAAATCGCGGGAAATTCAAAATCGGGAATTAAATCAAGTGGCAAATCGCCTGTGAAAAAATCAAGGGTGTGTGGATCCTTTAGTTGTTCTTTGATTGTGGTAGTGTAGTAATCTTCTTGAAAATGCGAGCGACCAAGTAAACGAATTAAGGGAGTCGGAATGTGTCTGGCAGAAGGCAGATTCTCTGATACGATCGTCCCGCTACCATGTTTTCGTTCAATCCAGCCGATACTATTCAGTTCATCTAACGCTCTGACAACAGTTGAACGGTTGACGTGGTATCGATTGGCAAGTTTTCGTTCCGCTAACAATGTGTCTCCCGGGAGGAGTTCCCCGATTTGAATTTGTTGAATGAGATGTTCGATAATTTGTTGGTATAGTGGTTCTTTTTTTTCTTTACTAGGTAGCCACATGATGAGTCACTCCTTTTTTAAAAGTGGATGGTTTAAAAATAGTCCAATTGGCTGTTTTCGTCAAGTGGCATCTTGTGTATACTATGGCATAAAGTAATTGGAGGAGATCACGTGAAGAAAGTATTAACTATTGCAGGCTCAGATTCAACAGGTGGTGCAGGAATTCAAGCGGATTTAAAAACCTTTCAAGAGTATGGTGTCTTTGGTTTTTCGAGTCTAACCTCGATTGTGACAATGGATCCTGCAGCAGGGTGGTCACATGAAGTAACGGAACTATCCACCACGCTCCTTGAGAAACAATTAATTTCGGTGTTTGCCGGTGGTCCTGTCGATGCCTTAAAAACAGGAATGATGGGAAATGAAAAAAATATCATCCTCGCGAGTGAATGGATTCAGAAAATGAAGGTGACGAATGTGGTGATTGATCCGGTGATTGCCTGCAAAGGAACGGCGCAAATCTTACAACCAAAAAGCGTCGAAGGAATTAAAAATCATTTATTGCCGCATGGTTTAATCGCGACACCTAATCTTGTTGAGGCAGGGATTTTGTCTGGATTGGGCGATTTGACGACGCTTGACGAAGTGAAAGAAGCGGCGCGCTTAATTCATCAACGAGGTGTGAAGAATGTCGTCGTGAAGGGTGGTCGCCGTTTCGCTTCAGAAAAAGCGGTTGATGTTTTTTATGATGGCAAAGATTTTGAAGTGTTAGAAGGGGAAATGATTGCTACAGATTTCAACCATGGCGCAGGATGCACGTTTGCAGCGGCCATTACGGCAGGACTTGCAAAAGGGATGCCAGTCCTAGAGGCCGTCGTTTTAGCGAAGGATTTCGTTGCAGCAGCCATTAAACAAGGGGTCGCAATTAATCCGCACGTTGGCCATGTTTGGCATGGTGCGTATCATCAAGCGGAAAACCGGATCGGTAAGGTGAGTAACCATGACTAGAGCGTCTTCTATTAAATCAGTTTTGTTTGTCGCAATGTTTGCGGCAATGACTGTCATTGGGACGATGATTAAGATTCCGATGCCAACAGGTGCCTTTGTTCATTTAGGAAATGCGGTTTTATTATTAGCAGTCTTACTGTTAGGTTATAAGAAAGGCTCCTTAGCAGGCGGTTTAGGCTTTTTGTTATTTGATCTGTTAAATGGTTATCTAACAGAAGCGCCCTATTTTTTCTTTGAAAGTTTCATTGTGGGTGGTTTTGCGTTTGCGGGCTTTCTTCTATTTAAAAAGCATCCGACAAAGGTTTGGCAACTTTTAGTCATTGGGGGCCTAACGGGTATCGGTAAATTACTGATGACGCAAACCAAAAATACGGTAATGTTATATGTATTGGGAAGTGATTGGTCCACAGCTTTTACGGGTGCGCTAATCAAATTACCAGCAAGTGTCATTAATGTGCTTTCGACCATGATAATAGTGTCTGTCTTGTATTTTCCATTAAAGAACATATTTCAGCAGTATGAGTGAGGATGAAAAGAGGGAGAATAGCGTGGGGATTCCTCTTTTTCTTCCTTTTTTAGGAATGAAAACCGCGCTTTACAACTTTTTTCAACTTTTTTCAAAAAAAGCGACAAAAAGGCTTGCTATTATGCTTCATCCGTAATATAATCATACAGGTGCTGTTTACATTAAGAGGTGAACGCATTGGTAGAAAGAGATTTTTACCGGCTAGGAAACGAGAGGTTGCGACACGCCCGGACGCTTTGCCATGGACGAGTGTGACGGAAAAATTTTCGTGGAGCTATGTCTACTTATGAAATAGGCGAGGAGGGAAAAAAATGGCAAAACAAAAAATTCGTATCCGTTTAAAAGCGTATGAACACCGTATTTTAGATCAATCAGCGGACAAAATTGTAGAAACTGCAAAAAGAACTGGTGCTAGCGTGTCTGGTCCAATTCCATTACCAACAGAACGTAGTCTTTACACTGTAATCCGTGCGACACATAAATACAAAGATTCACGCGAACAATTCGAAATGCGTACACACAAACGTCTAATCGACATTGTGAACCCAACACCAAAAACAGTTGACGCTTTAATGAAGCTTGACTTACCATCTGGTGTGAATATCGAAATCAAATTATAATTTAAGTAAAGTGGAGGTGTAATCATGACCAAAGGAATCTTAGGGAAAAAAGTGGGAATGACTCAAATCTTCACGGAATCTGGCGAATTAATCCCAGTAACAGTAATCGAAGCAACGCCAAACGTTGTTTTACAAGTAAAATCAGTTGCGACTGATGGTTACGAAGCTGTTCAAGTGGGTTACCAAGACAAACGTGAAGTATTAAGTAACAAACCTGCGAAAGGTCATGTTTCAAAAGCAAACACGGCTCCTAAGCGCTTCATTCGTGAATTCAAGAATGTTGAGCTAGCGGGCTTAGAAGTAGGATCAGAAATCAAAGTTGACGTATTCCAAGCAGGCGATATCGTTGACGTAACAGGAACTTCAAAAGGTAAAGGATTCCAAGGTGTTATCAAACGTCATGGACAATCTCGCGGACCAATGTCTCACGGTTCTCGTTACCACCGTCGTCCTGGATCAATGGGAGCTGTTGCTGCCAACCGCGTGTTCAAAGGCAAAAAACTTGCTGGCCGTATGGGTGGCAATCGCGTGACAATCCAAAACTTGGAAATCGTACGCGTTGACTTAGAACGCAATGCAATCCTAATCAAAGGAAACATTCCTGGATCTAAAAAATCATTGATTACTATTAAATCAGCTGTGAAAGCTAAATAAACTAGATAGGAAGAAAGGAGGAACTAAGGAATGCCGAATGTAGCATTATTTAAACAAGATGGAAGCCAAATTGGCGAAGTTACTTTAAACGAAGAAATCTTCGGAATCGAACCAAATGAATCAGTTGTCTACGATGCAATTATCATGCAACGTGCTTCATTACGACAAGGAACCCACGCGGTTAAAAATCGTAGTGCTGTTCGTGGTGGTGGTCGCAAACCATGGAGACAAAAAGGAACTGGACGTGCGCGTCAAGGTTCAATTCGTTCACCACAATGGCGTGGAGGAGGAGTTGTCTTTGGACCAACACCTCGTTCATACAGCTACAAACTTCCTAAAAAAGTTCGTCGCTTAGCAATTAAATCTGTATTATCAGAAAAAGTTGCTGAAAATAAATTAGTTGTCGTTGATGCATTAAGCTTTGACGCACCAAAAACAAAAGAATTTAAACAAGTTCTTGCAAACTTATCAATTGATAAGAAAGTATTAATCGTATTAGAAGAAGGTAATGACTTTGCAGCATTGTCTGCTCGTAACTTACCAAACGTTTCTGTTATCGCATCTAACAACGTAACTGTTTTAGACGTCGTAGCAAACGATAAAGTATTAGCAACACAAACTGCTCTTACTCAAATTGAGGAGGTGCTTGCATAATGAACTTATTAGACGTAATCAAACGCCCAGTAATCACTGAGAAATCAATGCTAGCGATGGACGAAAAGAAATATACTTTCGACGTCGATACGCGTGCGAATAAAACTCTAGTGAAACAAGCTGTTGAAGCAGCTTTTGATGTTAAAGTGAAAGACGTAAACGTCATTAACGTCCGTCCGAAATTTAAACGTGTAGGAAAATATGCAGGATATACTAAAAAACGTCGCAAAGCAATTGTGACATTAACTGAAGATTCAAAAGCAATCGAATTTTTCTCAGCTGAGTAAAAGCTGAGACGCAATCTATCAACATAGGAGGGAAAATGACGTGGCAATCAAAAAGTATAAAGCTACTACAAATGGTCGTCGTAATATGACAACTTCTGACTTTGCTGAAATTACTACAGCAACTCCAGAAAAAACTCTATTAGCACCATTAAAAAACCATGCCGGTCGTAACAATATGGGACGCATTACAGTACGCCATCAAGGTGGCGGACACAAGCGTCAATACCGTATCATCGACTTCAAGCGTAACAAAGATAACGTTGTTGCACTTGTTAAAACGATTGAATATGATCCAAACCGTTCTGCTAATATCGCATTAGTACACTACGAAGATGGAGTTAAAGCATACATCCTAGCACCTAAAGGCTTAGAAGTAGGCATGAGACTTGTTTCTGGTCCAGAAGCAGATATCAAAGTAGGAAATGCATTACCATTAGCAAACATTCCAGTGGGTACTGTTATCCACAACATCGAATTAAAACCTGGAAAAGGCGGACAATTAATCCGTTCAGCTGGAACAAGTGCACAAGTACTTGGTAAAGAAGGCAAATATGTTTTAATCCGTTTAAACTCTGGAGAAGTTCGTATGGTCTTAGCAACTTGCCGTGCAACAATCGGTTCAGTTGGTAACGAACAACACGAATTAATCAACATTGGTAAAGCAGGCCGTTCTCGTTGGATGCGTAAACGCCCAACTGTTCGCGGTAGCGTAATGAACCCGAACGATCACCCACACGGTGGTGGTGAAGGTAAAGCACCAATCGGACGTAAAGCACCGCTTTCTCCTTGGGGCAAACCAGCTCTTGGATACAAAACGCGTAATAAGAGAGCTCAATCAGACAAACTTATTGTTCGTCGTCGTAATGAAAAATAATCGCACTAACCATGTGTTGCACATTTTGAGAGGAGGTTCACCATGGGTCGTAGTCTAAAAAAAGGGCCATTCGTTGATGATCATTTGATGAAAAAAATCGACGCACAAGCTGGCGCTGAAAAGAAAAAAGTTATTAAAACTTGGTCACGTCGTTCAACAATCTTCCCAAGTTTTATCGGTTTTACTATCGCTGTCTATGATGGACGTAAACACGTACCTGTTTACATCCAAGAAGATATGGTAGGACATAAATTAGGTGAATTTGCACCAACAAGAACTTATCGCGGACACGTTGCTGACGATAAGAAAACAAGACGTTAATCTGAGGGGAGGATATACAGATGGCAGAACAAATTACATCAGCGAAAGCAACTGCTAAAACAGTTCGCGTTTCTCCTCGCAAATCACGCCTTGTCATTGATTTAATAAGAGGGAAAAGCGTTGCAGAAGCAATTGCAATTTTAAAATTTACACCAAACAAAGCAGCTGGAATCATCGAAAAAGTATTGATGTCAGCAGTAGCTAATGCAGAAAACAACTTCGACTTAGATGTTGAAAACCTGGTAGTTTCTGAAGCTTTTGTTAACGAAGGACCAACAATGAAACGTTTCCGTCCACGTGCAAAAGGCTCGGCTTCTCCAATCAACAAACGCACAAGTCATGTGACGGTTGTCGTATCAGAAAAATAAGGAGGGACATTCAGTGGGTCAAAAAATACATCCAATTGGAATGCGTGTTGGCATCATCCGTGACTGGGATGCGAAATGGTATGCTGAGAAAGACTATGCAGCCTTTTTACACGAAGATTTAAAAATCCGTAAATATATTGCAACAAAACTTGCTGATGCCGCTGTGTCAACTGTAGAAATCGAACGTGCTGCTAACCGCGTCAACGTATCTATTCATACAGCTAGACCAGGTATGGTTATCGGTAAAGGTGGTTCTGAAGTAGAAAACCTAAGAAACCAACTAAACAAATTAACTGGTAAAAAAGTACACATCAACATCGTGGAAATCAAAAAACCAGATTTAGACGCTAAATTAGTCGGCGAAGGAATTGCACGTCAATTAGAAAACCGTGTAGCATTCCGTCGTGCACAAAAACAAGCGATCCAACGCACAATGCGTGCTGGCGCTAAAGGAATCAAAACTCAAGTATCAGGTCGTTTAAACGGTGCAGATATTGCTCGTAGCGAAGGATATTCTGAGGGAACTGTTCCACTTCATACATTACGTGCTGACATTGATTACGCATGGGAAGAAGCAGATACAACATACGGAAAACTAGGAGTTAAAGTGTGGATCTATCGTGGAGAAGTTCTTCCAACTAAAAAGAACACTGAGAAAGGAGGGAAATAAGCATGTTAGTACCTAAACGTGTAAAACACCGTCGTGAATTCCGTGGCAAAATGCGCGGAGAAGCTAAAGGTGGAAAAGAAATAGCATTCGGTGAATATGGCTTACAAGCTGTAGAATCACACTGGATTACTAACCGCCAGATCGAAGCATCTCGTATCGCTATGACTCGTTACATGAAACGTGGTGGGAAAGTATGGATTAAAATTTTCCCTCACAAATCATATACAAGTAAAGCAATCGGCGTTCGTATGGGTAAAGGTAAAGGGGCTCCTGAAGGATGGGTAGCACCAGTTAAACGTGGTAAAATCATGTTTGAAATTGCCGGTGTCTCTGAAGAAGTAGCGCGTGAAGCATTACGTCTTGCATCACACAAATTACCTATCAAGACTAAGATTGTAAAACGTGAAGAAATGGGTGGTGAATCGAATGAAGGTTAAAGATATCAGAGAATTAACCACTGCCGAAATGCTAGATCAAGAAAAACAATTAAAAGAAGAATTGTTTAACTTAAGATTCCAATTAGCAACAGGTCAACTAGAAAACACTGCACGTATTAAAGAAGTACGTAAATCGATTGCACGCATTAAAACTGTATTGCGTGAACAAGTAAAGTAATATTTGGAAGGAGGCCGTTTAGCGTATGACTGAGGAAAGAAATCAACGCAAAGTTTACCAAGGTCGAGTAGAGTCTGATAAAATGGACAAAACAATTACGGTTGTTGTAGAGACAAAACGTAATCACAAGACATATGGCAAACAAATGAAATACTCTAAGAAATACAAAGCTCACGATGAGAACAACGAAGCAAAAATCGGTGATATCGTGAAAATTATGGAAACTCGTCCATTATCAGCTACAAAGCGTTTCCGTCTAGTAGAAATCGTTGAAAAAGCAGTGATTATTTAATTATAATCACCGGAGATTTTCCTATATAGATTGACTTGCAAAATCTGAAAGGAGGATACACATCGTGATCCAACAAGAAAGTCGTTTAAAAGTCGCAGATAACTCAGGCGCACGTGAAATCTTGACGATCAAAGTCCTTGGCGGTTCAGGCCGTAAAACAGCTAATATCGGTGACGTCATCGTTGCTACTGTTAAACAAGCAACGCCAGGTGGGGTTGTCAAAAAGGGTGAAGTCGTTAAAGCTGTAATCGTACGTACTAAATCAGGCGCACGTCGTACAGATGGTTCATATATTAAATTCGACGAAAATGCTGCGGTAATTATCCGTGATGATAAGAGCCCTCGTGGAACACGTATCTTTGGCCCAGTTGCTCGTGAATTACGCGAAAACAACTTCATGAAGATCGTTTCACTAGCACCAGAAGTCTTATAATTCTTACTCATTATCAAAGGAGGTGCGAAACAATAATGTTTGTTAAAAAAGGCGATAAAGTTAAAGTTATCACTGGAAAAGACAAGAACAAAGAAGGAATCGTTTTAGAAACGATGCCTAAGAAAGATAAGGTTCTTGTTGAAGGTGTTAACATTATGAAAAAACACCAAAAACCTTCTCAAACAGCCCCACAAGGTGGAATCGTTGAGATGGAAGCACCCATTCATGTTTCTAATGTAATGGTGATTGATCCATCAACTGGCGAAGCAACTCGCGTAGGCTATAAAGAAGTTGACGGTAAAAAAGTCCGTGTTTCTAAAAAATCCGGAGCAGTTATTGATAAATAATTACAAATTAAGGAAGGAGGGGCTTATTGAATGAACCGCCTTAAAGAAAAATATAATAAAGAAGTTGTCCCAGCATTAATCGAGAAATTCGAATATAAATCAGTAATGCAAGCACCAAAAGTTGAGAAAATTGTTGTCAACATGGGTGTGGGTGAGGCTGTTTCTAATGCGAAAGCCTTAGACAAAGCTGTTGAAGAATTACAAATTATTACAGGTCAAAAACCTTTAATTACAAAAGCTAAGAAATCAATCGCTGGCTTCCGTTTACGTGAAGGAATGCCAATCGGAGCTAAAGTTACTTTACGTGGAGAAAGAATGTACGAATTTTTAGATAAATTAGTTACAGTTTCTTTACCTCGTGTACGTGACTTCCACGGCGTAAGCAAAAAAGCTTTCGACGGACGTGGAAACTACACTTTAGGTGTAAAAGAACAATTAATCTTCCCAGAGGTTGATTACGATTTAGTAGACAAAGTACGTGGGCTGGATATTGTTATTGTGACAACTGCCAACACAGATGAAGAATCTCGTGAATTGTTAACTCAATTAGGCATGCCATTCCAAAAATAAAAAAAGGAGGCGAACTACGTGGCTAAGAAGTCAATGATTGCTAAGCACAACCGTCCGGCAAAATTCTCAACACAAGAAAATTCTCGTTGTGAGCGTTGCGGACGTCCACATTCAGTTTATCGTAAATTTAAACTTTGCCGTATTTGCTTCCGCGAACTTGCCTACAAAGGTCAAATTCCCGGCGTGAAGAAAGCAAGCTGGTAAACAAGAAACTCGCATAAAGGAGGTAAAACATCTAATGGTCATGACAGATCCAATTGCAGATTTTCTAACACGCATTCGTAATGCCAATATGGTAAAACACGATGTATTAGAAGTACCTGCTTCAAAAATTAAACGTGAAATCGCAGAAATCTTGAAAAAAGAAGGTTTCATTCGTGATGTTGAATATATCGAAGATGATAAACAAGGCGTTATCCGTGTATTCCTTAAATACGGAAGAACAGGTGAGCGCGTTATCACAAACTTAAAACGTATTTCTAAACCAGGCTTACGTGCTTACGTCAAAGCTGACGAAGTACCAAAAGTATTAAACGGTTTAGGTATCGCAATTATCTCCACTTCAGAAGGTGTCATCACTGATAAAGAAGCAAGAGCTAAAAACGTTGGTGGCGAAGTAGTCGCTTACGTCTGGTAATTTGAAATTTAATACACAAGGAGGTGTCTCTAAGTGAGTCGTATCGGTAATAAATTAGTTGTTATTCCTGCAGGTGTTGAAGTAACACAAAACGGAAATGACATTACAGTTAAAGGACCTAAAGGGGAATTAACTCGTACTTTCTCTTCAGACATTACAATGAATATCGAAGGTAACGAAGTAACATTCACTCGTCCAAATGATAGCAAAGACATGAAAACAATTCATGGAACAACTCGTGCAAACTTCAACAACATGATTGTTGGCGTAAGCGAAGGATTCCAAAAAACACTAGAATTAATTGGGGTTGGGTACCGTGCACAATTACAAGGATCAAAACTTGTATTAAACGTAGGTTACTCTCACCCAGTTGAAATCGAAGCACCAGCTGGAACTACTATTGAAGTTCCATCAAACACATCAGTCATCGTTAAAGGGATTGATAAAGAAGTATTAGGTGAATTAGCAGCGAATATTCGTGGCGTTCGTCCTCCAGAACCGTATAAAGGCAAAGGAATTCGCTATGTTGGTGAATTTGTACGCCGTAAAGAAGGTAAAACTGGTAAATAATCTTCGTAAAGCTTTTGTTTTACGAAGCGCAGCTTAGGCTAGCAATTTAAAAGAGGTGACAATTGTGATTACAAAACCAGCTAGAAATAAAACACGTCAAAATAGACATAAACGTGTACGTAATAAAATTTCTGGTACTGCTGAGTGCCCACGCTTGAACGTTTTCCGTTCTAACAAAAACATCTACGCTCAAATTATTGATGACGTAGCGGGTGTGACGCTAGCAAGTGCCTCTGCCTTAGATAAAGAGATTTCAGGTGGAAACAAAGTTGAACAAGCACAAGCTGTCGGTAAATTAATCGCAGAACGTGCAGCAGCAAAAGGTATTAAAGAAGTAGTCTTTGACCGTGGTGGATACCTTTACCATGGCCGCGTAGCAGCATTAGCAACAGCAGCTCGCGAAAATGGACTAGAATTTTAAGAAAAGGAGGAACACCATTCATGGTTTATATCGATCCAAAACATTTGGAATTAGAAGACCGCGTTGTTGCGATCAATCGCGTAACAAAAGTTGTTAAAGGTGGACGCCGTTTACGTTTTGCAGCTTTAGTCATCGTTGGAGATAAAAATGGACACGTAGGATTTGGTACTGGTAAAGCACAAGAAGTTCCAGAAGCAATCCGCAAAGCCGTTGAAAGTGCAAAGAAAAACTTGATTGAAGTCCCTGTAGTAGGAACAACAATCCCTCATGATGTTATTGGAACATTCTGTGGCGGCCGCATCTTAATGAAGCCTGCTGTAGAGGGGTCTGGGGTTGCTGCTGGTGGAACGGTTCGTGCCGTACTAGAATTAGCAGGTGTCAATGACATCACAACTAAATCACTAGGTTCAAGCACACCAATCAACGTTGTTCGCGCAGTTGTTGATGGATTAAAACAATTAAAACGCGCTGAAGAAGTGGCAGCACTTCGCGGCAAATCGGTAGAAGAATTAATCGGTTAAGGAGGACAAAAACATGGCAGAATTAAAAATTACTTTAAAACGCAGTGTTATCGGACGTCCTCAAAACCAAAAGGATACCGTTAAAGCGTTAGGTTTAAACAAAGTGAACAGCTCTGTTGTAAAACCTGTCAATGATGCAATCAATGGCATGGTTAATACAATCGCTCACTTAGTAGAAGTAGAAGAAGTTAAATAGTAAATAGAGATAGATTGATTTTGACTAAGGAGGTGCGAAAGCATGAAACTTCATGAATTAAAACCTGCAGAAGGCTCTCGCCAAGAACGTAACCGTGTTGGTCGTGGATCTTCATCTGGTAATGGTAAAACATCTGGACGTGGACAAAAAGGTCAAAAATCCCGTTCTGGTGGTGGCGTACGTTTAGGATTTGAAGGTGGACAAACACCATTGTTCATGCGTTTACCAAAACGTGGATTCACAAATGTGAATCGTAAAGAATACGCAGTAGTTAATCTTGACATTTTAAATCGCTTTGAAGATGGAACTGAAGTTACACCATTAACTTTAGTTGAAGCTGGAATCGTAAAAGATGAAAAGTCTGGAATCAAAGTATTAGGAAATGGCGAATTAACGAAAAAATTAACTGTGAAAGCAGCCAAATTTTCAAAAACAGCCGAAGAAGCAATTGTGGCTAACGGTGGATCAGTTGAGGTGATTTAATGCTGAGACTTTTAAAGGATGCTTTTAAAGTAAAAGAAATTCGTTCAAAAATATTTTTTACTATATTCATTCTTTTTGTCTTCCGCCTTGGAACACATATTACTGTTCCGGGAGTAGACGCTTCTCGTCTGCAAAGTATTTCTGACTTACCATTTCTAAACATGTTAGATTTAGTCAGCGGAAGTGCCATGCAACGATTCTCTATTTTCTCCATGGGAGTTTCGCCCTATATCACTGCTTCAATTATTATTCAGTTGATGCAAATGGATATCGTGCCGAAATTTGTTGAATGGTCAAAACAAGGGGAAGTCGGTCGTCGCAAATTAAATCAAGCAACACGTTATTTGACACTAGTCTTAGGATTTGTACAATCGTTAGCGTTGACTGCTGGGTTTAATATGTGGACAGAATATGGATTTGTTCCAAATCCAAATGCACAAACATTTATCTTAATCGGAATTATTCTGACAACAGGGACGATGGTTGTGACATGGTTGGGAGAACAAATTACTGAAAAAGGAATTGGGAACGGCGTGTCGATGATCATCTTTGCCGGTATCATCTCGCGTGTACCAGTTGACATCAAAGGACTAATCGAAGACTACTTTATTAATATTGAATCTTCAAGAATTTGGCAATCGGCTATTTTCATGGTCGTTTTAGTAATTGCGGTGTTGTTAATTGTAACTTTTGTGACATTTTTCCAACAAGCAGAACGAAAATTACCGATTCAATATACAAAACGAGTAGTGGGTGCACCAACAAGCTCTTACCTTCCATTGAAAGTAAATGCAGCAGGTGTGATTCCAGTTATCTTTGCCAGCTCCATGATCACTACTCCAAATGCGATTATTCAAGCTTTTGGTGGATCATTAGGAGGGAAGCCTTGGTTTGAAACCATCCAAACATTGTTTAATTATAATACGGTCCCTGGGGCAATTTTATATACAACATTGATTGTTGCTTTCACTTTCTTTTATGCCTTTGTCCAAGTGAACCCTGAGAAATTAGCGGAAAACTTACAAAAGCAAGGAAGTTATATTCCAAGTGTGCGACCTGGTAAAGGAACAGAAGATTACGTTTCAGGTGTGTTAATGCGGTTAAGTACAGTAGGAGCACTTTACCTTGGTTTAGTTGCGATACTACCAATCATTGCCCAAATGCTTTGGAACTTACCGGAATCAATTGGTTTAGGTGGAACAAGTTTATTAATCGTCGTAGGTGTCGCTCTTGAAACTGCAAAACAGTTAGAAGGATTGATGTTGAAACGTCAATATACTGGTTTCATGAATTAAAAAGTTTTGTAGGATGTTGAGGTTTTCCTCAACATCATTCAAACACTTATTGGGAGGAATTATTAAAATGAACATCATTTTAATGGGATTACCCGGTGCTGGAAAAGGAACGCAAGCAGAGAAAATTATTGCTGAATACAACATTCCGCACATTTCAACAGGCGATATGTTTCGTGCCGCTATGGCAAATGAAACTGCGTTAGGCTTAAAAGCAAAATCATACATGGACCAAGGAGCATTAGTTCCTGACGAAGTAACGAATGGTATTGTGAAAGAGCGTTTAGCCGAATCCGATACAGAGAAAGGCTTCTTATTAGATGGCTTCCCCCGTACCTTGGAACAAGCACAAGCGTTAGATCAAATGCTGACCGAGCTTGGAAAGAAAATTGATGCTGTTATCGATATCCATGTCCCTGAAGACATTCTGGTTGACCGATTAGCAGGCCGTTACATGTGTCGTGAATGCGGCGCAACGTACCACAAAATCTTTAACCCAACAACAGTTGAAGGTACATGTGATCGTTGTGGTGGCCATGATTTCTATCAACGAGAAGATGACAAACCTGAGACGGTCAAAAATCGTCTTGCAATTAACATTAAGAATAGTGAACCAATTTTAGCTTACTATAAAGAAGAAGGTTTATTGCAGTCTATTGATGGTAATCGTGAAATCGATACTGTCTTTGAAGACGTAAAAAAAATCATCGAATAATATCGTTTGCCCGTAACTGACTTGCAAATGTGAAACTTCTCTTGCTTAGTAAGATGCATTATGCTATAATGTGTCAGTCCGACTTCTGAAGCATTTCAGAAGATTGTATTGAGAATCTAAGGTGGGAGCACTGGTTTCCGCCGTTTTATCGTGTGAAAATGCGAAACAATTACAAGGAGGTACTGTGCGTGGCAAAAGAAGATATGATTGAAGTCGAAGGTACAGTCGTCGATACTTTGCCGAATGCAATGTTTAAAGTCGAATTAGAAAACGGGCATCAAGTTTTAGCAACAGTTTCTGGCAAGATTCGTATGCATTATATTCGAATTTTACCTGGAGACAAGGTGACAGTTGAACTTTCACCATATGACTTAACTCGTGGCCGTATTACGTATCGTTTTAAATAATTGTACTCCGTAAAATCACAGGAGGTAAGATCATGAAAGTAAGACCATCAGTAAAACCAATGTGTGAACATTGTAAAGTAATTCGTCGTAATGGACGAGTTATGGTGATTTGCCCAGCAAATCCAAAACATAAACAACGTCAAGGATAAACGGAGGTGTAACGAATATGGCTCGTATTGCAGGAGTAGATGTTCCTCGTGATAAACGTGTCGTTGTATCCCTTACTTACATTTATGGGGTTGGGAATACAACTGCAAAAAAAGTTTTAGCAAATGCTGGTGTCTCTGAAGAAGTTCGCGTTCGCGATTTGACGAACGAACAAGTAGATGCTATCCGTGCTGAAATGGATAAGTTAAAAGTTGAAGGGGATCTTCGTCGTGAAGTGAACTTAAACATTAAACGTTTGATGGAAATCGGTTCATACCGTGGAATCCGTCATCGTCGTGGGTTACCTGTTCGTGGACAAAACACGAAGAATAACGCACGCACTCGTAAAGGACCGTCTAAGACAGTCTCTGGTAAGAAAAAATAAAATCCTAAGTGAAGGAGGTTAAAACTTCATGGCAGCAAAAAAAGTGAGTCGTAAACGCCGCGTGAAAAAGAATATTGAAACTGGGATTGTACATATCCATTCAACATTCAACAATACAATCGTGATGATCACTGATTCTCATGGTAATGCGTTAGCATGGTCATCAGCTGGTGCATTAGGTTTTAGAGGAAGTAGAAAATCAACACCTTTTGCCGCTCAAATGGCAGCAGAAGCAGCTACTAAGGTAGCAATGGAACATGGATTAAGAACTGTAGATGTAACTGTAAAGGGTCCTGGTTCAGGACGTGAAGCAGCAATTCGTTCATTACAAGCAGCAGGTTTAGAAGTGACTGCAATCCGTGACGTAACTCCAGTTCCTCATAATGGATGTCGCCCTCCAAAACGCCGTCGTGTTTAATGAGTGCCCCTCATTTTGAGTCTAACAATCACGTCATTGAACAAGACACTTTTCGTTAAGAAAGGGGTAAGAGATAATAATGATTGAATTCGAAAAACCAAGAATTGCCAAAATTGATGAAGAGAAAGATTATGGCAAGTTCATCGTTGAACCTCTAGAAAGAGGCTACGGAACTACTTTAGGAAATTCCCTACGTCGTATTTTGTTATCTTCTTTACCAGGTGCAGCCATTACTAATATCCAAATTGATGGAGTGTTACATGAATTTTCAACTGTTAAAGGTGTTCGAGAAGATGTCGCACAAATTATTTTGAATATTAAAGGCCTTGCATTAAAAATGTATGGTCAAGAAGAAAAAACGTTAGAAATCGATATTACAGGACCAGCTACAGTAACTGCAGGCGATATTATCGTTGACAGTGATGTTGAAATCCTAAATAAAGAAATGTATATTTGTACTGTTTCTGAAGGAGCTACTTTCCATGCGCGCTTAACGGTTCGCCCGGGTCGTGGTTATGTTCAAGCAGACGAAAACAAAAAAGATGACATGCCAATTGGCGTGCTACCGGTTGATTCTATCTACACTCCCGTTCGCCGTGTAAACTATCAAGTTGAAAATACACGTGTTGGCCGTCGAGATGATTTTGATAAATTAACGATTGAAATATGGACAGATGGTTCAATTGAGCCATTAGATGCAATGAGTTTAGCTGCAAAAATTATGACTGAACATTTAGATATTTTTGTGAATCTGACTGACGAAGCGAAACACGCTGAAATCATGGTTGAAAAGGAAGAAACACAGAAAGAAAAAATGTTAGAAATGACAATTGAAGAATTAGACTTATCTGTACGTTCATACAACTGTCTGAAACGTGCTGGAATTAATTCTGTACAAGAATTAACAAATAAATCTGAGCCAGAAATGATCAAAGTACGTAACTTAGGACGTAAATCACTTGAAGAAGTGAAAGCTAAGTTAGAAGATCTTGGTTTGGAATTACGTAAAGACGATTAATTTTTACGAAGGAGGGAAACCACGTGAGTTATCGTAAATTAGGACGCACATCATCACAACGTAAAGCGATGTTGCGTGATTTAACAACTGATTTAATCATTAACGAACGTATCGTTACGACAGAAGCTCGTGCGAAAGAAATTCGTTCAACGACTGAAAAGATGATCACTTTAGGTAAACGTGGTGATTTACATGCACGTCGTCAAGCAGCTGCTTACGTACGTAATGAAGTTGCTAGTGTGCGTGAAGAAAACGAAGAAATCGTTATTGAATCAGCTTTACAAAAGCTATTCAGTGATATTGCTCCTCGTTATGCAGATCGCCAAGGTGGCTATACTCGTATCTTGAAGACAGAACCAAGACGCGGAGATGCTGCACCTATGGTTATTATTGAACTAGTTTAAAATCACACTTAATAGAAGATTGAAAATTTCGGTGGACAATCTTCTACCATCACTTTATAGATGATTACTTTAAGAGTGTTATGATGTTGGAAGGCAACTTCCGAGTCTAGCTCGTCGCTGGCCCCTTGGTTTTTAATCAAGGGGTAAGCACTCATCATAAAGTGTTTTTTTTATCCTCGAATATCTGTCTTGACAGGTAATGGATGATGAAAAAAACAGAAAATTCCATGAAAAGGTTCCCAGTAATTGAAAAAAGTAACATTATTTGGTAGTGTTAGTTTAGAAATCAACGAGTAGGAGAGCTAGAATGAAACCAATTATAGAGTTAGAGAATCTAACATTTCGATATCAAAAAAATGACGAACGTCCAGCTTTAGAGGATGTCTCTTTAAAAGTCTATCCCGGTGAATGGATTGCGATCATCGGCCATAATGGTTCTGGAAAATCAACATTAGCCAAAACAATTAATGGCTTGCTTGCACCAGAAAGTGGGAAAGTTCAAGTTGGCGAGTACCAATTAACGGAAGAACATTTATGGTCGATCCGTCGTATGGTGGGGATGGTCTTTCAAAATCCCGATAACCAATTTGTAGGCGCAACTGTGGAAGATGATGTGGCGTTTGGATTAGAAAACCAAGGGATTCCTAGAGAAGAAATGGTCATTCGGGTTCAAGAAGCTCTCAAACAAGTACGAATGAATGAATTTGCTACCAGAGAACCTGCAAGACTATCTGGCGGGCAAAAGCAACGAGTCGCGATCGCAGGAGTTGTCGCATTACGACCAGATATTATTATTTTAGATGAAGCGACTAGTATGCTCGATCCAGAAGGACGTGCAGAAGTCATCGCAACAATCAAAAAAATTAAAGAAGAAAATAATTTAACCGTTCTATCCATTACCCATGATATTGATGAAGCAGCAAATGCGAATCGTATTCTAGTCATGCGTCAAGGAAAATTGATTGATGAAGGCACTCCTGAAAAAATCTTTTCAGCAGGCCCTAAATTAATCGAACTTGGGTTAGATTTACCTTTTCCAGAACGACTAAAATATTCACTACAAAAACGCGGGATTCAAGTCCCTGAAGAATACTTAACTGAAGAAGGGATGGTGGAGTGGTTATGGACATCCGGTTTGAACAAGTAGGTTTTACGTATCAACCAAACTCTCCTTTTGAGCAACGCGTCCTTTTTGACATTGATTTAGCCATTAAAGAAGGTTCTTATACGGCTCTTGTGGGACATACAGGAAGTGGCAAGTCGACCTTACTCCAACATCTGAATGCCTTGTTAAAACCAACATCAGGGACCGTCACGATTGGCGACCGTGTCATTACTGCTGAAACAAACAATAAAAATCTCAAGCCAATCCGTCAAAAAGTTGGAATCGTCTTTCAGTTTCCAGAAGCCCAACTATTTGAAGAAACAGTCGAACGAGATATCGCGTTTGGGCCAAAAAACTTTGGCGTTCCAGAAGAAGAGGCGAATCGCTTAGCGGCAAAAACATTAGAAATGGTTGGGTTAGATGAAAGCTATCTGCAACGTTCACCATTTGATTTATCGGGTGGACAAATGCGTCGCGTGGCAATTGCAGGTGTTTTAGCCATGGAGCCTGAAGTCTTAGTTCTAGACGAACCAACTGCAGGACTCGATCCACAAGGTCGAAAAGAAATGATGGAAATGTTTGCCCGTTTACATCACGAAAATAAGATTACCATTGTCTTAGTTACCCACTTAATGGATGACGTGGCTGATTTTTCTGATTACGTATACGTTTTGGAAAAAGGAACATTGGTGAAACAAGGAACACCAAGAGAAGTTTTCCAAGAAGTCGAATGGCTACAGGCGAAGCAACTAGGGGTGCCAACTGCAACGGCGTTTGCCCAAAAGTTGGTGACACGTGGAATCCATTTTGATTCTTTACCACTGACGTCAAAAGAATTAGCTGAAATGCTAATTGCAAAGGGAGGGCTGCCTTATGATGAATAAATTAATACTAGGCCGCTACCTACCTGGTGATTCTCTCATTCATCGTTTAGATCCGCGTGCAAAATTGATTGCTAGTTTCTATTTCATAGGGATTATCTTTTTAGCCAATAACTTTGTCAGTTATGCGATGCTTGGAATATTCACTTTATGTTGTCTATTATTATCGAAAATAGACTTTGGGTTTTTCTTAAGAGGAGTACGACCTTTAATTTGGTTAATCTTGTTTACGGTAGCATTGCAGATTTTCTTCACAGGCGGTGGCGAAGTCTACTGGAAATGGGGCGTTTTTCAACTGACTGAATTTGGGATTCAAAACGGAATCTTTATCTTTTGTCGCTTTGTTTTAATTATCTTCATGTCAACTCTTTTAACGCTAACGACACCACCCCTAGCGTTATCCGATGCGATTGAATATTTATTACGTCCGTTAAAACCATTAAAAGTTCCTGTTCACGAAATTTCGTTGATGTTATCAATTGCCTTACGTTTTGTGCCAACTTTGATGGATGAAACCGAGAAAATTATGAACGCGCAGCGAGCTCGCGGCGTCGATTTTGGCGAAGGAAACTTAGTCCAGAAAATGAAGGCAGTCATTCCATTACTAATTCCGCTTTTTGTCAGCAGTTTTAACCGTGCCGATGATCTAGCAACTGCAATGGAAGCACGCGGCTACCAAGGCGGCGACGGACGAACAAAATACCGCGTCCTACATTGGAGCACAAAAGACACCATCGTTATTGTGACATTTGCAGTCCTAACAGCAGTGTTAATGTATATCAGAAATTAAGGTGATTTTTGAATCGCTTTATCCTGAGCAATTGGAGAGAATGGGCAGAGTCGGCACTTTCGACGGCGACCATTATTGAAATTGCCGAAGGATAGATACGAAAATCCCGTTCAACTAAGGTGATTTTTTGTCCGGTATGCTCCGAGATACCGCCTCAAGCTGATATTGTCCGAGGACAGTGAACGAATGAGAATAAAAAAGTAAGAATCATAATCAAAAGGCTGTGACTTCGGTCATGGTCTTTTTTTGAGGAAAGAAGGGTAATCAATAAAATGATACGTTATAAAGCAATTATTTCCTATGATGGAACGAATTTTAGCGGGTTTCAACGGCAGTCAAAGGGACGGACAGTTCAAAGCGAATTAGAAGTAACATTAAGTAAGATGGCCAGTCAACCAATTGAAGTCCATGCGTCAGGCAGAACGGATGCGGGTGTACATGCGATTGGACAAGTGATTCATTTTGATTTTCCATATGAACGTCCGCTTGAACGGATGCGTTATGGACTTGATACGCAAACGCCAGATGATATCGCGTGTCGTAGTGTGGAGATTGTCGCGGATGATTTTCATGCGCGTTACTTAGCAACAGGTAAGACATATGAATTTCACGTTGATATCGGTAAGCCACGTAGTCCATTCCGTCGTTACTATGCCAGTTATTTCCCGTATCCTATCGATGTGGAAAAAATCCAACAAGCCTTACCGGATTTACTAGGGACACATGATTTCACCTCATTTTGTGCATCTGGCAGCTCGGTTGAAGATCACGTTCGAACGATTGATGAGGCAAGCCTGACGGTTAGTCCAGATGGTGATGAGTTGATTTTTACTTTTAGTGGCAATGGTTTCTTATATAAAATGATTCGGATTCTTGTCGGTACGCTATTAAAAATCGGCAATGACCGTATGCCAGTCGATGCGATTCCAGGGATTATTGCGGGTAAAGATCGTAATTTAGCGGGGCCGACTGCGCATCCTGAAGGACTTTATTTAAAAGAAGTACGATATTAAGGTGAATTGGTGAGCGTTTAGATACGAGTAATAAGCAAAACTTACAAAAAAATCGTTTTTTGATTTTTATTGAAAGTCAGCTTATTACCGAGTATCAGCTCGCCAATTCCCGTTCAATCAGGTGAATTGGTGAGCGCTTTGATATGAGTAATAAAAAAGTATTTCATTTATATGCCAAAAAAAGAGCTGGAAATTTACAAATTCCAACTCTTTTTTGCATAGTCGTACATTTCGTCCATTTCGGTACGACGATCGATGATTAATTGATTAATTTGTTCTTTAGGCATGTCAGCTGGATTTTTCTCACTGTCATAATTTAAGGATTGATCAAGAATGACGGAATAAGTGACACCATCAGGACCTAAAATTTGAAGTCCGATTTCAGGTGTAGCGCCGATTGATGGCCAAATAATAAAGGATAAATCATCGTTTTTATTTGTAATCGCTAAATTCCCAGTGAATGTTGGATAGCTAGGCATCACTACACTCAAATCATAATTATCCGTCATCAAAAAGTACTCGCCACTCTCATGCATGGGCACAGTTTTGGTATAAGGACGATAATTTAAGAAATAATTTCCAGCCCATGCAAGATGAAAGAGGAGAATCACTCCGAACAACAGACTTAGTAAAATTTTTGTTCTTTTCTTCATAATTGAATCACTCGCTTTGCACGTTTTTTGATTTCCTCATCGTGGGTGACGACAATCACCATTCGATATTTTTTTATTCACGCTTAACGAACTCCGAGCGATGACTTAAACGTCCTTCTGACATTTCCAAGAAGGTATCGGATAATACGGATAAATCGTCGTGGTTATGTGAAGCGATGATTATGATTCGATTGGGGGCTTTTAATTCGAGTACGAGTTTTCGAAAGCGTTCAATCGAGGCAAAATCGAGTGCGTTAGTTGGTTCGTCCATTAAGATGATTTCAGGTTTTTCAAAAATGGTTTGAGCGATAGCGAGTTTTTGATTCATTCCTAAGGAGAAGTCTTTCACTTTTGTTAGATCATCGGCTTTTAATCCAATAGCATTTAAAGCCCAATCAATATCGGCATCGGTTGCTGTCTTTTTAATATCGCGTAAAATTTGAAGATTGAGTTTCGCGTTAAAGGCTTCTTGTAGTTTAATATTTTCAATCATGAGACCGAGGCTTTCGGGGAAATCGATGTCTTTGGTAATAATCTTATCATTAATTTCAACGCTTCCAGAAGTAGGATAAATCAAACCAGATATTGCACGAAGGAGCATGCTTTTACCACTGCCATTTTCACCATAAAGACCATAAATCTTTCCGGGAGTCAGCTCAAGGTTGATATCGTCTAAAATGGTTTTGTTGCGAATTTTTTTGGTGTAGTGTTTGAATGTAATTGTCATAATAGAATCTCCTGTTTTTTTATAAAGTGGCTAGTCAATAAGATTAAGAGTGAATCCACGACTAGGGTGATACCAATTGCTAGATAAACATTACCGGTTAAACGAATCGTGTGGATATAGCTC
Organism: Enterococcus sp. DIV1314a; assembly: GCF_051713805.1. Classification (NCBI taxonomy): domain Bacteria; kingdom Bacillati; phylum Bacillota; class Bacilli; order Lactobacillales; family Enterococcaceae; genus Enterococcus; species Enterococcus sp. DIV1314a. Next base: position 731,628 of record NZ_JBIOQP010000001.1, on the reverse strand, counting down.
ATCCACTGTGTATCAAAAGAATTTAGGAGGATAAACAGAATAACCATGAGCAAGAGAGAAATCGTTGCACTCATTTTTATTTCGATAAATGTCTGTAAAATAATAAAACCGTAAATCGCTAAAGTCTGTAAGATAAAGAAAGGAAGGACCTTAATTGAAAAATGACGGAAATACAGCGATGCAATTCCCAACATGAGTGCATTCATGCTAATAATACTTCGAAAATTATCCCATAAACAAATTAGGTACTGCTTTTGACGATTCTTTTGACGAATCAAAAAGACGACGCGTTTAAAGTAAAAGTTATCACGTGCTTGATCAAAAACAAGCAAATAAAAAATCATTTGAAAAAATAACGTATAAAGCAGTGATAATGGATTCGCAAGGATAAGCGGGAGTCCTTGAATCGTTTGATCAAAGACGGGCTCTCCGTAATGCGTGATATTTAAGATAAATAGGTAAATCAAACCTACGTTATAGTAATAAAGACGGTTACTTTTCTTTGGCATTTAAGATAAAGTCCTTTCTTAGGAAGAGTAGGCGTTTCATAACTTCTAAGACTAGAATCAAGACGATTAGATACAAACTTTGAGTGACGAGGATTGAGAGCATCTCTGAAGTAACGGCAAAATCGTAATAATAAACCGCTTCGTGGAAAATATTAATACCCAATGCGCCGAGTGCATTCGCAGGTTCCCAGTACGTAAGATGCAAGGTAATCGGTGCAAAGTAATTGAATATTCCTAAAAGAGATGAAGCGATTATCGCCTTACCGAATGATAAAAAGAGTCCGTAAAAAGTTTGGAAAATTTGCGCAAGGGTTAAATAAAATAAAAAAACAATCAATAGCTGTGCACTAAAATAAAAAAGCATTCGTTGTGGGAAAGCCAATGCTTCTGGTAAAAATAACGTAGTGAAAAGTATTATGATAATAACCATTACAGAGGATAAAATTAGACTCATATTAATTGCTGCACGTGTGGTATCCCATAATATCTTTTTCTTTGAGCTGCGATAAAGCCAACTGTCTTTTAATGGACGCATTTTAATATAGAGAGCAGTGGAAAAGATAATAGAAAAGAAAATACCATGCATCCGTGCTTCAACGGCTCCTCCAAGTAATAAGTACAATGTAGTGGAACCGAGGAATTGGTCTTTTTGGTCTGCAAATTCAGAAAATGGGTTAAAGGCTGTGAGAGCAATGGAATTCCATAAATTGTAAATAAGAATCACCGCAATTAATCCAATCAGTAAAAGAGCAAAACGTGTTTGTCTTCGGTTATAAGTAGTCATTTGTTGCGTACCTCCGGATTAAAAGATAAATGATTAAAATTGTTGGAATCGTAAAAATGAGTAAAGCAACAATTGCATAGCTTAAACCATACTCTGTAAAGGGTTGGATGGCCATTGATAAGTCATAGGGAATGAACCACCAAATCAACCAATAAATCATCGCAAAAGAATAAACAACTTTTCGATTTGGAAAGACAAGTGCTAGCAATCCAATCAAAAGACTCATCAGGAAAAAAATAATACAAGCAAAAAGGACATAAATCATATAAGTAATATTCGTGTGGGCGTAAATCCAAGTCCCTACTTTTTCCCAAGAAGTGAAAACTTCTAGCATTTCTGCATAACGCTGATCAAATACCGCTGATGGTTTAGGAATTAATAATAAAACGATTAACGAATTTACAAGAAAACCCAAAGCAAAAAAAGAAGTTAACAGACTCGCATTCGTGATGCATTTTGTTAGAAGCCCTTTTTTCTTAGGGGTTCGAATTTGCTCAACTAAAAAAGCATTCGAAGTGCGCTCTTTAATGAAACGTTCAGCGAATAGTAAGAAGGCATAAAGTGGGAAAACCCAAAATAACAAAATCGCTGCGACATGCCCACGGCTATTGGAAGCCAATATCATTTTTTGGGCAATAAAAGATAAGCCTAAAGTACTTTTAGAAGATAAAAAAATATCAGCCAATGTGATAATGCAAATAAATAATAAAAGAAGCCAAGGGTAGAGCAAGTGTCGATTTTTCTTTAATTCAATTGTAAACATATAAGTACCTACCTTTAAATAAGAGTAAAGCTGCTAAAATATAGGAGCTTTAGAAAATAAAATAAATATATTGTTAAAAACGAATAATAATATCCAACTCAGGAACGGAATCACATGGGAGAATCATTTTTTATGTTATAACGATAAACAGAATAACCTTCCATAGGGTCACCGCCTTGTACAGAAAAAATGGGTGATAGAAATAATGAAAAGGAATCGCCAAGTTGATAAGAAGGATAATAGGGATCGCTATCATCGGAAACAATATCCGCAGTGACTTGTAAGCGAATTGATTCACCAGGCTTTAATGTACCTTCTATTTGACTTAGAACTAAGTTATTAAAATCTTTTACTTCTTCATAAAATGCAAAGGTTTGATCTTTTGAAAGATCAATGGTTTCGTCTGAAATATTTTTAACAGAAAAAACAATAGGCGTATAAAGTTTATTAATTGAAAACTCTTCATCATAAGCATCATAAGAAGTTTTGATTTCTTCCAGTATAAGCTCGAAAGGTCCTATTGTTATTACTTGTCCAGGTTCCGCGCCCACTTCATTTATTTGATATTTGGAATTATCTTGATTCATTTGATAGATTTTTACACCGCTAAATATTCCAAGTCCAATAAAGAAGAGATTAATGAAAAAGAAGAAATATTTTTTATCCTTCATTGTTCGAGCACTCCTTCATACAAACGGTATTGGATGTCAGAAACATCATCAAGAAAATCCCTATCATGGCTGGTAACAATAATTGTCTTCCCTTCTATTTCCCCCTTTTTAATAATATCTGTAATTATATGAATCCCTTTTTCATCTAATGCGTTAGTAGGTTCATCCAGTAGTAGTAGTGTTTGATTTTCCATGATGGCTTGAGCAATTCCCAGGCGTTGTTTCATTCCTAGTGAGTATCGTTTAAATTTATCATTTTGGGCTGCAACTAAATCAACAGTTTCTAGAACAGCTTGAATTTCTTTTTCACCGATTAAATGTTGAATGGCTGCTAAAAATTGTAAATTTTCTTTTCCTGAAAATTCACCGATGAATTGTGGTGTTTCAATTAAAACACCAGTATGATGGGGATGTTCGATGTCTTTGCCAATGACTTGATCCCCGACTTTGATTTCTCCATTGTTATAGGGCATTAAACCTGCAATACACTTGAGTAAAACACTTTTTCCAGAACCGTTGACTCCAGTGATTCCAGTAACCTGACCTTTAGGAATGGTTAAAGAAATATTTGATAAAATTGTACGCCCGGATAATTTTTTTGTTAAATTCGTAATGATAATCTCCATCAGTATGTTCCTTTCTTTGTTATGATTTTTCGAAAAATAGTTAAATTACCAAATAAAGTGAGATAAGCGCTAATGATGAGTGATACTTCTAACCAACTGTTTTGTTCACTTGAAATCCATTGATTCAACATTGTGATACCAACAAATGTTCCTTTACCAGTAAAGAGAAGGATTAATAGTCCCATAGTAATGACCAAAAAACTAACAGCTCCGGAAAAGAACATAGACAAATATTCATAGCAAAGTCCGGTTAAATAAAGATGGCTGAAAAATAGCATCATGTATAAGAGAAGATTTTGTGGAGTTCCAAAGATATTTTTAATCAACCATGTTTGTTCGAACAACATTGGAATAAAGATGAATACCATAAAGAAAAGCATTGTCCAAATGAGTAAGGAAAGATCTTTGCTTTTTTGAAAACAATGATTACTAATTCGCATACGAATAAATTGCCCATAGAGACGCCAGTCGTCTGAACGAACCGAGGATAACAATACAAGATAGCTTAGTAGAAAACAAAACCAGATTAAAGGAAAAGAGTAGAAATCTCCTTGGAAGATAGCGTCAAATCCTTCTCGACTGATACCTTGAAAAAAATATAATAAATACCAACGTAGGGGTGATATATCTGATTGCTGAAAGTAAAAGTAAAGCATTAAACCAAACAGAACAGAAAAGAAAAGTAGAAATCCTCTCCATTCTTTTATTCGAATGCGTAAGTCCCTATCAATTAACGCGATTCCAATAGTAGAAATAACAGTGCGCAACCATATAGCTAAAAAAATTATTAAATATGATAACGTGTAAAAGCTAAAGTAATCAAGCGTAATGTAGGTTGGTTTGAGTCCAATCATTTTAAAGATCCATTCATCAAACAAATAAAAATCGATGATGAATAGTATGATTAGTGTGAATTGCAGGATGGTTGTGTGCCAAGATTTTTTTAGATGTAGTAAAACATAACTAAATATAAAATAAAATATCCATTGATTTATCAAAATTTGAAAAAGTGTTTCAAGCGATGTATTTTTCCAATTATTTTGATAAATTGCAAACAGCAGTCCTACTAAATAAAAGACAATAAAAAAAGTAGAGCTAGTAAATAAAGCATAAAAAAAACGGGATTCATCTTTTATTCGTTTTTTCATGCGAATTTGAGTAAAATAGCCATAGTGGTATTCAGTAATAGCATAATGATAGATTAAATAGATAGGATAGATGAATACTGCAAAAATGAATGAGTCTTCTAAAAAAGAAAAATAAGTATAATGATTGATTATTAGATAAAAATAAAAACAAATAGCGGAATACGGTAATAATAAAAGAAGTTTCTTCTCATGACGAAGTAAGACTAAAAATTGCTGACTCATGATATTTGACCTCTTTTTTTTACGTAGTACATGAAAAGAAAGAGAGCTAATAATCCGAAACTAGCTATTAGGGCTAATATTGGGAAGAAATAAACATTATTACTACCAGAAGATACAACGAGAAAACCAAGTGGAGAGAGCGAATAATCACCCGGAATTAAAAATAAAACTAAAGGAATCAACAAAGATAAAGCAAACAGATAAATTGTTTTTTTGATAAATAGTCCGAGTAGTAAAATCAAGTTACTAATTAATATGGCGATAATACCTGTTAATAAAACATATACAATAATATTTAGAAAGGGATGTTCGAGGAACAAGTTTTTAGCGATTGTGCCATTTTCTCTTGGATAGGCACGCATATAATCGGCAAATCGATACGGTTTTAATGCAGGATAGCGCAGTGCATTAAAAAAAATATTGAATAGTAATGGAATCGTTGCTAAGCCAAATGCTAATAAACTGTTCACACTTAAAAGTGAGAGGAGATACTTTTTTCTATTCTTTCGAATGATTTGTATGTAGTCGTATTGACTGTGACCTTCACGATTTAAATAAAAACCCATAGGTAAAGCTGTTAGCGGGAAAACAGAAAATAAGTAGAGAAAGGGAAAGAAAGAGTTCCCATCATTCGATAAAATCCAAGCATAGTACAAACTCGTTGGATAAGCGTTAGGATTGATTAACTGTTCCGACCAAATATTACTGAAAAATTGACCGAGACTAATTAACATTAAAATCAAAAAAGAAAAGAGGAATATTTTTTCTTTTAGTACTTGTTTTATACGAAAAATAATCATGAGAGAAACCTCCAAATATTTAAAATCTATACAAATAATAGAAGAAGAGTAAGTGTTATTTAGTATTTAAGGTAAGACGATTACTCCACTTTCATAGGTATAGTCAGGTGACCATTTACCTTTAAATGTTAGTTTGGATGCTGTTGAACGCTCACCTCTAAAGCGTACAGGAACTCGCTCGCCAAAATTTTCAACAGCATAATTATAAACTTCATAACGCTTTCCTTTTTCAACGGTGCCTCCACTACCAGTATTAACATATTTATCCCCATTAAAAACTTGGGGTTTTATCTTAAAACTACTGCGGCTAGAATCAGATGTAGAGGTTACACTGATATACATCGATGATTTAGTATCTTTTGGATAAGCTGCTGTATAAGTCATTGCTAAAGGACCAGAGAACGAAAAAGTATAGCTTTTATCAATGGTATCTGCTAAGGCAGTTCCGATTCCCATTAAAAGGATACTAGCCAATGTTGCGATAAGTAAAACGTTTGATTTTTTTCTTTTCTTAATCATATTTTATCCCCATTTTTTCTCCTCTTCTATATGAATAGACTATATATCAAAAAAATAATAAAAATACCCCTATTACCTGAACGGTCGAAAATGACACCTAAACGGTAAAAGTTAAGAGGGTTTTTATTATTCAAGAAGCGAATATGATATAATAAAAACAATAATATCATTTAAGGAAGAAGTTGTAGCTGTGATTTATGCCATTGATCTTTTGAATATGATTGATACGTTTGTGGCGTTTACCATACTCGATTGTTTATCATTGAGAAATAAGAAGGTAAGTATGGGTGCGATTATTTTATTATTTATTGTCATTAATTTGCAGCTGAAACTAGTTATCCCCGTCGTTTCAGAACTTTTTTTTGTGGTACTCTTAGTTTCCTTGTCTTATATGAATCGACGAGAACAACCGATAGGGATTACTTTATTTCATTTTGCTATCGCTTTTGGTGTTTTTAAATTAAACAACTTCTTATTTTATCCAAGAGAAGTCTTAATTTTTTTAGGATTAAAAGCGAGTGAATGGCAAATAATGTTGTATGCGTTGTTCACAATCGGGATAGGCGTTGCTACAAGTCTCCTCGTTCGAAAATATATTACTCAACAAATGAATCAGTTGTGGAAACAACGAATGGGGTATCTGTTATTTGCAGCACTATTAATCAATCAATTTGTCATTCTTGTTCAATATTTAACAAATATCCCGATAGAATCTGAAAGGTATATCTTAATAGAGATGACGATCTCTTTTTCTATCTTGTTGATGGGCATCTTTACCTTAAGTGTTCTAATTTTTTCAAGTAATCAAAAATTAGCTTTTGAGACAAAAGAAAAGGAAATCAAACAACGGGCGATGCAATTATATATTCATGACATCAGTAAGCAAAATCAGGTTAGTCGTCAATTTAAACATGATTATATCAATATTTTATCTTCATTAGAATGCTACATTGAAGCGGGTGATATGGCTGATTTGAAGGTATATTATGAAGAAACAATTCAATCAACCGATCAATTACTTGATATCGACAATACTCGATTAGCAGATTTACAAAGAATGGACCACTTAGGACTGCGTAGTTTATTGATAATAAAACTTTTATTAGCCCAAGAAAAAGGTGTACAAGTCCATTTAGAAATCGAAGCGATGAGTTGGCAAGTTAAGGTCGATGAGATTGCTTTGATTCGTGTCGTCGGGATTTTATTAGACAATGCAATTGAAGAGTTAGAATTGCTCGGACAAGGAAGATTAGATATCGCGTTTTTTTCTAAGGGAAATGAAATCCAATTGATGATTCGTAATACAGTGCGAACAATCATTGAGCCACTTTATCAATTAAAAGAACCGGGATTTTCAACGAAAGGTGACGGCCGAGGGTTGGGACTTTCGACAGTCGAAACATTAGTCAATCAATCATCGATTCTCTTTCTTGAAACAACGATTGACTCCAATTATTTCTTGCAAAATTTAACGATTGTAGGGGGAAGCGATGCTTGAAATTTTTATTTGTGAAGACAATCTAGCGCAAAGAGCCCATCTTGAACAGTTGATTCAACAAGCAATTGTCTTGAACGATTGGGAGATGATGTTGCGTTTGAGTACAGAGAGTCCATTAGAAATATTGGCTTATCTGGAAAAACACCCGCAAACGCAAGGAATTTATTTTTTAGATGTCGATTTAAATACCAAAATGAATGGGATTCAATTAGGTGCGGAAATTCGTAATCGTAATCCACATGGGAAAATTATTTTTATTACGGCCCACAATGAGTTATTGCCATTGACGTTTCAATATAAAGTGGAAGCAATGGATTATATTGCGAAAGATAATCGAGAAGAAACCAAGCTGCGAGTGACGGAAGCTTTGCGACAAGCCAATCAGCATCATCTGTTGGTAGCGGAGTCTGTAGATGAACGAATCCGTTTTGAAATAGGCAATCGAATTCGTTGGGTTGAATTGTCTGAAGTAATGTTCATTGAGACAGTTCCCGGAAATTCTCACAAACTAATCTTACATTTGAGAAATGGGTCAGTCGGTTTTCTGGGGAATTTAAAAGAAATCGAACAACTTTCGCCTGCTTTTTACCGGGTTCATAAATCTTTTATTGCAAATAAACAGAATGTTGCTGAGATTGATCAAAAGAATCGCGAATTGATTTTTAATAATGGAGAAAGGTGTCTCGTTGCTAGAAAACAATTGAAACAACTAATTTGACCGTTCAGGGGTGAAATTCAACCGTTTAGGGATAAATTCGTTTCGATGGAATCTTTTGTTGTATGATGAGATAAAAATATAAGAGGTGTCGTTCATGCAAAAGATTCATTTTAGCAGCGTTAGTATTATCGATTGGATTAGGTAGCGCACAAGTTGGCTACACAACAGAATATGTACATAAAGAGGAGTTACAGACTCGAGCTAGCCCGATGAGCGCTTTATTTGAAAATTAACCTCCTAAAACATACAAAGGAATGACGTTAATTAAAGTTGAGAAAATTTCTGGAGGTTATAGAGGATGGTACGTGTAATCCTCTATATTGTTACGGCGCTATTAATTATTTTAACGATTTTTGGTCCGCAAGAAGATCGTTACTAGTTAGTGTTTTTGATGGGTATTTTAAAGAGGCACTGACTTCAGGAATCATTGCGATTGAACGGCCAAATAATGAAGTCACGTCGTTATTTTATCAGGTCAATCAAGATCCGGTTGAAAAAGCGACAAATGGTCATTTAGTGACTTATAAAGTGGAACAAAAAATTTGGCTTAACTTTGCTTCTGATTATGGTGAAGTGTAATTAAAAATAAAAATTCGTACATCAAAAATTATTTAAGATTTTCGATGCACGAATTTTTTATTTAGTTTTTTTTAAGATCTTTTTGTTTCTGCCATTTTCACAAAAAGTTTGCAACTCATCGGCATAGCTGGTATCACCAGTAAATCGGAACGTTTTAATCACTTGAAAACGGTACTTTATCTCTTGTTTGAACAAGTTATTTACGAAACATTTGCTCTATTTCTAAAAAATTATTTGCTAAATCATCATAACCGAGAGAATGTAACCAATTATAAGTGAGCGTAGTATCAAAAAGCTGGTGATTATTTTTTAAATCTGTAAAAAATCTCCAGAAAATTCTTCCTAATATATAATCAGAATCCATTGTGCTTTCAAATAAATCTGATAAATATTGGTCTAATAACGATAATTTATTTCGTTCAAAGCATAAAATAATGGAATTTAATAAAAAACGAATTTTAAGATGTTTGAATTTATCAATGTGAGAGAATTGATTCATTTTACGTAAGACGAAGCTATACTGTTGTTCAATAAATTCGTCGTTAAATAGATATAAACTATTTGCATACAATGCAAATTCAAAAAAACCCCACGTTTCGATTTTTGCTAGATATTCTTTAATAATTTGACTTTCTTTGGTTAGATCAATCGCCTTTTTATTGACTTTATGTTGAAGGATTTTTCCTAAGCAATAAAGATACAGATAGTAAAAATCATTCGATTGCAGATACTCATCATGGAGATTTTGTAAATAAGAATCACCCGTTTGTAGGTTGAGTACTTTGTCTATAAAATTTTTTCTTGCTTCATCTTTTTTAGATAGGAGATTTTCATGTTTATAAAATTGATATTCTTCGAGAGAGACATTCATTCGATTGAGTAAATTAATTAGCATTTCAGTCCTCATATCGAGATCTTCGCTTTCAATCCTAGCTAAAGTGCTACGAGAATATTGCATGCCAACTAGTTTTTCCTGTGTAATATTTCTTTCTTTTCGTAATTTTCTAATTAATTTACCATCTTTTATCATATAAGACTCCTTTTTGTCCAATTATCGAACAAATTGAAAGAAAAATGTTTCGAATCGATATAATTGGGTTGCGTTAGATTTTTTAAGAAAATATGGAAAGAGATGAGTTAGATGGATTCTTATTTAGCTATTTGGTTTCCTATTAACCCAAGAGGTTAATTTCGGAATATTATTTTCTTGTTTTTATTTTAAAATATAAAAAGATTGTAAGCAAGTAGAATATGAAATCAACATTTATTAGTATGGATAAGGAAGAGGCCTGTTTATAAAATAAAGAAACAAACAAAGAAAAAATTATTATTAGGTGCGTTTGCTGCCACCGTCATTGCAGCGGGATCGGCGGAAATCGTTGGTGCTAGACAGATAGGTGAATGAATTAATTTTAGAGTAACGAGTAATGGAAACGCAACATCAACATTAAAAAAAAGGAATAGTACAAATACAATTTTGAATTTAATGGATACTGTCGGAGGAAAAAGAGTGGATGTAACAAATTATAACTCAAATACCGGAAAAAGTGTGGGGTCAGCACAAGTTTGGACAGCGACTAGAGGCTCGTTTTATGATGATTCAGCAGCTGGTGGATCGTATTATTTAAAGCTATTTAACAAAAAATTATTCCAAGATAACTTCACCATTTACGGTTCATGGAGCCCGGACTCAAATTAAAAAAAACTACTAGAAGGTGCGTGCAGTCGACCATCCTTCTAGTTTTTCATTGAAATATAAGGATGTGTCTTTGTGTACAATAAACGAATTTTTCTTAATAAAAAGTTACTTTTAATCTTAGTAGGATTTCCACTATTCGTATTTACTTGCTACATCATTTTTGATATTCTTCCAGTTTGGGACGTCTTAACGGGACCCGATCAATACAATGCGGAGAAAAATTATAGTTTGAGGCAACAATTTATCATTGCAAGTTTACGATGGGGAAATATTAATAATCATGCAGCTAATTTAACGGTCGTGTATCCTTTTTTGATTTTAATTGGCTTAATGAATTTCAAAGAAGATTTAATGTCTTATTTTATTATCGGGCGACACCGATTTAAAAACTATCCTGTGAAGTTGATTCAAGCCATCGTTAGTTATTCAGCTATCATTGCTCTAACCGTGACAGTGAGTCATTTGTTGACATATTTTCTTTATTCACTGATTACGCCAGTGACTCACGATATCACTTTAGAGTCAACGGCTTATATTTTTAATTTTTTATTACCAAGTGATTTCTTTGAGGGGCACCCGCTTTATTATTATTTATCCATCACATTATTGAATGATTTACCGATTATTTTTTCATTTTCGATCTTATTCTCCGTGTTTACGTTATTTACGAAAGAAAGCATATACGCTTTTATTTTGGTTCCATTGGTGTTTAGTTATCTCTATTATTTTATGAGTACGAATTTTGAGCTTCCTTATATGGATCTATCTGTTCCTTTTTTAGGCTACTATAGTAAAATTACGGAGATCTGGAAGTATACCTTTCTTCCTTTAGTGCTAGCAGGGACTGGATTCATTGGGTACTTTAAGTGGGGAACACAACATGACGTTTAAACTTAACTATTTTATGAAAAATATTGGATTAATCACAGGGATCTTGTTATTGATGACTTTTAATATACCCAACAACATTTTTTCTGATATGATCTATAACTGGGATGTTACGGTGAATAATTGGGATGTCATGCATCTCTTGCTAGGATTCTATTCGTCTTCTGTGGACGCGACTCATACTTATCTTGACTTAACAAATACGCAACAACTTTTTTTACCTGTGATTTTTCAAGTATTAGGTATCATTGCGACGATTCGATTTTTACGCTATCCGCTATCGTTTCATCTCTTTATCAAACAAAGAGCATCGAGTAAATGGGATTATTTCTTATTTTTTTTCAAGAAAATAACGTTGGATGCCGTCATTTACACTATCTCGCTAATCATAAGTTTGAGTGTGATTCTCTATACATCACCTATTCTCTCAACCGAAAGTTCTTTTAACTATCAAGAAGGAAACTTTAAATTACAACTATTTACGTATGCAGTACTGTTTTTTATCATGCTAATCGTTGCGAGTGTGTTTATTTTTATTGGGTACATACAAAATCAAGCACTGCTATTTTTGCTTATTACAGTAAGTATCTTAACAACTTTAAACGTTCTCGATCGAGTCGTCACTGCGGTGAATCTTATCCTTTTCGATGGGCAATTTTTCTTTATAGATAGTTTCTTTTTTTGGTTGGTTTTATTAATGATAGAAGTGATGTACTTAAGTCGAATGAAGATAAGACAGGAGAGTTATAATGATTAAATTGACAAATGTTTCAATTGAGATGAACAAAAGTAGTATTTTAAAAGAGATCAACCTCTCGATTATCGATGGGAAATGTTATGGTATTATTGGTCGAAATGGTTCTGGTAAATCAGTTTTATTTAAAGCCATTGCGGGTTTTATTCCAATACAAACAGGGGAAATATGGATTGATAGCCATCGAGTAATGGAAGGTACATTCTTGAATAATATGGGGATTATTATTGAAAGTCCTAATTTTATCAACCATTTTACGGCATTAGAAAACTTAACTTGTTTAGCCGAGATTCAAAGAAAAATTCATAAAGAAGAGATCTTAACTACTTTAGAAAAAGTTGGATTGGGAGAGGCGATTCATAAAAAGTATAAGTATTTTAGTTTAGGTATGAAACAACGGCTACGAATTGCGCAAGCGATTATGGAAAATCCTGACTATTATATTTTAGATGAACCGTTTAATGGCTTAGATGAGCACGGGGTACAAGAGGTCTATCAAATCATTCAAGAATTAAAGCGTTCAGGTAAAACGATTCTCTTGACAAGTCACGACGAAAAGGATATTCAAACCTTATGTGACAGTGTTTTTGAGATTAAAGGAGGTTTAATACATGAAATTTAAAACAGTTGTCTTTCTTATGATTGTATTATCAATAGTCACCGGTTGTAGTATAAAAGAAGAAATAAATGAAGCACAGCGTATCGTGTCGTTAGAAGATGAAGTCAATCGAGAACGCTTCAGTGAAGAAGATCAAGCAATTAAGGACGAGTTAATGTTGACGTCTGGCGTGTTTCAATTCAATATCTCACAGTACTTAAAGTTTATTGAAAAAGATTCTTCTATAAGCATGGAGAAGAGAAGTAACAATGGATTTGATGAGTATCGTATTATCTATGCCGGTGGTGATGTTATCGAAAATATTACTGCTAAAGTAGATGAGAATTATCCGATTTCTTATAGCGTGGATGTTATTGGGACTTCTGAAAAAATAGCGAACACCAATGTGACGCCTGCTGAATTGGCTTTTAACTTGGTGAGTAATTTCTTAATGGATGCTCAAATCACGAATAAGCCACTCGAAATGGTCATCAATTATAATCCAAAAAAACAAGGAGAGTATAAAATCACAGAGAATGTAATTTTGATTGTTGAAGAAGGTGAAGGTCAAGAAGAAGACAAAGGATTAATTTTCAAATTAATGATTACGAGAACAACAGAATAAAGAGTTGACTGTCATTCATTTTTCTAAACAAAAATTCGTGTATCAAAAATCATTTGAGATTTTCGATGCACGAATTTTTTTAGTTAATCTGTTTTAAGTTCTTTTTGTTTCTCCCATCGTTGCCAAAAGATAAAGAGGGCGATACAGCTAATGAATAGGAACAAGCCGATTAAGAAGCCTTGTGGTAAGAAGCTTAAAACAATGTTATTAGTACCGGATTCAAGAGGAATGCTGATGAATCCGCCTTGGAAGGCTTCGATGTCCACTTTTTTACCGTTGACTTTGGCACTCCAACCTTTGTCGTAAGGAATGGTTGTCACAAGTTGTTGGGCTTCTTTGACATCTACGCTGCCTTTGACTTTACGATTGCTGACGGTTAGATCGGCACTTTGTTGTTGGAGTTGATTCATTGTTCGACTGTAAGCTTCCGTATCCAGTGTTAAAACTTGTGGCGTTTGGAAGGAAACGTCTGAAGTTCCATAAAAACTTGCAGTAAACTGGAAAGTCGTCTCTTCTGGGTAATAGCCTAAGTTATAATATTGGCCGTTAATATTGATTTGTGTTTTTCGTTGCTCGCCGTTGACGGTAATCGTTACGTTCGAGCTTTTTAATTTGCCAAAGTTGGAAGGATACAAACTCAAGTAAGCTTGGCTGTTAGCGGGAACGGTGACTTCCCAAGTTATTTCTTTGGCAATATTGGGTTCAATTTCGGTAAAGGTTGTACTGTTCCCAGCATCATTGATCGTTGTATTTTTACTATTGATTACCGAGATTGGGTGGAAATTGAAGAAGTTCTCATTTAACCCACTTAGGCTATTAAAAAGCGCTGTTTGATTCCCTAGATTATCATTCTCGCTTAAGGAAACCGTTAAACTTTCTTTTGGTGCAAGAAAAGCAAGGGGTAAGGCATAATCATTTTTGTAAAGTCGATAATTCTCTTCTTCGCCGATTTTATGAAACCCGTATTTTTGCACATCTGTTTTAGAAATGAGGTACTCAATACCGACAAAACTATCCATTAATAACGTATTATTCGGATAGCGAATGTTTAAATTTGTCCCTCGCGAACGGAAGCCAAGTTTATTTAAAAGACTCGATGAATTCCGATTGCGAATGGAGGAAAAGAGACTAACACCACTATAATTGTAATTGAGGCCATCATTGGCTGAGACGGGATCTAAGTTTTCTAGTCGATAGAATCCGTCGCTCTCTGCGGCTGCCTGATTAACCAGTGTCTTAATGGGTTGATGTGGTGCGGTATACAAACTACGTGAAGCGTAATTCCAATCCTCTAAAATCCCCATCACCATACCATGTGTATTGAGTGCCATTTCGCATGAAACAAATAGTAATAAGAAAATCGTAAAGCGCTTCAAGGAGAACAGCTTGAGTTGATACAAGCTGAATAGTAAGAGATACACGATTAAGAAAACAATCGTTAATAAAAAAGATTGGACATTTAAATAAGTGTATTGATCTTTCGGAATTAAACCATAGGCGATGCTAAAAGCGATGATGAGTGTCAAAATCAAACCTAAGAAAAGCCCGTAATCGTCTTTGGTTAGTTGTTCCCAGCCGTAACCGGCGAGCATTAAGAGAAAGAACGAAAGTAAAAAAGCATAGCGGAATAAAAACATATTTGGCGCATGCATCCCATGCCAGAAAAGATTCAGTGGCACGATGTAGAAACTGGCAATCATGGTGCCGAATAAAACGAGTGAAAGTAATTTATCTTTTAAGGCGATGCGTTTTGAAACAAAATATAAAAGCACAAAGACCAATGGTAAAACACCGGCGTAAATAAAGGGGATCGAACCGTATTTGGTCGTATCATACACACCAATCATGTTTTTAATGAAGAAATCGAGTGCGCCCGTGGCTTCCGTTTTAAATTTGGTAATCTCAGTTAAGGCTTCACCGTTTGAACGCAAATCAAGAAACATCGGTAAGATCATGACCATCGACGCGCCACCAGCTAATAGGGAAGTTCCAAGATAAGGCAAGATTTGTTTTTTCCCTGTTTGCCATTGTCCGAAGACACGTAAAAAGAAATACAAGAAAGAGAAAACGCCAATCATAAAGCCCATGTAGTAATTGGATAAAAAGAGTAATAAATAACTGACGAATAAGAGAACCGGTTTTTGTTTTTCCAGTAATCGATTGATACCCCAAATCACGAGTGGAAGATAGATGAACGCATCAAGCCACATCACTAGTTCGGAGTGGGCCGTCACAAATGACATCAGCGCATAACAGACTGCTAAAGCGACATGATTCCAACGTCCAATTTTGAAGGTATGCTTGGCATAAAACCAAAAGGCTAAACCAGCACTTCCGATTTTAAGCAGTGTAATCAGATAGAGCGCATCCGGCATCCATTGATTCGGAAAAAGCAAAACAATGGGCGTAAAGAAACCACCTAAATAATAGGACATTAGTGCCCAATAATTCAGGCCAAGCGATGCATTCCAAGTGTAAAAGAAACTTTGCTTACCAAGCATCGCATTGCGAAAACTCGCATGGAAATTAGAAAACTGCGAAAAAGCATCACTGGCTAACACACTGCGGCTACTGCCAGGATAAATCCCCATCGTTAAATAAATCAATGCCATGATCCCAAAAGGAATGAAAAAACTTGCCAGTAAATAGCGTTTATTTTCTTTGATAAATGGTCGAATCTGTTGCAAAGAAAGACCTCCTTTAAAACAATTTTTGTCTTGTCACTATTTTACCATAGACGAAAGCAAAGGAAGAAAGAAAACCAAAAAAACTGCTGAGGAAGGCAGTTTTTTATTTACGTTCCTTTATTTGAAAGGAAAACTTTTTAAGCTAGTGTACATGTGTGGAGTAGTGCTCTGTATAGTAGTTTTTCATCGCTTGTTCATCAAGGAAATCAAAAATTTGTATCGCTTGCTGCATTTTTAATTTCCCAGTATCATCATTTTTTTTGTATTCAAAATAGCCTCGGGTATATAAAAAAACAGTCTGTTCATAGTAGTTCAATTCATTTTCCAATAAAATTGATATTTCATTGATTAGATAGTCACAATGATCGAAATGGGTAGAGTCGATACTAGAGATTAAGCAATTAATAGCCAGTTGGCTTACTAGTCTTTTATTTGTTTTATTAGAAGTAGAATAAATATAGTTTGCTAACATTTCTTTTGTTAGTAAAAATAATGAGGAATACTCAATCGTTCGGACACAGTTCCCGAGTAAAATTATTTCATAATAGCCCCAAATTTGGATTTTAAAAAGATAATCCATTAGATCAAGTAATTCAGTATCGTTCGGTTTAATAGAAGGATCAATCGTATAAATAATGGATTTGATCATCGTACTTTCAAGGGGGTGAATTGGATAAGGAGAAGAATCCAGTAATAATTCCTTCAGTTTATCAAATTCTTTCAAAGTATACTTATTCCGAATATCGTTCATTAAAGTCATGAAGTTTAATGTATCCTCATGTTCGTTATTGTGTGCAATCAAAAATTCATCTAAAGAAATATTTAGCTTATTTAATAGATGAATCAGTCGAATACATGAGATTTCTGATTCTCCTCGCTCAAACCTTGAAATTTGAGACTTAGAAAGAGAATCGTCTGCAAGAGAAGAGAGGCTGACTTGTTTTCCTACTCGAATTTTCCGTAAAGTTCTCCCTAAAGATGATTTCAAAAAAATTCCCACTTTCCCAACGAAAAACGTGTTGTTTAGAATCTATTATACAATAAGTTTAAATAAATGAGGGGGATAAAATTATTATGAACTTTCTTTTTGATATTGAAACAATTCCAACTTTAATAAGAGATATTATTATTATTGTAGGTGGGTAAAAACAGATTATTTAATAAAATTTAAAGTTATTTGACGGCGTGAAAATGTTGTTTTAAATAAAATATATCACATAAGGAGGAGTAAATAAAAGACGTCATTGGTTTGTTCGTACTCAAGAAATAGTGACTGTAAGAAATCGGGTGTTAGTGTTCGCTCATAGTGTCGAGTGTGAGGTTCTTTTGAGAATATTTGTTTTTTAGTCGGGGCACCATCATTTATTAAGAGTTGAAATTCATTGGGTGTGATATTTAAGCGGTTTAAATAATGAAATAATAGTTCAGAAGAAAGCAGTGTGTTGCGATTTTCAAAAGATGATAAAGTACTTCTAGAAGAGATACCTTGGACCAAAGTTTCTTGAGAAATGTTTCTTTCTTTACGTAGCTTCTGAAATAGTTGTCCTTGTTTCATTTTAGAAAACCCCTCTTTTTTCCGACGTATTTTCAGTCAAATTCAACTTGTTTTGATTGAAACATGTATAATTGGAGTTGAAAATAATCAATTATTTTTAGGTAGTATTGTTTACTTCTAAATATATTGTCCGGAGGAGGAGGGGAAGTGGATGAGATTATGTTTCCTTATGGGGAGTGGCAGAACATTCCTGTAAGGGGATAAGAAATATTCTACAGATTCTCAAAATTGCAAGTCTAGATATCGCATTAGAGATTAAAAAAATCCTTATTAAAAATAGTAGGTAGTAAACTTAAATAATGGAGGTTAATTGTATGAAAAAACTAATGAAAGTAGCTCTATTAGGCATAACATTGTTAACTGTACCAAGTGTTACATATGCGGCAACATATTTATCAGCATTTTCTTTAAGTTTACCGGGATTAAATCAAAGTGTTTCAACCGGATTAGGTCAATCAAAGGCCACTAGTGGGGCTAACGGACAAATCCTTGTTACAGTATCGAAGCAGAAATTTGATGCTAAACAAACAGATGAACAAGGAAATAGTGGTGATTGGAGAAAACAAATAAGTAAGGGAGATACTGCAGGCCTACCAGGTAATTCGAAGCAATTAAAAGGAGATAAAATGAAATTAACTATCTCTTCTAATTGGAATGCGACAACCGACAGTAAAAATGGTAGTTGGAAAAGTAATTAGCTAAATAAATAATAACACTACCCATTATTTTTAGTAAGGAGATCATTCAATGCAAAAACATGTAATCGATGCTTTTAAAGAACTGAAAGTAATATTTGTCATGATATTCATCGTGTATTTGTTTTTTCAAATACTGAATATGACTATTATAGGCTCCAACTCTGCAATTTCACAAGGGATTGAATTATGGGTTTATTCAATGGATATCATTGATTTTTTGTCCCCATTATTCTTAACAGCACCTTTTGTTTGGGGTTTGTATTATAAGAAAAAAAGTCGTTTTCTAGAGTATGTTAGCGTCAGAATAAACTTTAAAAAGTATTTATTCACTCAAATAATGGCTATTGTAATGGCTGTATTCATTTTAGTATTTTTGGTCAATTTCATTGCGATTTTATTGGCGATATTTATCATTCCTTTTAATGTCGATACGGATCCTTCACTTTTTCAAATACCATTTCTTCCATTCGCTTACCGTACCGACTCGATACTGATATTTTCAGTTGGTGCTAGTTTATGGAAAGCATTTATTGCAGGGGTGCTGGTCTTTTCAGCTAGTGTGTTAGCCTTAACCGTTCATAATTTATTTATTGTATTATTCGGTGTGTTCGCATATGTTATTGTTGAAAATATTCTAACTGCCAGTATTGGCTTCGATGAATATAGTATTGCGACGAGTAATATTTTAGGGAGGTTAAATGATGAGTATTATACAATGTTTAATATGTTCGTGGGTCCAATAACGCTCCTAATAGTAACCTTTATATGGGGTGCAATCTACTTGAAACGGGAGAGAAGTTAGTATGATTCGCTATTTCTTTAAAATGTATCAAGAACAATTGTATAGTAGACGTCTTTTTTTATTTTTAGTAATAACCTCTCTTTATCTTTCGTTAGTAATTAATCCGGAATTAGAGGCTCCTCTTTGGCGCTTAGTACAGATACAAAATAGTTTTTATCTATTATTATTATTATTACCAATGTATTCAGTACTCTTTTTCCCCTTGTTCTTTAGAGAGCAAGAGTTATTAAAAATAAGAGCAGTTACAAAGAAACGTTATTTTTTTGCAAATTTACTTAATGTTATTTCGTTCAATATAATTTTGATAATACTTGTTTTTGTAATTATTAGTTGGATATCAATTTTATTTCTTCAAAATAATAGTCCCGAAATTAACGCCCAAAATATTGCTATTTTAAATAATAGTGCGCTCTCTGTATTTGAATCAATTAATTTAGCTGCAGTTATTTCTGGGCTATATATGCTTGTTAATTTTTCAGTAATCATTTCGATAATTGTTCTATTAGGTTATCTGAAAGGTAGGATTGTAGGATATATTTCATATGTTATCTTTTATTTTTTAATGATGTGGTCTAGTCGGACTGCTTTTTTCGAATCATTTTCTGGAGAGTATGCTATTTTTGATTTAAGTACATACTTGATACTACCGATATCGAATATTCATGAAGCACAGACACCGGTATTGCAGTATTTATTCTTTAAATGGGCAATTTTACTTGCTGTCTTTTTTTCGATCATGCTATTTTATATTCCACCAAAGAATTTGTTTAAGATTCGGTATTTTGATCGATTGTTTATTTCGAGAAAAATAATCATCACGTCGATTTTATTTTTGATTATATATTTCAAATTGTTCTCAAGCTACTATAGCGAAGCAGGGATTCAACGATTTTTTGCAATGTATCACTATGGCTCTTTGACGCCAATTCCATTTTTATGGCTCATTTGTTACTTTTTATTTCTCCCTTTTATATTATCAATACGTTTTTCGGAGTTAGAAGAAAATATTGATTCACTAATTGTTCGACACTATCGTATAAAATATTGGCGAATAAAATGTCTTAAAACGGTCTATCGCTACCTCGCTGTTTACTTTATGTTAACGAGTATTTTTTTATCTGTGACTATGCTGCTAACAGGTCATTCATTTTATCTGAACGAGCTAATATCATTATTATTTATTTTTTTGGAACTAATATTGATTACAACGAGCTATTTAATGTTTTATTTTATATTAAAACAGACAAGTGTTTCATTTTTATTATGTCTTACAGGTTATTTATTTTTATTGTTCCCATTTGATTGGACTAAATGGCTTCCATTTGGACTATCTTCAACTACTAGGATCAATGAGGTTGGTTACGGAAAAAGTATCCTTATTTTTGGAACAATTCTATTGTTAGAAATTTGGATTATTAGCAGAGGAAAGCAAAGGAATGGGTATGGAAAGGAATGAGTTTGTTGCTGAATATTGTATTAGAACATGTTGAAAAGCGTTTTAAAGGGAAAACTATTTTTGAAGATTTAAATTTCCAAGTAGATAAAGGCCAGACAATTGGGATTTTGGGTGCTAATGGTGTGGGGAAATCTGTTCTTTTTAAATTAATTTGTGGACTTGAACGCCCAAATCAAGGGAGAGTACTTGTTAACAATGTTGAAGTTGGAAGAGAAGAAGATTTCCCGAGAGATGTTGGGATTTTGATTAATGAGCCAGCATTTATCCCTATTTACAGTGGTTTAAAGAACTTAATGCTTTTAGCTGAAATTAACAATACTGTTGATGAGAAAACAGTAAAAAGTTATATGAAGTCTGTCGGGTTAGACCCAGAAAATCAAACAAAAGTACAAAATTATTCTCTTGGAATGAAAAAAAAGCTAGCAATTTGCCAAGCAATCATGGAAAATCAATCCATTATTTTGTTAGATGAACCTTTTAACGGACTCGATTTTTCTTCTGTATTGGAAGTGAAAAAAATCTTAGGAGAACTGATTCAAGAAGGGAAAACCATTTTACTCACCAGTCATCATCAGCAGGATTTAGATGCTATTTGTGACGAACTTTATATAATAGATGATTATCATCTGAAAATATTAACAGATGAAATCAGAAACGAGTATTTCCAATGAAAGTAAACAACGAAATTTCTGCCATCTAAGAAGTTTTGTTGTTTTTCTATATTTACGAGACACATTTTATCAAATGTCATGACTTAATGCTAAACTTAACTCGAGCAAATGTTTATTGTACGAATACTATTTTATAAAGATTTATTTGTCAAATTAAGCGAGACAACTGCTCTTCATTTACATAACTCAAAAAGACTTCCAATGGTGTCTGGTAGTTCAGTGATTTTCTGGGTATATGATTTCTTTTTGAAGCCACAGAGGAGATGAAATCCTGATTGACTTGATTGAAATCCATTTCTTTCGGTAGGCCATCTTTTCGAAGGAGACCATTTGAGTGTTCGTTTAAACCTCGTTGTGATGGTGTTCCTGGGTCTGCGAAATAAATAGCTATATCATTCGTATTACTGATATTCTTCCAATTTGAGAACTCTTTACCACAATCGAAAGTAATCGATTTAAAGAGATTTTTAGGAACCGATTGAAACCAAGTATTCGTTGCTTTTTCAATATCGATTGCTTTACGACCTTCAGGTTTCAAAGCAATAATGACTTTTGAAAGGCGTTCAACGAGGGGGATGACGGCACTTTTATGATGAACACCAACAATCGTATCGCCTTCTAAATGTCCGAACTCTGTTTCAAAAGAAGCTTGATCCGTTTCTCGTTCAGCGATATTTCGTTTGAATGCTTGTTTTCCACGACGTTCTTGATGGCCGTTTGTTTTTCGTTTCCCTTGCATAGGTAACTTGTTTTGATCAAACTCACCATTCTTAAAACGACGATATAAGGTACGAACGGAACATGAACTCGAAAAGTCACCTCGTCCGACAATCACATCGGGGGTCCAGCCTCGACTTGTCTTGTCTTCGATGTATTCCTTTTCTTCTTTGGGTATTTCAATCGGCTTTCTTCCACAACGTTTTTTATTTTTCTTATACTGTTCGAGGTATTCGAGAGCCGTTTTTCCTTGTTTAAGAAAATGATAGACATTGTAAATCGCCTGTCTGCCACGCTTGAGTTTCTTGGAAACAATCGCAACGGGTGTTTCTTGATGAAAATATGCCTCTATAATTACGAGTTCATTTGGTGTAAGATGAGTATAGGTCATTTATGTTCACTCTTCCTGTATTCTTTCGACGGAATTACAATTTGAGTGTAACATAAATGACTTTTTTATTTGTCTCGCTTAATTTTACAATCGGCGTGGTATAAATATATCATAAATATGTTAGAGATAACGCTTTCGACCCTGAAAGGTCGAAAATCATGCCTGAACGTTTAAAATATGGCATTTTATAGGTCATTCAGATTTCCTTGTGGCTCCTTTTCGTAGTCATGTAAAAAAATAAGTGTATAGAGAGTGTTCCTCTATACACTTATTTATGGATAGACTTGGTCTAATACAAATATCTAATTAATCGATTTACTTTTAAGGCAAATAAATAATTTGATCAAATTTATGTTTGTTTTCTTCATATAAATGATGTGTAACTATTATAACAGTCGAATCTGGATCTTCTAAAAATGAATTTTCTAATAATAGGGCTGTTTTTTTATCTAAATTTGCAGTACTTTCATCAAGTAGAACAAGTTTATCAGTCTCTATTACCGAACGAGCTAATGCAATACGTTGTTTTTGTCCTCCAGATAAATTATTTCCATTTTCCTGAAGCATACAATCCTGATTAATATACGAATTTATTTCTAGTTTTTCTAAACTTTCAATTGCATCATTAGCTTTTAAATCATCCCACAGAGTAATATTATTTAATACTGTATCATTAAATAAATGTGGATTTTGTGAGGTATACGCAGTAATACTTGATAATCTTCTTATATCTGTCTCCGAAATTTTTTTTCCATCTACTATAATCTCACCTTCGAAATTTTGAATTCTTCCTGATAAAATATTTAGGAGAGTTGATTTACCAGAACCACTATCACCAACTACGGCATATTTTTTTCCTATTTCCAATTTTAAATTTAGATTTTTAAGGATGGATTTATCTCCGATATTGTAATTAATATTCTTTAACTCAATCGATTTTTCTAAACATAAAGGTTCATCTTTTATATTAGTATTTATTTCAAATTTTTGAAATTTATCAAAGTATGCATCTACAGATTTTCTCATCATTGAACTACTACTACCCAGCGAAATTGAATTAAAAATTGCAGATGCCAAACTACCTGTTGTACTAAGTGCACCAATTGAGACAAGGTTCAATCCAGCAAGAATTCCTGTATAAGTCACAACTGCAACTTGGCTAAAAATGTTAACAATACCTATAAACCCCTCGGCAGATTTGCTCACCTTAATAAAATGAACTTTTTCCTTACCTAGATACTCAGACGCATTTCTAATCAATGGGATTATATTATTTACTTTATTATATCCAAAAAAAGTAGTATAACCTGAAACTACATCTTGTGTTTTAGAAAGAAATACCTCGTTAGCTTTAGACATCTCATTAGTTGATTTAGCCATTTTTTTCTCAAATAATACAGGGAATTTCATTAGTATTCCCATTAAAATCAATGTAAGTAAAATCAATGAGTAATGATATGAAATCAATGCGATTGCTGACAACCCAGCTTGAAAAATACAGTCCCAGAAAACATAATACTGTTTAATTCCTTTGTCTTCAATTTGTTGTAAATCATTATTAAACCAGGATACAAAAGTCGCTTCATTTTTATTAATAAAATTTTCATATGTGGTTGTTGATATCCTGTTAGCAAGATCTTCTCGAATATCTGCAGAAATTTTTTGTGTTATCTTTTCTTCAAAGATTCCTTTAAAATAATTAAGTATAAATAAAAGTCCCCATAATGATAAACTTAGTATATTCCATAATAGAAAGTTTATAACTTTACTTTTTATTAGTTCATTTATAGCGAATGTATGGATAATCGCAGAAAATACTTGAAGAGCTGCAATAAGGAATCCCAGTAGTAAAATCCAAATATTATTTTTCTTATATTTTCTAATATATGTCTTTAACATTTTTAATCTCCTCTTTTATAAATATTTTGACTCCAGGTACTTTAGCTAGATAGTATAGATACTCCATCTGAGTATCTTCATCCTTATTATCAAACTGTTCTAATAAGTTATTAATTTTTTGAAATATTTTTTTCATGACATAGCTCTCCTTTAATATATTTATTATATTTGTATAGAAAATAATTTATTCCTTCAGTACCAAAAGAAAAGGAATTTGATTTTTCTTTTGATAAATTCACTATCAAGTTCTTCTTTTTATTTGTAGAAATCAAATACTTTGTTTGCTTAGTTACTTTATATGCTTCTAATAAAGTATCTGCAATTCCCGACAATCCATTAGAATAACAAAACTCTTTTGGAAAGTTTCGGTCAATAGCATCCAATACCTTTTCAAGCATAAGGAAAAGACTATTATCAAAGTCATACATTAAATACTTCATAATTGCTTTAGCAAATCCTGCAGAATGATATATGTATGGGATTGCATTTTTATTTTCATCCTCGACTAAATTAAACTTACCCAAATATGTATCACTAAAACATTTAATTTTTTCTTTTATCATCGTTAGATACTTAATGTCATTAGTTTTAACTAATAAGTATATATATATATATATTTCCTCTAATCTCCCGCCATCCAATGACGGTCCTACGAACTCTTTACTTGAAATTATTCTATTTATCTCTATCAAATTGTCTTCTTCAAAAAGTTTTTCCAAAATTGATAATTCAATATTTAATATTTTTTTATCTATATAATTGTCACAATATATAAGTAAAGATAATCCAAAGCTATCAATACTTACGATTTTCCCTTCATTAAATACGATTGGTTTATTAATCGATATATCTTCAAATTCATCTAAATTATATTTATAAGGATATTCAATTCTCTCTATCAACTCACTTAATTCATCAATGTTATTATAATTACCAGAGATCATTAATTTAATCATTTGGAATAGATTAGGATCTATTCTGTATAATTTACAAAAATATAAAAAAGAGCTTAATGCTTGTTCTCCACTTGTGTCTTTTTTTAATAGTGAATTCGAATTGCTCAATATACTCATTAATAAATATCCTAACTTATGTGTGTCTTTCTTAAAATCTAATAGTTTCTCTTTTTTATTATCTTCAAAATATTGGTTAGCAATATCAAATCTTACAGATACATTTTCATCTAAGAAATATGCATCTTCTAGATCAATAAAAATTGGTCTAAAATCAGCTGTAATTAAAATATTATTTTCCGATATATCATTAATGACCAGACCAACAGATTGAATTTTTTTTAATGCCACTAATAAGTTTCTAGTAAATAATAAAAAAACTTGAATTTTCTTTTTATTTACTAAATGATCAGTTTCTTTTTCCATAACTAATGTATGTTTTTGAGTAAATTCAGATATTGTTGAGCCTTCAATTTTTTCAACTTCTATAAAATAGTGCTCCCATTCATAAAACTTTGAATTAAGTTTCGGAGTTAACTTCAAGTACTCAATTTTTTCAAAAATTGCAGCTTCACGTTTTCTACAACTGATACTTGTATTATCAGTTGAAATTCCAATATATGGACGAGCTTCCTTTAAAATAACGTTTTTTTGTTTTTTTAAATTGAATGCTTTGTATATCCCCCCTCCATTACTAAAATGAATAGCCTCAATATCCTTATAATTAGTAGTTAGAATATTTTCAGTAGAGTCATTCAAATTTGATAGAGTATTTTCCTCTAAAGGGTCATTCACATATTTTGGTTGGATATAGAACGGAACCCTTTTATCTTCCAATTCTCCTTCTGGAAATTTCATAATATTATTATCAATTTTAGAAGTGATAATTCCATATCTATAGTATATGACCTTCGAATCTAAGTATCTTTTATCGGATAAAATATATGGGCCATTATATTTCTTTAATAATGGATACAATTCTCTTACTATCTTTGTAAATTCTACTTTGTTAAAAGGATAGATCGTCATAAATTTACCTGATTCACTGCGATTAGCATTCTTTGAAAGTAGCCATTGTAAGACTTCTTGACTATTAACAAACTTAAATGATATATCATTTTTAAAACAATAATTACTGACTTTTTCTAATATGTCATTAAAATTGTCATGAAAGCATGAGATGTGTATTTTCCATCCATGATTTTGAAATATTCGAATGAAAGGATCCCAACTTGTGTGATATTTACTTTTAGAAAGTACTCCAACATCTGGATAAAGGTTAATATTTTCTTTGAATTTAAATTTCATTTAGGTAACTCCCTTATCTTTATAATATTGTAAGTCTAACAAAAGAAACGTATAATTAAGAAAATATATTCATATATGAAACGGAGAACGATTATGAAAACCAACTATGGGAGTTTTTTTAGAAAATTACGTTTAGACAAAAACATAAGTATTTCTTCACTAGCAGATGAATTTATATCAAAAGGTATGATTTCAAAGTTTGAAAGAGATGAATCTGAAATTAGTGTTTCTCGATTCTTTCATTTACTGGATAAGATTCATGTACGGGCAGCAGAATTTGATTTAGCAAAAAATATGTTTAATCCTACGGGATTTGAATCGCTATTAAGAAAAATTCAAATGTACGTTATTGAAGAAAATTATGGAAAGTTAGAAAAATTAGCAATGATAGAATTTACAAGTTGGCAGAAGTCAAAAGATTCTTATAGTTATCTAAACTTTATTATGGTGACTGCTATTATCAATGGCCACAAAAAAAAAGAAATCTCCCAAGAAGATCTCGATTTTTTGACAAATTATCTATTTAAATGTGAAAATTGGGGACTTTATGAATTAACTTTGTATACTAATTCTATCTCAGTACTTCCTATAAATACTATATTGGTATTTTCTAAATCACTTCCTCAAAAAATACTCTTACTTAAAGATTCTGCGAGTATTCTGGATACGGCAATAAATGCCATTATTAACACTTTAATTCTTTGCATTGAACATGATAAGGTAGAAGAGGGGTTATTTTTTATTAAAGTATTAGACGATTTTCCTTTATCAGAAGTAATGCTTTTCGAGCGTATGCTATTTCACGTCTATAAAGGTATTTTTTTCGCTAAATTTACAGATAAAAAACAGTACGGAGAAAAGTTAATTCAGGATTCATTATTGATATTAAAATTAGCAAATTGTAATAATCTGTATGATATTCTATTAGAAGATTCAAATAGACTACTGTTTAATATTTGAATCATTTATTATCTTTTTTACTCCATAGTATAGTATTAAGTCAGTTCTAACGTACCAAGTCGTTAGCAACTGGCTTTTTTGGTATTAATAGTTTGGTAGGTACATATTTATAGGAAAAATAAAATGTTATTCACGCATAATTAAAAAACAATCTAAAAGTGAGGTGAACCTTATGAACTCTGTTTTAAACTTACAAACACATAGTAATACTGTTGATTCAAAAATTATTATTAGTTGGAAGTGTACAATCATTGCATAATTAAAAAAACAATCTAAAAGTGAGGTGAACCTTATGAACTCTGTTTTAAACTTACAAACACACAGTAATACTGTTGATCCAAAAGTTATTATTAGTTGGAAGTGTACAATCATTGCATAATTAAAAAAACAATCTAAAAGTGAGGCGAACCTTATGAACTCTGTTTTAAACTTACAAACACACAGTAATACTGTTGATCCAAAAGTTATTATTAGTTGGAAGTGTACAATCATTGCATAATTAAAAAAACAATCTAAAAGTGAGGTGAACCTTATGAACTCTGTTTTAAACTTACAAACACACAGTAATACTGTTGATCCAAAAGTTATTATTAGTTGGAAGTGTACAATCATTGCATAATTAAAAAAACAATCTAAAAGTGAGGTGAACCTTATGAACTCTGTTTTAAACTTACAAACACACAGTAATACTGTTGATCCAAAAGTTATTATTAGTTGGAAGTGTACAATCATTGCATAATTAAAAAAACAATCTAAAAGTGAGGTGAACCTTATGAACTCTGTTTTAAACTTACAAATGCACAGTAATACTGTTGATCCCAAAAGTTATTATTAGTTGGAAGTGTACAATTCATGCATAATTTATAAAAATATTCTATATGAGAATATTTTAAACAACTGACAAACCAGATGATAAATATAAGGTACAATCGTTTTATCTTCAGGAGTGGATAAAAAATAATTGTCATTTTATATCTTTATTTCACAAAAAAATTCCCAGTAGTTGACTCATTTCATAAACAATTAAAAATCCAAAGAGATTTCCATCTCTTTGGATTTTTTTGTATAAACCATGTGTAATTTTACTCCTTTAATTATAGATGGAGCAGTCCTTACATATGTCAATCTTAGTTTAAATTTGTATACTTATTACCAAAATTTCTCTTTCAGATTCAACTATATCAACTGTAATAACATCTAAATTATAATGATTGCTAAATAAAACTAAATTTGACACCCAAACAGACCAACTCTATCCATTTTATTAATTTTGTATTATATACATTTTTATTAAAAAAAATCGATAGATTAATTTTTTAATCTATTGGATATATCGGCCTTAAAGAGCCACTTCGTCGGACATAATTGAGCCATCTAAATCGCTCCTATTTGAGCCACATAAATCAGTATTTCTGAACCAATTGGTGGTTCTTTTTTTATTGCCATCGTGATATAACTAAGTCGTGAGTTCAGCTCATAAAATATTATGGAGGTGGTAGTGATGTCTAATTATGTAGAAATGCTTCGGCTATATGAGGCTGGTTTTAGCTTAAGATAAATAGCCAAATTAGTCTCTTCAGGTCGAAATGCAGTCACAAGAACCGTCAAAATCGCACAGGAAAAGTAGTTGTTATACGAAGATGTTGCACAATGGTCAAGTGAAAAATTATAGGAAATATTTAAACCGGATAAAGACAAAAAGGATCAGCCCGTTGCGTATTATGTAATGCCAGACTATAAACAGCTTTCAAAAGAGCTCGCTAAACCAGGTGTTACGATACAGCTTCTCTGGGAGGAATATGCTCAAGAATGTCGGTTAAACAATAAAATCTACTATAAATTAACCCAATTTAAGAAATATTTTAATGACTATCTTTACAAGAATAATTTTAGTCATGTCTTTCATCATAAAGCGGGAGAACAAGTCCAAGTGGATTGGACTTGTTCTCCCGCAATGGATTGATCCCATGACTGGTGAAGTTATCAAAGGTGAATTATTTATCGGGACTTTACCTTTTAGCGGTTATACCTATGCTCAAGCTTGTATCGATCAGAAGATGCCAAGATGGATTGAAGCCCATGTTAAAATGTTTGAATATTTCCAAGGGGTCCCCACCTTATTGACTCCAGACAATCTTCGCACGGGTGTAACCAAGAATACAAAGTCACAATTGCTTTTAAATCCAACCTATGAGGATATGTCGAACCACTATCAGACAATTATTGGTCCTACACGTGTTGCCCGTCCGAAGGACAAGGCGGCGGCGGTTGAAAATCATGTTAAGCACCTTACAACACACATAATTGCTCGTATGCGCAATTATCAATGTTTTAGTATCGATGAATACAACCAATATCTATTAAAGCTTCTTGATGAATTTAATGCTAAGCCTTTTCAAAAGAAAGAAGGAAGCCGCCTTCAGATGTTTCAAGAATTTGAACAAGAAACTCTTAAAGAATTACCGGCTTATTCGTATGAAGTGTGTGAATTTAAAGAAGCGAAAGTATATACAAATAGCCATGTCACATTAAAAAGCACTATTATTCTGTACCTTATCAGTATATTGGTGAAAAAGTGACCCTGAAAATTTATTCGACTTACGTTAAAATTTATCACGATCAACAGGTCTTATGTGAACATGTTACCGTAGGTACCCAATCAGGTGCTCACTCTATGAATGAAGAGCACTTACCTGAAGAAAGTAAAAATTTTGGAAAGTGGAATAGTATAAGGTATTTAGAGTGGGCACGCCGAATTGGGCCAAATGTTCATCTCGTAATCTCACGAATGTTTGATCAAGGACCTGAACAACAGTATTATCGAAGAGTTCATGCAACATTAAAAATGGCAGACACCTATTGGCTCTTTAACAACTAGGGTTGGTACATCTTAAACGAATCTTTAGAATTGTGTCACAGCCCCCATGACTTAATGCTAAACTTAACTCGAGCAAATGTTTATTGTACGAATGCTATTTTATAAAGCGTAAAACCGGTAGAATTAACGAATGAAAAGTTTTTTTTCTAATCCTTATCATTTTATTAAAGCAGTATTTTATGATAACGTATAGTGTAACGGAGGCATCTAGAATGAAAGTAAACAACAGATATTGTTCATTTTATTACCGAAATGATCCCGTCACTCATGAAATAAGTTATCGTCCGAATGAAACCGCACTCATGCTGATTGACTTACAAAATTATTTTGTCGATCGACCTGATTTTGGTTCGGAGCAGGAAGTGCATGAATGGGAAGAAATGTATCGCTATATCCATGAAACAGTTATCCCCAATAATGAGCGATTATTAACATTCGCCAGAGAAAACGAGATTCTTGTTGTACATGCTGTGATTGAATCCAGTTTTGAGGATGGTAGAGAGCGCTCATTATCCCATCGTCGTCCAACCTTCAATAATATTATTATCGCTCCGAATACTTATGAAAGTAAAATTATTGAGCCACTTACTCCTCAAAAAAATGAAGTGATGATTAAAAAAACGGCCCATTCCGCGGTCGATAGTTCTTTAGTTTTACTGCTTAACAACCTCGGCATTACTGACATCATTGCGACGGGATTGGTAACCGATCAATGTGTCTCCAGTACAGTTAGAGGATTATCTGACCATAATTTTAGAGTTTGGGTGGTTGAAGATGCCACAATGGCTGGAACCTTTGAACTAAGAGATAACGAACTGACCATTCTTAATAATACGTATTGTAATGTCGTTAATACTGAAGAAATAGTGAACGTCTTATCAAAAGATGAGAGCGAAAGGGAGAACTAGCCTTAAATAATACTCTTTTTATGAACGATTGCGTCACTAATTTAAACGTTTCTAAAAATCAAAGGGGGTGTGACGGATGTCACAGCCCCTTATTCTTATGCTAAAAGCAGTCGTTTCTTGGTTGATGTTCTTGTTGCGAGTGGAGGAGTAGCCGATTCGTTACGTGATCTTCGCCGTCTGTTATAGGATCTCGCAAGCGCATTTAGCTACTCAGAACAGAGGTGTAACGCTGAAATTCTAGTCAGTTGCTTTATTCGTTCTTGAGGAGATAAAGTAGCGATTAAACACACGAAAAACCCCTAAAGTCGGTTTACTTTTTACAGTGTCTACTTTAGGGGTCTTCTTGGAGTTAACGATGTTTGTTTTTTAGACAAATAAAAAAACCGCTTCTTGACAGAAACGGTTGTCAAATGTCGTATAGAATGGAATTAAACGCGTTCGATTTTACCTGATTTCAATGCACGAGTTGACACCCAAACTTTTGTCGGTGTACCGTCGATCATGACACGAACTTTTTGTAAGTTAGGTTTAACTGTACGTTTAGTTGCGTTCATAGCGTGAGAACGGTTATTTCCAGATCTTGTTTTACGACCAGTGAAGTAACATACTTTAGACATTATTGATTTCCCCCTTTGGCTGTTCTGTTGGAGCACTATTTTTTTCGCTCATACTAAAATAACTTATCATAAATGGCAACTGATTGCAAGTGTTTTTCGCTAATCTCGTTTGACTTCTTCTGTTAAAAAGAGTAACTTTAATCGTAGTAACGATAATAAATGCGTTAGAATTGCGAAATAACAACGACTCCTTCTTTTAATTGGGGCGAGGCTATGTTAAAATATTAAAGATAGAAATAAGACCATTTGTCTGTTAAGGAGGCTTTATTATGGCAGTTAAAATTCAAACATCATCTGGCTTAATTGAAATATCTAATGAAGTAATTGCAACCGTTGTTGGGGGTGCTACAACGGATGTCTTTGGCATCGTTGGAATGGCAAGTAAAAATCAAATCAAAGATAATATTAATGAAATTTTGCGCAAAGAAAATTATGCACGTGGCGTTGTTGTCCGTCAAGAAGATAACGAAATCGCAGTCGACGTCTACACCATCGTAAGTTACGGGACAAAGATTTCAGAAGTTTCTCGCAATGTCCAAGAGAAAGTGAAGTACAATCTTGATTCAATGTTAGGTGTAACGGCAAACTCTGTGAATGTATTTGTTCAAGGTGTGCGCGTATTACCAGATTAGAGGCGAGAACCGTTTTGATGACGGTTTATTTTTAAGGAGGATTTATCAGTGGAAGTAACGAATATTCGTGCTAGTCAGTTCCAGTCAATGGTTCAAGCTGGCGCCGATCGTCTACAGGAGCATGCAGAGTATGTCAACTCATTAAACGTGTTTCCTGTTCCCGATGGCGATACCGGAACAAATATGAATTTATCAATGATCAGTGGTGCAAAAGCCGTCAGTGACTCAACTTCAGACAAGGTGGGCGAGTTGGCGACGCATTTATCAAAAGGATTGCTAATGGGCGCACGTGGAAATTCAGGAGTTATTTTATCCCAATTATTCCGTGGTTTTGCCAAACAAATTCCAGATGTTGAAACATTATCTGGCAAGGAATTAGCTGCCGCTTTTACACATGGCGTTAATACCGCTTATAAAGCAGTAATGAAACCTGTTGAAGGAACGATTTTAACTGTGGCTCGTGTTGCAGCGGAGTTCGGTGAGCGCAAGGCGACTGAGACGGATGACTGTGTGGCAGTAATGACTGCGGTCGTTTCAGGCGCGAAAAAAGCGTTAGCGAAGACCCCCGATTTATTACCAATCTTAAAAGAAGTCGGTGTAGTCGATAGTGGTGGTCAAGGTCTGTTATTTATTTACGAAGGATTCTTAAGTGTCCTAAATGGTGAATATGTACCCGAAAATGATTTTGAAACGCCAGCAGCAATGGACGAGATGATCAATGCGGAACATCACCGTAGTGTTCACAGTCATTTGGCAACAGAAGACATTACGTTTGGTTACTGTACTGAAATTATGGTAAAAATTGGCGATGGACCTACGGCTGACACGGCCTTTGAATACGATACTTTCCGTAATTACTTAAATGAACTAGGGGATTCTTTGTTAGTGGTGAATGATGATGAAATCATTAAGGTTCACGTTCACACAGAGTATCCTGGCGAAGTCATGAATTATGGGCAAAAATTCGGTTCATTGATGAAAGTGAAAGTCGACAACATGCGTGTGCAACACGAAACACTATTAGAAAATGATAGTGCACCGGTGAAAAAACCGCGTGTGCCTTACGCAATTATTGCAATTGCGGCGGGCAATGGCGTTCAAGAACTCTTTAAGAGTTTAGGAGCAAGTTATGTCATTAGTGGTGGTCAAACGATGAATCCGAGCACGGAAGATATTTTGAAAGCAATCGATGCTGTCAATGCAGATCAAGTGATTGTTTTACCAAATAACAAAAATATTTTCATGGCGGCAGACCAAGCCGCAGAAGTTGCGGACATTCCAGTCGTTGTGGTTCCAAGTAAAACAATCTCTCAAGGAATGACAGCGATGCTAGCTTTCAACGATCAAGTTGGGTTAGCACAAAACCAAGCAGCGATGACCGAAATGTTAACAAGCGTGGTGAGTGGCTCACTCACACATGCGATTCGCGATACCGCAATTGATGGCATCACGATTAAAGAAGGCGACTTCTTAGGAATGATCGACGGGAAAATTGTCGTGTCAAAAACAGATGCGCTTGAAGTAGCATTCGAAACCTTAAAACAAATGATGGATGAAGAAACGGAAATCGTGACGATTATCATTGGTGAAGAGGGAACACAAGAACAAGCAGAGCAAATGGAAGCTGCGTTACTCGCAATGAATGAGGAATTAGAAGTCGAAATTCACCATGGCGATCAACCAGTCTATCCGTATCTGTTTGCAGCAGAATAAAGAATAAAATAAGAAAAAGCTTGGCGCGAACATTGTGTTTGTCCCAGGCTTTTTTTAAAGAATGGAGGGCGTTCGATGAGTGTGAAAGACTCGGTTACCAAGTTAAGTGGGGTAGGAGCCAAACGAGCTGAAAATTTAGCGACTTTAGGAATTGAAAGGGTTGAAGACTTACTCGAACACTATCCTTTTCGCTATGAAGATATTCAAGAAAGAAAAATCGCAGAAATTCAAGATCAAGAAAAGGTGACGATTAAAGGTCTCGTTGTTTCACCTGCTGTGATGAGTCGTTTTGGCTATAAGAAAACGCGATTACAATTTCGGATGATGCAAGATCATGATGTCTTTGCGGTCTCTTTTTTTAATCAACCGTATTTAAAAGATAAAATCGAAGTCTCCACAGAAATTGCGGTCTATGGCAAATGGGATGCCAAGCGTAAAAGTCTGACGGGGATGAAGATTTTAGCACCGAAGCAAGAAGAAGACTTTGCGCCCATCTATCGGGTTAATAAAGCCGTTCGCCAAGCGTCCTTGGTTCAATTGATTAAACAGGCCTTTGATGGTTATTATGATCAAATTGAAGAGAATTTACCATTGTCTTTACTCGAAAAGTATCGTTTGATGCCACGCAAAGAGGCGATGTATAGTATGCATTTTCCTAAGAATATTGAAGAACACCATCAAGCGAAACGTCGCGTAGTCTTTGAAGAATTTTTCTTGTTTCAAATGC
This sequence comes from Enterococcus sp. DIV1314a, assembly GCF_051713805.1. NCBI lineage: Bacteria > Bacillati > Bacillota > Bacilli > Lactobacillales > Enterococcaceae > Enterococcus > Enterococcus sp. DIV1314a. The sequence goes on along the minus strand of NZ_JBIOQP010000001.1, from coordinate 696,655 downwards.
AAATTCAAGGCTTAAAACAACAACAGCGAGCAGAAAGCAATGGGCTGGCAATCGCCTACGATGTTGCGGCTTTAAAGGCTTTTACACAACAATTACCCTTTGAGTTAACGACGGCACAAAAGCGTGTTACGAATGAAATATGCCGGGATTTACGGAGTCAAAAGCATATGCAACGACTCTTGCAAGGGGATGTTGGAAGTGGGAAAACGGTCGTTGCTGCGATTGCACTGTATGCTACGATGACGGCAGGCTTTCAAGGGGCACTTATGGTTCCCACTGAAATCTTAGCTCAGCAACATATGGAAAGTTTGGTGCAGCTATTTGAGGGGTTTGATGTGAACGTCGCGCTACTGACGGGCTCAACGAAAACCAAGGAACGCCGCGAAATTCTTAGTCAACTAGCCAGTGGTGCTATTCATGTGCTTGTTGGTACGCATGCGTTAATTCAAGCCGATGTCGAGTTTTCTCATCTTGGGCTCGTCATTACGGATGAACAGCATCGCTTCGGGGTGAACCAACGCAAAATTTTACGCGAAAAAGGTTGGCGCCCGGATGTACTCTTTATGACGGCAACACCAATTCCGCGAACATTAGCGATTACTGCTTATGGTGAAATGGATGTCTCGATCATTGATGAACTACCGTCAGGACGAATTCCAATCGAAACACGGTGGGTCCGGCCGCCGCAGATGCCACAAGTCTTAAAAGGAAGTCTGACTCAACTTCAAAAAGGGCATCAAATGTATGTCATCTGTCCGTTAATTGAAGAGTCGGAAATGTTGGACGTTCAAAATGCTGTGGCGATCTATGAAGAACTTCAAGACTTTTATGGAAGTGACTATAAGGTCAGTCTTCTTCATGGGAAAATGAAAAATCAAGAAAAAGAAGCCATTATGGAGGCTTTTAAGCAAAACGAAAGTCAAATTCTCGTTTCGACGACGGTAATCGAAGTGGGTGTCAATGTACCTAACGCCACCATGATGCTCATTATTGATGCTGATCGTTTTGGGTTAGCCCAACTGCATCAATTACGGGGGCGTGTGGGACGTGGTGCAGTCGCTTCTTCGTGTATTTTAATCGCCAATCCTAAAAATGAAACGGGTCAAAAACGGATGCAAATTATGACGGAAACGACGAATGGCTTTGTTGTGAGTGAAAAAGACTTAGAATTACGCGGTCCAGGGGAAGTCTTTGGTTCTCGTCAATCGGGATTGCCGGAATTTGCGATGGCTGATTTAGTCGCAGACGGACATATTTTAGAAGTAGCCAGACAAGAAGCCGCGGCTATTTGGCAACAAGTTGGATGGGAAGTCCTGCCTGATTTTGCGCCATTAGTGACGTATTTAAAGACCATTCAACAAGAAAAACCATTTTTTGACTAGTAAAAATGTGCTATACTATTCAAGACAAACGAAAGGAAGTGCCACGTTCGATGAGAATTGCCGTTGACGCAATGGGAGGAGACAATGCACCTAAAGCAATCGTAGAAGGTGTCTTATTGGCTCATCAAGAATTTCCCGACATTGAATTCCAACTTTATGGAAAAGAAACAGAAATCAGACGCTATTTAAATGGTGAAATCAATATCCGAGTGATTCATACCGATGAAAAAATTAATAGTGACGATGAACCGGTAAAAGCGATTCGTCGGAAAAAACAAGCTTCCATGGTCTTGGCCGCGCAAGCCGTGAAAAATGGAGAAGCTGATGCCATTTTTTCAGCAGGGAACACGGGTGGCTTATTGGCTGCGGGTTTATTTATTGTGGGACGGATTAAAGGCATTGAACGTCCAGGGTTACTCTCTACGATGCCTGTTATTGGGAGTGAGACGGGTTTTGATATGCTCGATCTTGGAGCAAATGCCGAAAATAAACCGGAACATTTAGTCCAATATGGCATTTTAGGTTCCTTTTACGCAGCAAATGTTCGTGGCATTACCAAACCACGCGTCGGTCTATTGAATAATGGAACGGAAGCCTCAAAAGGTAGTGAGTTGACGAAAAAGGCATTTGAATTGCTTTCTCAAGAAACCAGTATTCATTTTATCGGCAATGTTGAAGCACGTGATATCTTAACGGGTGTTGCCGATGTGGTGGTAACCGATGGCTTTACCGGGAATGCTGTCTTAAAATCAATTGAAGGAACGGCCTTAAATATTGTGAATCTTTTAAAAACATCGATTTTAGATTCTGGAGTTAAAGGGAAAATTGGCGCCTTATTGCTAAAAGATGCTTTAAAGAACTTGAAAAACGAAATGGATTATGCGAAATATGGTGGGGCTGTTTTATTTGGCTTAAAAGCACCGGTTGTTAAAACGCATGGTTCAACGGGACCAGAAGCCGTAGCGGCAACCATTCGTCAAATTCATACCATGTTAGAAACGCAAGTGGTTGATAAATTGGTGAAACAATTTGAAGAAAATAGTCCAGAATAACCTTTTTTTATGACAGCGAGTGTCATAGGTGCAACAAAATTGAAAAAAAGCTAGACAAAAAGAACATTAATCGATACTATTGTAATAGTTCTTTTTTGACCTTGTTAAAATTCGTGGAGGTGAGTGCAATTGACGCGTGAAGAAGTATTTGCAAAAGTAGCAACAGTTATCGCAAATCATTTTGAAATTGATGCAGATAAAGTAACCGATACAATGAGAATTAAAGAAGATTTGAATGCTGACTCGATCAGTGTGATGGAATTTGTTCTAGAATTAGAAGAAAACTTCTCAACTGAAATTTCAGATGAAGACGCCGAACAAATTCAAACTGTGGGTGGAGCAGTTGATTATATTGTTAGTCATTTAGCGTAAATAAAAAGACAATGAATTATTTTCGAATAATCCATTGTCTTTTTTGTTTGGTACGAGGTAGTCACAGTTTTTTGTTACGCCTCGGTGAGTGGATAGACCATCATCGTGCCTTCATTAGAGGTGAGGAAACCATTTTTTTCATAAAATGTCACGGCTTGTGCGCCACCGGTAAGGAGGAATAGTTGCTGAATCGCTTCTTTCTTTAGTTGCGTGGCGGCAAAAGCGAATAATTGTCTGCCGAGCCCTTGCCTTTGATAGTGCGGTGTCACGTTGAATTCATCGATGCAAAATTGGCGCCAATTTTGAAAGTAATAGTCAATTCGGCCTAAACACATCGCGATGATGTGACCCTCATATTCGATAACGTATCCTCGGGCGTTAAAGCCACTCATCGTCGCTTCAATTCGCAGGAGTGCCTCTTCTAGTGTCCAAGGATTATTCCATGGCTCATTTGCGTAGGCGGCGATTAGACTATCAGCACAACTGGTGTAATCTTCTTTTTGGATTTCTCTAAACACAAACGTCATAAAATCGCCTCTTCCTGCTTCAAATTTAGCATTTATCATAACAAATCAGCGGTCTCTTGTCGATGGTTTCTTTTATGGATGAATCCTGAACGAGGAACAAGCGAAATACGGGTGTTAAATGGTAAAACACAAAGAAATCATGAGGAAAGAAGGACTTGTATTTCATAATTTGGCAAAAACCATTATAATAGGAGAAGGTGCACCAAAGTAAGAAAGGAATGGATTAGATGGATCAACGGTTATTAAAGGAATTAAAAGAAACGTATCACCTTGTCTTTCATAACGAAGCTTTGTTAGAACAAGCCTTCACCCATTCATCTTATGTGAATGAGCATCGCTATTTACAGCTATCAGATAATGAGCGCTTAGAGTTTTTAGGCGATGCCGTCTTAGAATTGCTCGTTTCCCAATTTTTATATCGGAATTTTCCCAAAGTACCAGAAGGAAAATTAACGAAACTACGAGCGGCGATTGTCTGTGAAGATAGTTTATCAAAATTTGCGAAAGAATGTCATTTTGACCAATATGTCTTATTAGGCAAAGGCGAAGAACATTCGGGTGGAAGAACCCGTCCTGCTTTATTATGTGACTTATTTGAAGCTTTTTTAGGTGCGCTTTACTTAGATCATGATTTAGTGGCGGTCGACCAATTTTTAGCGAAGGTCGTTTTCCCCAAAATTATCGCAGGTGCTTTTTCACATGAGATGGATCACAAAACACGCCTACAAGAAGTACTACAACGGTCGGGCGATGTTGCGATAGAGTATCAATTATTGAGAGAAGAAGGTCCGGCCCACGAAAGAAAATTCTGGACAGAAGTTTCTTGTAACGGTGAAAAAATCGGTGAGGGTTACGGAAAATCAAAAAAATTAGCAGAACAAGCGGCCGCAGCCAATGCGTTGACGCGACTTGAGAAGTAAGTGAGGGAATTTAGTGTATTTAAAACGAATGGAACTAGCCGGTTTTAAATCGTTTGCCAATCGTACGGTGATTGATTTTGAAGAAAATATTACGGCGATTGTGGGACCAAACGGTAGTGGAAAAAGTAATATTACCGAAGCGATTCGCTGGGTCTTAGGCGAGCAATCCGTCAAAAGTTTACGTGGTGGAAAGATGCCCGACATTATTTTTGCGGGATCGGATTCTCGAAAAGCCTTGAATTTGGCAGAGGTTACGATTGTTTTAGCCAATGAGGATCATTATTTACCGTTAGATTATAATGAAGTCAGTGTCACTCGACGGATTTCACGCAGTGGCGAGAGTGAATACTTTTTAAATAAGCAAGCGTGTCGTTTGCGAGATATTCAAGAACTCTTTATGGACTCAGGATTAGGAAAAGAGTCTTTTTCCATTATCTCCCAAGGGAAAGTCGAAGCGATTTTTAGTAGTAAGCCAGAAGATCGACGTGGGATTTTTGAAGAGGCTGCGGGCGTTTTGAAGTATAAACAACGCAAGAAACAAGCCGAACAAAAACTCTTTGAAACAGAAGATAATTTAAATCGCGTCCAAGATATTGTGTATGAACTGGAAGAACAATTAGCACCTTTAGCTAGTCAAAGTGCGGATGCTCGTACTTATCTTGGATTGAAAGAAACATTCACCCAATTAGAAGTGGCGTATATCGTCACTGAAATGATTGAGGCGAAAACCATTTATGATCATACGACGCAGCAATTAACGACCGTCAAACAACAATTGCACGAGATGACTGAAAAACTCGTACGAGAAGAATCGTTAATTGACACGTTGCGTCAGCGAAGAACGCGTTTAGACGATACCCTTGAAAGCCAAAACGAACAGCATTTAGCGCTGGTTGAAGCGTTAAAGCAAGCCCAAGGACAACGAGAAGTTTTATTAGAACGTTCGAAGCATACCGAAAAAAGTACGACAGAATATCAAGAGAATTTAGAAAGTATTGAAGAAAAGTTACTGTCTTTAAACCATGAGAAAGCAACTTGTTTAGCCAATCTTTCGCAAAAAAATCGCGAAGTCCAACAACTTGAAAAAGAGTTAGCAGATGGAGAGAAAAATCTCGCGCTTTATCAAAAAACGGCGAAGGAATTGATTGAAGAACTTCGCAGTAAGTACGTGGATTATTTGCAGCAACAAGCAAGTGTCAGTAACGAATTAAAGTACTTAGAACGACAATATCAACAAGAAATGATTCAAAACCAGCACGTTGTCACGAAGCAAGCTGCTTTAAAAGAAGAATTGACCGATAAAGAAGCGCGTTATCAAGTCGTAGCAACACAGCTGCAGTTGAAGCAAGAGGAATTGGCCGAACAACGAACGCAATACGCACAAACGAAGGAAAAATTGACGCAAAGGCAACAAGAATTTTCGGAAAGTCAGCGCAAGATGTTCCAATTAATCAAAGAATTACAGCAAGCAAAAGCTCGAGAAAAGAGTTTGCAAGAAATTAAAGAAAACTATAGCGGCTTTTATCAAGGGACGCGAACGATTTTACAACATCGTCAAGAACTCACAGGGATTGTGGGTGCGGTGGCGGAATTAGTGAACGTGCCAAGTGACTATACGTTAGCAATTGAAACGGCTCTAGGAAATGCTGCGCAACATTTGATTGTGGAAACAGAAGCCGATGCACGCCAAGGGATTGCTTTTTTGAAACGCAATCAAGGCGGCAGAGGGACTTTTTTACCGATTACGACCATTCAACCGCGTCAAATTTCGGATATGGTCCAACAACAAGCGGCGCAGGTCGAAGGCTACGTAGGCGTTGCAAGTCAACTTGTGGCGTATCCAGAATCGATTGCGGGAGTCATCGCGAATTTGTTAGGTACGACTTTCATTGCCCAAGATTTGGCAAGTGGGAATGCTTTAGCACGACAACTGCACTATCGTTATCGCGTGGTAACACTCGAAGGTGATGTGATGCATGCTGGAGGGTCGATGACAGGTGGTGCGACACGACGAGGACAACAAGGAAGTTTGTTTAGTCAAACCAATGAATTACAACAATTAACACACAGTGTGGCGCGTCTAAGCGAACGGTTACTCGTTGTTGAAAAGCAAGTGAAGCAGTTTGAAGCCATGATAGAAGAGAGCAAAACACAACTTGAAAGCCTTCGTCATGCGGGCGAAGAAGGCAAAATGACAGAACAAGACATTCGAAATCAAGAACAACAATTGCGTCTAGAAATCGAGCGTTTGAAAAAAGAACTGAAAGTATTCACTTATGAAAACCAACATCTTCAAGAGTTTTTAACGACGTATGAAGAGCAAAAAGAACAAGGGGAAGCGAGTCAAAAAGTGATTGAACACCAACTCGCTACGATTAATGAAGAAATTCAATTATTAACGACGCAAGAAGATCATTTTGAAGAAAATCGCCAAAAAATGGCACAAGAAGTAGCAGCTTACCAAGCTCGCCTAGCTGTGGCAAAAGAGCAAGGACTTCATCTACGCCAAACAATCGAAGCGTTGAATCGGAATATTGAAGAACAAGAAAATCGTCAACGGCTCATCGAACAACATCTTGCTCATTTGACAACCGATTTTTCAAATAATGGTGTGACGGAAGAAAGCTTGAACGAACAAATTGAAGAATACTTGCTGCAAAAAGAAACGTTGCAAACGACCTTGAAAAACATGCGGGATGAGCGCAGTGAGATTCAAACAACGATTCGTGAAAAAGAACAACTTCTTAGTCAAGCCAATCAACAACAAAAAGCATTACTTGAAGAAAAAACAGCCGTGGAAGTTGAAAACAGTCGAGTGGGCATTTTACTCGATAATCGTTTAGACTATTTACAAGAGAGCTATCAGTTAAGTTTTGACCAAGCGAAGGCGATGTATGAAGTGTTAGAACATCCTGAGAAAGAAAAAGAAAAGATTCAGGCGTTACGCCAAGAAATGGCTGCGCTAGAACCTGTTAACTTACAAGCCATTGATCAGTTCGAACAAGTCAAAGAACGCTACGACTTTTTAACGGGGCAGCAACAAGATTTGATTTCGGCAAAAGATCAACTGTTTGAGACAATGTCTGAAATGGATGAGGAAGTCAAGAGTCGTTTTAAAGAAGTCTTTGAGGGCATTCGGAATGAATTTCAAACCGTTTTTCCGAATATGTTTGGTGGCGGTCGTGCAGAGTTAATCTTAACGGATCCGACTGATTTACTGCATACCGGAATTGAGATTGAAGCACAACCACCAGGGAAAAAATTACAAAATTTAAGTTTACTTTCTGGAGGCGAGCGTGCATTAACGGCGATTGCGTTATTGTTTTCGATTATCCAAGTCCGTCCGGTGCCATTTTGTGTATTGGATGAAGTGGAAGCGGCACTTGATGAAGCGAATGTTTTACGTTTCGGTCGTTATTTAAGAACGTTTGAAAAAGACACACAATTTATTGTGGTGACGCATCGCAAAGGGACGATGGAATCGGCTGATATGCTCTACGGCGTAACGATGGCCGAATCAGGTGTTTCGAAATTAGTGTCGGTCCGTTTAGAAGAGATTGCTCAAAATGGTCAAATACAAGTGTTAGAAGGAGAACGAAATGATTAAATTAGTTGCTATTGACTTAGATGGGACCTTATTAAATGGGAAAAAAGAAATTACCCCACGCAATAAAGCCGCGTTAATCGCAGCCAAAGCCAAAGGGGTCAAAGTGGTTATTTGTACGGGACGCCCGTTACGTGCCATCCATCCATTTTTACAAGAATTGAATTTAGAAGAGGCGGGCGATTATAGCATCACGTTTAACGGTGGGTTAGTCCAACAAAATGATACCGGAAAAATCATTGAAAAAAATGTATTAACCTTTGAACAAGTTCAAGAATTAATCACGCTTGCGCAAAGCCTCGATTTACCGCTCGACCTGTTATCAGAAGAAAAAGTGTTTAATGTGGCTACTTCAACTGACCATCCATCACTGTATTCTACGATGAATCCATTGTTAACCCATCTTCCGACCCTCATTTCCGAACTTCAAGAAGACCGCGTATATAACAAAGCTGTCATTGGTTTTGACCAAGCATTTTTAGATGCTCAAATCCAAAAAATTCCATCAGAAATTCGTGAGAGCTTTGAAGTGATTAAGAGCCGCGACATGCTGCTTGAATTTATGCCTAAAGGTGTGACAAAAGCTTACGGTCTATCGTTACTCGTTCGAGATTTAGGTCTGAAGCAAACCGAAGTGATGAGTATCGGTGATGAAGAAAATGATTTATCGATGATTGAATACGCCGGAATGGGTGTCGCTATGGGCAATGCGGTCGCACAAGTCAAAGCAGTCGCGGATATTGTGACAGCTACAAATGAAGAAGACGGCGTAGCAAAAGTGGTCGAAACATACATATTACAAGAAGGGAGTGACTAAAATGGGCTTATTCGATAAATTAAAACGAGCGTTTACTAAAGAAAAAGAAGAAACGCCAATTGAAGTAGAAGAATCGGTTGAACGAACTGGGCAAGAAGACGAAGACGGCCTTTCTGACGAAGCACCCGTATCGACTGAGACGGCAACAACAAGTCCTGATTCTGAGCTATCATCTGAAGAAATCGAGTCCCAAACGCTACCGTTAGAAACGGAAACGATGACTGAGTTAACAGAAGAAACAGTCGGACAGGAGCTTGCAGAAGAAGCGAGCCAGCAGGAAGAGCGGCTGCCAGAAGCAGTTGTTGTGGAAGAGACGCTTGAAGTCGAAGCAACAAAAGCAAGCGAGCCACTCATCGAGGAAGTCACGGTTCAAGAGAAGTACGATAAAGGATTAGCCAAAACACGTAAAACCTTTAAAGAACGGATGAATGAATTATTCGCTAACTTCCGAAGTGTCGATGAAGATTTCTTTGAAGAAGTCGAAGAAACCTTGATTGGGGCCGATGTCGGTTTTGAAACGTCCATGAAGATTGCCGATGAATTACGCCAAGAAGTTAAATTACGCAATGTAAAGAAACCGGCAGCTGTGCAAAATCTCATCATTGAGAAATTAGTCGATTTATACGAAGCAGAAGGTGTCGGGGAAGTAAACGCGCTGAATCTGCAACCAAACGGCCTCACGGTTATGTTATTTGTCGGGGTAAATGGCGTCGGAAAAACAACGAGTATCGGGAAATTAGCATATGAATATAAACAAGCGGGTAAAAAAGTGTTACTCGCTGCAGCAGATACGTTCCGTGCTGGCGCGATTGATCAGTTAGTGGTTTGGGGCGAACGAGCGGACGTTGAAGTGATTCGCGGAAAAACGGGTGGCGATCCTGCGGCGGTCGTGTTCGATGCGATGATCAAAGCCAAAGAAAAACAAGCCGATATCCTTTTAGTCGATACGGCAGGACGCTTACAAAACAAAGCGCACTTAATGCAAGAATTGGATAAAATCAAACGTATTATTCAAAGAGAAGAACCAAACGCGCCACATGAAGTTTTACTCGTACTCGATGCTACTACCGGACAAAATGCGATGAGCCAAGCCAAACAATTTAAAGAAACCACGGATGTTACGGGTCTTGTCTTAACGAAATTGGATGGAACAGCCAAAGGTGGAATTGTCTTAGCGATTCGCAACGAACTTCATCTACCAGTGAAACTTGTTGGACTAGGGGAAGGCATTGGGGACTTAGAAATTTTCAATCCGAATGATTTCGTGATTGGCTTATTCAAAGGACTACTGGAAGAAGAGTAAAAGTATAAGGTATGACAAATATTTTTTTGTGCTAGGAAATGGTAGGGACTAAAAGGTTTCGTAAGCGCAAAGATTTGTGCATGCTATAATATAACGCATTGTGTTGACGAGTGATATTCGTATCATTCGTCAACACTTTTTTGTGAACGTGTTTTTTAGTATTGATGGAAACAGCGGAAGTATGATTTTTTTCAGCGTTAATGGTCCTTTTGTGACGGTCTCTTTTGCCAAATAAAGGGTCAAATCAAAAAGAATCTTGCGGACAGCGGAGCGATTAGGAGCCTAGCGATAAATTTGAACGTACATAAATACTGCTTGCAATCGCTTTTAAAATACGTTATCATGCCTCCATTCCATACTCGTACAATCGGATTGTTACCACGAAGAGTGGGCTATACCATTTTCTGAAGAAGTTAGATTGTCAAACGAGAAGCGGATTGGCCGCCGGTCGTGGTTGTTTTTTTCATGACTCGCTTTTACAAAATTGCTACTGACGACGAGAGTGCTAGAAAACCCGTCGATCTCCTTATGAGCCAGGCTATTTTTATTTATGAAATCTGTTATTTTTGGAAAACAAAATGACTCACAATTAGCGTGATGTTTGCTATAATAAGAGCAATGACGTAAACCAAAGGAGTCTTACTATGAATTTAAAAACCCTCCTTGAAAACAAGGAGTTACAACCTTATTTATTAAAAGCCCGTTATGGTGTGGAACGAGAAGGGCAACGTGTGACCTTAGCAGGGGATTTAGTGGACACGCTGCATCCGACAACCTTAGGCAATCGGAAACATCATCCGTACATCCAAACGGATTTTGCAGAAACGCAATTAGAGTTAATCACACCTGTTGCGCAAAGTATTTCAGAACTCTTTGATTTTTTAACGGCGATTCATGAAGTTGCGTATCGTTCGATGAATCCTGAAGAAATGATTTGGCCCATAAGCATGCCGCCAATGTTGCCTGAAAAAGAAGAAGATATTCTCATCGCCCAATTGGATAATTTTGAAGATGTCTTATATCGCCGTTATTTGGCAAAATCATATGGCCGTCGCAAACAGATGGTCAGTGGCATTCATTATAATTTTGAATTTAGCGACGAATTGCTCCAAAAAATGTTTGCTTTACAGTCCGAAATCAAGGAATATACAGCCTTTAAAACAGCCGTCTATTTAAAAGTCACCAGAAATTATTTGCATTATAGCTGGCTAGTAACCTATTTATTTGGTGCAACCCCCGTTAGTGAAGCACGTTATTTTGAAGGAGATGAGCGGCCAAACGAGCCTGTGCGTAGCATCCGTAATAGTTCGCATGGCTACAAAAATCATCCAGACGTAAAGGTTTCCTACGAGAGTCTTGAACAATATATTGTGGATTTAGAACGGATGGTAAATGAAGGGAAACTCTCAGAAGAAAAAGAGTTTTATTCCGTGGTACGTTTCCGAGGTGGGAAAAAAATGGCCGATCTAGCAGAGGCTGGTATTCGCTATATCGAGTTGCGTAATCTAGATTTAAATCCATTTGCACCTTGTGGCATTAGCGAGGAACAAGCGGAATTTCTGCACCTCTTCTTATTATTCCTATTGTGGAAAGAAGAAGAAGCGCCCGCTCATATTTGGGTAACCGATGGCGAGCGTAAAAATGAAGAAGTCGCACTGGAACACCCGTTACAAGCGACAAGATACCAAGAAGAAGCGCTTGAGACGTTAATCGCATTACAAGCATTTATTGAAGAACAAGGATTGCGCGTTTCGGACGGATTAATGGCGACGTACATTGAAATGGTCAAGATACCGGCAGAAACAGTTGCTGGTAAATTGTATACCCAAAGCCAAAAAACGTCACAAAAAGAAGTGGCAACTAAAATAGCACTCGAAAATCATGCGCGAGCGTGGGCGAAACCGTATCAATTGGCTGGCTTTACTCAGATGGAATTATCAACTCAAATTTTTATGTTCGATGCGATTCAAAAAGGGATTCAGGTCGAAGTGCTGGATGATCGTGATCAGTTCTTGAAGTTATCAGTAGGCAATCATGTTGAGTACGTGAAAAATGCGAATATGACAAGTAAAGATAGTTATATTGTTCCGTTATTAATGGCCAATAAAACCGTGACGAAGAAAGTATTAGACCAAGCGGGTTTCCGGGTGCCAAAAGGGCGTGAGTTTTCAAGTCTTGAAGAAGCCGTTACTGCCTATCCTGAATTTGCTGGACAGGGGATTGTTGTGAAACCAAAGTCCACGAATTACGGCATTGGGATTTCGATTTTTAAAGAAGGTGCGAGCTTAGAAGACTATCAAGCGGCCTTAAGAGTCGCTTTTGAAGCCGATGAAGATGTTTTGGTGGAGGAATTCTTTAGTGGAACGGAATATCGTTTCTTTGTGATTGATGGCAAAGTCAAAGGCATATTATTGCGTGTGCCAGCCAATGTCAAAGGCGATGGCGAGCGGACGATCGAAGCACTTGTTGCCGAGAAAAACCGTGATCCTTTACGGGGAACGAATCACCGGTCGCCGTTAGAAAAAATTCAATTAGGTGATTTGGAAAAAATCGCCTTGAAATCACAAGGCTATGACATCACGGATGTTCCAGCTAAAGACGAAATCGTCTATTTACGAGACAACTCCAACATTAGTAGTGGCGGGGATTCCATCGAAGTCACAGAAATGTTTAATGAAGACTATAAAGAAGTGGCTGTCAAAGCCGTCAAAGCGCTTGGTGCAGTGATTTGTGGGATTGACTTAATTATTCCTGATCACACAATTCCAGCATCCGAGAAAGATGCGTACGGTATTATCGAAGGGAACTTTAATCCGGCGATGATGATGCACATTTATCCCCATAAAGGCATCGGTCCTCGTTTAACGATGGATGTTTTAGAATTGTTATTCCCGGAGATGTTTTAAAGAGTCTCATCTGTTCGATCGATGACGAAGCAAAAAAAATAAATACCTTATAAAAAAGAAAGAAGTGATTCCTATGAAGAGTCGTGCAGCCGTAGCGTTTAACCCAGGAGAACCCCTTAAAATTGTTGAAATTGATGTAGAAGAACCAAAAGCCAATGAGGTCTTAGTCAAAATACTTTATACCTCTGTCTGTCATACAGATGCCTTTACCTTATCCGGTGATGATGCAGAAGGTGTCTTTCCAGCCGTGTTAGGACATGAAGGCGCGGGTGTTGTTGTCGCTGTAGGAGAAGGTGTGACGTTGGTTGAACCAGGTGATCACGTGATCCCACTTTATACAGCAGAATGTGGCAAATGTAAATTTTGTCTTTCCGGCAAAACCAATTTATGTAGTGCGGTTCGAGAAACCCAAGGAAAAGGCTTAATGCCAGATGGGACGACCCGTTTTTCTTATAATGGTGAGCCAATTTATCATTACATGGGTACGAGTACGTTTAGCGAATATACGGTTGTGCCAGAAATCTCGCTCGTTAAAGTTGATCCTGAAGCACCGCTAGACAAAGTGTGTCTTTTTGGTTGTGGCGTTACGACAGGAATTGGTGCGGTTCATAAGACAGCCAAAGTAGAAGAAGGAGCTGTGACCGCGGTCTTTGGTTTGGGAGCAATTGGGTTAGCCGCAATTCAAGGACTCGTGCAAGCCAAAGCAAAACGAATTATCGCCATTGATTTAAATGAAGAAAAATTTGCTTTAGCGAAAAAAATGGGAGCAACCGATTGTATTAATCCCTCAAAATTTGATCGACCGATTCAAGAAGTCATTATTGAAATGACAGACGGCGGTGTCGATTATAGTTTTGAATGTATTGGGAACGTCGATGTGATGCGATCCGCCTTGGAGTGCTGTCATAAAGGTTGGGGCGAAAGTATTATCATTGGTGTAGCCGGTGCTGGAAAAGAAATCAGTACCCGTCCATTCCAACTCGTAACCGGTCGCGTTTGGCGAGGTTCCGCTTTTGGCGGTGTCAAAGGGAGAACGGAATTGCCAGGGATGATTGCCGATTATATGAATGATAAAATCGATTTAGATTCTTTTATCACGCATCAATTGCATTTCAACGATATTAATGAGGCCTTTGATTTGTTACACAAAGGAGAATCGATTCGAACAATCTTAACGTATGAGGGGTGAGAAAATGACACTGACATTAGTTGAAACAGCCATCGCATTTGGTGGCGAACAACGCAAGTATCGTCATGATTCAGCAGTATTGCAATGTGAAATGACCTTTAGTCTTTACCTTCCATCTAATCAAGCTGGGAAAAAAATCCCGCTGATTTGGTGGCTTTCTGGATTAACGTGTACCGATGATAATTTTAGTCAAAAAAGTGGTTTTCAACGTTTAGCCAATCACTATCAAGTTGCCGTGATGATTCCCGATACATCACCAAGAGGAAAAGACGTGCCGGATGATGAAGGTTGGGATCTAGGACAAGGGGCAGGGTTTTACGTGAATGCAACCCAAGCGCCGTGGTCAACAAATTATCAAATGTACGACTATCTAACGGAAGAATTGCCGGCGATTGCTACCAAGCTTGTGCCGAATTTTTCGGGTAAAGAAAGTGTGATGGGCCATTCCATGGGTGGTCATGGTGCGTTAGTGCTTGGATTAAGAAATCCGGCAAGATTCAACGCCATCTCGGCTTTTGCGCCAATCTTAAATCCGATGCAAGTGCCGTGGGGCGTCAAAGCCTTCACGACTTATTTAGGCGCAGACACAAACGCTTGGAAGTCGTGGGATGCCACTGAATTAATCAAAGAAACGACCTCGCTGCCGATTTTAATTACGCAAGGAAGCAAGGATGGTTTTTATGAAAAACAGTTAAAAGAGACGACCTTCTTAAAAAATGCTGAAGAAGCAAGGAATAACATTCAGTATCAAATGAAGGAAGGCTATGATCATAGCTATTTCTTTATCTCAACGTTCTTAGAAGAACATTTTGCCTTCCATCTTTCTCATTTATAATTAAGGCCAAAAGCACCTCAACCTCATTATTTTGTGAGGCTTGAGGTGTTTTTTAGTTCATAGTGATCGATGTTGCTCAAATATTCGGAATAAAAAACGCTGATTCCAACTAGTAACAAGCAAGAAACATGCTATAATTTAGACAAAATAAGCATTGAGAAGGGACCTAATGACGTGTTTTATTTAATCGTTATTTCTAATATTTTCCAAATCTTTTTTTCCTTTATATTATTGGACCAAATTTCGTTAAAAAAACGAACGAATCTGATTGTTTCTGTTTTTATTTTATTTTTAGTCAGTAGTGTTCACTTGAATTTACGTTTAGCCAGTCTGGATGAACTTGTCTTAAGTGCGTTATTGTTGACGATTTCTTTTATGAATCATCAAAGGCAAGCAGTTGGCGTGACGTTATTTCATCTATCTTTTGCCTTTATCGTACAAAATCTCGCCGTCTTTTTATTATCGCCTAGCGCGGTCTTATTCTATATTGCGACACAAGCAAGTGAATTCGTCATCTTTTTATATTTTCTTTTTACGTTATTCATGGTCGTGCTCGCGAGTCTCGCTATCCGGCGCTTTGTCTTTACCCGCCTGCCACAAAAATGGCAACAATATTCGGGTCCGATTCTGTTTATGCTTTTTTTCACGAATAAGGTCTATGCGTTGTACCAATATTTGTTAGCGAGTCCCGCGGAAACCCAATTTGATACACTCATTAAAATGTTTGTCATCACGTTAGTTTTTGTCGTCACGCTAGGGGGCATTAGCATCTATATTTTTTCCAATAATCAAAAATTAGCCTTCGCGACGCGTGAAAAAGTCATCGAGCAACGAGCGATGCAGTTATATATCGATGAGATCAGTAAACAAAATGAAGAAATTAATCAGTTTCGCCATGACTACTTAAATATTTTATCTTCATTAGAAAGTTATTTAGAAGAAGGGGATCTTCAAGCTCTAACAGTCTATTACCAACAGACGATTCAGCCGACACGGACGTTGTTTTTAGCGAATGCTTCTAAGTTATCGGCGTTACAAAAAATTGACCATCCTGCTATTCGAGGAATTTTCATGACCAAACTTCTGCTCGCACAAGAAAAAGGGATTTCGGTTCACTTAGAAATGACTGGAAAAATCATCTTTCCAAAGCATGTCTTTGATTTAAATCTGATTCGAATCCTCGGTATTTTATTAGATAATGCCATCGAAGAAGTAGATGCTTTAGGAAAAGGCGAATTAGCCGTGGCGTTTTTTCAAGAAAAGGATGCGCTCGTGATTTTGATTCAAAACACCGTCAGAAATCCAGTTGAACCGTTGTATCAATTGAAAAAACAAGGATTTTCGACGAAAGGGAAAGGACGTGGGTACGGCTTGTCAACAGTCGATGAACTGATGAGTCAAACATCTGATTTGTTACTGGAAACAACGATTAGTCAACACCTTTTTGTCCAAAAACTGACATTATTAGGAGGAGGAACGAGTGCTTAGGATTTTTATTTGTGAAGATGACACGATACAACGCAAAAAGCTCGAACGGATCATTCAGCGTTATATTTTAATCGAAGAATTAGATATGCAATTACAGCTGAGCACGGCAGATCCTTTTGAAATTCTGACCTATTTAAATGAACATCCTCAAACGGCTGGTGTTTTTTTCTTGGATGTGGATTTGCGCTCTACGATTAACGGTATCCAACTGGGTTCCCACATTCGCAATCTTTGTATCGATGGGAAAATCATTTTTATTACCACGCATCATGAAATGCTACCGATAACCTTTCAATACAAAGTCGAAGCAATGGATTATATCTTGAAAGATTATCCAGAAGCAATCGAACAGCGGACGAAAGAAGCGTTAGATCAAGCGTATCGGCACTATCATTCAGAACGTAAGCATTCTGAACAGCGTATCCGCATTGATGTGGGCAATCAAGTCCGTTTATTTGAACTATCCGAAATCATGTTTTTTGAAACGTCGCCCAACTCCCACAAACTCATTTTACACCTTGCAAATGGCTCGTTAGAATTTTACGGCAAGCTAACGCTGATCGAGGAACTTTCGGAAACATTTCTACGTGTACATAAATCGATCGTGGCGAATCTACCTCAAATGGTTCACGTCGATCGTAAGCAGCGTTTGATTACTTTTACGAACGGAGAGACTTGTGTCGTGTCGAATCGTCAAATTAAGTATCTTGAGCGTACGTTCAGGATCGAATAAGCGACGTTTAGGCAATAAATGGTTTTTTGATGTTATTTTCGAGTACAATGAAACAAAAGAAACCAAGGAGTGAAGAGAAGATGAGAAAACGGATAACACTGATGTTATTTTTATTACTTTCAATGACTGCGGGTTACACGCCAACTGTCCAAGCAGACACGCTTTTAGTTGTGGATGTCGAGAGTCAACGCGCTTCTTATGTTGCTTATAACTTTATTTCCTATCCACCACAAACGTATAACGGGAAAACCTTAGTGAAGGTGGACAAAATTAAGGGAGGGTATGTTGGGTGGTACGTCTAGTCCGTCGGTTGTTGTATCCGATCACGGCGATATTTATTGGCCTCTCGGTGTTAGGCCCCATTAATGAAGGGTACCAGTTTATTTCATTAGTCGGTGCCATTGTCTGTCTACTAATTTTAATGATTTTGGTTTCTTTTGAAAAAAATGACTCGTATTAAAAACAATGGCTTTTTGAGTAAGTTCAATCAAGCAGGCGTTTTAACAGGAAGGTACGGGCAAAGATACTGCTTGCGTTGTGTTCGATCAATTTAGACCCAACGCAAGGCAAAAAAAAGGGAGGAGTTGAGTGCCATTCAACTTCTCCCTTTTTTATTTGGCGATATAATGGTTATTGTTGATGAGTGCTATTCCTATCATTTTTCAACTCTACTTGGCGAAGAGCCTGAATCCACGATCTCAACGCATGAAGCGATGTTATAGATCTTTGACAGAAATCGTTTGCTTCGTTTCATCGACATGTAAGCCAGTGAGATTCTCCCACCACTGTTTTAGATCGTCTTCATAAGTTGTTGGGAACTCTTGCACGATTTCAAGCAAGGTTTTTTGATGAATTTTTGCATAGGAATAATTCAGTAGTAAGTTATATTTCAACTCGCTTAATAAACTATAGTACTGAAACATTAAGAAATTCATTTCTTCCGGATCGTCGGTTAATAAAACTTGCGGCGCGCGGTCGAAGATGAACCCGAAACTACGCATCATAAACATGACCCCGTCTAAGGAACCTTGGTCGATTGTGGCAGTGTCTTTCAATAAGTCAATGTGTTGGTCGAGGGCGTAGACGAGTTCTTCTTTTAAATCGCGATAGGTTGGCATATACAAAACTCCCTTCTATTTTTTGGTGCTAAAAATTAAAAGATTTTCCGCCAAAACGGTTCTTTTTCTTTCTTTTTTTGAATCGAGGAGACAGGTTTTTCACTCGGGAAAAGGACTTCAATATCAAGGATCTCTTGATGGACCGCCTTGTCAGAAATGACGAGCAACCCGATTGATTGATCATCGCAGTCGTTCGTGGTGGTCACAATTTTAAATGGAATGTTTTCTTTGGTGGCAATTTGCATATACGTTGATTGTACGACGGTCGAAAGACAACCGTTCATTAAAATAGAAGCTTCAGGATAGGTTTTTAAGGCTTTCTTTAAGGCGGTTTGATTGGACGTTTTCTTCATTTGCGCAATTGTCATACTGACATAGCAACGTTCGCGGAAAGTACCTAAATAAATGCGCTGTTCGTCTGGTTTTAATAAGGGGGTGCCAGAAGCGGCTTGGTCGATGCGTTGTTGTAAGTTATCTGCCATATGAAATCTCCTATAAAGTTTGTTACAATGATTATACCATAAATGAAAAAAACCGCAGTAAACGACGTCATTAATCGGCGAATCTAAGAGATGAGCATTCGCCATTAGCGAAGGACTCCATAGTCAGCGATGGTTAAAACTCTAAAAGAACGGAGACGTGTTGATGGAACAGCAAAAAATCATCCGTAAAGTAAAAGGCTTGCTCGCCATTGCGCGCGATCAGCATAATGATGAAGAAAGTCAGTCGGCGTTTATTTTAGCCCAAAAAATCATGCTTCAATACGGCATCGACGCCACAGAAGTCGAGGATGATAATTTTATCAGTGAGGCCGATCAGATTAACGAAGAGAGCGTCACAGTGGCGAAACGCTTGTACTGGTGGGAACGACGCTTAGCGCAAATTATTTCCCAAAACTTTCGCGTAAAGTATTTTTTGAAAACAGTCGCTAGTCAGCAACAACAGAAGAAACGCATTGTCTTTTATGGCTTCGGCCGTGATTTAGCCTTGGCGAAAGAAATGTATCTGTTAGCGTATGAAGTATTGGTCTTTCACGCTAAAGTGTTTGTGGATCAAATGTATAAAGACAATCCTCAACTAAAACGCACGCGTTACGTGACGGAAAACGTCAAATCTAGTTATATGAATGGTTTTTTGTTAGGGTTAGAGGAACGCTTTGCCGAACAAGTCTCCGCGCTTCGTCAAGTTTATGAACTCCTTGTCTTAGTGCCAGAAGCCGTAGAACTGGCGTATCACGACTACACGCAAGGATGGAGTAAGAGCTCGCTGAGAACACCCGCCATCGAAATATCTGCCGCCTATCAAAAAGGCTACGTAGAAGGCAAAGGGATTGATTTTACAAAACGAACTGTCGCAGAGAAAAACGACTAGTAAACTAATCAAAGAACGTAACGGCTGTAAAAAGCTATTTTACGTGAAGAAAGTTGCCTAAAAGTGTACACTAATAAAAAAGAATAGAAGGAGGAGAACAAGATGGAATTACGGATATCAAAACAAGCACAAGCAGTGATTCAAGAGAAACGCCCAAGTGATGCCCGAATGTTACTTGATTTTGAAGATGCCATCGGTCCTTTTGCCGACGACTCGGTCTCTTGTCAATTATACCCAGCCTTTCGCCTGCTGTTTGTTCCTCAAACCTATCCAGAGGAAGCATTGTCTGATTACAATAAAATCATTGAAACAGAAATCGGTCCAATTTATATGAAGGAACAATCCACCATGTTGCTAGATCAATCAGTAGAACTCGTGCTTGAACCGAATTATCAACGATTGCAATTACGCTCCAAAGCGGGTGTATTGGTCGCAAATCTACCGATTAAACAAATTCTAAGCTAAACGAAGGAGGATTTGCGTGGGAATATTAGCGATTATAAGTGATCTTCACGTCGACATCAATGGATTAGAGGGTGCCTCTCTCCAACGTCTACGTGATTTTTTATTCGAACAAGGCGTCACGCATCTTCATCTAGCGGGTGATACTGCGAACACGCATCAAAAGACGTTACAGACCGTCGCTTTTTTTCAAGAGAAAATAGCAACTACCTTTCATTGGGGAAATCATGAAATGATTGATTTAACCGGTGAAGCTGAAATTGAAGATTTTTCAGCGGAATCTTTTTTAAATTTTCGAACTATTGCCCTTTCACAAGAAACGCTTTTACTTGGGGTGAATGGTTGGTATGACTATGGGTATTCTGATTTACAGAATGAGCGTGAAATTCGTCGCTTGAAAGATCTTTTTTGGTACGACCGTCAGATTATACGGTCTGCGAGTGATCCTCAAATCAGCGAGGCCATTAATCAACGCCTAGCACAAACGCTAAAACAACTCCCGCGTGACAAGCGAATTATACTTGCGACACATTTTGTTCCAAAAAAAGAATTTATTATCCACCATGAAGGGGAGCATCAACGGTGGAACCAATTAAATGCCTTTTTAGGTTCGCAAAGCTTTGGGAACGTCATCGATCAGTTCCCGCAAGTAACAGATGTTGTGTTTGGCCACACGCATCGTCGTTTTGCATCTCAACAAATTGGAAAGACGTGGTATCATTGCAGGCCACTTGGCTATTACTATGAGTGGCAATTGACGAGGGACTTTGTCTTTGAGCATCATTTAGTCGAAAAATATCGACCGACGAAATTACGCACGATTTTAAGACAAAATCAAACGGCATTTATGCAACAAAAAGAACGGTTCTTATTAGATGAATTCCAAAGAAGTCTCACGTTCATCCCGTATTAGAAATTGAATAGATTGAAACGTTCTTAACGAATTCAAAGAATCAGGTTGAAAAAAGGATAGAAATACTTAAAAAAAAGAAGAAACGAAAAGAAAATAGGTCTGAAAAACCTAAAATAATTTTCATCAAAAAAGCTATTATATCAGCTTTTTAAACGAAATTTCATTTCGGTCGCACGTTTTTTCTAATTAATTATTAAAAAAAGAGATTGACGAATAAAATAAAATCGTGTATTATTTTCTCATGCTTATCTAATTTTTCAGACAATTCAAATTTTTGAAAGAATTTTTTAAAGATGGAAGAGTAATGAAAAACGGGAGTGCAAAAGAAAAAGGAAAATGGAGGAGTATACATGAAAGTAAGAAAGGTTTTAGCAACTGTATTGGTTAGTACATTTGTACTTGCGGCTTGTAGTGGCGGCAACGGTAGTGGTGATTCTGCGGGCAACGGAGAAGGAAGTACTGCACCCGTTGCATTTAATTCGGTCTTTGCAACAGATTTAGAAACATTAGACTACACGGTGTCACAACGTAAAACAAATAGTGATCACTTCACGAACTTTGTTGACGGATTATTAGAAAATGATTCATTAGGTAATTTAGTACCAGCGTTAGCAGAATCGTGGGAAGTAAGCGAAGATGGCTTAACGTATACGTACAAAATCCGTGAAGGTGTTCAATGGCTTGATAGCGAAGGTAACGAGTATGGCGCAGAAGTAACGGCACATGACTGGGTTACTGGAATCAAACATGCCGTAGAAAAGAAATCTGAAACATTATACATCGTAGCAAATAGTATCGTCGGCTTAAGTGACTATATTGAAGGAAAAACAAGTGACTTCGAAACAATTGGCGTGAAAGCAATCGATGATTACACACTCGAATATACGTTAAACCAACCAGAATCATTCTGGAATTCAAAAACAACTTACGGGATTTTATACCCAATCAATGCGGAGTTCTTAGAATCAAAAGGCGATGCTTTTGGGCAACCATCACCAGATTCAATTCTTTATAACGGTGCTTACATCTTGAAAAACAATACAGCGAAATCTGTGATTGAATACGAGAAAAATGAAGACTACTGGGATGCAGAAAATGTGAATTACGATACGGTAAAATGGACATATAACGACGGTTCAGATCCAGATGGCTTATTTAAAGCCTTTGAAGAAGGAACGTTAAGTGCAGCACGTGTTTATCCAAACTCACCAGGTTACAAAGATGTGTTAGCAGCTCACCCAGATGGCGTGACATGGTCACTCCCTGGCGGATCAACATTTAACGTAACATTCAACTTTAACCGTGGTACATATGGTGCGACTTCTAAAGCAACAGATGCTGAAAAAGCGGATACGCAAGCAGCAATTCGTAACCGTGACTTCCGTCTAGCAATCTTATTTGGTTTTGATACGCGTTCATACCGTGCACAAAACGTTGGTGAAGAAGGCGCAGACAACAGCTTACGTAATACATTAGTACCAACACAATTTGTAACGATTGAAGGCAAGCCTTTTGGTGATAGCGTTCAAACAAACTTACAAGCACTTGACACAGAAGCATTTGGCGATGTTGTATTGGCAGAAGGACAAGATGGTTACTTCAATCCTGAAAAAGCAAAACAATACATCGAAAAAGCACGTACAACTTTAGAGGCTGATGGCGTAACATTCCCAATTCACTTAGATATTCCAGTGAATGCAAAAGCAGAAGTATCCGTCAACCAAGTGAAATCATTAAAGAGCACAATTGAGTCTTCTTTAGGAACAGACAATGTTGTAGTGGATATTCAAATGTTGAGTGAAGATCAATACTTACAAGCAACTTACCAAGCGACAACCGGAGCTGCTGGAGACTTTGATATCTCGAATGCATCTGGTTGGGGACCTGACTACGTTGATCCATCAAGCTACTTGAATATTTATGATTCTCGTACTGGGGATATGTTAAAAACATTAGGTCTTGAAGGTTCAGCCCTTGTTGAAGGGGAAGATCCATCAAAAGAAGCAAAAGAAGCAATTGGTCTAACAGAATATGACGCGTTATTAGACAAAGCGAACGCAATCTTTGAAAATACAGATGAGCGTTATGCAGCTTACGCAGAAGCAGAAGCATGGTTATTGAATAATGTTATTCAAATCCCAGTCAACTCTGACGAAGGATTACCACGTGTGACAAAAGTTGTACCATTTACAGCACCAGATGGCTGGGCTGGAATTGCAGCAAATAAATTGAAATACGTTGAATTACAAGATGACATCGTTACTGTTGATCAGTTTGATGAAGCACATGAAAAATGGCTTGCAGACAGAGAAGCAGCAAAATAATGGATTCAAAGTAAAAAAGGCTAATCTTTAGCCTTTTTTACTTACATATAGAAAGTAGGGACAAATTTTGAAGCGATACCTTTCATTTAGAATACTAAGATCAATCCTCAGTATCTTTCTGGTAACGACAATCACTTATGGTGTGATTTATACCTTAGTTCCTCGTAGAAATGTCTTTAAAGACGATATTAACTATGGGAAACTTAAAGGGAAACCAGATGAGTTGGCGAACTATGAGAACACTGCCTTTAGCAAAATGGGATATATTGAATATTTATCTTCAAAGGAATTAATTGATACCGTAAGTCAAGACCATGAAGGATTAACTGGGGAGCCAACTGCAGAGAACAAGGCAATTTTGCAAGAGTGGGCAGACACGAACGGTTGGGAATTACATCAATTGCCAATCAGTAAAGCCTTTTATACGACGAAAGATATCCCATTACCAACGCGTGTGTTCCGTTTTTATGCCAATATGATACAGATTGATCATCCATGGAAGGTGAATGATCCGTCAAATCCGGATCTAGAGCGGTCACTACGTTTCGAAAAAGACGAGACAGTTGGATGGGCCTTAGTTGGTTCAGGGACACAATTTAAATACCAAGTGTATTTCAATAAACAGTTCCCGTATATCCATCAAAATATCGTGCACTTAAACTTAGGCGTATCGTATCCAACGTTTGCCGGTCAAGACGTGATGAAAGTCATCACTGGTGGACAAGGGAAAACAGATAGCCGTGAGTTAACATTCCCAACAGGGGTTACTGCGAAATCAGCAGCAAATCTTTATTCAAGACAATACCAAGCAACAGAGAAACTGTCCTCACAAGAGAAAAAATTATTCAATGATAACTATGCGATTACCGATAACATTTATCAAGATCCTTCAATGATTGGTATTTCATTTAGAATGGGTGTCATTGCGGTCTTACTTGCTTATGGTATCGGCATTCCGTTTGCGATGTTAATGGCACGCTACAAAGGGCGCTTCCCAGATAAATTAGGAATTGGGTTAGTTACCGTTTTAATTTCTGTACCGAGTTTAGCGTTTATTTATTTCTTCCGTTTCCTTGGAAGTAATTGGTTTGGATTACCCGATTCATTCCCAACCTTTGGCGCAGGTGATATTCGTTCCTATGTTTTACCAACCGTAATCTTAGGGTTACTATCGGTTTCGAACATTATCATTTGGATTCGTCGTTATATGATTGACCAACAATCAGCCGACTACGTGAAATTTGCGAAAGCAAAAGGTCTGAATACACGCGAAATCGCGCGCAAACATATCTTTAAAAATGCCGCAATTCCAATTGCGAACCAAATTCCAATGAGTATCATTGGTGCAATTACTGGTGCGACAATTACCGAGACAGTCTTTGCAGCACCTGGGATGGGTAAAATGTTACCGGATGCCATTATGGCCAACAACAATCCGATCGTGATTGCAGTTGTCTTTATCTTTACAACAGTTGCCGTGACGTCTGTTCTATTAGGAGACTTAACGATGGCAATGGTTGATCCACGAATTAACTTAGCAGAAAGAGGAGAATAAAATGGAAAAAACGAATCAAAAAATAAATGATGGCTTTACTTTCGTCACCATTGACTCCTTGTCTTCTGAAAAAATTGATACACCAACGTATTCCTACTGGCGTTCAGTCGGTCGCAAGTTCTTTTCGAACAAAACCGCGATCGCGATGCTCGTATTAATGACCGCAATTTTATTAATGTCTTTTATCCAACCAATCTTTAGTGGTTATGATTTTTTAAACGTAGAAGATATTAATGATTTCTCCAAACGGTATAATCCACCAAGTCTACAATATTGGTTTGGAACGGATGCAAACGGAATGTCTCTGTTTGACGCTGTTTGGGCAGGAGCGAAAACGTCAATCTCGATTTCTGTTATCGCAACAATTATTACGACTACCATAGGGGTCGTTTTAGGAGCCATTTGGGGTGTGTCACAAAAGTTTGATAAAGTCATGTTAGAAATCTATAATGTCATTTCAAACGTTCCTCAATTATTGATCATCATCGTAATGTCTTATACATTTGGAAATGGATTTTGGAATTTAATCTTTGCAATGTGTGTGACAGGATGGTTAGCACCTGCTTACTTTATTCGTGTACAAGTCATGATTATGCGTGATCGCGAATACAATTTAGCGTCACGAACATTAGGAACACCAAAAGTACGGATGATTTTTAGAAATATCTTACCGTATTTAACATCTATTATCGTAACAGACGTATCTCGTTCACTTCCGGCTTTCATCTCTTATGAGACATTCCTATCGTTCTTAGGGGTTGGTCTGAGCGCGAATGTACCGTCGTTAGGTCGTTTGATTTCACAATATACAAACAATATGGGGAACTATCCATATTTATTCTGGATTCCAGTTACCGTTTTAGCCTTAGTTTCTGTTTCTCTTTACATTGTTGGACAGACATTGGCCGATGCCGCTGACCCAAGAACACACATGTAAAAGGAGGAATAAGTTAAAATGGCGAAAAAAACAATTTTAAGTGCTGAAAATATTTCCGTTGGCTTTAAAGTTCGTAGTAGTGAATTACGTGCCATTCGTAACGTTTCTCTTGAATTGAAAGAACAAGAAACGTTAGCAATCGTAGGAGAGTCTGGTTCAGGTAAATCTGTATTGACGAAGACTTTTACTGGAATGTTAGAATCAAATGGAGCAATTACCGGTGGCACGATTCGTTATCAAGATAAAATTTTAAGTGATTTGAAAAAAGATTCTGAGTGGGACGGCATTCGCGGGAAAGAAATTGCAACTATTTTCCAAGATCCGATGACCTCGTTGAATCCAATTAAAACAATTGGTTCACAAATTTCAGAAGTAATCATTAAGCATCAAAAAAAATCACCAAAAGAAGCAAAACAAATGGCGATTGATTTAATGAATCGTACGGGAATTCCCTATGCTGAAAAACGCTATGACGATTATCCTTTCCAATATTCAGGTGGGATGCGTCAACGGATTGTCATTGCCATTGCGTTAGCGTGTCGTCCAAAGATCTTAATTTGTGATGAACCAACAACCGCATTAGACGTGACGATTCAAGCGCAAATTTTAGATTTAATTCGTGAATTACAAGAAGAATATAAATTTACAACGATTTTTATTACGCATGACTTAGGTGTCGTGGCATCGATTGCCGATCGAGTTGCCGTGATGTATGCAGGGCAAATCGTTGAAACAGGTACTGTCGAAGATATTTACTATAATCCACAACATCCGTATACATGGAGCTTGTTATCGTCATTGCCGCAATTAGGAAATCGTGGGGATCAGTTGTATTCTGTTCCTGGAACACCGCCTTCTTTATATAAAGATATTAAGGGAGACGCCTTTGCGCCACGTAGTTCTTACGCAATGGAAATTGACTTTGCGGAAGAACCACCGATGTTCCAAGTATCCGAAACACACTTTGCCAAAACATGGTTGCTAGACCCAAGAGCGCCTAAAGCAGAGAAACCAGAAATCATCCAAAACTTACATGAAAAAATGGTTGCTTTACTAAAAGCACAAGCTGGAGGAATTGAAGATGTCGAAAGATAAAGAAGTTTTATTATCCATTAAAGATCTTGAGATCACCTTTGGCGAAGGCAAAAAGAAATTCGTCGCGGTACAAGATGTGAACTTTGATGTCTATAAAGGAGAAACCTTCTCGCTTGTAGGAGAATCTGGTTCTGGTAAGACGACGATTGGACGTGCTATCGTTGGCTTAAATCAAACAAGTAACGGTGACATTGTTTTTGAAGGTAAAAAAATTAATACGAAGTTATCAAAAGAAGAGATGGAAGATAAAATCCGTAAAATTCAAATGATCTTCCAAGATCCTTCTGCTTCATTAAATGAACGGGCAACAGTTGAGTATATTATCTCTGAAGGATTATACAACTTTGGTTTATTCGACTCCGAAGAAGATCGCCTCGCAAAAGTAGAAAAAATTATTGAGCAAGTTGGTTTGTTACCGGAACATATGTATCGTTATCCCCATGAATTCTCAGGCGGTCAACGTCAACGGATTGGGATTGCGCGTGCGTTAATTATGGAACCTTCCTTAGTAATTGCCGATGAACCAATCTCTGCATTAGACGTTTCGATTCGTGCACAAGTCTTAAACCTACTGAAAGAATCACAAATTCAAAACAACGTAACTTATTTCTTTGTCGCACATGATTTATCTGTTGTTCGCTTTATTTCTGATCGAATTGCTGTTATTCGTTCTGGACGCATTGTCGAAATGGCTGAAACGGAAGAACTATTCCGTAATCCGTTACACCCTTATACGCAAGCCTTATTATCAGCTGTGCCAATTCCAGATCCGATCTTAGCGCGTAAGAAAGAACTGATTGTTTACGATCCAGAAATGCATGATTACTCGGTCGATAAACCAACCTTTAGTGAAGTAAAGCCAGGTCATTTTGTTTATGGAAATGAAAAAGAATTAGAAGGATATCGCCAAACCATTCGCTCGTAAGGGTGCCTTCGTCCAAGAATTGAGGTCGAGAAATGAGTGTCTTAAAAGCGTATCGCTTTAGAATTTATCCAAATGAAGAACAAAAACATTTTTTCGTGACGACGTTTGGTTGTGTTCGATTTACCTATAATCATTTACTCGTTGCGAGGCAACAGTCAGAAGGGGGAAAACTAACCCCAGCGGCCTTAAAAAAAGACTATCCGTTTTTAAAAGCGACGGATAGTCTCGCTTTAGCCAATGCCCAACGCAATCTAGAGAAAGCTTTTCGCCGATACTATACGGGGAAAAGTGACTATCCGAGTTTAAAGAATAAATCGAATCCTCTACAATCTTATACGACAAACAATCAAGGACAAACGATTTGTCTTTCCGATGGTTATTTAAAATTACCCAAATTAAAAAGTTTGGTTGCAGTGAATTGCCATCGTGAAATCAAAGGAACGATTAAATCTGCTACAATTTCTTCGAGAAATAACGAAGAATTCTTTGTCTCTTTTTTATGTGTGGAAGAGGTAGAACCACTACCGAAGACGTTAAAGACCATTCATTTGGTCTATTCACCGAATAAATTATTAGAAAGTTCTGAATATACACCGCCGACTTTATGCAATCAAGAACAATTGCTTGATAAAATCGATCGCGCGCAGCGAAAGCTGAGAGTTCGTGGGAAGATCGCACGAAAACGCCGAGTTCCTCTAGCGTATGCTAAAAATTATCAAAAACAAAAAGAAAAACTTGGTCGCTTGCAACTTTCTTGCCGAGAGAAAAAAGAAAATTATTTTGATCAAGTTTCATATGCGATTGTTCGTCAATTTGATTTTATTCATGTGACAAAAGAGTTGCTGTTTGAAACGTTACCAGATCAACCACTCTATTTCTCTAAAGCAGATTGGCAAATGTTTCTAAAGAAGTTAGAATACAAGGCTGAATGGTACGGGAAAGAACTTACGTACGAATAAGTCGCAGAACTGGAAGGAGCTCCAGGGATCGCCTAGGGTATAGAAAAAGTCTTTGGGCTTTTGTTTCTAGGAATCCGCCTCACTAATTATGAAAAACCGAAAAGAAAAAGCCGGAGAATCGAGTGATTCTTCGGCTTTTTCTTTGGTTGTATCACTTCTATTCTTGGCGACAAATACTAAATCATTTCTTAAACGACGATTCTGTATTATAATCATAACAAATAATGATAGAGGAGTGATATTTTGAAACACGTTACATTTGAGGAATTAAAAGGGGCTCAAGTGATTGATACACGGTTACAACACGCTTTTCAATCCGGTTCTACTAAGAGGGCTCTGAATGTCCCGTTAGCGAAATTCGAAAAAGTGGCGAAGAAATTACTTGATCCGCAAACGCCCCTTGTTTTTCTTCTAGCCAAAGAAGATCAGGCAGCGTTAGAATTGCTAGAAGCACAAGCGAAGCAACAAGGGTTCCAGTCGATTCTCGGTTACGTATTGGTGGACGATATCCCGACAGACCAGATGCATCTAACCAAGACCATTTCTGCAAAAGCATTTTTGGCGCAAGAGTCAGATTATGTGTTGCTAGATGTGCGTGAACCAGAAACCGTCACAAAAAAAGCGCCTGAAAAGAATTTAATCGTTATTCCATTAGCGAATATTGCTGAAAATCACTCGTCGCTCGATCGTCATAAAGAAATCTATACCTTGTGTGGATCGGGGAATAGTGCCACGACGGTAGCCTCTTTTTTAAATAAAGAAGGCTATGATGCGATCGTGATAGAAGGTGGCGTGACCGCCATCTTAAAGGAACAAGAAGCAACAAAATAATCTCCTAAACTCATGAAAAAAAGGAACACAAGTAGCTATGACGAAGTTGTCGCAGCTACTTGTGTTTTTTTGTGTGACTTCTCTAACCTTTGAAGGCATCCTCAGCTAAAAATCCTAGACGAAATAGAAATATTTCTCTGGTAAACGTCTTTTTAACCACACGGCGAGTATTCCGACACCGACAGCTTTAATCATCTCCGGTAATAAAAAGGGTAAAAATCCGCTCGAAAATCCTTGAGTAATCGTTAAATTAGCGACGGTACTTAACCAAAAACTACCAATAATCAAGGCAAGAATAAAACCAAGAAAATTAATGACGATAACGTACCAGTAAGACCATGCCCCTTTTTTTAGGAGGCTTCCAATCAAGAGACTTGCTATGAGATAGCCAATCAAATAACCACCGGTTGGTCCAAATAGTACGCCAATTCCACTTTTTCCACCAGCGAAGACCGGTAAGCCGATAAAACCTAATAATAGATAAAGCGTGATGGCCCATGATCCTGTTCGACGGCCTAATAAGGTAGCAGTCAAACCGACTGTAAACGTTTGGAGACTTAACGGAATAAAACCTAACGGAATGACAATTTGGGCACTAACGGCAATCACCCCCGCAAACATTGCTGCTAATAATTGTTCTCGTAACGCTAAACGCATAAAAAAACTCCTCTCTAAATAATAGCTGTGAGAGGAGTATACCATTACGTTAACCAATTTGTAAATAGAAAGTTAACGAAATTAATGATTTAAGAGGGTGATAAGATACTCACCAAATTCTTGAGTTGAAAGCAAAGTAGCATCGGGTAGTTGATGAGCAAAATCACTCGTCACTTGTTTGCGAACAAGTGCTTGTTCAATCGCCTGTGTAATGAGATCTGCGGCCTCTTGCCAACCGAAGTACTCTAGCATCATCACACCTGAAAGTAAGAGCGAGGAGGGGTTGGCTTTGCCGAGACCGGCGATATCTGGAGCAGTACCGTGAGTCGCTTCGAAAATGGCATACCCTGTATGGTAATTGATGTTAGCACCAGGCGAGATGCCAATTCCCCCAACTTGGGCTGCTAGTGCATCAGAAATATAGTCACCATTCAAATTGGTTGTTGCCACGACATCATAGCGTTCTGGATAAAGGAGAATCTGTTGCAAGAAATTATCGGCAATCACATCATTGATAATGACTTTACCTGATACTTGAGCCTCTTTTAAGGCCGTTTGAGCCGCGTCAGCACCTTTGTCAGCTTTTATCTTATCAAATTGTCGCATCGTGAAGGTTGTCTCTTTAAAGCTGCTTTCAGCGAGGTCATATCCCCAGTTTTTAAAACCGCCTTCGGTAAATTTCATGATATTTCCTTTATGGACAAGCGTCACACTTTTACGGCCTTGTTTGACTGCGTAATCAATTGCCGAATGGACCAAGCGTTGGCTTCCTTCTTTTGAGATTGGTTTAATTCCAATACCAGACGTTTCAGGGAAACGAATCGACGTAACGTCTAATTCTTGTTGTAAAAAGTCAATGATTTTTTTCGTTTTCGGATCGTCAATGGCAAATTCGATACCCGCATAGACGTCTTCCGTATTTTCTCGGAAAATGACCATATCGGTTTTCTCAGGTTCTTTCACCGGCGAAGGAACGCCTTTAAAGTAACGAACGGGACGCACACAAGCGAATAAATCTAATTTTTGACGCAATGTTACATTAATAGAACGAATGCCTCCGCCGACAGGTGTCGTTAACGGTCCTTTGATGGCGATTTTGGCCTCGTGAATGGCCTCGAGTGTCGCTTCTGGCAGCCATTCGCCTGTTTGGTCAAACGCTTTTTCCCCGGCTAAAATCTCTTGCCAAAGAATCTTTTTTTGTCCTTGATAGGCTTTTTGAATGGCGGCATCAAAAACGGGTTGACTAGCTTGCCATATTTCTTGTCCGACGCCATCGCCAGGAATATAGGGAACGATTTTTTCTTCAATTTGTGTCATCTTATAGGCTACCTGCGCTTTCACTTAATTTTTTACGAATAACCATTGGTAAAATCCCTTGGTGTTTCCAGTAGCGGATATCTGCAGGCGCGTCAAAACGCAGACGTGTCATAAAGGATGTTTTATGATTTTGCGCATCGGTCGCGATGACTTGAACGAGTTGGTTGACAGTTGGTTCTTCTGGGAGCAAGACTTGGAAAGTTTCTGTTCCAGTAAGTCCAAGCGACTCTGCGGTGTCACCTGCTAAATATTCTAATGGGACAACACCCATCATGACTAAGTTGCTACGATGAATCCGCTCGAAACTTTCGGCTAAAACCACTTTCACTCCGAGTAATTGCGTCCCTTTTGCCGCCCAGTCACGGGAAGAGCCCATACCGTAATCTTTACCGGCTAAAATCATACAGTTGATGTTTGCTTCTTGGTAACGCAAAGCAGCATCGTAAATAAACATTTCTTCACCTGTTGGTAAGTAACGTGTGTAACCGCCACTAATTTCAGGAACGAGTTGATTTTGGAGACGAATATTTCCGAATGTCCCACGCATCATAATTTCATGATTCCCGCGACGTGAACCGTACGAGTTGAAATCACTGTAACGCAAGCCTTTTTCTTTTAAATATTTTCCAGCGGCCGAGTGCAACGCAATACTGCCGGCAGGAGAAATATGATCGGTGGTAACAGAATCTCCTAGTTTTGCTAAAATTCGCAAGTCTGTTAAGACGCCTTGTTCAGGTAATTCTCTTGTCAGACCTTTAAAGTAAGGTGGGTGAGCGATATAGGTTGAAAGTTCATCCCATGAATAGCAATCACTGTGCGTGGTGTCAATCGCATTCCAGCGTTCATTGGCACTAAATAAATCACCGTAAGCAAGGCGGAAAGCTTCAGGAGAAACAAATTGATCGATATAGCGTTGAACCTCTTCTTTATCAGGCCAAATATCGCTTAGCATAATGGCTTGACCGCTTGCATCAACGCCAATTGGTTCCGTCGTTAAGTCTTTTGTGACAGTCCCAGCAAGAGCGTAGGCAACCACGAGTGGTGGAGAAGCAAGATAGTTCGCTTTAATTAATGGATGAATCCGTCCTTCAAAGTTACGGTTTCCAGACAGGACAGAAGATACAAGCATCTCTTCTTTTTGCAAAGCTTCGGTAATTTCATCTGCCAATGGTCCAGAGTTACCGATACAGGTTGTACAGCCGTAACCAACCAAGTAGAACCCGAGTTTTTCGAGATAAGGCATGAGTCCGCTTGCTTCGAGATAGCTGGTAACGATTTTTGAACCAGGAGCTAAGGATGTTTTAACGTAGTCAGGCACTCTTAATCCTTTTTCAACCGCATTTTTTGCAAGTAAACCGGCTGAAAGCATGACGAATGGATTACTTGTATTCGTACAGCTTGTAATGGCCGCTAACAGTAAATCGCCAGTTTGAATGACTTTGTCTTCTTTATCCCACTCGATAACGACTTGCTTTTCAGTTTCTTCCGTGCTTAAACCAAAACCTTTTGGTCCGACAGGTGCCGTTAAACTATCATGGAAGTCTTGAGCGACCTCGGTTAATAAGATGCGATCTTGTGGACGTTTTGGTCCAGCTAAGGCGGGTAGAATTGTTGCTAAGTCTACAGTGATGACTTTTGTATAAGTGGGCTCAATAGTGTCATCGTAGAACAAATGATTTTGTTTTGCATAAGTTTCAACACGTTCGATGACAGTTTCTGAGCGTCCAGTAATTTTTAAATAGCGTAATGTTTCGTCGTCGATCGGACAAAAACCACACGTCGCACCATATTCAGGAGCCATGTTGGCGATGGTTGCGCGGTCAGCTAAGCTTAATTCGTGGTAACTTGGACCAAAAAATTCAACAAATTTACCGACAACGTTTTCTTTGCGTAGCGTTTCAGTAATGGACAACACTAAATCCGTGGCAGTTGCACCGGGTGATAAAGTTCCGACGAAACGGACACCAATTACTTCAGGAGTCGGGAAGAAGGACGCTTCGCCTAAAAGAGCAGCTTCGGCTTCAATTCCACCAACACCCCAACCGAGCACGCCTAAGCCGTTAATCATGGTTGTGTGGGAGTCTGTTCCTTGCAAAGTATCTGGCAATAGCCAATCAATCCCAGCTTTATGTTCCGTTAAAATAACTTCAGATAACACTTCTAAATTGACTTGGTGAATAATCCCCGTTTCTGGCGGCACCACATCAAAGTTTTCAAAAGAAGATTGTGCCCATTTTAAAAACTCGTAGCGTTCATTGTTGCGCTCGAATTCTTTGGCCGTATTGAAGGCAATAGCACCTTTGTTGCCATATTGATCGACTTGGACGGAGTGGTCAATCACTAAGGTCACCGGAATATCTGGATTGATATCTGCGGCTTTCCCATCCAATGCAACCATCGCGTCACGCATGGCAGCTAAATCGACAACAGCTGGAACCCCAGTAAAATCTTGTAAAATAACCCGAGCGACCTTAAAGGGCACGACACCTTGAGGATTATCCGCTTGCCAGTTGGCTAAGGAAGCAACGTCGTCTATTGTGATATCTTCTCCCATCTGACGAGCGACACTTTCTAATAATACTCGGATTGAATAAGGAAGATTCGTTAAATTTGAATGATAAGTTTCTGCGACAGCGCCTAGATCAAGGTAATTGTACGTTTTATTCGACAGTACAAGTTCTTTATGCCAGTTCATAGGTGGTCCTCCAGTCTATAAAATATTAGAGATATGGCATAATTATACGTTCAAAATGAAAAAAAGCCAATAGTAAATGAAAAATTCTTTCATTTTAGTCTTACCGTGCTATAATACATTTTAAGAAATAAATACAAATAATGTGTAATCTAACATAATCATGTTAGAAGATATAAAAAGGAGTCGATGTTTTTGGATCGCGAAAAAATGTTAACGCAAATCGAAGAAAATAATCAAATTGCCAATGAGTTATATTCGAAATACGAGGTAAAACGTGGATTGAGAGATGATCAAGGAAAGGGCGTCGTTGCGGGTCTAACCACGATTTCAACGGTCTATCCAGAGAAAATGGTCGATGGACAAGTCGTTGCAGGTTGCGGTGAGTTGCGCTATCGTGGGATTTCAATTGATGATTTAGTCGAAGGATTTGTTTCAGAAGATCGTTTTGGTTTTGAGGAAGTCGCGTACTTACTGTTATTTGGTGAGCTACCAAACCAAGAGGAGTTGGCTGAATTTCAAGCGTTGATTGCGAGTAATCGGACGTTACCCACGAATTTCGTTCGTGACGTCATTATGAAAGCCCCTTCGGCAGATGTGATGAATAGTTTGTCACGTAGTGTGTTGACGCTAGCGAGTTATGATGAGGCTTCGGATGATATTTCGTTGGAAAATGTGTTATCTCAAAGTATCATGTTAATTAGCGTTTTTCCGTTATTAGCGATTTATGCGTATCATGCCTACAATCACTATAATAAAGAAGAAAGTATGTATATTCATTTACCAGAAGAAAATTTAAGTACTGCAGAAGCGTTGCTACAAATGTTGCGTCCAGATCGCTCTTATACGAAACAAGAAGCACAAACATTAGATATGGCGCTTGTTTTACACATGGAGCATGGTGGCGGGAATAACTCGACCTTTACGACACGGGTAGTAACTTCTAGTGGAACGGATACATATTCAACCATTGCAGCAGCATTAGGCTCATTAAAAGGTCCTAAACATGGTGGGGCGAATATTAAAGTCACCCAAATGATGACAGATTTAAAAGCGCAGTTAACGGATTACAGCGATGAAGCGGCTGTTGCGCAATATTTAGAAGATTTACTCGATAAAAAAGCCTTTGATCAAAAAGGGTTAATTTATGGAATGGGCCATGCGATTTACAGTGATAATGATCCGCGTGCCGCCATTTTCAAACGCTATGTTTCAAAATTAGCGGAAGAAAAAGGCGAAGAGGCTTGGAAAGAATATCAACTGTATACGTTAGTCGAACGTCTCGCGCCGGAAATTATTGCGAATAAACGAAAAATGTTTAAAGGTGTGAGTGCCAATATCGATTTCTTTAGCGGATTTGTGTACAACTTGCTTGATCTGCCACCAGAAATTTATACACCGATTTTTGCTATTGCGCGCATTGTTGGTTGGTCTGCCCACCGCATGGAAGAATTAGTTAATGCTCAAAAAATTATTCGACCAGCATATCAAGAAGTGACAGAAGATCGCGAATATCAAGCGATGGCTGATCGTCAGTCGTAAAGTAGTTGTGCGGAACAAAAAAAGAACGAACACTTCTCGAAAGAAGGATTCGTTCTTTTTTAATCAGTATTAGATTAATTTTTTGTAGTATTCAACGACTAATAACTCATCAATTTCTTGTGGTAATTCGTCGCGTTCAGGTAAACGAGAGAATGAACCTTCTAATTTTTCGTCATCAAATGTTACGAATGGTAGACGACCAATTGTTGATTCAACTGCTGCTTTGATTACAGGAACATTTTTAGATTTTTCACGAACAGATACTAATTGTCCAGGTTGTACGCGGTATGATGGAATATCAACGCGTTTGCCATCGACAGTAATGTGACCGTGGTTTACTAATTGACGTGCTTGACGACGAGTAGTTGCTAAACCTAAACGGTAAACAACGTTATCTAAGCGTTGTTCTAGTAAAATCATGAAGTTCACACCGTGAGTTCCTTCTTTGACTTTGCTTGCTTGTACGAATAACGTACGGAATTGACGTTCGTTCATGCCGTACATGTGACGTAATTTTTGTTTTTCGTTTAATTGTAGTCCGTATTCAGAGCGTGCTCCACGGCTAGTTGGTCCGTGTTGACCAGGTGCGTAAGGGCGACGAGCTAATTCTTTTCCTGTGCCAGATAATGAAATACCTAAGCGACGAGAAATTTTCCAAGATGGTCCAGTATAACGTGACATAATGAGATTCCTCCAATAAATATGATTTTTTTGGAGTAAAATAATCCGATGAAAGTGTTATTCTTCGTGTAGTTCATTCTTCAATCTTCACCTATGCAGCCGTGGCTACGCAATTGAACTTTCGAAAAAGCGATGAACTGGGGACGAGGAACTTGTTTTCTGCTGCATTATTTTACACAACTTACAGTATAGCATTATTTAATATTTAGTGTCAAATAAGAATTTGAAAATGAAGAAAAAAGCTTTTATTAAATTAATATTTTTTTTCACAAGATTGCTTTACAAATGGAACGAATCTATTTAAAATGAAAAAGACAGATTTGTTTCAGAAAATAAATGATTTTAAAAAGGAGTAACCTGAAAAATGAATCCAATTTCACCGCTATTTGAAAAAATTGATGCTTCAATCGGGAAAAAAGTTGATTTGATTGAATCGAGTTATGCTCGATATGCTTTGCGCTCGATTATGGCCTGCGCTTTTCTCACGCTCGGAACCGGTGTCGCTTATGGTATTGCGATAAAAGGTGAGCATATTGTACCAGGATTAGGAAAAATGTTATATGCCTTTATGTTTAGTTGGTCTCTTGTCATGATTTTATATATGAACGCTGAACTCGGTACGTCGAATATGCTTTACATGACAGTTGGGTATTATCGTCGTCGTTTAAATTTTTTAAAAGCTGCAAAGATTTTATGGACATGTATTTTATTTAACTTAATTGGTGGTATTATTTTTGCTTATTTACTTTCATTAACAGGGCCGTTCCAAGATCTTCCACATAATAGCTATTTATTTGAATCAGCGGTTACGAAATTAAGTAAATCGACACTTCAAATTTTTATTGAAGGGATTTTTGCGAATATTGTCGTAAATGTAGCTGTACTCGTTAGTATGCGGATGAAAGATGATGCAGGAAAGATTTTAGCCATTATTTTTATTATCTTTATTTTTGCTTACCTTGGATTCGAACACGTTATCGCCAATTTCCCTTTCTTTACCTTAGCATATTTTGCTTCAAATGGGACTATTGCTGGCATGGACTTTGGAAGTGTGATGCATAATTTAACATTTGCCTTGCTCGGAAATTATGTAGGTGGCGGATTGATTATTGGTTTAGGTTACGCTTGGTTAAATAATACCAAGTCGACGTATGTTGATTAATGATAGAAAGAATAAAAGAACCTTAGAAAACAAATCTGTTTTCTAAGGTTCTTTTATTTTGAGTTTTTTGGTGAATGACTATTGTCTTCTATGCGAACATCTCGTAACAACATAATCCCTTCTTTCGCGGTATCCTACCAATATGATATCATGTTGGTAGGATACGATGGAAGTGGTACTTTTATTCGTTTGGTAGAGAAATAATCGAAAAATAAAATAAAGGAGAATGCAAATGCGCTTAATGGTAGATGGTGATGGCTCACCAGTCAAAGAAGAAGTCATTCGTTTAGGGCAGAGATTCCAGTTGCCTGTGATCATCATTACGAGTGTGGATCACTATACGACAAAAGAATATCCTCCTTTCGTGCGATTGGTGTATGTTGATAAAGGAGCCGATCGTGCCGATTATCAAATTGTAAAAGAAATCTTGCCAGGGGACATTTTAATCACACAAGATTATGGTCTTGCTTCGCTCGTTTTACCCAAGCAAGCACGTGTTTTTCATCACTCAGGGAAAGAGTATCTAAAAGAAACGATTGATACGTTACTGATGCAACGTTATTTGAGTGCCGAAACCAGACGTGCGGGCAAACGGACGAAAGGTCCAAAAGCTTTTACGCAGCAAGATCGAGAGCAGTTTTATGAAATAGTATCTCAAATTCTGCAAAAAACAGAATAAAAATCAACTTGTGAAAGCCCTATCATTATTTTTTCGTTAAACTATGTTCGTGAACTTAAATCTATGATAAAATGTGTAAGGATTAAACACGCAAGTTCATGAAATTGTTGGAACTATTAGGAGGACGCGTTTTTGAAAATTATCTTATTATATGGCGGGCAAAGTGCAGAGCATGAAGTCTCAATTTTATCGGCTTTTTCTGTCTTAAATACTATTTATTACAACTACTATCAAGTACAACTCGTTTACATTACGAAAGAAGGGCAGTGGCTTAAAGGACCATTACTGACTGAAAAACCGGCTTCAAAAGAAGTATTATCGTTGACGGTTTCAAATGGAGGACAGCCGGGTGAGACTTATGGTGAGTTAATCATGCCTTGTCAAATTAAAGAAACAAATGCGATTGTGTTTCCGTTGTTACATGGGCCAAATGGAGAAGATGGTACGATTCAAGGCTTTTTAGAAACGATTGATGTTCCTTATGTTGGGGCGGGTGTTTTAACAAGTGCTTGTGGCATGGATAAGATTACGACGAAGTACTTATTACAAGCAGCAGGAATTCCTCAAGTGCCATTTGTACCGGTTTTAAAGAATCAATGGAAAGAAAATCCTAAAAAAATCTTTGAACAATGCGAAGGGTCGTTATTGTATCCAATGTTTGTTAAACCAGCAAACATGGGGTCGAGTGTGGGGATTTCGAAAGCGGAGAATCGTGAGGAGTTACAGTTAGCCTTAGAAGAAGCGTATCGCTACGATACACGTGCCGTGATTGAGCAAGGGATTGAAGCGCGTGAAATCGAAGTAGCCATCTTAGGAAATGAAGATGTCCGGACGACAATGGCGGGTGAGATTGTTAAAGATGTAGCTTTTTACGATTATAATTCAAAGTATATTGATAATAATATTACAATGGCTATCCCAGCGCAGATCCCAGATGAAGTTCAAGCAAAAGCACAAGAATATGCGAAGTTAGCGTACACCATGATTGGTGGTAGTGGATTAAGTCGTTGTGACTTCTTCTTAACGAGTAAGAACGAGTTATTCTTAAACGAATTAAACACCATGCCAGGGTTCACACAATTTAGTATGTATCCGGCACTGTGGGAAGCGACGGGATTACAATATGGTGACTTAATTGAAGAGTTGATTCAATTAGGATTGAATCGCTACGAGCAACGTCAAAAATTTTTAGTTAAGCTATAAAAAAAGTCGGAGGGGATCTAAAAAGCACAGATGCTTTTTAGATGTCTTCCATTTTTAATTAAAGGAGACGTAATTATGAGAGTAACAGCAAAAGAAATTGCTACGGCATTGAACATACCAGGAAATTACGATGATACAGTGATTACTAGTGTCGAATTTGATAGTCGACTCGTCCAAACGCAAAGCCTCTTTGTGCCGTTAGCAGGTGTCAGAGATGGTCATGAGTTTTGCCAACAAGCAATAGAAAAGGGCGCAGTCGCGACGTTTTGGAGTAGACCGATTAGTCAAGCACCAAGCGATTTGATTGTTTTTCCGGTGGCGGACGTGGCCAAAGCGTTTCAACAATTGGCGGTCTATTACCAAGCACAGATTGCACCGAAAGTGGTGGCGATTACTGGTAGCAATGGGAAAACAACCACAAAAGATATGACAGCGAGCGTATTGTCGCAACGATATCGGACGTATAAAACGCAAGGAAATTACAACAATGACTTAGGGATGCCGTACACGATCTTGCATATGCCAGATGATACAGAAATGCTTGTCTTAGAGATGGGGATGGATCATGCGGGCGAAATTGCGTTTTTATCGCGTTTAGCGCAACCAGATGCCGCTGCCATTACGATGATTGGCGAAGCTCATTTAGAAAATTTAGGTTCTCGAGAAGGCATTGCGCAAGCGAAAATGGAAATCACGGCTGGACTTAAAGCAGACGGATTATTGGTTATCCCTGAACAAGAAATACTCTTAAAACCACTTGTCGCAACCTTGACGCAACAAATCCAAACGGTAGGCTTCATGCAAGGAGATATTCAAGGGACGATTATTCTTGAAGAAAAAGAACAAACACAATTTAAAGTAGGCGAAGAACAGTTTACGATTCCGGTTTTAGGAAGTTACAATGTCATGAACGCGTTAATTGCCTATACTTTAGGGAACTATTTTGGTTTGACAACCACTCAAATTGCGCGCGGTTTAGCGACGTTTCAACTAACTAAAAATCGGACACAGTGGTTAAAAGCGAAAAATGGTGCGGATCTACTCAGTGATGTCTACAATGCCAATCCCACAGCAATGGGCTTAGTATTAGAAAGTTTCGCGCAATTAACGTTAAATGGCAGACGATTGGCTGTACTAGCTGATATGCTAGAGTTGGGTCCTGATTCAAAAGCGATGCATGCGAATATGGCAGCCTTTTTGACCGAAGCGTATGATGAAGTCTTTCTCTATGGTTCGGACATGCAAGCCCTCTACGAAAAGATCAAAGAAGGACCTGTAACCGTTCATTATTTTGAAAAAGAAGCGAAGCCACAACTGATTTCGGTCATTAAAGAGACACTCCAACCGACGGATAGTTTATTACTCAAAGGCAGTAACGGAATGGGGTTAGCAGAAATCGTAGAAGCCTTACAATGAAAAACAGCGAGAAAACTTTCTGTAAAAGAAACGTGAAACTTGCTGAAATGATTTATCTGTGTTAGAATATTCAGGTACCGAAAGATGAAGTGAATGGTTAATGATTCTTTGAATGATTAATCAATGAAGATAAAAATAAACATATAATGGCTTTTTTAAGTCAGAATGATTTGATATTTGAAATGAGGCTAAGACAAAAAGCAAGATCACATTTGTCCTAGTCTTTTCTAATGGCCTTCGAGAAGCGGTTTTTCGGTGTGAAAATGAAATAAAGTTTGGTTCAGGGACGACCACTTTCTTTCATTATAAAATCTCAACGCTTCAAATTTGTCAGAACAACGACGTTCTGACGGGGGATTATCCCTAAAAAAAAAGCGATGAATATGAAGGAAGACTTGATATTCAATCATCACTAGGAGGATTTATTTGAAATTTAAAGATTTAAACTTATCACCAGATTTATTAGCAGCCGTTGAACGTGCAGGATTTGAAGAAGCAACACCTATCCAATCGGAAACTATTCCATTGGCTTTAGAAGGCAAAGACGTGATTGGTCAAGCTCAAACAGGTACTGGTAAAACAGCAGCCTTTGGACTACCAATGTTAGAAAAAATTGATGCAAAAAGAAGACAAATCCAAGGATTAGTCATTGCACCAACACGCGAATTAGCAATCCAAACCCAAGAAGAATTACACCGTTTAGGTAAAGACAAAAACATTCGTGTATCAGCAGTTTATGGCGGAGCAGACATCAGCCGTCAAAT
Source organism: Enterococcus sp. DIV1314a (assembly GCF_051713805.1). Taxonomy (NCBI): domain Bacteria; kingdom Bacillati; phylum Bacillota; class Bacilli; order Lactobacillales; family Enterococcaceae; genus Enterococcus; species Enterococcus sp. DIV1314a. The sequence goes on along the minus strand of NZ_JBIOQP010000001.1, from coordinate 654,924 downwards.
CCGTCAATTAAAAGACAATCCACACATTGTGGTTGGAACACCAGGTCGTATGTTAGACCATATCAAACGTAACACTTTAAAATTAGCAACAGTTGAAACGCTAGTCCTTGACGAAGCGGATGAAATGTTAAACATGGGCTTCTTAGAAGATATTGAAACAATCATTGCCCAAGTCCCTGAAAAACGCCAAACCTTATTATTCTCTGCAACAATGCCTCCAGCAATCAAGAGCATTGGTGTCCGTTTCATGAAAAACCCAGAACACGTAGCAATCAAAACGAAAGAAATGACCGCTGATTTAATCGATCAATTCTACTTACGTGCAAAAGACTTCGAAAAATTCGATATGATGACGCGTTTATTAGATGTTCAAACACCAGAGTTAACAATCGTCTTTGGTCGTACAAAACGTCGTGTTGATGAATTATCTCGTGGATTAGAAGCTCGTGGTTACCGCGCAGAAGGAATCCATGGCGATTTAACGCAACAAAAACGGATGAGTGTTTTACGCGCATTTAAAACAGGTCAATTAGACATCTTAGTTGCGACAGACGTGGCTGCTCGTGGATTAGATATTTCAGGCGTTACTCACGTTTACAACTACGATATTCCTCAAGACCCAGAAAGCTATGTTCACCGTATTGGTCGTACCGGCCGTGCTGGTAAAGAAGGCGTTTCTGTGACATTTGTAACACCAAATGAAATGAGTTACTTACATGTTATTGAAAACTTGACGAAAAAACGCATGACACCACTTCGTCCACCAAGTGAAATGGAAGCTTTCAAAGGACAATTAAGTGCAGCTTTAGAACAAGTAGAAAGCAAATTAGCTGAAAATGGTCTAGACCGTTACTTAGAAGGTGCTGATCAATTATTAGAAGCACACAATCCGCAAGATTTAGTAGCATTATTACTTAAAACACTTGCGAAAGATCCATCAGATATGGCACCGGTAAACATCACTCCTGAAAGACCATTGCCAGCAGGCGGCGGTAAAAAAGGTTTTGGTGGCAATCGTGGCGGTGGGAACCGTCGTGGTAGCGGTGGTCCTCGTGGCGGAAGCAACCGCGGTCGTGATGACCGTCGTGGTGGGAACCGTGAAGGCGGCAACCGTAGTCGTGATGATCGTCGTTCAAGTGGTTCAGGTGAAGCAAGTAGTAACCGTGGACGCGATGACCGTCGTACGCGTAGCAACGAAGAGGCAAGTAAGCCAAAACGTCGCAGCAATAACGACAAGAGCCGTAGTTTTGTGATTCGTAACAACCAAGACTAAACTAATTGATTATTTTTTAACAATTAACCTCTAAAAAGTTTCGATACTCTTTAAAATAGAGTCTTTGGATCAAGTAGCTAATTTTGCTGCTTGATCTTTTTTTGGCTCTATTTTAATTGAGTTGGTTGGCTTTTCAAAGGGCTCTGCGACAGTCATGTCGATATCCAAGCGAAGAAAAAGTCAGCTCATAAGATTCTGTAGGCGATACTTCCGATTAAAAGGCTAGTAGTACCGTTTTTATCTGAGTTTTAGCGACTCTTTTGCTTTGTAGATGGTTTTTCTTGGTTTTTTTGGTAGAATGAAAGTAATTCAAATGAAAAGAGAAGAAGCAGATGATTCGAGGAATAGGGATTGATGCGGTGGAACTCCCCCGCATGAAAAAAATAATAGAAGAAAAACCAAAAATGATTACACGTATTTTAACGGTACGTGAAAAAGAGTTGTTTGATGGCTTGCCGCTAAAAAGACAAATTGAATTTCTTGGCGGACGCTATGCGTGTAAAGAAGCCTTTTCGAAAGCTTGGGGTACGGGTATTGGCAAAGTCACGTTTCAAGATATTGAAGTGCTCGTGAATGAAAAGGGGGCACCGATTGTAACGAAATCACCCTTTAGCGAAGGGCCTGTCTTTGTGAGTATTACGCATACGGACACGTTAGCATTTGCCCAAATTATTTTAGAAGGAAATGAGGAGAACTAACATGGCTATATCTTATCATCGTCCAACTGCTATTTTTGTTGATTTAGCAGTGATTAAAGAAAATGTCGCACATGCAGTTCTTCAACAACAAGGAAAACGTGACGTGTTTGTAGCCGTTAAAGCAAATGGCTATGGTCACGGAGCTGTACCTGTTGCCAAAGCCGCAATTGCTGCAGGGGCAACAGGACTTTGTGTCGCAACCATTGATGAAGGAATTGCCTTGCGAGAAGCGGGGCTTACGCAAACGATTTTGATTTTAGGACTTGTCGATGTTCAGTGGCTTCCTTTGATTATCCAGTATCATTTAGCGATTCCTGTAGCGACACAAGAATGGTTAGAAGAGGCGTGGTCTGTTTATCAAAACGAACGATTAAGCGGCCAAGTCTACCTTCATTTAGCGATTGATACTGGGATGGGGCGAATTGGTTTTCAAGAAAATCAGGCGGTGTTAGCAGCCGTTCACTGGTTAGAAAACCATCCCTCTTTTGTCTGGGAAGGAATTTTTACACACTTTTCTACTGCGGATGAAACGGATACCGCCTATTGGAAAAAACAAAATGAGCGGTTTAATACCCTTATTGCTACTTTACCTAGGGTTCCTCGGTACATTCATACAAGTAACAGTGCCACGACGCTTTGGCGCGAAGACGTGGGCAATGTGGTCCGTTTAGGCATCGCGATGTATGGACATAATCCATCAGGCGGGCTATTGCCCATGAGTCCGACTCTCAAACCAGCATTGTCTTTAGAATCGGAACTCGTCCAAGTGAAAAAAGTTCCAGCAGGTGCAGGAATCGGTTATGGGAAAAGTTATGAGACAAAACAAAGTGAATGGATCGGGACTGTTCCAATTGGCTATGCGGATGGGTTTGTTCGTGGGATGCAAGGATTTTATGTGTTAGTAGAAGGCCAACGTTGTGAAATTATTGGCCGTGTGTGCATGGATCAATTGATGATTCGTCTGCCACATTCGTTTGAAACGGGGACTAAAGTGACTTTAATTGGAAAGAATCAAGAAGAGGTCATTACCATCGAAGCGATTGCGGAACATTTAGGCACGATTAATTATGAAGTTCTCTGTTTGCTAGCTGAACGAATTCCCCGACACTACTTGAATACAACGGGGATATTCGAATGAAACGAGGGGCTATTTTTTTCGCCGATTTGTCACCTGTTAGAGGGTCTGAACAAGGAGGAATTCGTCCGGTTTTGATTATCCAAAATGATTTGGGGAATCGCTATAGCCAAACGATTATTATTGCGGCTATTACGACCAAGAAAGTCAAAAAATGCTTGCCAACACACATTCACTTAAAAAAAGAAATGACTGGTTTAAAACAAGATTCTACGCTTTTAGTTGAGCAAATTCGAACAATCGATAAATCTCGGATGCAAGAAAAAATTTGTCAGTTACCACTTGAAATGATGACCGCTGTTGATCAAGCTCTAAAAGTCAGTTTGGCCTTATCGTTGCGAACGGGTGATCAATAATGGGTTATATCATCATAATGGTCACTGTACTAGTGTTTTTCGTGTTCATCATTCGCCATTCGCGCCAATTCTTTCAGCAGTTAGCGCGTCAACGCATCGGCTATTGTTTATTAGTGGAAAAATATCAACACGATTCCCAGTATTATCTTGTTTTTCAACAAGGAGAGCAAGAATGGCGAGTAACGTGTCCGCTGGAAGTCTATCTTAAATTGCAACCCCCAACTAGGGGCGAGTTAGTGTTATCGAAAGGCGAATTTTATACTTTTGAAGAATAGGAGTGCACACATGACAAAAAAAATAGGTTTTTATGGTTCAGGAAATATGGCGCAAGGGATGATTCAAGGTCTTCTAGCAAAAGGTGTGTATTCAAAAGAAGCGATTTTGGTTTACAATCGCCGCGATGCACCAACGTTAGAAGCGACGGTCCAACAATTTGGGATTACTCCTATCACAGATGCACAGCAACTTTTTGCACAAGCACAGGTAATCGTCTTAGCGGTCAAACCACAAGTCTTACGGTCGTTGTATCCTGAAATCAAACAGCAATTGGCAAGCGATCAACTACTCATTTCGTTAGCAGCGGGTATTTCATTAAGTGAGTTAGAAAATGGGCTAGGGACGGCCAAGCTGCTACGGGCGATGCCAAATACACCATTAGCCGTTTTAGAAGGGATGACGGCTGTCGTCACGAATGAGCGCGTCACGGAGGATGAATTACAAGAAGTGTTAGCCATATTCAACCATGTCGGAAAAGCGCGTGTGCTACCGGAACAGTTATTTGATGCTTTCATTGGCGTCAGCGGTTCCGCTCCAGCGTATGTCTATTTATTTATTGAAGCATTAGCCGATGGTGCCGTTTTAGAAGGGATGCCACGCGAAGCTGCTTATGAGTTTGCGGCTCAAACCGTTTTAGGGAGTGCGCAAATGGTTTTATCGACAAAAAAACATCCAGGAGAGTTAAAAGATCAAGTTTGTTCACCTGGAGGTACGACGATTGAAGCGGTTAAAGTTTTAGAAGATAATCATTTTCGTAGTACCGTTATCCAAGCAGTTCAAGCTGCTGCTCAAAAAAGCCGTAACATGCAGTTCTAGAAAAGCAAACGTATGGACTTTTGATAATCATTTATTCAAACGACTGCAAAGAATCCTGATTTTTTTGATCAGGATTCTTTTTTATGCTTTTGGCGTAATCATGTGTCGCTCTTCAGTATAAGGAGTCACTTCAATGGCGCGTTGGTAGAATGCTTGTAAGAGCGCAGATTGCAATAACTCCTCGCGGGGACCCTGCTTAAAAAAGTGTCCCTCTTTTAGTAATGCGACATGAGAGATAAAGGGCATAATCTCTTCCGTATGATGGGTTACAAATAAAATTGTAGGAGCATGGGGTTCGCTGGCTAATTGTTCAATCCGCTGTAATAATTCTTCTCGAGCGAATAAATCAAGTCCCGTACAAGGCTCGTCTAAAATCAGTAGCGCTGGCTTGGCCATTAGCGCTCTGGCAATGAGCACAATTTGCCGTTCGCCTTGGGATAGTTGTTGATACGTTTTGCCAATGACGGTTACTGCGCCCAGTGACATTAAAACCTGCTTCGCTTGCTGTAATTCTTCCAGCGTATAATCTTGATAAAGCCCGATACTCGCAAACTTTCCAGATAAGACAATGTTTTCGGCTGTTTCATTCATTCGTAAACGGACTTGAAGTGCCGTGCTCACCCATCCAATGCGTTTACTTAATTCAGGTATGGACGTTTGACCAAAGACTTCTCCTAAAACGGTCACTTTTCCTTTAGATGGCCATAGATTCCCTGTGATAATTTGTAATAGTAAGGTTTTTCCTGCACCGTTTAGACCTAAAATGGCCCAATGTTCTCCTGGATTAATTGTCCAATTAATTTGTTGAAGCAAAGGATTTTTTTCGCGGATATAACTCACGTCTTCTAATTCAATAATCGGCATGTCATCGCCTCCTTTTTGTCTATCCTAGCGAAAAAGGGTAGATTTGACAACTATTTGAAAAAAAAGGACGAAAAAACGCAGATTCTTCTCTTGCGGAGGAATCTGCGTTTGTTTATTTCTTTTTACTTGTTGGATCTAATTTTTTCTCAATCAGACCTAAAAACCAATCGGCGAAAATAGACATCGCAGCGGTCGGTAAAGCACCGGCTAAGATTATCGCTGCGCCATCTGTTGCATTTGTACCACGGACGATAATATCACCTAAACCACCCGCGCCCACAAAAGTACCAATTGCGGTAATACCAATCGCTAAAACTAAAGCATTGCGAATACCAGCCATAATCACGGAAATCGACAATGGGAGTTCCACGAGGTATAAGCGTTGCCACTGAGTCATCCCCATGCCTTTTCCGACATCCAAGATTCCTGCATCTACTTGACGCATTCCCGTATAAGTATTTTTGACAATTGGTAAAAGGGAGTAGAGAAAGACAGTCACAATCACCACATTGACCCCCAGACCTAGGCCCAACATTAAGACCGAAACCATGGCCAAGGCTGGAATCGTTTGGATTAAATTCGCAATTCGGATAATCCATTCGGCAAGTGTGACACGACGAGAAATAAAAATCCCTAGCGGTATCGCAACGATTGCTGCAAAGAGAACACCATAAAATGAAATTAGGAAGTGACGAAGGAATTGAGAAAAGACGTAACCGCCATTTTCATTAAAATAAAGGATGAATTGTTGAAATAAGTTTAAATCATTCATTCACGGTTCCTCCTTCGAAATAATCATGTTCTTCTAAAAATTGTTTGGCTACTCGTGATGGTTCGATTAAATCGTTATCGGATAAATAATTCAGTCGTTGCATCGTTTGGGTATCAATGACACCCTCTAGTTTTAGTAAGATGTCCGTTAATTCAGGCACCTCATCTAACAGCGCTTGGTCGACGACAGGAGCCGCGTCATAAGGTGGGAAGAATTGACGATCATCTTCTAACATGACTAAATCATAACTCGCAATCCGGCCATCTGTTGAGTATCCAAGGACGACATCCATTTGACCAGCCGCTACAGCGTTGTAGACCAAACTAATTTGCATCGGTAAAATGGAAGAAAAACTAAAGCCGTAAGCCTCCGTAAAACCGGCATAACCGTCTCCTTGACGAGACATCCACGCACGGTCAGCGCCAACGACGAGTTGATCGGCTACCGCAGCGAGATCACTTACCGTTTTCAAGCCGAATTCTTCAGCAGTATCTTGTCGCACTAAAAAGACATACGTGTTGGCAAAACCATAAGAAGGAAACCAGACTTGATTGAACCGCGTTTTGAATTCTTCTTGAACAATCGAGAACGCTTCTTGTGGATCGGTCACAGGTTCTAGCTGTAAAGTCGTGGCAATATCGGTCCCCGTATAGCGCGCAGCCGAGATTTGGGCATCGCCATTTAACATGGCTTGATGGTTAATCGTCGTGGTTCCTAAATTATTAATAATGGTCGTATCTTTATCGGTATAATGTTCAATCATTTCAGCAACTAAACTTCCTAAAATTTGACTCTCAGTTGTAATACCGCCTGTAATCGAAATCGTATTTTTATCCGAGCTTGTTTTTAAACCGGGTAGGGAACAAGCGGCTAGGAAAAGCATTACACTAAGAAGTAAACTGTATTTCATTACTCGTTTCATTCATTCTCCGCCTTTCTTAATGCAGAAGGAGTTAATTTGTATTCTAATTTCCCTAATAAAAAGTCTGCCAGTAAGGCTAAAATCGTCACGGGAATGGTTCCCGCAAAAATAAGACTCGGTTGATAGTTATCAAGTCCACTAAAAATCAGAACTCCTAATCCACCAGCGCCAATGTAAGAGGCAAGACTGGCCCAAGCAATGACATAAACGGCTCCTAAACGAATACCCGCCATGATGGTAGGCAAAGCTAAGGGTAATTCGACTTGAATGATGGACTGAACAGGCGTCATTCCCATTCCTTTCGCCACATCTAGATAATGAGCGTCCACATTTTTTAAGCCAATATACGTATTACGTAAAATCGGTAATAAAGAATAAATAAAGAGGGCGACAATCGCAGGGAAACGACCAATTCCTAGAAAAGGAATCATTAATGTTAATAGGGCTAACGAAGGAATCGTCTGCAAGGCACTCGTGATTCCCAGGACGATATTCGCGAGTTTAGGCGTACGTGTCAGTAACACCCCGAGTGGAACCGCAACGATTGCTCCTAACGCCAGCGAAACAAATGAAATATAAAGATGTTGAAAGATGGCGGTGACGAGTTGGTCACCATACAGTTGAAAGAAAGTCATAGACTAAACCCCCTTAATTTCATCGGGATTAAAGGATTCTACGGCATCTGTAATCGTTTCTTCTTCCCCGAATACGACATCATACACAATATCAACTAAGGATGCGCGTGTCAGAATCCCGACTACCCGCTTTTGGTCATCGACAACAGGAACATATTTCAATCCTTGTTTTAAGATTCGTTGAAGGGTATTACGCAAGAGAGCATTTTCTTTTACATAAAACACTTCTATTTGTAAGACATCACCGACACTACTCAATAATCCACGGTTTTTATTAATGGATTCAATATCAATAAACCCTTTTAAGATTCCTTGATTATCCGTGACTAATAACGTATCGACCCGTTTTTCACGCATGAGACGTAGTGCTTCTTGCAATGATTTTTCAGTCGTGATGGTAATCGCAGTATTTAGCATGACGTCTTTGACTTGTGTTTTATCAGGTTTCGCTTGTAAAAGACGATCTTCTCCGATAAGTTCTTCCACGAATTTATTCGCAGGATTACGTAAAATATTTTCAGGGGTATCAAATTGTACCACTTTCCCCTCACTCATAATCGCGATTCGATTGGCCAATTTTAAGGCCTCATCCATATCATGCGTGACAAAGACAATGGTTTTGCCTAAGCGTTCTTGTAAATCTTTGACTAAATCTTGGAGTGAGTCGCGGGTGATTGGATCGAGCGCTCCGAAAGGTTCATCCATTAAAATAATATCTTGATCCGCTGCTAGTGCTCGTACCACACCAATTCGTTGTTGTTGACCGCCTGAAAGTTCGCTAGGGTAGCGATCTAACATTTCGCGCGGTAATTCGACAAGGTCAATCATTTTTTCAGCCGTTGTTTGTTGCTTTTGTTGATCAACTTTTAATAATTTTTGAACAAGCGTAATATTTTCACGAATGGTCATATGCGGCATTAACCCGATACTTTGAATCACATAACCAATTTTACGACGGAGTTCAACCGCGTTTAATTTTTGGATGTCTTGTCCATCGATGAGAATTTTTCCTTTCGTCGGCTCCGTCATGCGATTAATCATGCGCATGGACGTCGTCTTACCACTACCACTTGTACCGATAAAACAAATAAATTCTCCTTTTTCAAATGACAAGTTCACATCTTCGACAGCCACTTTGCCACCTTTATAAATTTTTGATACGTGTTGGAATTCGATCAAGTTATCCACCTCTATCTTTCTTCTTTTTTGTACTCGTTGTTATAAGTGTGCCAAAAAAAAGAGGGATTGACAAATAATGTGTCTGAAAACAGTACAAAAAAGAGTGCTAAATCAACCTTTTTCGTCGATTAATGAAAAATAAAAAATGGATTCAATCCCTTATGTGACATACGATAGCGAAATTTAACTATTTCTTGAAATTAAAATTTAATGAGAATTTTCAGCAACTAATGAAAATTGATGTGAAAAAGCCTTTTTCGCTCGCAAACAAAAGGGACAAGAGTTTTCTAAATCAGCAAAGAATGTTAGAATGAGAAGGACTGATTTGGATAAAGAAAAGAGTGGAAAAATGTTAACAACGGAAGATTTTAATTTTGATTTACCAGAAGAATTGATAGCGCAAACGCCGTTAAAGGATCGAACCAGTTCGCGCTTATTGGTGTTGGATTCAAAAACGGGTGCAATAGCGGATCATCATTTCTATGATATTATCGATGAGCTTGAAGCCGGTGATGCCCTTGTGATGAATGATACGCGTGTGCTACCGGCACGATTGTATGGTGAAAAACCAAGTACAGGAGGTCATCTAGAAGTTCTTTTATTAACGAATCTCGAAGGTGACACCTGGGAAACGTTGATCAAACCTGCCAAACGAGCAAAAGTAGGCACAGAAATTTCTTTTGGCGATGGTCGCTTAAAAGCCATCGTGGAAAAAGAATTACCTCATGGTGGTCGTGTGATTCGTTTTACGTATGAAGGAATTTTTTTAGAAAATCTGGAAAGCTTAGGCGAAATGCCTTTACCGCCTTATATCAAAGAACGACTCGAAGACCCTGAACGGTATCAAACGGTGTATGCCAAAGAAAATGGATCAGCCGCAGCGCCAACCGCAGGACTGCATTTCACGGAAGACTTATTGGCAAAAATTCAAGCTAAAGGCGTTCGCCTCGTGTATCTTACGCTTCATGTGGGATTAGGAACATTCCGTCCGGTGAGTGTGGATAACATCGCAGAACACGAAATGCATAGCGAATTTTATCGACTTAGTGAAGAATCGGCCGCTATTTTGAATGAAGTCAAAGCAGCTGGGGGTAAAATTGTCGCAGTCGGAACCACATCTATTCGGACCTTAGAAACGATTGGAACAAAATTTAATGGGGCGATTCAAGCGGATAGTGGCTGGACAAGTATTTTTATTACACCTGGCTATCAATTTAAAGTTGTCGATGCTTTTTCGACAAACTTTCACTTGCCAAAATCAACCTTAGTCATGTTAGTGAGCGCCTTTGCAACAAGAGACTTCACGTTAGCCGCCTATCATCATGCGATTGAAGAAAGATATCGCTTCTTTAGTTTTGGTGATGCGATGTTCGTGAAATAAAAAAATTTCAAAGAATTTGCTTTCAGGTTGGATTCTTTTAGATGTGGATGAAGAAATGCATTCACATCTATTTTTTTACAAAAAAATAGGAACATATAAAGAATCCTGTTAAACGATCATTACACATTTTGAAAGGAAGATTTTGACGGTTGTATACGAAAATCCATTCAATTAAAAAATAATAATAAGACTTTCGATGATTTTTTTTGAATGAATGAAGAAAAAAAGCGTTGGAAAATGATATGAATATCCAGCAGCAACACTAAACGTGATACAGCTGATTCTTACATTCGATAAAAAAAGGGAACACAAAAACAGCTATTCAAGATTGAATAGCTGCTTTTTCGGAAGGCATTTGTTGGTTTTGTTGTATGTGTGATGCAAAGTAATACGTTTTCACTCACGGTTTAACAAAAATCTTGTCTTAATTAAAAGATTCGAAACTAACTTCTTTTTTGCAAATCATGCTGCGATAATTAGGTACTGTGTAGTTGTAATGATGCTACTTGTTACATGTGGCCTTTTTATTGCTTTGATTACCTTGCAGTGTGAATATTAGGTGAAACTTGAAGCTCTAACAACTTTTTTGTTACTATTTTCTATTTTCTTTGTTACTCTTTGCTACTAGAAAATCCAACCAACAAATGTTTTATCCTTCCTTACACTCATAGAATAGCATGAATTGGAAGCGATTGCAAAATATATGCTTTTAAATTCAGATAAAAAACCAAGGTGCCAAAGAAATCGACATCTTGGTTTTTTCATTTAAATAGGTAAGGAAAAATACTTAGTCTTGTAATGGTTGAATCAGATTGTTGTAAAAGGCTGCTTTTGTAGCGCTAATATAAGGGGTAAGCCATAGATAACCGATTCCTAAAGTGAAGATACTTAAAATATGCCAACCAATGAAACTTAAATCAAGAATAAATAATTGCGCTTTGTAACCATCCATGATTTGACGACTCTTCGTAATACTATCTAAGTATTTTGGTGGGACACCTGTCCGGCTGTATTCATCATAATAAATCAGATAGGCTTGAGAATACGAATAGCCTTTAATGATTCCGGGAATAATAAAGAGTAATGACCAGAAGAAAATGAAAATAGAACTAAATAAATAAATAACTAAAATACCAATACCGTAAGGCGCTTGGAAACCTCTAAAGACATCCTTGAAAGGTACGATCGTTGTTTTTTTATGACGAAGTAAGTCTAAAAACGTCCAAGAAATTCCGACATAAAAGAAGGTTCCGATAATCCCACTAAAAAAGCTAGAACCGCCTGATTGTCCGAAATCCAGATCTAAAGAACTGTTCAAAGTCCCGTCGTTAAAAGAATTTTGGATAATGTTGGTGTTCCATAATAAAAAAGCGGGAAGCGCTACTATGAGTAGTACAACTAAGACAGCTACAACCGTGACAATCGTTGGAACTAGATTCAGTAAAATTGCTTCTTTCCATCTTCCAGCAAGCATCTCTTTAGCTTCTTGTTTCAATTCAGCGTTTGATTTCATTTCACATCACTCCAATACGTTAATTTGTAGCTTCAGTATATCAAACTCCCCGTGATAAATGAAAGGAAAGTTAAAAAAAGTTTGTGTTTTGGGTTTTATTCGTCTTTAAGTTGCAAAAAGCGTGTGGAAGATTTATGATGAAGGGTGCAATATTTAATTCAATCAATGATTAGAAAGTAGGGAAATGAATGACGGAACCAGCCATTCGTTATCGATTAATAAAAAAAGAAAAACATACCGGTGCGCGCTTAGGAGAAATTATTACCCCGCACGGAACCTTCCCGACCCCAATGTTCATGCCTGTTGGTACATTAGCAACAGTGAAGACAATGTCCCCAGAAGAACTAAAAGCGATGGGCTCAGGCATTATTTTGAGTAATACCTATCATTTATGGTTACGTCCTGGTGAGGATTTAATTGAAGAAGCAGGTGGTCTGCATAAATTTATGAACTGGGATCAACCGATTCTGACAGACTCCGGTGGTTTCCAAGTCTTTTCTTTAGCCGATATGCGGAATATCGAAGAAGAAGGTGTTCATTTTAGAAACCATTTAAATGGATCAAAATTATTCTTATCACCTGAAAAAGCGATTCAAATCCAAAATAAATTGGGTTCAGATATTATGATGAGTTTTGATGAATGTCCACCCTTTAATGAAAGTTATGACTATGTCAAAAAATCAGTTGAACGGACATCTCGTTGGGCTGCCCGCGGCTTAGAAGCCCATGCCAATCCTGATCGCCAAGGCTTATTCGGCATCATCCAAGGCGCTGGTTTTGAAGAACTACGTCGTCAAAGTGCCAAAGATTTAATCAGTATGGATTTCCCTGGTTATTCAATCGGAGGGTTATCTGTGGGTGAAAGCAAAGAAGAGATGAATCGTGTCTTGGACTTTACAACACCACTGATTCCAGATAATAAACCTCGTTACTTAATGGGCGTGGGTGCACCAGACTCGTTAATCGATGGTGTGATTCGTGGCGTTGATATGTTTGATTGCGTGTTACCCACTCGTATTGCCAGAAATGGGACTTGTATGACTTCTACAGGACGTTTAGTCGTGAAAAATGCTCAATATGCCCGCGATTTTCGACCGCTTGATGAAAAATGTGATTGCTATACTTGTAAAAATTATAGTCGTGCCTATATTCGTCATTTAATTAAAGCGGATGAAACATTTGGGTTGCGTTTAACGTCTTATCATAATTTACACTTCTTATTAAATTTAATGAAACAAGTTCGTCAAGCCATTATGGACGATAATTTATTAGAGTTTCGTGCCCATTTCATCGAAGAATATGGCTTTAATAAGGAGAATGCAAGAAACTTTTAGTTTTTTTGGAAAAAAGCTAGTGAAGCAACCGCTTTTTTGGTAAAGTAAACGTAGAGAAAAAATAGAGGTGAAATAAATGTCAGCATTAATCATGATTCTACCAATCGGAGCAATGTTATTTTTTATGCAACGTACGCAAAAGAAACAACAACAAGAACGTCAAAAATTAATGGATAGTATCACTGTCGGAAGCCGCGTGATTACCATCGGTGGATTACACGGGGTAATTTCAGAAGTCAATTCAGATAAAAACACCGTCGTATTAGATTGCGAAGGAATTTACTTAGAATTTGAACGCACATCGATTCGTACAGTTAAACCCGCAACGATTATTGAAAATGATGATTCCGTTACTGAAATTATCGTTGAAGAAGAAACAGAAGAAAAAGCAGCAGAATAATGATCATCAATTGTTCGATTCGTTCAACGTTTTCTTTGACTGCAAAGTAATCGGAACGTGTGGATGAAATCAAACAATAGTGAAAAAAGTCAGTTAGGCTCTCTTGCCCATCTGGCTTTTTTTGTGCTTTGACACGTGTCTAATCTGATAGAACTTAATACATGTTATCTCGTTACAATGTTATGGTGAGTATCAAGAAGTCCCATCGATCTTAGGATTATAAAACGAAAGTAAGTTATTTTTATGATAATAAAGTTCAATCATTCACATTTATTTTAGGTGTCATTTTCATAATGATGAAAATGTTTGACGTATGAAAGTCGGTTTTTAAATTGATTTATTAATTTTATATTAACGGAAAAAGCTTAATTAACAAGGTTTTATCCGTTTTTTTAATAAAAGTTGAAAAATTGTGAAGAAAATCACAGGAAACTATTTACAAACAAAAAGAAATGATGTATCATTCTATGTGTGAAGTAGTTAACAAACAAAACGAAAAAAAGACCCCATTATATAGGAGGATTAATATGAGTAAAAAAGTAGAAAAAAAAGAAAAAGAAGTAGCGACAATTGATGTTTCAGTCATGATTGATGATTTAGCGGCTAAAGGAAATGTTGCATTAAAAGAAATGGAAAACTTTGATCAAGAAAAAGTTGACCATATTGTGCATGAAATGGCAATGGCTGCTTTAAACGAACATATGTCACTCGCAAAATTAGCTGTTGAAGAAACAGGTCGTGGTATTTATGAAGATAAAGCGATTAAAAATATGTACGCTTCAGAATATATTTGGCACTCAATTAAAGACAACAAAACAGTGGGCGTTATCAGTGAAGATAAACAAAAAGGCTTAATCGAAATCGCAGAACCAGTCGGTGTTGTTTGTGGGGTAACACCAACAACGAACCCAACTTCAACAACAATCTTTAAAGCGATGATTGCCATCAAAACACGTAACCCAATCATTTTTGCTTTCCATCCAAGTGCTCAAAAATGTTCTGCAGCAGCAGCTCGTATCGTTCGCGATGCAGCAATCGCAGCAGGTGCTCCTGAAAACTGTGTACAATGGATTGAACACCCATCGATTGAAGCGACTCAAGGCTTAATGAATCACCCAGGAATCGCGATTGTTTTAGCAACAGGTGGCGCGGCAATGGTGAAATCAGCTTACTCAACTGGTAAACCAGCATTAGGTGTTGGACCAGGTAACGTACCAGCATACATCGAAAAAACAGCAAAAATCAAACGTGCAGTGAATGACTTAATCGTTTCAAAAACATTTGATAACGGTATGATCTGTGCTTCTGAGCAAGCAATCATTGTGGATAAAGAAGTTTATGCAGCAGTTAAAGCAGAATTCCAAGCGCACCAAGTATACTTTGTAAAACCAAATGAATTACAAAAACTTGAAGATGCCGTTATGAATGAAGGAAAATATGCAGTTAATCCAGCAATCGTTGGAATGCCAGCAACAAAAATTGCCGAATTAGCAGGAATTACTGTACCAGAAGGCACTAAAATGTTAATTGCTGAATTAGAAGGTGTGGGCGCAGATTATCCACTTTCACGTGAAAAATTATCACCAGTATTAGCAATGATTAAATCAGAAAATACAGAGCACGGATTAGAGCTATGTGAAGCAATGTTAAACTTAGGTGGCTTAGGTCATACAGCGGTGATTCATAGTGAAGATGAAGATTTACAAATCCGTTTCGGTCTACGCATGAAAGCATGTCGCGTATTAGTCAATACACCATCAGCTGAAGGTGGAATTGGAAATATTTATAACGAAATGATCCCTTCATTAACATTAGGTTGTGGTTCATATGGTAAAAACTCTGTGTCACGTAACGTATCAGCAGTCAACTTAATTAACGTGAAAACCTTAGCGAAACGGAGAAATAATATGCAATGGTTCAAATTACCTTCTAAAATTTATTTTGAGCAAAACTCATTAATGTACTTAGAAAAAATGGAAAATCTTGAGCGCGTAATGATTGTCTGTGACCCAGGAATGGTTCAATTCGGTTATGTTGACCGCGTACGTGACGTATTAGCTCGTCGCAAAAACATGGTTCAAATTGAAGTCTTCTCTGATGTTGAACCAAACCCATCAACGAACACTGTTTACAAAGGAACAGAAGTGATGATGAACTTCAAACCAGATACAGTTATTGCAATCGGTGGGGGTTCAGCGATGGATGCAGCGAAAGGCATGTGGATGTTCTATGAGCACCCAGATACATCATTCTTTGGTGCAAAACAAAAATTCTTAGATATTCGCAAACGTACGTACAAAATTGACAAACCAGAAAAAACACAATTTGTATGTATCCCAACGACTTCAGGTACGGGTGCTGAAGTAACACCATTTGCAGTTATTACAGATAGTGAAACACATGTGAAATACCCATTAGCTGACTATGCGTTAACGCCAGATGTCGCGATTATTGATCCGCAATTCGTATTATCAGTTCCTGCATCTGTAACAGCAGATACTGGAATGGACGTTTTAACACATGCGATTGAATCTTATGTTTCAGTAATGGCTTCTGACTATACTCGTGGCTTAAGTTTACAAGCGATTAAGATTGTCTTCGAATACTTAGAAGCATCAACGAACCGTGCAGATAAAGAAGCGCGTGAAAAAATGCATAATGCTTCAACGATGGCAGGGATGGCTTTTGCGAATGCTTTCCTAGGAATATCTCATTCAATCGCGCATAAAATTGGTGGAGAATACAATATTCCACATGGTCGTACGAATGCGATTATTTTACCGCACATCGTTCGCTACAATGCAAAAGATCCACAAAAACATGCAATGTTCCCTAAATATGACTTCTTCCGTGCAGATACTGACTATGCAGATATTGCAAGATTCTTAGGATTAAAAGGTCAAACAACTGAAGAATTAGTTGAAGCGTTAGCAACAGCAATTACTGAGTTAGGTGAAAAAGTTGGAATTGAAATGAACTTAAAAGCACAAGGCGTTACGCAAGAAGTGCTTGATGCAACAGTGGATCGTATGGCTGAACTTGCTTACGAAGACCAATGTACAACAGCAAATCCGAAACAACCACTTATTTCTGAATTAAAACAAATCATTATCGATTCTTATAACGCATAAGCAAAGAATTAAATCAAAAAAAGGTCTGTGACAGAAGTCGCAGACCTTTTTTGACTTCGGTCGCTTCATTTTATCAGTAATGAGAAATGCGGGTCGATCCACGTTTTTATCTTGACTCACAGCTTGAGTCAGGTAGACTAGAAAGAAAGAGTAATTGATAAAGGATGGATTATGAATGGCCATAACGGAAACCGTACAAGCATTAGTCAATTCACAAAATAGTTTACTTCAGTTACAAGATCGCCTCGTAAATCAAGGTGAGGTCATGAAAGAAGAATCACTGCAAACGTTTATTTTTGATTTAAGGGATTATGCGGATAGTTTACGCGTAGTCACGGATTTGATGGAACCAACAGAGATTCCGACCCTAGAAGTGGAAGAGATTTCTGCGGTTTTATCAAAGCAAAATAAGTGGTTAAGAGAATTGATTGATACTTTGGAAACATTGGAAGACAATCATACGCCCGAAGCCTTTTTTGGGTTGAGTGAAGGAGAAATTCGTCGTTTGAAAGGCAGTCTGCAAGGCGTTGTAGAATTAAACACGTTAAATCTCCAAGATAATTTAACGTTTCAGCGAGTGTTTAAAGATAAAGGCTATCAATTATCAAAGACGGTGGCGCCTCAATCGCAAGACACAAAACCGAGCTTTTTAAAGCGATTATTTGGTAAAACACAATAAGATAAGAAAAAGGTGTGACTTTCGTCACACCTTTTTCGTTTTTATCTTTGACTATATTTTGTAAAGTCGATGCCTCTTGCTTCACACCAGGTTTTGTTTTCTCCTGAGAGTAGTAACGGAACTTGTTTTAAATCGGCGGTCGTTTTTGCGCCGACAAGTGTATACAAGGAAATGAGTTCTTGTTGCCATTGTTGAACTAATGCGATGGTATCTTCGAGTTCATTCACGAGAAGATGATTTAAAATACTCGCTGAAATTCCGACGGCGTTTGCGCCTAAGCACAACGCTTTAAAAATATCATAAGTATGACGAATCCCACCAGAGGCAATCAATTCAAAATTCATTGGAATTTCGTTCGCTTCGAGTAAAGAGGCGACCGTTGTGATGCCAAAGTCACTTAAATAAGAAAATTCACGTTTTCTGCGACGCGCATTTTCGATTTGGGTGAAGCTTGTGCCGCCTGAACCCGCAACGTCAATCGTTTTTACACCGACGTCAAGTAGTCGTTGCATTGTTTGGCGTGACATACCAAAGCCAACTTCTTTGACAATCACAGGGACATCAAGATTGGTTGTGATTTCTTCGATTAAGCGTAACCACTGGGTAAAGTCGCGGTCTCCTTCAGGCATGACAAGCTCTTGTGGGGCATTTAGATGGATTTGTAGCGCATTAGCGTTGAATAAGTCGACGCCGCGTTTAGCATCTTCTAAGGTACTCCCCGCACCGATATTCGCTAATAAAATGCCCTCTGGAAAAACCTCGCGCACGATTTGATAAGAATGGGCCACGCTTGGATCTCTTAATGCGGCTGAAATCGATCCTGTTGCAAGCATCAACTTGGTTTCTCGAGCTAAAATAGCAAGTTTTTGGTTGATTCCTGCCGTTTTTTCACTTCCGCCAGTCATAGCATTGATGAAAAATGGCGAAGTTAACCGTTGACCAAAGAGTTCAGTTGCAATCGACGTTTGGTGATAGGCACTTTGAGGTAACGAATCGTGAATAACACGTACGTGATCAAACGAATTTTCTTTAATTTTATGAAATCCTTTAGCAAGAGAAACATGTTCATCTTTACGATCCATGATTATTTTTGACCTCCTTGGTAGTGATAAATATGGAGCGGTAACGGTGTGATTTCAGCTTTCTCCCAAAGTGTCATTAAAGGTAAAATGCCTGTTTTCTTATCGGCAATCACAATGCCACAATCCCCGCCACCTGCGCCAGAAGACTTCGCAGCGCCGCCACAGGTCTCGGCAAGGTCGCATAACTCTTTTAGTGCAGGCGTTTCAATTGTGACGCCCGTAATGCTTGAAAGGGTGTTTAACAAGGCGCGATTTTTGGTAATCATTTGTTTAATGACTGGAATATTTTTATTGGTAAAACCGGCAATCATTTCCTCTACACACTCGCGACTATCCTTTAAAAAGGTTTGATAGGCACTTTCAGCGACTTCTTTTGATTGGTGCACTTGATCGACTAAGTCAGAAGTGGATGCCGGACTCCCGGTCCAACCAATCACGAGCCGTAAATTTTTGGGTACTTCTAATGGTTGGATGGAGAGCATCGGCCAATCGGTTTCTAATAAAGTCGAAAGCGACCATTGTGCTTGTTTTTCCTTCACCCATTGGCTACCAAACGTTGAAAAGGCAATCCAACCGCCATAACAACTCGCTGCAATATCGCCACAAGAGCCATTTCCTTGAACGGCTAAATGGGCGAGCGCCGCAATTTTGAATTGCGTCAAGGTATCCATTTCTAAATCATAAAAGACATTTAATGCTTTAACTGTAGCGACCGTCACGGCACCACTTGAACCTAAGCCATATTTGCGACCATTCGAGTTATCGAGTTCGCTTTTCACTTTTAAATGGTAAAAAGAAAGGAGTTGTCCTCGTTCTTTGGCATATTGTTCCGTTAGACGAATCGCTTCTAAAATATAATGAAAAGGATTTTCACGATGATCCAAGACAAGCACGCCTTTTTTGCGTGTCCATCGAATGGGTAAATCGCTATATTGTTGGGATTGAATACTTCCATTTTTCACTGCTGCTTCAATCGTAACGGTAATAAATTGATCAACGGCCACGATAATAGCAGGATGTCCAGGTTCGACGACAGCATATTCGCCTGCAATATACAATTTACCTGGTGCACTAACCTCAATCATTTGTTCACTTCCGTTTCTAAAATCGTCAGTCCAGGACCACTATAAGCACACGTCAAGCGGTCTTTGGAAAATTGTGTTTCTAAAGTAGCCATGATTGCTGGGACCTCGCTTTTTTGGCAGAGGACTTTCACGTTAGGACCTGCATCCATGGTGAAATAACACGGCACACCTGTTTGGCGGATATGACGCACGAGATTCATCGCTTTTAAGCTATCGGGCGACCAGTAAGTAAAAGGTGGGTTAGCAGCTAACGTCGTGCCATGCATTTTTAAGGCATTGGCTTCTGCTACGGCACCTAATGCCTGGAAATTTTTGTCGGCAATGGCGGCTTTTGCCTCTTTCAAATCGTCATTCACGCTAGACAACCATCCGTCATAAAAAGCGGAAGTTTCAACGGTACGTTCCATGCCGTCACGACTGGAAACCTCTTTTTGTTGATCGTCAATTAAGATAAATATCATCGCAAGTTCTTCTTCCCAATGATCCGAAAGAATTGGCACAGCTTGTGAAGAGGCATCGTCAGAGCCTTTTTCCCACTCGACAAAGCCACCAAAAATACTGCGACAAGCTGATCCTGATCCTCGACGAGCGAGACGTGAAAGGGCAGAAGGAGATAAATCAAGTGTTAAGGCTTCGTTACACGCTCCTGCGAGTGCAGCTAAACCGCTCGCAGAAGAAGCCAGACCGGCTGCTGTAGGAACGAAATTATGACTTTCTACGGTAGCAAAGAGCGAACAGTTGGCTTTTTGCCGCACTAAGTCTAAAAAGCGACTCACTTTTTTTGTCGCTTTTTCATCTTGTTGTTGGCCGTCAAGATAAAAAGAATCGGCTAAATAGTCTTTTGAAAAAGTCACCATTGTTTCGGTATAAAAAGCATCGAGTGTTAATGAAAGACTATTATTCATGGGGATGATAAGTTCTTTATTTTCCTTTCCCCAATATTTGATCAACGCAATATTCGTATAAGCGCGTGCTTTTCCTTTATACATGTTCGTAAACTCCTAATCCTTGCATCCAGGTCTCTCGAACCCCAGCATTTTTTAGTTTTGACTGAATCAATGCGGCAGCGGCAGCATCTTGGCATAGCACAAGAAAACAACCGCCACGGCCACCACCTGTTAGTTTTGCGCCTAAAGCACCATGTCGACAAGCAAGTTCGACAAACGCATCAAGCGATTGATTGCTGACGGTTAACTCAGACAAATCATAGTGAGCGGCGGTCATCACACGCCCTAATAAGTGAGGTTGGTTGGTTGTAATCGCCTCTTTTGCTTGTCTCGTCAGTGTGCCTAAGTGCCTGATTAACTCGTTGTTTTTTTGTGGTTGCGTTCGGCAGAGCTCCTTAACGGCGTCGACAGCTTCTCGTGTTCGGCCTTTAATTCCGGTATCTGCCACAATGAGGTAGGCATCAATATTTAAAGGAAAAGAGTTAAAGGCCTTTCCTTTTTCAAAATATATCGGTTGGTCGCCACTCGTCGTCGCAGCATCGATCCCACTTGGATTTCCATGGGCAATATTTTCGGCATAATTCACATAATGGAGTAAGCGTTCTTTAGGCAATACTTCGTCTATCCAATCAAAGAATGCTCGGGTGACAGCAACCGCCACAGCGGCACTTGAGCCCATGCCTCTCGCGGAAGGAATCGTGCTTTCGATGGTTAAATGAAAATTCTTTTGCCCAAAATCTTGTTGCAGCGTTTGCGTCAATTGTTGGATAAGTCGTAATTCGGAAGGCGCATCACTCAATTTTCCTTCATAATGGCTAGAAGTCAGCGAAGAAGTCGTTGCGGGGGCAAAAGTGCATGTCACGCCTGTTCCTTTAAAAGGAAACGCAATGGCAGGCTCTCCGTAAACGACTGCGTGTTCACCCATTAATATTATTTTCCCAGTCGCATGACCGACCCCTTGTTTTTTCATGTTCGTCCTCTTCCTAAATCACTTGTTTATAATATACCTATCCATATTACTAGAAAATCTTGTATTCGTTAAGCCCTAGTCCTTGTTTTTAAGTAGAATGCTAACAAAAATTAACATAATTATCACAAATCAACCGAAAAAAAGGTCGTTTTAGCTGAATGCTTCAAAAAATCAAAAGAAACAAAGAATCAAAAGAGATATATGATGAAAGGATCACGACAAATAAACGAAGGAAGTCGCTATTTTGATCTTCGGTATAATTCTTTTTGAATGAGTCATTCATCGACAAAAAGGTGCTGTTTGAAAGAAAGGCTCTATGATGAGGTTAGGAACTAGATCAGAAATTCGATTTCAAGCGTCCTAATCGAATGGACGCAAAATAGGAACCTAGGATGGTCTGTTGTCATGGCTTAGTCAGATAAGGGATTCAGGTTCTTATCATTTTGTTAAAGTTCATCCTGCGTCTTTTGGTAGCGTAGGAAAAAAGGTGAATATTCTCACTAAAAACGTTATACTAACTATACAGGAAAATCATGAGAAATGAGGGAATCGTTTATGTTATCAATCGTCGTCCCTTGCTACAATGAAGAGGCAATGATTGCTTTATTTATTGAAGCGGTCGATCGGGTGATGTTTCAACATCCACAAAAAATTGAATATATTTTTGTCAATGATGGTTCGAAGGATGGAACATTAGACCTCTTAAAAAAATATCACCAGGCGCGTCCTACCGAGATTCATTACCTTTCTTTTTCTCGGAATTTCGGCAAAGAAGCTGCGTTATACGCAGGATTACAACATGCCAAAGGGGATTTCGTGACGGTAATGGATGCCGATCTACAAGATCCACCGGAATTATTACCTGAAATGCTGGCGCTCATTGAGACGAAAAAAATCGATTGCGTTGGGACGAGACGCGAGAACCGTAAAGGAGAGCCGATCATCCGAAGTGCGTTTTCGCGCTTGTTTTACCGCTTGATTAATCAGTTTAGTGATACTAAGATGGTTGACGGTGCACGTGATTTTCGTTTAATGACCCGCCAAATGGTCGACGCTATTTTGGAAATTACCGAATACAATCGTTTTTCAAAAGGAATTTTTAGTTGGGTAGGTTTTGAGACCGAGTATTTATCTTATGAAAACCGTGAACGTGTTGCCGGTGAGACGTCGTGGTCGTTTTTGAGCTTGTTACGTTATTCTATTGATGGTGTCGTGAATTTTTCAGAAGCGCCCTTAATGCTCGCTTCTCTTGTCGGTGCGTTATCTTGTATTGGTGCTGGGATCGCGTTGGTTTTTATTGTGATTCGTGCGTTACTGTACGGTGATCCCACAAGTGGGTGGCCATCACTCGTTTCCATTATGTTGTTTGTAGGCGGTTTGCAATTGTTATGTCTGGGAATCATCGGTAAGTACATTGGTAAAATCTTTTTAGAAACGAAAAAGCGTCCAATCTATCTCATTAAAGAAGCCAGCCCATTGCTTTCAAAAACAGCTGAAAACAAGTAAGAAGCACTCTTTTTTAACGAAATCTTAATGAGTTGTTTTTCACAATCAAATTTATTTTTGATAATTTATCGTGTGAAAAGCTTGCTGTATCTGAATTTCTTGTCTAATTCTCAATTTTTTATCATGTGCAAAAATAATTGATAGTTTTTAAATTCACATGCTAGGTATACTACGTTTGTAAATGTAAGAGGAGGAAATTATGATGACAAAAACAGTAATCATCGGTTCAAACCATGCAGGAATTGCGGCAGCGAACACACTATTAGATAAATTTGAGAATCAAGAAGTGGTTTTAATTGAAAAAACAGATCATATCAGCTACTTAAGTTGTGGGACGGCTCTATGGGTAGGACGTCAAATCGAAGAGTTTGATGGATTATTTTATACAGATAGCGAAGAATTTAAAGCAAAAGGCGCAACGATTCATATGTCTACCGACGTAACGGATGTCGACTATGCCAATAAAACGGTTCATTGTGTGTCAGCCGATGGTACAGAGTGGGATGAAAGTTACGATAAGTTAGTCTTAGCAACGGGTTCATTACCAATTGCACCGAAAGTCCCTGGACATGATTTAAAAAATATTCAATTCATGAAAAAATTCTATGAAGGCCAACAAATTGATCATTTACTTGATCAAGATGAAGTGAAAACCGTAGCCGTAATTGGTGCTGGTTATATTGGCGTGGAAATCGCGGAAGCTGCCAAACGTCGTGGCAAAAATGTGTTGCTCTTTGATGCAGCAGAACGTTCATTACCAAACTACTACGATAAATGGTTTACAGACGATATGGACAAAAACTTAGCGGATAACGGAATTGAATTACACTTAGGTGAATTAGTCGAAGAATACCGTGGAACTGAAAAAGTTGAAGCAGTCGTAACGGCAAAAGGTGTTTACGAAGTCGATGTCGTTATCAACGCGATTGGCTTCCGTCCAAATAGTGAACTTGGAAAAGATCATTTAGAAAAATTTGTGAACGGTGCGTACTTAGTTGACCGTCATCAACAAACAAGCGATGCAGACGTTTATGCTGTCGGTGATTGTGCAACAGTTTACTCGAATGCGCTACAAGACACAGCTTATATCGCTTTAGCAAGTAATGCCGTTCGTACTGGTTTAGTTGCTGGTGAAAATATTGGTGGAAATAAAATTGAATCACCAGGTGTTCAAGGATCAAATGGTATCACAATCTTTGATTTACACATGGTGTCAACAGGTTATTCTGTTCAATCTGCACCACGTTTTGGTCTTGATGTGAAATACACAGATATTGAAGATACACAAAAACCAGCGTTTATGAAAGATAACGACAACGTTAAAACACGTATCGTTTACGATGCTAAAACACGTCGTATCGTTGGGGCACAAATGTCTTCAACAACCTCTGAAATTGGGATGGCTATCCATATGTTCTCATTAGCGATTGCCAAACAAGTAACGATTGATGAGTTAGCATTATTAGACTTGTTCTTCTTACCACACTATAACCAACCGTACAACTACATCAATAAAGCAGCAGCTGCTGCAGAATAAGCAATCAAACAAACGCCAATTCCACTTTAGGATTTGGCGTTTGTTTTTTGGCATTCATTCCAAGCGATGCTGTCTTTGATAATCGCTTCTAAAATGGCAAAATCAATCGTATGGCTATTCTTCAACCGTAAACAGACTTTTCCAATAGTTGATTTTGCAAAATATGCTTGATAAGAGCGCAAAATCGGCTCGCCTGCTTTTTCTCCTGCAATATAGCAGGAAAGATAATTTTTTTGTGGGGCAAGGGCGATGAGGGAATTATACACATCGCCTTCTTTTGCTGTCGCTAACTCGCCGTAGCCAATAAAAGTCATGGTGCCACTTTGGATGAGTCGGCGGTCTAACGCAGGGAAAGTGAGTTGTATCCAATGATCTAAAGTCTCAAATAGAGCTTGATGAGGACTCGCCTGAATTAATTCTTCAATTGAATGAGCTGGGACGTGCATAAGCATTCTCCGTTCAAGTTCGTGATGGTGTCTTGATTTTAGCATAAGGCTAGTTTTTGATCGATTAAAAAGAACTGTAAAAAATAATCAGATAAACCTTGACTCGGTTTGTTCAATTTGGTATACTATTGTAGTTGAGAAATGAAAGTAGAAGCACCCGCTTCTCGCCTGAGGGATCATATCGCTGGGCAGAATAGGATTTCAGACTAAATTTAGGCTGAAGTACGCGCGGGTTCTGATAAAGAACTCGTTTTTTTGTATTTTAAGCCATAGAGCTTTCTTTCTCGCAAAAAACTTGGAGGTGAATGACCATAGCAAAAGATATGATGGTAAACGACGGCATCCGTGCCCGCGAGTTACGATTGATTGATCAAGACGGAGAACAACTTGGAGTAAAAACGAAGGCAGAAGCTTTAAGCCTTGCTGAAAAAGCAAACTTAGATGTTGTACTCGTTGCCCCTAACGCCAATCCGCCAGTTGCACGTATTATGGACTACGGTAAGCATCGCTTCGATTTACAAAAAAGAGAACGAGATGCCCGTAAAAAACAAAAAGTGATCAACGTTAAAGAAGTTCGCTTAAGTCCAACGATTGATGTTCATGATTTCGACACAAAACTTCGCAATGCACGTAAGTTCCTTGAAAAAGGCGATAAAGTGAAAGCTTCTATCCGTTTCAAAGGACGTGCGATTACCCATAAAGAAATTGGTCAGAAAGTCTTAGATCGTTTAGCGGAAGAAACTGCGGATATCGCGACAGTTGAACAAAAAGCGAAAATGGATGGACGCAGCATGTTCTTAGTGCTTGCTCCAAAAGGCGACAAGTAAGTAGCGACTCACTAAAAAATTAGTGAAATAGTAAGATTAACGAAAGATTTTGAGGAGGAAATTAGTTATGCCAAAACAAAAAACACACCGCGGACTAGCAAAGCGCGTTAAACGTACTGGTTCAGGCGGATTAAAAAGATTCCGTGCATTCACGAGTCACCGTTTCCACGGTAAAACAAAAAAACAACGTCGTCAATTGCGTAAAGCAGGCATGGTTTCAAAAGGCGATTACAAACGTATCCGTCAACTATTAGCTTACATGAAATAATCATTCCAATAAAGCTTTAGACAATTAAAAAAATTCAAGAGAAGATTTATCTATTTTAGGAGGAATTAAACATGGCACGTGTTAAAGGTGGAACAGTAACTCGTAAACGTCGTAAAAAAGTGCTTAAATTAGCAAAAGGTTATTACGGCTCGAAACATACTTTATTCAAAACAGCAAAAGAACAAGTAATGAATTCTTATTACTACGCATACCGCGATCGTCGTCAAAAGAAACGTGATTTCCGTAAATTATGGATTGCTCGTATCAACGCAGCAGCTCGTATGAATGGCCTAAGCTATTCAAAATTAATGCACGGTTTGAAATTAGCTGAAATCGACATCAACCGCAAAATGTTAGCTGACTTAGCAGTACATGATGCAGTAGCATTTACAGCATTAGCGGACCAAGCGAAAGATGCTTTAGCTAAATAAGCTTCAAAACATTGATAGAACAACGTTTAACCCACTATTGCTAGTGGGTTTTTTTTTGCTTCAAAAACTAGAAAATTTAATTTTCTTTCGTTTATAGTAAAATAAATGAATGAGGGAGGTTTTTTGGATGAGTGCTTATATTGATCCGATTGAAGTTGCGGTCTTTATGTTTCCGTTTTTAGCGTTATTGCTATCGTTACCCATTTTTGTGAAGCAATATCGGCAATATGGTCGTTTTATTTTGAGTCGTGGAATCATTATTTATACCTTTATTTTCTATTTACTCTGCGTTTACTTTTTAATTATTTTACCATTACCAACGAGAGAATCTGTGGCTCAAATGACAGGACCAAAATATCATTTGGTTTTAGGAACCTCCCTAAACGATTTTCTTTCAGAAACGGTTTTTCGCTGGAATAATCCGAGTACGTTTATTCCTGCAATGAAGCAGTCGGTTTTTTTAGAGCCTGCGTTTAATCTCTTACTATTTTTCCCTTAGGTATTTATTTACGCTATTATTTTAAATTCGATTGGAAGAAAACACTAATTTCCGCTTTTTTAGGTTCTCTTTTCCTTGAATTAACACAATTAACTGGATTGTATTTTATCTATCCACGTCCATATCGCTTATTTGACGTAAATGATTTGTTCCATAATACATTAGGTGGCATGATTGGTTATTGGAGTGCTTCCTTATTAACGCTTTTCTTACCAACGAGAGAAGAATTAGATGAGCTTTCTTATGAGAAGGGGGCGGAAGTAACATTGGTTCGTCGTCTAGTAGCGTTCCTGATCGATTGGCTTATCATCGGGCTAGTGACGTTTGCCATGAATGTAATCACTCGTTTAGTGTCTATCCCCTATGAAATAAATAGTGAAACATTCGTAGGTTATTTCACCCAAGTCGTGGGCTATTGGGTCATGTTAAACTATTTCATGAAAGGGCAAACCTTTGGGAAACGAGCAGTAAAAATACAAATCGTACAAACCGGTAAAAAGAATGTTTCGCTTGTGGCATTAGGGATTCGCTATGGACTATTCTATTTACTCCCAAATATTTTCGGCCGGGGAATGGGGCAACTCGCAACGGGGCTAAACAGTTCGAACCATCACATTCAACAAATGGCTCTATTACTCTTTTTCTTGATTTCTGGCTATTTTTTAGTCTTCTTTTTAAGTTTACTAACAACCATTATCTTAAGAAAAAAAGTTTTCTTTTATGAAAAGGCAAGTCATACTCACGTTGAAAGTCGAATGCATGTAGAAATATCTTGACAGTTTACATTTTCGAAAAAAACTTTAGTCGAGCAATTAATAATTAATAGAGCTAATTGTCCAAATGTACCTTTTGTTTCTTAGCGCAAAACGATTGTTATCAGTCCTCTTTATGGCTCCTCGAGTGGTTGTTTTGAGTCGTTTTTTCAAAATAACTACGTAAAAAATCATTCTAAATGAATGAACAAAAAATGATCGGAAAATAGAAATCCTTGACAAAGTAGTTGAACTACCCGTATAATCACTTCAATCAAAAAAATATTTCACGTTGAATTGGTAAAGTATATTATCGGATGTATCAAAGAGAGGATCTCACTGGTGGAAGAGATCTATACGGAAGTAATAGAAGTGCGCCAAGGAGTATGTCCATCGAATCAAGTAGATGAACACGGGTGTTCCCGTTATTGAACTAGAGTATGGAAGTACTCGAACTAAAGTTGGGAGCAATCTCAAACAGAGTGGAACCGCGAAATTGACCTTTTGCCTCTGTATATGTTTATTTACGTATACAGGTGGCAAAAGGTTTTTTTGATTACCTAAATCAGTAAAGGTGGGCCCCCTTCGGCTGATTTGATTGTCTGTCGCAACCGTTTGGATACGTTGTTATTATAGAAAATGGAGGAAGCATAACATGTTATATCAAAATATTATCGAAACCATTGGAAGTACACCGTTAGTGAAAATAAATCATCTAGACCCAGAATCAGCAGAAATTTATGTAAAGCTTGAAAGTTTTAATCCTGGAGGTAGTACAAAAGATCGTCCGGCACTCTATATGATTCAAGCCGCAGAAAAAGCGGGTCTCATCAAAAAAGGCGACACCTTGATCGAAGCGACTAGTGGCAATATGGGGATTGCGCTATCCATGATTGGAGCAGCTTTAGGGTACAAAATCGTGATTGTCATGCCTGATACGATGAGTGAAGAGCGTCGTAGAATTGTCAAAGCCTATGGTGCAGAGCTTATTTTAACAGAAGGTAAACTGGGAATGGCGGGTGCAGTGGCAAAATCAGAAGAATTAGCCAAGGCGCATGATTATTTTTTAATTCGCCAATTTGAAAATGCAGCGAATCTCTTATCGCATGAAGAAACGACAGCTGTTGAGATTCTTCATGATTTATCCGGTGAAGTGGACGCTTTTGTCGCAGGCGTTGGAACGGGAGGAACCATTAGTGGCGTAGGAAAAGTGTTAAAAGCGCATCATTCAAACGTTTTAAATGTGGCCGTTCAACCAGCGAAATCACCTGTTTTAACGGGTGGTACCCCTGCAGGACATGGAATTCAAGGAATTGGTGCCAACTTTATTCCTGGCATTTATGATAAGGATGTTGTGGATGAGGTACTAGATATGGATGAAGAGACGGCTTATGCGGCAGCGCGAGAACTGGGTAAGAAAGCCGGTCTATTAGTAGGCATGTCGTCTGGCGGGAATTTTGCCGCAGCGAAAGTCATTGCGAAAAAACTTGGTAAAGGAAAAAAAGTCGTCACAGTCTTACCGGACACAGGCGAACGCTACTTATCGACCATTTTATTTGCCGAAGAATAGGAGAGAGAACATGTTTAAGCTGATTTTGAAAGATGCGCAGCTCGTATTGAAAAAAGATCCGGCAACAAAAACATTGTGGGAAGCATTATTTTTTTCTCCGGGTGTCAAAGCACTTTTTTACTATCGATTGGCGCATTACTATTACCAACGGCAGCGATTCTTTTTCGCGCGTTTCTTGACGCATCGTGGTCGTAAAATCACAGGCATTGAAATTCACCCTGGCGCAACCATTGGCGAAGGACTATTCATTGATCATGGAATGGGTGTGGTAATTGGTGAGACAGCCATTATTGGTAATCATGTCACGCTTTTTCATGGTGTTACTTTAGGAGGGATTGGCCGTTCTCAGACGAATAAACGCCATCCAACTGTTGAAGACGGGGTCATTATTGGTGCAGGCGCAAAAATTTTAGGCAATATTACCATTGGTCGTGGAGCTAAGATCGGGGCGAATGCCGTGGTCTTAGACGATATTCCGCCTTATAAGACAGCCGTTGGAGTACCTGCAAGAGTTGTAAAAGAAAAAACCAATGCGTATTTGTATGTGATTTAAGAAAGAACTGGTTACGAACATAAAGGAGCGGTTGTTTGAAGTCTGTTGAACGAATCAAAGAATACTTTGAGATTGAAGAGGTACAAGAAGAACGACATAACCAAGCTTATGAAGGGTGTCTGTTTTCAATTGATCAGCATCTTTTTCGCAGTCGATTAGCCAAGAAAACACCGAAGAAAAAAGGATATTTTGTAGTATTTTGGGAAAAAGATTCACAACAGCACAATCAAGCATATTCTTTTGAAGAATCACCGGATAGGGTAATTGTGACGGTGATTGACGATGATAAATGTGGACAATTTCTTTTTCCAAAAGAAGTGTTACGAAAACAGAGCGTTTTACGCACGGAGGAATCAAAGGGGAAAATGGCCTTACGAGTCTACCCAAACTGGGAAAAGGATTTGTCTGATGCTGCTCTTAAAACGCAAAAATGGCAATCACCTTATTTTATTTCGCTCACTCAAGGGCTCAAGCAAGAAGCACTCCGTCCATTTTATTTTGGGTAACATAAGGAAAAGAAAAACTCCTTTTAAAAAATGTAGTGACCCCTTTAAGTTAGACTTTTTAGGAGTGGAGAAATCCACTCCTTTTTTATACCTTTAAACTGATTGCTATGCAACACATAGAGCTGATTTTCGAAATTCAACAGGACTTTTCCAGTTTAACTTCTTTTTCATACGTTTATTATTGTAATAGTAAATATATTGATCAATTGCCTCCTTAAGCTCATTAAAACTACGATAAATCTCTCCATGAAAAATTTCTTGTTTCAAAAGACTAAAGAAATTTTCCATAGGTGAATTATCTAAACAATTTCCCTTTCGGGACATACTTTGAAAGATTTTGTGTTCGTTTAGCTTGTTGCGATAACTCTTCATTTGATAAGCCCATCCTTGATCTGAATGGAATGTTCGACGATAAGGGCAGTCTTTAGTGACTTCTATCGCTTCTTCTAGCCCTTCCATTATTGCGACTGCATTCGGTTTCTCCGAAATTCTGTAAGATAGAATTTCGCTATTGTATAAATCCAAAAACGGATCTAAATAAAGTTTCTTTTGTCGAACAACGCCTTTGGCATCTAATTCATAATATTTACATTCTGTCGTATCAGTAGTGATTTTTTGGTGACAAATACTTGTATAGAAGCGACGATGGATACGATTTTTGGCAACTGTACCAACCTTTCCACGATAAGAATTATATCGGCGTGACTTTCTAGTGTAGGATTTTACTTCGATTGCTAATTTTCTTATCAACCGTTGAACTTTCTTTTTATTAACAATAAAACCACGATTTTGCAGCTCTTTTTTCATTCTGAGGCAACCATAATCTTTGTGCTCTTTCCGGATTTCTAGCATTTCATCTTCAATTTCTTGGTCTGGATTTCTACGATTGAACCGTTTTTGCCAATACATATAAGTTGACTTAGGAAAGTTCAATGTTTCAAGAAGCTCAACTAATTTGAATGATCCTCGGAGGCTGTCGATGATACGTGCGATTGATTCTTGCGTCTTTGTTGAGCTTCCTGTTTTCGCAGCTTCCTCAATTCTTTTAAAAAGGCATTCTCGATTTGGAGTGAACGTACTTGTTTCTCTAATTCCTTGATACGTTCGGATTCTCTGGGCGTTATTTTAGATATTTTCTTTTCTATCTCGTTATTTTTCTTCGGCATGTTAGAAGGACGTCCTTTCGATTTTGAAAGCCCCTCAACACCATCCTCTCGAAACTTACGAACCCAAGAAGTAATCAGCGGAGGATTGTTAATACCAAGGGTATTAGCCACCTCACGATAGGACATTTCACTCATTTGATATAACTCTATCGCATCTAGTTTAAATTGAACAGAATATTTTTTGTTTTGACGCATTCTAGATAGCCCTTCCTTACCAAACTCTTCATATGCATTGACCCACTTTCTTATCTGTGACTTGCCTTTTACTCTATACTTTTTTGCCAGATAAGAGTATCCTCCCTCTCCATCAAGATATTTTTGAACCATTTTCAATTTAAATTCAAAACTGTATTTTGCCATAAAAATAGCGACCTCCAAAAGTTAGATTTTTGGTCTAACTTTTGGGGGTCGCTTCAAAAGTCTTAGGACTTTTTTAGAAGGAGTTTTTTGCTAGTCATATTGGTTAAGAAAAGGGATAAAAACCCTGTTCCCAATAAAATCATAGCTGAGACATAGTATGGATAAAAATGATTCAAATCAAAGAGTGAACCTGCTGCCAACGGACCTAAGATGTTTCCGAAACTGGTAAATGTTGAGTTCAATCCATTGATTGCGCCTTGTTGATTTCCGCCATTTTTGGATAAATAGGTTGTTACTGCTGGACGGAACAAATCAAAGGATAGGAAGACCACGAACGTTGATAAGACAACGACGAGATGACTCGTGGTAAAAGCGATGACCGCAATAAAAGTGGCACTCACAAAAAAGGTAAGTTGGATTAAGCGCATCTCGCCAAGTTTCGAGACAATCCAATCGAACAAAAAGACTTGGCAAATTAGCGCTAAAGACCCACTGACGGTGATCACTAAGGCGATATCGTTTGTGGTAAAACCAAAGTTTATCGTGGCCATGATGGAATAAATCGATTCAAACGCTTGTAAACCAAAAGAAGAAACCAGGATAATGATAAATAACGAAGAGAACACGGGATTTTTTAAAATTCCTAAAATAGACTCCTTTGGGAAATCCATTTGATTGATTTCGTGTTTTTTCGGCTCTTTTAAGACGATGAGCGAAAGGAAAAAGCCAAAGAGTGCTAAACCTGAAGCGACAAAGAAAGGCACTCGTGTTCCGAAGTGGGCAATAAAGCCTCCCACACCGGGGCCGATAATAAAGCCGCCGCTAATTGCTGCTGAAACAAGTCCCATTGCTCGAGGACGTTTATCAATCGTCGTCATGTCTGCGACGAAGGCCGTGACAGAAGGCATGACTAATGCCGCCGCAATCCCACCTAAAGCGCGCGAAAAGAAGAAGGCATTGGTCGATTGAGCTAGACCAAAGAGTAACTCAGAGATGGAAAAAATCAGCATTCCTAAAACAATGAGTCGCTTTCTGCCAAATTTATCTGAAAGGATACCGGCAATCGGGGAAGCAATCAGTTGTGCAATGGCAAAAATAGAAATCATCATGCCCATCGTGGTTCCGGAAAAATTCATTTCTTCTTTTAATTGTGGAAGCACGGGAACGACGAGTCCAACGCCTAAGAATACAAGGAAAAGGTTACTGATGGCTAAGTACATCATAGATTTATTATTTTTCATTTATTTCTCCTAAATATAGTTGTTTAAAGTGTCAGTAAAAAATCACAATAAGAGTATTCTAGTACAATTTCCGCGATTAATCAGTAAAAATGCTTATCTTTTAGATTAGAAATTTCTCATAAAAAAATGAAGCGCAAAAAGCTTATTCCCATCACTCTTTTTCAAACAGATCGTGCGGAGCTAAGGGACGCTAAATGAGAAACGTATCAGAAAAGATGAAGGAGACTCGTAAGGAATATGGGATTAAAAGTTGTGGTAGAATGATCAAAAGAACATAGGAGGAGAAAAATGATGAAAATTGAGCAACTCAATGATGATTATGCCATCGAAATTGCGAATCATTGGAAATATCCTGATCCCTATTCTTTTTATAATATGACGGCTGATCCCGAAGACCTTATCAAACTGGCAAGACAATTGACGAATGCTATGGGTTCGTGGATTGTGATAACTACTCTCGCAAAATTGACCACTACTTGCTTTTCAATTATAATTTTTTTAGGTGGTGATCAGAAGATGCAAACTAAAATGCACTGCATCCTACATGACTTGAAAGAGTCAGTATTGAAATAAAATCGCAGAACATTCACTTGTTTCAATACTGCATAAAAGGACAAGTGATTATCTAGGAGGCCATGGCAGTGGAACCATTTTTAAAACCCTACAATTATAATTTTTTAAAAGAACAAGCAGCTATCTTAGCTCAAACGCATCGAACAGTCAATGCAAAATCAACGATTCAAGCCGTTCAAGCACAAATTTTTGACAAGGTCAAAGCGACCTTATCTGAACTTAGTGAAGAAGAAATGACGCTTCTAATGGGCATTACCGAAATAAATGATGAACAACGAATTCTCGATCGTTACTTGCAGCGCATGAAGGAACGAGTGATCCCCTTTAAACGACCAAGTGATACAGGGATCAAGAAAGCTTTTCCAAAGACGAAAAAATTGACGATTCCCGACTGGGAGAGGCTAGACTTAGCTGATTATTCATTTTATGCGTGGAATGATCCAGGGCAACAAAGTAAATTCATCTTGTATACCGTCAACAACAAACTCCAAGGAATCCAAGGACAGTTAAGTACAGAAATCAAAAAAGGGATTTGTACGATTTGTCATGAGGAAAGTAGTGTGGCTTTATTTACTGTAAAAGGGAAAGCGAATAAAGATGGGCACTATAAAACAAAAGGCAATTATATTTGTTACAATAGTGATGAATGTAATCAAAAGATGCAAACTTTTGAGCATTTTATGGATTTTATGACAATTGTTAAAGAGAAGTAGTTTTGTTAGAGAAAAGGCGAAAATCCTCTTTCCGTGATAGACATAGAGGAGCTAAAATCAATGGAAAAGAGGAATTGAGATGTCTAATCCTAACGGTATTATCGCGAATAATCCTATTCCTATAAATGATGACAATTCAGAGGTTGATAAGACAATCATCCTGAAAGAAAAATTTAATGATGACTTCATTAAAAAA
Organism: Enterococcus sp. DIV1314a; assembly: GCF_051713805.1. Taxonomy (NCBI): domain Bacteria; kingdom Bacillati; phylum Bacillota; class Bacilli; order Lactobacillales; family Enterococcaceae; genus Enterococcus; species Enterococcus sp. DIV1314a. Next base: position 620,332 of record NZ_JBIOQP010000001.1, on the reverse strand, counting down.
TAAGCAGTGGAAATTTGGTAATCATTTTACCTGATGAGGTAAAAGTCAAAGAGCAAGAGGGAAATCCAAAAAAAGATTGAAATGAAATATAAAAAACGAGGCACAATCGAATAACGAGATGTTATTCGTGTTGTGGCTCGTTTTTTCTTCCTTTTTTCATTCTACAGATAAATGTTTTTCAAAGAAATCCGTAACGAGATTCATCGTCTCGCCTTTGACCAAGTGCCTTTCAGTTTCAGAAATCAATTCGATATTTTTTTGTGGGAATTGATCAACGAAGGCTTTAACATGTTCGTATGGAATTTTTTCATCTTCGGTCCCATGCCAAAATAATAAGGGACGTGCGGCTAAAGTCTCGATTTGTGATTGTAAATCATAGTCGTTAATCCAACTAACAAGGGCCTCATAATCATTTGGTAAAAAGAAACCCGCAGCGCTCGCATGGTATTGAATTCGTTCACGATATTTTATCATTGCAGGTGAACCCATAATACAAGCGGCTGCAGTGATTTCGGGATGTTTTGTGAGTAATCCACAGGTCGTCATACCACCCATCGACACCCCACCAACTCCAATTTGTCCATTTGTAACACCGAGATTTTCAAAGAAATCAACAATATAAGAAAATTCAAAGAGGTTACTTTGAATGCTATTCCAAAAAGTAAGTGACGGAATGGGAGAGCGTTCTGTTTTTCGTTCCCCATGGTTGGCAGCATCGGGTAATACCACCCGAAAGCCTTTTTGAGCTAGTTTTCGTCCTTGAGTTAAGACGAGTTCTTTGGCTGTTTGCCACCCATGATAGTAAATAATTAAAGGCATTGGTTCATAAATCATCGTTTCGTCGACAACTTCAAGAATGGGAATGTTGCCGATTTTTCGTTTTCTGATCGCTAATTTCATGGATATTCCCTCCAAAAGTAGTCTAACGAATAGGAAAGCTTTCGTTAAGTGAGTTGTTTTGAGAAACAAATAAGTCGATTGGCTTCGATAAAACCGTGGGATAAATGAAACTTCAAACTTTTCGTATTCTCAATTTCGCAATCACTCGCAAATTCAGTGCAATGGTTGTTTTTGGCCCAAGTTTGACAAGCCGTTAATAATTCACTTGCAATTCCTTGCTGACGATAACGTTCTCTCACGTAAATTCCTTCTAAATAACCAACAGGCGAGGAACTCGTTCCTTCTACATAATCATAGCGCAGTTGGCACTGGGGAAAAGCAATCGGTTGATTTTCTGTAAAAGCTAGGAAGAACGCGACGTTTGGCTTTGTGATCGCTTCTTGTATTTCTTTTTTAAACGCATCGACGGTGTGGTTAGGCCAAAGTTCTTGAGCCAAGGTTGCTAGGGAGGAAACGTCAGCCAGTTGTCCGTGTCTAATCATTGGTTGTCTCTTTTTGTCGTTCAAATGTTTCGCTAAAAATGCGATGAATCTCAGGATGGCTTCTTCTGAGTTGGAGTAAACGGTTGGTTTCTTTATCTAAGAAGCAATGTTTGCTCGTTCCAGTCGTCAATAAATTTTCGGTTGTTTGGTTGTAAATGTGATAAGAAAATTCAAGACGAGTCCCCGTATAGTGATCGATGGTGACCTCAATCCGCACTTGATCTTCGTAACGAATCATTTCTTTATAGTCACAAGTGACCGCTAAAACAGGAATAATAATCCCTGCTTCTTCAATTTTATAATAAGGAACATCTAAAAAAGTCAGCCAATCGACTCGGGCTTCTTCAAACCACCGAATATAATTCGAATGATGAATAATTCCCATCTGATCGGTTTCATAGTAGTGTGGTTGGCGTAAATAACCAGTGTAATTCATACAATCACTCCGTTGTTGTTTTCTTTTAGTGTACGTTTTTGTGGTCAGAGAGGCAAGGGAAAATCCTTCGAATGAAAAAAGAATCGAATGGCGAATCGACGAGATCTTTTTTTCATTCATTCGTCACAATGGCTTATTCCGTTTTTTCATAATCATAAGACTAGTAATCTAGAAGTACTAAAGATAAATAAAAAACGCTTACTTTTTATCGGTATTGTGTTAAAATCAAGGAGAATGATATTGTATTTTTTTCTTTCAACGTAAAATCGATTTAAATTTACGTTGTATCATCTTGAGTAAGAAACACTCTGAAAAATCAAAGGGAATATGATCGTGAGTGTGTGTGAAAGAATCACTGACAAATGCTCCTGTTGCTAAATGCGAACAAAATGGAGGGAAATGTTATGGAACTAAAAGATTATGGGAAAGAACCACTCGCTTTCAATATTGAAGAAGCGACCTTACAAAACAAGGATTATCGGACAACGCTTTGGACGGGCGATCATTTTCAAATTACGCTCATGAGTATTCCAGCTGGTGGTGGTGATATTGGGATGGAAATCCATCCTCATGTGGATCAGTTTTTACGTTTAGAAGCAGGCCGAGGAAAAGTAGAAATGGGCAAAGACAAGGATGTCATTACCGTAAGTCAAATTGTCGAAGCAGATGATGCGATTATTATTCCGGCTAATACTTGGCACAATGTCACAAATATTGGCGATGAACCAATGAAACTCTATTCGATTTATTCACCAGCAAATCATCCCTTTGATACTCATGAAGAGACAAAAGAAGCAGCAATGGAATTAGAAAAAGAATAGAGAATGTGTAAAGGTAAGGTGGTCATCCGATTTTTGGATGGCGTGTACGCAAACAAACATTTCACGTAAAAGCGATGGCCCTTGTCATCGCTTTTATGCGTTGTGATCACAAATTCGTTAAGACTCGTTAGCATTTGAAATTTTGTCATCAGCCTCTTTTTGAAGAGGAAGGCAGCGAGTGGTGTGTTTGATTAAGAAAAATATCGGAAAAACAATTATTTTACCTGCAATAGATTGTCGAATCAATCGGATCACGAACAGTCTTGCTCGTTGACTACGCTAGCTGGAGAGGGAATCGATAGCTTGAATGGGAACTTTGACAACTGCTAGACAGGCGCTTGACTTTCATGGAAATTTCTTGTAATGTATAACTACTATTAAAGAAAAGTCTGTGAAGGATCGAGTAAGTAATTTTTTCACTTTTTAGAGAGAATGACCGAGGCTGAGAGTCATTTAAGGAGAAAATACGGGAAAGACAATCTGGAGATGAGAGGAAGAAAAGCCTCTACGTGCACGAGCGTTAATCGTTTGAGGAAAGTTTGGTTTAGTGTTTAAGACAAACTTTCAAATTTAGGTGGTACCACGTGAAATGTTAACGTCCTTGTGTAGACAAGGGCGTTTTTTGTTGTTTTTTTATTGAAGGAGGAAAAAAAGATGAGTTATCAACGACCAAAAGGGACAAATGATATTTTGCCAGGAGAAGTTGAGAAATGGCAATTTATTGAGGAAACGGCACGTTTATTATTTAACGATTATCAGTACCAAGAAATCCGTACGCCAATGTTTGAGCACATTGAAGTGATTACGCGCAGTGTGGGCGGTACGAGTGATATCGTAACAAAAGAAATGTATGACTTTTATGATAAAGGAGAACGTCATATTACCTTACGCCCAGAAGGTACGGCTCCAGTTGTGCGTTCATTTGTTGAAAATAAATTATTTGGCCCAGAATATACGAAACCGTATAAAGTCTACTACACCGGTCCGATGTTTCGCTATGAGCGTCCGCAAAAAGGCCGTTTAAGACAGTTTCATCAAATTGGGGTAGAAGCGTTTGGATCAGAAAATCCAGCGACAGACGTTGAAACAATGATGATGGCGATGGACTTTTTTGAACAACTAGGTATGAAGCAATTCCATTTAGTGATCAACTCATTAGGAGATTTGGAAACGCGTCAAAACTATCGTCAAGCATTAATTGATTATTTAACACCGCATCAAGAAAAATTAAGCGAAGATTCACAACGTCGCTTGAATGAAAATCCTTTACGAGTTCTAGATAGTAAAGACAAAGGCGATAAAGCAGTGGTGGCAAATGCACCCTCGATTTTAGATTACTTAAGCGAGCCTGCTAAAAAGCACTTTGATGAAGTGGTTGCGATGTTGGATGCACTTGAGGTGCCTTATCAGATTGATCACAACATGGTTCGTGGGTTGGATTATTACACGCATACGATTTTTGAAATTATGAGTGACGCTAAAGGAATGGGTGCACAAAACACCATCTGTGCTGGCGGTCGTTACAATCAGTTAGTCGCAGAACTTGGTGGACCGGAAACGCCAGGTTTTGGTTTTGCGTTAGGAATTGAGCGAGTATTACTTGTCTTAGAAGCAGAAGCCGTTTTGATTCCAACAGGAAATCCGCTGGATGCCTATGTTGTGAACCTAGGGGAAGCCGTTAATATTGAAGCATTAAAACTTGTTCAAAGTATCCGTCACGCGGGATTTTCAGCAGATCGTGACGTGTTAAATCGAAAAGCCAAAGGGCAATTTAAAACAGCCGATAAATTAAACGCAACGCTGGTCTTAACCATCGGCGAAAGTGAATTAGAAGCGGGTATGGTCAACGTTAAAGCGATGGCAACTCGTAAAGAAATTCAAGTTCCATTAACAGAAATTTATACGAATTTCTCAGCAGTCTATGATGAATTAACGAAAGAAGAGGATAAATAAGATGGCAAAAAGAACAGTCTATAATGGTCTAGTAAACAAAGAGTATTTAGAACAAGAAGTCACGTTAAAAGGATGGGTTCAAAAGCGTCGGGATTTAGGAGGCGTCATTTTTATCGATTTACGTGACCGCGAAGGCATCGTCCAAGTGGTATTTAATCCAGAACTTTCAAAAGAAGCCTGGGAAATTGCGGATACGTGTCGTAGTGAATACGTGATTGAAATTCACGGAAAAGTGATTGCACGCGCACCAGAAGCGGTTAACCCGAAAATGAAAACCGGTGAATTTGAAGTGATGGCCGATCAAATTACGATTTTAAGTAAAGCGAAAACGCCTGCTTTCCCAATCGAAGATGAGGCGAACGTTGGCGATGAATCTAGAATGAAATATCGTTACCTTGATTTACGTCGTCCAAAAATGACCCAAAACATTATGATGCGGACGAAAACAACGCGTGCGATTCGTGAATATTTAGATAGTCAAGATTACTTAGATATTGAGACGCCTTATTTAGCAAAATCAACACCAGAAGGCGCGCGCGACTATTTAGTGCCATCGCGTGTGCATCCAGGACATTTTTACGCGTTACCGCAATCACCACAAATTTTTAAACAATTATTAATGAATGCTGGATTTGATCGTTATTATCAAATCGTTCGTTGCTTCCGTGATGAAGATTTAAGGGGCGATCGTCAGCCAGAATTTACCCAAATCGATATTGAAACGACGTTCTTATCTGCCGAAGAAATTCAAACCATGACAGAAGAGTTGTTAGTCAAAGTCATGAAAGACGTCAAAGGCTTAGATATTCAAGCGCCGTTCCCTCGTCTTTCTTGGCAAGATGCGATGAATCGTTATGGTAGTGATAAACCAGACACTCGTTTCGACTTAGAACTGATTGATTTATCAGAAACAGTCAAAGACGTTGACTTTAAAGTCTTCCAAACGGCATTAGCCAATGGTGGTGTTGTGAAAGCTTTAAATGCTAAAGGAGCAGCAGCGAACTACTCACGTAAAGACATGGATAATTTTGGGACTTTTGTTAGTCAATATGGTGCAAAAGGTTTAGCATGGTTAAAAGTCGAAGAAGATGGCTTAAAAGGTCCAATTGCGAAATTCTTAGTTGAAGCAACGGAAAATATTATCGCAGCGACTAACGCTGAAGTCGGTGACTTACTTATGTTTGGAGCGGATAGTTTTGAGGTTGTCTCAGCAGCACTGGGTGCATTGCGTTCACGTTTAGGAAAAGAATTAGGCTTAATCGATGACAGTCAATTTAACTTTGTTTGGGTAGTGGATTGGCCACAATTTGAATATGATGCAGAAGCGAATCGCTATGTTTCTGCGCATCATCCATTTACCTTGCCACAAGCAGATGATGTTGCATTACTCGCAACAGACCCAAGTAAAGTTCATGCCCAAGCGTACGATGTTGTCTTAAACGGGTACGAATTAGGCGGCGGCTCATTACGGATTCATACACGTGAACTCCAAGAGCAAATGTTTGAAACACTCGGGTTCTCACACCGCGAAATGCAAAATCAATTTGGTTTCTTATTAGAAGCGTTGGACTTTGGTTTCCCTCCACACGGCGGTATTGCACTTGGATTAGACCGTCTTGTGATGTTGTTAGCTGGAGAAGATAATATTCGTGAAGTTATTGCCTTTCCTAAGAATGGTCGTGCAGTTGATCCAATGTCTGCGGCACCAAGCACGGTTGCCCCATTGCAATTATTTGAATTAGGCATCGATGTTACAGTCGTAAACGAAGACTAAAAAGATAAACAATTGGTTAAGACAAGAGTAGAATCTCACGTCTAGCCAATTGTTTATTTCTTTTTTTATAAAACTGCGTATAATGAGAAACGTAAAGGAATACATAAAAAAAGCGAGGCTCCCTAAGTCCATGGATAAGTTCTGGAAATATTTACCCCATTCAAACTATGCAACAAAAATTTCGACATCAATTGTTTACGCGATTACGGCATCGGCCGCAGTCAATTTCTTTTATGAACCTGGAAATATTTATTCCAGTGGGGTCACAGGGATTGCGCAAATTATTGGCACGTTAGCGCAGAGTGCTTTTGGAATAAAAATTCCAGTTGCACTTGCGTTATTGTTATTAAATCTTCCGTTATTTATTTTGGGTTGGTTTAAAATTAGCCCTAAGTTTACGATTTTCACTGGGATTACCGTACTCTTAACCTCTGTTTTTATGCAAATAATTCCAGTTCAAGTCTTATCGACCGATCCCATTATTAATGCGATTTTTGGTGGTGTCGTCATGGGTGCCGGTGGAGGCTACGCATTACGCAATGGTCTTTCTTCGGGAGGCTTAGATTTTATCACGATTGCGATACGGAAAAAAACCGGAAAAACGATTGGTTCGTTATCGATTATTTTTAACTCATTCATTCTACTTGCAGCCGGACTGCTTTTTGGTTGGCAATATGCTTTTTATAGTGCCTTAGCGATTTTTGTGAGTGGAAAAGTCATGGATGCCGTCTTTACAAAGCAAAAGAAAATGCAAGTAACGATTGTGACGTCTTGTGCCGACGAAGTCATTCACGGTATTCATGGCAAAATGCGTCGCGGGATCACTATCATTAATGGCGCAGAAGGGGCGTTTCGCTACGATCGTCAAAAAGTATTGATTACCGTGGTGACACGTTACGAATTGCCATTATTAAAACAAATTATGAGGGAAACAGACCCGCATGCCTTTGTCAGTATTGCAGATAATGTACAGATTCTAGGGCGTTTTTATGAAGAAGATTTATAGATCTTTGAAGAAAAAAATGGCTAAGAAAGCTGTCTTAACTTTTTACAAAAGATACGAAAAGGAAGCTGTATTTTTACCATTTCTATGGCATGATAAGAGTAGATTTTATGAATATGAGGGAAAGTAGATGGAAAACAAACAACAGCATAAACGGCGGTACATTAGTGGCTTAGATGGTTTACGATCGTTAGCAGTGATTGGCGTGATTTTTTATCATCTGATGCCAGAAAATATGCGTGGCGGGTATTTGGGTGTACCTGTTTTTTTTGTGATATCGGGTTACTTGATTACAGATGGCTTACGCCAAGAGTGGCAAATAAATGAAAAAATTCAGTTTAAACAATTTTACTTACGGCGCATACGGCGGTTGTATCCTGCTTTAGTCACGTTACTCATTGTTTCGGCCGCATACATCACGCTTTTTCAACGCAACTTATTAAATAATTTAAAAGGGATTGTGTTCAGTAGTTTATTTTATGTAAACAATTGGTGGCAAATTCGGCAAGGCTATTCTTACTTTGATCGTTTTGGGAATGAATCCCCCTTTACGCATCTGTGGTCACTAGCCGTTGAGGGACAAAATTATCTGATTTGGCCCATTATCTGCTTCCTTTTATTGAAATTTGTCAAAAACAAGTCCACTATCATAAAAATTATTTTTGGTGGAACACTTATTTCAGCACTTATGATGGTCCTGCTCTTTCAACCAGGTAGTGATCCAACCCGTGTCTATTACGGAACAGATACGCGTCTTTTTTCGCTTTGGCTAGGTTCATTATTAGCCTTCGTATGGCCGACCGCCCAATTACGAAGTCAAATTCCAAAAGAAGCAAAGAAAGTATTGAATCTATCAGGTGGCGTAAGTTTAGTCCTCCTGGCACTTGGTTTTTTCTTCCTTGATGCGCGCTATTCCTTTATTTATTATGGTGGTTTCTATCTGATTAGTTTACTCGCTTGTGTGATGGTTGCGGTGACTGCCCACCCTGGAGCGAACTGGAACCGCTGGCTAACCAACCCTCTTTTTACTTATATTGGGAAACGTAGCTATAGTCTGTACCTCTATCAATTTCCGGTCATGATTTTTTATGAAGCGAAAGTAAAAAATATCGCCGATCATCGCTGGTTGCATACCGTGATTGAATTAGTCATCATCTTTTTACTCAGTGAATGGTCTTATCGCTTTGTTGAAAAACCAGGGCGTGAGTGGACATTCAAAGGGATGCTACGCAAGTTAAAAGAGACTGTAAAGATGAGAGGATTCACGGCTCAAGCAGTCAAACAGTGGGGGATTTTATTAGTCGTGCTGATTAGTTTGATTGGCTTAATCATCGCGCCGACGAATACACTGACTGCGGAACAAGAAGCCTTTCAACAAAAAATCGAAGAAAATCAAAAGATAGCGGAAGAAACGAAAAGTCAAACAAATCAACCAAACGAAGCAATCGACACAACCGAAACTTCTGGAGAAATACCTGAAAATATTGCGACCTTAATGACGCGCTATCAATTGACAGAAGAACAAGTCAGACAAGGACAACAGTTAGAGTTAACGGCTTTTGGTGATTCGGTGATGTTAGGTGCCACTTCAAACTTACAAGAAGTCTTTCCGAGCGTCGTGGTTGATGCGGTCATCGGACGCCAGTTATATAATAGTCTTGAGGAAATCAAACAACTAAAAAAAGAAGGCTTATTAAAAAAGAATGTTCTTCTAGGATTAGGCTCAAATGGATTAGCAACCGAAGCACAATTTGATGATTTAATGACAGAGATTGGTGATCGTCAGGTTTATCTCATTAATACCCGTGTCCCAACACAACGATGGCAAAATGAAGTCAATGCCCTCTTTGACCAAATGGCGACGAAATATGAGAATATTACTTTAATTAATTGGTATCAAGCGAGTGACGGACAACCAGATTGGTTCCGTGAAGACCAAGTGCATCCGAGCGAACAGGGACTCATTGAATATACAGGCCTTATCGCTAGAAATGTATTGCTGCCTTAAGAGTGTAGAGTCACTTAAAAAACAGTAAAAGGAAGATTTTCCTTTTGCTGTTTTTTTTTTGGTTGGATTACTTTTAGTGTGGGAGACTGATATTTACAGCATTCTTTAATATTTTTTTGGAGATAATAAAAAAAATAGAGGAAAATGAAAAAAACTATTGAAATGTAATTGTTTTCAAGGTATGATATGTCCGTAAACGCGCGTTCACGAAAAATGTCAATAGAAAATAAAGAGCTATATTTTTTTACATCTCTATAAACACGCGTTTATGGATATGTAAAAATAAATAACGTAAATAGTTATAGCAGTAGATTTTCGTTATTAAGGAGAAGAATATGCAAAAGTATCATTTAGGAATAGATATCGGAGGAACTTTTATTAAATACGCACTGATTGATGATCATTATCGCATCTTTCAAAAATGGAAAGTGAAAGCGGTAAATATGGAATCTTCCGAACAATTCTATGATTATATTTGTTCAAATATTAAACATATTGAGCAGATAGAGAAGGTCGGGGTAAGTGCTCCTGGATTGATTGATCAAATTTCGACTGTAAAGTCATATGCTGCTCCGAATGTGTCCATCATGTATGGAACAAATATTAATGACGAAATCGGTAAAAGGATTAATAGAAAAGTACAATCCATTAATGATGCGAAAGCGGCAGGACTTTGTGAATTTACTTTAGGCAATGCAAAAGGCTGTCAATCGTCAGCATTTTTAATCATCGGAACGGGGACTGGCGGATGTATCTGTGATGAAAATGGGGTGATTTATGGGAAAGATGGCTACGCAGCTGAATTTCATAATATTCCATTTTTTAATCAAGATTCTAATCAATCCCTTAAAAAAATGGGCGACTATACGTCAATTACGGGTCTTTTAAATTTATATAATGAGAATAGTCCTGTCAGTGATCAACTTAATTTAGGTTCTGACGTCTGTAAAAAGTATCTTGGTGGAAATGCAATTGCCCAAAAATCAGTCCAACAATGGATTCAAAATATCACGACTCAATTAATCGCGATGACGGTATTTTATAATCCTGAAGTTATCTGTATCGGTGGTGGCATTTCAGAAGAAGACTGGTTTATTAACATGTTACAGGTGCAGTACAAGAAAATGTGTCAAGAGTACTTTGAATTGGATTTTATTACGACCGCGATTAAAAGATGCAAATACAATAATGACGCTAATATTCTAGGAGCAGTGATTAAAGCTAGAAGTTAAAGAAAAGTGAAAGACGAAAGTTCATAAGTAAAAATCATATTATTTGAAGGAGAGATTGCAGTGATTTACGAAAAAACAGCCAAATTCCGTGATGATTTTCTATGGGGATCGGCATCAGCAGCCTATCAAGTAGAAGGTGCTTGGGATAAAGATGGAAAAGGAGAAAGCGTGTGGGACGTTTACACAAGAATTCCTGGAACAACATTTAAAGAAACAGATGGTAAAGTGGCAGTCGATCATTACCATCGATACAAAGAGGATGTCGCGTTGATGGCTGAAATGGGATTAAAAGCGTATCGTTTCTCAATTGCTTGGACTCGTATTTATCCAGACGGAAAAACAGAACTAAATGAAGCAGGGCTAGAATTTTACGAGCAATTAATTGATGAACTAATTGCCCATAATATTACACCTGTTGTCACGCTTTATCATTGGGATTTACCGCAACATTTACAAGATCTTTATGGTGGATGGGAATCAAGAGAGATTATTGAAGACTTTAATCGCTATTGTGTTACTTTATTCAAACGTTTTGGTGATAAAGTCAAGCATTGGGTATCTTTGAATGAACAAAATATTTTTATGACATTGGGGTATGTAACCGCGATGCATCCACCTGCAGTAAAAAGTCACAAACGAATGCTACAAGCCAATCATATTGCAAATGTAGCCAATGCGACGGTCATTGAATCATTTAAGCAATATGTTCCTGACGGGATGATTGGACCAAGTTTTGCCTATGGACCTGTCTATCCTTATAGTTGTGATCCACAAGATATCTTATCTGCTGAAAATGCGGAAGACTTGAACAACCACTGGTGGTTAGATGTGTATTGCAAAGGGGAATATCCGACATTTGCATTCAAGTATTATGAAAGACTAGGAATTGCTCCGGTTATTGAAGAAGGCGATCTTGAGTTGTTAGCAAGAGCGAAACCAGATTTTATTGGAATCAATTATTATCAAACAGGAACGGTTGCATCTAATCCAATTGATGGGGTTGGCCCGAGTGAAGGGATGAATAATACCGGTAAAAAAGGGACGGCGAAAGAAAATGGTCTGCCTGGTGTCTTTAAGAACGTGAAGAACCCGAACTTGGAAACGACGAATTGGGATTGGGCCATTGATCCTACAGGTCTAAGAGTAGGTTTAAGAAGATTAACAAGTCGCTATAACTTACCCATTCTGATTACAGAAAATGGACTTGGTGAATTTGATCAATTGGAAGAAAACGACGTGGTAAATGATTCTCATCGAATTGATTATCTGAGCGCTCATGTATTAGCTTGTAAAGAAGCAGTGACAGATGGTGTCGATCTTTTAGGTTATTGTACATGGTCATTTACAGATTTACTTAGTTGGTTAAATGGCTATCAAAAGCGTTATGGATTTGTATACGTAGATCGAGAAGAAAATGATGAAAAAGAGCTTAGAAGAATCAAAAAGAATAGCTTTTATTGGTATCAAAATGTAATCGAGAGTAATGGTGAAGATTTATAAAAAAGTAATGGTCGAACAAAGAGAAAAAGGAGAGAATAATCATGAAAAAAATTTTACTAGTGTGTTCAGCAGGAATGTCAACGAGCTTATTGGTCACCAAAATGCGAGAAGCTGCGAAAGAAAAAGGAGTGGAAGTGCAAATCGATGCGCTTTCTGTCTCTGAAGCCAGTACAGCTGTGGATCATGTTGACATTGTGCTATTAGGCCCTCAAGTTCGTTTTCAAAAACCAACTGTAGAAAAACTTGTCAAAGGTAGAATCCCAGTAGAAGTAATGGATATGCGCTTATACGGGATGATGAATGGAAAAGCCATTTTAGAAGAAGCTTTACAAAAAATAAATTAAGAAAAGAGGATGGAACATGAGTTTTATGGACAAATTTCAAAATATTATTGAACGTTTATTAGTACCGATTGCTTCGAAATTGAATGCACAACGACATGTATGTGCGGTAAGAGATGCCTTTATTTTATCTTTCCCCCTAACAATGGCGGGATCATTAATGGTCTTGTTAAATAATGTTTTCTTATCAGCTGATGGTTTTATGTTTAAATTATTGCAATTTGATAAGCTGTTTCCTGGGATTGTTCAATTTCAAGCTGTTTTTGCACCGGTTGTAAAGGGTTCTGCAGATATTTTCTCGATTTTAATTGTCTTCTTAATTGCGCGAAACTTAGCGAAATTATTAGATGGTGATGATTTACTGACAGGCTTAACGGCGGTTTCCGTCTATTTCATTATTTATCCTGATTATTTCAACAACGAAGGAATCAACTACATCACTACACAATATACAGGTGCTCAAGGTCTTTTCGTTGCTATTTTAGTGGGACTGTTAGTCGGCGAATTAATGTCACGTCTGTCACAGTCTGACAAGTTAGAAATCAAAATGCCAGAACAAGTTCCTCCGGCAGTTGCACGCTCATTTAAAGTATTAATTCCAATTATTATTACAACAGTCTTCTTCTCAGTTCTTAACTACTTTGTAAAAATGGTTGCACCGGGTGGATTACACGAATTAATTTATAGTATTATCCAAACACCACTGACAAAAATGAGTCAAAGCTTGTTCTCAGTTTTAATCTTATCCTTATTATCTCAATCACTTTGGGCAATGGGGATTCACGGACCAAATACAATTGCTGCGATTAGAGATACCATGTTCTCTGAAGCAGGGAATGCCAATCTTTTACACTTTGCTGAAACTGGAAGTACGTGGGGAGCGCCATATCCGATCACTTATAGTGGTCTCGTAACAGCTTTTTCAGAGTATGGTGGTTCAGGCGCTACCCTAGGATTAATTATTGCGATGTTGATTTTCTCGAAAAACAAAGAATCAAAGAGTATTGCGAAACTTTCTTTAGCACCTGGTTTATTTAACATTAATGAAATGATTATCTTTGGTTTACCGATTGTATTGAATCCAATTTATATCATTCCATTTATTATCACGCCATTAGTCACAACCTTGATTGGTTATACGGCAGTGATGATACTTAAAATAATGCCACCGGTTACAATCGGTATTCCATGGACAACACCAGGACCGTTAATGCCTTTCTTAGGTACAGGTGGTAGTATCACTGCCTTATTTGTTGGGTTTCTTTGTTTAGCAGTCAGTGTCATCATTTACTCACCATTTGTGATTGCAGCGAATAAAGCAGCTAGATTAGAAAATGAAGCTTAATTTAGTAAAGTAAAAAGAATAGAATAGGGGTTAAAAATAATGGATGGAATGGAATTAATTTCGTTTAATATCATTAGTAACGTAGGGATGGCAAAATCTTTGGCGATTGAATCATTAAGAGATGCAAGAGAAGGAAACTATGCTGAAGCTGAAAAAAAGCTTGAAGAGGCAAATACTTATCTCGTGAACGGACACCATGAACATAAAAATTTAATTCAGTTAGAGGCGTCAGGGGATAAAGTAGAATTCTCATTATTATTGATGCACGCCGAAGATCAAATGATGGCAACCGAAACAATCAAAATTTTGATTGAGGAAATGATTGCAATGTTTAAACAACTAAATAAGCCATCATTGGTATAAGCTGGTAATAAAGCATGTTTGTTAATTGACGTAAAACACCCAAGATCATAAAATCTATGGGTGTTTTATTTTGGATAATGATTGAAAAAACCGAAAGAATCAGATATGGTTACAATGAGAACGCGAGTTTATGATTGGGGGGAGAAGACAAGATGAATAGCACAGAAATTGCCAAATTGGCAGGTGTTTCAAGAAGTACCGTGTCACGTGTGATTAATAATTATTCAAACGTTCCAGCAGAAACAAGAGAAAAAGTCCTAAAAGTTATTAAAGAATATGATTACGTCCCACATGCATCGGCAAGAATGCTAGCAGGAAGTCAAAATAAAGTGATTGGTTTATTCATTATTGATTTTAATAGCGAGGAAGATAGCTTAAAAAATAGAATAACGAAGAGCCCTTATTATTTAGAATTCACCAGTTCAGTTATTGAACGGTCAAGTGAATTAGATTATTTGGTTTTGGTTCAAATTATCCACTCAATTGAAGGATATGAAAAAATTGAAGAGTGTTTTTATAATAAGACGATTTCTGGTGGTATTTTTATTGGACAAAATGATAATGATGAAACGATCAAAAGAATCATTCATAAAGGTTATAAAGTCGTATTGGTCGATCAATCGATACGGCCTGATGTTCAAGCCTACAATCAGTGTATTATTGTCAATGCGGATAATTACAATGGTGCATACGAAGCAACTAACTATTTAGTAGAACAAAATCATCGCCAAATTGCCCATATTACTGGTGGATCGGTGAAGTTTTCTGCGAAGGCTAGAATGGAAGGTTATAAAAAAGCACTCGAAAATGCAGGGATAGCAGTCAATAGTGAGCTAATTATCCAAAGTGAATTTGTCGAAAAAGCTGGGTATGAAGCTGCAAAAAGACTGCTAGGGGGAGAACAGCCTTTTTCAGCTATTTTTGCAAGTAATGATAAGATTGCTTTTGGAGCGATCAAAGCGATTAATGAAGAGGGACTAAAGGTTCCAGAAGATATTTCGGTAGTAGGATTTGATGATATTGAGTCGGCTAAATATTTTCATCCACCTCTTACTTCTGTAAAAATGGAATTGGTCAATATGGCTGATTTAGCTACGAAATTAATTATCGAAGCTATTGAAGAAGACCTTACGCCTTCGATTAATGTCGTGCCCGTAACATTAATCGAAAGAAAAAGTTGTGCCCCGTTAACATCATTTTTGAGCCATTCCGAATCATAATAAAGCGTAGCAAAGAACACAATAGTTTATGTGTCCTTGCTACGCTTTATATTTTTTTCCGACGGGCAAAGTCAACGAAACGAAATTTATCGAATTTGCGGGCGAGAAAACCCACTATTTTAATGGTGGGATGATAGTCCGTAGACGTACTGTAAGAATGTAGAGAAACTTGCATTTAGAGGCCATACAAACACTCGTATTGTCCAATGAAGAAACTGAATTACTGGGAACTCGTAAAGCTAACGAAACGACAACGTAGGGATATCAAATCCAAGCGTGAACGTGGTGAAAACAGAAAAAATTCGTTAGATGGCATAAGCTTAAATCCTAAGTGTTCACATAATCGAAAATCAGCAGCCAAGCCTAGAAATAGGAAGGTTCAACGACTATTCCTCTTGAGGGAAGTCCACACAAGTATGTGGAAGTGGTTTCGCCTTAACAAGTAAAGTTGAAGGATAAGATATAGTCTGTGCCTGCATGAAAGTGTAAGAAGTTCATCAGAGAACTGCATGGGAAGTCGCGAACCTGTGTGAACAAACTCCACACGATAAAGTCAAAAAAATGTTACTATTTGTGTATAATAATTTTTAATTAATACACTTTTTGATGTATAATAAACTCATGGATAACGAATATAGACATTCTAAGACAACTGTATCGTTACTCAACTATCATTTTGTTTTTTGTCCTAGATATCGTCGGAAACTATTTGTCAATTCCGAAGTAGACGCTAGTTTTAAATCGCTTGTTCATTCAATCTGTAAAGAAAATGAATGGGAAATCATGGCTATCGAGACAGATAAAGATCATTGTCATCTTTTTGTAAATGTTCAACCTACCTATTCACCAGCGGATATCATGAAGGTGATTAAGGGAAGAACATCTAGAGAATTACGACAATCATTTGAACATTTAAGTAAAATGCCAAGTGTTTGGACACGATCTTACTTTGTTTCAACAGCAGGGAATGTTTCTAGTGAAACAATTAAACGATATGTAGAAAATCAAAGGACAAGATATTGAGTTTACGTTAAGGAGGTGTACAGAAATGAAAAAAGCCCATAAAATCAGAATCTACCCTAATTCAAGACAGGAAATTCAATTTCAAAAAACCTTTGGTTGTGTTCGGTTCTACTGGAATTTTTTACTTGACCAACGGATTACGAATGACAAGATGAAAAAAGAAAATCCTGAATATATTGAAAACAAACTGACCTATGCTGGACTGAAAAAGCAAGAAGAATTTTCTTGGTTAAAAGAAGTTGAAGCACAACCTCTAAGCCAAGTAAATATGGATTTGAATAAAGCGTACAAAAATACGTTCAACTCTAAATTCGGATTTCCTAAATTCAAGAGTAAAAAATATTCAAAGAAATCCTATCGAACTGCCGTAGGCATGAAAGTCAACGGACGATACTTCTATGTTTCTAAAGTTGGTTGGGTCAAGATGGCAGAAGAATTGCGTTTCAAAGGGAAATTAATGAACGTGACGATCAGTCAAACTAAATCAGGGAAATATTTTGCGACATTCTTAGTTGATGCTGAGAATTTCCAACAAGAACCCGTAGCAAATAACATTGGATTAGATTTGGGCTTAACTCATTTCTGTATCACATCCGCAGGAGAAAAAATCGATAATAACCGATTCTATCGCTCTCTTGAACAACGGTTAATACGCGAACAACGAAAACTTTCCAAGCGTTTGGAAGTTGCGAAAAAACACAATCGAAAATTAGATGAGTGTCGCAACTACCAAAAACAAAAAGTAAAAGTTGCGCGTATCCATGAGAAAATTGCCAACCAACGTACTGATTTTTTACATAAACTATCTTCACGACTTACTGATGAGAACCAAATCATTTGTATTGAAGATTTGAATGTAAAAGGGTTGGTTAAAAATCATAAATTAGCGAAGTCAATTTCAGATGTCTCTTGGAGTGAATTCGTTCGACAATTAGACTATAAATGTGCATGGAAAGGTCGTACTTTAGTTAAAGTTGACCGATTTTTCCCAAGTTCACAACTTTGTTCTTCTTGTGGTCATAATGACGGCAAAAAAGAGCTAAATATTCGTGAATGGGTATGCTCAAATTGTGGAACAATTCATGACAGAGATATTAATGCAAGCATAAATATTAAAACCGAAGGACTTTCGGGGATCGCTTAGTCAATTTGCGTCCGTTAGGGCGTACTACCTAAGAATCCGACGACTTTAGTCGTGTGGAGTGTCAAGGCCGATGATTGCTTTATCGAATATCGCTCAAGGCTCAGCGGTGTTGGCTATTATTTTCTTACACCGGGGCAACAAAAAAGAAGAACAAGTATCGGTCCCGTCGATGATTTCAGCCTATTTAGGTGTAACGGAACCCGCGATGTTTGGGATTAATTTAAAATATGTGTATCCTTTTGTAGCCGCAATGATTGGTTCAGGTACAGCGGCGATGTTCAACAATATTATGGGTGTTCGAGCAAATGCGATCGGTGTTGGTGGCTTGCCAGGGATTTTGGCCATTAATGGAACAGAAGGTGGCGGTTGGTTATCCTTCGCAATTGCCATGGCGATTGCAGTCGTTGTGCCAATCTTCTTAACGATTTTCTTTGAAAAACAAGGTATTTTTAATAAAGAAGCGCAAGTTGCAACGAGTGGTGCGTCTACGGAAGCTTCAGTTCCAGTTGAACAATCAGTGGCAGAGTTAACCACGAATGCTGAAAAAAATATTCGAAAAGAATTATTATTTTCTCCCGGAAATGGAAACATCGTTGCCTTAGACGAGGTACCAGATCCTGTCTTCTCCAAAAAAATAATGGGCGAAGGTTTTGCATTACAACCAACGGACGGAAACATTTATGCGCCGGTGAAAGGTGAAGTGATTAGTATTTTTGAAACGCAACATGCGATCGGTATTTTAACACCACTTGGAGCGGAAATCTTAATTCATATGGGGTTGGATACCGTTGAGTTAAAAGGGGAGCCGTTTACGGTAAAAGCTCAGGTGGGTGACCAAGTAACGCCAGGAACACTTTTAGCCGAAATGGATTTGGCGAAGGTCAAAGCGGCAGGAAAGAAAACCGATGTCGTTGTCGTCATGACAAATAGTGAAAAAATGGATCATTTTATCTTAACGAAACAAGGAGACCTGAAAACCAAAACGCCAATTGGGGAATTCTTTATTTATCAGTAAAGCTACCAACGTGCTAGGCGTTAGCTATTAAAAACTGAATAAACGACTATTAAAAAGCCAGAAAAGGATTGTCATCCGATTTTTGGCTTTTTGTCGTTCATAGGGAAGGGATATTTGCGAGCCATCATCGAACGAAGAGGAAAAGTAATTTGCCTCTTTTTTGTTTCTTCAAAAAATAAGACGCTTCGTTTGCGTAAATTTATCGATGAAGGGAGGATAAAGATGTGGTACGAATTGAAACGATCTCAGATGAACTAATTACTTATGGGGTTGAACAACGCATGCAAGACTTATACATTTATTTTTTAAATGAAAGTGTCGCGGTTTATTATCGGAAAGACCATCAAATGATTCCTTTTAATAATGAGTTGAGTGTCGAGACCGCCCAAAAATTGATTGCACGCTTTAAATATTTAGGTGAAATGGATGTCGGAGAGAAGAGAAAAGCCCAACTTGGTGCAATCACGTATCCCTTGAATCAAGGCGAGCAACGTCTCAGGTTATCAACGGTAGGTGATTATCGAGGAAAAGAAAGTTTAGTTGTCCGTTTTTTACATCAGATTGAAGAGCAACAATTAGGCTATTTTTATCCCACAGACGTCGAAGTCATCTATGAAAATATGAAGCAAAAAATGGGACTCTATTTATTTAGTGGTCCAACTGGTTCAGGGAAAACAACTTTTATGTACTATTTAGCGCAACAAATGAAAGGCCAAGTGATTACCATTGAAGATCCAGTTGAAATTGAAGTACCTCATTTTTTGCAACTTCAAACGAATGACAAAATTCATCAAACCTATGATCAATTAATTAAGTTATCGTTACGTCATCGCCCGGACGTCTTAATCATAGGGGAAATACGCGATGAATTAACGGCTAAAGCGGCTATTCGGGCGGCATTAACGGGACATAAAGTCTTTGCGACCATTCATGCAAAAGGAGTCGAGGAAACAAAAAGCCGGATCATCGACTTAGTTGGAAGTAGTACAGAGTTAGAAAATTGTTTAATGGGTGTCATCTACCAGCAACTCTTTTTTACGCGCGACGCTCAAAGTAAAGCGTTGTTGGCGTATGAATTTTTTATGACAGAATGCGTGAGTGAGCCTTGGGAAGTTCGCTATCAACGGATTAAAAGTGAGTGCGAAATCATATGAAAAAAGGGTTGAGAGCAAGGTACCAATTTTTAGAAATGTTTGTTTTACTCCTCGAAAATGGTTTTAGTATTCAAGAAAGTCTGCACGTGATGATTCGCAGTCAATCGTTCTCACAAGAGTTATTGACGATCATGACGGAAGCCCTGAGTACCGGTAAATCTTTAGCGGAATGTTTTGATTTAATGGGCTTTACGACCCAAGAAGTGATGCAAATTCAACTAGCAGAAGTCCATGGCAATTTAGTCGAAGCATTACAAAATATCTCGCAACAGTTAACGATCATGAATCAACAAACCGCAGAATTAAAAAAAATCATTAGTTACCCGATCGTTTTACTCGTGTTTTCTTCCGGGATGCTTTTAAGCATGCGCTATATTTTATTGCCGCAACTCTTAGCATCAGATATGGTACAAGCCGATCATTGGGGAATTTGGGTGATGCGTTATAGTCCCATTATTCTAGGGATAGGGCTTCTTGGCATTATTCTAGTCGCACTCATCATTCAGTGGTATTTTAAAAGAAAATCCATTTTAGAAAAAGCACGGTTCATTAGTCGACTGCCTTTTGTAGGTTCCTTCTATACGCTATATCAAACAAGTTATTTTTCTTTAGAGTGGGGCAAACTATTCAAAGAAGGATTTGAAATGAAACAAATACTCAGCATCTTAGTGTTATTACCCAATCAAACCTTAATGGTCGCACTAGCCCAAGAAATCAATCAAGGCTTACAAGAAGGGATTTTACTCACGGATCAGTTATCCCATTATTCTTTTTTAACCCCGGAGTTTTCACTGATTGTCTTTCAAGGAGAAATTAAAGGAAGATTAGGGGACGAATTGTTAATCTATCAACAATTATTGATGAAAAAAATCGTTGCAAAAATGGAACAAACCATTCGTTTAATTCAACCAATCGTTTTTGTGTTGATTGCTGTAGTGATTGTCGCTATTTATGTGGCAATGTTTTTACCAATTTATGGAAATATCGGAGGGATGTTAGAATGAAAAAGAAATTACATGCTGGGTTCACTTTAGTGGAAATGATGATTGTTTTATTGATCATTAGTGTCCTTGTGTTGTTATTTATTCCAAATTTAGCGCAAGAAAAAGATACTGTGTTGGATAAAGGCAATCACGCAATTGTAGAGTCAATGAAAACTCAAATTGAATTACAAGAGTTCTCTACCGGAAAGCCAGTCACAGAAGAATACATCAAGGATAACCTCATTAAAGGGGATACCAAAAAGCAAGACCTCTATAATGAATACATCAAAGGGAAATAACATGCATAAGAAATACGCCGGTTATACCGTAATTGAGATGTTGCTCGTCTTGTTACTCGTTAGTCTTTTTGCCAGTGTCTCGATTGTGTTTGTGCCACGAGTGCAAGAAAGAGTAACCGTGTATCAATTTTTGAATCAATTTGAGAAAAATATCTTATTAACGCAGCAATCTTCCCTGTTTTCAGATGAATTTACCGAATTTTATCGAGAAGCAGAAGGAGAACGCCGCTTGGTCTTTGACTTAGATCACGAATACCGAATCATCTTGCCGATTCCCTCTGTATTAAAAGTCAGTGACTTTCCACTCATTCGGTTTAGCAAAGATTCAGGGAATATGGGGATTGCGCGGAAAATTCTCTTTACTTGGCAAAATGAGCAAATAGAAGTGCTCTATTCCTTTTTGTTTGGGAAAGGACATTATGAAAAACAAATTTCACCGACGAAGTAAGCGACACGAGGGTGTGGTCTTTCTTGAGAGTTTGCTTGCCTTTGCCGTGATCTCATTTGCCGTGATTTACTTTTATCAAGGGAGTCTTCAGTTTCTAATGATGAGTGAACAACAACAACGAGAGCTGCAACAATACCGTGTCTTGTATGAAGAAATCTCAAAGGCGCGCAACACACAGCAAAAATCAGGTGCGTATTCATTAACACGTGGAGGAAAATATCAAATCAATTATCAATTGGAGACGTTATTTTATGTCGAAAGTACCGAAGAAAATCAGCACATCCGAATTGAACGCTTCCCCTAAATATGCTGGCTTTACCTTGTTAGAATGTCTGGCCACTTTAAGTATGCTTAGTTTGATCTTTTTAATGTTGTCGGGTGTATTTACGCAAAGTCAGGAAATCAATCGACGGATTCAAGGGCGGCAAGAATTGGAGTGGCATGTTTTTTTAGTCCAATTAGAAAATCAGTTTGCTCTAGGAACATTCAAAAGTGTTGAAAAAAGCGAACTGGTTTTCAATCGAACAAAGTTGCATGAAGGTAAGCAAGTGACGTTTGCGATTAAACGAAGCCAAGACAAACAAGCGGTTTATTTAAGTGATAATGGCGGAGTGGAACCTTTACTGACGCAAGTTACAAATCTTATCTTTGAACGACAAGGGAACACGATTTTATTTACAATTACTTTTATAAATGGAGAGATAAAAAGTGGTCAATGGACAATCCCGCAAGTATCAAGGTAGTGTATTTATCTTAGCCATTTTAACGATTAGCTTGCTAAGTCTCCTGTTTTTATCTATGGCCCAAAACGCACGAATTACAACCCTGTTTACCGGAAGAAGCAATCGATACTATGAAATGGCCATCATGAAAGAACTTTTTTTAGCAGAGTATGTCGCAATTCCACCAGCACAACGTGCGTCTTCGGGAGAGATGTTTTATAGTACAGGTAGCGTCAGTTATGTCTATCAAGCGCCCTATTTACGGATGACAGCATCTACGTCAGACTATCAGAAAAAGTTTGAGGTAGTGATTGAAGAAGTTGACGGACAAGATGAGACAGAAGAGACTGTCGAAAGTAAACAGATTATAAGAAAGAATGATACAGAAGACCCCCGTTTAATTCAAAAGATGCAAGCCCCTTCGTTAGACGAAAATCGGACGACAAATCGTAAATGAGAAAGAGAAAGAAGAGTCATCTTACTTTATAAAGACTCTATTTTCTCTTTTTTTGCTGATAAAAAAGAGAAAATAAAATTGATAGGTACAAGCGGTTGATTATTTGTGAAAAATCAGCTAAAATTAAACAGGAATATAAGTTGTTATAGTGATTAATTGAAATGAGGTGTCTTATGTCAGTGGAAAAGGTTGAAACAAGCTTTCATCTGAATTTTGAAGCCATTGAATTGTTACAGAAGGCCTTACAAACTTCTTTTTTTGATGCCTATCTTGAGCAAGTTGAAAACCTGTTAGATGATTATCAGATTCAAGTGCTTGAAGGAACACCAGATGAACCAACCGTTCAAAGACTCCAAGAAATATATCAAGTATTAAAAGAACAAAAGCTAGAAGCAGAAGAAATCCGTAAACTTGCGCAATTGTTGCTCTTAAAGGGGACGCAAAAAGAACCCGTACAAGCCAACCATCAACTGACGCCAGATAGTATCGGTTTTTTATTTGTCTATTTAATTGAGCAATTCTATTCAAATAAGAAAGAACCCCTAACGATTTTTGATCCGAGTGTAGGGACTGGCAATTTGTTACAAACCTTATTAACGAATTTAGCGCTCTCTGGTTATGATGTTACCGGTATTGGGATTGATAATGATGAAGTATTAATTGCCATCGCGGCGGCAACAAGTCAATGGATTCAAACAGACGCGACATTTTATCATCAAGATGCGTTACAGCAATCATTTGATACGCAAGTTGATGTGGTGGTCGGTGACTTACCAGTGGGGTATTATCCGATTGATTCAATTGCGGGATCCTTTGAAATGGTAGCCAAAACGGGTCATACGTATGCCCATCATCTCCTTTTAGAACAAGGAATGAAAAAGACAAAAGAAGATGGTGTTGGGTTATTTTTACTGCCAAGTAATTTCTTAGAAAGTGATCAAAGTGATCGATTCAAAGAATGGATCGGTAAGACGGCTTATTTACAAGGGATTATTCAATTGCCAGATGAGTTGTTTAAACACAAAGCATCACGAAAAAGTATTGTAATCTTACAAAATAAAGGTCCTAAAGCACAGCAAGCAAAAGAAATCCTGGTGGCTCAACTGACGACGTTGAAAGATCCACAAAAGCTTAATCAATTTTTCCAACAAGTAGCGAAATGGAAAAAAGAAAATATTTAGTCTCGTTTAAAAAGCGTAAAATTATTTTTGCGGATTTAAAAATATAAAATGAATATTGAGGAGAACAAAACATGTCTAAAACGATTGCAATTAATGCTGGAAGTTCTAGTTTAAAATGGCAACTTTATGGGATGCCAGAAGAAACAGTTATCGCGAAAGGAATCGTTGAGCGTATCGGATTAAACGATTCAATCTTTACCATTAAGTATGGAGAAGGTCAAAAATTCGAACAAATTATTGATATTCCAGACCATGATGTTGCGGTTAAAATGTTATTAGATCAATTAATCGATTTAGGAATCTTAGCAACATATGACGAAATCACAGGTGTTGGTCACCGCGTGGTTCATGGTGGAGAATTCTACGATCGCTCAGTCGTAATTGATGACGAAGTGCTAAAAAATATCGAAGCTTTAGCAGATTTTGCGCCATTACATAATCCAGCGAACGCAATGGGAATTCGTGCATTTAAACATTTACTACCAAACATTATCAGCGTAGCCGTGTTTGACACAGCTTTCCATGCGACAATGCCAGAAGAAAACTACTTATACAGCTTGCCAAGAGAGTACTATGAAACGCTACGTGTCCGTAAATATGGTGCACACGGAACGAGTCATCGTTATGTTTCAGAACGTGCAGCTGAAATGTTAGGCAAACCACTTGCAGAAACAAAAATTATTACGTGTCATTTAGGAAATGGTGCTTCTATTACCGCTGTTGAAGGTGGAAAATCAATCGATACTTCAATGGGCTTCACGCCACTTGCTGGTGTCACAATGGGGACTCGTTCTGGCGATATCGATCCATCTGTTTTACCATATTTAATGGAGAAATTAGATATCGATATTAATGAAATGATTAATATTTTAAATAAAAAATCTGGTTTACTAGGATTATCAGGTATTTCAAGTGATATGCGTGATTTAGAAAACAACATGGATAAAGAAGAAGTTCGTGTAGCGTTAGATATATTTGCGGATCGCATTCGCAAATACATCGGTAGCTACGTGACAGTGATGAACGGTGTCGATGCGATTGTCTTCACAGCAGGTATCGGAGAAAATGATTCTGCAACACGTGCTAACATCATGAGTAAATTAACATGGCTTGGTTGTGAATTAGACGCAGAGAAAAATAAAGAGCGTGGAGAAGAATTAGAAATCTCTACACCAGAGTCAACAGTCAAAGTCTTCTTAATTCCAACAGATGAAGAATTAGTGATTGCGCGTGACGTGGAAGCTTTACGTCGTTAATTAAACAGATTAGTTAATCGTAGGACAAGCTTGCAAAAGTGACTGTCCTACGATTTTTTTCGATGGAAAATACCCACTTTTGAAAACAGAAGTGGTATGATAATAATAGAAACGATCATTTGGAGGGAAAAAGATGACAGTGAATTGGCAACAAGAAGTCGATCAACGCAAAGAAGCGTTATTAGATGATTTAGTAGAACTTTTAAAAGTGAAAAGCGAACGTGAAGACGATAAAATAACGGCAGATGCGCCATTTGGTCCGGGTCCTCGTGATGCTTTATTACACATGTTAAGTTATGGCGAGCGCGATGGGTTTGTAGTAAAAAACGTAGACAATTATGCTGGTCATATTGAATACGGTGAAGGCGAAGAGATTTTAGGGATTTTTGGTCACATGGATGTTGTGCCAGCAGGTGATGGTTGGGATACTGATCCCTATGTTCCAGTGATTAAAGATAATAAAATTTATGCTCGAGGTTCTTCAGATGATAAAGGACCAAGTATGGCTGCCTATTACGGGCTAAAAATTATTAAAGAACTTGGCTTACCAGTGTCGAAAAAAATTCGTTTTGTCGTGGGTTCCGATGAAGAGAGCACTTGGAAAGACATGGATTATTATTTTGAACATGAAGAAATGCCAGACTTTGGTTTTGCACCGGATGCAGAATTCCCAATTATTAATGGCGAAAAAGGTAATATCTCTGTCGCACCTCAATTTGCTAGTACGAATGGTGGATCTTACAAGTTAAAAACGTTTAAAGCGGGCTTAAGACCAAATATGGTTCCCCAAGATGTAACAGCTGTTGTAACGGCTCCTTCTGTTGAAAAAGCAGAATCCTTAAAAGAAGCTTATCATGCTTATTTAGAAAAATCAGGTGTTTCTGGTACAGCGGAACTAAATGATACAGTCGTTTCATTTAAATTAATCGGAAAAAGTGCCCATGGTGCGAGTCCACAATCTGGCGTCAATGCTGCAACGTATTTAGCTACTTTCTTAAATGAATTTGATTTTGGTGGCGGTGCAAAAAATTACCTGACAGTAGCTGCTCATATTCACTTAGATGTTTATGGCGAAAAATTAGGGGTTGCTTATGAAGATGAAAAAATGGGCAAACTGACAATGAATGCGGGGTTATTTGAATTTGTAGCAGGAGAAGAAGGGGCCTATATCAACTTTAACTTCCGTTACCCGCAAGGAACCGGGAAAGAACAATTAGCTGCTGGAATCACGGATTCAATTGGTCAATATGTGACAACCCTAAAAGTGGACGAAAAACATTCAGGTCCCCACTATGTGCCAGTAGAAGATCCACTAGTTGCAACGTTATTAGCTGTTTACGAAGAGCATACCGGCGAAAAAGGATACGAACAAATTATCGGTGGTGGAACATATGGCCGTTTATTAAAACGCGGTGTCGCTTTTGGCGCAATGTTCCCAGGTTTTACAGATACCATGCATCAAGCCAATGAGTTTATGAGTCTTGATGATTTATTCCGTGCAGCAGTTATCTACGCTGACGCGATTTATCGTTTAGCAAAGTAAGATTTCCTTAAACGTAAAAAAGACTGCCCTTCACTTTGAAGCGACCCCCAAAAGTTAGACCAAAAATCTAACTTTTGGAGGTCGCTATTTTTATGGCAAAATACAGTTTTGAATTTAAATTGAAAATGGTTCAAAAATATCTTGATGGAGAGGGAGGATACTCTTATCTGGCAAAAAAGTATAGAGTAAAAGGCAAGTCACAGATAAGAAAGTGGGTCAATGCATATGAAGAGTTTGGTAAGGAAGGGCTATCTAGAATGCGTCAAAACAAAAAATATTCTGTTCAATTTAAACTAGATGCGATAGAGTTATATCAAATGAGTGAAATGTCCTATCGTGAGGTGGCTAATACCCTTGGTATTAACAATCCTCCGCTGATTACTTCTTGGGTTCGTAAGTTTCGAGAGGATGGTGTTGAGGGGCTTTCAAAATCGAAAGGACGTCCTTCTAACATGCCGAAGAAAAATAACGAGATAGAAAAGAAAATATCTAAAATAACGCCCAGAGAATCCGAACGTATCAAGGAATTAGAGAAACAAGTACGTTCACTCCAAATCGAGAATGCCTTTTTAAAAGAATTGAGGAAGCTGCGAAAACAGGAAGCTCAACAAAGACGCAAGAATCAATCGCACGTATCATCGACAGCCTCCGAGGATCATTCAAATTAGTTGAGCTTCTTGAAACATTGAACTTTCCTAAGTCAACTTATATGTATTGGCAAAAACGGTTCAATCGTAGAAATCCAGACCAAGAAATTGAAGATGAAATGCTAGAAATCCGGAAAGAGCACAAAGATTATGGTTGCCTCAGAATGAAAAAAGAGCTGCAAAATCGTGGTTTTATTGTTAATAAAAAGAAAGTTCAACGGTTGATAAGAAAATTAGCAATCGAAGTAAAATCCTACACTAGAAAGTCACGCCGATATAATTCTTATCGTGGAAAGGTTGGTACAGTTGCCAAAAATCGTATCCATCGTCGCTTCTATACAAGTATTTGTCACCAAAAAATCACTACTGATACGACAGAATGTAAATATTATGAATTAGATGCCAAAGGCGTTGTTCGACAAAAGAAACTTTATTTAGATCCGTTTTTGGATTTATACAATAGCGAAATTCTATCTTACAGAATTTCGGAGAAACCGAATGCAGTCGCAATAATGGAAGGGCTAGAAGAAGCGATAGAAGTCACTAAAGACTGCCCTTATCGTCGAACATTCCATTCAGATCAAGGATGGGCTTATCAAATGAAGAGTTATCGCAACAAGCTAAACGAACACAAAATCTTTCAAAGTATGTCCCGAAAGGGAAATTGTTTAGATAATTCACCTATGGAAAATTTCTTTAGTCTTTTGAAACAAGAAATTTTTCATGGAGAGATTTATCGTAGTTTTAATGAGCTTAAGGAGGCAATTGATCAATATATTTACTATTACAATAATAAACGTATGAAAAAGAAGTTAAACTGGAAAAGTCCTGTTGAATTTCGAAAATCAGCTCTATGTGTTGCATAGCAATCAGTTTAAAGGTATAAAAAAGGAGTGGATTTCTCCACTCCTAAAAAGTCTAACTTAAAGGGGTCACTACACTTGAAAGTGTGAAAGGCAGTTTTTTTTAAATTCCTTCGAGTTGACTAATACTTAAAATCGTTCCAGAGTGAGCATCGGCTAAAAATTCGTATACAACGAGTTCATCATCTTCGTAACGCACGATACCGCCGCTATAGGCTTTTGTTTCACGGACAATGTGGTCAATAAAAGTCGCTTCATGTTCGATCCATGAGCCTTCGATTGGACCTTCTGCTAGGAAAGAGCGTTTAATCTCTTCTAATATTTGGTTTGGACTTTTAGTGGTGTGTTGCTTTACCCATAACGTACTCGCAATGCCGGCAGCTAAACCAATTCCAGTTCCAATCATAAAACCTGTTTTTAATGGTGAAAAATAACGTGTATTTGACATAGTAATTTCTCCTCACTTCCGTTTGTTCTTTCATTTTACCACAGCACGAAAAAAACCGATAAGTAAATGCCAAAAAAGCTGAAAATTGCGTTATAATGAAAAGAGTGAAAGATAGAGGAGGCGAACGTTTGATAACGATCAGACGACAAAAATGAATGAAAAAACATTTCAACGAATCAAAGAATTAACGGAACTTCAAGGGACAAGTGGTTTTGAACATGAAGTTCGTGCGTATATGCGTGATGCGATGACACCGCTAGTCGACCGCGTGGAACAAGATGGATTAGGCGGAATCTTTGGCATTCGTGAACACGAAAATGCGGATGCTCCGCGCATTATGGTAGCGGCGCACATGGATGAAGTCGGTTTTATGGTGACTCAAATTACGGATCGTGGATTATTTAAAGTAACGCCTTTAGGTGGTTGGAACCCGTATGTGGTTTCGGCGCAACGATATACACTTAAGACCGCAAAAGGGAACTATCCTTGTATTTCTTCTTCTGTTCCGCCGCATCTTTTGAGAGGCGCTGCTGGACAAAAGAATGTCGAGGTTGCGGATATTTTATTTGACGCTGGTTTTGAATCCAAAGAAGAAGCCATTGAATTTGGGCTTTGTCCAGGAGATACGGTGGTGCCACAAGTTGAAACCATTAAAACAGCCAATGGCAAGAATATTATCGGCAAAGCGTGGGATAACCGTTACGGTTGTACATTAGTCTTAGAGGCCTTAGAAGCGTTAAAAGACGAAGCATTACAACATACGTTAATCGCAGGCGCGAACGTGCAAGAAGAAGTTGGTTTACGTGGATCAGGACCTTCTGTGCGAAAATTTAAGCCAGACTTATTTTTTGCAGTGGATTGTTCACCGGCAGATGATACGATCACTAAAAATGGCACATTTGGTCATTTAGGGGAAGGAACGTTATTGCGCATTTTTGATCCAGGCTTGATTATGTTACCCGCGATGAAAGAGTTCTTACTTGATACTGCTCAAACGCACAAGATTCCTTACCAATACTTTGTTTCAAAAGGTGGAACGGATGCTGGCGCGGCTCATACAGCCAATGAAGGCATTCCAAGTACCGTGATTGGCGTAGCGGGACGTTATATTCATACGCATCAAACAATGTTTAGTATTCAAGATTTTGAAGCAGCCAAAGAAATGCTTATTCAAATTTTGAAAGGATTAGATCAATCAACCGTCGATACCATAATCGCGGGGAAATAAAGAAGAGAGGGATTCGATGATTACGCCAAAAAGTTTAGAAGAACTGGCGACTTATGTAGAAAAAGGGAACAATATCTTTTTCTTCACGGCTGAGTGGTGCGGCGATTGCCGTTTCATTTATCCTGTCATGCCAGAATTAGAAGCGGAATTTCCAGAATATCAGTGGATTCATGTGGATCGTGATGATTATATTGATCTTTGCGCCCAATGGGGAATCTTTGGTATTCCAAGTTTTATCGTGATTAAAGATGGGGAAGAGGTTGGCCGTCTCGTCAATAAAAATCGTAAAACAAAAGAAGAAATTGCGGCCTTTATCCGTCAATTATAAAAAATGAATCAATCAGGAGCGTGAAGACAATGGAACAAACCTACAAGAAGATTTTAGTCGGTGTTGATGGGTCCGAGCATGCCACGGAAGCGTTCAAAAAAGCAGTAGAAGTTGCGCGAAGAAATCAAGGAACGGTCATTGTTGCGACCATTATTGAACCACAAATTCCCCTAATGGTTGGCACTTCTTCCTTTAGTGATGACTTTGTCGAAGCAGAAAGCGAGCGTGCGAATCTCTTACTAGAAGAGTGTGTGGCTTACGGGGAGTCGGTTCAGTTTACCGCGATTGAAAAAGTGATGGTCTTTGGTCAAGCGAAAAGTATTTTAGCGACGGAATTACCGCGGAACCATCAGATTGATCTTCTGATGGTTGGACAATCTGGTTTAAACGCCGTCGAAAAGATGATGGTCGGTAGTGTTGCCAGTTATGTCATTTTAAAAGCGCCCTGTGATGTATTAGTAATTGCAATACCAGAAGAAAAGCAATAGACAAAAAGAGCCGAAATTTTCGGCTCTTTTGTTGGGAAGAAGGAAATCGTTATGAAGAAAAAACAATTATTATTAAGTGGACTCGTTCTCGGAATGTTCTTGGTCAGTGGCTGTACAACCCAAGCGAACGAAGCAACCGTGACCACTACCACCACACAAGAAAGCGTCGCACCCGTTGAGCAAACCGCGACGATTATCTTGCAAGAAGATGGCAAAGAAATCACAAAAGAAGTGGTATCGTTTGAACCAGGTGCGGTAGTCTTTGATGTGATGGATGAACATTTTGAAATCGTTCATCAAGATGGTTTTATTACAAGTATTGATGGGATGACGCAAGATGAAGCCGCTAATAAATATTGGCTTTATGATATCAATGGTGAGATGGCCTTAAAAGGAGCAAAAGAATTAGCATTACAGGCTGGAGATGAAATCCTCTTTAAATTAGAAGAGATGAAATAAGCTTGCATTTCTGTTACAATAAGCAAGGATAAAATTAGAGGAGGAACTCGTGTGATTTTTGCATACAACCCAAAATATGTGAGCGATACGTTAATGGTCGTGACACAAGATGATCAAAATATGGAACAACAAGTCGAACGACGTGAGAACGTGGCTCGTTTAACGACAGAGGATGGTCGTGTGATTGGTTGGAATTTCTTTGAGATCTCAAAGGAATTTACCATCGAAGGAACTGGTCAAGTCCAAATCAATGATGAACAACTAGCGCATTTAAACGACTTAATCAAAAAAGCAGGCTTTAGCGATGTTTTAGTGCCAGATCATTCACCAAAATTTGTTGTCGGACTCGTTAAAACGTGTGTCCCACATGAAGATAGCGACCATTTATCGGTGACAGAAATTGAAGTCGACAACGCAGAAGTATTACAAATTGTGTGTGGTGCAGCTAATATTCGTAAAGGGTTGAAAGTCGTGGTAGCAAAACCTGGTGCGATGATGCCTGATGGCTTATTAATTTGGCCTGGTGAGCTTCGTGGAGTCGCTAGTTTTGGAATGGTTTGTTCCGCAAAAGAACTTCAATTACCAAATGCGGCAATGCAACGTGGTATTTTAGAATTAGGACCAGAAGCGGTCGTTGGAGAAGCCTTTACCCCTGGAAAATAAGAAAAACGTCTACTTTTTAGTAGACGTTTTTTCGTAATCATGATTATTGATTTGGTTCTAATTGTTGTTGCTCTTCTTGTTGAAGAATGGATTGGTCGACGGTTAACTCCACAGTGACGGTTTGTTCACTATCGCCACGATAGAAGGTGATTTCCATTGAATCGCCTACTTTTTTCTGATAAAGAAGGGCGCGTAAATCTTGACTACTTGAAATTTCTTCGCCGTCAATTTTAGTCACGACGTCGTATTGTTGCAATCCAGCTTTTTCTGCTGGGGTTGCCCCTGCAACACTCCGAATCACAACACCACTTGTCACGGATTCAGGTAAGTTTAGAATTTCTCGTTGTTGTTGGACAGAAATGCTGCTTAGGTCAATCATGGTCACACCAAGTGCAGGACGAATGACTTCCCCTTGTGCTTCTAATTGTTTGATGATTGTCACCACGTCATTACTAGGGATGGCAAAGCCCATTCCTTCAACGCTGACACCGGAACCGGCAGAACTCGCAATCTTACTTGAGTTAATCCCGATGACTTGTCCAGCGATATTAACTAATGCGCCTCCAGAGTTACCTGGATTAATCGCAGCATCTGTTTGAATCGCGTTAATACTAATCAGATCGCCGGCTTCATTCGTACTTTGGACTGGACGATTCAAGGAAGAAATAATCCCTTGCGTCACAGAGTTCGCATATTCAGAACCTAATGGAGAACCAATCGCGATAGCCGGTTCACCGACTTTTAAAGAGTCAGAATCGCCAAAGGTTGCGACAGTATCAATGTTTTCGGCTGAAATTTTTAAGACAGCTAAGTCAGTGAAGACATCTGTTCCAATGAGTTCAGCTTCAACAGTAGAGCCGTCTTTTAGTAATACTTGTAATCCTTTTTGGCCTTCTACCACATGATTGTTTGTGACAACGTAAGCTGAGTTTCCCTCTTTTTTATAGATGACACCACTTCCTTCAGAAGCTGGGACTAACGTTTGATCTTGACCAGTTGTACTCTCGCTGCCACCAAAGAAACCGCCTAAGCCGTTATCAAGTGATTGCTCGCTTTGTAAATTAATGACAGAAACCACAGCACCCTGTACTTTTTCGACAGCACTCGTAATGTCACTCGTTGCATTGACTTTGATGTTGCTAATTTCTGCGCCGCCAAGGTTACTGCTGGTTGTCGTTGTATTTGAATTAGGATTCGTATCAGAAGGTGAACCAAATGTATAAAAACCACCTAACATTAACATGCCGCCTAAAAGACCGCCAGTTAAACTAATGACAAAAGATTTAAAGCTACTATTTTTTTTATACGGTGTTACGTCTTTTCTTGACATATAAATTCCTCCTTGTTGATCTCTTATGTATAGTATAATATTACTTTCGAGTATTAGTCTACTAAGAGAGTTTGAATTAAGTATGAAAAAAAGAAGCAAAAATAATTGTGATTTCGTGAAAAAAAATCTTATTTTGAATGTGGAAAACGAGTGGAAAACGATGTGTAAAAAGGGAAAAAGAGTTACACACAAGCTTGTGGATAATGGGTATAAATAAAGATGAAACACATGTTCTTATCAAAAACACGATGAAAACAAGGATTTTTTCTTCGAAATCTGTGGATAACCCTGTGCATAGTGTGCATAACTTTGTTGAGAACTTAAGAATTTCTTAAATGAGAGGATGGATAAAATGAATATAAAAATTATTAGCGTTGGAAAACTAAAAGAAAAATACTTAGTTCAAGGCATCAATGAGTACGTGAAACGGCTAGGAGCGTACGCTAAAATCGAATTGATTGAAGTGGCCGATGAAAAAGCGCCAGAAAATCTCAGTCCGGCAGAAATGATCCAAATTAAAGACAAAGAAGCCGATCGCATTTTAGCCAAAATCAAAGAACAAGAGTATGTTTTTGCCTTAGCGATTGACGGGATAAATCCAAGTAGTGAACAATTAGCACAACAAATCAACCAGTTAGGCATTCAAGGAAAGAGCCAATTGGTCTTTGTGATCGGTGGGTCCTTAGGTCTGAGTGATCGCGTCTTACAGCGCAGTCAATCCCAAATTTCGTTTGGCAAGATGACGTATCCCCATCAATTAATGCGTCTCATCTTAGTCGAACAAATTTATCGCAGCTTCCGGATTAACCGAGGTGAACCGTATCATAAATGAGGTCATTTTTTTGAGGAGAATGGCGGTATGACGGCATTTTTGAGTGAGCTACAGAAATACCTGGAAAAAGAGAATAGAATCGATAAAGCGGAAAGCCTATGATGACGGGCTTTCCGCTTTTTTTTACCTTCCAATTAACCTACGGAACTAAGACGCTAATCCTGTAAGAAAGGGTTAGCATCTTAGTTTTTTAAGCTTATCGCGTTCGTAACTTAAGAAATTTGCTATTCCTTACGGGTCTGTCATAGTCTTTTAGAATAGTTACAAAATGAGGAATAATCTGCAGTGGGAACAAGCCATTTACGCAAAATTGTTAACGCTGTCAACGAAGTCTATCCAAAGTTTGCGTATAGAGTTCAATAACTTCTTTACGACTAATTTGATTTTTCTTTTCCTTATACCAAAAAACAGATTGAATCGTGATGCCCATAATAATCTGTCCTTTATAACTTAGTTGCAGAGGCAGTTCCTTGTCAGTGTCCTCTTTTTTTACGTAATTGTTTAACATACTCTTTCCGTATTCCCGTACACTTTCAAGTTCAAAGATGCTGTTCCCATTCGTTTGAATACTGAAAATGAGGTGTAAGAGATTATCAAATTGATCCAAAAGCTGCTCGAAAACAACAATGAAAAAATCAACACCTTCATCGTTTGACTTTTGAATGGCAAAATCAAATATTTTATTCATCTTGTGTTTAATGAAAAAAGTTATGAAATCATATTTATCCAAGAAATGCTTGTAGAAAGTGGGGCGACGAATCATGGCAGCATCACATATTTCGGTTACGGATATACTTTCAAATTCCTTTTCTAGTAATAAGCGTTCAAATGCTTCAACTAGGGCTTTATACGTCTTTTGAACCCTTAAATCTAATTGCTCCATCTGGGTTTCCTCCTTAAGGAAAACTGTCAATTATCAAAAAAATGTAAGTTAAGTATCAAATGCCAATTATATGTATCTTGTTCTGCTTTTCGATATTAGTATAATAGAAATTGTAACAAATGTAAATAAAGAAACGAATGTATTTTATCTTACATAAGTAAATTAAAAGAAAGGCAGTGACACTATGTCAGTTATCGAAGTAAGACACGTAACCAAAGATTATGGGCATGGACGGGGAATATTCGATGTTTCCTTTGAGATAGCAGAAGGAGAAGTCTTTGGCTTTCTTGGGCCTAACGGTGCCGGGAAGACCACTACTATCCGCCACTTGATGGGATTTTCCAAACCTCAAGAAGGGGAACTATATATCAATGGTAAAGACTGTTGGAAATCAGCAGCTATCATTAAACATGATGTTGGGTACTTACCTGGAGAGTTGGCCTTTCCGAAGGGGATGACCGGAGAGGGCTTTATCCAATTCATGGCTGAAGAAAGACAAATCAGCGATATGTCCCGAACAGATTATCTGAAGGAAATGTTTGAATTGGATTCAGCAATGGAAATTGCAGCAATGAGTCTTGGCTCTAAACGAAAGCTGGCATTGGTGACAGCCTTCATGCATAATCCCAAGGTATTAATTCTGGATGAGCCAACCTCAGGATTGGACCCGGTCATGCAAGAACGTTTCATCCAATTTATTTTGGAAGAAAAAAAAGAAGGAAAGACCATTCTGCTCTCTAGCCACATCTTCAGTGAAGTGGACGCAACGTGTGACCGGATTGCCATCATCAAGGATGGAGTGGTTGTTTCAACTATTGAAGCAGCCAAACTTAAACATAATACAAACAAAACTTTTAAAATAGAGTTTGCGACAAAAAAAGATTACCAACAATTCCTGGCCCGAACGAAATTTAAAATTCCGGTCGAACGGCCCGATCAGAATCAAGTTAAGTTAAATCTGACAGATGAGACGATGCAACAGTTGTTTACCGAACTAAGTGAAGTAAGCATTCGCTTTATCTCAGAAATTAAATTTACACTGGAAGATTACTTTATGGACTTCTATGATCGAAAGAAATCTATAGCAGCCGGAGAGGAGAACCTAGAACATGGCGTACATTGAAATTAAGCATCTGACAAAGGACTATGGAAAGAAACGCGGTATTTTCGATATGTCATTAGAAGTTGAAAAAGGTGAGATATATGGCTTTGTTGGTGTAAACGGTGCAGGCAAGACCACGACGATCCGACACATGATGGGCTTTTTAACACCGGATGAAGGAACGGTCACCATTAATGGGCTTGATGCGAACAAAAGTAGTGCAGCGGTAAAGCGCTATGTATCGTATATACCTGGTGAAATTAATTTTCCAGGTAATTCGACCGGAGAGGATTTTATCAAAAATCAGATTTATTTATCAGGTCGAGGTGATTGGGAATATGCAGAGAATGTTATTGACCAGCTCCAATTAGACGCGAAAGCGAATGTCCGAGCCATGAGCAAAGGAATGAAGCAGAAAACCGCTATCGTCTCAGCTTTTGCCTCTGATGCCGATATTTTGATAATGGACGAGCCAACGACAGGACTGGATCCTTTGATGCGGGATATCTTTATCGAGCTATTGAAAGAGGAAAAAGCCAAAGGGAAAACCATTTTTATGTCCAGTCATATTTTCCAAGAAGTGGAAGAGGTCTGTGACCGCGTCGCAATCATTCGTGATGGGATGATCATTGATGTGATTGATATCAAGGACATCCGCTATAACAAGATGAAAACTTATAAAATGGAGTTTAAATCGATTGAAGATTTCGAGCACTTCCGCAGTCTCGGTTATGACCTACATCGGGTTAAGGTGGACGACCTGCAATTAAACATCATGATTCATGATCAAGATATTAATCGTTTGATCCAAGATTTAAAGAATTTTAACTTAGTGTATTTCAAGGAAATTAAAGTCACATTCGAAGATTATGTCACACAAGTGTTCAAGGGGGAAAAATAAGATGTTCTCAAAACCAATTTTTAAGCAAAGTATTCAAGCCAATTGGAAGCTCTGGGTTATTATTACTTTCGTTGCAGCGATGATCCTATCGGCCTTTACGGTAACTTTTGATGCAGAAGGCTTTGCGGCAATCGCATCTGCTGCTGAAGGGACAAGATTTTCTAATATCTTATCAACGATGACAAGCTTATTGGGAAGTCTGGAAAACTTCTATAAACTGATTGCCGTTATCCTGGGAATTGTCTACGTCGTGTTCACCGCAAACAACCTGGTGGTTAATGAAGTGGATTCTGGCTCAATGGCCTATACCTTATCCACTCCGATTAAACGGTCCAGTGTTATTTTTACTAAATCGATCTTTTTGGTCCTTTCCATTGTTTTGATGTATGGAATCATTGGATCCACCGGTCTGGTTGCAGCCCAACTTAAGTATCAAAACGTCACCGGCTATACCATTACCGATGATGTGCGGGCAGCCGCTGAGGCATTGAATCAAGATGAGGGCTATATATCCGAGCGTATGTATCTAATTTTGGAAAACGATCATGCCATGCGGGAAGCAGCTGCAGTCAGAAATATGGATACCGAAGCCTATACGATCTATCTTGAGAGTGTCATCAATGACCGCTCCTATGAGGAAGCCGCAGCAGTCATCACCGATGAACGCTGGGATATCTACAAAGATGATGAAGACATGGAAGACGAAGATATTGAAATCACTGCGGAGGAATTGGCCGCCGACCCCACCATGCTTCTGTTAAGTAACGATGCCCTTGTTACTGGCGCAAAAGTAACAGGCTTGTCAGTGAATGAATACCAACAATTTATCAATAATGAAATAGTTTCACTTGAACAGGAAACTGAAGTCTCCGTTAAAGAGGAAAAAACACCAAATGAAGAGGGTACAGAAGCGACTGCACAACCGGCTACACAACCGACTGTCATGGTATCCGAAGATAATGCCGATATCTTAATGCAATTAGTGATTGAGTCTTCAGCGAAAGCTTTGAATATGGAGACTGATCAAGTTGCGGATAAGATTGCCTTGATCAAAGATCCAGTGGCACTAGAAGCGGCGATGGCAGCAACGAATTTAACCGAGCAACAAATCATTACAATGGCCAATAATGGCATGGTCAGTTCTGCCAAAGCGGTCGATGAAGCGTTGGAATTTGATGCTGAAGCGTATATCTGGTTAAGTGTCGGACTTTTGTTGTTGATATTGGCTCTTAGTTCGATTTCCTTTTTTGCATCCACGCTATTCAACCGTACAGGTTTAGCTTTAGCTATTGGTGGCGGCATTCCGTTTACATTCTTTATTATTACCATGGTACAACAATTGATGGATACATCAGAAAATCTCGAGTATCTGACTATAACGACTCTATTTGATACTGAAGCAATTCTAACAGGTGGAGATTTTGGTTGGGGATTGGTGGCTTTAGGAGGCATTACCTTCGTCTTGTATGCAGCCTCTAATGTCATTTTTACCAAGAAAGATTTACCACTATAGAAAGACTGCTCATGTACATAATTATGAAAATAAAATCAAGTTATTAAGTATGAGATTAAATGAATGCAGAGATATTTTGAGTATTCAGAGCATTATTCGTGAAGTGGTTCGGGGCTGCCTTTTGGAGCATGCCTGCGAAGCAAACATTCGTATATATCAGAGAGAGGCTGGGACGTTTGTCCCAGCCTCTTGGCTATTTAATGATTGTTATCCCAGTCATCGATTTATAGCAGTAGTCATAAAAAATACAAATTTCGGTAAAGTTTTGAGTAACAGATCATTTTTGTATTGGTATGAACTATTCATTGGAAACACCCAATATTGAAATCAAACCAAAATAATTGTCTTAAAATAATGATATTCTAAAATTGTACGCATACTCCTGAATCAGAAGGAATGCAGAATGTAATCTAAAAAATATCATTCACCTATGATAAAATTGAAAACAATTTACAGACAAATGTTAGCGAGACCTTTACGAATCTAGCTTTTTTGTCTTCCGGTTAGGAGCAGACAAGATAGTTGCCTGGAACACAAAATTAACGTCATGTTTAGTAACAAAACTAAACAGAAAAAGTGAAATGGATCGACATGAGGGGGGGAACATGGCCTTTGATTATGAACTGGATTTCGCTCAGATAAACTTCCGGGACCAGCCTGAATTGTATCGAGTGGGCCGAGGAGAACAAGGGGTGCTTCTGGTAGAACCTTATAAAAGCGAGATACTACCACATTGGCGTTTTAAGACTCCAGAAATTGCTAAAGTGTCTTCTGACAAAATCTACCAGATGTTTTTGGATTACCAGGCAGCCGGTGATTTTGTGGGTATGGATATGAGTCGGAAGTTTCTTCAAATGGGCTACACTAGATCCAGACGTTACGCCAATTACAAAGGTGGTCGCAAATATGATGAAAATGGCGACATAAAAGAAAGAATAATAGACGAAGAAAAAGCAAAGTCAGCTACCATTTTTGAAGAAAAGTGGAAAATTGTGAGGGAAAATGAAGCGTATTTAAAGTTGAAGAAAGAACATCAGAAAAAGTACGGCTGAAAAGAAGTCATTCCTAAGGAATGAGTGGTATAATAGAGAAAATAATTCTATCAAGGGAGGGGTTATAGAACATGGTCAAGGCATTTGGCTTATTTTTTGAAGATAAACGTATTTGGCTTATTCTAGGAGGGAGCGTGCTCTTTTCTTTCATTTTAGCGATTGGTGTTATCTTGCTCGACACCAGAATGATAAATGTGGTGGACTATTTCCCGACTGTTTTTCTAACGAGCGTCAATCTGGCCAAATCAATCTTGAGCCTGCTAGCGGGTTCCCTTTTTTCAGTGGCAACCTTCACGTTTGGGACGATGTTATCGGTCATTTCGTTCTACTCATCTAATTTCAGTCCCCGGACTGTTGAGAATTTTCTCTTACAGAAAACATCTATGCAAACTTTGGGGATTTTTATTGGTGGTTTTATTTATTGTCTTTCCTCTTTGTTTTTTATGCGCAATTCAGAAGATGAATATTTGGTTGTTTCGGCCTCCATTGCCTTATTGTACGCCCTTGCCTGCGTTTTTTATTTTACGAAGTTCGTTTATAATGTGGCAATATCCGTACAATTGAACCATCTTGTGACTAAATTGTACAAGGAGGCCGAGTCAGTTGCGGATGAAACGATTGAATACTTTCAAGAAATGCCTTTGTTGGATCATCTTCCTCAAATAGACACGCTACACATCTTCACAGTAAAGGCTAACGAGAGTGGTTATGTTGAATATATTAATTTTAATCGACTAGTTGAACTGAGCAAGGAATTCAAAGGCACCATAGTGCTACATCTAAGAATAGGAGAGTTTATTTCCGCAAATCAGCCGCTAGTCGATTTATACACTAACCGAAAAGTTAAAGATGAATCACAGCTCCAAGCGGCAATAAACCGCACCCTAACTTATGAAGAAAAACCTTCTTCTATGTACGATCCAAATTTTGCTCGAGCTAAATTGATTGAAGTAGCTCTGAGGGCGGTTTCGCCAGGCATAAATGATCCTAATACCGCCATTTATATCTTAAACTACAAGGCTTTGTTGGATTCAAAATTTGCCAGTATACCAGGAAGGTTTGTGGTGATGGGCGAAGACACTGATGAGACATTTTCTTCGGGAGGTAACGTGATTTATGATTTCAATAATTTTCCAAAAGACTTATATGAAAGTTATTGGCAATTAATTCACTATATGAAGCAAGATATTTCTGGAGTGGTGGCACTGTTTGACTCTTTGTTGACAGTTGCTTATTCTGCACATCCGAAGAAGCTAAACTATATTAAGGATTACAGTAATTATCTGTTTAATCTAACGAGTCCCAATTTTACGGAAAGACTAGATATTCAAAATATCGAGGAACGCCAACAACGTATTCTAGGGATTAACCATCCTGAGCTAGAGGAATGAGCTTGAAACTGAAAACTAGCTGTGTTATTTTTCGCTGAAAGGTTTATAATATTCTCTTTAGTTCAAAACACAAAAAATGCCGGTTTAGTTCAGTTGGTAGAGCATCGCATTCGTAACGCGGAGGCCGTAGGTTCGATCCCTATAGCCGGCATCACATTAATTTAGAAGGTACATCAAGGTTTAACCCCTGAGATGTACTTTTTTTCTGGCTAATATTTCCCAAAACCAAACCGTCACACATCCGTCGGTAAACTTGCTGGAAAAGAAGGTGTCGCATTATAATGGAACACGCGTATCACAAATAACGATTAAATCACTCATGATTTAAGTGTGAACCATGTCTTGTACATACCGTTGAGCTGTTGTGAGCGGAAAGCACAGTCTGATTGTGCAAAGGTTTGAGGGATTTCTATTGACCTTTGCACTAACAGGCGAATAGGCTATTTAAAAAGCACGAAAATCCATGCCAAGTATATTTTGGTGCTTATACTTACGAATGAAACAAGCGAAATTAGAGGAGAATGACAAAATATCACATAAAATTATTATTGATTGCGACCCAGGGACAGATGATGCAATGGCATTGATGTATGCCGTTGCTTCTGAAGAAATTGAAATTCTGGCCGTTCATACAGTAGCGGGGAACGTAAATGTCGACCATACAACCAACAACACCCAGGGGATAATGGCCTTTTTAAATCGCCATGATATTCCTATTTGTCGGGGAAGTAATACGCCATTAGTGGTAGAGCCAAGTTTTGCGGATGATATTCATGGAGCCAATGGGATGAGCGGATACGAATTTGACAGCTTTGCGCCTTTATCCGAAAAAACCGCGTTTGAATCATATGTTGATATCTTACGAAATACAACAGAGAAAGTAATCATCGCAGCGGTTGGACCGCTAACGAATGTCGCTATTTTATTGAAAGCTTATCCAGAACTGGCAGATAAAATTGAAAGATAATTATTATGGGTGGCGGACTCAAAGGCGGAAATATTACAACGACAGGTGAATTTAATTTCTACGTGGATCCACATGCTGCGCACGTCGTTATCAACTCTGGTCTTCCTATTGTCCTAGCAGGTTTAGATGTAACTGAATTAGCAAGACTTTACAAGGAAGATTTAGAGGAGATTGCGTCATATGATAAGAGACTAGGTCAGTTTATGTTAGCGATCAATGAAAACTCCCTGTCTATTTATAATAGTTTGGGTTTTGGCATGAGTTGTACCCCGAATGATGTGGTTCCTCTCGTACACCTGCTTCATCCTGAGATTTTTGAAACAGAGGATTTGAAAATTGATGTCAGTTATGACAGTTGCGAAACGAGAGGGATGACGTATGTGGATGCACGGATTCGCGCTCCTCAAAAAGCGAATGTACAAATGATTATGGGAGTTTATTTAGCACGTTTTAGAGCTGAGTTCAAGGAGACTGTTATCAAATATGTCCAAAATACTTCTGGTAGTGTCAGGTAAACCATCTTCCTTTCTGCAAGATTCTGTCTGAAGATCTATTTTCCTCGATGTTCGTAAAGAGACAGGCTGGTTGTGCAAAAGTTAAGTGATTGTGGCTGACCTTTGCGTTGAAAACCCATTTAGTAAGCAAGGGTTTAGCTGCAGGAGGAAGACCTTTTCGTAATCAAAAAAATATTTAGCGTTATTAGATGACATTTTTACTTGGGAATAATTGATACTCCTATAGAATTGAACACATATAGGTATAATTGCAATCAAAAAGAACGCTGGAGACTGGATGTAGAAAATGGGTTGGTGGCATACGCGCTAAAGAGACCATTTTACTATTTGCACGTTTTTTCGGTAAAGCTCAGTTAATATTAGGTTAGATTTTCAGAAATATATCAGATTCAAAAAAGCCTACTTGTATTTAACAGTAGATTTACTTACGGCTATGCTTGACGGATAAAACTATATTCAGTGTGGGTTAAACTTAATATATAAAAACCTCATTTTTTTGAAATGCACAAAATGAATTTAACAATAAGTTTATCTAATCCAAACAGTAAAGTTCATAATAGGTTTAATTTCCACTTAATTCCGTTAAAGTATACCATATAAAGATTAGGATAGAGATTTGGAAAAGCTCAGATCCATAAACTCTAAGCTTTTTCAAGCGAGATATTGTGGGATATATTTGTGAATTCCAATATAATTTAGTCTGTTATGTTAGATTTTCTCCACAATATCGAGATACTTACAGATGTTTAATTTCATTCTGATAAAACAATGATATCGAATCACTGCCAATTTGTTTTGAATGATAAAGAGCTTCGTCAGCCTTACTGATTAGTTGCTCTTTTTCTACTAGATTTGCAGAAGTAGAATGGGCAATTCCGATACTAATTGTTACTGTATCTGTAACCGTTGAAGTTTTATGTTGGATTTTTAATTTATGAATGACATCATTCATATCTTTAGCTATATCAACGGCTTCTTCAACGGATTTCCCATCTAATAAAGCAAAGAATTCTTCTCCGCCATACCTTGCAAAGAATCCTCCAACCATATCCAATCTATTTTTCAATGATTGAGCGACTAATTTTAGTACCTCATCACCTTTTTGATGACCATATGTATCATTAAAAAGCTTAAAACAATCTATATCGATCAAAAATACCGTAATTGGTTTCAATAAATCCTTGTTCATCTCCCAAACCTCTTCATAATTTTGGTTGAGTGACCGTCTATTCGGAACATTTGTTAGAGTATCAATGTTTGAAAGAATTTCGAGCTTCTGATTCAGTTGTTTTAGTTCATTTTGTGATCGCTCCAGTTGAGAAGTTCTTATTTGCACTTTTTCCTCAAGGGTGTTATTTAGTTCTCCTAAACGAATAGACAGGGTTTCAACTTTTTGAAAGGTAGATGCATATTTAATAGCAAGAACGATGGACTGAGCAAAGATAAAGATATATAATCCAACACTTGTAAAATCACCTGTATGAATCCATTCATTGTAATAAAGGACATCATTTAAGGCTGTACCAGTAAAAATGACGGTTGAGATCAATAAAACCTTTACACCTGGAACATTTCGCTTCCACGCTTTGGTCAATTCAAAAAGTACATACAACATCATCGCTGTCATGATCAGTTGATAAAAGTTAATCGTATATGAAAAAACTTTAGTAGGTGTAAATAAGACAAATAAAGAATAAAGTAAACTTATAAAAAAGAACATTTGTAAAATGGATTTTTTTATATAGTTAAGAAACATTGCATTAAGAAACAATAAAAATACTGGAAACGCGATTGAAATCGTCCAATATTCGATTTTTCTGTGCCATTCCCAAGAGAAATTAGGGAGTAGATCGGTTAAAACTACCTCGCCGACTATCAGCGAGCGAAGAGCAATTAGTAAACAAAGAATCCCAAAATAGAGAGCAGCTCGATCTGTTCTACGTAGAATATAAATAACAAAATGGTAAAATCCGAAAATAGTTAAACCACCAATAATAAACATTTCTTTAAGCATTCGTTTCTCAGCCATACTTATTAATTCTTCTGCATTTCCGAATAAAAACTCTCCCCAAATTCCACCGTTTCGTGCAGAGTAATTGGAAACCTGTAAAACTAGATCAAATTCTGGCTTATCTAAATCAAGAGTGATGACTTGTGGATTATAGGTTGGACGTTCATCTTTTGAGCTCATACCAATTTCACCAATTTGACTCACTAATTTCCCATTGATCCATAGTTTCGATGCATTCGAAATAAGCGGTACATAAAGGCCCTTATGAGTTGATAAGCTCTCTTCATTTACTTTTATTTTAAGTGTATATGTGGCATGTCCCTTACCTGGTAATGTCTCATTGTTCATTTCAGAACCCATCCACATATGAGGAAATGAAACAAAAGTTGAGGGATTATCCGGTACTTTTTCTGGTTTGAGGAA
This sequence comes from Enterococcus sp. DIV1314a, assembly GCF_051713805.1. Taxonomy (NCBI): domain Bacteria; kingdom Bacillati; phylum Bacillota; class Bacilli; order Lactobacillales; family Enterococcaceae; genus Enterococcus; species Enterococcus sp. DIV1314a. Next base: position 575,685 of record NZ_JBIOQP010000001.1, on the reverse strand, counting down.
TTTGTTCCAATATAAACCCCACTCCCCACTCATCTCTATATAATTGTGCTCTTCAAAATTTATATCACGTAAATCAAGTACCCCATTTTTTGCTGTTATCTCATTACCATGAGCTGCAAAATTAACAGTTGGAGCAACTGTCAAACAAGTAAACACCATCAGAAACAATAATAAAAGGAATTTTTTAATTCTTTCCATACTTATCTCTCCCCTCGTCTTTTTCATTCGCCAACATCAACCCTAACAATGATTCATAAATTGGTTCGGAATGGAATAGTTCAGCGACAAGGTAAGCAACAAAGGTGACCATTGCAAGGGGTAATAGATAACGAATCGATCCCCCTGTCATTTCAAGGATGAGAAAAATACCGGTCAGTGGGGCACGAACGATTGCAGCAAAATGAGCAGCCATTGCGATGACCGTAAAAACTAATAAGGTGTTCTGATCGATTAATCCACCCATTGATAAACTTGTTCCCACGATGTTGCCGGCAAGTGAGCCTAGTGCTAACAAGGGGAAGAATATACCGCCCGGCAAACCAGATGAAAAAGCCACTACTAATAAGAATAGTTTAATCAAGTAAACAGATAGTAGAGAAGCGAGAGCTATATTTTCATGGAATGGCATTAATATATAATGATCTCCTGAGCCTAATAGACTAGGATCCCATAATAAAAAGAGTGCTGTGACAACAAAAGGGAAGCTGCATTTTATAACAACAGGGACGTGCCATCGTGCATACACTCTCTTTCCCCACAGGATAACCCGATTAAATAGAACGCCTGATAAACCAATGACCATTCCTAATATAATTAAAAAAGGATAGTCTCTTACTGGTAACTCTAATGAAATAGGAATAGTAAGGGTAAAGGTGTTATCTAATAAGATAATTGATACGAGGGTGGACGTAATGATAATTAAGGAACTGGCTAAAAACCCTCTCCGCGAGGTTCGTTTCAAAAGTTCTTCTAATGCAAATATAATCCCTGAAATGGGTGAGTTAAATGCGGCAGCCATCCCCGCACTAGCGGCGCCTACAATCAAATAACGTTGGTTCTGACTATTTAAATGACTTTTTTCGGCAATACCTTGTCCAATTGCTGCGCCAATCTGAACCGATGGACCTTCTCGGCCAACAGTCAGACCGCTCCCAATCGTTAGAATGCCACCCATTAACTTATGAATCAAGACAGAGAACCAGGAGAAGTCTAACTGCCTACTTAATTTACCAGCTACTTGGGGAATACCTGAACCGCCAATCATCGGTTCTTTTTTGACGTTCCACGATACAACGACACCAATCGTTGCGAAAATAAAAATAAACAATAGTGAGTGAAGGAGACTTTGTTGTCCAAACTGCAATAACTTTCCTACCATCCCCATCAAAAAGGGAATAGCCAACCGAAAGCCACTCACCACAACACCAACTAAAAGTCCTGTCACCAGACTAACAAAGCCTAGTTTAAAATCTAAACGCTTCTCTTCCATGACATCATCCTCCATTTAACTATTTTACGCCTGTTTTTGGAAAATGAAAAGAAAGGACAAAAATCCGATTCCTTCAATCACGAATACATACCGAAAAATCGTGCTTAAAAAAGAACGAAAGTCAGTCGTATCCTCACGGTTTAGTTCTTCTTGCACAGCTAGACGTTCACTTAAGCTCATTCTTTTGCCAAAAGCAGTTACGACACTCGCAACAATCGTCATTACACCTAATCCGCCAATCTCCATTAAAATCAAACAAATAATCTGTCCGAAAAAAGAGTAGGTTTGAGCAATTGGTGTATCTACCAATCCAGTTACGGTCACAAGCGAAGCAGAGTGGAAGAAATGATCAAAGTAAGTAGCTTGAGAACCAAAAGCCTGGCTAATCGGAAGCCATAAAAGAACAGAGCCAGTAACAATTAACAGGATAAAACTCGCCACAATTTTCTGAGAAATGGTCCAATGCAAGAACCAATTGCGCACAAAATCCCACCTTTTTTCGTAATAAAACTTGAACACACATAGAAATAGATTGCACTCCTACTTTATTTTCAATACGATGATAATGAAAATAAAAAAGGGGCAACGATATGAATATAAAGATTATAACAGTTGGAAAATTAAAGGAAAAGTATTTAAAGCAAGGTATTGCTGAATACACAAAACGTCTGGGCAGCTATTGCAAACTACAAATCATTGAAGTAAACGATGAAAAAGCACCTGAAAACTTAAGCGAAAAAGAAATGGAAATGGTCAAGGATAAAGAAGGCGAACGTATTCTTGCAAAAGTAACTGACCCAAGTTACGTATTTGCCTTAGCCATTAATGGGAAACAATACGATTCCGTTGATTTTTCCAAAAAAATCGAACAACTTGGCATCACAGGTAAAAGTGATATCATCTTTATTATCGGTGGTTCACTCGGATTAAGCAAGGCTGTACTTCAACGAGCGAACGAAGAAATATCATTTGGGAAGCTGACCTTTCCCCATCAGCCAAACCATTTCCAATAACGAAAAACAATCCTTACATCAGAAAACCGTGGATAAGTCGAACAAGGCTTATCCATTTTTTTTCGAAAAAAGAGTTGACATTGACGCAACGTCAGCCTATATAGTAAGCATATGAGGAGGATGACAAATGGAATATACTATCCAGCAAGTTGCAAAAATGGCGAACGTCAGCAGTCGGACCTTGCGATACTATGATGAGATTGGGTTATTAAAGCCTAGAGCCATTCGTTCATCAGGTCATCGTATATATGGACAAACGGAATTGACTATACTCCAAAATATTTTATTTTATCGTTCGTTGCATTTACCGTTAAAAGAGATTAAAGCCATTGTAACGAATCCGAACTTTGACTTTGAAGAAGCATTAGTGTCGCATCATCAACAACTTGTCGCACAACGGCAGCAAATTGAGACGCTCATTACCACTGTTGAAAAAACACTGTTATCAATGAAAGGAGAACTGGTTATGACAGATCAAGAAAAATTTGAAGGCTTTAAAAAGGAGTTGTTAGAAAAAAATGAAACGTTATACGGAGAAGAACTAAGAACGAAATATTCTGAGGAGGAAATCGACGCCTCCTATCAGAAGTGGCATCATTTAACAGCAGAAGAGGTCGACAACATCACTAAAATCGAACAAGAGCTCTTTTCCTTATTGGAAATTCTTTCGCAATCACACGATTATTCATCTAAGGAGGCTCAGGATGTCTTTGAAAAACACAAACAATGGTTAAAACTGGTGGCGCCTTTTTATAATAAAGAATATCATCTTTCTTTAGCGGAATGTTATCTTTCGGATGAACGCTTTTCTGATTATTATAACAATCGAGCCGGCAAAGATGCGGCACGTACATTGACGGCGATTATTCAACACTACGCTTGAGTTCTTTCCAATTAATGGCTTGTGATTATACGGAATAAAAAAACTGTCAGTCTATTGAGAATCACCAATAGACTGACAGTTACAATTGTTATTTTGCTCGTTTCACTTCAATGCGATAACCATCTGGGTCGGTCACAAAGAAATAAGTTGGGGTGCCACCAGAAAGTCCTTTTAGTTCACCAGTTTCGTAAGCAGACGCTTGACAAACTTCGTGCATTTGCTCTAAGTCACTAACCGTTACACCTAAATGACTGAAGCCATTTCCGACGTTATAAGGCTCGGCATCATAGTTATAAGTGAGTTCAATTTGGACAGAAGATCCAGGAGAATTTAGATAAATTAAATCAAATTTCTTTTCAGGAAATTCTCGACGGCTCGCCACTTCAAAATTGAATAGATTCGTATAAAAATCTAAAGTAGCGTCAATATCTCTAACACGCAGACAAATTTCAACAAGTTCTTGGTTCATTCAATCATCCTCCAAACATTTATTACCTTTATTCTAGCATGAATTCCTTGCATACGCAGTTTTTTCGCTTCAGAGTTAATTGCCTCTGTTTTTTTCAAGAGGTGTAAGAAAGACAGCACTTGATTTGAAGCAATCGTACAATAGTCATCTGGTAAAGATTTATGCATAAAAAGAATGCGCTTTCTTATGGAAAAATGAAGAAATAGCGTATAATAAGAATATAAAGAAACAGTGTAGAATCAATACTCGTATGCGCGTTTCGTTAAAACGAAAAGGAGTGGGATGTCATGAAAGAAATCACGTATTCAAAGTTAAGAAGGTTCAATTTGATCATGGGTGGTCTGCATTTACTACAAGGAATCGCGATGCTTTTCTTAGCGACGACTGTTATTCAAAAAATAGGTGAATTTTCACCTCAGATCACGCAAAATTATTTAGCCTTCAATCCAGCAACAAGTTCACTAGAATTAGAGTCAAAAGTGTTATTTGATTTACCTTTTGGAATTTTAGTCGCATCTTTTTTATTCATTTCTGCGGCCGCTCATGCACTGATTTCGATTCCTAAAAAAACCAATGAGAAATACAACGCCGATTTGGCAAAAGGAATTAATCAGTTTCGTTGGTTCGAATATGCGATTAGTTCTTCGATTATGATTGTGTTAATCTCCACTTTGTTTGGGATTTACGATATCGCCTCACTCGTCTTAATTTTTATTGTCAATGCGACGATGAATCTATTCGGCTTAGTGATGGAACAAATGAATTCAGGAAAAAGCAAAAATGATATCATCTGGGGACCATTTATCTGGGGTTCAATCGCAGGGATTGCTCCTTGGATCGCCATCTTACTCTACATGTTTGGTAACGGTAATTTTGATCAAGTCCCATGGTTTGTGTGGGCGATTGTGGGAACCTATTTCGTTGCTTTCAACACGTTTCCAGTAAATATGATTTTGCAGTATAAAAAAGTTGGGAAATGGGAGAACTATATTTACGGCGAAAGAATTTATATTGTGTTAAGTCTCGTTGCAAAATCCATCTTAGCATGGCTGGTGCTTTTTGGAGCGATGCAACCTTAGGGAAAAAGCGAGAGTATGACAGACGTATTTCTTTATAAGATTAGATAGTGTTGATTGAGAATCTCATTTGGGATTTTCTTTCAACATTTTTTTTTTTGCAACAGCAAAGGTAAATTACAAATGATAGTCGAATAAAATAAATAAGAAAAGTAGTTTGCAAAAACAATAAGATTTCAACTCCTTATAAAAAACGTTTTTATTATTGCTTGGAAAATATAAAAAATATGAAGAGTTAAAATTAGATGTATGACTAGAGGTATAAGCTTTTTTAGATATATTCTTTTAAATATAACGTTTATGCGCTTTCATTTTTTGAAATAATAGTTGTATATAAAAAATAAGAATGCTATAATTCAAAATATCAGTAAGAAAAACGTTTTCCTAATACGAGGTATGGAGTGATAGATAATGGAAAAAAAGAACCGTGTAACGATTAAAGACGTTGCAAAAGAAGCGGGGGTGTCAATTTCAACAGTATCAAAAGCGTTGAATAGAGTAGAGGGTGTAACCGATGAAACACGAGAAGCGATTGAAAATATTGCGAGAAAAATGAATTATGTGCCGAATTTAATGGGTAAACAACTGAAGTCAGGGAAAACTAAAATGATTGGCGTTTATACAAATAGAATTAGTGGTCCATATTTTAACTCTCTTATTGATGAAATCGCTTATGAATCAAAGCAACATGGTTATAATCTAAACGTAATTGTTTCGGATGAGAGAGCAGTAATTATGAATAGTATCCTGGGAAATTTTGTCGACGGGGCAATTGTCGTAGAAAATGTACTTGATCAAAAAGATATTGAAACGATTAATTCGAATGGTGTATCAACAGTGTTTATCAATAGAATTGTAGCAGATAAACGAGTTGGAAGTGTCGTATTTGATTCTTTTGACAAAGGATATCTAGCCGGTAATTATTTACTGAATTTAGGTCATAAAAATATCGGTTATATTAATGGAGTTGATGATATTTATGACAATGATCAACGATTCCAAGGATTCAAAGCAGCTTTATCAAAATCAGGCATCACTTATAACGAAGAAAATACAATTCAAGGAAATTTTGTTGAAATAGATGCCTATCATAATACTTTAAAATACATCCAAAATCCTACAACAATTTTTCCGTCAGCCTTTTTAGCGGCAAATGATTTGAGTGCAGTGGGATTCATCAAAGCGATGTCTGAAAATAATTATTCCGTGCCAGAAGATTTTAGTATTATGGGTTTTGATGATGCAGAGGTTTTAAAATACTTCAAACCAGGATTGACAACAATAAGAAATTCGACAAAAGAACAAGGCAAGAAAGCAATTACGCATCTTCTAGAGATGATGGAAAGAAAAACAGAAGGTCGCGTTATTGAGGTAAAAGGGACACTTATTATCAGAGATACAACAAAAGAATATAGCCAGTAGGGAGTGAAAAAGGGCATGTATGTTGGGATAGATGTGGGCGGTACGAGTATTAAGTATGGTTTAGTAGATTCAAACGGAAATATTATCCATAAAGGAGCAATAGCAACAGGTTTTGAGAAAGAAGAACTATTACAGAACTTAACGATAATAGTTGATGAATATGTAAGCGGTTCAAGTGGAGGGATAAAAGGTATAGGAATTAGCATGCCAGGAATCGTAAAAGAAAATGGATTTTTACTGACGGCAGGAGCTATTCAATCCTTTTTTGGTCTCAACTTAAAACAAGAAATAGAAGAGAGAACAGGTATTTTTACGAAAATAGAAAATGATGCGAATGCAGTAGCGATTGCAGAAAAATGGTTAGGAAATGCAAGTGATAAACGTAATTACGTATGTGTCATTTTAGGTACTGGTGTTGGTGGTGGAATCGTGATTAATGACCAAGTATATCGTGGTCATAACGGTATGGCTGGCGAATTCGGTTGGATGATTATTGATGGTATCAAGGATATTACGGATATCGAAACAAAATCAATCACTCAAAGAGCTGCAATAGTCTGCGGATTGATTAATCAGTACAATATACAGGCGAGAAAACGAAAAGAAAAAGAGGTAACGGATGCACGTGAGATTTTTCAAAAGGAAGAAGACGGAGAGCAATTAGCGATAGAAGTGGTTGATCAATTTCTAGATGATTTAGCAGTTGGCATACTGAATTTAATTGGTTGCTTTGATCCCGAAATCATTTTAATTGGTGGTGCGATTAGTTCGAATGAAATTTTTATTAAACGAATTCAAAAAAGACTAATTATGTTAGAAAAAAAGCATCAAAGTATGAGTTTTTTGATTGGAAAAGGACTCCCCTCCGTAGTGGCTACTAAATTAAAAAATGATGCAGGAATATTAGGGGCGGTATATCAAGTGAAAATAGCGCAAGAACAGTTAAACAAGGAGATGAGTAAATAAATGTTAAAAAAATTCCGTGATCAGGCGATTTGGAAGAAATTCTATCAACAAAGGTTCTATCAAATGATGGTAATTCCAGGGGTATTATTTATGATACTGTTCAATTATATTCCCATGTATGGAATTATTATTGCTTTCAAAGATTTCTCAGTTTTTGATGGTATATTCGGATCTCCGTGGGTCGGATTCCAATATTTTCAAGAATTTTTGACCGATGATGTTTTCTGGATGGTAATGAGAAATACGCTCGTTATTAGTTTTTTTAAACTATTATTTGGGTTTCCAGGTGCAATTATTTTAGCAGTCATGATTCATGAAATTGTTAATGTGAGATTAAAAAAACTAGTACAAACAATTTCATACTTGCCTCACTTTCTCTCTTGGGTAATTTTAGGTGGGATGTTTATCAGTTGGTTGTCTGATGTAGGCTTAGTTAATAATATATTAAGTTCAATGGGAATGATAGATAAACCAATTCGCTTTCTAACAGATCCCAATAAATATTGGGCAATTGCTGTGATTTCTGATATCTGGAAAGAAATTGGTTGGAATACCATATTATATATTGCAGCATTAACAGGAATAAACCCAGCATTATATGAAGCCGCTAGAATGGATGGTGCAACTAAATTTCAACAAATTATTAAAATTACGATTCCTTCGATTAGACATATTATTGCTTTAACACTCGTTCTATCCGTAGGTGGTCTTCTAGGCTCTAATTTGGATCAAACCTTAGTATTACAAAATCCAGTGAACTATCAAACTAGTGAGGTTTTAAACTCCTATGTCTTTAAAATGGGTATCCAGCAAGGCGATTTTTCTTATGCAACCGCAGTCGGTCTACTCGTTTCAGTTGTTTCACTAATTTTAGTTGTTGGTAGTCATACAATTACAAAGAGAATATCAGATCAGTCAGTATTCTAGTATGAAAGGAGAAAATATTGATGTTAAGTAAAAACTTTTCAAAAGATGAGCAATTGTTTAATCTGTTCAATGTCATTTTCATGATATTCTTTATCGCGATTATTGCCTTACCTTTATGGAATATTTTGGCTCTCTCATTTAATGACGCGAAAGATGCGATTCGAGGAGGTATTTATTTTTGGCCACGAAAATTTTCTATAGAGAGTTATCTAACCGTTTTTGAAGACAAGTCTATTTATAAAGCATTTGTTATTTCAGTATTAAAAACAGTTATCGGTGTCTTCGTACATACTGCGTTTACGGCTTGTGTGGCGTATGGTATTTCTCGTAAAGATTTAGTGTTTAGAGATTTTTATATAAGAACAGGCATTTTAGCAATGTTTGTCTCAGGAGGATTGATTCCGACTTTCTTATTATTTAAAAATCTAGGATTAATTAATAATTTCTGGGTATACATTATACCCGTTGCATTTTCATTCTACGATATGATCATTCTAATGAATTTCTTTAGAAGCATTCCTTATTCACTAGAAGAATCAGCAATGATGGACGGAGCGAATCCTTTTACTATATTTATCAAAATTGTGTTACCGCTATCACTTCCAGTATTAGCAACGATTGCACTATTTCATGGGGTATATCAATGGAATGACTATATGACAGCTAACATTTTTATTGAAAATAGAAATCTTTATCCGTTACAAATGTTATTGTACCGTATCGTTTCTGAAAATTTATCAGCAGGAGTTGCAACAGGAGCACGAGTTGTTCGGCAAACGACATCTCAATCATTACAGTTAGCTACAATGGTCTGTACCACGGTTCCTGTTATTGTTATCTATCCTTTCCTTCAAAAATACTTTATTCAAGGAATGACTTTAGGATCAATCAAAGAATAAGTTAGAAGAATGGATTACTAAAATTAAGTTTTAAGAAGCGTTTAAGCTTCTAAATATATAATTTAAGGAGAGAAAATGATGAAGAAAAAATATTTTGTAGGTTTGACAGTACTGTTAAGCGCTACACTATTAGCAGCTTGTGGAAACGGTGGTAGTAGTTCGGGCGGGAATGATGTTTCTAAGGGAGAAAAAGCAATGGCAAGTACACCAGAGCCCCGTTTTACACCAGATCCCGATGTGCCGAGTTGGCAATCAGACACAGATACTCCCGCGAAATTGAAATGGTATGTCAATTTTGATTGGTATGCTCGTTCTGATTGGGGATTAGATGTTGTTTCACGTAAAATCAAAGAAGATATGAATATTGACGTTGAATTCGTTAACGGAAATGACGAAAAGATGAATACGATGTTAGCAGGAGAAGATTTACCTGATTTAATGACTTTTGATCGCAATCTTTCTGCAGCAGAAGAAGCTGCCAAATTCACGTTACCTTTGAATTTACTAGCAGAAAAATACGATCCATATTTTTTAGAACATGCTGCAAAGCCTGAAACGTTAAAATGGTATACATTAGAAGATGGGAATGTCTATGGCTATCCAAGCTTTTCAACTACCACAGCTGATTATGAAACAGGTGGTGTACAAGGGGATCAAGTATTTATTGTAAGAAAAGATATTTACGAAGCAATTGGATCACCTGATATGTCGACGCCAGAAGGATTTATTAATGCATTGAAGAAAGCGAAAGAAGTTCAACCAAAAGTAGATGATGGATCAGATTTAGTTCCGTTTGGTTTAACTGCACTAGATATTGCTAACGGAGCGGATGGAGCACTTAGTTGGGTATTACAAGATTTCTTGAATATTCCTTTGATGGTCGATGACAAAGCAAATGATCGCGATAGTAATCCTGATTATATTGCTTGGTTAGAAGTATTCCGTAAAGCTTACAATGATGAGCTGATTAGTAATGACCAATTTTCCGATAATGATAATATTATGAAAGAAAAATTAGCTCAAGGGAAATATTTTGCATATTTACACTCTAATACAAAAGGGATTAACGAAGTAATGTCTGAAAACAATACTCGTAATGATGGGAAAGAAATGTATATCGCCGTTGACGGACCTAAGAATTCTAAAGGAGAAGATCCTACGTTCTCTGGCGGTAATATTGGGGGATGGACCCAAACCTTTATTACAACCAGTACAAAGGAACCGCAAAAAGCGATGGAGCTAATCACCTATTTAACGAGTGAGTATGGAACAATGGTTAGCGCCTTTGGTATCGAGGGTGAAACGTATAATTTAGAAGATGGTTTAGCTGTACTTACTGACGAAACGGAAGAACTTAGAAATACAGATATTGCAACATTTGACAAAGAAGTCGGTCTAGGATCATACTGGCAAGTCGCAAATGACAACTTTGCAATTGAAATGGGTCAAAAACCAGCAATGTCGATTAGACAAATGGTTGATTGGGCTGCTGATAAATTAGCACCACGATTTGAATTAGAAGATATCGATCCTAAAACTGGTAGTTTAGCTCGTAACTTAACAAAAGTTAATACGGAACGTGTTCAAGCAATGGTGAATGTAATTCAAGCGAAGTCTGAGGAAGAAGGAAAAGCAATTTGGGATGAATTCTTACAAGGAAGAAATGATAATGGATGGGAAGAAATTGTGAAATATCGTAATGAGAAAATAGAACAAAATATTGAGAGATTGAAATAACGTAATAAAATACAATGACAAAAATTAAGTGAGGGAGTGGATGTTTTGTTTGGAATTGAAAGTAAATTTTATCGTGCAACCATTATTATTTACAAAGTAGTATTAGCTAATTTACTATTTTTGCTTACAAGTTTATTAATCATTACGATTCCAGCATCCATTTCCGCTCTTTTGTATACATTGAGCGGAAATGATGTATCTGTTGTAAGGAAATACCTAACTCACGTTAAAAAGAGTCTATTGACGACTATTCCTTTAGGGTTATTTAATGTATTTACTTTCTTTACCATTATTTCATTAATTACAGGGCTTCAAAATAGAACATTATTAGCTAGTTTGTTAATAATTATTTCTTCTAGTTTTTTAGTCATGTATAATTTAGGAATTTATTTTTTTCAAAATCAGACAAAAGAGAAAAATTATTTTTTTATATTTAGAAATTCTTTTTTTCTTACAATAATAAGCTTCCCGAAATTATTTATTATGTTATCTGCAACGGGCATTGTTCTATATGTTAGCGAAATGTTTTTTAACAATAGTGTTTTATTTTTTGGTTTAGGGGCGATTTTTTATGTTGTACAAAGAATATTTTCCTCTAGTATAAATAAAATTCAAGAAGCAATTGTGTTATAAGTAATCACGAATTTGGTTAGGAGAGTTATCAATGGATATTCAAGAACTTCTAAATAAAATGACAATCAAGGAAAAAATTGGACAACTCGTTCAAGTAACCCCATCATTTTTTAGCGAAGTCGATGGAACAGGAATTATTACAGGCTTAATGGGCGATTATGAAATTGAAGGTGAGGATATTTATGAAGTAGGTTCCGTTTTAGGTTCTTATGATAGGGAAGAAATAATCAGTATTCAAAAAGCATATTTGGAAAAAAATAGATTAGGAATTCCTTTGATTTTTATGGCAGATGTCATTCATGGTATTCATACAATTTTCCCGATTCCACTGGCTCTAGCATCTTCTTGGAATCGCCAAGTAGCGGAAGAAATGGCAGAATTATCTGCTAAAGAATGTCAAATATCAGGGGTTCATTTAACCTTTTCCCCCATGGTTGATATGATGCGTGATCCAAGATGGGGACGTGTAATGGAAGGAACAGGCGAGGATAGTTATTTGAATTCTGAATTCTCAAAAGCCTTTGTTAGAGGATATCAAGGAGAAAAAGGTGAGCTCTCTGAAAATTTCCAACGTATCGCCGCATGTGTAAAACATTTTGTGGGATATGGGGCTGTAGAAGCTGGACGCGAATATAATCATGTATCGATTGACGATTTAGAATTGTATCAACACTACTTACCATCATTTAAAGCAGCAATAGATCAAGACGTCAAAATGGTCATGACCTCTTTTAATCCAATTAAAGGGATCCCATCTACAGGAAACGAATATGTCTTAAAAAAATTATTGCGAAAACAACTTGAATTTGAAGGAACAGTCATCGCGGACTGGGGAGCCATTGCACAGCTGGTAACGCATGGTGTAGCAGAAAATAAAGCGCAAGCTAGTAGCATGGCACTTAAAGCTGGATGTGATATCGATATGATGACAAATAGTTATTATGATTATCTAGAGTCAGAAATATCCTCAGGGAACGTTTCAATGGAACTGCTAGATTCAGCTGTATTAAGGGTTTTATCCTTAAAGAAAGATTTAGGATTATTCTTAGATCCGTATCGTGGTGCATTAGAGATAAATGATGAGTTCATAATGGGTAAAGAAATTCAAAAGAGAGCATTAGAAATCAGTGAAGAATCAATTGTATTACTAAAAAATACGGACAATATTTTACCCGTTACAAAATCAAAAAAAATTGCTTTGATTGGACCTAAGGCTGTCACTCAAGATGTTTTAGGTGCTTGGTCAGGTTATGGCGATCCATTGCAAGCGGTAAGTTTAGCAACAGGACTGTCAAAAGAATATGAACAAATCGAAGTAATTCCAATATCTTCAGTAAATCATATAAGTGAGGAAGAAAAAAAACAAGCAGTGCAAGCGGCAAAAAATAATGAGGTAGTTATTTTAGCGCTCGGCGAAAGTTCAGAAGAAAGTGGAGAAGCTGCTAGTAAAGGGTCGATTGAGCTTCATAGGAGTCAGATTGAGTTACTTCAAACAATAGAAAAAGAGAATAATCAAATAGTCACCGTTTTGTTTAACGGACGTCCCCTCGATTTAAGAAAAGTTGAAAAATATTCAAAAGGTATGATTGAGGCTTGGTTTTTAGGAACTCAAGCTGGACATGCCATAACCAATATATTAACTGGCCATAAAAATCCTTCAGGAAAATTACCTATGACTTTCCCCTATTCAACCGGCCAAATCCCCATTACTTATAATCATATGAATACAGGTAATCCTCTAATACCAGAACGTCAAAATGAAAAGTATATTTCGAAGTATTTGGACATCCCCAATGATCCTCTTTATCCGTTCGGATATGGACTTTCTTATACACAATTTTCATTACAGAGCCAATTAGAGATTCCAGAGAGAAATGATGATATTGTAGCAACTGTGAAAGTAAACGTTACAAATACAGGTGAAGTTTCGGGTGCTGAAGTTGTTCAACTTTATATTCGTGATCTTATTGGACAAGTCGTTCGACCTGTTAAAGAGTTAAAAGGATTTGAAAAAGTATATTTGAAGCCAGGAGAACAGAAAACGATTTATTTTGACATATCACCTGAAGATTTATCCTATTATAATATGGAACTTGAATGGGTGTTGGATGACGGATGGTTTGACGTTTTTGTAGGAAATAGTTCACAGGCGCCAAAAATAGGTGGATTTAAATATGAAGCATGAAGGGAAAATAAAGAAAGAAATAATCTATCTCATGACTTTATTAGTGTAACCTTCCCATTTTCTGGTTGATATTAAAGAGATAGAGAGCATTTTGTGATGAGAATGGAATACATGAGATGTTTTTCATCAATTAGTTTGTAGTTTGGACTTTTTAATTGAGATGAGGAGTGAAAAAAATCAATTAGTTATAAAGAAAATTGATTTTTAAAAATTCAAATGAAATAGGAGTGTCACAATGATAAGGAAAAGTTTATTAGTCGTATTAAGTTTATTTTTGTTTATTATTTTTTCTACGCAAGAGGTTAAAGCGGTTGATGATAATAATACATTAGAAAGTGATATCCAAGAAGGGAATAAAATGATTACAAAAGAAAATCCAATGATATATGAATTTGACTTAAATGCAGAAGATGATCGAATGCATAAAGCAGATGGTTGGTCAAATGGCGAAATGTTTAATAATACATGGAGAGCTGATAATGTTTTCTTTGAAGACCAAAAAATGAATCTTTTAATTGATTTGGATGGTGAAAACGCTAATCCATTATATTCTGGTGGAGAGTATCGATCAAATGATAACTATCATTATGGACTATATGAAGTTAGTATGAAGCCTATTAAAAATGATGGCGTTGTTTCATCTTTTTTTACATATACGGGGCCTTCTGAAGATAATCCTTGGGATGAAATTGATATTGAATTTTTAGGTAAAGACACAACTAGTGTTCAATTTAATTATTTTACTAATGGAGAGGGGGAACATGAGTACTCTTATGAATTGGGATTCGATGCTTCAGAGGAATACCATACGTATGCCTTTGAATGGTTACCAGATTCCATTACATGGTTTGTAGATGGCAAAGAAATTCATACAGCAACTGAGAATATTCCCACTACACCGAGTAAAGTTATGATGAATGTCTGGCCAGGAATTGGCGTTGATTCTTGGTTAAATGAATTTGATGGGAATGTTCCCCTAATAGCGAAGTACGATTGGTTCCGGATTACACAATATAAAATAACTGAAGCAGATAAAACCGAAACACAACAAACTGACAATCCGGTGAGTAGTAATGATGATAAAAAAACACACGAAAAAAACGAAAAATCATACTGGGGGATAGTCGGTGGATTGGGCTTGTTTATAGGCATAGGTAGCGCTATCTATTTTAAATTAAATAAGCGAAAAAAATGATAACTGTCTATGATATTTGTGTGTAATAAGTGGATAATTGCGCGGTGATAATATTCAATTTAAAACAAATGGAAAAAATCAAAATGATGAAAATAAGATAAAAAAATCACAAAGTTATTGATATCCCTCTTTTTTTGTAGTATATTAGCAAGCGGATTAATATTTAGGGGGATTATTATGAAAAAAAGTTTTGTGAAGACATTAGCATTTGGTTTGGTATCGACATTAATTTTAAGTGCTTGCGGCGCTGAAACAAGTTCAACGTCAGAGGCATCAAGTTCAAGTCAGACGAAAGAAACGCAAGCGAGTTCTGAAGTAGTCAGCAGTGCTTCTGTGTATGAATACACCAATCCAACAGAATTACAAGAAACATATGATATTGTGATTGTGGGAGCTGGTGGTGCTGGGATGGCTGCGGCACTTTCAGCAAAAGATGCAGGAATGAATCCTGTCATTTTTGAAAAAGCACCTGTAGCGGGTGGAAATACAATGAAATCTTCTGGCGGAATGAACGCTTCAGAAACAAAATTCCAAGAAGAATTAGGGATTGAAGATAGCAATGAGCTATTCTTTGAAGACACATTAACCGGTGGTAAAGGCACGAACAACCAAGAATTATTACACTACCTAGTGGATAATTCTGCTTCTGCAATTGATTGGTTAGATTCAATGGGCATTACTTTGAACAATATTAGTTATAGTGGTGGGGCAAGCGTGAAACGGATCCACCGTCCAGCTGATGGATCTTCTGTCGGAACTTACTTAGTAGACGGTTTAATCCGCAATATTACGGAGCAATCGATTCCATTGTTTGTCAACTCAGAAGTGACTAAAATTAATGAAACAGATGGAAAAGTATCTGGCGTAGAAATCATTATTGAAGGCGAAACAAAAACAATTACAAGTGATGCAGTTGTGGTTACAACCGGTGGCTATGGTTCAAACCATGAGATGATTGAATCGTTTCGTCCAGATTTAAAAGGATACGTGAGTACAACGGCTGCAAGTAGTACTGGTGACGGAATCAAAATGATTGAACAATTAGGCGGTGCAACAGTGGATATGGATCAAATCCAAGTACACCCGACTGTTGTCCAAGATTCAGGCATGTTAATCAGTGAAACCGTTCGTGGAGAAGGTGCGATTTTAGTAAACCAACAAGGCGAACGTTTCGTGAATGAATTAGAAACACGCGACAACGTTTCAGCAGCTGAAACAGCTTTACCAGAACAATATGCTTACTTAATTTTTGACAATGAATTAGCAAAACGTGCGAAACAAGTGGAGTACTACGAATCAGAAGGTGCAACGATTAAAGCTGATACAATTGAAGAATTAGCACAACAAATTGACATCGATCCTGCAACCTTAAAAGCAACCTTGGATACTTGGAACAACAACGTTAAAGAACAAAAAGATCCAGAGTTCGGTAGAGAAACAGCGATGGACTACGATTTGACAACAGGTCCGTTTTATGCGATTAAAATTGCACCTGGAATCCACCACACAATGGGTGGCGTACAAATTAATGTTGATACGCAAGTCTTAAAAGAAGACGGTAGTGTTATCCCTGGATTGTATGCTGCAGGTGAAGTAACCGGTGGAATTCATGGTCAAAACCGTATCGGCGGAAACGCTGTGGCTGATATTATGGTCTTTGGTCGCCAAGCAGGTGTACAAGCTGCGAAATACGCGAATAACTAATTGACTTTAGGCTACAACAAAACTCGTCATGAGGAATCACAGACGTGCTGATGAGAGTGAAGATAAAGCTCCATACATAAAGAACTAGAACCGTCATTTTGATCGATGATGGTTCTATTTTTTTTGTGATTTCAAAGGATTTTCGCACGTTTTCTTTCATTTTTAAACGATAAAAAGTGAAAAATGGCGGCGAGTTAAGGTACAATAGAAGAAAGAGTCCCGCTGAATTTAGAGTTGCGAGTACGAAAGAAAGGCAGGAGCAAACGATGGATTACAATGACTTAATAAATCAAGCGATGAAGCAAGTGAAAAATGAAGAAAATAAGTTGCAACATGTCAATATTTTGATTGCAGGAAAAAGCGGTGTCGGGAAATCGACATTAATTAATGCAGCCTTTCGAGCAGATTTAGCTCAAACAGGGATGGGCCGTCCTGTGACAAAAGAGATCCAGTTGATTGAAAAACCAGGTATTCCAATTAAAATTTATGATACCGTTGGGTTTGAGTTAGACAAGAAAGTTCAAAAACGAACAATTAAAGAAATTAAAAAATTAGCGAAAGAAAAACGGAAAAATGCTGTTCCGGATGATGATATTCATTGTATGTGGTATTGTGTTTCGGCGCCAAGTGATCGATTTGAAGATATTGAAGAAAACTTTATTAATGATATTGCGGCGCTGGGGATTCCAGTGATTTTAGTCTTAACGAAAGTCTTCTCAAAAGAAGCAGCAACGCAGTTAGAAGCAACGATTCGAGCATTAAAACCAAAGATTCATTCGGTCGTTCAAGTGCTAGCAAAAGACAGTGAATTTGTACCGTCTTTTGGTATTAAAGAACTCGTAGAAGAGACGTGCGAATTGCTGCCTGCTTCCATCCAAAATTCCTTTGTGAATGCGCAAAAAGGATCGTTGGCCTTAAAGAGAAAAAAGTCAAATTTAGTCGTAAAAGCAAGCGTCGCTACTTCTTTTGGTGAAGGGTTTATTCCGATACCCGTTGCCGATGCTCCGTTGATTATCGCGACCCAAATGGCGATGTTAGCCAAAATTACGACAATCTATGGGATTGATATTAAGAAAAATCGCTTAGAAACTGTTTTTGCAAGTATCATTGGGATT
Source organism: Enterococcus sp. DIV1314a (assembly GCF_051713805.1). Classification (NCBI taxonomy): domain Bacteria; kingdom Bacillati; phylum Bacillota; class Bacilli; order Lactobacillales; family Enterococcaceae; genus Enterococcus; species Enterococcus sp. DIV1314a. The sequence continues at coordinate 557,972 of NZ_JBIOQP010000001.1, read as the reverse complement.
TTAGCAGCGACCACCGGTGGAAAAACGGCTGTGAGTAGTTTATTTAAAATGATGCCGGGAGTCGGAACGCTTGTCGGAGGGATGATTTCTGGAGGAGTGGCCTCCTTGATTACGACGGCTTTAGGACAATCGTATATTCAGCTAATGGAATTAACGATTTCTGGAAAAATTGATTTATCTGAACTTCCAGCCGACCAGTTAGAAACAATGTTTACCGATATTTTTTCGAATTATCTTAAAAAATTCAAAGGCTTGAAACATTAAGCCTTATAGAAACGATAAAAAAGCAAAGTAAGGAGTCTATAAAGCATGTTAGACAAACAGTATTGGATTGATCAATTAGGACTATTACCACACCCGGAAGGCGGTTATTATAAAGAGTTACCCGATTCAAAGGATTGGTTTGAAGAAAAGAATCGACCGGTTTATACGAATATCTATTTTTTATTAACGGAAGAAAGTCCTTCGCATTTTCACCAATTAACAGCGGATGAAGTCTGGTATTTTCATTACGGATCGTCCTTAAAGGTGCATGAATTATTGCCCGATGGTTCTTACAAAACGACTTCTGTTGGCTTGGATATCGAGCAAGGAGACGTGTTACAATACGTGGTGCCAAAAGGATCTATATTTGGTTCATCGGTCAATGAAGGAGATCAATATGCCCTTGTGAGTTGCATGGTCTCTCCTGGTTTTACCTTTGATGATTTCAAATTATTTACGAAATCAGAGTTATTAGCAGACTATCCCGAACATGGGGATATCATTGAGCAACTCGCTTTTGATTCATTGGATTTTTAAGGAGCTTTTAAGAACCCTTTTTTACTGAAAATAGTACAAATGAAGGCTAAATACGAGGTGCAGGACGTTCCTTTATGTTAGCCTTTTATGTTTAAAAATCTCTTTTAATTTTAAGAACGAAAAGGAGTAATTTCTTTATCTTCATTAGATAAAGATAAAGAAATTCGAACATTTGTGGATAGCCAAGATTTTTTGAGTTCCGATTTTTATCAGTCTCCGCATAATCATATTGTCATTATGAATGATGTCTTACCGCGTAAAACGGGCCTCGATATTTTAGCTTCGTTACGATCAATGCCAAATGACAAGAAATTTGTCATTTATATGATGACGAATCGAAATGCTAAAAGTGCGATGATTAATGCCTATGAAAAAGAGGTCGACTATTATTTAGTAAAACCCTTTAAACTTAAGTTGTTTTCAGCTCAACCAAAAAGGATGCTTGAAAGCCTATGGTAATGATGAGTGCAATCCAAATAGTGACAATCCTTGTGTGCCTTGTGTTTCTCTTTCTATTACTGATGTATCTTTATCTCGTGTTGAATAACGTTAAAATTGTCAAACAACGAAAGCAATTTGCCACCTATCTTGAAACACAAGAATCTACAGGGCTTCAATATGTGCTTCATGGTGCAGCCGTCACAACAGAGATGATTCCCAAAAATGAAAGGTCGTATCGATCAGTTGAAACAATCGGTAGTCGGTATTTTTGTTTAGCAAAAGATGTCGAAATCCATACACGTATTTCGGAATTTACCGAGCAATATCTTGCGGCGCGTTACAAGAAATAATTACGTAGTCATTTATGGAGTGTGCGAATGAACGCCTTATGTTATATTGGTATGTTTGGGCTGACATCCTTTTTACTAGAGTTTCGTCGGCAGAAGATTTAATGGGCGGTTTGATTTTTTCTTGGCAAGATGAATGGTTTAAACGAACATGGAATACGGTTGATTATGATGATCCGGATAGAAGGCCTTATTGGTCGAATGTCCAAACGAACGAACAACGTTTTGGGATTCTTTCATTTGATCGCAATCTCGTCCAAATCGATGGTAAGACGGATGAGTGGCAAGAAGAGGAGCCTCTGTTGACGACAGAAGATCTTACCTTGCATGTCAAGAGCGATGAAACCTATCTGTATTTAACGATTAAAAGTAAGCAATTAGAAAAAGAAAATGTCCGGATTCTACTGGATACAGTGGCTAACCAAGGGAATACCTCAGATCGCGAGACGGGCGATCAGTTCCCCGCACCGGTTGAATATTTAGTGAAACTAAATCAACAAGGCGAATCGCGGATCGTGCAAGATGTCTATTATGACTATTTTAATTATCTGTATGGGAAGAAATTGTCACTGATGCCCGACCGGATGCCAAATCCGCAAAAAGATAGTGGACAATTTTCTACGATTGATTTTGTTTTAAATAAAGCGTTGACGTTGCCCGATAGTCAAAAGAAAATCCCGTTTTCATTTTATAGAATTTGCGGGCGAGAAAACCCACTATTTTAATGGTGGGTTTTCTCGCCCGTAGACGTACTGTAAGAATGTAGAGAAACTTGCATTTAGAGGCCATACAAACACTCGTATTGTCCAATGAAGAAACTGAATTGCTGGGAACTCGTAAAGCTAACGAAACGACAACGTAGGGATATCAAACCCAAGCGTGAACGTGGTGAAAACAGAAAAAATTCGTTAGATGGCATAAGCTTAAATCCTAAGTGTTCCCATAATCGAACATCAGCAGCCAAGCCTAGAAATAGGAAGGTTCAACGACTATTCCTCTTGAGGGAAGTCCACACAAGTATGTGGAAGTGGTTTCGCCTTAACAAGTAAAGTTGAAGGATAAGATATAGTCTGTGCCTGCATGAAAGTGTAAGAAGTTCATCAGAGAACTGCATGGGAAGTCGCGAACCTGTGTGAACAAACTCCACACGATAAAGTCAAAAAAATGTTGCTATTTGTGTATAATAATTTTTAATTAATACACTTTTTGATGTATAATAAACTCATGGATAACGAATATAGACATTCTAAGACAACTGTATCGTTACTCAACTATCATTTTGTTTTTTGTCCTAGATATCGTCGGAAACTATTTGTCAATTCCGAAGTAGACGCTAGTTTTAAATCACTTGTTCATTCAATCTGTAAAGAAAATGAATGGGAAATCATGGCTATAGAGACAGATAAAGATCATTGTCATCTTTTTGTAAATGTTCAACCTACCTATTCACCAGCGGATATCATGAAGGTGATTAAGGGAAGAACATCTAGAGAATTACGACAATCATTTGAACATTTAAGTAAAATGCCAAGTGTTTGGACACGATCTTACTTTGTTTCAACAGCAGGGAATATTTCTAGTGAAACAATTAAACGATATGTAGAAAGTCAAAGGACAAGATATTGAGTTTACGTTAAGGAGGTGTACAGAAATGAAAAAAGCCCATAAAATCAGAATCTACCCTGATTCAAGACAGGAAATTCAATTTCAAAAAACCTTTGGTTGTGTTCGGTTCTACTGGAATTTTTTACTTGACCAACGGATTACGAATGACAAGATGAAAAAAGAAAATCCTGAATATATTGAAAACAAACTGACCTATGCTGGACTGAAAAAGCAAGAAGAATTTTCTTGGTTAAAAGAAGTTGAAGCACAACCTCTAAGCCAAGTAAATATGGATTTGAATAAAGCGTACAAAAATACGTTCAACTCTAAATTCGGATTTCCTAAATTCAAGAGTAAAAAATATTCAAAGAAATCCTATCGAACTGCCGTAGGCATGAAAGTCAACGGACGATACTTCTATGTTTCTAAAGTTGGTTGGGTCAAGATGGCAGAAGAATTGCGTTTCAAAGGGAAATTAATGAACGTGACGATCAGTCAAACTAAATCAGGGAAATATTTTGCGACATTCTTAGTTGATGCTGAGAATTTCCAACAAGAACCCGTAGCAAATAACATTGGATTAGATTTGGGCTTAACTCATTTCTGTATCACATCCGCAGGAGAAAAAATCGATAATAACCGATTCTATCGCTCTCTTGAACAACGGTTAATACGCGAACAACGAAAACTTTCCAAGCGTTTGGAAGTTGCGAAAAAACACAATCGAAAATTAGATGAGTGTCGCAACTACCAAAAACAAAAAGTAAAAGTTGCGCGTATCCATGAGAAAATTGCCAACCAACGTACTGATTTTTTACATAAACTATCTTCACGACTTACTGATGAGAACCAAATCATTTGTATTGAAGATTTGAATGTAAAAGGGTTGGTTAAAAATCATAAATTAGCGAAGTCAATTTCAGATGTATCTTGGAGTGAATTCGTTCGACAATTAGACTATAAATGTGCATGGAAAGGTCGTACTTTAGTTAAAGTTGACCGATTTTTCCCAAGTTCACAACTTTGTTCTTCTTGTGGTCAGAATGACGGTAAGAAAGAGCTAAATATTCGTGAATGGGTATGCTCAAATTGTGGAACAATTCATGACAGAGATATTAATGCAAGCATAAATATTAAAACCGAAGGACTTTCGGGGATCGCTTAGTCAATTTGCGTCCGTTAGGGCGTACTACCTAAGAATCCGACGACTTTAGTCGTGTGGAGTGTCAAGAAACAGGACTATTGCGTGAAGGAACGTCTGATCCGACTGCTGCCGATTTCGATTCTTTAACCGATTATCATTGGCAAGGTGATACGCTTGAAATTCGGTTACCATGGTTATTGATTGGTGCGACAGATCCAAGTCAAAAGAAATTCCTAGGAGATTTTATTTCGGCGAATGAAAAAGTAGATGAAGTGATTAAAGGGATTGGCATTGGAGTTTATTTTGAAGGACAAGCACCACCAAAAAGCTTGGTAACGTATGAGTGGCAACCATGGGATATTCCTCAATCAACGGAACGTTTAAAGGCGTCGTATCCCATCATTCAACAATTATTTGCCGAATACGAATAAGAATGATGAAGCAGTATTTTTCAACGTGTAGCCATCACGCCTACTTTTGAGGGGGCACTAAGAAAATAAAAGATGAGGTGAAAGAGATGCTCATTCGAGAAATACAAGAAAAAGATAACCAAGCAGTCGAGCACCTCATTCGGACATGTTTAATCGAATTTGAGGCTAATAAAGAAGGCTGTGCTTGGTCAGATCCACAATTAGGTGTGTTCTCAGAAGTTTATCAACCAGAAAAATCGTGCTATTGGGTAGTGGAGATGGCAGGCGAGATTGTTGCAGGATGCGGAATCGGTCCTGTTGAAAGCAAACCGAATGTGTGCGAATTACAAAAAATGTATGCTTTCAAAGAAGCCAGAGGGACGGGAATTGCCAGTCAATTACTCGGAATCGCGCTCACATTTGCCAAACAGTATTATGAGGAGTGTTATCTGGAGACTTTTAGCAATATGGAAGCTGCGAATCAATTTTATCAAAAAAACGGCTTTATTGCCTTATCCTCACCACTCGTTGAAACACCTCACTACGCGTGTGATAGGTGGTATCTGAAACGCTTGTAAGCAATATCAGGGATGGTAAAAGTCGTGTTATTCTTAGAAGTTAGCGGCGCTACAGGCTCACACTTGATTCTTTTAATTGCGAGCTTGTAGCGAAGTGTTTCGAAAGAATCATCTAATGTTGTCTAAATACCCACGAAATATTTGTATAAATGAAACAGGCTACGACTTTTGTCACTGCTTGTTTCATTTTTTGATGATTGTAAGAGGGTGAGGGGCAGCAAAGATTTTGAAGAGATAACGATGATTATCAGGCGCGATGCTTGTATCAAAAGGCGCTATCCTTTATGATTGAAAAGGAGAAATGACAGGAATGCTATTGAAAAAGGAGATACGAATGAAATGACCCATGCACTCGAAATAACCGATTTAAAAAAAGTTTACGCGACGGGAATGGAAGCCTTAAAAGGGATTGATTTAACAGTCGAAGAAGGGGACTTCTATGCCCTTTTAGGCCCAAACGGCGCAGGAAAGTCTACCACCATTGGCATTGTGACCTCGCTCGTGAACAAAACAGCAGGTCAAGTGAAAGTTTTTGGTTATGACATTGATACGCAATTGGTTCAAGCCAAACAACAAATTGGGCTAGTTCCACAAGAGTTTAACTTTAACCCTTTTGAAACGGTCGAACAAATTGTGGTGAACCAAGCAGGCTATTACGGTGTTCCAAGGAAAGAAGCACTCAAGCGGAGTGAGAAATATTTGAAACAATCGAATCTGTGGGAAAAACGCCATGTCCGCGCAAGGATGTTATCAGGTGGGATGAAGCGTCGTCTGATGATTGCACGTGCGTTGATGCATGAACCGAAGCTATTAATTTTAGATGAACCGACTGCCGGAGTCGACATCGAATTACGCCGTGACATGTGGGAATTCTTACGAGAATTAAATGAACACGGCACGACGATTATCTTAACAACTCATTATTTAGAAGAAGCAGAAATGTTATGCCGTAATATCGGAATTATTCAATCAGGTCGAATGATTGAGAATACAAGTATGAAGAAATTACTCGCAAAATTACAATACGAAACGTTCATTTTTGATTTAGCACTACCCAAAGTGGCACCGGTCATTACCGGTTATCCTTCTTATTTAGAAGATGAGTTGACGTTGGTAGTAGAGGTTGAACGCGATCAAGGGATCAATGCGATTTTTGACCAATTGACTGCCCAGGGCATAAAAGTATTGTCCATGCGTAATAAATCAAATCGTTTAGAAGAGTTATTTTTGAAAATTACAGAAGAGAAAGAGCAAGTGGGGGCTAGTCATGTTTAATCTTTATTTTACTGCATTAAAAAGTTTAGCAATTAAGGAAACCAATCGTTATTTACGGATTTGGGTCCAAACGTTAGTACCACCAGTCATCACAACGTCCATGTATTTCGTGATCTTTGGCAATTTAATTGGGGGTCGAATTGGTGAAATGGACGGCTTTTCGTATATGGAATTTATCGTGCCAGGCTTGATTATGATGTCTGTCATTACAAGTTCGTATTCGAATGTCGCATCCTCTTTCTTCTCACAAAAGTTCCAAAAAAATATTGAAGAATTATTGATTGCTCCTGTCCCAACGCATGTGATCATCTGGGGCTTTGTGATTGGCGGTTTAGGCCGGAGTATCTTAGTAGGTACGTTAGTTACGGTCATCTCATTGTTCTTCGTGCCGCTGAATGTCTATTCGTGGGGCATTGTTGTTGCGACATTATTGATGACAGGCATTTTATTTTCACTCGCTGGTTTATTAAATGGCGTCTTTGCTCAAAGTTATGATGATGTCTCAATCGTTCCGACTTTTGTCTTGCAACCATTAACTTATTTAGGTGGCGTCTTTTATGCAATCTCGATGTTACCGCCTTTTTGGCAAGCTGTTTCCAAAATCAATCCAATTGTTTACATGATTTCAGGTTTTCGGTATGGCTTTTTAGGAATAACGGATGTTTCAATTATTAGTTCCATGACAATCTTGATTGGTTTTATTGTCGTTCTTTATACGATTTGTTGGCAATTAATCGAACGTGGTCGTGGATTAAGAAGTTAACCTTGTAACGAAGAACTCTTTTTTGTCCTATTACCTATTAAACGAAACTTTTTCTAGTATTAACGTAGAAAAGATTGTAAAAAAAATAGGCTCTTCACTAAATGGTGTTGATGGAATCTCGCGCTCCCCTACGAAAAATCGCCTTGTGTGAGGAGCTGCGAGACCGCATCGAGCCTGTAGTCTCTCAGCTCGAAAGCTTCAAACTCTAGGTAAGTGCTCAAGCACAAACCTAGAGTAATTCACATTTCGTCTTTTGACGCAGCTGACACAAATCGTTTTTCTGCGATCCGCTAGTGTCTAATATCTTTTTGGTGCTTATTTTGTCAATATTTGAAAGAAATGATAAAAGAAAATAGTTTAATGATAATCCCGTCATCGCTAATAATAAACTATCCTAAATAAAGTGTTGGAGAAAGATACGGACATCAGTTATCAACACTAGAAAGTTATACAACCAAAAAATAAAACAACATACGCACTAAACGCCTAATAGAGGATATAAAAGAAAAAGTGAATTTGCTTCGTTAAAATGGTTTTGAATAAAGCTTGATAAACGACGAGTGCTAAAAAAACAGTAACGATGTATTCAATGAAATGAAAGCTGATTCGAATGGCACGATTATTTTCAATCATGAATGCGTGTCCTCCTTTAATCGTGATGAGTGCGAATGAGTGATAATCCACGTTCTTATTTCTTTATTATGCATCAAATAAATGTATCGGATGAAGATTTCATGACAAATAGCGGGAGTCGTAATTGTTAATTTATATGATTCTTGTTACAATGAATGAGTAAGCAAGAAGGTTCGAGTAGCGAGAATATAAGATTTTTTTTGTTGTACAGTTTAGCACGACATGTTGAAAATAAGAGGAGATATCACAGAATGAGAAATATTAAATTAACGATTGAATACGATGGTCGCCGTTACTTGGGTTGGCAAAGACTTGGGGATTCTGACAAAACGATCCAAGGGAAAATCGAAGGAGTCTTAAAACAGATCTTAGAAGAAGATGAGATTGAAATCATTGGTTCGGGTCGTACAGATGCAGGCGCCCACGCGCGAGGACAAGTGGCCAACTTTAAAACAGAAAACGAGATGTCATTAGCGAAGATGACTGAGCTGCTAAATCGTTATTTACCGCGGGATATTATCGCAAAAAAAGTCGAAGAAGTACCCGATCGTTTCCACGCACGTTACAATGCAAAAGCGAAAAAATATAGTTACTACGTTTGGGATAACATGATTCCATCCGCTTTTGAAGGATTCCATAGTTTTTATTATCCAGAAGATTTGGATATGGAAAAAATGCAACAAGCCTGCCAAAAACTAATTGGGACGCATGATTTCATTGGTTTTTCATCCCTGAAAAAATCAAAAAAATCAACTGTCCGCACAATTGACGAAATTGCGATTGACCGCGAAGACGATTTATTACACTTTACGTTTGTGGGCGAAGGTTTCTTGTACAACATGGTTCGCATTATGATGGGCACCATTTTAGAAATCGGAGCAGGTAAATTACCATTAAGCGCGATTGATGAAGTATTCGCTAAAAAAGTCAGAGCAGATGCCGGCATGACGGTACCCGCGCAAGGACTATTTTTAGATGAAGTGTATTATAACGAATCCATCAAATGAGAGGATAGCCGATTTTCTTTGATAGAGAGTCGGTTTTTTTTACCTCAAAAGTTAATGTTTACATCAATTCGTTCTTATGTAATATTAAATTCAAGTTTAAAAGGATTGTGACTGTTCGGCAGGCAAAACCTAAATTGATAAAAGGTCAGTTAAAACAGGAGCGACGTTGCTTCAGGTTTTAGTGGAGCTTTCGTCAATTTAGGTTTTTTTATCCACGATAAGGAAGGAGGAGGAATGCATCGTAAACGATACAACTCGAAAGTTGAAATGATCGATCGGATTTTTTAAAAGAGAGAATGAGAAGTTGCTTGGCAATTCGTCAAGTTAAATGATTAAACAGTCGTTTGAGAGGAGAATAATAAATGGGATTTAGAAAAGATTTTTTATGGGGTGGCGCAACAGCTGCCAATCAATGTGAAGGTGGGTATGATTAAGATGGCCGCGGATTAGCGAACGTCGATTTAGCGCCAACTGGAAAGGATCGCTTCCCTGTCATTACAAGAGAAAAGAAAATGTTTACGTTTGACGAAGAACATTATTACCCTGCAAAGGAAGGAATCGATATGTATCATCGTTACAAAGAGGATATTGCTTTGTTCGGCGAGATGGGCTTTAATACGTACCGTCTTTCAATTGCTTGGAGCCGTATTTTTCCTAATGGGGATGAACAAGAACCGAATGAAGAAGGGTTAGCATTTTACGAGAATATTTTTCTTGAATGTCGTAAATATGGGATTGAACCACTCGTAACGATTACACACTTTGATTGTCCAATGAACTTGGTGAAGCAATATGGCGCATGGCGTAATCGTAAGCTAGTTGGCTTTTATGAAAACCTTTGTCGTGTGATCTTTAATCGTTATAAAGGACTAGTCAAATATTGGTTAACATTTAATGAAATCAACATGATTTTACATGCACCATTCATGGGTGCAGGGTTGTACTTTGAAGAGGATGATAATAAAGAACAAGTAAAATATCAAGCTGCCGACCACGAATTATTAGCAAGTGCGATTGCGACGAAAATCGCGCATGAAGTAGACCCAGAAAATCAAGTGGGTTGTATGTTAGCTGCTGGAACCAATTATGCTTGCAGCTGTAAACCAGAAGATGTATGGGCTGCGAAGAAAGCAGATCGCAAACGAAGAAAAAAACATTTGATTGGTACAAAAAAGTTATCGCAAGCAACGGTGAAGAGTTATAAAACCAAAAAAAACATTCAGGAGAAACACGGATTCACGTGTTCTTCTGAATGTTTTTTTTGGTTTACCACTCTCTAGGTTCGTAGTTTAATTCTCTAAACAGTGCTTCTTTTTCTTTCTTTGATAAATAACGCCATTGTCCAACGGGTAAGTTCCCTAATTGGATGTTCATAATGCGCAACCGTTGTAGACGGTAGACGTTGTATCCCAGTTCTTCACACATTCGGCGAATTTGACGGTTTAAGCCTTGAGTGAGGATGATTTTGAAGTCGTATTTTGATAATTGCTCGACTTCACATGGTAAGGTCGTTGTGCCTAAAATCTTCACACCACTGGCCATCGCTTTTAGAAAGTCAGGGGTAATCGGACGATCAACGGAAACGACATACTCTTTTTCGTGTCGACCTTCAGGACGTAGAATCTCATTGACAATATCGCCATCGTTTGTGAGTAAAATTAACCCTTCAGAGTCCTTGTCTAAACGTCCAATATTATAAACACGCGGTGTATGATTGACTAAGTCTGCAATATTCCCACGTACGTTTTTTTCAGTCGTACTTGTAATCCCAACCGGTTTGTTAAGTGCGATGTAGACATTATTTCGCGCAACGTATAGCTCGGCTCCATCGACGAGTACCTGGTCTCCAGGCTCGACTTGGCTTCCAATCGTTGCTTTCTTTCCATTAATCAATACGCGGCCTTCGTTAATTAATTTATCCGCCCCGCGCCGTGATGCTTTACCTGCTTCACTAATATATTTATTAATTCGCATACGTCACTTCCTTTATTTCAGAATTAGTTGTCCTCCTAACTATACTGAATCTCAAAGGGAAATCAAGAGTAAAAATAGTGAAAAAATGAATGAAGACTTTGCTTATTTTTTTATTGAGTATTTTCATCTTTGTTTTATTTTAGGTTGTTAGTTCTAAAAGAATTTGTTGAATTCTTACCATGGTTTCTTCTGGTAAAGCGTCATAGCCATTATTTTTGGTATTCATTTCTTGGATGAAAGCGAGGCGCCGTTTCATCGCGGTGATAAGCTGTTGGCGATAGACAGGTGAATCAAAATCAGGTTGATACCAAGGTACTGGCGAATAACTTAGGCCCTTCACTGGTCCAAAAGGAGTGAAGACGGCTGTTTCATTGATGATTTTTTCAATCATTTCGAGCGTTACATTTGGAGGGATATTATAACCGTTGAAGGCGCCAGTGTTTAGGATATAGCAAGTTGTTTTTTGCTTAGTAAAGAGCTGTTTAAAATGAAGATAATCTTCTGCTAACGGATAGCAGCGGAAAGGATTGGCAAAAGGTTCAATGACTAGTGCTTGTAAATCAACATGGTCGGCGACATTTTCAGCACTTGAGCGTTGCGTTGCTAAAGTCGCACCAAAAACCGCAGCTAACATGGGATCGTCAATACGAATAACAGGTGGGAGGCTCTCGTCTTTCATAATCCAATAAACGGCGTCGAGCGATTGTGTCAAATGATCGACCCGATTGGGTGTCGCAAAGCGTGATTTCATCGCGCGGCCATTATTGTTCCGAATATCCTCGGTAACGAGTACTTTTTGATGATTCTCATCTAACGTGACACCAACGTTTTGACAAGTCAGCAAGTATTTTACCTGTTCGCTATCCATCGGGTAGTCTTGCGTTTTATCAAAATAGGTAGGTTCCAATGCCGTGGTTGCACCGGTTTCTTGATCAATGATAAATGCATCGTCATGGAGTACTGTAACGTGATACTTTTGCCCATGAGAAGCTAACGTAATCGTTGATTTTCCTGAACCAGAAAGTCCGTAAGTAGCCATTGTATAGGTTTTATTTGCGAGTTGAAATTGTTTTACACCACCGTGGCATGCAAGATAGCCATTGCGATGAGCCGTGGCCCAAGCTAATGTCAAGGTCGCTTTTTTGAGTTCCCCGAAATAACGTAATCCTAAAATTGCAGCGACGTTTCTCGTAGAATCAAATAACGTCAGACCGAGTGGATAATCAGGATGGCGCCAATCTGGATCGCAATAAACATATAAATCATTCTCGTTGTATGGTTGGGACTGTTGATAACGCTGTTGGTATATTGCATTGAACGGTTGAAAATTCAATAAGTAAGCATAAAAATTTGCTTCATAACCGATAGGAACTAAAAGATGTGCCGCCACCATAAAATTTTCATTCAAACCAACGACGACATCCCCGCGATAAAAGTGTTTTTTTGTCCCTTCAAAAATGGCTTCGCGTAAAAGAGCGCTATACTTTTTTTCATCGACTCCCGGTTGCCCAATCACTCGTCTGGCGGCAGCTGTCCGCCCCACGATCGCGCCATCATTATGGACCAGGATCTTCGCATCTTCGGGCAAGTCTAAGGCCAGTGCTCCTTCAACCGGTAAATCGGTCACAATCACACTTGGACTTTTCCGGGCTAAGTGATAGGCGTCACTTACTAACGAAATCGGCATCACATTATTTCCATAAAAAGCAGTTTCGATGATTGACTTGATACTGGATAAGAGGGGATGATTCTTTTTAATCGCTGTTCGATTAAATTGCTTGATGGTACTCATTTTTCGCACCTCGCTTTCTTAAAAAAACCACATTATTTTCTTTATTTTAGCATAAATCAATGGAAATCACGTTTGAGAACCCTTTCGATTATCGTGTATAATAAGAATATCAACAACTTCGCCTAGCTCGTAGTGATTCTTTCGTTCCATGAAATGCTGGCGAGGACTACTCATAAAAAGAAAGTAGGAAAGAATATGTCATTAGTTGAAGTGAATTTTGTTTCGAAAACATTAGTTAGAACGGTTACTTTCACAGCCATTATTCCTGTCGAAAATGTCTCTTCAAAAGCAGATGGGACCACTCAAGGTCGCTTAAAAACCTTGTATTTACTCCATGGCGCCTTAGGAAATCATACCGATTATATTTCAGGAACGCGGATTCAACGATGGGCCGAAGACAATAATTTAGCTGTCATTATGCCATCAGGCGAAAATCAATTTTATGTCGATAAACCCCAAAATGGGGAGTTCTATGGTCGTTTTATTGCAGAAGAACTGGTCGAATTCACCCGTAACCTGTTTCCACTTTCTCACAAAAAAGAAGACACGTTTATCGCAGGGCTTTCAATGGGAGGCTATGGTGCATTGGTGAATGGCTTGAAATATCACGAAACATTTAGTCGTATCGGTGCTTTTTCGCCAGCGGTCTTTTTAGATCAACTACTATCCGAAGAACCAGCGACTGCCGGAAGCGGTTTATTTAATCCTGGTTTTTATGATCATGTGTTTGGCGGCATCAAAACGATCAAAAATAGTGACAAAGATTACGAATTTTTAGTCGATGAATTAATACGTCAAAAACAAGCAATCCCTCCAATTTATTTATCAATTGGAACAGAAGACTTTTTACTAGATTCTGTTCGAAATTTCCATGAATTTTTAACGAGTCGTGCAGTCCCTCTGACCTATATTGAAGATAAGGGTGGCCATGACTGGGATTTTTGGGATACGTATTTAAAACGCTTCTTAGACTGGTTACCACTGGATGAAAAAAAAGCAAGACTCAACAGCGGGAATGTGACAGGAGAATCATAAGAATAGTTGCCTCCATTCATGTCATTAGCTAAAAAGTTTGGTATAATACGGTGAATGAGAAATGGAAGGTGTAAATGATGAACCATAATGACCGCTTAACGCGTTTGCGCTACGCACTGGATATTCGAGATATTGATATGATTAAAATTTTCGAATTTGGTGGCGTGACTGTCACAAAAGAAGAAGTACGCGAGATGTTGAAGAAGAAAGATGAAGAAAATTACGAGATGGAATTAACCGATGAGAATTTTGAACGCTTCTTAAACGGGATGATTATTTCGCAACGTGGTCCTCGCGAAGGCAACGAAGAGCCGATTTTTGAACTGCACAAAGGAAATGCCAACAATTTATTGCTGAAAAAATTGAAAATCGCACTCTCTTTGACAAGTGATGATATGTTGAATCTGCTAGATGAAGCAGGAGTTCGAGTCTCTAAAGGTGAGTTGAGTGCTATTTTACGCAAAGAGGGACATCGCAACTACAAACCGTGTGGAGATCGTTATGCACGTAATTTCTTAAAGGGCTTAATGCTGCGTTATCGTGACTAATCGTAATATCTTCATTCTTTAGGATTTCAAGAAGCAAGGAAAGAGTGCTAGAAAGGTAGAGTTTCTACTTTTTTAGCGCTCTTTGCGTTTTGTTGGAAAAATTTATTTTATTTACTGAAAAAAATGCAGATATTCCTACTTTACATTTATTTTTTTCGCTCTCCTGTAGTATACTTTTACTATAAATAAAAAGGAGTGATACCATGATAAAAGTTGCAATTGTCGGTTACGGAAATTTAGGACGTGGCGTTGAGCGTTCGCTGAAACAAAACCCAGATATGGAGTTAGTCGGTGTGTTTACAAGAAGAGCACCGGAAACCGTTGAAACAGACGGTGCAACAGCTTATCATATGCAGGACTTAGTAGCGAAAAAAAATGAGATTGATGTCTGTATCTTATGCGGTGGTTCCGCAACAGATTTACCCGTTCAGACACCAGAAATCACGCAACACTTTAATACGGTCGATAGTTTTGATACACACGCGAAAATACCAGAACATTTTGCGGCAGTCGATCAAGTGGCAAAAGAAAATCACACAGTATCAGTGATTTCCACTGGTTGGGACCCAGGTTTATTTAGTTTAAACCGTTTATATGCGCAAGCGATTTTACCACAAGGCGAAACCTATACATTTTGGGGGAAAGGCGTGAGCCAGGGCCACTCAGATGCGTTAAGAAGAATTGAGGGAATTGCAGATGCGACGCAATATACCATTCCAAATAAGGAAATCATTGAACGATTAAAAGCCGGCGAAAAACTAACCTTAACCACGCGTGATAAACATTTACGTGAATGTTTTGTGGTCTTAGAAGAAGGCGCCGATGAGGAAAAAATTACGGAAGAAATCGTGACGATGCCCAACTACTTTTCGGATTACGACACAACGGTTCATTTTATTTCTCAAGAAGAACTGAATCGTGATCATAAAGCAGCTCCTCATGGTGGGACCGTGTTACATACTGGAACTACGCATGAGAATACGAAACAAGTCATTGAATATCGTTTAGATTTGGAAAGTAATCCTGAGTTTACTGCGAGTGTCTTAGTAGCGTATGCCAGAGCGGCTGTTCGCTTAGCAAACGAAAAACAATTTGGTGCCTTTACCGTCTTAGACATTGCACCAAAATATTTATCACCAATCGATGTGGAAACACTTCGTAAAGAGTTATTGTAAAAAGCACCTATAAAAATGGCAATCCTCCAAATTTAATTAAAAGGGGATTGTCGTTTTTTTGTATTTAAAGAAAGGTTAAAATTTCAAGCGTTAGAACGATTGATTGGTTTTTTTGAAATTTTCAGGCTCTTCACCAAATAATGTGGATGACATTTCGCGCTACCCTATGAAAAATCGCCTTGTGTGGGGGCTGCGAGACCGCATCGAGCCTGTAGTTGCGTAAAGCCGTTCGAGCGAAGCGAGTTACGGATACAGTATCAGGCTTCTGCGTGACGTGCAGCTCGAAAGCACAAACCTAGAGTAATTCACATTTCGTCTTTTGACGCAGCTGACACAGGACGTTTTTCTCAGGTCCGCTAGTATTTCAACTCTTTTTGATGTCTATTTCGTCAAACAATGAAAGAAATGATAAAAGATAATGTTTAAGCGATGAGTCTATCATCAAAAAAACTAATCTATCCGAAAAAAATGTTGAGGAATAATACGAATTTTAGTCATCAACACTAAAAGTTATACAGCCAATTTTCATTCGGTTAGTAAAAAATGGTCGTGTACTGTGTTACCTTAGAGGACTTTTGAAGGATACAATCAGATTGCTAAACTGCACATTTGTCTGGTGTTTTCTGAAGCTATAAAAGTATATTTGACCATTCAGGGTGAAATTGATCATAAACAATCTCTTTGTGTTAAGATTAATACGCTAAAAAAATAAAGTGGTAGAAAGAAGGAATTCAAATGTAATCACGAATAAAATGATTACAACAATAAGGTTGTTCGTGATTATGTTGTCATCATTAATTTTACCAACCAGACAGGTATCTGTATTATATGCAAATAATCTATATGAAGAAATTTTATCTAATCAAATAGCCTTATAAGAGATATCTCACTTACTAGGAGAGCTCTTCAGCAGATTTTATTGTGAGATTCCTAGTACCATAGAAAACTACCAAAAATTAGGATACGCTAATTTTACGTACAGTTCTTGTACTAGAGATAAGGCATGTCTTGGCACAAAGGTAACTAGAATTATAGAATTTATGGTAGTAAGTATGATTGCTCTAATTCCGGGGAGTCTTGTAAAAATTGACTTAGCACTATATGATGTAGGTCAATTACTTAAAGATCATATCTGGTCAGTTTCGAATCTTAGAAACATAGTAGCTAAAACACTTGTTGGATATGAAGCTATAAATGGACAATGAACAAAAGTAAATTATTATTCTGATAGTAAGAGAACCAAACTTATTAATACTATCAATGAAACATATTGGGGTGGATAAAAATGAAAAAGTCTGGGAAAGTAACCGCTATAGTAATTCCTTTGTTTATAGTACTCTATCTTTTACCTTACAGCACTGAAAAAAAGTGGTTGTCTATTATTTTAGGAGTATTTTATTTAGTTAGTTTGGCATATTACTATAAAAAAGAGAAAGATTTTTACTAATAGAATATAGAAAGGATGTTTGCTTGATGAAATTAAGTGTATTAGACCAAGGGATTATTGCAAAAGGTGAGACTGCTGAGCAAGCACTCGCTCAAACAGTGGCCTTGGCAAAAGCAGTAGATGAATTAGGGTATCACCGGATTTGGTATTCCGAACATCATTCGAGTCGTGGTCTGGCAAGTACCGCCCCTGAAATCGTCGTCGCTCATATTGCTTCTGTTACCAAAAATATTCGTGTCGGGACAGGTGGCGTCATGTTAATGCATTATGCGCCATATAAAGTTGCGGAAGTTTTTAATACGTTAGCGACGTTGCATCCGCATCGGATTGATCTGGGAATTGGTCGAGCTCCTGGGGGCGATTACGGTGCAATGTTGGCGTTGTCTCAAGGGAAAAGACCCGAACTAGACAATATCTATGAAAAAATCGAAGAAACATTGCAATACATGAATCAAAAGCATCCGAATACTCAAGCGTTTGCCGGCCCAATCGCATCCTCTTTACCGGAAACGTGGTTACTTGGGTCGAGTGGGAATAGTGCTCGCCAAGCTGCCGAATTAGGAATGGGGTATTCTTATGCACACTTTATCGGTGGACAATTGGAGACGACCATTTTTGAACAGTATCGTCACCATTTCACACCTTCATATTTTATGGAAAAACCCCAAATGAATGTGGGCTATGCGACGATTACGGCAGATTCGAAAGAAGAAGCTGAATTTGAAGCGGCTAGTTTGGATTTAATGTTTTTGAATATCGAAAAAGGAATTTCAGGTCCGCTAGTCTCTCCGGAAGAAGCTTTAAGTCGATCTTACAGTGAGATGGATAAAATGCGTATAGAAGCCAATCGTCGTCGGATGATAGTCGGTACAACGAAAGAAGTGGCTGAAACCTTAAGACAAAATGAACAAAAATATGGTATTCAAGAAGCGATGATTGTAGCGATTCATTATTCGAGAACGTCTCGCTTAAAGACGTATCAGTCCTTGGCAAAAGAATTTGGTTTGCTCTCATAAGTTCCTTACATTAAAATTAAATGAATCTTTATCGTTGACTTTCATTTTATTCTCATGTAATATGATTTCAAATCAAATAAAAAGCGATACAAAAGAGAAGTAACTTTAGATAGACTTTGCAGAGAGCTGATGGTGGTGAGAATCGGTAAGTCAATAGAGCGAAATGGACTTTTGTGCTGAAAGACTGAAAATAGTAGGTTTTTTCCGGGAACTCCCGTTAACGAGGAAGAGTATTATGTGATACTTGAGAGAGAAAATGAGAGAGAAACTTTCATTCATTGAGGTGGCACCGTGAATTCATCGCCCTCAACCATGCGGATATTTAGCATGGTTGAGGGTGTTTTTTTTTTTCAATAATAATAGAAAGAAATCATAACTAAGAAAAGTAGTCAAAGAATGCGATGTTGTAGAGAGTCTGCGTTTGGTGAGAAGCAGATACATCCGCTTTGGTGAATGGGCTTAGTAGAAGAATCCTTGAAAGAAAAGTAGGGGATTTCCGGGAACTCCCGTTATAGAGAAAGATTGTTGATAGACAGTCGATAGAGATCATAAGAGCCTTTTGGTTGTTATGAATTGAGGTGGTACCGCGTATTTTCGCCCTCAAACAGATGCTTTTAAGCATGTGTTTGAGGGCTTTTTTTATTACATTGAGGGAGTGTGTACAGATGAGGAAAATCAAAAAAATGAATGGGGATTGTGTCACGCCAGTTTCGGCTTTTTTACGAATTCGAGGAAAAAATAAATGTTTACTAGAAAGTATCCCTCGGGAAAAAGAAACGAGTCGCTATTCGATTATTGCCTATGATCCTGTGTTAGAACTGCAATATCAAGAAGGGACTTTTATAGTTAGCAATCAATTAACTGGTACGAGCAAAACGTATCAGACAACCGATCCGTTGAAGGAAATTGAACGATATGTCTTAAAAGAGACAACGTTACTTGAAGACTTACCTTTTCAAGGAGGGGCGATTGGCTACGTGGGCTATGATGTGATTGCTTGTTATGAAGACATTGGAACATTGCCACCCGATGAACTAGCGATTCCAGCACTCGATTTATTATTGTTTGAACGCTTCGTGATTTTTGATCATCAGACAGAAGAAATGACCTTGGTCGTTGAGAATACATATAGTGATTGTGGTGAAGCGGAGTTAGAGAGTCAACTCGAAATGTTAGCTAGAGAATTAGGGACGCCAACGCCCAAAGAACAAGCACCGTTAGCCGATGAAACCTTACATTTTACGAGTAATTTCACGCAAGAAGCGTTTGAAGCGGTCGTTCAAGAAGCCAAGGCCTTAATCACAGCAGGCGATCTCTTCCAAGTCGTGCCTTCCCAACGCCTACGAGCTCATTTTAAACAAAGTCCTTTTGATTATTACCGGAAATTACGCTTGTCGAATCCTTCTGCCTACTTATATTATTTAGATTTTAACGAAACCACCAAAGTCATTGGGACGTCACCAGAAAGTCTCGTACAAGTCAAAGGAGAGAAAGTCTCGACGAATCCGATTGCCGGGACCAGAAAACGGGGCGCCACTAAAGCAGAAGATAATCGTTTGGCAGAAGAATTATTAAATGATGAAAAAGAACGAGCAGAGCATTTGATGTTGATTGATTTAGGTCGAAACGATATCGGTCAAATTGCTGAGATTGGGAGTGTGACGGTGCCGCTTTATATGGTGATTGAAAAATATCGTTATGTGATGCATATTGTCTCTCTCGTTGAAGGTCGGTTGAAAAAAGGTTTAAGTGCAATGGACGCCTTAAAAGCGACGTTGCCAGCAGGAACCGTGAGTGGAGCGCCAAAAATTCGCGCAATGACGCGCATTTATCAATGGGAACCGGTTCGTCGAGGGGTATATGCGGGGGCAGTCGGGTATTTTTCGCAAGACAATCAAGCGGATTTTGCGATTGGGATTCGGACTCTCGTTTTAAAAGACCAAATGGCGTACGTACAAGCAGGAGCCGGAATCGTCTATGATTCCGATCCGACTTCTGAATATTTTGAGACGTTACAAAAAGCCAAAGCCCTCTTGGAGGTGGGAAAGAAATGATTTTAGTCGTAGATAATTATGATTCGTTTACCTTTAATTTAGTGCAGCAATTTAAAGACCAACCAATCATCGTCCTAAGAAATGATGATCCGACGTTATTCGAAGTCGCAAAAGAGGCTCGCGGGATTGTCTTATCGGCCGGACCTGGCCGTCCAACAGAGGCGGGTTTTCTAAAAGCAATCATCGAAAGATTTTATCAAACAACTCCGATTTTAGGGATTTGTTTAGGCCATCAAGCGATTGGGGAAGTCTTTGGGGGAACGATTACGAAAGCTGCGAACATCATGCACGGCAAACAATCGCTGGTGACGTATCGTCCGATGGGAGTCTTCCAGGCGTTAGAGGGCGAATTACAAGTTATGCGTTATCATTCTTTAGTGATTGATCCAAAGACGTTTCCACACGAAGTACTAGAACAAGTTGCAGAGACCCCAGATGCAATTATGGCGATTCAACACAAAGAATTTCCGGTGTTTGGATTACAATTTCATCCCGAATCATTAGGAACACCAAAGGGCCAAGCGTTCATTCAGCGATTTATCGAGATTGTGGAGGAGAGTCAATGAAAAAAATATTTGAACAATTATATAGAGGCGAACACTTATCATTTGAGGAAATGGCCGCGATAGCAGAAACGATTTTTAATGGCCAACTGTCTGAAGGTCAATTAGGCGCATTCCTTGTTGCTTTAAAGTATAACGGCGTCAATGTTGCCGAACTTTCAGCGTTAGCGCAAGTCATGCAAAAAAACGCGGTAACGATTACGAACGCTCCCCTCAATTCCATGGATAATTGTGGAACGGGTGGCGATCACTCCAACAGTTTTAACATTTCAACGACAGCGGCTTTTGTCTTAGCAGCAGGTGGCATTGTGATGGCCAAACATGGCAATCGTAGTATTTCTAGTCGTTCAGGAAGTGCAGATACGTTAGAAGTATTAGGGATTCGTTTAGACGCGACACCAGAAGAACTAGGCGCGCTACTCAATCAGGTTGGGATTGCATTTTTGTTTGCTCCAGCTATGCATCCGAGCATGAGAGCCGTCATGAAAATTCGGCAGGAATTGGCAACACCGACTATTTTTAATTTAATTGGTCCGCTGATTAATCCCGTACCATTAGAAACCCAATTGATGGGCACTTACGCAGGAGAAACTCTAGTCGAGACGGCCTTAACGTTAGGAAATTTAGGACGTAAACAAGCAATCGTCATTCATGGTGCAGGTGGGATGGACGAAGCTAATTTATCGGGTACAACGCAGTGCGCGATGCTCCGAAACGGTCAAGTACACGAATTTAAATTAGTACCAGAAGAATATGGCTTTAGCCCAACCCCGATGAGTGCCATTACCGGTGGGAGTCCCAAAGAAAACGCTGAAATTTTACGCAATGTCTTAAAAAACCAACCCTCTCCTTATCTAGAGACGGTCGTGTTAAATGCCGGCTTGGGCTTTTATGCGAATGGCAAAGTAACGAGTCTCGCTGATGGTTTTACTCTAGCCAGAGAATGCCTAGCTACGGGAGCGGCGTTGAATAAATTAGAAGCCCTTATCCAAGCGCAAAAATAGGAGGAAGTCGCATGAATTTTTTAGAGAAAATCCTTGCTGAAAAAGCAATTGAAGTAGAAAACATGCCGTTAGAAGAAGTAAAGCAAGTGAAGACACGACCTTCATTTTATGAAACGGTTAAAAAGAATCCAGAAAAAGTCCATTTACTCGGTGAAATTAAACGAGCCTCTCCATCAAAAGGGAATATTAATACCGAAATCGATATTTTAGCACAGGCGAAGAAGTATCAAACAGCCGGTGTGAGCGGAATTTCCGTTTTGACCGATGAAGTCTTTTTCAAAGGAAGCATCGAAGATTTGAAATCGGTCAGTGAAGTGGTCGATGTTCCTTTGCTTTGTAAAGATTTTATTATTGAACAAAAGCAGCTGATTCGTGCGAAGAATGCTGGAGCAAGCATGATTTTATTAATTGTAGCGGCGTTAACAAAAGAAAAATTAACTGAACTGTATCGTGCAGCGCGAGCGCTCGATTTAGAAGTCTTAGTTGAGACGCATGACGGGGAGGAATTAGCGATTGCTCAAGCGTTAGGCGCAACAATCATTGGGGTCAATAATCGGAGTTTAAAAACTTTTGACGTTTCAATTGCAACAAGTGAAACGTTAGCCCCAGAACCAAGCGAAATTTTATATATTAGCGAATCAGGATTTAAAACCGCGGATGATGTAGCCCGAGTAGCCAAAGCCTATGACGCAGTGTTAGTCGGAGAAACGCTAATGCGCGCTGAAAAGGCGAAAGAAGTAGCACAAGCGCTACAAGTGAGTCGCGTATGACGAAGGTGAAAATTTGTGGCTTAATGGATCAAGTCACGGTCGATGAAACGGTTCAGGCGGGGGCAGATTACCTGGGCTTTGTTTTTGCCAAAAGCAAACGAAACATCACACCTGAGAAAGTTCGAGCCATCACCCGAAATGTACCCGAGAAAGTCAAGATAGTGGGTGTATTTGTTTCGCCAAGTTTGAAGGAACTGGAAGCAGTCATTCGGGTTGCAAAACTTGATTTGGTCCAAATTCATGGAGAGTTGTTCCCAGAAATCGTGTCGCGCATCTCTATCCCTGTGATTCAAAGTTTCGATGGTCAAAGTCCTGAACTCCCCTCCTTACTCGCTAGTAGTACCGCTGATTTTTACCTACTGGATGCCCCGATTACGAATGAAACCTATGCAGGGGGCAACGGCAAGACTTTCGATTGGCAAAAAATCAGTTCAGAAAGTCAAAAACAATTAAAGAAAAAACCATTTTTTATTGCCGGAGGATTAACCCAAGCCAATGTGACAGAAGCGATTCAATTCTTTGAACCCTTTGCAGTTGATGTCTCAAGCAGTGTGGAAACAGATGGCGTGAAAGATGTAACGAAAATAAAAGCCTTTATCAAGGCAGTGAAGGAGCAATAAAGATGTATCAACAACCAGATGAAAAAGGCTTTTACGGTGATTTTGGCGGACAATTTGTTCCTGAAACACTCATGTTTGCCTTAAAAGAATTGACGGCCGCTTACGAAGCCTCAAAAGAAGACGAAGCGTTTCAAAAAGAATTAGCCGCTTACTTAAGCGATTATGTCGGAAGAGAAACACCCCTTTATTTTGCCGAACAATTAACAAAAAAACTCGGAGGGGCTAAAATTTATCTAAAAAGAGAAGATTTAAATCATACCGGAGCCCATAAAATCAATAATGCGTTAGGTCAAGTGTTGCTGGCAAAGAAAATGGGGAAAAAGAAAATTATTGCTGAAACAGGTGCGGGACAACACGGGGTTGCGACCGCTACTGCTGCGGCTTTATTCGGTATGGAATGTACGATTTTTATGGGCGCGCTGGATGTCAAACGCCAAGCTTTGAATGTCTTTCGGATGGAATTACTTGGTTCAAAAGTCGAAAGTGTGACTGCGGGAAATAACACGTTAAAGGATGCGGTCAATGAAGCCTTGCGTTACTGGGTCGCCAATGTGGAAGATACGCATTATATTTTAGGATCCGCGCTAGGACCTCATCCATTTCCTGAAATGGTTCGGGATTTTCAAAGCGTGATTGGCAAAGAAGCCCGCCAACAAATTCTAGCAAAAGAAGGCCGTTTACCAGACGTTGCGATGGCTTGTATTGGGGGCGGTAGTAACGCGATTGGTCTCTTTTATCCTTTTATCAATGACGAATCGGTTCGCTTAATTGGTGTCGAAGCCGGTGGAATGGGTGTAGAAACGGCTGAACATGCGGCGACGATGACAAAAGGAGAAGTTGGCGTACTCCACGGGGCTCGTATGCATTTACTACAAGATGAGGACGGGCAAGTCATTGAACCGTATTCGATTTCAGCAGGACTTGATTATCCCGGTGTCGGACCCGAACATTCTTATTTAGCACAAGTCAAACGAGCAGAGTATGTGGCAGTGACCGATGAGGAAGCCTTAGAAGCGTTCCATCTACTGTCGCAAACCGAAGGCATTATTCCTGCTTTGGAAAGTTCTCATGCTTTAGCGAAGGTAACCAAACTCGCACCAACGATGGATAAAGAGCAAATTATCGTAGTCTGCCTTTCTGGACGTGGTGATAAGGATGTTCAACAAATAAAAGAAAAAATGGAGGCCGAGACGAATGGTCGATAAAAGTTTAACCGTTTATTTACAAGAAAAAAAAGCAGCCGGACAGAAAATTTTTGTGCCGTATATTGTGGCTGGGGGAAATGGACTGGAACGATTAGAAGACGAAATCAAGACGTTAGCTGAAAATGGTGCCACGGCAATCGAACTTGGGATTCCTTTTTCTGATCCTGTGGCGGACGGTCCGATTATCCAAAAGGCCGCGTTAGAAGCCTTTAAGCATAACGTTACGTTCAAAAAAATTATTGAAAAGTTACAAGTCATCCATTCGCCGGTTCCAATTGTTTTAATGGGCTACGCGAATTCATTTTTTCATTACGGGTTAGAAAAGTTGTTGGTTGATTTAGAGAAGACCGATGTGAAAGGGTTGATTATCCCTGATGTCCCTTATGAACATCGCGAACTAATTTTGCCGAAACTAGCGCAGACAGATATCGCTTTGATTCAGTTAGTGACCTTAACAAGTACGAAAGAACGGATGCAAAAATTAGTCGAGGTTGGTGAAGGCTTTATTTATGCCGTGACAGTCAATGGGACAACCGGCATTGGTCAAACGTATCGGGATTCGTTAAATGAACACTTAGCCTTTATTACGCAAATGAGTTCCATTCCTGTTCTAGCAGGCTTTGGCGTTTCAACGCGCGAGCAAGTGCAACGATTTAATGAATTTTGCGATGGGACAATTGTGGGCTCAAAACTCGTTGCTTCTTTAGCCGAAGAGGGCGTGGAGGCAACAGGTAGACTGGTGGCAGAACTGACGGGGAAGAATGAATAGCAAAAAAAGCGAACGATTTGTGGTTCGCTTTTTTTATTCCTCCCCATAGATCTCAAACCCAAAGCCTTTAATATGATTCTTCAACATCGTTAAATACGACCGCGCAATCGGACTGAGCTCTTTTTGTTTTTGTGTCAACCAACCGAGCGTAATCGTATCATCGTATTCTAAAGGGATGGCGACAATTTTATCGTCATTTAACTCACTACTAATAATACCGGAACTAATCGTATACCCATTCAGTCCCACCATTAAATTAAAAATCGTTGCACGGTCGCTGACTTGGACGTTCATTTTACGAACTAACGTGCTTAAAATTTCTTCTGAAAAGTAGAAGGAATTATTTTCTCCTTGCTCATAGGAAAGATAAGGATAGTCTTCCAGATCTTCTAATGTCAGGGATTTTTTTTGTGTTAAAGGATTGTCGCGACTGACAAAAACATGGGGTTTCGCATCAAAAAGGGGCGTAAAGACGAGATTTTTTTCTTTAAAGAGTTTGGTCATCACTTGTTTGTTAAAGGAATTTAAATACAAAATGCCGAGTTCACTCCGAAAACTAGTTAAGTCATTAAAAATATTTTCAGTTTCTGTTTCTCGTAACGTAAAGCTATATTCATCGGTATCCACACTATGAATGAGTTCGACGAAGGCATGCACAACGAATGCATAATGTTGGGCAGAAACGGAAAATGCTTGTTTACGCACTTGTTTATTTTTATATTTTTCTTCTAATAAATTGACTTGATCAAGGATTTGTCGACTATAAGCTAAGAATTCCCGTCCTTCTTCGGTTA
Organism: Enterococcus sp. DIV1314a; assembly: GCF_051713805.1. Classification (NCBI taxonomy): domain Bacteria; kingdom Bacillati; phylum Bacillota; class Bacilli; order Lactobacillales; family Enterococcaceae; genus Enterococcus; species Enterococcus sp. DIV1314a. Next base: position 532,202 of record NZ_JBIOQP010000001.1, on the reverse strand, counting down.
AGGTGACGCCTCGTGGATTGCGTAAGAGAAGCTGGACGCCCATTTCACTTTCAAGTTCTTTAATGGCATTGGAAATACTTGGTTGCGTTAAAAATAATTCTTTGGCTGCTTCATTAATGGAACCTTTTTCGACAATTTTTTCTAAGTAGAGTAACTGTTCTAAGCGCATGAAAACCCTCCTTTTTTTCATACTATAGCAGAAGATATAGTTTAAAGCTATATCCAGGTCCTGTTTTTTACAATTATCGGGAAATCAAAAAGCGTGATAGATTATTACCTAATAACTCAAGGGGGAATAACTTATGACAACAACGATTATCGGTTTTCCAAGAATCGGCGAACAACGTGAATTAAAATATACGACTGAAAAATATTTCCGTCATGAAATGAACGCAGAAGAATTAGAAGCGTTTGGAAAAAGCTTACGACAAAAACATTGGAACTTAATAAAAGACAGTGGAGTTGATACGATTCCAAGTAATGACTTTTCATTTTATGATACGACATTGGATACCGCCTTTTTACTGAATTTAGTCCCTGAAGACTTAGCGACGATTGAATTATCCGATTTAGATAAATATTTTGCTTTGGCGCGTGGCTACCAAGGCGAAAAGGGCGACATCAAAGCACGACCGATGAAAAAATGGTTTAATACGAACTATCATTACATTGCACCAAAAATTGAAATAAACACAGACATTCAATTAGTCGGCACAAAAATCTTCGATGAGTATGTGGAAGCAAAAGAGTTAGGAATCGAAACGAGACCTGTGATTTTAGGTCCTTATTCCTTACTGCATCTCAGTGAACTGGATGAAGGGGTGAATCGCCAAACGGTTATCGAGGCTTTCGTTGTAGCATACAAAGCAGTCCTCAATCGCTTAACAACGCTAGGAGCTGAGTGGATTCAACTAGATGAACCGGCTTTAGTCAAAGATTTAACGCCGGATGAAATTGCTGAATTTGAAGGGATTTATCAAAGTTTGTTAGCTGACGAGACTATCAAAGTCTTATTGCAAACTTATTTTGGCGATGTTCGTGATATTTACGAGACACTCATTGCACTTCCTTTTGCTGGAATTGGTTTAGATTTTATTGAAGGGATTCAAAATAAAGCATTTGTTCAAAAAGGATTTCCTAAAGACAAAATCTTAGTTGCAGGAGTGGTCAACGGGAAAAATATTTGGCGCAATAACTATCAAACAACATTGGATCTATTAACCGAATTAGACGTGGAAAATGTGGTGTTATCGACGTCATGCTCCTTACTTCATGTGCCTTTTACAACAGAAAATGAAACCTTTCCAGCTGAAATTAAAGAGCATTTTTCTTTTGCAAAAGAAAAATTAACAGAACTTTTGGAATTAAGTGCGATTCTGGCTGGTAATGGGCAAAATGAATTAACAGCTAACCAAGCCTTATTCACGAAAGAACGATTTGTAAAAAATAAAACATTAAGTCAAAAAATTGCAAACTTAACAGAACAAGATTTCACTCGTACGCCAGCTTTTGTTGAGCGTGAAGTTTTACAAAAAGCACAATTTAACCTACCTGTTTTACCGACAACGACGATTGGTTCTTTCCCACAAACGAAAGAGGTTAAACAAACCCGTGCGAAATTTACTCGCCAAGAAATCACCCAAGAAGCTTACGATAATTATATCGCAGCCCAGATTGACGACTGGTTAGCGTGGCAAACATCGATTGGTTTAGATGTCTTAGTCCATGGAGAATTTGAGCGCAATGACATGGTGGAATACTTCGGTCAAAACTTATCGGGTTACTTATTTAGTCAAAATGGTTGGGTACAATCTTATGGGACTCGTGGAGTGAAGCCGCCAATCATTTGGGGGGATGTCGTACGGGAACAAGCTATTACTGTCAAATGGTCGCAATATGCGCAAAGTCAGACCGATAAAATTGTCAAAGGGATGCTGACAGGACCGGTAACAATCTTAAACTGGTCGTTCCCTCGAGAAGATATTTCTTTAAGAGAGTCTACCTTGCAAATTGCGTTTGCGATTCAAGAAGAAGTCCTTGATTTAGAAGCAAATGGCATTCAAATGATTCAAATTGATGAAGCGGCGTTACGTGAAAAATTACCACTTAGAAAAACCGATTGGTATGAGGAATATTTAGAGTGGGCTATTCCCGCATTTCGCTTAGTTCATAATAAAGTCCAAGCGAAGACGCAAATCCATACGCATATGTGTTATAGCGAGTTCACGGATATTATTTCAGCGATTGATCAAATGGATGCCGATGTGATTTCTTTTGAAGCTTCACGTTCCAATTTATCGATTCTTGATGAATTACAACGCCAAAACTTTAAAACCCAAGTCGGACCAGGCGTTTATGATATTCACTCACCGCGAGTACCATCGGTGGAAGAGATTACGCAAACCATTGAGACGATTTTAACGAAAGTACCATTAGAAAAAGTTTGGATTAATCCAGACTGTGGCTTAAAAACTCGTGGAGTGCCAGAAACCCGGGCAAGTTTAGCCAACATGACGGAAGCGGTGAAAGAAATTAGAAAGGAGCTGTAGTTGATGCTTCAAGGCTTATCTTTTGAGGTTTTTCCTCCGAATACCACAATCGGAGTAAATAAATTAACCCAGACATTAAAGGAGTTGCAACAGTTACAACCAGCGTTTATTAGTGTGACGTGTAGCAATGGAACGAATCATGTGGCAGATACCACGGTTAAAGTGGCGAGTTACATCCATCAAGAACTTCATATTCCAACCATTGCTCATTTACCGGCAACCTATTTGTCAAAAGAGGAAGTCGATGAAGTGTTGCAGCAGCTGGACCAGTTGGGGATTCACCAAGTTTTAGCTTTACGTGGCGATATCTTAACGGATGTAGTTCCAAAAGCTGATTTTAAATATGCCGACGAACTGACTCGTTACATTAAGGAGCAAGCCCCTCAGTTTCAACTAACGGGGGCCTGTTATCCAGAGATGCATCCCGAATCCAGTAGTCGGATTACAGATATTCAAAATTTAAAGAAAAAAGTCGATGCCGGTTGTACGCAGTTGATTACCCAACTTTTCTTAGACAATGAGTTGTTCTATCGTTTCCAAGAGTCGTGCTATTTAGCAGGAATTGATGTGCCGATTTTGGCAGGGATTATGCCAATCGTCAATCGTAATCAAGCGTTGCGTTTGCTTAAGACAACCCAAACGCAATTGCCACGTAAATTCTTGGCCATCTTAGAAAAATATGAACACAATCCGATTGCGTTGCGTGATGCAGGACTCGCTTATGCGGTGGATCAAATTGTCGATCTTGTGACACAAGATGTTTCAGGAATTCATTTGTATACGATGAATGATGCTCAAATCGCTCAACGCATTGTCGAAAATACGCATTCTCTTTTTGGCGAGAATAAAGTACGAGTTGGATGAAACAAGAAATGTTCGCTTTTGATAAGGCGAATGTTTCTTGTTTTTTTGTGGGATCGAGGCTATCGTGTGCGAAGTAAAAACATCACTCGAAATAAAAATGAGTGAACGGATGCCTTTCCGATTGATTTAGTAACATTTTCGTCACCATTTCTTGTGAATAATTCAAACGAGCCATTCTTTTGATAAAATTCGAACGAAAATGCTGAAAAGAATACGTGAATGGAATTGCTTTTTACTAGTTTATGTGGTTAAATTTTAGTAAACACTTAAAGGGAAGGTGAAATCATGGCTGGAATTAGAGATGTAGCAAAAAGAGCGGGTGTATCGATTGCAACCGTTTCGCGCGTTTTAAATGAAGATCCAACGTTATCCGTGACGGATGAAACAAAAGAAAAGATCGCTGAAGCCGTAGCATTTTTAAATTATAAAAAGAAAGTATCAAACACAAAGATGAAAGACAGTATTATCATCATCACAACGGTTTCCGAAAGCGATGAACTCGAAGATCCATATTTTCGTCGGATTCGGCGAGGAATTCAAATGGCGGCGGAGGCACGTAAAATTGCGATTAAACAAACAATCCGTTTGAGTGAAACGCCATTAGACGAAGAGGAACTTAAAAAATGTGGGGCAGTTTTAATGATTGGACAAGTTTTACCGGAAGTGACCGCCTTAGTGAAACAACTTAATCCGAAGTTAATCGTGATTGACGATCCCCAAACGGATCCACAAGTGGATGCGATTTACACGAACTTTCAAGCGGCGACCTATGCCCACTTAGATCGCTTATATCAACAAGGACATCGCAATATTGCGTTTATTGGGGGCAAGCGAATCTTACTTGATGCCAAAGGAACACGCTATGAGTGCGAGGAAGATCAACGACAACTAGCCTATGAGTGGTGGATGCGCGAAAAAGGCTTGGATGATTATGTACACGTTTACTTAAATGGTTGGAGTACGTTAGATGGCATGAAAGCAGGCGAAGAATTAATTCAAGCACAAGCGCAGTCTTTACCGAGTGCCATTATGGTAGGGAATGATCCGATTGCAGTAGGTGTTTACCGCGCCTTGAAAAAAAATAATATTCGTATACCAGAGGATGTCTCGATTGTTAGCTTTGATAATATTGAAGTTGCAGAGTATTTAACGCCATCGTTAAGTACAGTGAGTATTCATACAGAAGAAATTGGTAAATTAGCTGTTAGCTTAGCCAAGGAGATGCTAACAGAAGATAAAAAGATACCGGTTCATGTCATTGTATCGTATGAAATGATTGTGCGTGAGAGCGAGAAAGAAGTTCGTTCGTTATAGTTAACAGTTCAGAAAGTGTTAACCAAAAATGTTTACTTTTATTTAACTAAAATAGTTGACATTTTAACTGGTTAACATTATGATATAGCTATCAAAGAAAACGCTAACACATCATGAGGGGGAAATACAAATGAAAATCAACAAAAAAATGACTTATGCAATGGCAATGTTTGGAGTGACACTTTTACTAGGGGCATGCGGCAACGGCAACTCGGCAGATGATGGCAAGACAGAAATTGAATTTTTTAGTCAAAAGAAAGAAATGCAAGCCACATTACAAGAAATTATCGATGATTTTGAAAAAGAAAATCCAGATATTAAAGTCAAATTTACCAATGTACCGGATGCGGGTACTGTTTTAAAAACACGGATTTCAAGTGGTGATGCACCTGATGTGATTAACGTCTTCCCACAAAATGCGGATTTTCAAGAATGGGCAAAAAATGATGTTTTCGCAGATTTAACCGAGAAAGAATATTTAACTAATTTATCCGAAGGCGCGGGCGAAACCTACGCGATTAACGACAAAATTTATTCAGTCCCTCTAACAAGTAATGCTTGGGGATTCTTCTATAATAAAGATAAATTTGAAGAACTTGGATTAGAAACACCGACCACTTGGGCAGAATTTGAAACACTTGTGCAAACAATCCAAGATAAAGACGAAGTTCCTTTTGCTTTATCATTAACACAAGCAGATGCTTGGACGCTAAATGGCTACCATCAATTAGCTTGGGGAACAGTGAATGGCGGTTTTGAAGGGGCAAACGATGCACTCGTTCGCAGTCCTAAAGGCGGCATTCAAGTCGGTAATGCAGACTTTGATAAAGTAGCGGATCAATTAGACTTATTAAACGGAACGGGTCAAAAAAATGCGAATGGCGCAACGTATGATGACGCGGTAGCAACATTTGCGAAAGAAGAAGCGTTAATCTTCCCGAACGGCATTTGGGCATTGCCAGCAATTAAAAATCAAAGCCCAAGTTTTGAAATTGGCATGTTTGCTTATCCTGGTCAATCCGCTGATGAAGCGATGACTGTTGGGGCGGCAGACTTAGCACTATCGATTTCTGAAAGCTCAGAAAACAAAGAAGCAGCTAATACCTTTGTGGAATATATGACGACAAAAGCAGCAATGCAAAAATATTACGATGTTGACGGCGCACCAACTTCAGTGACGGCAGTAGAAACAGAAGGCCGCTTCCCAGAAACAGAAGGCGTTACTCAATATGTCTTCACGGATCAACAAATCGTGTGGTTACAAAAAGAATGGACATCAGAAGAAACATTCCATCATTTAACCGTTGAATATGTGAACAATCAAGATAGAGAACAGTTAGCAACAAACTTAAATAACTTCTTTGACACAATGAAGTAGATAGTAAGAGGGGATTATAATGAAAAAAGGTAGTGTACTCAATCGGAACTGGGCGTATTTATTCGTCCTAGTTCCTATCGCCTTACAATTGATTTTTTTCTACGCACCAATGGCACAAGGATTTTATTATAGTTTTACTAACTGGACGGGCTTAACGAATAATTATGACTTAATCGGTTTTCAAAACTATCAAGCCATTTTAAGTGATCAGCGATTTATGAAGTCGGTCAGTTTTACCGTTATCTTCACCATTGGTTTGATTGTGGGTGAGGTTTTAATTGGGATCATGGTGGCACGTTTTTTAAATCGCAAAATCAAAGGTGTCGGTTTTTTCAGAACAGCGTATTTCTTTCCAGCCGTTCTAAGTACCGTGACACTAGGACTGATTTTTAAACAAGTATTTAACTACGGCTTACCTCAATTAGGAGAGAAATTAGGGATTGGCTTTTTAGAACAAAACCTGATTGCGAACGAGAAAACAGTCTTTTGGGGCGTCTTGTTCGTCGCACTTTGGCAAGGAGTAGCGATGCCAATTGTCATCTTTTTAGCGGGCTTACAAAGTATTCCAGAAGAAATTTTGGAAGCTGCTTCAATCGATGGTGCAACGAATCGTCAGAAGTTTCGTCATATCGAATTGCCTTATTTACTACCTTCATTGAGCATGGTATTTATTATGGCACTAAAATCTGGCTTAACAGCGTTTGACTTGATTTTTGCTTTAACAGGTGGTGGACCAAGTGATAAAACAACGACACTCGGTTTATTAGTCTATAATTATGCGTTCAAGAGTAATCAATATGGGTATGCCAATGCGATTGCCGTGGTCTTATTCCTAGTGATTGCCGTCATTTCGATTATCCAAATACGTTTGTCTAAACGTTTTGAAGTGTAAGGGGAGAAAATAACATGAAACAAAAAGGTTCATTTTTTAATTACTTATTTTTAAGTGTCGGTTTTGTTGTGATTTTTGTTCCTTTATATTTAACGGTGATCAGCTCATTTAAAGAAACAAATCAAATTACGGGGAACTTTTTCGGACTTCCGAATCCATTTACAACCGATAATTTTCAACGACTCATTTCAGATGGGATTGGCCAATATTTTTGGAATTCGACGCTCATTACCGTAGTATCCATTGCGCTCATTACTTTTTTTGTCCCAATGGCGGCATTCTCAATTGCCAGAAACATTTCTAAGAAAAAAGCCTTTGCGTTAATGTATTCGTTTTTAATTCTTGGTATCTTTGTTCCTTTCCAAGTCATTATGATCCCGATTACATCGATGATGACAAAATTAGGACTATCAAATATTACAGGATTGATTATTTTATACTTAGCTTACGCTGTGCCACAAACCTTATTTTTATACGTTGGTTACATTAAAACAGCTATTCCGGTTGACTTGGATGAAGCTGCTGAAATTGATGGTTGTGGCAAATTCCGGATGTATTTCCAAATTATGTTTCCTTTAATGAAACCAATGCATGCGACGACTTTAATTATCAATGCATTATGGATTTGGAACGACTTTTTACTCCCGTTATTGTTATTGAATAAAGATGATTCGAACTGGACATTACCGCTCTTCCAATATAACTATCAAGGGCAGTACTTCAGTGATTATGGACCATCATTTGCTTCTTATGTCGTCGGAATTATTGTCATTCTCTCTGTTTACTTAGTTTTCCAACGTAACATTATTTCAGGGATGACGAATGGATCGGTTAAATAATCGCTTATCAAATCGAAAAATAAATGAAAGTGAGTCTATAAAATGATTACATTTAATAAGGAACAACAAGTGTTTCATCTGTGTAATAATCAAATTAGTTACTTAATTGAAGTGGAAGAACATGGGTATTTAGCGCATCTTTACTTCGGAAAAAAAATTAACCATTATTCAGGTCACTACCAGTATGTGCGCGATATGCGCTCCTTTGGTCCCTATCCAGAAGCAGCTGACCACGATACTTTTTCGTTAGATACGGTCATGTTAGAATACCCAGGTTACGGCTTTGGTGATTTTCGTGAGCCGGCCTATAATTTCAAGTTGAAAGATGGCAGTCGAATCACGGATTTTCGTTATGACTCTTTCGAAATTGTCCAAGGGAAATGTACGATTGAAGGATTGCCTCATTTATATACGAATCAAGCGACGGAAGCTGAAACCTTAATCATTACCTTAAAAGATGACGTAGCCAAGTTACGCTTGAAATTGAACTATACGATTTATCAAGATTATGCAACCGTGATTAGATCCACAACGTTAATTAACGATAGCGCAGAGACGGTTGAAATTAATCAATTAGCGAGTCAATCACTCGATTTTCCGAATCGTTCATTTGAATTGATTCATTTGAATGGCGCTTGGGGAAGAGAACGTCAATTAACCAGAGAAAAGATTGAAATTGGAACGAAAGTCTTGGATAGTAAACGAGGTTCTAGTAGCCATCATCAAAACCCATTTGTGACACTTGTCGAACCAACAACAACCGAATTTCAAGGGGAAGCCTATGGATTTTGTTTGGTTTATAGCGGAAACCATCAAACCGTTATTGAAAAAGACAACTATAGTCAAACGCGAGTAGTGATGGGCATGAATCCTTTTAACTTTGCATGGCAATTACCAGCAGGTGAAAGCTTCCACTCACCAGAAGTCGTGAATGTGTACAGTAATCAAGGGTTAAATCAAATGTCCAAAACATACCATGATTTATTCAATCATCATCTCATTCGTGGAGAACATCAATTAAAAGAACGTCCCGTTTTAATTAATAACTGGGAAGCAACGTATTTTGATTTTGACGATGCTAAAATTCACGGTATTGTCGATGAAGCACAAGCGTTAGGAATTGAGATGTTTGTCTTAGATGATGGATGGTTTGGTGAACGTAAAGATGATCATCGTTCGTTAGGTGATTGGTATGAGTTTGAAGGCAAGCTTGAACAAGGATTAGAAGGGATTGCCCAATATGTTCACGATAAAGGCATGAAATTCGGCTTGTGGTTTGAGCCTGAAATGATTTCCAAAGATAGTGATTTACACCGAGCGCATCCTGATTGGGTGTTAAGTGTTCCAGGACGACCGCGTTCATTGAGTCGTCAACAGCATGTCTTAGATTTCTCGCGTGCGGATGTCAGAGACCATATCTATCAACAAATGACAGCCATCTTAGATCGTGTGCCGATTGATTATATTAAATGGGATATGAACCGGAATATGACGGAAGTTTATTCTCTGTTGCTAGATCCTGAGATGCAAGGAGAAGTCTCCCATCGCTATATTTTAGGATTATATGAATTCATGGAGAAATTAACCCAAGCATATCCACACATATTATTTGAAAGTTGTTCAGGTGGTGGCGGTCGCTATGACGCGGGAATGCTTTATTACATGCCACAAACATGGACAAGTGATAATACCGATCCAATTGCACGCTTGAAGATTCAGTATAGTACGAGTCTTGTTTATCCAATCTCAACAATGGGCGCACATGTTTCGGCGATTCCAAATCATCAAACGGGACGTGAAACAAGCCTGGATATTCGCGGCAATGTCGCAATGTCTGGTGTCTTAGGCTATGAACTTGATTTAACGACGCTATCCGAGGAAGAAAAAGCCTTAATTGTGAAACAAGTTGACTTCTATAAAGAACACCGTCAATTACTGCAATTTGGAGATTTCGTTCGTCTGAAAAGTCCGTATGAAGAAAATGAAGTGGCTTGGATGTTTGTCTCAAAAGATAAAAAAGAAGCCATTGTCTTTTATTTCCGCGTTCTTGTCGAAGCTTCAGCACCTTATGTCACATTGAAGTTAGCACATTTAGATGAAACACTAGAATATCAAATTGCGAATCACGTGATTTCAGGTGATGCGTTAATGAATATCGGCATGTACATCGATCCGAAATTACATGGTGACTATGCAACACAAGCCTTTATTTTAAAAGCGAAGTAAAAAAGCACATCAACACAAAAGCGATAGCAAGACTGTTTAGGCAGTCAGGCTATCGCTTTTGATTTTGTTTGAAAATATTTCATCGTAAATCTTTTTTGAAAGTCATTTATTACTCAATGCTGTATCAATTATTGTTCGATTGCTTCGGCTTTTTTTACCGCAGATAATAAGCTTTGGAAGAAGAAGAACAGTCCGATACTTAAAATGATGTGTCCTAGTCCAGCCATACCACTAATCGCTGCGTGTTCACCTTTTCCTAACACTTGCATGCTACCTCGGATGATCATCATTAAAACCGTTAATCCAAGACCACTGTTATACAGGATATAGAATTTTTTAAAGTTTTTTTCTTTGGAGAGATGGAAGGCTTTTTCTAACAATAGAACAATTAAGAAAAAGAACATGCCTAATACTAATAAATGGGTGTGTAAAACACTGAGTTGTGTCACTCCGGTAAACTCATTCATCTTGGTGAACTCACGGTAAAAAATACCTGACACGAGTCCTAAAATAGTGTACGACATACTGGCTTGCGCGATTTTTTTCAATTAAATAACCCTCTCTATCATCAAATTTCGGTTGCTTTAATCGGTTCGTATGAGAAGTTCATACGAGTGATTAAGACCAAAGTGACATTTTGTCACTACTCATTAAATCTAGCATATCTTGTCTTTCTTGTCTAGTCTCGTGCAACAATCAAAAGAGGATGCAATGCCGCGATTTCTTCCTCACAAAAAAGGATTCGCTTTCAATTATCCTTGATGCAATCTTTTCAGAATTTTTTTTCAGATCCTTCATTTATTAGTTGTCAATTTTGGTTTTTTCTGTTTGAATAGTACAAGAGCATTTCTTTTGTTTTCAATATAGATGAGGGGTATGTGGAAAATGGTAAAGAAAATCGGTTTTGATCCAAAAAAATATATCGAAGAGCAATCGAAGTATATTTTAGAGCGTGTGAATCATTATGATAAGTTGTATCTTGAATTTGGAGGGAAACTCATTGGTGATATGCATGCGAAACGAGTATTGCCGGGCTTTGATCAAGATGCAAAAATTAAGTTATTACATAAACTAAAAGATCAAACAGAAATTATCATTTGTGTCTATTCAGGTGATATTGAACGTAACAAAATTCGTGGGGATTATGGGATTACATACGACATGGATATTATGCGTTTAATTGATGAATTGAGTGATTACGAATTAGCCGTCAATAGCGTAGTAATTACCCGCTATCGTGGTCAACCCTCAACGAAAATTTTTATTAATAAATTAGAGCAACGTGGGATGAAAGTGTATACGCATCGTGAGATTGAAGGCTATCCTGTGAATGTCGATCAAATCGTGAGTGACGAAGGATTTGGACAAAATGATTACATTCCAACAACGAAACCAATTGTGGTTGTAACGGGACCAGGAGCTGGCAGTGGCAAACTTGCAACTTGTTTGAATCAACTGTATCACGAGAGTCGTTATGGACATACAAGTGGTTATTCGAAGTTTGAGACATTCCCTGTTTGGAATATCCCATTAAAACACCCACTGAACATTGCATATGAAGCCGCAACGGTCGATTTAAAGGATGTCAATATGATTGACTCGTTTCACTATGATTATTACGGAGAAGTGGCGATTAATTATAATCGAGACATTGAGACGTTCCCGATTATTAAACGGACAATTGAACGGATTACTGGAAGAGAATCTGAGTTTCATTCACCAACCGATATGGGTGTGAACCGCATTGGCTTTGGGATTATTGATGATGAAGTGATTCAAGAAGCGTCCAGACAAGAAATCATTCGTCGTTATTTTGAAACCGAAAGCAATTATAAAAAAGGACTAACTGATATTGACCCCGTGAATCGCATTCAAATGATTATGGAAGAATTAGATTTGCGTCCTGACCATCGCGTTTGTGTTAAACCTGCGCGTGAGTATTCTGAGCGCTTGAAACAAAGCAAAGAATGGGATCAAGAATTCACACCGCCTGTCATGGCCTTAGAATTAACGGATGGCCAGATTATTACTGGAAGAGGATCTGAATTAATGGATGCCAGCGCTTCTGCTGTGCTCAATGCCATTAAGTCGTTAGCCAATATTAGCGATGATATCTTGTTATTATCGCCTAATATTTTAGAGCCGATTCAGCAATTAAAAGCCAATGAACTATCCGGTCGTATTACCTCGCTAAATGTTTCTGAGATACTGATTGCCTTATCTATTAGTGCTGTAACCAATCCAACCGCTCAAATCGCTTACAGCAAGCTATGGGAGCTAAAAGAGACACAAGCACATTCAACGGTCATTTTAAATAAAGATGATGAGCAAATTTTAAGAAGTTTGGGAATTTCATTCACTTGTGATCCAAACTTCCCATCTAAAAACTTGTTTTACGTCTAATGTAGTGCCTGGTTTTCGTGCTTTGAATAATGAGAGATGTTTTTCTAAATCAATTCTAGAAGTTCGATAACCCCAAAAAATCAAAAAGAAAGTCTGCAATGGGACTTTCTTTTTTTTATGCTTTAAGTATTAAAAATCGCTTGTTGTCACGAGTATTTATGAATAAAAAAACATCGCGCTGACGATAATCAATTGCAACAATAGGATCAAAGGAATGCCGTACTTAAATCGTTTCTTCTGAGTTTTGTGGCGGAAGAGCTGACTGCCAATAAAAATGCCAATCGCACCACCACACAGGGCCACGATAAATAATGTTTTCTCTTGAATCCGCCAAGCACCTTTGATGGCTTTGGCTTTGTCGCGGTACATTAAAAAGACTGCAAGGCTATTGATGCATAAGAGATAACTCAGAATAAAGGAATAAAATGTCAACAAAATCGCCTCTTTCTTGTTTTCTATCGGTTAATTAAAACAATTATATGATTATTTTTAAAAACCACAATTAACCAATCTAAAACGTATGTGTCAAGTTATTTGAGGTTGAATAAAAATAAGAATTTTTGACAAGCAACTATTATTATTTTTGGACATTAAGAATGCCTCAACTACGTTCGGCTTGCCTCGTTACTTATGATGGAAACACGTTTCCATCATAAGTAACGAGGTGTTGTGGATAATTGGTTTAAAGCACTTGATAGACGGCCTAAAGGGGAACTTGAGGCATAGCCATAAGCAATTCGACCATTAAAGGCCCCTGAGTGAGGGACGAATGGTGGTTTTCTTTGAACTGCTCGCTTCATTTTTTTCCATCGTACTTCACTCTCGTATACATCATTCGGTAAATCATAGTATTGATTCAACCAATCATCTAGCTCATGATTTCGTAAACTATCAATCACTCGAATCATGGCACTTGCGCCCGTTTTCGTCCATAACCTTTCTTGTCGCTTCATCCGATAAGTCATTTTTCGATGGGTACTTTCAATCGTTCCGATACAAGCTTGTTTATCTTCGATTCCTCGTGCTTTCAGAGGACATAAATAGCGCCAGTTTCGTTGAAGATACGCAATTAATAGGCGAAGCTGCTCCTTGTATTTTTCTTCATGCTCCTCCTCAATTAAACTTTCTGCGGTATCCAAACAAGCCTGCACTTTTCCAAAGTCATATTGACTGACCGCCTCAATCAATTTCTTTTGAAGAGAAGGGGCAAAATTTAATCGTTCTTTGATTTTTTGATGAACATGGTATTTATCTCTAAAATGTTCATGACGAAGACACCCTAAAGAGAGCTCCTCAAAAACATCTTTTTCATAGCCTGAACCCCCATCACTATTAGAAACAACGATCGTTTCTTTTAAATCATACGTTGCTTGTAGATAGTCCATTAATTCTTTTTGTGCTTGTTGGCGATTCAAGTGACTTACAAAATGTGAATGGATCAAGGTCGATCGATTCCCTCTTTTTTCTGTTCCTTCCGATACTTGAAATCGATGAATTTCAAGGCGTGTTTTCCGCTGTCCTCGAATGAGAATGCCATCTCCCTCCAAGTATAAAAAAGGCACTTTTTTCTTACAAGAAACCCCTTCATATCGCTGTTCATGAGTGCTTTTTTCTTGAATGAGTTTCCCTGTTTTCACCACTAGTTGTTGAACGTTTTGGTGACTCATATTCCAGGTTGTTAAACAATCGATGGCTTTCGAAACATGGCGATACACCATCATCGAACCGAGTTCAGAAACATTGCGAAGAACCAAGGAACTATAACAAGTGCCTTTTCGAATACCTAAGAATTCATCCAGAGGATAACGAATCGTTCCTTCGTTGTTTTTTAAACGTCTCCGCTGATAGGTCACCGTACCAAAAAGAAACGTAATCGTTCGTTGACTTTGACGATTACTTTGATAGCCTTCTTGTTTTAATTGCTCAAAGAGCTCATCATCGAGTTGTTTAAATGCTTGTTGGGTAATCAAACAAATGAGTTCGATAAAAAAGAGCATCATGGCTTTTTCTCGACTTAAAAATGATTTTTCTTGCTTCATTAATTTAACTAAATCTGATATAATAACTTCCATAAGAAACCGCCTCTGTGATTAGTGCTTGCCAGCCCGATTACAGAGTAACGGTTTCTTTTTTATTCGTCTACCCTTTACCTCAATAAATTTTACACTTAGCATTTATTTGAGTTGAATACATTTTAATGTTATCTTGAATTATAGAAATTTGATGGTGTTCTCATTTTAACAACAAATATGATAGATTTAATAAAAAATAAAACTAAGGACCTATTATTAGAATGGATGGTGTATAAACAAATGCGTAAAAAAATTTTAAAAGTCTCTATGAAAATTTTATTTTGTTTCATTATTATAATCTTAATTTATAATTTTTTTCCCTTAATAGTCGAGGCACGAGCTGGTGGAGGAGGGAGTACAGGAGGTAGTAATAGCTCAGACGGGTCTGGTAACAGCTTAGCTGCATTACTTCTTACTATTATTTTATTTCCAATAATTATGATTAAAAAATTCATAACAAACGTAAGAGAAAATACTTTGTATACAGATGTTGAGAATCTAGAAAAATGGGAATATAAAGTTTTATTTATGAATATACAAACAGCTTGGTCAAGAGGAGATATGAAGGATGTTCAAGAAAGAATGGATCCAACCCTCTATGATAACTACCAACAAAAACTAGCGGAATACAATCGCGTGAATAAAAGAAATGTCCTCACTGATATTCAAATAAACAAAGTTAAAGTTTCACGAGCCTCTCACGATAAAAATTTGAAAGAAATTCTTTTTGAAGGAACAATTATTGATTATTTCGAAGAAGATGGTCAATTACCTCAAGGAGAGATAAAGCCAATACCATTTAAAGATATCTGGCTGATTGAAAGAACTGTAAGTAGCATTATTGTAAGAGATATTCAGAACTTATAATTCGTCGATTATCAAGTTAATCAGAACGAATAAAAGAGTATTTATAATATGGGTAATTAGATGATGGGGGAAATACTATGAGTAAGAGAATAAAAAAAAAGCAATCAAAATTTATAATAATTGCTATGACAGCTAGTGTTATTACTATTTTAGCAGGGAGTATTTTTAGCTATAAATACTATCAACAATCAAAAAAAGAAATGATTGTTGAAGAATTCATCTCACAATTTGAAAAAAAAGAATTTGAAAAAATGGTAAAAACATTTGATCAAGCAAGTTTAAAAGAGGCTAAACTAGATTCAAGGACAACTATCGAAAAATATAACACTATTTTTAATGGTTTAGACATCACAAAAATTGAAGGTAAACTAGAGTCTATTTCCGATACAATCTTTAAAGCTAAATTTTCAATGGTTACTCCTCTTGGCAAATTGAAAGAAATTTCATATTCAGGTAAGTTAAATAAGAAAGGCAGCTCTTACTTAATAAATTGGGATTACTCTTTAATTTTTCCTGAAATGGAAATAGGAGATAAGGTATTCATGAATCATGTGACACCTGTTCGTGGAGATATTTTAGATAGAAATGGAGAACCATTGGCAACATTTCATGACTACCCACAATATGGCACAGTTCCTAATCAATTAGGTGAAGGAACAGAAAAAGAAGCTAGGTTAGAAAAAATTAGTAAACAACTTGATATATCTCGTGAAAAAATTGAAGATTTACTAAATCAGTCCTGGATTAAAGAAGATTCATTTATCCCCTTAAAGACAATGGATTATAATTCAAATTTTAGTCAAATCACAGAAGATTCGCTTCAAGTTAGATCTATTTCAAAACGCTATTATCCACTGAAAGAAGCTGCTGCTCATTTAATTGGTTATACAGGTAGTATTACGGCAGAAGAGATAGAAAATGATCCTACTCTTTCAGGATTTGAAATAATAGGGAAAACAGGATTAGAAGCTCAATTTGATAAAACATTAAGAGGGGAAATAGGAGGGAAAATAGAAATCGTTGATGAAAATAATCAAGTTAAATCTATTGTAATAGAACAAAAGATTAAAGAGGGAAGTAATGTTCAATTGACAATTGACAGTTATACTCAACAAAGTGCGTATACTGCTTTAGACAATTTATCTGGTACAACCGTAGTAACAGAACCTAAAACAGGAAGAATAATAGTTGCTGTGAGTTCACCTTCTTATGATCCGAATGAATTTATTCTAGGCATGAAACAAAAGCAGTATGAAGAGCTAGCTAACAATCCACTAAATCCATTTTTAGCACGTTTTGGAGTAGGATATGCTCCTGGTTCAACCTTTAAAGCTATTACAGCAGCTATAGGAATCGACGTTGGAGTAACATCGGTTGATAAGAGTCATGATATTTCGGGATTGAAATGGCAAAAAGATAGCTCTTGGGGAGACTATTTTGTAACTAGAGTGTCAGACGTTCCGACTGTTAATATGGAAGATGCTTTAGTTTATTCTGATAATATTTATTTTTCTATGGAGACGTTAGAGATGGGAAAACAGAAGTATTTGAATGAGTTAAAAAAATTTCCATTTGGTGAGAAGATGAATGTGCATATCCCCATGACTCCTGCACAAATTAGTAATGACGACATTAAGTCAGATATACTATTAGCTGATACATCTTATGGACAAGGACAATTATTGATTAATCCCATTCAACAAGCAATTATGTATTCTGTCTTCCCAAATGGAGGTTCTGTAGTTATGCCTAAAATTATTAAGGATGACGAGATTACAGAGCTTAAAGGTATCATTTCCTCAGAAGCTGCTTCCCTAGTTACCAAAGCGTTAACTCAGACAGTTAAGAATCCTAATGGAACAGCACATATTTTACAGAGTGGAAAAGAAATTGCTGCCAAAACAGGAACTGCCGAAATAAAAGAGAAACAAAATACAAAAGGGAAAGAGAATAGTTTTATCCTTGCGTTTGATAGTAATGACGGAAACTACTTAGTTATTAGTATGATTGAAGGTGCAGAAGGTACATCTGCCGTTGAAAAGAATAGAAATTTTATTATTCAACTACAATAAAGCAATTAGTATCTACCAATTGCGGAAGTAGTGGTTCTCTTTTAAAAAAAGATTAGCATAAAAAAATGGAATTCAATCAAGTAAGGGGAGAATCCGTCTCATCCGTGGATCCTAATTTATTAATAATCAAAATCATAATTTTATATGCTGAGTAATGACCATGAAAGATCTCTTAAATATAGGTTTAGATAGTAAATTGAAAGAATAATTTTCAAATATTGTTTTAAAATGGATTTCTTCTATCCTCACAGGGTCCTTAGTTTTTAATCCTTTATGATTCTATTTATTATTATAGAGAAAAATTTTTTGACCATAATATTGAATTTAAACTAGAATCAGTAATTCCTAGATAAGTTACCAATTACTGATTCTCATTTAAATATTATTATTGGAAATCTTTTACATAACTCATATGTGTGTCAAGGGCGGTTTAAAATTGTAGGAAAAAGGCGGTTTCGTTCCCCTTATTTTTGTAGGTTTTATTGATGGTCTCGAAGACGATAAGATTTTCCAGTAATGTTAAATATTTGTGAATGATTCACTATTTTGATGAATGAAAGGTGAGATGGGAATGGATAATATAAATCCTTTATTAGAATGGGATAATCTCCCGTTAAATTTGTGATAAATGAACTTCATTGTTTTAAAAGGTATATTGAAAGGGTGTTATATGGTTTACTGAGACTTTTGAATCGAATTTAAGGAAGAAGGATGAAGATGAAAAAGAAAAAATGGGTTGTTTTGGTTGGTGTTATAGCAGTTGCAATTGGCGGTTGGTTTTATCAAGAAGTAAAAGAAAACGAAGTCACGGAGGCTCAAGAAGAGCTTAAAAGTAATCAACAATTAGTCGGTAAAGATGGAGATTTGACGTTGGCTGTTGAAAGATTGGAAGATGCTTCAGGTTATTTGAAGATGAACATAAAAGAAAATGATTTTACCCAGTTAGAAGCACAATTGGCAGCCGTAAAATCTGAAAATGATCAATTGATTGCTAAATACAAGTTAAAATCCAATGCGGTACGTCACGTTGAACGTTTAGAAGAAAGGTTAAGTTTACTTCGTCAACGTTTTGAGTTTCAAGAGGAAATCAATCAGTTATTTATTGATGGTACCGCAATTAATCAGGGAGTCTTCAATCAAAAATTAGTTTTGAAAAAAGACCTGACTCAGCTTGATATCGAGAAGCTAGAAAAGTCGTTTGAACAAACGTTTGAATACCAAGAAGATTCGTGGATTACAATGATGGAGCAGTCATTAGAAGCCATTTTAGGACAAGTTATTATTATTGATAATGCTTCAAGGATGATTGCTGATTCCAACGTTGAAGATGCAAAAAATTTAGTGATTTTGCTAAATAACCTTACAGCAACTGAAACAAAAATAGCGTTGCTTTCCCAAATGACAGGGGAATTGCAGGAGGCTGTTTTTGAAGAATTACAGCTAAGTAATAGATTGTAGATATTAGAATATTCACGAAGCAGGTTTCGATTCATAAATTACACAATAAAAAAGGTCAACGCTAATCATTACGGTTAGCGTTGACCTTTTTTGTATTTGGAGTATGCAATTCTTCTTACTTCTTGTTTTTTATATGCAGTATGTTTTGAAAAAGAATTGAAAAGATTTTCGTATACGCTGCACTTTCTTTCTAGCTGCTATGTTGTATTCTAAGCTAATCCCTAAAATCATTACGGATTTTGAAGGTGAGTAGCCTTTTATTATCAACTAAAAACTAAAGTGTTGTATCATCCAAAGTTTGAAATAATTTTGTTTTTCTTTTCAGCTTGTTGCTGGAGTGCAATTAATAATAAACAAATGATATCTAAAAATATAAAATAAGTAATACCTTGTATCCATGACGGATTCCATCCTTCTATATCACTTCTTGAAAAAATTAATTCTGGAAGATTAAGGTAACCATATGGAAGGTAACGCAATAAAGAAGGCGGAATTACTTTTAAAACACTGGGCATCATTGCTGGTAATATTAAGCCTGCACTAATAGCCATAGCTATAATTGTACTTTTGGTTAGCAAGCTAATTAAATAAATTGAACTCACTAAAAAGAAGGATAACAAAATTAAGGAAACGATTAACTTCATCATATATTCTCCACTGGTAATCGATATAATCATTCTATCAGTATCTAAATAAAAAAATGGGTATTTTAGTGTTCCGAATCCGAACTGAATTGTCGTAATCAACGAGATTAATAAACCTACAATAGCCCAACTACCAACAATCCAAGACAGGGCCACCCCCATTTTATCAAAAGTTACTTTTCGTTTCTTATATGGAATAACATTTAAAAAGTTAATTGTTTTCTCTCGATACTCCATTGTTAAATAAAATGATAATAAAATTGAAATAATTAAAAGTAATGTTGTAATAGGAATAAACTCAAATAAACGCGGGATAAAGTAGCTAGTTGAAAGTTTGGTAAATAAAAATTTATCCATATATTCAACGTCAGGATTTTCTATAAAAAAAGCCAATTCTTCGATTTTTAATGATAATTCGTCAAAGGTATAACCTGAAATTTTACCTTGTTGTAACAAATCTAAATTGATTTTCTCCATTTCACGCTCAGCTAGTAATTGCTTCGTTTGATCATGTTGTTCAATTGCTTCAGCTCTATCTATAGATAAAAGTTTTTGTTGCTCAATTAATTGATAGAACTCTTCAGGAAAATCCTTTGATTTCATATCTTCCACAATATCTGAAAGATTATTGGTTAATACTTTAGATTCAATAATTAAATCATTTTGGTTTGTTTTTGTAAATTTTGAATACGGCACATAGGTAAACATTATGATACTAATAATAAAAATAGGTAGTATAAATAAGTATTTTGAACGGTATAACTTTGTGAGTTCTATTCTCATACGTAGTTTCTCCCTTTAAAAAATAGTTTTTGATACATTTCTTCTAAAGCACTACTTTCACTTTCATTATCCTTATAAACCTTTTCGACAACGCTTCCTTCATATAGAAACAATACTCGATTACAAATTTCTGAAATATTAATTAAATTATGCGAAGACATCAAAACTAAACGATTTTCTCTTTTCGCTCGTTCCATCAACTGATTAAATAAATAGGCATTTGTTGGATCCAAACCATTTAATGGTTCATCAATAATCCAAATTGGAGCATCACTAATTAAGTACATGGTCAAAATGAGTTGTTGTTTCATACCTAAGGAAAGCTGTTTTACTTTTTTCTTTAAGAATCGTTGAATATCAAAAAAATTAACGGCGGCGTTAATCGTTATTGGGGATTTCCAAGCACGTTTTACAATCTTTAAATGTTCTTCGACCGTTAAATTATCATAAAGGCTCTCATTACTTTCAATAAAAAAAAGATTTTTTAAATATTCTTCCCTACAAATAATACTCTTTTTGTTACTTATTATAGAAATATTGCCGCTTTTTGCTTGTTGGAGCCCCATCAACGTTTTCAATAATGTTGTTTTACCACTACCATTTGGTGCAATTAATCCTACAACTTCACCCTGATCCATTTCAAAAGAACAATCAATCAATACTTTATGTTCTTTATACTGGACATTTAAATTATTTGTTATTAGTTTCATTTTGCCCTCCCTAATATTTATTTATCTTTTATCTATAATAATACCATTATTTCATTTTATTATAATAAAATAAAATAAGAAATAAAAAAAGAAGAGTCCATTACGAAAATTATTAGTAAGATTTTATTGTGTTCGTCTTTAGTTGGTATTATGGGGGGCTTAGGTCAAGGTATTATTAAAACTGATGAAATCTGTAATTAAACAACATCTACTATTTGAAGGTAAAAAACATAAAATTATTAAGTTGATTTAGTACTGCACCCTTAAAGCTAGAGTGAAAATTTCAACTATAGGGATGTTTTATACGAATAAATAGCTTTTTAAAAGAGCCCGAATTCATTTGTAAACTAAAATTGATTTTGTTAATATATAAGATAACTGAATTTTTTTACATTCATTGAAATTAGTGAAGTAAGAGTGATAGGAATGGTGTGCTGTGAGTTATTTGAAAGAGCACGTCTATAGGAGGAAGTTATGGAAAAAGGAACACGAGAATGGTTTTTGCGCTTTGTAAAAGGCATGTTTATTGGATCTGGGTTTATTTTACCAGGAGTTAGTGGTGGCGCATTAGCGGCTATATTTGGAATTTATGAGCGAATTATTTCATTTTTAGCCCACATTACGAAAGATTTTAAAGAAAACGTGCGCTTTTTCTTACCGATTGGTTTAGGAGGCGTAACGGGCGTTTTTCTGTTATCGTTTGGTGTGAGTTTTTTATTAGGTACTTACGAAGTGATGATTATGTGGTTTTTTGTAGGCTGTATTGTAGGAACGGTTCCAGCACTTTGGAAAGAAGCTGGCCGTGAGGGTCGCTCGAATCGCGATATCATGATTTTAATTGGGAGCTTTGTTGCCGGTTATTTATTCTTATGGCAAGGTTCTTCTTTGTTTTCAGAAGTTCAACAAAACTTTTGGACGTGGCTGATTGCAGGTGGCTTAATTGGTTTAGGAATGATTGTTCCAGGTCTAAGTCCTTCTAATTTTTTAATTTACATGGGAATGTATAAAGCGATGTCTGATGGAATCAAGGAACTGAATATTAGTGTTATTGTACCGATTGGAATTGGTGGTATCGTCACTGTTTTAGGATTATCCAAAATGATGGACTATATCTTCAGCAAAGCGTATGCGCAACTGTTTCACTTTATTCTAGGGATTGTCTTTGCGTCAACTGTTATGATTATCCCAACAGATTATGCCGGTTTTACTGGAATGAACTATGTTGCTTCCTTTTTATTACTACTAGCAGGAATTGCGCTAGGTGCTTGGATGAGTCGCTTAGAAGAAACATACAAATAAACGAATACAAGGTGTGATAAAAGTCGCTTTTCAAAGAGCGGACTTTGATCACACCTTGATTTTTTATTGTCTTTAATTTTTTCATAATTTCTCAAGAAACAAAGGCGTTGTTTAATTTCGTTTGGTACGATTATTTCTAGCTGAGAATAATCAGTAAATATCTTTCAAGGAGTAAACAACAATGTTAGAAACTGTCCTTTCCTTTTTTCAAGAGAGTGTAAATCCCAAAGTGCTTGTTTTTTTGATTTCACTCTTGCCAATTTTAGAGCTTCGAGGCGCCTTAATTGCGGCGAGTTTATTGGGGGTTCCATGGCAAGTAGCCGCGCCTCTTGCGGTTGTGGGGAATTTATTACCGGTCCCATTTATTATTTATTTTATTGAATCTATTTTGAACTTTTTAGCTATTCGTGGACCGATTCAAAAAATTGCCAGCAAGCTGATTCAAAAAGGAAGAGCGGGTGGCGAAAAGATGTTAGAAAAATATCCTAACCAGTTGATGTTAGGGTTGTTTTTATTTGTCGCGATTCCTTTGCCAGGAACAGGTGCTTGGACAGGCGCGTTAATTGCGGCCTTACTAGGCTTACCACCCAGAAAGTCAATCCTGCCAATCGCCTTAGGAATTATGGTTGCCTGTCTGCTAATGTTACTCTTGACCTACTTTGTTCCAGGACTATTTGGTTTTAAGGCGTAATGACTCGAAGATAATGTGCAAGTAAAAGAATTTTATATAATATTTTATATATTAATTAAAGGGTATAACTGCTATTTAACGTTTTTAGTGGTTATATCCTTATTTTTTGACTAAAATATATATTTTTTTATATATATTATTGACGATTAAAAATAAAGAATGTATAATCGCTTTATATCCAAATGTGAATTTTAGCACAAAATTAATGAAAAAATCTTCTCGTTTATCTTTTATAGGAATCAATTTTTTGTTTTTTGTGTTTGTTTATTGCGTGTTTTAGTGGAGATGTCATTGGTAGAACGATGATGTCTCGTGTTGGCAATCGATTAAGAAGATAAAAGGAAAATATCGAAAAGCGAGTAAAGGAATAAAAATACTTGTTACAAAACGAACGATCACTTGAAAGGAAGAAAAAAATGAATCATATTATTGGAATTATTGGCACAAACTCAGAACAATCGACCAACCGGACGTTATTGACGTTTATGGCACGTCATTTTGCGAAAGAAGCGACGATTGAAGTCGTTGAAATTAAGGATATCCCCATGTTTAATAAACCAAGTAACATGGAAGTTCCAAAAGAGGCCCTCGCATTAGCTGCAAAAATTGAAGCGGCGGATGGGGTCATTATTAGTACTCCGGAGTATGACCATGCTGTTACGGCATCTTTGATGAACGCCTTAAGTTGGTTATCGTATGGTATTTATCCTTTTGTCGATAAACCGGTCATGATTACCGGGGCGTCTTATGGCACATTAGGTTCTTCGAGAGCTCAAGCTCATTTACGTCAAATTTTAAATGCTCCTGAACTAAAAGCTCGTATCATGCCAAGTTCAGAATTTTTATTAGGTCATTCCTTACAAGCATTTGATGAAGAAGGAAATTTAAAAGATCAAAATCAAGTAGCCGAATTAGAAGGATTATTTAGCGACTTCACGACCTTTATGGCGATTATGAAACAACTCAATCACGCACACGAAGCCAATAAAAAAGCAGCTGAAAACTTCTCATGGGAAGACAATAAATAAGAATAGAGGAATCGAAAAATGAAATTAGTTGGAATTGTCGGATCAAATGCAGAAATGTCATACAATCGTTTATTATTAGCATTCATTGCCAAAAAATACAAAAAACAGTTTACATTAGATATTTTAGAAATTAAAGATTTGCCGCTATTTAACCAAAGCGATGACCAAACGAATAGTCCAGAAGTGCAATATATCAATCAAAAAATTAAAATGGCCGATGGCGTAATTATTGCGACCCCGGAACATAATCACACGATTCCGGCTGCTTTAAAAAGTGCGTTAGAATGGCTGTCATTTAATATTCATCCTTTAGAAAACAAACCTGTAATGATTGTTGGGGCGTCCTACTATAACCAAGGCTCTTCCCGTGCGCAGTTGCATCTACGCCAAATTCTAGATGCGCCTGGTGTGAATGCGATGGTGATGCCAGGAAATGAATTTTTATTAGGAAATGTGAAGCAAGCTTTTGATGAAAATGGTCAGCTCAAAGAACAACGGACGATTGATTTTTTAACGGTTTGCCTAGAGAAATTTATGAAATTTGTCGAGATGGTGACGGTTATACAAGCGCCAAAACCAGCACTGCCTGCTGAAGATTTGCATGCAACAGGTAAAGTTGCGACAACGGTTGAGGGAATTGAGATGGCCGCTGAAGATTGGTTAGAACAAGCTGCCAAACAAACGAAAGCCGCAGAAGGAAGCGACTACGTCAAATTGGACCGCGGTCTCTTAACGGTGGATCAATTAAATTATTTCTTAGCGTCAATGCCGATGGAATTAACCTACGCCGACCACAACAATCAATTTTTATATTACAATAAAACAAAAGAAGCAGGCGAAATGTTAGCTGCGCGGACGCCTGGACAAGTCGGTAATCCCTTAGCCAATTGTCATCCAGAAGCTGCATTTAAAAATGTCGAGTGGGTGATTCAACAATTACGTTCTGGCGCGACCGATATCGTTCAAGTTCATGTACCAAAACAAGTCCCTGAAAAATACATTGTTCATAACTATCAGGCGATGCATGATCAAGATGGAAACTACATGGGTATCAATGAATACATCTGGGATTTAAAACCGACGATTGAATGGTATTTAAAACAAACCGGTCAAACACTCGTTGGTAGCGAAACAGTTGATGCTGTCTCAAGTGCTTCTGTCAGTGATCATGGCGAAGTCGATGGCGTATCGAGTGCGTCCACTAAATATTAAAGAATGATGAAAAAACAGAAGAAGTGACTCATTCACTATCTGATTTTTCTAAAGGATGGTATGATAGTGCAATGAGGAAGGACGGATGGATGAAGTTGAAAAAAATACTTTTTCTTGTTTTAGGTGGAATCACCTTTACACTCGGGACGATTGGGATATTTGTACCATTCGTACCGACTACAGGTTTTTATTTAGCAACAAGTTTTTTGTGGTTGCGAAGTTCAGACAAAATGTACCAACGCTTTATTCAATCAAGCTATTATCAAACTTATATTGTGGATATCTTAGTGAAAAAGAATATTTCCGTTAAAGGAATGCTCTCGATGTTTGCTATGATGGGAGTTGTCTTTGCATTACCGATTGTGTTAGTTCAATCGCTGTTCTTGAAGATGATGTTGGGCTTTATTTATATAGCACACGTTATTGGGTTAACGTGGTACCTTAAATTCCATCCTAAAAAAGTGGTACTGAAACAAGCAAAAAAAGATCTTGGTAACTCATAAGAGTTTACCAAGATCTTTTTTTGCTTGTATAACTTTTAGTGTTGATGACGGACATTCGTATCATTTTTCAACACTTTTTCTAGGTATATCATTTTTAGTGTCGATGGATACATCACTATACTATTTTCTTGTATCATTTTTTTCATTTTTTGAAAAAATGCACATCAAAAGGAGAGTCGACACTAGCGGACCGGAGAAAAACACCTTGTGTCAGCTGCGTTAAAAGACGAAATGTGAATTACTCTAGGTTCGTGCTTTAGCACTTACCTAGAGTTTGAAGCTTTCGAGCTGATCGTCACGCAGAGGCCTGATACTGTATCCGTAACTCGCTTTGCTCGAACGGCTTCAGCAATTCCAGGCTCGAAGCGGTCTCGCAGCACCATCCACAAGGCGGTTTTTCGTAGGGTAGCGCGAGGTTCCATCAACACTATTTACCGAAGAGCCCTTTTTTTCGATTAGTCTGTAAAGTTATCAAAGTAACCTTGGATGTAAACCATTGGCGTTCCTTTGTCACCACTACCAGAAGTCAAATCACACAGAGATCCGATTAAATCGGTTAATTTACGAGGTGTCGTACCTTGCGCTTCCATTTTACCGACAAGATCAACTTGTTTGTTTTTGATATGTTCTGAGATAGCAGCTTTTAATTCTTCCCCTTTTAAGTGGGCGAAGTTATTATCGGCTAAATATTTTAGTTTGATTTCGTTAGGTACACCGTCTAAACCGCTCGTGTAACCTGGTGATACTACTGGATCAGCAAGTTCCCAAATTTGTCCAACTGGATCTTTAAAGGCACCGTCACCATAGACCATCACTTCCACTGTTTTTCCAGTGGCTGCTTTAATTTTTTCTTGAATAGAATCCACAATCGGTTGGCAATTGTTCGGGAAGAGTTTAACGCTTGTGTCCGTTGCTTTGTTTGAGCCGAGTAGGCCGTATGATTCGTTAAAGCCACTACCATCAATTGATTGGGTTAAAATATCATCTAAACCATAAACCGTTTCGCCACCGTTTGCTTTTAAAATGCGTTTTGTGCGGAAACGTGAGTGAATGTCACATGTTAAGACATCTTTCGTGTAATCTAAGATTGTTTTCGCGTTATTTGAAAAGATTACTTCACATTCTGTACCTTCTGCTTGAATAAGTGACTTATAATATTCAATATAATCCACTCCAGTAAAGGCATGTTCAATGATTCCAAAGTGTTTACGAAAATCAGCTTCAGATAAGACGTCGGTCCAAGGATTAATTCCTTTATTATCTAAGTCTTCAATATCGACTAAATGATTTCCCACTTCATCAGATGGGTAGCTTAGCATTAAGACGATTTTTTTTGAGCCACGAGCAATTGCTTGTAAAAGAGTTGAAAAACGATTGCGACTAAGAATAGGGAAGATAACACCAATCGTGCCTTTTTCGAATTTTGTTTTGATATCCGTTGCGATTGCATCAATACTTGCATAGTTTCCTTGCGCACGTGCAACGATTGATTCTGTAATTGAAATGATATCGCGATCTTCGATGGTATATCCTTCTGCTTTAGCAGCTTCGAGTACCGTTTCAACCGTAATTTGTTCGATATCGTCCCCTTCGTTGATAATTGGACTACGAAGTCCACGTACGACAGTTCCAACAGCTCTTGTCAAATGAATCTCTCCTCTAATGAGTAAATTTTTTGTTTGCTATTCATTACTTATTTACTATACCATAAGAGAGTGGTATAAATAAAATTAATGCTAGTAATATCTTTGATAAGGAGAGCTTATATGATTGGAAATTTAGATTTATATCGTATTTTTAATGTGGTCTGTCAAAATAATAGTTTTTCGCAAGCGGCGAAGGAATTGTATATGACACAGTCGGCAGTCAGCCAAGCGATGATGAAATTAGAAAATGAATTAGATATTCAACTTTTTTACCGTACATCAAAAGGGGTGATTTTAACGAACGAAGGCAAGTTGTTAAATGAGCACATTCGAACAGCACTCGGCATGATTCAAGTCGGAGAAGAAAAGTTGCTTGAATTTAAAACGTTAGAAACAGGACGTTTACGAATTGGTGTAGGCGATACGATTTCTCGTTATTATTTATTACCGTATTTAGAAGCATTTCATGAAAAATATCCTGGGGTAAAGTTGACGATTTTAAATGGGACAACGTCAGAAATTATTGGCTTCATAAAATCAGGAAAAGTCGATATGGGTGTTTGTAATTTGCCGTTAAAAGATGACCAGCTAACGGTATTGCCGTGTTTTGAAGTGCAAGATACGTTTGTTGGTGGTGAGCGTTATGCTAAATTAGCCAAAACACCGATCTCGCTAGAAACCTTAGTCGCCCAATCGCTCATTTTTTTAGAAGACAAATCCAATTCCCGCGTCTACGTCGAGAAATACGTGACCCAAAAAGGGTATGCTTTAGCGCCTGATTTTG
This sequence comes from Enterococcus sp. DIV1314a, assembly GCF_051713805.1. Lineage (NCBI taxonomy): Bacteria > Bacillati > Bacillota > Bacilli > Lactobacillales > Enterococcaceae > Enterococcus > Enterococcus sp. DIV1314a. The sequence goes on along the minus strand of NZ_JBIOQP010000001.1, from coordinate 503,968 downwards.
AATTAGGTTCGTATGATTTAGTCTTAGAATTTGCGAAGATAAACTTAGGAATTGCGTGTGTCATCAGAGAATTCTCTCAGGCAGCTTTAGAGTCCGGTGAGGTCTTTGAAGTGCGATTAAAAGAGATGATCCCCAAAAGAGAAATCGGCATTTGTTATTTAAAAAATGTCTCACTCTCACAAGCAGTCCGTCTTTTTGTCGAAAGCATTCAACAAAAAAATCTCTAGGCGTGTACGATTCTCCCGGTTCAGAAGAAAACAATGTGATATAATACACTAAACAGTGAGTAGAGGAGGCTGAAGATGGATATTCAACGTTTTATTTCTGCTAGAAAAGCGCTCGGGTATTCTCAAAAAGAATTAAGTGAGGGGATTTGTACGCAAACGACCTTAAGTCGCTTTGAGAATAATGGACAAATTCCAACCGTAAAAATATTAATTCAATTATGCCATCGATTAAATTTAGGGTTAGGGGAATTATTTCCGGAAGTCGGCGTGGAAGAAAACGAATTGAATCGTCAACTTGTCCAAGCTGAGTTTAATTTTATCCTTCGCGAGTATCAAAAGGCGGAAGAAATCTTAGACAAAATCGATAGTACGTTATTAATTGAGCCCAGACAACATTGGTATTACGACTATTTAAAAGGCTACGTCATTGCCTTAAAGAAAGGGACAACCGCAGAGGCCTTCTTTTATTTTAATCGTATTATTGACGAAGCACCGAAGGAAGAAATGGAAATTCTGGTGTTACTGGCGTATACCGGGATGGGAATTCTCTATGAAAATATTGGGGAAATCCAAAAAGCGGAATACTTTTTTAATAAAGCGATTACGGATGTCTATCGGTATCCGATTAAAGAAACGCATGACATCTGGCGTTTATTAAATATCATGTACTACTGTGGTTCTTTTTACGCGAATATTGAAGATTACCAAACAAGTGACGCGCTATTAACCCATGGTGTTGAAATCTGTTCGGATAATCACGTGACGTATTACTTGGCTCGTATGACGTTCCAATTGGCAAAGAACGCGGTAGCGCAAAATAAAGATTGTTACGAGATTATGGATTTATACTATAGTACGAAAGCGTATGCCAAAATCAATAAAAATATGATCGAGTTGAAAGCCTTGGAAGATTTTAAGCACGAGCTAATGGGAAATGACGCTTTTTCTGAGATTGTTCTATATTAGGAAGTCAAATAAAGGAGTAAACTCAAGGGAGTATTTTTTTAGCGAGTGATAATCAGTAAAAATACAAAATTCGTTCTACTATGATCGTGCAATATAGGGATGGTAATTTTTATAGAATTTGCGGGCGAGAAAACCCACTATTTTAATGGTGGGATGATAGCCCGTAGACGTACTGTAAGAATGTAGGGAAACTTGCATTTAGAGGCAATACAAATACTCGTATTGTCCAATGAAGAAACTGAATTGCTGGGAACTCGTAAAGCTAACGAAACGACAACGTAGGGATATCAAACCCAAGCGTGAACGTGGTGAAAACAGAAAAAATTCGTTAGATGGCATAAGCTTAAATCCTAAGTGTTCACATAATCGAAAATCAGCAGCCAAGCCTAGAAATAGGAAGGTTCAACGACTATTCCTCTTGAGGGAAGTCCACACAAGCATGTGGAAGTGGTTTCGCCTTAACAAGTAAAGTTGAAGGATAAGATATAGTCTGTGCCTGCATGGAAGTGTAAGAAGTTCATCAGAGAACTGCATGGGAAGTCGCGAACCTGTGTGAACAAACTCCACATGATAAAGTCAAAAAAATGTTACTATTCGTGTATAATAATATTTAATTAATACACCTTTTGGTGTATAATAAACTCATGGATAACGAATATAGACATTCTAAGACAACTGTATCGTTACTCAACTATCATTTTGTTTTTTGTCCTAGATATCGTCGGAAAATATTTGTCAATTCCGAAGTAGACGCTAGTTTTAAATCGCTTGTTCATTCAATCTGTAAAGAAAATGAATGGGAAATCATGGCTATAGAGACAGATAAAGATCATTGTCATCTTTTTGTAAATGTTCAACCTACCTATTCACCAGCGGATATCATGAAGGTGATTAAGGGAAGAACATCTAGAGAATTACGACAATCATTTGAACATTTAAGTAAAATGCCAAGTGTTTGGACACGATCTTACTTTGTTTCAACAGCAGGGAATGTTTCTAGTGAAACAATTAAACGATATGTAGAAAATCAAAGGAGAAGATATTGAGTTTACGTTAAGGAGGTGTACAGAAATGAAAAAAGCCCATAAAATCAGAATCTACCCTAATTCAAGACAGGAAATTCAATTTCAAAAAACCTTTGGTTGTGTTCGGTTCTACTGGAATTTTTTACTTGACCAACGGATTACGAATGACAAGATGAAAAAAGAAAATCCTGAATATATTGAAAACAAACTGACCTATGCTGGACTGAAAAAGCAAGAAGAATTTTCTTGGTTAAAAGAAGTTGAAGCACAACCTCTAAGCCAAGTAAATATGGATTTGAATAAAGCGTACAAAAATACGTTCAACTCTAAATTCGGATTTCCTAAATTCAAGAGTAAAAAATATTCAAAGAAATCCTATCGAACTGCCGTAGGCATGAAAGTCAACGGACGATACTTCTATGTTTCTAAAGTTGGTTGGGTCAAGATGGCAGAAGAATTGCGTTTCAAAGGGAAATTAATGAACGTGACGATCAGTCAAACTAAATCAGGGAAATATTTTGCGACATTCTTAGTTGATGCTGAGAATTTCCAACAAGAACCCGTAGCAAATAACATTGGATTAGATTTGGGCTTAACTCATTTCTGTATCACATCCGCAGGAGAAAAAATCGATAATAACCGATTCTATCGCTCTCTTGAACAACGGTTAATACGCGAACAACGAAAACTTTCCAAGCGTTTGGAAGTTGCGAAAAAACACAATCGAAAATTAGATGAGTGTCGCAACTACCAAAAACAAAAAGTAAAAGTTGCGCGTATCCATGAGAAAATTGCCAACCAACGTACTGATTTTTTACATAAACTATCTTCACGACTTACTGATGAGAACCAAATCATTTGTATTGAAGATTTGAATGTAAAAGGGTTGGTTAAAAATCATAAATTAGCGAAGTCAATTTCAGATGTATCTTGGAGTGAATTCGTTCGACAATTAGACTATAAATGTGCATGGAAAGGTCGTACTTTAGTTAAAGTTGACCGATTTTTCCCAAGTTCACAACTTTGTTCTTCTTGTGGTCATAATGACGGCAAAAAAGAGCTAAATATTCGTGAATGGGTATGCTCAAATTGTGGAACAATTCATGACAGAGATATTAATGCAAGCATAAATATTAAAACCGAAGGACTTTCGGGGATCGCTTAGTCAATTTGTGTCCGTTAGGGCGTACTACCTAAGAATCCGACGACTTTAGTCGTGTGGAGTGTCAAAGTGAAGAAACAGAACCGACAATGATGGATTTAATTCAACAAGCAGGTTATGAGGTAAGTGAATATGATCGTCCGGCTTCCGTGATTTTAATTGACGCCAATACCGGGAAATATTTATGGGGAGAAAATCCTGATGTTCCGAGAAATCCAGCGAGTATTATGAAATTAATGACGTTGTATATGGTGTATGAAGCGATGGCAGAAGGAAAACTTAGCTTGGATACGACAGTTGTAGCAACCCAACGGTATCAAGCGATTTCGCAAATTTATGCTTTAAGTAACGCACCCATTGTGAGTGGAGTCGAATATCCAGTACGAGAGTTGATCCCGATGGTACTGGTGCCCTCATCCAATGTGGCAACGCTGATGTTAGCTGAATTGGTTGAACCGAGTCCTGTTACTTTTTTACAAATGATGAATACGAAAGCTCAAGAATTAGGAATGACTCAAACGAGGATTCAAAATGCGACAGGAGCCCAAATCTCCGCCTTTCAAGAATTATACGTTCCGGCTGAAGTGGATAGTAGCGCTTTGAATCCATGGGAAGATAATGTGACAACAGCAAGAGATCTTTCTATATTAATCTATCATTTATTGCAAAAATATTCAGAAATTCTAGCATACACCGCTACCGCGCAATACACAGTGATGGCAGGCACTCCTTACGAAGAAACTTTCGATACGTATAACTATTCTTTACCGGGACTTCGTTATGCGTATGCAGGGGTTGATGGATTGAAAACAGGATCGAGTCAAACGGGAGGATTCAATATTTCTATGACGGCTCAACGTGATGATTTACGGTTAATTACGGTCGTTCTTGGTGTCGGAGACTGGGCGAATCAAGAGGGAGAGTATCTACGTCAGCCGTTTGCCAATGCAGCCTTAGAATATGGCTTTAGCCAATTTGAGTATCAAGTCGTGTTAAAAGCTGGAGAACATGAAATCAATGGGCAAAAAGTAGCTGTAGCAAATGATTTATACGATACAGTTCGAAAAGATAGCGATCTAAGTTTGCAAGTAACGGAGGATGTTGTGAGGTTGAATCATGCGCTACCAACCGTTTCAGAAGTGATTCCACAAAGAACACAAAGGATAACCGTGGTGAGTTCACCGGAAAAACGTGTTAAAAAAGTGACTCAAAAAATGGCGACTCCTTCTTTGAGTAGGAAAAGTCGTTTAGCCATTTTTTCAGGTGTCGGTATCTTAATGATCATTGCAGTAGTTATGGTTTTGCACAATATTAAAACGACCCAAAAACGTCGTCAGGCACGGCAAAATCGTGGAAAAAGAGAAAGAAAGAATCAGAGATGAAAAAGCTTGGCGCTAATTCATCTCTTTTTTTTGTTTTCTCATGTTTTCCCAATGTCCTTTTGGATAAAATCATGTATAATATTCAAGGCTAATAGGTCATTTATTCATAAATATTAATGGAAGGAAGATAAAAGTGGAAAAAAATAAAGAAATAAAAAAGAAAAAACGTGACTTTACCAAAATGAAGACACCCCATATTTATGTGATTATTTTTGGGGTTGTACTTTTTTCTTGGTTGTTAACATTCCTAGTACCTGCAGGGAAATTTAGTACAGAAGAGATTGAATACGATGATGGTAATGGAGGAGTCAGTACGCGAGCGGTCTTACGTCAAGATTCTTTCCGGTACGCGCATCCACTCGATCAAGCATTTGTCTTTGAGCAATTAGAAGCATTACAAAATAATCCAACTGAAATGGAAGCACTCGAAGTTCCGGAAGAAGGATTGGAAGAAGTTTTAGCGGCTGGAGAAGAAGCGCTCACGCAAGAAGAACTGGATGAAGTATCGCTAACAGATGACGTGTTATATGAGATGTATGGCATGGAAATCTATGATACGAGTAAAAAACTTCATCGGACAGCTCGTGTATGGGGAACCGATGACACTGGCGGTTTTGGTTTTTTAAATTTTGTTTTTGAAGGATTAACTTCAGGTGATAAATACGGATCAGCTGTCGGGATTGCCGCGTTGATTTTAGTCGTGGGTGGCGCATTTGGTATTATTATGCGCACGGGAGCGATTGAAGCCGGGATTTTTGCTTTCATCAGTAAAACAAAAGGCTTAGAACGTCTCGCGTTACCATTGCTCTTTTTCGCCTTTTCGTTTGGTGGTGCAACCTTTGGGATGGCCGAAGAAGTCATTCCTTTTGCGATGATTATGGTGCCTTTCGTCATTGCGTTAGGTTATGACTCCATCGTGGCAGTGACGGTAACGTATGTGGCTTCGCAAATTGGGAATGGGACTTCTTGGATGAGTCCTTTTAGTGTAGCAGTGGCTCAAGGAATCGCTGGTGTGCCAGTGCTTTCCGGTGCGACATTCCGTCTCATCATGTGGTTTGTGGTGACAAGTTTATCTGCTATTTATTTAATGATTTATGCCGAGAAAATTCGCAAAAATCCGGAAAAATCACTCAGTTATAAATCGGATAATTATTTCCGTGAACATATTCAAAAAACAAACGATGAAAATAAACCTTTCTTATTGGGTCATAAATTAGTTCTCGTTGAAATGTTATTGGTCTTAATCTGGATTATCTGGGGTGTAACTCAAAAAGGCTACTATATTCCAGAAATTGCTTCTCAATTTTTCGTAATGGGATTAGCTGCAGGGATTACAGCTGTATTCTTTAATCTAGAGGGAATGAGCATCAATGATGTTGCTTCTTCTTTTCAGTCAGGGGCTTCTGATTTAGCAGGAACGGCTATTGTGGTCGGGATGGCAAAAGGAATTCTTCTTGTCTTAGGTGGATCAGATGCGAACGTTGCATCTGCATTAAATACCGTTCTTCATAGTATTGGAGAATTATTAGTAGGCGCACCTGCTTGGTTAGGTGCTTGGGTGATGTATATCTTCCAAAGTTTATTCAATTTAGTTGTAACGTCTAACTCTGGTCAAGCCGCATTGACGATGCCAATTATGGCACCTTTAGCGGATATCGTTGGGGTATCCCGTCAAGTTGCCGTTCTTGCTTATCAATTAGGTTCTGGTTTCATGGATGCTTTCACACCTGTTTCCGCTAGTCTGATTGGTGTGCTAGGTGTTGCACGAATTGAGTGGGTAAAATGGGCAAAATTCCAAATCAAGATGCAAGGGTTCTTATTTGTTTTAGGAACGATTTTCATTATGATTGCTATTGGGATTGGCTTACAATAAAATAGAATAAGGTGCTGAGATGGTCAACGCCATCTCAGCTTTTTTAATAGAAAGAAGGAACGAATTATGAAAATCATTCGACAAGCAGAAATCTATGCGCCTGATTTTTTAGGGACGATGGATGTATTCATTGTAAATGATAAAATCGTCGCAATTGAAGACGAAATCACGGGTGGCTTTGAAGGACTAACTATTGAAGAAATTGATGGGAGCGGACAGATCTTAACCCCAGGCTTTATCGATTGCCACTTCCACATTTTAGGTGGCGGTGGCGAAAATGGCTATCACAATCGGACGCCGGAAGTGACATTAAGCCAATTAACGACAGCAGGTGTCACGACCGTTGTGGGTTGTCTTGGGACCGATGGCGTCGGCAGAGACATGGTGGCACTTTTAAGCAAAGCACATGGTCTTGAAACAGAAGGGATTACAACGTACGTTTACGATGGTTCGTATCGTTTGCCGATTGAACCAGTGACAGATTCCATTATCAAAGATTTGCTAACGATTGATAAGATTATTGGCGTGGGAGAAATTGCAATTTCTGACCATCGTTCGTCGCAACCAACCTTCGCTGAATTTACTCGGACTGTCGCGGATGCTCGTGTCGGTGGGATGTTATCAGGTAAAGCGGGCATTGTGAATGTCCATTTAGGTGATGGTAGCGATCGATTAAAACTTATCAACCAAACGATCGAAGAAACAGAAATTCCAATTACCCAATTTTTACCAACGCATGCCAATCGCACCCAAGAAGTCTTTGAAGCGTGTTTAGAATTCGCTAAAAAAGGTGGCGTGATTGATTTTACCGGTAGTGAAAATCCGGATTTCTGGGAAAAAACAGATGGTGAAGTTCGCTTTAGTAAAGCATTAAAACGTTTCTTAGCCGAAGATATTAGTCTCGATAACTTTACGATGACTTCAGATGGTCAAGGAAGTTTACCTTACTTTAATGAGCAAAACCAATTTATTGGTATGGGCGTTGGTAGTGCGAAATCATTACTGGTAGGAATCAAAGAAGCCGTTTTTAAAGAAGAGATTCCATTAGAAATTGCCCTTCGAGCGATTACGTGTAATCCTGCCAAGATTTTAAAACTTGAAAATAAAGGCGTCTTAGCCGTTGGAAAAGATGCCGATTTATGTTTACTAGATAAAGAGACGTTAGAGCTTCGAACTGTTATTGCAAAAGGCCAAGTCATGGTCGCAGAAAAAGAAGTAAAAGTTTGGGGAACCTTTGAACAACTCGGGAAATAACGTAGAAAAAGAAGCAGTCACTGCAAAAAAGTGACTGCTTCTTTTTGTTATTTTACGAAAGATAAAAGGTGAATAAAATAATTGACAATATACGAAAATACAAACATTAACCGAAAAATAATGAATAAATATACAATAAAACCTTGATTTTAGAAAAAATATACGTATAGTATACAGTAACAAACAAAACAGGAGGAAGATAAAATGGCGAAACAAGCAGATGACATTAAGAAAGTAGTACTAGCGTATTCAGGTGGGCTAGATACTTCCATTATGATTACTTGGTTAAAAGAAAATTACAATAATTGTGAGGTCGTTGCGGTCACAGGAAATGTCGGGCAAGACGCTGAACTCGAAGGACTAGAAGAAAAAGCCTTGAAAACAGGGGCATCAAAACTTTATATAGAAGATTTACAAGATGAGTTTGTCGAAAATTATATTTTTCCATCGCTAAAAGCGGGTGCTGTTTATGAAAATGGTTATTTATTAGGAACTTCTTTTGCACGTCCGATCATCGGCAAACGGTTAGTGGAAATCGCAAAAGCAGAAGGTGCGGATGCGATTTGTCATGGATGTACTGGAAAAGGAAATGATCAAGTTCGTTTTGAACTCGCAGTCAAAGCGTTCGCACCTAATATGAAAATCATTGCACCTTGGAGAACATGGGAATTGAAATCACGGGAAGATGAGATTGCCTATGCAGAAAAACACAACATTCCGTTGAAAATTACAAGAGAAACAAACTACTCTAAAGACATGAACTTATGGCACTTATCCCATGAAGGACTTGATCTAGAAGATCCAGCTAATGAGCCAAAATATGAACAAATTTTAGAATTGAGTGTGACGCCTGAGCAAGCACCGGACGAGCCCACTTATGTTGAGTTATCTTTTGAAAAAGGCATTCCTGTTGCATTAAACGGCGAAAAAATGACTGGTGTGACGTTGATTAAAACCTTAAATAAAATTGGCGGACAAAATGGGATTGGCATTATCGATATTGTCGAGAATCGTTTAGTCGGGATGAAATCAAGAGGCGTTTATGAAACACCAGGCGGAACGATTTTGTATCATGCACACCAAGCACTTGAGACTCTTTGTTTAGATAAAGACACGCAACATTATAAACAAAGTGTCGCGATAAAATTCGCAGAACTGGTTTACAACGGGTTATGGTACACCCCTTTGCGAGAAGCGTTGAGTGCTTTTGTTGATGAAACACAAAAAACAGTGACTGGGGAAGTGAAATTAAAATTATACAAAGGAAATATCACGAACGTCAGCTTAACATCACCTTACTCATTGTATAGCGAAGAGTTTGCTTCTTTTGGAGAAGACGATGTTTATGACCACCAAGATGCTGAAGGTTTCATTAACTTGTTTGGTCTACCAATTACAGTAAAAGCCTTGCTTGATGAAAAGGGTGGTCAGTAATGGCAAAACTTTGGGCGGGACGCTTTAAAAAAGAAGTCGATCAAAAAGTGAATGATTTTAATAGCTCGATTCGTTTTGACTTTCGGATGTATCAACATGATATCTACGGCAGTATCGCTCATGCGACGATGTTAGGCGAACAAGGAATTATTCCGTTAGCAGAATCTCGCAAGATTGTTGGCGGTTTGGAAGAAATCTTAGCCGAAATTGAAACAGGAAAATTGATTTTTGATGAAGAAGCCGAAGATATTCATATGTTTATCGAATCGGAGTTAACCAAAAAATTAGGTGAAACAGGCAAAAGACTCCATACCGCCAGAAGTCGGAATGATCAAGTGGCACTCGACTTACGGTATTATTTAAAAGATGAAACAAATGAGCTAATTGGCTTAACGAAAGCGTTAATTCAAGTTTTTTGTGAACTTGCGGAGGAACACACGGAGACCGTTATGAGTGGGTACACCCATCTCCAACGCGCTCAACCGATTACGTTTGCGCATCATTTAATGGCGTACGTTCAAATGTTCTTACGCGATGTTGAGCGCTTAGAAGATAGTCAAAAACGCTTAGATGTCATGCCATTAGGAAGTGGTGCCCTAGCTGGTACGACCTATGAGATTAATCGGTACCGTGTCGCTGAAATTCTAGGATTTTCAGATATCACGAAAAATAGTTTAGACGGCGTTTCGGATCGCGATTTTTGTATTGAGTTGACGAGTGACTTAGCGATTTTAATGATGCATCTTTCTCGTTTTTGCGAAGAAATTATTTTGTGGTGTTCGTGGGAATTCAAGTTTATTGAACTAGATGATGCGTATGCGACCGGTTCAAGTATTATGCCACAAAAGAAAAATCCCGATATTGCGGAACTCATTCGTGGGAAAACGGGCCGGGTGATTGGCGATTTAGTAACCTTGCTGACGATGATGAAAGGATTATCACTGGCCTATAACAAAGATATGCAAGAAGACAAAGAAGCGATTTTTGATGCCGTAGACACGGTGAAGCTTTGCTTAACGACTTTAGCACCAATGGTTGAGACGATGACCGTTTTAAAAGACAATATGCGTCAAGCCGCGGCAAAAGGCTTTATTAATGCGACCGACTGCGCTGATTATTTAGTGAAAAAAGGCATGGCCTTTCGGGATGCTTATCATATTACTGGCAAGCTAGTCGCGCTTTGTATTGAAAAGCAAACGGTTTTAGAAGCATTACCACTTTCGGAGTACCAACAATTAAGCGAATTATTCACCGAAGACATCTACGAAGCCATCGATTTGATTACGTGTGTTAACGAACGCAATGTCATTGGCGGACCCGCAAAACTAGCTGTTGAAAAGCAAATAAAAGAAGCACTAGCTGCACTATAAAAGAAAACTGGAGGGAATCTCTCGTGAAGAAAACCGTTTATATAGATGGACAGGAAGGAACAACCGGACTAAAAATCGTTCAACGATTAGAAAAACGTGACGATTTAGAACTCATTAAAATTGAGGAGCATTTACGTAAAGAGGTGAATGAACGGAAAAAATTAATGAATCAATCGGATTATACGTTTCTTTGTTTGCCCGACGAAGCGGCGCGAGAAGCTGTCTCCTTAATCGATAATGAACAAGTAAAAGTAATTGATGCTTCAACGGCTCATCGGACGCATCCGGATTGGGCGTATGGCTTTCCTGAATTATCGGCGAGTCATCGGGCGAAAATTGAAGGCTCAAAAAGAGTCGCTGTCCCGGGATGTTACGCCAGTGGATTTGCAGCTTTAGTTTATCCGCTCGTAGCGGTCGGGATTTTGCCAAAAGACTATCCGGTGACATGCCACGCGGTGAGCGGTTATAGTGGCGGCGGAAAGTCAACCATTCAAGCGTATGAAGCGCAAAGTCGATCCACGGCATATGATGCGCCAAGACTCTATGGTTTAAATCAAAAACACAAACACTTAAAAGAGATGCAAGCTGTCTCCAATTTAGCCTATCCACCAATCTTTAATCCAAGTATTGCGGATTTTTATCAAGGGATGCTCGTGTCAATTCCTTTACATACACGCTTTTTAACCGAGCAACGAACGGCCCAAGAGATTCATCAATTATTGGAAAAATATTACCAAAAGACGACTTTTATTGACGTTCAACCGTTTGCGACGAATGAATTTTTAGCCGCAAACGCACTAGTTGATACGAATAAAATGGACATCATTGTTTCCGGCCATGAAGATCAAATCTTACTCGTGGCACGCTTAGATAATTTAGGAAAAGGCGCTTCAGGAGCGGCTGTTCAGTGTTTAAATATTATGATGGGAATGGATGAAAGAACCTCTTTGATCGATTCATTTTAAAAGGAGAGAAGTAAACGTGAGAGTAAAAGAATTTCCACATCACGTCATCAGTCAGGGAGTTTGTGCGGCAGAAGGATTCCTAGCAGCAGGCGTGCATTGTGGGTTACGAAAAAATAAAAATAAGCCTGATTTAGCGCTGATTTATAGCGATGTTCTTTGTCAGGCAGCCGCAGTCTATACGCAAAATAAAGTCAAAGGGGCACCGATTTATGTGACCCAACGGCATTTGATCAATCCTGTGGCGCAAGGGATTATCATCAACAGCGGCAATGCTAATACGTGTAATCCAGACGGAGAAGAAAACGCAGCGAAAATGTGTACTTCAATTGCCGAAGAATTAGGGATAGCCAGTGAGAATATGCTAGTCGCTTCTACCGGCATTATTGGGGAATCGTTGCCGATTGATTTGATTATCGATGCTTGTCCAACCTTAAAGACTCAACTAAGTCGCACAGGTAATGCTAATGCAGCCGCGGCGATTTTAACGACCGATACTTGTGAAAAGGAATATGCGTTGTCTTTTGAATTAGAGGGCACTGAAGTAAAAATTGGCGGAATCTCAAAAGGTAGTGGGATGATTCATCCCAATATGGCAACGATGCTTTGTTTTGTCACAACAGATGTCGCGATTGAAGCGCACTTATTACAAAAAGCCTTGAAAGATGTCACAGAAGAAACCTTTAATATGATTTCGGTTGATGGCGATACCTCAACGAATGATATGGTGACGGTACTAGCGTCTGGTTTAGCTGGTAATCCGCCAATTACAGAAGAAGATTCGCCGGCGTATCAAGCATTCCTTCAAGGACTCTATCTTGTTTTAATGCAATTGTCGCGTAAAATTGCGCAAGATGGAGAAGGAGCTTCCAAATTATTAGAATGTCACGTCACCGGTGCAAAAGAAAAAGGGATTGCGAAAGCTGTTGCGAAAAGTATTATCACGTCTAGTTTGGTGAAAAGTGCGATGTTTGGTCAAGACCCGAATTGGGGCCGTATTTTATGTGCGATTGGCTATGCAGAAGGCGACTTTGCAATTGAAAAAGTCCGTGTCGATTTAGCTTCGCAGTTTGGCCGAGCGACGGTTTGTCTACGTGGTACTCGTGCCGACTTTAAGGTCCAAGAATTAACACAAATTTTAACCGCCGATGAAATTTTTATTCTCGTAGATTTAGGGGAAGGCACGGCAGAAGCGACGGCTTGGGGCTGTGATTTAACGTATGATTATGTCAAAATTAATGCCGACTATCATACGTAAGAAAGGAGTAACCGATGGGAAAATCGATATCAGATACATTAAGAGCCGAAGTATTAATGGATGCTCTTCCTTACATCCAAAAATATAACGGGAAAATCGTCGTGGTGAAATACGGCGGCAATGCCATGACCAGTGACGTCTTAAAAGATGGTGTGATGGCAGATCTTGTCTTACTTTCGTTAATTGGGGTCAAAGTCGTGCTCGTTCATGGCGGAGGACCCGAAATTAATGAGCAATTACACAAAATCGGGAAAGAAAGTCATTTTATCGAAGGATTACGCTATACCGATCAAGAAACGATGGATGTCGTTCAAATGGTCTTAGCCGGCAAAGTAAATAAAAGCCTCGTCGCGCACTTAGAAAAAAGTGGTGGAAAGGCGTTAGGCCTATGTGGGATTGATGGCTCGATGTTAAAAGCGAAGAAAAAAGAATCGGACATTGATTTGGGATTTGTCGGAACAGTCACTCACGTCGATCCAACTCCGATTTTAAATGCATTAGAACAAGGTGTCATCCCGGTCGTTTCAACGATTGGGATTGGGGAGGATATGCAGACTTACAACATTAATGCCGATACCGCGGCAGCCAAAATTGCGGCTACGTTAAATGCGGAAAATTTAATTTTAATGTCTGATATTAAAGGTGTCTTACGGGATAAAAATGATGAACAGACGTTGATTTCAGCCGTTCATGTGAGTGAAGTTCCAAGTATGATTAAACAAGGGATGATTAGCGATGGCATGATTCCTAAAATTGAATGTTGCGTTGAAGCGATTCGTCGTGGTGTTAAACGGTCGATTATTATCGACGGTCGTACCCCTCATTCGATTTTAATTGAACTACTTTCTAAAGAAGGAATTGGCACGATGTTTTATTAATAGCTGACGTCGTATCCAAAAGAAGAATTGAAGAAGGAGGGATTGAATGAAGAGTCAAGAACTCGTAGAAAAATATGTGATGAATACTTATGCGCGCAAACCACTTTGCATCGTTTCCGGAGAAAATGCCACGTGTTATGACGAAAATGGCAAGCAGTACATTGATTTTAGTAGTGGCATTGGCGTTAATTCACTGGGATTTTGTGACGATGATTGGAGTGCCGCGATTGCCAAGCAAAGTCAGACCTTACAACATACATCCAATTTATATGTGACCCAACCAATGGCAATTCTTGCTGAAAAGTTGTGTTTAAAGACGGGTTATGCCAAGGTTTTCTATGCGAATTCCGGAGCAGAGGCCAATGAAGGGGCGATTAAACTCGCGCGTAAATATAGCTTTGATAAATACGGTGCCGCCAAAAAAAGGTATAAAATTATTAGTTTAGTGAATTCTTTTCATGGTCGCACGATTACGACGCTCGCTGCAACCGGTCAAGATGTCTTCCATCAGTCGTTTCATCCTTTTACAGAAGGATTTGACTATGCGCAAGCAAATAACATCGATGATTTGCTTGCGAAATTAGATGATACGGTTTGTGCAGTCATGATTGAATGGATTCAAGGAGAAGGTGGCGTCAATCCGCTTGATCCTGAGTATGCAAAAGCACTGTCTGCTGTCTGCCAAGAGAATGATTTGTTGCTAATCGCCGATGAAGTTCAAACAGGAGTCGGACGAACGGGTCAATTTTTAGCCAGCCAACACTATGGTATTCAACCGGATATCACCACGTTAGCCAAAGGACTCGGCGGTGGCTTGCCAATTGGAGCCTTTTTATGTAATGAACGCTTAGCAAATTGTTTGCAGTATGGCGATCATGGAACGACTTTTGGCGGAAATCCTGTTGTTTGTGCAGGTGCGAACGTCGTACTCGAGAAGGTTGATGACGGCTTACTTGAAGCAGTTCGAGCAAAAGAAGCCCTGATTCGGGAAACATTCGCACATACGCCAGAAGTCATGCAAATCGATGGCATGGGACTGATGCTCGGGATTCAGTTGCAACAGAAACAAGCTGCCACAGTAGTGGATGATTGTTTAGCGGAAGGATTAATTGTGTTAACGGCCAAAGATAAAATTCGCTTGTTGCCTCCATTAACGATTAGTGAGACCGAATTAAAAACCGGTTTGGAAATCTTGTTAAACGTGTTAAACCAACCAAATAAGGAGTGAAAGTATGAAGCATTTACTGAAATTAATCGATTTATCAACAGAGGAAATTACGGAGATTTTAAATTTATCGGATCAATTGAAATATGAACTGAAAAATAATATTCCCCATCCTCGTCTAGCAGGCAAAACACTGGGGATGATTTTTCAAAAATCCTCCACGAGAACGCGGGTTTCTTTTGAAGTCGGCATGTACCAACTAGGTGGGCATCCACTATTTTTAAGTGCGAATGATTTGCAAATCGGACGCGGAGAACCGACAGCTGATACCGCACGTGTCATGTCTCGCTATTGTGACGGCATCATGATTCGGACTTTTGAACAAGCCGAAGTGGAAGAATTTGCAAAATACAGTACGATTCCAGTGATTAATGCGTTAACAGATTTCGCTCATCCGTGCCAAATTTTTGCCGATTTACTGACGATACGTGAATACAAAGGTTCGTTTGAAGGGTTAAAAGTTTGTTTCATTGGCGATACGAATAATATGGCGAATTCGTTTATTGTGGGTGCCTTGAAAGTTGGCATGAAATTTACGCTTGCTTCTCCTGCCGGTTATGTATTACATCCAGAAATAGCTGCTTTTGTGAAAGACAATCCTAATTTTGAACAGACAACGGACGTTTTAGCGGCTACCAAAGAGGCGGATGTCGTGGTTACCGATGTTTGGGCGTCAATGGGAGACGAAGCAGAAGCGCAAAAACGCCAACAAGATTTCGTGGGCTATCAAATCAACAATGAAGTCATGGCAAATGCCAAGAGCGATGCGATTGTTTTACACTGTTTACCTGCTCACCGTGAAGAAGAAATCACGACCGAAGTGTTTGAGAAGTATGCAAACGTCATTTTTGATGAGGCAGAAAATCGCCTTCATGTTCAAAAAGCAATTTTAGTCAAATTAATGGAAAAATAAATAGACACGACTACTACAAAATCCGCACTACCCGCATGATAGGATTCATAGTGCCTCAAAAAATTGGACTTTTTGAGTCTGATCCAAAAGTCTCTTTAACGAAAACAAGTATTCCAAAATGAGGCAACTCATTTTGGAATACTTGTTTTCTTGTCTAATTACGTTCCTATACTTTCTATATTTCCTTAAATTTTGTGACATTGACGCTAATCCTAAATCCTGTGTAATTTTATTTGGCGTTAAATTTCCCCTGTGATATCCTCTTTTAGTAGCTCTCTTGCGTGAGCTTGAAAGTACTACGCTTTTTCATTAGATTTTTATTGCTTTTTGAATGGTTAGATAAATTTCTAACATGATAATCGAAGCAAGACTTAAATTCATATATTTTAAGATGTCTTTTGAAACCGTCCTTATCTGTTCGATTAGAATAAATTCTGAATTTTTCTTCTTTTTTATTAGTGGTGCATATATAATACTTTACAATTAACAGAATCATCTGGAAACATCATATCCTGAAAAAAAATTTTAAAAAAATGATAGCACATAGGATGTCCTTTTTCCGAAATTTTTTAGCCATTATTCAAATAAAGCTGAAGTGAAAACAACATTTAAACAATCAGCTACTCGAACGGTATTTGTCTAACCATCGATTCGCAGGCTCAAATCAGAGATAGTGAAACGCTCTTTTTAACTGAAAGAGTGTGGCAGTAGTATTCAAATCAATCTTTACTAAATACGTAAGCAACGCCGCAATCAGAGTAAGAATCACGTGATCAATCGCGCCTTGCTCGCTTTGCGAGTAAAGATGTTTAATGGTCAAATTCTATTTGAAATACTTAAAGAAAAATTCGATTTTCCAACGTGTTTGATACTTGTCAGCGACTTCGTTATCGTGAATTTTTATGGATATTGATTGTCCTGATCTATATTATAGAGATTTAATTGAAGTTTGATGCCGAATTTCATCTGACTGAAATTTGCCCAATGGAACCAGTTTGTATTTAAAGGAATCATTGTCGAATCAATTAATTGATGGCTTGATGTTTTTGAAATCCGGCGTTATTTCGAAACTTTCTGTACGAGATTTGTAATATTTTCATTAGGATAGTCATGTTTATTTCCGTTCCTCTGCGAGACGAGGAGCTATATGAAAACGAATCGATTCCGACTTCTCGGCACAATCGTTTATCCATTAAAGCATGTCTGATTTCGCGATAGCTTGGCAATTCTTCGTAAATCGCATGTAAAAGAATCTTGATGGTTACTTCAAAATCCAGTTTTTTATGATAATATTCAAATTTTTAATAGTCATTTGGGCTTTTTTGATCATTCATTAAAATTTATCGCAAAAAACCATTTCTGAAAGACAGTTTTTTTTGTTATACTTATCTATGCGTTATTCCTTTTTATTGGTCTTGGATAAGTCATACTAGATTCCGTATAAAGGATTTTTTTAGTATAGATAGTAATAAATGAGGGGTTTTAGTCTAAAATTATCTTTGTACCATTAGTGAAAAAACTACTAAAAAAGTTATATTGTTTAAAACGATTCCAAAAAGTTAGATCTAATAATCTAACTTTTTGGAATCGGTACGGTTTTTTATTTGTATATTTTTAGATTAAGGTATAACCAGCAAATAGTGATTTAATCAATATAATAAATCTTCAAGTCATACTGAAGGTTTTGATTTTAATAAAACTTCCTCTTTATTATTAATAACGAAAATGACTTCTGAAAATTGATCATAACCAGAGTATTCAAAAGTTATTTCAAAGAAATCTTGATTATTTTGATGGTTAATTTTCGTATTTTTAGCTTCGTACGTTTGTTTTTTTTCACCATTTATGACTTTTAATTGAAAAGTTCCGTTTTCTTGTTGCTCAGCCAATTGTTCAAATCCATCTTTAGAAAGATTGACGATAAATGATGTGGGATAGGCAATGGCACCATTTACTCCATAAGTTTTTCCTTCCAATGGTAAGAATTTAATTGGATCAAATTCTTTTGTTGTTAAATCAATGGGAAATTTCCAATCACCTTTTACTTCTTCAACTGATAGATGATTTTCGCCTTGAGTGTTCCCCTGATTTTTAATTCCTTTGATGCTCCCAATTGATAGGGTAGCATTCTCCACTTCAAACAGATTGCCTTTTTCTTTAGCTTGTAATCGATAGGTCATTTCTAATGTGTTCGTTTCTCTATCTATAGCGTAATCTACACTAGTTGATTGAATATTATCTAAAACGTCTATGTCATCCATGTTAAAATTAATAATCGTTTGATCTTCTTCGTTTGATATTGCAAATGTTAAAATATATTCTTCTATGTCACTAGCTAATAAATTAGAATCTCTCGGTAATTTGATAGAGAAATGTAAGCCTAGAGCATTGTTGTCAAAATAATGTTCTTGTAGTTGAATTTGAATATTTTGATCGACATCTGAAGCAAAAGTTTTACTGATAAATTGGTTTTGTTTCAGGTTATCTGAGGTGAAATCTCCAAATCTAAGTAAATTAACCGCGGCCAATCCAAGCGGAGTCATGCTAATGATGATGATACAACTAAATACGGCAATTAACGGATAGATATACTTTAATTTAGGCTTTGTCTTTTTAGAAGTTTCTTCTTTGAGGATATTCTTATAGGTTTCATCTAGTCTATTGCGTACAACCATAGATAATTCTTCTTCTTTCATAATTGTTTTTTTAAGATTTTTTTCGGATAAACACATGATTATTCCTCCTTAATTTGTTGTATTTTTAATCGTGATTTGGCTCTGGATAATCTTGTTTTTATCGTATTGACAGGTAGATCAAGAATCTCACTGATTTCCTTAATCGAGTAACCATTGTAATAAAAAAGAACTAGCGGGACGCTATATTTCGAATCTAGCGACAACAGCTGATTTCTGAGTTCCATTGAATCAATACTTGAGCTATTTTCTTCATGTAGAATCGCCCTGTAATCAAGAGTTCTATTATTTTTATTGATTATTTTATTACTGTTATTAATCAAAATCCGACATAACCAAGTATCAAAATATTTATCTTTTCTAAGATTTTTAATGTTTTTGAATGCATCAATCATCGTTTCTTGTAAACAATCAGCAATGTCCTCTTCATTATTTAAGAATTTTCGAGCCATATTATATAATAGTTTTTCTTTTGCCATCATTAATTGAACGAAAGCATCAGTATTTCCTGCCTTTGATCGTTTAACTAAAAATAAATCTTTCGACACACGACAACCTCCTTCTTTTTTGTCTCTATACTATTAGAGTAACTAAACCATACAAAAGTTTCATTTATTATCAATTTTCTAAATTTTATGTTCACTAAAGTACTTCTAATAATATTTATAATATGCCGATAAAGAGTATGTTAGAAAGTTTTCTTTGATCGTTTTCGAATGATTGTCGATTAAAACATCGATGATTTTATGAGAAGTAGCATCACTGAGTTCAAAGAGGACGGACTGTTTGACTCTGCGAGAAATAAAGCAGTGCTTTTCAATTTCTAACGATTCTGCCAGAAACGATGACTGACATTCACGGCATAAAAACCGTTGTTTCCGTAAAAAGAGGTAGGTAGGATAGTGAGTATGGCTAATCCATTTAACTTTTGAAAGAATAAAGCCATTCTTTACAATTGAATAATCAAAATTAACCACGCCGCAGCAAGGGCAGGCCTTTGGACGGTAAGTCAAGAAGTCATGATAGACTTTTGCATTTTTCCTTTGATTCGCTGTTCTTCACAAAATAAATGGTCAAAAGTAATATTTCTATCTTTTAAATCAATAGCGTTTCGTATACTCTCGTGATGAGACATATGAATCTTCCTTTCAAAATGTGGTATGGTAACTATCATTTTAACTGGAAGTTTCATATGTTTCTATTTTTTTGTAAAAAAATAGATGTGAATGAATTTCTTCATCCACATCAAAAATTATACAGCCCTGAAAAATCAAAGACAGTCGCATCATAATCCAAGAAGTGTACAATAAAATAAAAGCAACTAAAGTTATAGCTATCAGTGTTTGCTCATCAGTTTTGGCAAATCAAAAACAAGGACGCGGTCAATGGGAAAAGCATTTTCTTTTAACCGGTAGGGGGCGGCACTTGATTCAAACAAAACATAGAGACGGTCATCAGCTGCGACAATTTGCTCCATGTAAGGTGGAAAGGTTATTTCTTTCGTATAGTCTTCTTCATCGACATCATAAGGGTCAGCGGCTAGGTTATTTGGTGCAAATAAAAGCTTAGAAGACTTGTCTCCGTAAGATTGAGAAAATAAAATCTGATCTTCGTAGAATGTGACACCTTGTAATTCCTTGGTGATTTCAACAACTTCTTTAACTGGATCGGCTCCGCGAACTTCTTGTGGCGCACTGACTTTTTCTTGGATAGGAAGTCCCTGTTTGTCAAGTGGATAGCTGACGAGTGTGCCGTCGTGTTCTTCTTTAAAACGACCGACGACTAAGTTATTTTTATGATAGGTGATAAAAGAAGCTTTTTCTAGATCAAAAAGGGCAATTTCTTCTAAATATTGGATTGGTTCTTTTGTTTTCTCAAATTGATCTTCCGCGATTTGTTTCAAAGAAATCGCGGAAAGTTGCGCGGTATCATCAGGCGTTTCAGTCGTTAACCAGAGATTTTGCGCGGTTGGATCATACGCGAGGCCCCCTAAGTGTGGGGTGTCAGGCAATACGATGGTTTTAACGTGTTCACCTGTTGCTTTTTCTAAAACATATAACACGGAATGATATTTTTTTTCTTCACTATAAGCCGAAATAATGAGCCAATCTTCTGCTAAAGCAAGTCCTTGGGGAACCATTCCTTGCCCGATTTCGACTTCTCCGCTTTTCGTATGAATCGTTTCGGTATTTTCTAAGTCTGGAATCAGATATTGATCGAAAGGAGCATTGGTTAACAGCGCTGGTACGATTTCGGGGTACCGAGCTTCAAATCCTCTATGAAAATAAGGTTTTCTAGTTAGAAAAAAGATAAATAAAGCAATCGTAATCAGCATCATCAAAACGCTTGTTATGATTATTTTTCGTGATCGAGTCATCATTAGTCACTCCTTTTTGTTTTATTTTACAAGGAAGTACCGAAAAAACAAAGTAAAGTGATTCTTTCTTGATATAAATCAAGTTATCCCATAGAAAATCTTCGTATAATGAGAGTATCCAATGAAGAAAGAGGGAAAAAAGATGAAAAAAACTGATTTCGATGTCACGAATAAGCTGGAAGATTTAGATAAATTGACGCGGACGATTGAAAAGGTACACGGCAAAAACCATCCAGAGCTACGGGAAGTCCGTCAATTATTTTTAGCGATTCAGGCCAATGTCCAAGAGGCTATGCTTGATAAAAAAACGCTAGCTCTGCAACTCGAACGATTGCGAAGCATTACAGCAAATTACACACCACCAGAAGATGGGTGTCAAGGGTATCAAAAGACCTACCGATTGTTGAAAGAAATGGATTTCGCTTATCAAGGGTAGAGATAAGAACGTGCAGATTGTTGTGGTCCGTTTATCGAGCAATGTTCTTGAAGGCAAAAAGGAACTGCGAGTTTGCTCACAGTTCCTCTTTGTCTAAAAAGCTTGGGGGTTTTCTGCCCGTAAATCGAGATGAGTCAGATAACGCCAACGAGAAATCCAAAAGAGTAGGAATTGTAAAAGAAAGTAGACCGCGATGATAATGAAGAAATAGTGCCATAAATTCACTTCAGCTAATTGAACAATTCCCCAGAAAGCCACAGCAGAGTGACACGTCGCGACAATCATTGGTAAGAAATACATGGTTAATAGTTGGCGTGTCACGATTTGGTGACGCATTTTTGGCGTTAAGCCAATTTGATAGAGACTGCGATGCAAGCGTCCTTCTTTATCTAAATCCCCAAAGAGGCGGAAATAAAGAATAGAAGAAGCAAAAAGGAAGAAAACCCCACCAATCAGCAACCCAATCATTAAAATAAAGCCATTTGATTGGCGTTTTTGAATGAGATTATGATAAAGAGAATCGAATTCCAAGTATTTTGTATTGATAATGTCATTCCATTTTTCTGCAGAAGCTTCTTCGTTATCGATCGAGTGGTATTCTTCCATTGCCGTTTCAAAATCAACGACTTTTTGAGTTAATCGAGTGAGTATTTGCTTATTCAAGGCACTACCATCGTCCCAGTTTTGATAATGAATGAATTGATAGATTTCGCTGTAAGGCATGTCTTCTGTTTGCATTTTTCCCTTAATCAATCCCACAAGAGAATCCGGTGCAATCAGAATTTGATTATAAACCGAAAGACGAAAAGGAATCGGGACCTCTGTTAAGGTAAAATCCCCTTCCAAATCAACAATTGAAATGGGATAGGATTGTCCGAATTCTTTGAAATAGGTTGCTTCTTCTAAATCGAAAGCTGGAAGCAGTAATTCATTTTCTTTCGTTACCAAGGTTTCCATTCCTAATTGTTTCGCGAGTCGATTATAGTCGCTAATCGAAATAACGCCGGTATAATTAGAAACGTTCTCTTCTTTAAGGGTATATTCAAAGGGGATTGGTTGGATTTTTTCATAAGTCGGTTCATAGCCTGCTTTTGCTAATTGCTCAAAAATTTCTTGGCCCAATTGTAAAATCGGGTG
Organism: Enterococcus sp. DIV1314a; assembly: GCF_051713805.1. Taxonomy (NCBI): domain Bacteria; kingdom Bacillati; phylum Bacillota; class Bacilli; order Lactobacillales; family Enterococcaceae; genus Enterococcus; species Enterococcus sp. DIV1314a. The sequence goes on along the minus strand of NZ_JBIOQP010000001.1, from coordinate 481,396 downwards.
TTCCGCTTCGCTTATTTGAGTCGGATCAAAAGAATGATTGATTACCAACGCTGCGGGAAGGTTATTTCTTGTATTGGCTTCGGTACTGCCTAAACTGGCGGTCACAGAGACACCGACCAGAGCAACGGCTGCGGTACAAGTAATAAGAGCAAACAAATTGGCATTTTCTTTCCCACGATAAATCCCGGTTGCAGTTAAGAGTAACTGTTTTCCTTGCCAATAGTCCGCCCTTTTTTTTCGCCATAAGTAGTAATAAACACTCACTTGATGGAAAAAGAGAAAGGTTGCGATAACGGTAAACATGACACAAGAAAGTAAGACAAGAATATTATTGTTGTAAATGCTTTTTACAAAGTAAACAAGAGAACCATAGCCGATACCTAAACTGATAAACGCCAATAGGACTAAAACAGGATTGGCTCTGGGAGTTTTGTCAGGCATTTCCTCACTTTTCCCTAGTTGTGTTAAATTGGCGGTTTCAATTTTTAAAGTCAAAAAGAAACTAACGAGTAAAAATAAGATGATATAAACCCCAATGGTTAACACAATCCCCACTGTTGGAAAGTAAAAATCGAGTCCCGTAGTCAAACTTAAAATGTTTTGCACAATAATTAAGATGGCTTTCATAAAGACTAATCCAATCGTAATCCCAGAGATAATGGCGCCGATGCCAATGACCATGTTTTCACCGAACAGTAATTTGCGCAGATCTTTAGGCTGAATCCCTAGCATGACATAGATACTCAATTCACGTTTTCTAGCTTTTGAGAAAATACCAAACGAATACCATAAAAAGATAAAAGAAAGTGCCACAATCAGCACTTGACTGACAGTCATTCCCATCGCAGCTAATGTGGCGATGTTGCCATTACTACCACCCAGACCAGACTTTAGTTGAGGATGAAAATTTAAAATGGAAAATAAAAAGAAAACAAAAACAGAAAAGCTACTACTGAGAAAGTAACCTCCATAAATGCGAGAAGAACGGATAACGTTATTAGTAATCAGCTTGAAGAAGTTCACGACTACGACCTCCTAAGTGACTTAAAACGGTTAAAATCTTTTGATAAAACTCATCGCGATTTTCCCCTAAGTAAATTTCATTGTAGAAACGCCCGTCTTTAATAAAGACTACCCGATGACAGTAACTTGCAGCAAAGGGATCATGTGTCACCATTAACGTAGTGACGTGGCGTTCGAAGTTCAATTGACTCAGCAGAGCCATCACATCATCCGCAGATTTTGAATCGAGATTCCCTGTCGGTTCGTCCGCTAAAATCAAAGCAGGATCATGAATTAACGCGCGGCAAATAGCGACTCGCTGCATTTCACCACCGGATAATTGATAGATACGCTTATCTCTTAAAGCAGAAATACCAAGTTCATCTAACAAGTCTTCCGCTTTTTTTAACATGAATGCCGGTTTTTCGCCATCTAACGTCAGCGGTAAGACAATATTTTCAATCACGGTTAGTGGGGCAAGTAAATTGTATTGTTGAAAGACAAAACCAAGTTTGTGCCGGCGAAAATCCGCTAAACGATTTTTGTTGTAAAGATGCGGATTTTCATTTTCAAGTAAGACTTCTCCAGTTGTTGGTTGATCCAACGTTGCGATGCAGTTGAGCAAGGTCGTTTTCCCACTGCCGGAAGGTCCCATGATTGCGACCATTTCGCCTTTTTCGACCGTTAAATCAATTCCTTTTAAGACCTCAACTGTGACTTCGCCAGTATAATTTTTCGTTAATTGCTTAATTGATAGTAATGACATAGATGTGTCCTCCTAAGTGTTATCATACAGCTAGTTTAGCAAGAAAAATCTGGCTTACCTATGGCTGAAGCTGACAAAATCCTTACAAAGTTGTAAGAAAATAAAAAGTGTGACAGAAAAAAGCTGCCACACTACTGTTTGATTTTAGGGAAAACAAGCGTAACCGTTGTACCTTGACCAAAAATAGAGTCAATCTGTAGCTGAATATCTAATCCTTCGGCGACTTGATTGACTAAATAAAGACCCATCCCCGTGGCTTCACCAAATGTTCGCCCATTTTCGCCCGTGAAAAAAGGTCGTTTCACCCGAGGTAAATCGGAAGCGGGGATTCCAACACCATAATCGGTTATCGTCAGTTGAATCGTCTCCTCGTGTGCGATAGCTGTCACATCGATTTTCCCCTCGGAATAAGAATATTTCAAACTATTCGTTAAGAGCTGTTCAATCATAAAGGCCAACCATTTTTCATCGCTAATGATCATCATTTCTTCCGGAATTGAAATAGCAGGATAAATGTTTCGCTGAATAAAAGCTGTTTTTTGCGTATTAATCGCACTCGAGACGACATGGGTTAAAGAGAGTTTTTTCAGTACGAAGTCGGTCTGGAATCCAGCACTTAACCGGGCTTCGTTGAGGGCAATATTCAGTCCGTTTTTTAATCGTTGTGTTTCTGTTAAGACAGCTGATGGCGTCAATTGCTTGTTTTGAGCCATCATTTCGAGCACACTCAAGGGAGTTTTCATCTGATGAACCCATAAATTCATAAAGGTAATTTGTTGTTCTTGTCGTTTCGTTTGGAGTAAAAGTTGTTGCTCTTCTTTTTTTCGAACGTGATCAAATGAGACTTGAATCTTCTGGCTAACGGGGCTACTGTCACCCGGTAGTAGTTGATTCGTGTGACCCGATAAAAATCGATATAAATGGCGTTTGGTATAATAATCATAAGCAAATAAACCTAGGAATAAGAAGGCACTTAAGCCTAAAAAATACAAAGATAAACGCCAACCTAAAGTGTCACTTAAACCAGTAATTAGCGCGACAAAAGCAATGATTGTCAAACAAGCAGTGAAAGGAATCCAATGCGTTTTAATATAATAAGCCATTTACGCCACCTGCCAATCCAGTTGATACCCAATGCCGCGAATCGTCACAATGCTATTGACCAATCCTAAATCTTCTAGTTTTTTACGTAACCGTCCCATATTCACAGAGAGCGTATTATCATCCACAAAGCGGACATCATCCCATAATTTCATGAGTAACGTTTCTCTTGGAACGATTTTCGGGGCTTCCTCGATCAGTAATTCTAATAGTTCCCCTTCTTTTTTAGTAAGTAGTTCTTTTTGCTGATGGTAGTGGACTTCTGACCGTTCGGGATAATAGGTTAATTCACGAAAAATGACAGTTCGCTCTTTAGCAATCGCGTATTCTCCGTAGACCCGTCGGAATTGACTTTTAATTTTAGCCATTAGAATTTCATTCACGAAGGGTTTCACTAAGTAATCATCGCCCCCGTATTCCATTGCCATGACTTGGTCCATCGGGTGATCGCGAGCAGACAAGAAAATAATGGGCACATTGGCATGTTTGCGAATCATTTTTGTCCAATAAAAGCCATCAAAATAAGGTAAATTCACATCCATTAATACTAAATGAGGTTGGATCGCTAGAAACTCTTGATCAAGATGTTGAAAGTTTTTTCCTATGGTCACGTCAAAGCCATATTTTTCAATCGTGGCACTGATTAAGTTGGCTAATGCCTTATCATCTTCGATTAGAAAAATCTTCATCTTATGCCTCCTCTTTTTTAGTCGTATCAATTAATTGTAAGTGCGAGTTGAAATAGTGTTTATAGGCAAGATATCCGGCAATTATCGAGCCGAGACTGGTCGTTGAAAGCAGCATAAAGGTCACCATGATTTGATATTTAATCGCATGGACAGGATCAACTCCTGCAAAGATTAAACCAGACATCATGCCGGGCAAACTGACAAGTCCGACTGTTTTTGCAGAATCAATTGTCGGTTGCATCGCCGTTTTAATACTCTCTCGTAAAATCGGGAGAGAAGCAAGTTTGATTGGCGCCCCTAAAGCGAGTTTTTCTAAGACTTGTTGCCGTTGGTCTTGGAATTTTGAAAAGAGATGACGGTAGCAAAGACCAATCGCGACCATTGAGTTACTCGCAATCATTCCACTAATTGGAATCACTTGAGATGGGATAAATTTAATGGCGCCAGATAAGACAAGCACCCCCATCGTGACATACGTGCTAATAAAAATTGCTAATAAGGAATTCCAATAGCTTTTGATTGGATGTGGATTACGCTTATGGGCATTCCAAGCGGCATTCACGACAATAAAGAAGCTCATTAAAGCCGTCAGTACTACGTTATTAACTTGGAACAAATATTTTAAGACATAACCGACAATCGTTAATTGAATGACTGCTCGTAAAATACTCAAGAGAATGTCTTTACTTAAGGTTAATTTTTCCTTTTGACTAATCAAAACTGCGATTAAAACCAGCGCAAAGGAAAAAAACAAAGATGCATTATTAACGGCTAACTCGTTCATCGACAATCCCTCCATTTTGAATCCAAATTGTTTTTTTACTGTGGGCTAATTCACTTTCATCATGAGTGATTTGTAGTAACGTTACGCCTTTTTGGTGAATCTTTTCAAGAAAATCTAGCACAATTTGCTTATTTTCACTATCCAATCCGACCGTCACTTCGTCGAGCAATAATAGTTTAGGTAAAAAAAGTAAATTTCGTAAAAGAGCGACTCTTTGACGTTCACCACCAGAAAGATCATTGATATTTTTAGGTAAAAAATCAGGTTTTAAAGCGACTAATTGAAGGGCGTCTTCGGCTTTCTTTTGATCAAACGGTAAGTGACGGATCGTAAAAGGGAAGAGCAAGTTATCATAAACCGTCTCACCAAATAAGGTCGGATTTTGAAAACAATAGGAAACTTCTTGCCGGTAAGTGGTGATTTCATAAGTATCCTGCGCTTTTCCTTGATATAAAATGGCTCCTGAAGTGGGTGTTTGTAAGGAGGCAATCAGTTTCAGCAAGCTACTTTTTCCACTACCAGAAGGGCCACCAATGGTCAGCCAATCGCCTGCTTCTACCGTTAAGTTGACGTTTGATAAAATGTGTTGTTTTCCTACTTGATAGGAAAGTTGATGAATGGTTAATAAAGCAGTCATAATCGTTCCTTTCTTAAAACATTGATACTCTAATTGTACCTTGTCTGATTTATTTAGGGAAGGTTTCTCTCGAATGATTTGACAAAGGCGTGAAAACTTGATAAATTGTGAGGGAATAAAAATGTAACCTAGTGAAACGGGGACGAATTTGTGAGTGTCAGCGGTATCTAAATTATAAGTTGAATCGTCGAAAAAACGGCAAATGGCAGGTTTATTTGGCGAGCTTATCAAGATACCTGTCGACAAATGAGATGATAGACTGCTCAAGCGATGGTGTAGACGATCGTTTTTTTTGTGTTTTCTAGGTTAAATACAAGTCAATCGATGTTTGAAAGAGGTATCTCTTTTTTATTTGAAAGGAAAGAGAAAAAATGAATCAAACGACGTTAACGAAACTACAGTACAATGAAATGATTCAAAAAATAAAAGAAAAAGCCATTGGCAAGCATAGTCAAGCAATCATTGAAGAATGGCTTCCCAAAAATAATCTTGCAACAGTGAATAAACGCCAAGCGGAAACGAAAGAAGCACGCTTGATTTTAGATAGTCAGCAACATGTTCCCTTTATGGGGCTGAGTCGGATTACTTTGCTCACTGAACAAGTCAAGAAAGGGTTGATTTTACCTCCAGGAGACTTAATCGAATGCGGTGATTTTTTACGAAGTAGTCGTCTCATTCGCAAGTTTTTTGAAAAAAATCAATATCAAACGCCTTTGCTGTATAGCTATAGTTGTTATTTACCTGAATTGCTTGAAGTGGAAGAAGCGATTGATCGCAAAATTAGCAATCAGAAAATACGTGATACAGCAACTACGCAATTAGCTAAAATTCGTAGAAGAAAAATGGAAATCCAAAAAGAAATTCAAGATAAACTAATGAAGTTCATTCGCCATGGGAAAAATAAAGAAATGATTCAAGAAGCGATGATCGTCAAAAAAGGCGAGCATTATACCGTTCCGATTAAGGCGAGCTATAAGAATAAGGTAGCAGGAATGTTAATCGAAGAATCAAGTAAAGGACAAACGGTCTTTATCGAACCCAGTGCTGTCGCAAAATTAAATGAGCAGTTGAATGGACTAACAATGGAAGAAACCATCGAAGAATATCAAGTTTTAGCGGAACTAACAGGATATTTAGCTGAGAATGAACGAGTGATTGACCAAGCGATTGAAACCATCACAGTGTTTGATTGCATCTTTGCGCGAGCTAAATACAGTCGCGAATTGAATGGCGTCACACCTTTAATGAATAAAGAAGAGCGTATCCATCTTCTGGCAGGACGTCATCCGTTCCTACCGGGAGAGGTGGTTCCTTTAGATTTTCATTTAGGAGAAACGTATCGAGGTTTAGTCATCACAGGAGCAAACGCCGGAGGCAAGACGGTAGTGTTAAAAACCGTTGGATTACTCACGTTGATGGCAATGATTGGACTACAAGTGCCTGCGAAAGAAGGCACGGAACTTGCCGTCTTTGACCAACTTTTTGTCGACATCGGTGATCAACAAAATATGGAAGATGCCTTAAGTACCTTCTCAGGTCATCTAAAAAATATCAGTGAACTATTGCCACAGATTAAGCGACACACGCTCGTCTTATTTGACGAAATAGGGAGCGGTACAGAACCAAATGAGGGGGCTGCTTTAGCGGTTGCTATCATGGAAGAGATTTATCAAAAGGGTGGGATTGTGGTTGCAACGACTCATTACGGTGAGGTCAAACGCTTCTCTCAAGAACACGAGGATTTTGTGACAGCGGCGATGGCCTTTGATCAAGAAAATCTCAAGCCCTTGTATCGCTTAATTGTGGGTGAAGTGGGAGAAAGTCAAGCCTTATGGATTGCGCAAAAAATGGCCATTTCGAAAAAAGTCATCGACCAAGCCCAAAAATATATTGATAAAGAAGCTTTTACGACAACACGAAAAGTTTTTAACCAAATAGTCAAAATGAAGAGCGAACCGAAGGAATCTTATTTTCACTTTCAAAAAGGTGATCGCGTTGAATTAACTGAAACAAAACAAATTGGATTGATCTATCATGATCACCAACAAGAGAAAATAGCTGTCTTTGTCAAGGAAGAAGTGAAGGAGTGGTGACGTTAAGAGTCATCGCTCTTTTCTTTTCTTTTTTCTTCTAAACAAACGTTTTTAATGGAAAATAAGCAGTGGAAGTGATTTTATTTTAGTGAAAGTAATGAGCCGGACAAAGAGACTTCCAATCCAATAAAAGGAATCCCAAGGACGTGCCTCAAATGAATTGTCTGATACTCCCCATCAACGATTTGTTGTGTTTTTTTGATAATTCGCTTCAAATTATGGTAGAAAATCTTTCTTTTAGGATGAATTGTTAATATTTTAATGGAAATTTTCTGAAATATTAAGTATACTCTTGCTAACTCTTTAACAAGAAAAGGAAGTGGGATTTGTTGGAAACGAAAAAACTAAAACGAGAAATTACCTTGATGGGTGCGTTATCGACGGTAATGGGGACCGTAATTGGCGCAGGCGTGTTCTTCAAGGCAGCCGCCGTCGTTGCCCACACGCAATCAGCAGGACTAGCATTATTTGCTTGGTTACTCGCAGGCTTTTTAACCATTTGTGGTGGTTTGACTGTAGCAGAACTGGCGACAGCTATTCCAAAAACGGGCGGTGCCATTCAATACATTGAAGTCACCTATGGAAAATTACCGGCGTTTTTACTTGGTTGGGCCCAGTCGATTATTTACTTTCCAGCTAATATTGCCGCTTTAAGTATTATTTTTGCGACCCAACTGATTAATTTATTGCGTTTAAGTAATGAGCTCTTAATTCCTCTAGCTATGATGACTGCAATCAGTGTGACGGTGATTAATCTCTTAGGCACCCGGGTGGCTGCTCGTGTTCAGTCGTTTACCTTAGTCGTTAAATTGTTACCGATTATTGCGATTGTCCTTGTCGGTCTTTTCATACCGGGAGAAGTGACTGTCTCTTTAGTCAATCTAGAAATCGGTGGAGACAAGTCATGGTTGGCGGGCTTTAGTAGCGCCTTGTTAGCGACGTTGTTTGCTTATGATGGTTGGTTAAATGTTGGGAATGTCGCAGGAGAAATGAAAAACCCGGTTAGAGACCTACCCAAAGCAATTATTTTAGGGTTGAGCTTTGTCACGTTAATATATTGGGCGATTAACTTTGTTTTTCTAAAAGTCCTACCTGTCGATCAAATTGCAGGGAATCTAAACGCGTCGTCAGAAGCTGCGGCAGTATTATTTGGTACCATTGGTGGGAAAGTCATTACAATTGGTATTTTGATTTCCGTTTATGGAGCGCTAAATGGTTATACGATGACCGGTATCCGTGTTCCTTATGCGTTAGCGATGCAAAATGATTTTCGTTTTAGTCCGGCGTTCATTAAATTAACGCGTAAAACCTACGTTCCTCTGTTGTCTGCTTTTTTACAGTTAGGTATTGGCTGTGGCATGATTCTGATCGGTAGTTTTGATTTATTAACCGATATGCTTGTCTTTGTCATGTGGTTCTTTAGTATATTAATTTTTGCGGCTGTCTTTATTTTACGCAAAACGCAACCTGATTTAATCCGGCCTTATAAAGTTCCGTTCTATCCGATTACCCCGCTGATTGCGATGTTTGGTGGACTATTTATTTTAATCATGACGACAGTTACCCAACCAATACTTGTCCTTTCAGGAATTGGCCTGACCCTGTTAGGGATTCCTGTGTATTATTACGGGAAAAAGTAGTAACAATAGATTTTTTGTCAAATGAAGCCAGACAATTGCTCGGTCTTTCCATCACTCAAAAAGACGTCTAGTGGCGCTTGATCATGTATTGACATGATTTTTTTATTCTCGTACGCTTGTCATTTTCCGATTTACCCTCCACAAACTCGTCGATAAATCATTAATCACTCAAAAATTTGCTATACGAATTTTAGAACTTCTCTATTAATAAATGTGTCAGAAACTTAATCGTTTTTGACGCATTTTTACATTCGCGGTACAATAGATTTACGAGTGTTGCATAAACTGATGTCAAAAATTGAAGGAGATTTCGCATGATTATCGAGAATAAATTGGGTTTAACCAGTCAAGTCGAGTTGGCCAAAACTGAAGAAAAACTCAGCAAACAAAAAGCGAAGGAATTATATGATTCTGGAAAAATAAATGAAATAGAAGTTGGTACTTTTAAAGGCTTATCTGAAATTCATGAATTTCTCTTTTCAGAGATTTACGAGTTTGCCGGAAATATTCGATCCGTCAATATCGCAAAAGGGAATTTTCGATTTGCGCCGGTTATGTATCTAGAACATTCGTTGAAGCATATCGATCAAATGCCACAGTCATCTTTTGAAGAAATTATTAAGAAATATGTCGAGATGAATATCGCGCACCCGTTTCGAGAAGGAAACGGCCGGAGTACTAGAATTTGGTTGGATATCATTTTAAAAGAGGAATTACAAAAAGTTGTCGATTGGAACTTGATTGATAAATCAGATTATCTTTCGGCAATGGAACGCAGTCCGATTAATGATTTGGAGATACGCTATTTGATTTCGAACGCCCTAACCGATAAGATTGATGATCGCGAGTTATATATGAAAGGAATCGACGTCAGCTATTTCTACGAGGGGTATTCTGAATATACGATAGATGATTTATAAGAGTAGGTGGGTTAATTGACAAATATGGGGATGCACGTGCCTCAACTGCTTATCAAAGTATCGAGGATGAATAATAAGCAACTTGCGATTATTCTGTCATGGCTTGCCAAGTATTAAATAGTAGATTTGTATAGGCACTTTTTTAAGAAAAACTTTAATTATTGATACAAAATGGCATATTGTTAACAATTAAAATTATTTAATCAATCAACCATCACTTCTATTCTTTTTTTCTCAAATGAAGCCAGACAATTGCTCGGTCTTTCCATTACTCAAAAAGACGTCTAGTGGCGCTTGTTTGTGTAATGATTTTCTAGGTCTGTCATTTTTTGCGAATGTTAATCATTGTTAGTCATGTCGATACACGATACTTTGGGTTTTATCGCTCATTCGTATCAGGTACTGACATGCCTTTTTTGTTTATTGTCGTATGCATGTCATTTTCCGCTTGACCCTTATTATTTTGACAGGAATGTGTTGCTGAGAAACTTCTATATACTATTAATACAAAATAAATTGCTCATGACGGACGTTACATTTCGAAGTATAATACTAGCAAAAGGTGAGGGGAAATGAAGCAGATGATAATCGAAACAGTGGCAAAACGAATGAATGAGGCCAACTATTGGCCCAATCAAGATGCTCAGTGGCAAAATGAGATACATTCATTATTAGAAAAAGCGATTGAGTATGATGGAAGGAGAATGACATGAGAATCTTTCTTTTAGGAGCAACAGGAAAAATAGGTACTGTCTTTCTAAATATGGCGCTAGCAAAGGGACATCCTATTACCGCGTATGTGAGGTCACCGGAAAAGCTAACAATAGCTGAAAATCTGACTATTATTCAAGGAAACTTAGAATCAATCCCCCAAATGTCTGCGGCGATGCGTGATCACGATGTTGTCGTATCTTGTCTAGGTGGCAATGATAATGATCAATCGAACGTAATCCAAAAGTTTACGGAGGTAATCGTCGCTAGCATAAAAGAAAGCAATGTATCTAAGATTGTAGCCTTCTCAACGGCAGGCATTCATAACGAATTCTCATGGGTGACAAACTTCATTCTTACTCTTTTTTATAAACACGTGATCAATGATCATCGATTGACAACACAGGTCATTATGACAAGTGGGTTAGATTATACACTCGCGCGACCGCTCTCATTAACAGAGGGGGGCTTATGAAAAGCTATCGAAAAATGACGATTGGCGTTCCAAAAGGTGGGAAAAATATTTCAAGACAAGATTTAGCACATTTTTTATTAGAAACCATCGAAAGTGGAGACTACCACAATGAAACAGTAGGCTTGGCATACTAGGAATGAGACCACGTCTGTACAAAAATCGATTTTAGTCCAAAAGGTAATACAGTTTTGATCTCAAATCGATTGAGTGAACATCTAATCCGTTTTTTAGTGCGCAGTGAGTGTTGCAATACAAGTGCTTCAAATCATAAAATTGTCTATATGAGGTTCTTTTTCATTTGACAAAAGTTCGAACAAGACGCACCATGAAAATAAGAAGGAAGCAATCCAGGCTTTTTTAGAATGAGTAGGAGTGGTTATCGTGGCTTTAATGACATTAAAAAATGTAAATAAGTACTATCTTTCGGGTAGTGATTTGCGTTTTCATGCACTAAAAAATATTAATTTATCGTTTAATAAAGGCGAATTAGTCTCCATTATCGGAGAGTCCGGTAGTGGGAAATCGACGTTGATGAATCTGATTGGTGGTTTGGATCGCGATTTTGAAGGAGAAATACTCGTCGATGGTGTGAATATTGGAACGTATAATGAAAACCAACGAGTGATGTACAATAAAGAGAAGATAGGATTTGTGTTTCAAAGTTTTAATCTGATTCCCCATTTAAATGTGTTGGAAAATGTGGCGTTAGCCATGACCTTATCCAACGTCAGTAAAAAGATTCGCGTTGAACGAGCGAAGAAAATTCTCGCTGAGGTCGGCTTAGAAAAACAATACTATAAAAAACCGAATCAATTATCGGGAGGACAAAAACAACGTGTCGCGATTGCACGATCGCTTGTGAATGATCCAGAAATTATTATTGCAGATGAACCGACAGGCGCGCTAGATTCTGAAACGGCTGATCAAGTCCTGCAAATCTTTAGCGAAATTGCGGCTAGTGGCAAATTGGTGTTACTGGTCACCCACTCAGAAAGAGTCGCGGCACGTTCGAGTCGCATTGTGACGATAGCAGATGGCTCGATCATTTCTGATCAAGAATATCCTGAAAATCAAGTGTATCATTCAAAAGAACATCTTAGTCGCTTTAGTTTAACGAGTCGTCCAAAAAATCGGAACTTATCATTTTTCGCCGCGATGAAATTAGCCTTTTTAAATATGAAGGAGAAATTTTCAAGAAGTGTCCTCATTGCCCTTGGCGGTAGTATCGGCATTATGAGTATTATTTTGATGCTCTCTTTAGGTTCGGGTGTGAATGCCTATTTAACGAATCTCATGCAAGAGCAAGTGAATCCCGTCGTCAGTGAAGTTCGAATGCCGGAACCAGAAGAACAAGAAACAAGTAATTCTTCAACGAGCGAAATCACAGGGGATCCAACAGGCATGCCAATGGATCCCGCTCAAAATAGTCCTGTGATGCGAAATGATAACGTTCCTTTTGAACAAGCCGATTTAGAAACCCTAGAGAACATTGATGGAGTAGCATCGCTTGAAAAAGGTTATTCGACTTTTTCACTAGGAAATAATTCGATTATGTATAACGATCGCTATCGCTCCTTTATGAATTTTATAACGATGTCCTCGATGATTACGACGGCAAACTTGAGTGAAGGAGAGTTCCCGCAAGAAGGCGAAATCTTAATCACGCAAGGAATTGCCGATAGTATTGGTGAAGACAGTATCGGCAAAGAAGTCACCGTTACGTTAATGATGGATGGCGTCATTACAAAAACAGATATGGTAATTAGTGGGATTTTTGCTTCTAGCGATGCCGTCGGTCCAACGGCTGTCTTTGACTCGATTTATATGAATTATGCGGATGTTGAAGCCATCGCGCAAGCCAATGACATCGAGTTACAGCCGAATGTTGTGTACCTGGTAGCAGAAGATGCGCAAGCCAATACTCGTGTCAAAGAAGAAATCAAGACACTGGGTTACCAGGGATCTGCGATGGAATCCATTGCGACATTATTTACGGATATGATCGATATTTTCACGTATATTTTAGCGGGAGTTGCTGGCTTATCATTGTTTGTTTCAGCGATTATGATTCTAACCGTTCTTTACATCAGTGTGGTGGAGCGGACGCAAGAAATTGGTGTGATCAAAGCGACAGGTGGAAGAAAGAAAGATATTCGTCGGATTTTTGTTTCGGAGTCCTTTTTAATTGGCGTCTTTAGCGGTAGTTTTGGTGTCGGCTTTGCTTACATCTTGTCAATTATTGGTAATCGAGTAGTTGAACAACAATTTGGTACGACCATCTTTTTAGTGGAATATCAGTTCATCGTGATGGGAATGGTGATCAGTATTTTACTAAGTGTGATTGCGGGACTCTTGCCATCGGTTCGCGCGTCCCGTCTCGATCCTGTCGAAGCGTTACGCCACGAGTAACCAACCCTATTTCATCGTACTTTAAACGGTCCTCTTTAATATGGAGAGGGTCGTTTTTTTTATGAGAAAGTGTGCGAAGTTTCCATCAATGAAACACTCAGAAAACCTCGTTGGTTGTCAAGAAATAATGACGCTTGAGTTCGTCTGCTTCATATTGAGAAGTGTGATAAAATGTGTTATATTTTTCAATTGGAACTTCTTTTTTGAGAAAAGAAGAATGGATGGGTTTCCCCGATAAAGAGGAGAATTGATTGTGAATACAACAGCATTATTGGTTGGATTATGTCCAGTGATTGGATGGGGATTATTCCCAACGGTGGCAGCCAAAATGGGTGGACGTCCGGTCAATCAAATTTTAGGGACGACATTGGGAACCTTTGTCTTTGCATTGATTTTTTCATTTTCAACAAAAACTGCATTGCCTGAAGGAAAAGATTTGCTATTCTCGTTGTTATCTGGGATTGGCTGGGCCTCGGCACAAATTATTACGTTTAAATCTTTTGAGTTAGTCGGTACTTCAAAAGCGTTACCGATTACGACTGCTGTTCAGTTACTTGTGACGTCATTGTGGGGTGCTTTTTTTCTAGGAAATTGGCCAGGCGTGACGAATAAATTGATTGGAATCTTTGCCTTAGTCTTAATTGTGATGGGTGCGAGAATGTCTGTCTGGACAGAAAAGAAAGATGCGCAAGATAGCGCAAGGTTAAAACGTGCGGTCTTCTTATTAATAGTTGGTGGGATTGGGTACTGGGCGTATTCCGCTGCGCCACGAGCTACGAATGTCGATGGGATGACTTCTTTTTTACCACAAGCGATTGGAATGCTTTTGGTGGCCTCTCTTTATAGTCTATTTCTGACAGTAACGCAAAAAAATGAAACCTCTCCTTTTAAAGAAAAAGTTTCTTATTTGCAAATGATCTCTGGTTTCTTTTTTGCTTTTGCAGCCCTCACGTATCTCATCTCCGCACAACCCAACATGAACGGTTTGGCAACGGGTTTTATCTTATCGCAAACGTCAGTGGTTGTCGGAACATTAACGGGTATTTATTTCCTTGGACAAAAGAAGACGAACAAAGCAATGAAAGTGACGGTTTTGGGGTTAGGGTTCATTATTCTAGCGGCAACGATCACCGTCATGATTTAACGGGTGAAACTCACGGTAGGATTATCGTGAGTTTTTTTATTTAGAAACGCAATATGTGGATGCGAGAAAAATTTTTTTGATTCATTCTTACGTCGAAAAGGCGAAATTCTTGTTTTATAAAATTAAATTGTGTAAAATATAAATAGAGGAGATGTGGTGAGAGAAATGATTCGACAAGTTGTAAGTGAACAATTGTGTTTTGCGATTTACAATGCTCAAAAAGAATTTTCGAGAATGTATACCGCAGCGTTAGAACCGTACCATCTGACTTATACGCAATACTTAGCATTACTCGTATTGTGGGAAAATGATCAGCGAAGTATTACAGAAATTGGCGAGGCGTTATCATTAGATAGTGGGACGTTGACGCCCATGATCAAACGCATGGAACAAAACGGTTTTGTTACGCGGGCACGAAGTCAAACAGACGAACGAAAAGTCGTCGTTAGCTTAACGTCTAAGGCAAAGGAGTCAAAAGAGGCCATTTTGTCGAAGGTAACGAGTTGTTTGGCTATTGTCACTGAAGATGAGGAAAATTATTTTGACTTACTGAATCAAATCAATCAGTTAGCAAAAAAAGTAGGAGGAATCAGCAATGAAAAAAGTTTATGAAACAAAGATCACGAACACTGGCGGACGCGAAGGTGAAGTGTATTCACCGGATCATCTCTTTGAACACAAGGTGACTTCCCCTGGCAAAAAGGTCGAAAATGCGACAAATCCAGAACAGTTATTTGCAGCTGCTTATAGTGCCTGTTTTAATGGTGCACTAGAACTCGTCATGGAACGAGAAAATGACGTTCATCCAAGTGAAGTATCCGCTCGGGTCAGCTTGTTTGCAGACGACGTCGAAGGATTCCATATTGAAGTAGTTCTTGAAGTTAAAATCGATGGCGTAGAAGAAGCACGCGCATTAGAACTTGTGAAATTAGCGGATGAAGTGTGTCCTTATTCAAAAGCAGTTCGTAATAATGTGAAAGTAACGTTTGAGATTGTCTAATTGAATAGATAGATTTTACAGAACGAAGGCTAAGTTATTGCCTTCGTTCTTTTTTATTTTAAAAAAATCGGAACTGAAGTAACTAGAATCACATTATTTTAAGATATCTGTACGAGATTCAGGAAATCACAAAAAGAAGCTATGACAGCCGTCACAGCTCCTTTTTGTTTTCTTTATATGAGTGAATTCGCAAGCATTGCTTCTAATTTACGGCGTTTGACTTTCATGGTAGCTGTCCGGGGAATTGCGTCAAAGTCTAAAAGAATCGCTTTGTTTAAATGAGGCAAGTCTTCGACCGCTTGCCACCAAGCATCCCAATCCATTTCGGCGTCAGCAGCGAGTGCCAAAATCGGTTGTGGGTAATGTTCTTTATCTTTCACAATCACGACTTCTGATAAGAAATCGAGTTTGTCTAATAAAAAATCTTCTAACGCTAAGCTACTATCAATGGATTGGATTAAATCAACTTGGCGGTCTTTTAAGAAAAGTGCACCTTCTTCATTCATCACGCCGTAATCTCCGCTGTCCCACCAAATATCGTAGCAATTTTCTGTAAAGCGTTCATCTTCTTTGAAATAGGTTAATGCCCGACCTTTTGAGCGGAAATGAATATTTCCCGGAGTGTTGGCTGGAAGGGGGTGTCCATTCTCATCGACAATCCGTGCTTTCGTTAACTCTCCCAAACCAAATCCCATATCGCGTGCGTTATTTTCGTGAATAGTCGAAAGGCGGTGGCTCTTTAAGATCATTGGTCCGCATTCACTTTGACCGTAGACTTGTAAGAAAACAGGATCATTTGCGGCACTAGCCGTTAAAAAGGCTGCCATCGTTTGATTGTTAATCGCGTCGAAAGTGGAATGATAATAACGAATCGAAGAAAACGCATGCGGCGCTTTTTTCGTTGCTTCTTGCCACTGAACAAAATGATTTGGATGGGTTTCTAACGCTAGTGGTTGTTCTTTTTCGAGCATCGTAATCAAAGAATCAACTTTAGGACTGGCTAAAGGCATCAAAGAAAAACCAAACGCCATTGCCGAAGAAATCCCAATATTAAAACGTGAGTGCACGGGAGAAATATGAAAAGCGAGTAGTCCTTTTTCTTTGATTTTCCCGAAGACTTCCCGTTGCCAGGTTGTCCGCCAACCCATCGACTGGGCAGAATGACAAATAAGTTTAGGTACGCCTGTCGTGCCTGAAGTATGAGTAATATAAGAAATCTCCTCTAATGCGAGCTTTTCTTGAGGAACGGGTGCGTATGAAGTCGCTAATAACTGTGCGACACTGATTTGTTTCTCAGTTGGATAATTAGCTAATTGCTTAATGACTGGCTCGGTTTGTTGATCGTAAATAATAAATGGCTGGGCAAGTCGCTCGCCAAAAATTTCCATTGTTTTAGCTGGGAAATGATACGAAATCATCGCTGGGACAGCGCCTAAATAGGAAACAGCAACGGCAAGTAAGTACGTATCAAATTTAGGACTTTTAAAGAGAATCACTTTATCGCCTTTTCTGACACCAAGCGCAGATAATTGATAAGCACGTTGTAAAATAACTTCTAGGCTGTTCTGGTAAGTGCTTCGTAATGCTAATTCTGGAAAAGCGACTAAGATTTCATCAAAAACGAGCTCGGAATTAGAGAAAGATTGAGCATACTCTTCATAATTGCTGTATAAATTTAAGGGGATCATCGTGTGTTCGGGCATTTATTTTCCTTCTTTCTTCTAAAAAACAACATGAGACAATCCTATTTTAGCATAATAATAGTAATTCTTGATATCTTTTTTTAAAAAGAACAAACCGTTTTATAAGTTGAAGTCACTATTTTAAATTGTAATAAAATAGACAAATTCATCCGGCGAACAAGTTTAAAAAATAGAAAAGGAGTGTCGAATCCTTACAATGATACTTATCGAAAGAAGATTGGAACAAAATCGTTGAAAAGTCTAGCCTTTTATTTATGGAATTGGTATAGTAGGGAAGTTATCACGTTTTCTACACATTTTTTGTGTCTTTGTTTTAGTAAGCGTTAAGTCCCTTGCCCAGAAAGTCGATGTTGCTGTGAATCGATGAATACTTAATGACTGAATTACACAACATCGTAATGACAATTAAATAGCAATCAGAGGAAAACAGTTTTTTTGTTTTTGAATAAAGGTGGTACCACGAAAGTATCTTTCGTCCTTAGCTAGCGATAGCCGAGGGCGTTTTTTGTTTTTTTGAAAGAATCGAAACTGTTAAAGTTAAAAAGTCGTTCTCTAAGAAGAGTACGTTGTAAAAAAAGATTTCAAGGAGGTGTTTTCGCAGTGAACTGTGGGGGAATGATTCGTTATCGCCTTTTGATTGCAGAATAAACAATCAACTAAAAGGAGCAGAAAGAAATGAATAAAAAAAGTCAACCAAGTATTTTAGAAGCTAGTCTTGTCTTAACCTTCATTATTGCCAGTATCGCCCTGAGTGTCATTGTTTTAAAAGTGACGCCGAATATTGCGATTTTATTTTCCGTTGCACTCGTGTTGCTTTATGTGGTCATCAAACGCATCCCGTTTGACCGTGTCAACGAAGGAATTGTGAATGGCATTAAACCCGGTATTATCCCTATTTTTATCTTTTTATTAGTCGGTGCCTTAATCTCCGTGTGGATTCAAGCTGGAATTATTCCAACATTAATGGTCTACGGTTTTAAAATGATTAGCGTCAAATGGTTTGTTCCCTCAATCTTTATTGTGTGTGCGATTGTCGGAAGTGCGGTCGGTAGCGCCTTTACGGTAATGTCGACCATCGGGATTGCCTTTTTTGGAATCGGGACAACCTTAGGTATTCATCCGCCACTGATTGTCGGTGCCATTGCCTCAGGCGCTATTTTTGGTGATAAAATGTCGCCGCTCTCTGAATCGACCAACTTAGCTGCTGCGATTGCAGAAGTTGATTTATTTAAACATATTCGAAATATGATGTGGTCTACCATTCCTGCATTTATTGTCTCATTACTCTTGTTTTCAGTTCTAGGGATTTCTGAAAGAACCGTTGATTTGGCAGAGATCGAGCTTGTTGTTCAAGTATTAGAAAGTCACTTTACGATTTCATTGTGGGCATTACTCCCAATCGTGACGATGTTTGTCTGTGCTTGGCGTCGAATACCAGCCATTTTAACGCTTTTATTGAATATCGGTATCGGCATTATTTTTATTCTTGTTCAAACGCCCGAAACGCCGATTATTCAAATTGCTAGTTTTATCGAATCAGGTTTTGTCTCCGATACGGGGAATCGAGCCATTGATCTACTGCTGTCGCGTGGAGGAATAGCCAGTATGATGCCGACCGTTTCTCTGATTCTGTTAACATTATCTTTAGGCGGATTGTTAATGGAAACCAATTTGATTGGGGCAGTGATGAATGTTGTGGCTCATCAATTAAAAAGGACATCAGGAGTCATTATTGCGAGTCTGTTGACATCAATTGGAGTGAATTTATTTATTGGTGAGCAATTTTTATCGGTTATTTTACCCGGTAATGCTTTCAAGCAAGTCTACAAAGAATACCACATCGATTTAGTCGTCTTAAGTCGCTCATTAGAAGATGGCGGAACGGTGATGAATTACTTAATTCCGTGGGGGATTGCGGGCAGCTTTGTGGCGGGAACCTTTGGTATTCCAACCATCACCTATTTACCATTCGTTTTCTTTAGCCTGCTTTCGCCCATCTTTTCCATGCTTAGTGCCATTACTGGAATAGGTGTGAGCTATACAGATGGGACTCCTAGTAAGAAATTTTTTGGTGCAAAATAAATCAGGTAGTGAAGAAGGGAGGAAAAAAGTTGTTTTGCTCTGAGAAAATACAGATCCACTCACACAATTGGCTCTTTTCATTGCGCGAGTGGCACTCAGTTGACAGAGCAGACGGTTGTCCTCCTTTTATTACAAATTAAACATTCATATAACAGAAAAGGGCTGGGGATATCTCACAGCCTTTTTTTGTGGTCTCACAAGCCCCCCAAAACATCACGATGGCTTTTTCTAAACGCCTGCCCTCATAAAATCAGATGTATTTGGGAATGAATGGTGCAATTTCAAAAAAATATTTCGCTTTATAAAATATCTTAAAGAGATACTTTTATCAACAAAAGTTAACAAGTAATCCTTTGATGTTTTTTATATTTACTCTTATACTAAGAAGCGTGGAGGGGATTAGATGAAAATTGGTCAAATCATTAGCGAAAAACGCAAAGAAAAAGGCATTACTCAACAAGAATTAGCCGAATTTGTCGGTGTCTCAAAAGCAGCTGTCTCGAAATGGGAAACGGGCTTAACCTATCCTGATATCACCTTACTACCCTTGCTTGCGGCCTACTTCGATGTTTCAATGGATCAGCTATTAGACTATCATTCACAGCTTTCAGCCAAAGAAATTCAGCGACTCTATACCATGCTCAAAAAATCATTAGAAAAAGACTCTGGTGAAGTTGTCTTAACGAATCTTCGTCGTTTGGTGCGTCGATATTATTCTTGTTATCCGTTCGTGTTACAGATGGGCTTATTTCTCATGAATCATTTTGATTATTTCCCTGCAATGGAAGGTGAAAACAAACAACAAAAGTATATGAATGAAGCCAGAGAATGGTTTTTACACGTAAAAAACGCAACTAAGGAAGTCGCACTTGTCAATCAAGCAAGAAATCTAGAAGCCTATACGTTGTTGTTATTGCAACAACCCGACCAAGTCCTCGCGTTATTAGGTGAATATGTTCCTGCTTATTTTCCAACAGAAACCTTAATCGCGGGTGCTTTTCAGCAACAAGGAGAAGGCCAACGGGGAATTGCCACCTTACAAAGTAGCATTGCGCAATATATTTTTGTACTGATGAGTGGTTTTACGAACTATTTACAATTTTTATTAGCTGATGAAGAAAAATTTCAAATGACGTACGAACGAGGAAAAAAAATTGCCGAGACGTTTGAATTAACGACCCTTCATCCGATTATTTTGATGAATTTCCAACTATCCGCTATTTTTGGTTTCGCGCAATTAGGGAAACATACGCAAACGATTGAAGTGTTAGAGGCATTTGAAAGCACGCTGCGTCACACCGACTTTGAACTCGAACTTCATGGCGATGCCTATTTTGATCAAATTGATGAGTGGCTTGCACAACTTGATTTAGGTCCGCAAATGCCAAGAACAACGAAGAATATGAAATACGAGTTTCTGACGCTAGTAGTAGACAATCCCTTATTAAAACCGTATCAAAATGAAACGATTATAAAAAAACTAAAAGAAGTAAAGGAGTCTCAACATGAATAATTCTGAATTATTTTTTAACAATTTACCCTTGTTTATTCCATTAATCCTCTTAAATATTGGTTTAATGATTACAGCCGTGATCCATGTGTTAAAACATCCTAAATATCGTTTTGGTAATCAGGTGTTTTGGCTGATTGTCGTAGTGTTTTTCCAATTTTTTGGTCCCGTTCTGTATTTCGTTTTTGGTAAAGGAGACGAAGAATGAATCTTTTAGAAGTCAGACAAGTCAAGAAACAGTTCGGGTCAAATGTTGTCTTAAACAATCTCACTTTTTCAATTCCACAAGGCAGTATATTTGGGTTTGTTGGGAAAAATGGTGCTGGAAAAACAACGACGATGAAATTGATTTTAGGTCTGGAGACAGTCGATGAAGGGGAGATTTATCTCAATGGTCAAAAAGTAACCTTCGGGAAACCGGCGACAAATCATTCGGTCGGATACTTACCGGATGTTCCAGAATTTTATGATTATATGACTGCACGTGAATACCTACTTTTTTGTAGTGAGATTACCGCTATTCCCAAAAATGAGCGGGTAAATCGTGTAGCAGAAATGTTGCAATTAGTTGGATTAACCCAAGATAAAAGAAAAATTAAAGGCTTCTCTAGAGGAATGAAACAACGATTGGGAATTGCGCAAGCATTATTAAATAAACCAGCCTTTTTAATTTGCGATGAACCTACTTCCGCGCTTGATCCTACCGGGCGTATTGAATTTTTGGCGTTATTAGCCTCTTTAAAGGACGAAGTGACGATTTTATTTTCGACACATATCTTAAGTGATGTCGAACGAATTTGTGATTACGTGGGAATCTTGGACCAAGGTGCCTTACAAGTGGTAGGCACGCTGGAGTCTTTAAAAGAACGCTACGCGAAGCCTCAAATTGAATTGAATTTTGAAACGCAAATAGAGGCGCAACAATTTGCGGCAAAGTTATCAGATAAAAAGATTCAATGTATCGATTCGCAAGTATTGTGGTCTTATGAAGGAACCTATTCGCAAGCCTTTCATGACGTAGTAGAGATTTTACTTCAAGAAGCATTTACCGCTAAAAGTATTTCTCATATCGCCCCTTCTCTTGAGCAAATATATTTGGAGGTGACAAAATGACTCAATTCCTAGCCTTTAGTAAAAAAGAACTTTTAGAAACGTGGCGTACGAAAAAACTTGTTTTGCTTTTTGTCATTTTTATGATATTTGGCTTAATGAGTCCATTGGTGGCTAAACTAACACCAGAAATTCTAAAAATGAGTTTTGGTGAGGAGTTTCCTATTGTCGCGCCAACGTCACTTGATTCTTGGATGCAATATTATAAAAATCTAAGTCAAATCGGTCTCTATCTTTTTGCCATTGTCTTTAGTGGCGTGGTCAGTCAAGAAATTCAAAAAGGGACGCTCGTTCATTTGGTGACGAAAGGGTTAAATCGTTCGGTGATTATCGGAAGTAAATGGTTCATTCTCTATTTACAATGGACGTTGATTCTCAGTCTTTCATTTGTCATTACTTTTGGTTATACGTATTTTTATTTTCCAGATAACGCCTCCGCTCATCCTTGGCTCGCCTTTTTTCCTCTTTTGATTTTTGGCTTGTTTTTTTGTAGTCTGATTATTTTTACTTCAACAGTTGCAAGAAGTTCCTTCGAAGGATTATTGTTAACCATTTTCGTGATGATCCTCGGTTATATCGGAGGCGTCTTCGAATCCTTGACGACCTGGAATCCCGTCTCTTTAATTGGACAAAATCTGGCTATTTTACAAGGTACGGATCGATTATCGGAGTATCTTCCGAGTATTCTTGTTACGTTGCTGCTGACTATTGTGTTAATTGTCATGAGTATTAACGTTTTGAAACGAAAAAAAATATAAGACGCTTTGAAATACTAGTTCTGCTTAAAAAGAGCTAGTATTTTCTTTTTTTTATAGTAAAATACTTATTAGAAAGCGTTTTCTTTTTATAGGAGGTGTCAAACGATTGGTGAAACTAAAAGGGGAGTGGTTAGTCTTGGTGCATAAGTACCGCTATGAGCGCAGTCGTCTTTTGCTAATCAAACGTTAAAATCAAGTGTGGTGGTTCCGTGTGTCGTTAGTGAGCCATATTTATTTTTTTGTCTCATACGAAATGATTCTTTTATCAGCGCAATGAAGACAAATGGTTCATCTATTATTTAAAATGAAGCAAAACTGTTGAAGGATACCATAGTGAATGAAATATCTGGATAAATCAAACCCCTTAAGAAAGAAAAACAGGAACTTTCTTAAGGGGTTTGAGCATTAAGGTTGTAGAAACCGAAAAAATCGGGTACAATTATCTCGAATTCGAAATAAAAAGAGGTGACGAAATGAATAGGAAAGAAAAAAGTTTACAAGCATTGATCGGTATTTTACGCACGAGTAGCACCTTAGAACAAATCGTTCGAAAAGATGTGGCCTGCTACGGATTAAACATGACGGAATTTTCTGTTCTAGAATTACTTTACCATAAAGGACGCCAAACAACACAAACAATTAAAAATAAAATTTTAATTGCGAGCAGTAGTACAACTTACGTGGTCGATCAATTAGAGAAAAAAGAACATGTCCGCCGAGATATTTGCCAAGAAGATAAGCGTGTAACCTATGTTGAAATCACGGAATCAGGGAAAGCCTTGATGGATGAAATTTTCCCCCTACACGCCAAGAAAATTGAGACCTGTTTTGGGAAGTTAACGGAAGATGAATTAGTCCAACTGAAGGAACTACTCAAAAAAGTAAGATAAATGAAAAGAGGAAATCACAATGAATGAAAGAGACTTACCACTAGGCATTCACCATGTGACGGCAATGACGAGTGATGTTGTTAAGAACTATGAATTTTTTACTGAAGTATTAGGTATGCGCCTTGTTAAAAAAACGGTCAACCAAGATGATATTCATACCTATCATACCTATTACGGTGATGATACCGGATCACCTGGTACAGCCATGACGTTTTTTGATTTTCCAAATAATCCAAAAGGGATCAAAGGAACGAACGCGATTACTCGAACGAGTTTCCGCGTACCAAATGATGCGAGCTTAGAATACTACCAAGAACGTTTTGCTAAATTTGATGTGAAACATGAAGCGATTACCACTGAATTTGGGAAAAAAGTATTGCGGTTCTGGGATTTTGACGAGCAAGCGTATCAATTGATTTCGGATGAAAACAATGTGGGAATGAAACCCGGAACGCCATGGAAAAAAGGTCCAGTACCGGAGAAATTTGCGATTTATGGTTTAGGTCCGGTTGAAATAACCGTGAGCTATTTTAACGATTTTAAAGAAATTTTTGAAGAATTACTTTCTTTTGAAGAAATCGCACAAGAAGGCAACCGTTATTTACTCGAAGTAGGTGAAAAAGGCAACGGCGCACAAGTTGTTTTAATTGAAGATGCGACGCAAAATATCGCACAACAAGGATATGGAGAAGTACACCATTTTGCGTTACGCTTAAAAGATGCGGCTTCGATTAAATTATGGATAACACGTTTAAATCAAGCGGGATTACCAAACTCTGGCTACGTGAATCGCTTCTATTTTGAATCATTATATGTTCGAATTGGTCATGTGCTAGTAGAGTTTGCGACGGATGAACCTGGATTTGTGACAGATGAACCTTACGAAACATTAGGAGAAAGCTTAGCGCTACCACCATTTTTAGAGCCAAATCGTGCGCACATCGAAAGTGTTATTCGTCCTTTTGATACGACAAGATAGGGGGATAAATATGAAAGAAATTATACCCGCAACATTGACACAACAAGAAAATTATAAATTATTGATTGGTTCGATTATTCCCCGCCCAGTTGCTTTAGTTACGACACAGTCTGCTCAAGGAATTGTGAATATCGCTCCTTTTAGTTTTTTTAATATTGTGAGCTCCAATCCACCCGTTGTTTCATTATCTGTTCAAAGAAAAAATGGGATCGAAAAAGATACAGCCCGCAATTTACGAGAGCAAGGCGAAGGTGTCATCCACATTTTAGACGAAGAGAACGTTTTTGAAGCGAATGAGACGGCGGCTAACTTAGCGCCAGAGGAAAGTGAACTATCCGTCGCGAAGTTGACACTCGTTCCCTCTTCAAAGGTGTTGACGCCTGGTTTACAAGAAGCCAAAGTTCGTTTTGAAGTCTCGGTTTTAGAAAGAATCGACATCAAAAAGGAAGAAACGGTTACAGCTGATTTCTTTTTATTACAAATTGAGAACTATGTGATTGCGGAAGAAGTCTACGAAGATGGGAAAATTAATCCTCATAAACTCGCACCCGTCAGTCGTCTCGCTGGTCAAGATTATAGCAAGCTGGGAGAAATTTTTTCATTAGCTCGCCCTAAATAAAAGAAGGTATCAGAGAAAAGTTCGCTTTTCTTTGGTACTTTTTTATTTTCTTTGCCTACTTCTTTGGTTTCTTGACACCTATCAATTTAGTTGATGCGTTTTACGATTACACTAAGGGTGTCAATAAGGAAGGAGATCAAGAAAATGAACATTCAACGTTTGATCAAGCAACACCAGAACCAGATTATTATCTTAAGTGGGGTCCTTGTAGCAAGTGCCATCATCAGTGACTATCTATTGAATCTTTCTCAAGTAGGTATGTGGACGATGATGTTAGCCTCGATTGTGGGTGGGATACCGATTATGATTCAAGCGTATCAAGCACTTCGAAATAAAGTGATTAGTATTGAATTACTAGTTTCAATCGCTGTTATAGGAGCGTTTTTTATTGGGGAATATTACGAGTCTGGAATCGTGACTTTTTTATTTTTATTTGGTGCATACTTAGAACGACGAACAATCGAAAAGACACGAAAATCTGTTAAGAGCTTAGTGGAGATGGCACCGACGACGGCCTTGTTAATAGATGAATCCGGAGAAGCCGAAGAGGTCGACATTGAATTCGTTGAAAAAGAGGATCGCTTATTAGTGAAAACGGGATCAAAAGTACCCGTAGACGGCCTTGTATTAGTTGGTGAAGGGTTTGTGGATGAAGCGACGATTACGGGGGAATCTTTTCCCGTCAAGAAAAAAGTTGGCGACCACGTTTTTGCGGGGACAATCTTGAATAACGGTACCTTACAAATTGAAGCCCAAAGAGTAGGGGAAGATACGACTTTTGGCAAGATCATTGAACTAGTCGAAGAGGCGCAAGATAGTAAGTCAGTGATGGAAAAATTCATTAATAAATTTTCAAAATATTACACCCCTGTAGTACTCATTTTTGCACTGGTGACGTATCTTTTCACCCAAGATATTCGCTTGGCTATCACAATTTTAGTGCTCGGTTGTCCAGGAGCCTTAGTCATCGGGGTTCCTGTGTCGAACGTAACAGGGATTGGGAACGGCGCCAAACATGGCGTACTCATTAAAGGCGGAGAAGTTATGGATCGAATGAATCAAGTCGATACGATGGTCTTTGACAAAACAGGAACGTTAACCCAAGGAACAACCGCAGTCACAACCTTTATTTCACTTGAAGAAGAAGAGGAAAAGTCGTTGGCCTACTTAATGGCAATCGAAAAAGAATCCGATCATCCGTTAGCCAAAGCGATTGTCGCTTATTTAGGCGAAAAAAATATTAGAAATCCTTATCCTGTCCAATCGACAACGGTCCTTGAAGGGCGTGGGATTCAAGCAATCGTTCAGGATGAAGAAGTTTTGATTGGGAATGAGCGTTTATTAAAGGAACAAGCGTTGACGATTGCACCAAAGACACAAAAAGAAATTCAAGCAATCAAAGAACAAGGCAACTCCATTGTTCTCGTCACAGTGAGTGGGGAATTAAGGTTTGTGATAGGCGTCTCCGATGAGATTCGTCCGGAGGCAAAAAAGGCACTGATGAAACTTCGTAAAATGGGAATTAAACGATTTGTGATGTTGACGGGCGATAATCAGATCACGGCCCAAGCGGTAGCAACACAACTAGGAATTGATGAGGTGAAAGCCGAATTGTTACCAGCAGATAAAGTCAAAGAAGTGCAAAAATTAAAAGATACGGGGCATATCGTGGCTTTTGTGGGGGATGGTATCAACGACTCGCCCTCGATTGCACTAGCGGATATTGGGATTGCGATGGGTTCAGGCACCGACGTCGCGGTTGAAACGTCTGATATTGTCTTAATGCGCTCGAGTTTTGATGAGTTAGTGCATGCTTTTGGTTTAACAAGAGCGACCATTTTTAATATGCGTCAAAATATTGGCATCTCGTTAGCCACTGTTGGCCTTTTATTTGTCGGACTATTTGCCGGATTCATCTACATGGCATCAGGCATGTTTGTGCATGAAGCCTCGATTTTGTTCGTGATTTTAAATGGCTTACGTTTGATGAAGTTTCGTGTGAAATAACAGAAATGTTCGAGTGTCTCCTAAGATACTGTCTTGGAGCATGCTGTCGACTTCATTCGTATAAAATCACTCCTAGGAGTCGTGTTTTGCGGTGTGACTATGAAGTTGAAAAAAACTCAGAAGGAAATTGAGAGACCTCCCTAAGTTAGCGCTTATCGTCTAACTTGAGGAGGTCAAATCTATTTATTCCTGAGGCTTATTATGGTTAAAAGGGTGTCTTAGAATGGCTACTGATGACGGCAATTTTTTGAAAAATGACTATCGTTCCTCATAACGACTTACGAAGGAAAATCAGGAATCACGTTTCGAACAATTTTAATATCTTCAAAATGATTTTCAATCATCATGCCATTTTCAATCAGATACAAACTTGTGTACGATTGACCATCTTCATCAAAAGTATAAGTGACATCAACCCAATTACCGTTTAATTGTTTGACACGATATTCGCCAGTCATTGCTTGACCACGACCTTGAGAAAATGTCTCGAATGTCCCATCAGGGTTGTAATTCCAAGTATTATGAAACTCGATGCCTTCTTTAATGGTCCAAGTGCCTAGAATCGTTGTGTTGAAATCAACAGGCGTCGTTTGGATGTCATTTTGAAAAACATCCGTTGATAAATAGGCCTCTGTCACGTTTCCTAAACGGTTAAATTGACCCAAGTAACCAAAGCCCATCTTTGTGGAGTCTTGATTAAAGTTCGCGATAAAATACGTACCGATTCCGTCGATATTTTCATTGAATCCATAGAGTTTAAGAAGTTGTGTGTCTTCAAAATCAGCTGCAACGGTCAATGTGCCAGAACTATTAATTTCTCCAGTTAGTTGCCAAGTCCCATCCGATTGAACAGTGAGTGTTTGATTCTCTTGTTTCCAAGTGCCGACGATATTACGTCTTGTCTCTATGGGAACTGGAATTTCTGAATGACTTTCGGAAATTTGAGTCGTTTCAGTCGAAGAAGAAGAGCTTGATTCTTCGGTTGTAGTTGAACTTGTCATTTCGCTTGAAGAACTGCTACTAGAAGGTGGGGTTGGGGTAGTACGACAGGCGCTAAAAAACAATAATAGAAATAACAATGATAATGAGAGCCGTTTCATTTTTATCATCCCCTTTTGTTCATTATACTTCTTTTCTTTCTTAATCAAAAACAATATGGTATAACAGATAAGGAATCATTTAAGGAGGAATTTTATTGAAGAAGCAAGAACAAGTACAACGATTAAAAGAGACACTTTATGTGACGTTAGGAGCATTTATTTTAGCGATTAGTGTGAACTTAATTTTTTTACCTAATCAAATTGTCGCAGGCGGCGCAAGTGGCTTAAGTATCGTGTTGAATGAGTTATTCGGCTGGAACGTCGCCTTAACCTTATATGCGATTAATATTCCGCTCTTAATTTTATGTTTTTTACTTTTAGGCAAAGATGTTGGATTAAAAACGATTTATGGAAGCTTAATTAATCCTTTTTTTATTGCGATTACGGGATCATTACCTCCGTTAACGAATAATATTTTTTTAGCAACCTTGTATGGTGGCGTGTTGACTGGAATTGGCTTAGGCCTTGTTTTTCGGGGAAATGCTTCAACGGGTGGCTCAGCTATTATTTCACAAATTGTGAATAAGTATTTTAAGATCTCTTTAGGGGTTTCTGTTTTCGTAGTAGATGGTTTTGTCATTGCGACGGCTCTTTTCGTGTTTACAAAAGATACGGTTTTATTTTCTCTGATTAGTCTTTTCATTATTGGTCGTGTGATTGACCGCGTTCAAGTAGGCGTCTTACGTTCGAAAAACTTATTTATTATCTCGGAAAAATATGAAGCCATTCATCAAATGTTCATTAAAGAATTAGATAAAGGCGTTACCCTTTTGCCGATTGAGGGTGGTTATACTCAAAAACAAGGGAAAATTATTATGACTGTGATTCCTGAAAAAGAATTTATGGCAATCAAAGAAGCGATCTTAGCGATTGATGAAACGGCCTTTTTTGTTGCATTAGATGCAAGTGAAGTCAATGGTCGTGGTTTCAGTGTGAAACGTATGATGGAAGATTATAGTGTCGAAATCTAAAAAAAGTTTAAGGCGGCCTTCAAAGAGAGATTGTTTCGTTCTCTGTTTGAAGGCCGCCTCATCGTTTATCTTGTGCTTTTTATAGAAATGTTATTTAATTTTACGACAAACTAAGTAAAATATGGTTACCCGCTGGATCGATCGTTAAAAAGTTTTCTCCTTTTTCAACGACAGACCCACCTAAAGCAATCACGTTTTGGATGGCTGTTTCTCTAGCAGTTGCATCTGGATAGACAATCGTGTAAAAGTCTAAGCCTGTACTATTTTCAGGAGGCGTTGGCGCGCCCACACCCATCCAAGTGTTTAAAGCGATGTGGTGATGATAATTTCCTGTAGAGAGGAATAGCGCTTGATCGCTATAGCGACTCGCAATCGCAAAGCCCAGACCTTTGACGTAAAAATCTGCTGTGGCTTGTAATTCTGAAACGTATAAATGAATATGTCCCATAATGGTTTTTGCAGGAAGACCTTGCCAACCCTCGGGATTTCTTAACGTTAACAAGTCATGCCCATTAATCGGATCAATGGTCATTTGTACGCCATCTTCTAACCAGGTCCATTCATCAGCCTGACGATCCGTATAAATTTCAATTTCATTGCCATCAGGATCGGCAATATACAATGCTTCACTTACAAGATGATCAGATGCGCCATAAGGAAGACCTGTTGTAATAAAGTGTGCGAGTAAATCGGCTAAATCCGAGCGTTTAGGTAATAATAAAGCAAAATGATACATACCAGTTGTTCGTTGTGGGCGTTGTGTTACATGAGCAGGTTGATTAATGGTCAAGAGTGATGTCGAACCATCTGCCGTGAAATCAACCGAGGTTGCTGTTTGATTTAAAATTTTAAAGCCAAGCATTTCAGTATAAAAAGGGATTGAGCGGTTTAAATCCATGACGTTCAGTGTAACGTGTCCTACGTAAGCTTGTGGTGATTGATGAAAGTTGTTCATAATAATATTCCTCCAATATTCGTTTGTATATGCAAATGACACTTGAAAAAAAAAGAGCGATGTCACTCTTCTTTTAAGATTTCGCTGGATTCATAAAGCATTTTTGCGAGTAAAGCACTCTCTTTTTCACCTATTTTTTCTTGGTATGCTTTCGACAAACGATCAAATCCTGCTTCAATCGTTTCTTGTAAGGCGTACCCACTGTCCGTTAAGTGGATATGGGTTTCTTTTCCCTGACTTGTACGAGTAACCAGTGCCGCATCTTCTAATTTATTAATAAAGCGAGTACTGGTTGACGGTGCAATATCTAATTTTTCGCACAATTTTTTTTGGGTAATATTAGGATATTGTGCGACCAAAATTAATAAATAGGCGTAGTTAGGAGAGAGATTAATATCGACAAAGGCTTCTTCTGCTAATTTTGTCATTGCGCGCGCAAAACGATTAGCATTAAAAAATAAGCATTCAGTTAAAGCAGAATCATCTATTTTCATAATTTCACGTCCTCATTTGTACATACAATTTAATATATAAAAATAAGCGTGTCAAAAACAATGCTCACCTTTATCAAATGGCTGATGGAATGAATCGATAAGAGAATGAATCACTAAAAAACTAAGTGGTTCCCATCGAGACGAAGAGAATCACTTAGTTATGACAATGGTTTATTCTTCTTTTGGAAGCTGGTTGTTGAGGTCGGTACGCACAACGAGCACATCACAAGGTGCGTGGCGAATCACATATTCTGAAACAGAACCAATAAACAAACGCTCAACGGCATTTAGACCCGTAGCACCTAACATAATTAAATCAATTTGATGTTCGCTCGGAACGTATTTGGCAATGACTGTTTTAGGTGACCCATATTCAATCAATGTTTTAATTGAAGTAAGGCCTTGTTTTTTTGCAGTTTCTTCATATTCAGCTAACGATTCTTTTGCCATATCGGTTGCTTGTTCTGCTAACATCGTGTCAAAAGACGTCATTGTTTGAAAAGCACGTGCGTCGATGACATGAAGTAAAACCAATTCCGCATTATTACGTTTTGTGACGTTAATCGCCTTTTTAAAAGCGAGCTCTGCTTCTTTTGAGCCGTCAACGGCGACCATGATTCGATTGTATTGTTGTAACATATTGACCACATCCTTCTATCCTTTTCTTTATTGTAAGCTATTTCAAAGGAATTGCCAAATATCTAAGTAGAACTTATTTTATTTTTTTAGAAAATTGATAGCTAAACAAACCAGAGACGAACATCATTAGCGCAATAAAATACAAAGCGCCATCTCGTTGAATAAAAGGTGAAAAACCAAATGCGAGTAACGCTAAACAAAGGAATAAAAAGCCGTAACGAGCTAAAAATTGTTTGTTACTTTCGTGATCAGCGGCCAATAGTGCTAGGAAAATGGTTTGTTTTTTTAATAAGAAAAAGGCAAAGACACTTAAAAATAGACCAATGAGAATAAAAATAATAAAAATCATCTGGAAGTAATTCCTTTCAAGGTTATAATATAACTAGTATAGAAGAAGGCGTAACGAGATGCAAACGGAGGATGAAAAAAATAGTTCTCGGTAACTTGGAAGCGCCAGTGTGACACCAGAAGTAAAAAAGAGAAGGAACGGTGAACAGATGCCAGTGTTTCAAAAATTCGAAAAAATCATTGGACAAGCAGTCGATATTTTAATCGGAATCCTCATTATCGTGGTATTAATCGCGATGGGTGAGAGTATTTATATGATGATTCAACACGTCATTCCATTGACAGAAATTGGAGAGATGAGTTACTTAATTGAAGAAATTGCGACCATGTTTATTTTACTTGAGATTATTTTGATGTTATTAAAGTATATTAAAGATGACCATCACATCCCGATTCGTTATTTGGTCTTAATTAGTATGACGGCTATTTTACGCGAGTTATTATTAGAGCATGGTGGTGGAATTGACACACTTTATTTATCGCTCGCGATTTTAGTGCTAGTGGTTGTCTTAATTTGTTTTGAAAAAATGACTTCTTTTACATCGATTGAAGATGAAGGTGATGAAAAAATTATCTGATTCAATCGGTCATCCCAAAAGAAAAACCCTCTTATTCAGGAGAATAAGAGGGTTAATTGTTCAAAAAAAGTGGGTTACCGTTGATGCCGTTTCTTGTCCCGGAGTATTGATCCCGCAAGTTCAAGCAGGTGGGTTCCACGGTCAAAGTATCGAACTACCAAGTGAAAAGGCGTGTTACTAACTTTAACACCGGACGGATCCCAAGATATCAATAAAAATGTTCGGTCAACACTAAAGTGGGATAACTCGTACATCACAGATTCCCCACTTCCATAGTAGCACAGGATTTAAAATCACGCAATAGGTAGGTACTATGGAATGAAAGCGTTTTTTAAGATGATGATTTTTTTTTCCACTCTTGAAGTTGTTGCAAGCGAGAAGCGAGTGCTTGCTCGTATTTTCCGGTTGATTTAGGTAAATAGTAACGCGCATGCTTGAGCGAATGTGGCAAATATTGTTGGTTGACCCAGCCACGTTCGTTTTGATGTGGATACTGATAACCGACACCCCGACCTAACGTTTTCGCCCCTTGATAATGGCTATCTTTTAAATGATCAGGAACGCTACCGGCTTTGCCTTGTTTAATGTCGCCGAGTGCGCGATCAATTGCTGTAATGGCGGAATTTGACTTAGGTGATAGACAAAGATCAATCACAGTCTCCGCTAACGGAATTCGTGCTTCGGGGAACCCGAGTTTTTCTGCTGCTAAAACGGCATTCACTGTGCGAGAGGCGGCCCCTGGATTGCCAAGACCAATATCTTCATACGCAATGACTAATAATCGTCGACAAATAATCGTCAAGTCCCCAGCTTCCACTAATCTGGCTAAATAGTGAAGGGCAGCATCGACATCACTGCCACGGATTGATTTTTGTAACGCGGAGATAACATCGTAGTGCGCGTCACCATCTTTATCATGCGTGAGCGCTTTTCGGCGAATGCATTCTTCGATAATCGGAAGGGTTAGTTGAATTTCTCCTGCTTCATTAGGAGGCGTGGAGCGAACGGCTAGTTCTAAGCCGTTTAAAGCACTCCGTAAATCGCCGTTCGTTCCCCGTGCCAAATGGAATAATGCGGCTTCTTCAATGGTAACAGGATAATCCCCTAATCCATTGACCTTATCTTGCAAAGCGTGTTCCACCGCTTGTAAAATATCTTCTTTTGTTAAGGGAAGCACTTCAAAAATTTGTGTTCGACTTCGAATCGCTGGATTGATAGCGATGTAGGGATTTTCGGTTGTCGCGCCAATTAATATTAGTCGGCCACTTTCAAGATGAGGCAAGAGAAAGTCTTGTTTCGTTTTATCGAGTCGATGCACTTCATCTAACAATAAGATGACCGTGCCACTCATTTTGGCTTCTTCGGCGACAACTTGTAAATCTTTTTTTGTATCGGTCGCCGCATTTAACATACGAAAAGCATAACGCGTTGAGCCAGCGATGGCACTCGCAATACTAGTTTTCCCTGTTCCTGGAGGCCCATATAAAATCATCGAGGATAGCATCTTGGCTTCGACCATCCGCCGAATCACTTTTCCGGGCCCAACTAATTGTTTTTGTCCAACGACTTCATCGAGATTTTTCGGACGCATCCGATACGCGAGTGGTTGTTGCATGGGACATTCCCCTTTCTACAAAATCATAGTACTAGTATAACATAGGACAAATCACGACGGGTTATTTCACATTCTCTTTGATTCTTAATAGCGTTAAAGCCAAGAATTGTGTAGAATGATAATAGGTGAGATGAATGAACGAATGGATGGAACAATTTCAAACACAAACGACCGAAGAAATTGCCGAAAGTCTAATTGGGATGTATCTGGAGCACTGTTTACCGGATGGGATAGTAGGTGGCTATATTGTGGATTGCGAAGCGTACCTTGGACCAGAAGATGAAGCGGCTCATAGTTACGGCATGCGTGATACGCCGCGCTTAAAAGCGATGTATCAAGAACCAGGCACGATTTATTTGTATTCGATGCATGGTAATTTAATTTTGAACATTGTGACACAAAACATCGGAATACCT
Source organism: Enterococcus sp. DIV1314a (assembly GCF_051713805.1). Classification (NCBI taxonomy): domain Bacteria; kingdom Bacillati; phylum Bacillota; class Bacilli; order Lactobacillales; family Enterococcaceae; genus Enterococcus; species Enterococcus sp. DIV1314a. The sequence goes on along the minus strand of NZ_JBIOQP010000001.1, from coordinate 447,251 downwards.
CAAGGCGTAATGATTCGAGGGCTGGAACCGATTGACGGTATAGAACAGATGCAAGTAAGACGAGGGAAGACGGGATCAGAACTTTCCAATGGCCCCGGAAAACTTGTCGCCGCATTAGGCATCACCAAAGAACTTTATGGCCGGTCTATTTTTACGAGTCCGCTTCGGCTCGTTCCTGAGAGAAAACGACAACCTAAAAAGATTGTACGGCTCCCTCGTATTGGGATTCCTAATAAGGGGCCTTGGACGAACGCCCCGTTACGCTACGTCGCGTGGGGGAATCCATATGTGACAAATATTCGCAAAAAAGAAATCGATGACCATTATGGTTGGTCGTATGAATGAATAGAAAAGAGGAAAAAAAATGGCAAAAGAAACAATGTTACATTTCTTAGATGAACAATTAACCAAAAAAATGTCCGATTATGAGGTGGCAATTGATTGGGATAACCGGAATCACACGATTGAATTAGTTTTTTTACTCTTTGCTGAAAATAAAGAACAATGGTTGATTGACGATGCGACGGGTGTCGGTTCAGAAGAAGAAGTGATTGAATTTGAAGATAGTATTTTGTTATACGATCCCGTCAAATCAAAGATAGATCCAGATGACTACTTAGCGTGTCTACCATATGCCGGTAAAAAAGGAATGAAAAAAAGTGAACTCGTCGGTCTAGTAGACTACATCAAAGAAATACTCGATGAAGGACAAGGAGACTTGCTTGATTTTCTCGACCAAGAAGAGACGGATGTTTTTGAACTGCATTTTGATGAAGCACGATATGCCCAAATCGTTGCAGCCTATAAAGGTCCAGACCAAATGATCCCTTACCCAAGTTACTAAAAGGAGCGTACAGCAATGAAGTGGAATGAAGTAAAAATTGAAACAGCCAGTGAAGCGGTTGAAGCCGTGGCGAATATTTTGATGGAAGCTGGGGCAAGTGGCGTCGCTATTGAAGATACCCTTGATATTGAAAACTTTAAAAGTGATCAATACGGTGAGATATTAGATAAAGAAACATATACACGTTTAGAAGAAGGCGCGCTAGTGATGGCTTATTTCCCTGAAACCATTTTTCTGCCAGAAGTGATGCCTTTTATTACGACGCGCGTGAATCAATTACCTGAATTTGGCTTAGCCATTGGGAAAAATCAATTGACAGTGAGTGAAGTGGCGGATGAAAATTGGGCAACAGCTTGGAAGAAGTATTATCATCCGGTACGCGTGACGCGTTATTTAACCATTGTTCCGAGTTGGGAAAAGTATGAAGCACGCGATGCGGTTGAAAAAATTATTACATTAGATCCCGGGATGGCCTTTGGAACAGGAACGCATCCGACAACCAATTTGACCCTTCAAGCTCTTGAGGTTACCTTGCGCGGAGGCGAAACGGTTTTAGATGTCGGCACAGGATCGGGCGTTTTAAGTATTGCGAGTAAATACTTAGGTGCCAACGACGTATATGCCTACGATTTAGATGAAGTCGCTGTTCGCTCGGCGCAAGAAAATATGGATTTAAATCCAATCGCAAAAGATGTCACGGTTGAAGCCAATGATTTATTACAAGGCGTGACGATTGAAGCGGATATCATTGTGGCGAATATTTTAGCCGATATTATCTTACTCATGTTGCCGGATGCTTGGCGCTTGTTAAAGCAAACAGGGAAACTCATCGTATCAGGAATCATTGAAAACAAAAAGCAACTAGTCATTGATGCTGCACAAGCGCAAGGCTTTGTCGTTACGCAAATTTTACAACAAAAAGACTGGTATGCGATTATTCTAGGAAAACCAGAGGAAGACTAAGATGCAACGCTATTTTTTAACAGATCCATATGAAGCGAAGTCTGAATATGAAGTGACCGGCGAAAGTTATCACCATATGGTACGAGTGATTCGAATGAGTAAAGGCGATCACGTGTACTTAGCTTTTGCCAACCAAATCACGATTGTCGCAGAAATTACGGCTGTTTTAACGGATAAGGTTTTGCTAAAAGAAATCGAAAAAGAACATCAGGAAAAAGAATTACCTGTTCATATCACGATTGCTTCAGGCTACCCAAAAGGCGATAAATTAGAGTGGATCATTCAAAAAGGCACGGAACTAGGGGCACATGACTTTATCGGCTTTCCTGCACAAAGTTCTGTGGTAAAATGGGACGATAAAAAACGAGTGAAAAAACAACAACGATGCGAAAAAATTGCGCAAGAAGCGGCCGAGCAATCCCATCGTCAAGTAACACCCCAAGTGACGCTACTGGCTACGGCACAAGAATTTTATCAACGCTTAGCCGAATACGATGAAATTGTGGTGGCTTATGAAGAAGCAGCCAAGGCTGGTGAAAAAAGTCAACTCGCAAAAGTGTTAAGTCAGACTGTTCCGGGTGCGAAAATCCTCGCGATTTTTGGGCCTGAAGGTGGTTTGACACCCAAAGAAATTGACCTGTTGACTGCTCAAAAAGCAGTGCTTTGTGGCTTAGGGCCACGTATTTTACGTTGTGAGACAGCGCCGCTTTATTTTTTAAGTGCGGTGAGTTATCAATTAGAATTACAGTAAAAGACTTGTTCGATTGAGGAGAGAGAATTGAAAAACCTTCTGAAAATTTGTATAATAACGCTGTAAGATTCGATTAAAAGAGTACATACAATACTGTAGTGTCTGGGAGCTTCCCAGACCTTTTTATTAAGGAGGGTTCTCGATGGCAAAAGAAGTCATTTTAACTGGACCGAATGTGATCAAGTTAGTATCATTTTATATGAGTGAAGAACACACAAAATTTGTTGAAAAAGCGTTAGATTATGCAACAAAAGCGCATGAAGGGCAATTCCGTAAATCGGGAGAACCTTATATTATCCATCCGATTCAAGTAGCGGGTATTTTAGCGGAACTCCACATGGATCCCCATACTGTCGCAACCGGTTTTTTACACGATGTGGTGGAAGATACCGATGTGACGTTAGAAGATCTGGTCCAAGAGTTCGGGAAAGACGTAGCGATGTTGGTCGATGGCGTTACCAAGTTAGGGAAAATTCAGTATAAATCCCATGAAGAACAACTCGCTGAAAATCACCGCAAAATGTTAATTGCAATGGCACAAGATTTACGGGTTATTATGGTGAAATTAGCCGATCGTCTTCACAACATGCGAACGCTGAACCATTTAAGAGAAGATAAACAGCGACGCATTGCCCAAGAGACGATTGAAATTTATGCACCCCTGGCACATCGATTAGGGATTAGTCGCATTAAATGGGAACTCGAAGACCGAGCATTACGCTATTTAAATCCGAATCAGTATTATCGCATCGTGCACTTAATGCAAACCAAGCGTGAAGAACGGGAAACCTACGTCGAAGGAACCGTCGAAGAAATTCGTATCGCAACCGAAGAATTAGATATTTATGCCGAAATTTACGGTAGACCAAAGCATATCTATTCGATTTATCGCAAGATGGTCGATAAGAAAAAACAATTTGACGAGATTTATGATTTGTTGGCGATTCGGGTTATTGTCGATTCGATTAAAGATTGTTATGCGGTACTTGGCACGATTCATACGAAATGGAAACCGATGCCCGGACGTTTTAAAGATTATATTGCAATGCCAAAAGCCAACATGTATCAGTCGCTTCATACGACGGTCATAGGACCAAAAGGCACGCCAATTGAAATCCAAATTCGTACCCATGAAATGCATGAGATTGCCGAATTTGGGGTCGCCGCTCACTGGGCTTATAAAGAAGGTGTAACGGAGAAAGCGAAGCCGGATAAAATGACGCAACAAGTTGGCTGGTTTAAAGAATTGCTTGAACTACAAGATGAAAGTTTTGATGCATCTGAATTTATGGAAGGCGTTAAAGGAGATATTTTCAGTGATAAAGTCTATGTCTTTACCCCTAAAGGCGATGTTTCCGAATTGCCTCAAGGATCAGGTCCACTAGATTTTTCATACAATATTCATACGGATATCGGGAACAAAACGGTGGGGGCAAAAATTAACGGTAAAATTGTCCAACTTGACTATAAATTAAAAAATGGCGATATTGTCGAAATCTTAACGTCGGCTAATTCCCTTGGCCCAAGTCGTGATTGGTTGAAATTAGTCGCAACGAGTAAAGCGAAGAACAAAATCCGTCGCTTCTTTAAAACGCAAGGTCGAGAAGAAAACGTCGAAAAAGGGCGCGACATGGTGATTAAGTGTCTGCAAGAGATGGGCTTTGTCCCAAAAGAAGTCTTAACGAAGACCCGTATGCAAGAAGTCATTGGTCGTTATAACTATAATACAGAAGATGATTTATTTGCGGCAATTGGCTATGGCGAATTGAGTCCAACGACGTTTGCCAATCGCATCACCGAACAAGAACGTAAAGAAAAAGAACAAGAAAAAGAAAAACAAAAAATACAAGAATTGATCAACCAACCAGTTGAAAAGAAATCCGATAAGATGAAGATTCGTCATGAAGGTGGCGTCGTCATTCAAGGCGTGCAAAACTTATTGATTCGGATCAGTCGTTGTTGTAATCCGGTCCCAGGCGATGACATCGTGGGCTATATTACGAAAGGCCGCGGTATTTCCATTCACCGCGCGGATTGTCCAAACATCGTCAACTCCAAAGAGCAAGCAGAACGCTTAATCGAAGTTGAGTGGGAAGACACGGGCAATAGCAACAAGGAATACGATGCGGATTTAGAAATTTATGGATTTGATCGTTCAGGCTTGTTAAATGATGTCCTGCAAACAGTTAATACGTTATCTAAGCGAATTTCCAGTGTGGAAGCGCGCGCGGATAAAGAAAAAAATGCGACCATCCGTTTGACCGTGTCCATTCAAAATTTAGAACATTTACAACAAATTGTAACGAAAATCAATCAAATTCCTGACGTTTATAGCGTTGAACGGACGAAAGGATAGATCATTTCATGCGTGCAGTCATTCAACGAGTCTCACAAGCAAGTGTGGCAATTGATGGTGAAATTGTCGGAGAAATTCAGCAAGGATTCATGATTTTACTAGGCATTCATGAAACGGATACGTCAGCAGATGTCGAGTATCTTGTCCGCAAAATTCAAAAATTACGGATTTTTGAAGATGAACACGGGAAAATGAATGTCGATATTCAGGCTGTTTCAGGAAGCATCCTAAGCATTTCACAATTTACACTCTACGCGGAGACAAAAAAAGGCAATCGCCCGAGTTTTATTCAAGCGGCTCGACCAGAACAGGCGATACCGTTATATGAACAATTTAACCAACAATTAGAAGCAACAGGAATTCCTGTTGCGACAGGTGAATTTGGTGCGCAAATGCAAGTGTCCCTTGTCAATGACGGACCTGTGACCATCATCATCGACTCAAAAGAAAAATAAGCATAAAGTACTATAAGAAATAGTAAAGAAAAGCTAAAACCTTACAACTTTGTTAGACAGAGGAAGGTTTTAGTTTTTTTATTATAAATGTTGTTATATCAAGGAAAGGACTGAATAAAAGATACAGCAAGTGAATCGTCCATATTTTTAGAAAGAACAGATAATATTAAAACGATTGTAAGACAAGTTGAACTATGGAATAATATAGAAAAGTGAATTTGGAGGGGAAAAGAATGAATTTTTGGCAACGAGGATTAAAAAGTGTGACACGACGAAAAGGGCGCTCCTTTATTTTGTTTTTAGTCATCTTTATTTTAGGAAATGTGATTGCTGGTGCTGTCTCGATTCAACAATCAACTAAAAATGTTGAAATTGAAACGAAGAAACAAATGGGTGCTCAAGCGACCATTGACATGGATTATGAACAATTTGATAAAGACTACAATGCTAATCCAGAAAAGTTTGAAGATGATAGTGAGTGGTTTTCTGCGCCAAGCTTAAAAGAATTAGAAGCGGTTGGGCAATTACCTTATGTGAAATTTTTTGATTATTCGATTCCAGGTTACATGGGAACAAATAAAGTTAAAGCCTATTCGCCAGAAGACGGCAGTGTTTCATATGGTGGTGCCGCAAAATATCAATTTAATCTAAAAGGTGTCAATCGTAAAGAGATTGTCGATGCGGAAGAAGGCTATATCAAAATCGTGGAAGGGTCGACTTTTAGCGACAAAGATATTACGGATGGGATGCAACGTGTCATCATTAGTAAAGAAGTCGCTGAATTAAATAATCTTTCAGTTGGTGATCAACTTGTTTTTGACGTAACGGGTGAATATTATAACGAAGAAGACATGATGCGTGAGGATGAAGGCACAGACGAAGGCGAAATGACGGATGATGGAGGTCTCAATGAACCGGAAGTCATTACGTTTGATTTCCCAACGGAAGTCGTGGGGATTTTTACGGTCGTTAAAAAAGAAGAAACGAAAGAGAAAACACCCGAAGAAGTTTCAAATGAAAGCTGGCAAGCCATGGAGCAAATTAATACGATTTATGCACCAAATAAGCTAGTTCAATCACTCAATGCACAGATGCAAGAAAAAATTTGGAAAATGCCATTAGAAGATGTCGCGGGCAATGAGTATTATCAATCAACCTATATCTTAAATTCGATTGATGACTTAGAAGCCTTTCGGGAAGAAGCCAATGCACTGATTACGAAAGAATATTATCACGTGGTGGCTTCAAGTGATCAATATGATCAAATTGCCGGTGGGATGCAAAAATTAGGAAAAATTTCTGGCTATGTCGTGATCATTGCAGTTGCTGCAGCATTAATGATTATTTCCTTGATTGTTTTATTATTCTTACGTGATCGTAAGCATGAGTTAGGAATCTATCTCTCATTAGGAGAGAGCCGCGCGAAAATTATCGGCCAAATTTTAGTCGAGTTGTTACTCACTAGTGCGTTAGCATTAATCCTTTCATTAATTACTGGGAATTTACTTGCTAGTGGAATTTCAGGATCCTTACTTCAAATGGATTGGTTAAATGGGGCGCAAGATGGCGTCATGTATTATGGTAATATGATGGGAAATAATATTACGACCGAAGAAATTCAAAATGCCTATAACGTTACTTTTTCATTAGGATATATCGTGAGTTATTTACTCATTGGTTTAGGTACGGTCTTACTGTCCGTGATTGTCCCATTATTGTATATTTTACGTTTAAATCCGAAAAAAATTATGATGTAAGGAGGAATTTCAATGAGTTTATTAGAAACCAAAAATGTCGATTATTATTATCAAGATGGCGATCAGCGTCGCTATATTCTAAAAGATGCTTCTGTCGCGTTTGAAAAAGGAAAATTGTATTCGATTCTAGGGCAATCAGGTTCCGGTAAGACAACGTTCTTATCCTTAATTAGCGCGCTAGATGCACCAAAGGAAGGAACCGTCTTACTAGAAGATAAGGATATTAAAGAAATCGGTTATGATTATTTCCGACGCAATAAAATTAGTATTATTTTTCAAAGTTATAATCTCGTTCCTTATCTAACAGCAGCTGAAAATGTCTTAGTTCCAATGTCGATTACTGATAATGAATTGCCAGCGAATCATCAAGAAGTAGCGTACAATTTATTAGATTATATTGGGATTACGAAAGACAAAGCCAATCGCTTAGTCAACCAATTATCTGGGGGCGAACAACAACGTGTGGCGATTGCCCGGGCATTAGCTACGAATGTCGATATTATTTTAGCGGATGAGCCAACAGGGAATCTGGACGAAGAAATGGAACAAGAAATTGTTGATATTTTCAAAGAGCTAGCCCACACACATAATAAATGTGTCATCATGGTGACACACTCGAATGAAATTGCGCAACAAGCAGATGAACGATTATATTTGCGTAAAGGTGTGTTAAAGACCGATGAGTGATTTTTTAACGAATTTTACGAAAGAAAAATATGACGGCAAAAAACAAGGAGAAACGACGGAAGACAATGCGTCCGTCGTTTCAGATGAGATGCCGCAAAAACCACAAGAAGAAGTATTTGAACAACCAGTGACGAAAGAGGAAATCCACGACGACGACAATCAACCAAACACTGCCGAACCGGTTGATGAACAACCAAGCCGGTCCAGACGTAATCAACAAGCAACGGCAAACGTCAGTCGTTTTCAAACGGAAGAGACTGAATTTGATCCGACTTATAAGAAAAAACAACAAAGAAAATATCTCTTTATTGGTCTTGGATCAGCTCTTGCGCTGATTTTAGCGATTTTTACATACTATCAATTATCCTACGTCAAAGTTCCGGATTTCACCTCTAAAGAAATTGCGGAAGTCCGAACTTGGGGAAGTGAATCAGGAGTCAAAATTGAAGTCGCACAAGAATATAACTTTGAAGAAGAGATTAATCATGTGATCACGCAAGGTGTCAAAGCGGATAAAAAAATTCGCAAAGGTAAGATCCTGAACGTAACGGCTAGTCTTGGCCCAGATCCTGAGGAAAAAATTACCTTACCGAATTTTTCGACGCTCACCAAAACCGAAGCTGCAGATTGGATTTTGGAAGAAAAAGCTGAGAATGTGACGCTCATCGAAAACTACGATGATTCAATCAAAAAAGGTGTCTTTATTAAGCAAGAATTTGCAAGTAAAGAACTCAAAGCAGAAGATTACAAAAGAAAAGATCGCTTGATGGTTTACTATTCGAAAGGAAAAGAAGTCTTTGAAAAGAATATCGAAGTGATTGATTTCACCGGGAAACCGCTCGCAGAAGTAGAAGAATGGGCGAAGAAAAATGAAGTGAAAATAAAAATTGTCAAAGATTTTTCAAACACGGTAGCCGATGGCGTGACAATCTCACAAGAAATTGCAAAGGGAACGAAAATTGGAAAAGATGAGGTCTTGACCATTCACCTTTCAAAAGGAAAAGCGATCGAAATTCCAGATTATAGTCAGTATACGATGGAAGAAGCGACAACTATTGAAACCAAAATTCCCGTTGTGATTAAAAGCCTGTACTCGGATTACGTTGCCTATGGCCAATTTATTAGTCAGTCCGTTGAAGCGGGCAAGCAATTTAACGAGACAGATACGATTCCACCCGTGACGGTCGTTTATTCGCAAGGAAAACCATATATGAAAGATTTACGTGGTTCGGTGAGTGAAGGCGATTTGCCAAAATTATTCTTTGATGAATTTGAGTCAAAGGGCGCGAATATTTACTATTCGATTTATTACGTCGATTCAGCTGAACCAAAAGGAACCGTCGTTGAAATGAGTACTTACGGTCAATTTATTTCGTTAGAATCAACGATTTGGATTGGTATTAGCTTAGGCAACCTTACAACAAGTTTACCAGATGTACAAGACACGCCCGATCCTGAACTACAAGGCTTAAGTGATACTGGCGCCGAAACAGACGTAAGTGTAGAAGCGACACCATGAACAATTAATTATTGAGAAAGGGACTGTGACTGTTGTCATGGTCTCTTTCGTTTTTATGGTTCTTCGGCAAATTGGCTCTTCACCAAATGGTGTTGTTGGAATCTCACGCTACCCTATGAAAAATCGCCTTGTGTGAGGGCTGCGAGACCGCTTCGAGCCTGCCTCTCTCAGCTCGAAAGCTTCAAACTCTAGGTAAGTGCTGAAGCACGAACCTAGAGTGATTCACATTTCGTCTTTTGACGCAGCTGACACAAGGCATTTTTCTCCGGTCCGCTAGTGTTGCTTCTCTTTTGGATACTTGTTTTGTCAAAAAATGAAAGAAATAATCAAATAAAATAGTTTAATGATGTATGCATTAACACTAAAAATAATATACCTAGAAAAGTGTTGAAAACTGATACGAATGTCCGTCATCAATACTAAAAGTTATACAACCGTTTTTATGAACGTTTGTCGGTTAATCGGTTGATAAGGGTCTGCTCTTTTGAATGTACCGCCCGTTTCTCAGAGTAAAATGATTTTTTCAACTATTCCTTTTATTTGTTTTTGTGGAGAGAAGGATTATGATGGTGATAGACAGAACAAAGGGGGACGAGTGCATGAAAAAAAGAATGATTGTGTTTGGGGGTACGGGTGTTTTTGGTCAAGCGTTTATTCCACTGGCGCTAGCACAAGGATATCAAGTGACAAGCGTTTCGCCAAGTGGTACGCCAAAAGAATTTGCGACGTGGCAATCAGAAGTTGAGTGGCGTCGCGCAGACATTTTAACGTCCACCAAGTGGCATCAGTGGCTTGAAACCGCTGATATCTTAGTCGATGCCATTGGAATTATCCAAGAAAAGCCAAAACAAGCACGCACGTATCAACGTTTTAATGCGGAAACGGCAGAAATATTAGCCAGGGAAAGTAAGAAAGCCGGCGTTTGGGTATTTGTCTATTTATCGGCACAACGGTTTACCACGCTATTTTTAAAAAAATATTTTCAATCAAAAAAAATGGCGGAAGAAAAAATCCAACGGTTCTATCCCAAAGCGATTATTGTTCGTCCTAGTTTGTTAGTCAATAAGACCCGTAAACTAACATTTGTATTTTTGGCGCTGGGTCCGTTCATTCGCTTACTCTTTCCAACTTTTCGTCCAGCGTTGGTAGAGGACGCTGCAAAAGAAGTTCTCCAACAAATTCAAAAGCAAGTACGTGATACGAAATCGTTACACTAAATCATAAAGAAGCCATCCGCGCATTTTCGGATGGCTTCTTTTAATCATTTAAATTTCTTAGACGCTTTCATTATTAGCTATTGGCATTTTCTTGCTTTTTGACAAGAGAGGGAGATGTGCCGAAATGTTTCTTGAACGATTTACTAAAGTGGTACGCATCTTCATACCCCACCGCCTTCGCGACTTCTTTGACCGTCAAATCATCAGTCGTGAGGAGCTCATGGGCTTTTTTCAACCGGATTTGAATGAGATAATTAATGGGAGAGACACCCGTTAAATCTTTGAAAATTTTAGATAAATAAGTCGGACTAACATAATAAAGCGTTGCCAACTGTTCAATCGAAATGTCTTTCGCGTAGTTATTTTCCATATACGTCATAATGAGTTGGACGACTTGATGCATCCGATCGTTTTGACTCGCTTGCGTTTCATCAGATAGTCGTTCTTTTTTTTCTAAACTCCGCAAAATTAAAATCATCATTTCCATTACGAGCGCTTTACCCATTAGATTAAAATTCGTCTGTTGCTGATTAAATTCCTCAATCAATTGCCAAGCCTTATCAAAAATTTTTAGCTGACTGTCTTGCATGGAAAGTAACGATTGGGTTGTTGGGAAATGGTTTTGTGCCAAACCGTGTAATTTAAAATTGCGAATGCCGATATGTAGTTGATGTGAGTAGGTATTCAATAATTGCTTCTCGGCATGATCGACACCAGGATTAAATAACAAAATATCCCCGCTACGAACCGTTCGCCATTCATTGTCAATTAAATATAAGGATTCTCCTTGTAAAATAATCGAGATTTCAAAAAAATCATGGTGATGAATCATGTTTTCATTGTCTGGTTGGTTCCAAAGATCAAAAGCATATAAAATTTCTGGTTCAAAACATTGTAAATTCATGGGATCTCCTTAGCATTCTTCAAAAATTTCTTCTGTTCTAATTATACCCTAAACATACGTGAAATTGAGTAAACAACTAAGCATTCGTTAAAAAAAGACATAGAAATTTCCATGCCTTAAGTAAGATATTCCATTCTAATTAAGCGTGTAAGTTGTATGATAGGACTAGTAAAAAAGAGAAAGAGGTGTCTTATATGAATAATTTCCAATGGATTTGGCAATATTTACGCAGTTATAAATTCAGAATCGTTATTGCTCTTATTTTTGTCGTTGTCAATTCCTTATTGATTATTATTAATCCGATTCTGACGGGAGAGTTAGTCGATCGCGTCATTAATAAGGGACAAACGGATTTATTAATCCCGTTTTTAGCTATTATGATTGGAGTCCAGTTTATTCGAACGGTCATCCGTTATTCGTACCAAATCATGTTTGAGCGTGTGAGTCAAAATGTGCTCTTTCGCTTAAGGCAAGATATGTATCATAAGCTCCAAACTCTGGATTTTGATTTTTTTAATCATACAAGAGTAGGAGATATTATGGCACGTATGACTGGTGACACGGATGCGATTCGTCATTTTATTTCATGGGTCAGTTATAACGGAATTGAATCCATTTTGTGGTTTATTACGGCTGTCGTGATGATGGGGTTGATTAATTTACGCTTAATGCTAGCGTTGATTGTGATTACACCACTCATTTATATCTTAACGATGAAAATGTCGAAAGAAGCACATCCTGTTTTTTACGAGATTCGCGAAAGTTTTTCTCGTTTGAATTCAATGGTTGAGGAAAATATTGGTGGAAACCGTGTCGTCAAAGCGTTTGCACGAGAACAATTTGAAATTGAAAAGTTTACGTCTTATAACGAAGACTACAAGGAAAAAAATATGGCATCGGCACAGGTGTCGGGCAAGTTCTTACCATGGTTGGATTTATTAGCAGGAAGTTTAACGTTGACAACCCTCGGTCTAGGTGGCTTGTTTGTTGTCAATGGCTCCATGACGTTAGGAGAACTCATCACCTTTAATGGCTTCTTATGGATGTTAAATCAACCAATGCGGATGAGTGGTTGGCTGATCAATGACGTGCAACGTTTCTTTGCCTCTTGTGTAAAAATCCGTCAAATGCTCAATACGAAAGCCGATATTCATGTCGAATTATCAGAAGAAGCAACAAAGGTGAAAGGATTTGTCGAATTTCAACATGTTTCTTTCCAATTTTCCGATGATCCTACGACAGATATTTTAACGGATGTTTCGTTTAAAATTGAACCCGGTCAAACATTAGGTATTTTAGGGGAAACCGGTTCTGGTAAGACGACCCTTGTCAATTTGGTCGCTCGTTTTTATGATCCAACAGAAGGTAGAGTATTGATTGATGGCAAAGATGCGAAACAGTATCCTGTCCGTCAATTGCGCGAAAACATTTCAATGGTCATGCAAGATGTCTTCTTATTTTCTAATACAATTGAAGATAATATTGCCTTTGGAAATCCGTTTATGGAGCCAGAGTACATTCAACGTGTTGCGATGGTTGCGGATGCGCATAGTTTTATTACGAAAATGCCACAAGGGTACGAAACGATTGTCGGCGAACGCGGTGTCGGACTATCCGGTGGACAAAAACAACGGATTTCCTTAGCACGTGCTTTAGCAAAAGATCCAAGTATTTTAATTTTAGATGATACAACGTCGGCAGTTGATATGGAGACGGAATCAAAAATTCAAAAAGAATTGGTTCATTTAACAGGCGAAAAAACCACGTTCATTATCGCTCACCGAATTTCATCGGTTAGAGAGGCAGATGTCATTTTAATGATGGAAAAAGGACGGGTAATCGAGCAAGGTAGTCATGAAGAATTAATTAAGAAAAAAGGCTTCTACTATGAAGTTTATCAAAAACAACTAGGATTAACGAATGGGGAGGTGGAATAAATGGCGCGTAATCGATTTGACGAAGATGAAGAGTTAGTCCAAGAATTTAAGTGGTCGCACTATAAACGAGTAGGAGAATACGTCACACCTTACAAACCGGCAATCGGTAAGGTCTTAATTGTCATCATCTTAGCGAATATTGCGAGTATGTTGGGTCCTTATTTTATGAAGATTGCGATTGATGACGTCATTCCTCAAAAAAATCTCCAACTACTGGCAATTATTACAGTTGTTTTCTTATTATCGCTGTTCTTTATTGCGTGGTGTATGCGTTATCGGATTTTAGCCATCACAGAAATCGGACAAGATATTTTAAAAGATATGCGTTATTCCATTTTTGAACATTTACAACGCTTACCATTTTCGTATTTTGATAATCGTCCCCATGGGAAAATTTTAATTCGTGTGGTTAATTATATTAATACCTTAAGTGATTTATTGAGTAATGGTCTCATTAATTTAATTTCTGATATTATCAGTGTCATTATCACGTTAGCCTTTATGTTCTTTATCGATGTGAAATTAACGTTGTACAGTCTAATCTTGTTGCCGATTTTATTTGGAATTGTCATGATTATTACGACGAAACAACGCAAAGCGTACCAACATTTAAGTAATAAACAATCCAACTTAAATGCCTATATTCACGAAAGTATTTCAGGGATTAAAATTACCCAATCATTTGCTCGTGAAAAAGAGAATGCCCGCATTTTTGATGAAGTGAGCGATGAATACCGTACCGCTTGGATGAAGGCTGTGAAAATTCAGTTTTTATTATGGCCAGGTGTGCAAAATATCTCGGTCTTAACCACGAGTTTGATTTATTTTATTGGAATACGCCAAATTGGTGTAGATGTTTCAACGGGAACGTTAATTGCCTTTATCGGTTATATTAATAACTTTTGGAATCCTGTCATCAATATCGGGAACTTCTATAATTCCTTAATTACCGCGACGGCTTACTTAGAACGTATTTTTGAAACAATGGATGAAATTCCTGATATTCAAAACGCGCCAAATGCGCAAGTATTACCGCCGATTAAAGGGCAAGTCACGTTTGACAATGTTGTTTTCCGTTATGAAGAAGGAAAGAATATTCTAGATGGCGTGTCATTTGATATTACTCCTGGCGAAACAATTGCGCTCGTTGGACCAACTGGCGCTGGGAAAACAACGATTATTAACTTGTTAAGTCGTTTTTACGATGTGAATGAAGGCAGTGTCAAAGTCGACGGGTTTGATGTCCGAGACGTAACGCTCGAATCGCTACGCACGCAAATGGGTGTCATGCTCCAAGATACGTTCGTTTTCTCAGGAACGATTATGGATAATATTCGTTACGGAAAATTAGACGCAACAGAAGAAGAAATTATCGCAGCAGCGAAAGTTGTCCGCGCACATGATTTCATTAAAGAGTTAAAAGACGGGTACAATACAGTCGTTGAAGAACGTGGAAGCACCTTATCAGCCGGCCAACGTCAACTGATTTCGTTTGCCCGCGCGCTACTGGCGGATCCGAAAATCTTAATTTTAGACGAAGCGACTTCAAGTATTGATACGAAAACAGAAGAGCTGTTGCAAGAAGGACTTCAACAATTATTAAAAGGCAGAACGTCCTTCATTATCGCGCATCGTTTGTCGACCATAAAAAATAGTTCGCAAATTTTCTATATATCCGAAGGGAAGATTGCAGAAGCAGGAACCCACGATGAATTGATTGAACACAAAGGACTGTATCACTACTTGTATCAGTCGCAATATGATTTGGTTCGTGCGAGCTAACCAAAATCAGCTCAAAAGTAAGATCCCCCTCTTACTTTTGTGTTTTTTTGTTATAATAGACATACCATAAAAGAAATGAGGGAATGCATGAATGATGAATGAATTATTGGTTTTACAAAATGGCTCAGATATCCGAGGGATTGCAATCGCAACAGAGGAACACAAAGTCGATTTAACCGGTGACGCAGTCCGAAAAATTGCTTCTGGTTTGATTCATTGGCTCACAAGCAACATCTCACTAGAAAAAGGTGAATCGTTAAAGATTGGTGTCGGTCGCGATAGTCGATTAAGTGGAGAAATGTTAGCCAACGCGTTAATTGAATCCTTGGTTGAACAAGGCGTGTCGGTGATTGATTTTGGTTTAGCCACAACGCCAGCCATGTTTATGTGTACCCAGTTTCCTCAGTTTGCTTGTCACGGGGGTGTGATGATTACGGCGAGTCATTTACCTTATTATTTTAACGGACTCAAGATTTTTAGCCCCAAAGGCGGAGCAGAAAAAGAAGATATTCACACGATTTTGACTCAGACCACTCCAAGGGAGACAGTGACTAAAGGACGCGTTGAAACCGCTGATTTAATTACTCCTTATGCCGCAGATTTAGTCGAAAAAGTTCGCCAAGGGATTCCTGGAAAAGTGCAACAACCACTCCAAGGAATGAAAATCATCGTTGACGCGGGGAATGGTGCCGGTGGATTCTTTGCCGAAAAAGTCTTACAACCCTTAGGTGCGGATACTACAGGTTCACAATTTTTAGAACCAGACGGTCATTTTCCAAATCACATTCCAAATCCTGATAACAAAGAAGCGATGGCCAGTATTCAAGCGGCCGTTTTAAATGTGGGCGCTGACTTAGGCGTCATCTTTGATACAGATGTTGATCGTTCAGCCGTAGTGACCAAAAGTGGCAATGTCTTGAATCGAAATAATTTAATCGCCGTCTTAAGTCGCATCGTATTATCCGAATATCCAGGAACAAGTATTGTGACAAATTCACCGACGACCGATCATCTGAAAGCCTTCATCGAAGCATTAGGCGGGAAACAAGTCCGTTATATTTCAGGCTATCGTAATGTCATCAATAAAGCCGTAGCACTAAATCAAGCGGGAGTTGATTGTCAGTTAGCGATTGAAACAAGTGGTCACGCTGCCTTCAAAGAAAATTACTTCTTAGATGATGGCGCCTATGTGATTGCCAAAATTTTAATGTTGTTGCCGCAATTAAAAGCAGAAAATCAAACATTAGAACAAATGATTGCCCAATTAAAACAACCGAAAGAAACACAAGAAATACGCTTCAAACTGGAAGTAGCAGATTATCAAACATTAGGGAAACAAGTCATTGCCGACCTCGCTCAAATCGTCATTCCTGGTTGGACAGTTGATCCAGAAAACGAAGAAGGCATCCGCTTTAAGTTAAGTGAAGCCTTTGGTTCCGGTTGGTTTTTACTGCGAATGAGTTTACACGAACCGCTATTAGTCTTACAAATTGAAAATGACGAGGAAGGTAACATTTTCAAAGTACTTGAGAAGTTGCATCCATTTTTGAATCAATATCCTGCCGTCAATCAAACCAATCTTTTATCATTCAAATAATTAACCAAAAAGTGCCTGAGAAAAAACTAAATTCTTTGGCACTTTTTCAGATTTTGATGGTGCTTTTCAAGGTATTTTGGTAAAGTAAGGAAGGTATTATCAGCAATCATAAAAAATTGATTTATGAATGAGTGGTCACAAGGAATCATGGATTCCTTCGAAAGGAGAAAAAGATGGATGTTTTTCGTAAGAAACCCATAAAAAAAGCGTCGCTAGGTTATATGAAGCGAAATTTAAAGTTAAAGGATTTAATTTTATTAGGAATCGGTGCCGTCATTGGAACGGGGATTTTTGTGGTGACGGGTTCTGCCGCAGCCGATTATGCTGGACCAGCTGCGATGTTATCCTTTTTAGTCGCCGCTTTTGTCGTGATCTTAAGTGGGTTTTCATTTGCAGAGTTTGCCTCCCGCGTCCCAGTAACAGGTGGGCCATATAGTTATATGTATGTCGTATTCGGAGAATTAAGTGGCTGGATGGCTGGTTGGTTCTTAATTTGTGAGTATTTGTTGGCAGTCTCTTCCGTTGCTTCGGGCTGGTCTTCTTATGTGCAAGGATTTTTGGCAAGTTTAGGAATTACCTTGCCGAAAGCTTTAACAGCAGGCTATAACGCGAAAGAAGGCACGTATATTGATTTGATTGCGGCTCTTGTTGTCGTATTTATCACTGTATGGGTCACGCAAGAAGCGAAAAAAGCGCTACGCTTAAATAATTTAATGGTCTGGGTAAAGTTTGCTTTAATTGCCTTATTCATTGTCGTGGGCGTCTTTTTCATTGAGCCTAGTAATTGGAAACCCTATATGCCATTTGGTTTTTCCGGCGTCTTTGATGGTGCTGCACTTGTGTTCTTTGCTTTCTTAGGCTTTGACGCAATCGCCTTGGCAGCAGAAGAAGTTGAAAATCCTCAAAAAGATATTCCAAGAGGGATTATCGGTTCGATTGCCATCGCAACCGTCTTATATGTGATTGTGACTTTGATTTTAACTGGGATGGTCCCTTACACGGAATTGGGCGTCGGTGATCCCGTCGCATTTGCACTTCGTTACGTAAAATTGGATATGATTGGTTCAGTTATTTCTATTGGAGCCATTTTAACCTTATTAACCGTCACCATTTCGATGTTGTATTCGCTTGTTCGTTTGATTTATGCGATTAGTCAAGACGGGTTATTGCCCGCTTTCTTACAAAAGATCGATCAAAAACATCGGACGCCCGTTCGTGCAACGTATGTAGCAGGTGGCATTGCGTTATTCTTTGCGGCGGCCTTTCCGCTAGCCATTTTAGCAGAGTTAACCAATATCACAGCCTTAGCCTGTTTGATTATGATGTCTCTAGGAATCTTGCGTTTACGCAAAACGATGGGACAACCCAAAAAAGGGGAATATAAAGTACCATTTGTGCCCGTTTTACCATGGTTAAGTGTCCTTGCGTGTGCCTTTTTAATGAGTCGCTTGCAAAAAGCAACATGGACTGTCTTCATCATTACCATTGTGCTAGGCTTGGCAATCTATTTCTTTTATGGCTATCAACATAGCCATTTAGCGAAAAAAGAAAAATAATAAGAAAATACGTTAAAAAGAGGTCTCAATCCTAGAAAAATAGGTTGAGCCTCTTTTAATTTTTATCCCACCTATTCTCTTTGGAATTCACCTAATTATGAAATCTTCCATAAACAATAGTTTCTAAATATCTCCGAACGAGCGAAAAGATGTTATTTATCGAAGATTTAGAAGGTAATATATTTGATATAGTGTTTTTTATAAGAAAAAATAATGAAAGGGCTTGCATTTTTAAAAGTGAATGCTATTATCTTTTTAACAGGATTGTTACTGGTTGTGCAGGCAAAACCTAAGTTGATACGAGATGATGACTTCATCATTTGGTATTAGTTTAGGTTTTTTTTTGTAAAAAGGGGGGGGGACGCGAACTCAATGAAGATTGAAAAAGTCTACAACAATAATGTTGTACTAGCAAAATCTGATGATTTATCTGAAATCATTGTGATGGGAAAGGGGATTGGTTTCCAGAAAAAAACAGGAGATACTTTTGATGAATCTTTAGTTGAGAAAACATTTGTCATAAAAGAAACTGATTCTGCTGATCAATTAAAGGCGATTTATCAAGATTTACCACAAGAAGAATCAGATGCCATTTTTAAAATTATTCAAGAAGCAGAGACACGATTAAATCATGTTTTTCAAGCAAACGTCTACCTCGCACTTGCGGATCACATTCATTATGCCATCCAACGGACGAGGGAAGGAATTAATTTGACTAACCCTTTGTCTTTTGAAGTGAAAAAGTTTTATCGTCGAGAATTTGAAATCGGAAAAATTGCCTTAGAACTAATTGCTCAACATACTGGAGTCAAGATGGCGGCAGATGAGGCAACATCGATTGCACTTCATTTTGTGAATGCTGAAAAGGAAGGGCAATTAATTGAAGAGACGATGAAAATCACACGAACGGTTCAGGATATTTTGAATATTGTTCGGTTACATTATGGTGTTGATTTCGAAACTGAGACAATTTCTTATAATCGTTTTTATACCCATCTCCAGTATTTTGCACAGCGAGTTGTTACCAGAGAGATTTTTCAGGTACCAACAGATACTTTTTTATTAGATCAGGTAAAAGCAAATTATCCAGAAGCTTATAATTGTGCAAGAAAAATATCTACATATGTTGAAGGTGCTCATCGTTTTAACGTCGCTCCTGATGAGGTTGTCTATCTGACAATCCATATTCATCGGGTTGTACAACTAAAATAATATATGAATTGTTCTAACAAGGATTGTTACTGATAATGCAGGCAAAACCTAGGTAGACAGTAGAAGGATTAATTCTTTTACTATCTATTTAGGTTTTTTATTTTAAAAAAAATAGAAAAAGAGGGATTTAATATGAAATATGAAGAATTAGCAAACGATATTTTAGCTCATGTTGGTGGAAAAGAAAATGTCAGAAGTTTAGCACACTGTGTCACGAGATTACGATTCAAATTAGTAGATGAGAGTAAAGCGGATACCGAATACTTGAAAAAACGTGAAGGTGTTATTACGGTTATTCAAAGTGGTGGGCAATATCAAGTTGTTATTGGGAACCATGTTCCGGATGTCTATGCAGCTGTGAATACAGTAGGTGGCTTAAATGGCGGCGAAACAAAAGCCGAAGACGAGGGACCAAAAGGTAGTTTGTTGAATCAATTCATCGATATGATTTCAAAAATCTTCCAACCCATTTTAGGCGCCTTGGCAGCAACAGGAATGTTGAAAGGTCTTGCTGCAATATTAGTGGCTGCAGGGATGTCGACTACGGATGGTACATACGTGTTAATTCAAGCGGCAGGTGATGGTTTTTTTAATTTCTTACCTATTTTCTTAGCCTATACTGCTAGTAAACATTTCAAAATGAATAGTTTTACCGCAATGGCTGTAGCAGCTGCAATGGTCTATCCTGGATTGGTAAATCCTGCTGAGATCGAGCCGTTATATACCTTATTTGCAGGTAGTATTTTCGAATCACCTATTTACATGACTTTCTTAGGCTTACCAGTCATCATGATGAGCTATGCATCATCAGTAGTCCCAATTTTATTAGCGACTTACTTAGGTTCAAAAGTAGAATCAGTATTGAAAAAAATCATTCCAGATGTTGTGAAATTATTTTTGGTTCCGTTTTGTACGTTATTAATTGTTGTGCCGTTAACAATTTTATTTGTTGGACCCGTTTCAACTTGGGTAGCTACCTTAATTGGAGCGCTAGTTTCTTGGGTATATAATTTAAGCCCAATTGTTGCAGGAGCGATCTTAGGCGGTGGCTGGCAAGTATTTGTAATGTTTGGATTACATTGGGGATTCATCCCAATTGCCATCAATAACTTAGCGACACAAGGTTACGATCAATTACTTGCCACAACGCTAGGTGTTTCTTTTGCTCAAATTGGAGTCGTATTAGCAATCATGTTAAAAACAAAAGAAGCGAAAGTGAAACAATTAAGTATTCCCGCTTTTATTTCCGGATTATTCGGCGTAACAGAGCCAGCTATTTACGGAATCACATTACCAATGAAACGTCCTTTCCAACTTAGCTGTATTGCAGGTGCTATTTCTGGAGCTTTTGCAGGTCTTTTCAAATTAACAGGATACCGTGTTGGTGGTTTAGGAGTGTTTGCACTACCAAGTTATATTGATCCAAATGGTGCAGTAGGCTTTAATTTCTGGGCAGCCATTATTGTCTGTGCAGTCGGTTTTGTAGTTGGGTTCCTGTTAATGTTCTTCTCAAAAGTTCCTGTTCTATATGGAGAAACGGAAACTGTCGTGCCAGAATTTACGACTTCACCAGAAGAAGGAACAAAAAAAGATGTAAGTGCCGCTGCTGAAAAAGATTTAATTGCGAGTCCGATGACAGGTGAAATGGTTCTTTTATCGGATGTTCCGGATGAAGCATTTGCAACCGCTGCTTTAGGAAAAGGAATCGCTGTGCTTCCAACCATTGGGAAAGTCTATGCTCCAGCAAATGCAACCGTCTCACTTTTATTTCCAACGCAACATGCAATCGGATTAACGACAGAAAATGGAACGGAAATTCTGATTCATATCGGAATGGATACCGTACAACTAGAAGGAAAAGGCTTTACAAGTAACGTGAAACAAGGTGATAAAGTCTTAGCAGGTCAATTGCTAATGGAATTTGATATTGAGTTCATCCAAAATGCAGGATATGAAGTGATCACGCCCATTATTGTCACAAACAGCAATGATTATTTAGATGTTATCACTACAAAAGAATCACAACTCAGTCAAGGTGATTATCTCTTATCAGTCATCGCATAATTCAATAAAGACATTATCAATAATAGAGAGACAAGAAAGGAAGAGACAAGATGCAAACAGTATTTCCTAAAGGATTTTTATAGGGTGGGGCGACAGCTGCCAACCAATATGAAGGAGCATATAATGTCGATGGTAAAGGGTTATCCGTTCAAGATGTAACACCAAAAGGGGGATTCGGTCCGGTCACTGACGGGCCGACACCAGATAATATGAAATTGGAAGGCATTGACTTTTACAACCGATATAAGGAAGACATCGCATTATTTGCTGAAATGGGATTTAAAACGTATCGGACCTCTATCGCATGGACTCGCATATTTCCGAATGGTGATGAAACGGAGCCTAATGAAGCGGGGTTACAGTTTTATGATGATCTGTTTGATGAACTTGCAAAATATAATATTGAGCCATTAATTACGTTATCTCATTACGAAACGCCGCTACATCTATCTCGCAAGTATGATGGATGGGTTGATCGGAAAATGATTGGCTTCTACGAGAATTATGTCCGGACCGTCTTCACCAGATACAAAGATAAAGTATTGGTTAACATTCAATGAAATCAATTCAATTATTCATTTGCCATTTATGAGTGGAGGAATTGCCACTCCGCTAGAAAAACTATCTAAATCGGATTTATATCAGGCATGTCATCATGAATTAGTTGCGAGTGCTTTAGCAACCAAAATTGGCCATGAAATAAACCCAGAATTTAAGATTGGCTGTATGGTCCTCGCCATGCCGAATTATCCGCTAACTTCACACCCAGACGATGTGATTGCGGTGATGGAAGCAGACCGACAAAACTTCTTTTTCTCTGATGTTCATGTTCGTGGTAAATATCCAGGATATATGAATCGTTATTTTAAAGAAAACGACATTGAAGTGAATATAACAAAAGAAGACGAAGAATTACTTAAAAATACGGTTGATTTTATCTCGTTTAGCTATTACATGAGCGCTACTCAAACGGCAGATCCTGAGAAAAAAGAGGTTGAAAAAGGAAATATAATAGGAGGAGTCAAAAATCCTCACTTAGAAGCTTCAGAATGGGGCTGGCAAATTGACCCTAAAGGATTACGAGTTATTTTAAATACCTTCTGGGATCGTTATCAAAAACCGTTGTTTATCGTCGAAAATGGACTAGGCGCAATTGATGAGTTAGTAGTAGGTGATGACGGTCAACTAACAGTAAATGATGATTATCGAATTAATTATTTGAATGACCATTTAGTACAAGTGAATGAAGCGATTGCAGATGGTGTTGATGTCATAGGATATACGACATGGGGATGTATCGACTTAGTCAGTGCTTCTACAGCAGAATTGAAAAAACGTTATGGATTTATTTATGTAGATCGTAATGATGATGGAACAGGTACATTAAATCGGTATAAGAAAAAATCGTTTAATTGGTACAAAGAAGTCATTTCAAGCAATGGTGCATCCTTGTTACCATAAGATAAATGAATGTCGGTTAGTCAAAATTGATTGGCAGACTCTCTATCTCTTCTTTAATTTAATAATACTTGTAGTTGAAATAACAAAAAGAATCTCTTGTTTCAACTAGACCCTATAAAGTGGACTCTTAATAAAAGAGACTCTTTATAGGGTCTTTTTGTTATTCAAAATGGAAATATACACTTCTTATTGATAAATTGTAAGAAATTGAGAGAATCCCGTCTATACTGCTTTATTTCTATGAGGAGAATATGACTAAACGTATCTTTCTGACGAACAAGTTGAAGATCTTGCAAAAAAATCCTTATATTTCACCGTACTTAAAAACATAGAGTCTTTTTATGGTTCGATACTTCTTTTATAATAAAATCTTATTACTTTATATTATTTTTACATTGTAAATTTCAAGTTTAAATTAGCCACCCTTGGTGACTAAAAAATTCTGTACCACTATTGATCGATTGTTATGAAAGGTAGTGAATCCTTGATAATGAGCTGAGGTATGGTAATCTGCCGATGGGATGGCCTCAGGTCAGCTCCCAGACAACAAGCCATGCCGAGGAAGGCTCGTTGTCAAGGGTTCACGGGTAAATCCGCTAATCGCTCTTGTTTGAATGCATGGGCGAACATATCATATGGTGTCGCGTATCCCAAAATTTTCCGAGGATAACCGTTCATCCAACGTTGGATTCGCAAAATATGTTTCTCGCTCACCTCACTAATTGGGCTACCCTTCGGGATAAAACGGCGGATCAACTTGTGTTGGTTTTCACTCGTCCCGCGTTCCCAAGAAGCATAGGGGTGACTGAAATAAACATCTGCCACATTCTGCAAGACTTCGTGTAACCCGGCAAACTCTGAGCCATTATCTGAGGTGACGGTTTTAAATAGCTGGTCAAAGGCATCACCAGCCCTCTCCTTCAGGCTGTGTATTGCTTGATCCACCGATTGAGCATCTTTCCCAGCCAATTTCAGTATGACTTCAAAGCGTGTCTGCCGTTCTGCTAGTGTCAGTAATACGGCATCCGATTTGGTTTTGTTTCCTATGACTGTATCGATTTCCCAGTGTCCGAAAGTTTCTCGGGTTTCAATTTCTTTAGGGCGTTCTTCAATTGATTTTCCGAGAATACGCTTGTTAGAACGATAGCTAGAACGAACCGTTTTGATTTTACGCGACAGTTTTTCGAGCAAATCAATATTCTTTGTTTTCATGATGCCCCGGTCAATCCATTGATAGAGTGTGGTTGTACCAGGAATGATGGGAAAATCGAATAGCTTATGTTTTCTGGCAAATCCGACTACGATGTCCGGTGACCATTTTTCATTTAACATTTTGTCATCTGCCCAGTCAATGAAAGCATCTGTTTTAGCCCATTTGGGGTGTCTACCACAATTCAGTCGTTGCTTTTCATAGAAGGCTTGTCCTGCGTCAGCATCATAAACAGAATAGTAAGTCTCATAGACTTTTCCATTTTGTATTTGGCGTTTTAGTTGGGTGATGGTCCCGCGACTAATCTCATTATTTATTGTTTGTGGAACACGCCCTAGGACTTTGGCGATCTGACGGTTGGAGTAGCTTTCTTTTTTCAAAATGGCAATTTGACAACGTTCTGAGTAGGAGAGATGTTTTCCCTTGCGTAAATTTGTGTTACTATAGGTTTGCGTCATGTGAAATCATCCTTGTCTATTGTTAGTTAGTGGTAACTTCAATATAACATGGAATTCACGTGGCGTTTTTTTTTATTTCAAATGGCTAAGTTAATTATATAATCCACCATTATTTTTACATGGCGCGTATACAAGGATATAAGACTTAAGTTGGATTATTTTCAAATGTTTTCAAAAGACACTAAATCATTTGAAAACAACGGAAATATAATACCTTTTATTACAAATATCGGTTATTAATTTCTAGCTTATTATTGTTTAAACCTTAGAAGATTGGCTTTACCTTTTCCTTTCCAGTGAGTCGCTATTTTCAACAGAATCCAGAAAATAAGGCTTAAAGCAATCAAACTAACGTACATCTTATAAATCTCTGCAGTCTGATTCTCGATTATAAATTTTGGCATCTGAAAGAAGTTTCCAGGATAAAATCCACTAGATGCCAGAGTATCATTCGAAAGCCAAGTACTCATCAAAGAGAGACCAAAGGCAATGCCAAGCGTCAATGGATAGTTATGACAAATGGTTGCGATAAATGCGCACAGCGAAGTTAAGAAAACGACTAAAAAAAATGTTCCAATAAAAAGTTGAAACAAGTATTGATCGGCCAATTTCATCGAAACGTTTTGCTGTTTATCCATAAAAAATAGGGGATACTGGCTTTCACCCAAGCTATTCCAAATAGCAATCAAGACTGAAATGATGACTAGTGGTAATAAGAGACTGAGACTCATCCAAAGCCAATATATCCAACTTTTTTGTTGCAGAATTTTAAAGGGTTTCCGTGGAGTAAGCCAATTCCATGCAACGGTTTTATCTGTATATTCATCGGTAAAAAATTTGCTTAGAAAAAGAAGTAACATCCCCCAAACAGCGATAGAAGGAATCAACTGACTAAAGTAGATAAAATAATTAACCAACGGCAGTTTTTGGGAGTGACGTGGGTCAAAGACTGTCATTTCTTTTTCGATAAAGTAATCAAGTTTTGTTACCAGTATTTTTTGATCATCGACATACTGTCCAGTCTGTTTCGAAGCTAACATGTCCTCGTAATCGATTTTAGCGAGCTGGCTTTCCGCCTTTAGCTGGTCTAGGTAATCCTTTTTTTCCAATGATTCAAGTTGTTGACTATAAAGAATTGATTTTTCTTCCAACGTTTCAATTCTGTTTAAATTTCCGTTATTTTGGTGTAGTCGTTCGATTTCTTGCGCATCCGCTACTTGATTTGCTTTAATGTTAAGATATCGTTGCTCATCTCTTTTATTTTGCGAGACCGTTAATTGAATAAAGCAGGGGATTAGTAGTAATAATAAAAATAAAAGAGGTGGTAGTGCATTTATCTTTTTGCTTCGTAGTTTCTCTATTTCCCATTTCATTTGCTCACCTACTTATCTCTTGAGAATTGATATTTACTTCGCTTCGTTTCATTAGGATTCGGTTTAAAATAAAGAATAGTAGAATGCTAAGGACCATTAAAAAAATCCCTTTTTCAAAAGAAATTGCAGCCGCCCCCCAAGGATTATTTCCTAAAATCAATCGGGGGAAATCCCAATAATTTGTAGGTAACCATTTAGCGATTGTGACTGGAATAAAGGTACTCATTCCACCTAGTGCCAATGGGAAAATGCAGAGTGCTAAAAATAAAAAAATGAAAAGGAATTGCGTAAAAATGTTTTGCAGTAAATAACCAATAACTGTTAGCAAAAAGAAAAAAAGTAGGGTACTAAAAAATAATAACAGTAAATAAGTTATTATCGTTGTTTGGTGAATGATTTGCTGCGAGTCTAAATAAAAAATAGGATAGTTAAAATTTCCGATGCCACCTTTCAGTACTGAAATCAGATAAATCCCCAACGTCCCTGTGATTAGAAATCCTGAAAGTGTCAGCATCATAACACCAATTTTATGCCACATAATTTTACTTAGCTTTTGCGGCGTACTACGCATAAAGTTCGCCGTGTTCTTGCGATGTTCATAACTACAGAACAAAGCAATCAATAAGGTACCCATACTTAGTAACAGAGGGTATGATAATTGTAAAAAAGTATTTAGCAAAAAATGACTCGCTGGGGGAACGGCTGTAAAAAAGGGATCAACCCACTCAATCTCTGAATGCTCAAAAAACTCAAGTTCCTTGATTCTTAGTTCCAATTCAGGAATGGTTGCGCCGAGTAAATTTCCGTTTTTCGCTTTCTCGAGTTGAATCTTAGCAATTTCAGATTCCGCAGTGATTTGTTGATGCTTATTTTTTTGAGTAATGCCGCTTAAACCTTCTTGATAAGCAGCCAATTCTTTCTCACTTACTGCAATCAAATCGGCAGGTGCTTCTGTGGCCTTCATTGAATGAATAGCACTTTGTAATAACTCCTGATTTTCTTGATAATATTGCTCTTTTTGGCTGTCGACATCCGTTTGATTGGTCTTGTTTTGTAATAGCGGTAGGATGCCAATCCCAATAAAAATGGTGATTAGGGTCAACACTAGCCAACGATTGATTTTCAAAAATTCATATTTCATTTAAAAATACCTCCGAACCATTGAATAGTTGATTATATTGCTCTTGCAGATCTTCGGTGACACTATTTGTTTCATGTAATTTACCCTCATGTAAAAAAGCCACTTTCGTACATAATTCAGCAACATTTCCTAAATTGTGAGAGGACATGATGATTGTCTTTCCTCGTTTTACGAACGACTGTATCAACGCATTGAAAAGTTGAATATTCGTGGGATCCAAACCATTCAAAGGCTCGTCAAACAAGAGCACTCTAGCATCGCTTATATAATATAAAGAAAGAAGCAGTTGTTGTTTCATCCCTAATGAAAGTTGTCGTACTTTTTTATGTTGAAAACGATTGATATGGAAAATATTCAAAGTATCAGTGATTGACACCGTTGATTGCCAAAGCTCTTTAACCATTTCTAAGTGTTGTTGAACCGTTAAATCAGGGTATAGATTTTGAGAGTTTTCAAGGAAAAAGATTTCTTTCAAATAAGCTTCTCGTTGCTTTTCATAAGCAATCGAATGATTCAAAATAAAAGAACCGGATTCTCGAGGAATTAATCCAACAATACTGTTGAGGAAGGTGGTCTTCCCAGAACCATTAGGCGCAATTAATCCTAGTACATCACCTTTTTTTAATGTAAGGGTTAAGTCATTTAATACTTGCTGTTTTTTATAGCTGACCGTCAAGTTTGATATTTTTAACATATAGACCTCCTTAAAATAGCTATTATTATTCTTTTGATTATTGTTTAATAGTTAACATTTTATCATAATAAAAAGATAAAAACTGACTCCGCGTAACGAAGCCAGTTTTTATTACCAAACATTATAAGTGTTTTGTCGTCTCCATATCGTTGAAGTACCAGCGGATGTTTGACTGATATTGTTATAACCTGTACGAACAAAGCTCGTGTTGTAACGTAAATCTCGAGTTGTTATATCGCGTTTTGGAGTATAAGAACCATCTTTGAATTGAGTTACAGTGTAGTAATTTTCGACAACAGCAATCTTAATTCGAGGTGTTGGTGCTTGATCGGCAGCAACTTCAATATTGTTGATAATTCCGATTGGTACAAAACTTAATGCAAGTAGAGATGAAATGACACGTTTTTTCATAATTATTACCAACCTCGTATAATATATTTAATATTTAAATTGTGATGTCAAATCACAATAATATTTTACTCAGCCAGCATACCAAGGGAAATTTGATAAAAAATCAATTATGTAGTTCATCCTTTCACCTCTTAAATATTCTTTATTTACAATTTATCCTAAAAACAACTAAAAGAACATGACGTGAATGTCATGTTCTTTTAGTTGTTTTTGTAATCGAAGAGATAACAAAAGAGTAATGGAACAAGCACTAAAGAGAGTGAACATGTACATTATTATAGAGAAAGTTTGATATATAAAATTGATAAAAACATAGGATAGTGATATTTGATTGTGATAGAATAAGTTAAATATACCCATCAAAGTATTGTATTTAAAAAAAGCGAAAGATAAGTAGTTGAAAGGGAGGTAACTAGAATGAAATTAAGTTTAGGAAGAAAAATACGAGCAGCCAGAGAAAAGCAAAAATTAACACGCGAAATGGTTTGCGAAGATGAATCTAATATTACAATCCGACAACTAGCTAGGATAGAGACTGGAAAATCCCTCCCAACGTTAACAAAACTGACTTTTCTAGCGGACAAGTTAAACATATCTTTAAATTACTTAATGGATGACTCATATATTGAGTTATCTAAAGAATATATCATTCTAAAAAATAAAATCATTAAGCAAACAATCTATAAAGATCCTACTCGAGTAGAAAAGATTAATTTATTATTTGATCAAATGTATGGGGAATTTTATGATTCTATTGGAGAAAGCGAGCAAGTGGTTATCGATGTTTTAAAAGCTACTACAGATGTGTTAGTTTTTGAGAATATACAATTTGAATCAGGCTTATTAAAGGAATACCTACAACAGTCTTTAATAAAGCAAGAATTAATTGAAATCGATTTTTTACTGATTTACTTATATCTCTTGTATACATATGGGAAAAGTACTTCTTATAAGATGACGAGTACGACTAATAAAGTATTAAAAAAGATAATCAGTAACTCTAATTATTCGAACGATTTGAATGCATATCTTGCGATAAGAGTTCATATTTTTGCATTACACTTTTTATCTGAATTGAAAGACTACGAAACGTATAAAAAATTGTTAGATATTTCCAAGATGATTTCTGAGGAAAATCAAGAATTTCAAAAGAAGCCCATCTTGCAGATGATGGAAGCAAAGTATCTATTATTTCATTTAAGTGATATAGAAAAAGCAAAGGAAACGTATGTTGTGGCTGCGCAAACAGCGATGCTATTAGGCGATAACATCGCGCATAATCAAATATTGTTAGAAATGGACAAAGATTTAAAACTTTTTGAAACGATTTAATATTCAATTATCTTTTTTTGAAGTTCTACAACTCATTGACAAAAAAACGTCAAAAGGATCTCCGACACTAGTGGACCGTTGAAAATGCCTTATGCTAGCTACGTCGAAAAGGTGAATAGAGTGAAAAAAGATGACAGGGATGTCATCTTTTTTCGCTCTATTATTGTGTTAAATCAAGTAATTTTTGTTTTAAATCTTCTTCCATGTGACCGAGTTCAATCTCAGCGGCATGACGTTTTTCTTTTCCTTCTTGCTGGATACGTAATGTTTCTTGGATCGTTTCAATTAAGTCATTTTGAGTTTGTTGTAACGTTTCGACGTCAACAATGCCACGCTCATTTTCGCGGGCTGTTTCAATCGCAGAAACTTTTAGCAATTCGGAATTTTTCTTTAATAAGTCATTTGTGGTTTCAGCAACTTGACGTTGAGCAGTGACCGCATCTTTTTGACGAAGCAATGTCAAGGCGATGGCCACTTGGTTTTTCCATAATGGAATCGCGGTATGGATAGAAGCTTGTATTTTTTCTGCTAGTGCTTGATTCGTATTTTGAATTAAACGAATTTGTGGCGCTTGTTGAATCGTAATTTGGCGCGTCAAACGTAAATCGTGCGTTCGTTTGTCTAAGCGATCTAAGAATTGAGTGTAGTCGTTGACAATTTGGACGTCCATTTGATCGCCCGTTTCTTCCGCTTTTTTCATAGCTGCAGGAATAATTTCATTTTGCAATTCTTCCATTTTTAACTCACCAGCAGCAATATAAATGTTTAAGGCTTCAAAGTAATCTTTATTTTTTTGATAGAGTTGTTCTAAAAGAAGGTTATCTTTTAATAAGCCTTCTTTTTCTTTGTCCAATTTAATGGCAACTTTATCAATTTGAGCGCCAATCTTTTGGTATTTCGCCGTTACTTCGAAAATGGATTGTTTCACTTTCCCAAACATCCGTTTAAAAACATTGCCCTCGCCGGCGCGTAAGTCATCCGGATTGGCTTCTTGCAAGCGATACATTAGTTCCGTGAGGGAATCCCCAACCGGTCCGATGTCGGAAGCTTGCACGTGATTTAACATCGATTGAGAGAATTCACTGAGTTTCGTTTGAGCCGCTGATCCGTAAGTAATCACAGCTTGTTGATCATTAGAATCGATTTTAGAAGCTAATTCTCGGGCTTGTTGTTGTCTTTCAGTCGATAAGCGGTCCATCATGCGAGGAGCTGTTTGTTGCTGTTGTAATTCATTTAATTCGGTTTGTTGATTCACAGTCAGATTATCCGTATTTGTTTCAAAGGGATTATTTAATAAATCATCCAAAGTATCAGATACGTTTGTAGCAGGTTCATTAGTTGTCATTGAAAATCCTCCTTTAATTCAGTGAGTCATAAAAAAGAACCGGAATGTTCCCCCAGCTCTTCCAAGATTATTTTTGTGAGTCTGTTTGATTATATGTATTATCTCTTTTTAAGCTCTGTTTGGCAATCGATAACTCAATATCCAATTCTTCTAAATCGTCTGAAACAAATTGTTGGTAATCAGAAGTAATTAACGAAGCAAGTTGATCAATGATTTGGATGCTTTCTTCCATTTTTTCATAGGTTTCACGACTTTTTACTTCATGGTTATTAATTTCGATATATTTATTTGTTAAATCAACCATATTCGGTAAATGAGTATATAAAAAATGATTGGCTTCGTGGAGTCGTGTCGGTTCTTTGACAAGCGCTTTGAACAACCCTTTGGCTGCGCGTAACGTATCATGTCGTAAATCAATTGCTTTTAATTTGGTGTTGACATGAATGTTTTGTTGCAATTGATCAATTTGTTGCTTTGCTTGATTGAGTGTTTCACGAAAAAGGGTAATTTCGCGTGGACTCATCCCACTAGCTAAATAGGCTTCTTCGCGTTTTTTTGTGAGCGACGGGAGAGCTTCTTGTGGTGATTCTTTTGCTTTAGAGCGAAAAGCAAAAACTAACAATGCAACCCCTAAAAGAAAAAGAACAAGATTTCCCGAATTTTGGAAGCCTGTAGCACTAAAGATTATGAGGAGTATCAAGCTGATGGCCAGAATCTTCCCGTATGGATTTTTTTTCATTGATTACGCCTCCTATATTCCTATAAAATAAACCAGTATTGATTACACTATTCATTTTATCATGTTCTAATTAATAAAAATATACGACTTGGGATTGATTTTGATAATTTAGGAATTTTATAAACAATTGTGTGTTAAAATATGAAGAAATAGGGATTAGGAAGGGGCATCAGACTCAATGCTGGGTTACGAGGATTTTGAAGAAAAAACCATTGCGCGCAAAGAAATTTTTAAGGGTAACATTATTGACGTTTATTTAGATGATGTCGCGTTGCCTCAAGGCGGTACCTCACAAAGAGAACTCGTTTTTCATCCTGGTGGCGTAGGGATTTTAGCCATTACGCCTGACAATAAAATTGTTTTAGTCAAACAATTTCGTAAACCGTTAGAAAAAGTTATTTTAGAAATTCCTGCGGGGAAGATTGAACAAGGAGAAGGCCATACGCCTCTTCAAACGGGGATGCGCGAATTAGAAGAAGAAACTGGCTATCAGGCGACGGCATTCGAACACTTGACGTCCATGTATTTGTCGCCAGGATTTTCGGATGAGCTGCTACACGTGTATCATGCCAAAAACTTAACAAAAGTGGATGAGCCATTACCGCAAGATGAAGACGAAGTATTAGAGATTTTCGAGTTGACGTTAGAAGAAGCAAAAGCAAAAATGGCGACCCAAGAAATTTGTGATGCAAAAACGATTTTCGCTATCCAATATTGGGAATTATTAATAAGCAAAGAAAGGGATTAATATGGCAAAAGGACCATTAGTGACACGCTCTGAGTTAAGAAAGCGCAAAATAGAGTCACCATCAGAGCAAACAAAAGAACAAAAGCAAGCGCAAAGAGACTATCAACAAGAAGAAAAGAAAATAAACAATTATTATCGGAAACAAGCGAAGCAACAATCAACTATTCAAAAAACGCGTACGGGTGAAAAAGAAAAATCACGACGTATGAATCATTTCTTGATGAAGTGGATTCTGATTGTGACCGTGTTAATTATCCTTGTCTTGTTAATGGTATTTTTCTTATGATTGCTAGAATAAACAGAATGGAGTATCAACAATGAAAATTGGAATTATTGGCGCGATGGCTCAAGAAGTGACGTTATTGCGAGAACATTTAGAAAACCAAACCACGTGGCAAAAAGCAGGAGCGACATTTTACCAAGGAACAATCGGGAAGCATGAAGTCATCGTCGTACAGTCTGGAATTGGGAAAGTATTAGCTTCGATTACAACAAGCTTGTTGATTCAACAATACGGTGTAGCATTAGTGATTAACACCGGTTCTGCAGGAGGAATTGGTGCTGGTCTAGCGGTGGGAGATCTCGTGATTGCGGATAAATTAGCGTATCATGACGTCGATGCAACCGTTTTTGGGTACCAATATGGCCAAGTCCCAGGTGGCATGCCTCTATATTATGAAACGGATCACGCCTTTGCTACTTTGATGAGTCAAGCAGCCAAAGAAACCAAGCATCAAGTGAAATCGGGCTTAATTGTCACAGGTGATAGTTTTATTGCCGATCCAACAACATTAGCCACGATTTTAAGTCATTTCCCAGAAGCATTAGCATGTGAAATGGAAGGCGCAGCGATTGCCCAAACCGCCTTTCAATTTGATGTCCCTTGTCTCGTTGTCCGGGCGATGAGTGATACTGCCGATCATGATGCCACCGTTAGTTTTGATGAATTTATCGAGTTGGCAGGGAAACGTTCAGCCGAAATGGTGTTACATTTTATCAACTTATGTGAATAGGAGTGGGAAAATGAAAGCTTTACTATCGATTGATTATACGTGGGATTTTGTTGCAACAAAAGGTGCCTTAACAACTGCAGAAGAAGGTCAAAAAATTGAAACAGCCCTTGTTCAAGTTACGAAAGAATTTATTGAAGCCGGTGATTTCGTCGTTTTTGCCATTGATCGACATGAAAAAGAAGATGCGTTCCATCCTGAAAACAAGCTATTTCCTCCGCATAATTTAGCGGGAACAACGGGTCGCGAACTTTTTGGTTCATTAGCGCCTCTTTATGAGCAATACAAAGAAAAAACGAATGTCTACTGGATTGACAAGCGTCATTACTCAGCATTTAGTGGTACCGACTTAGATATTCGCTTAAGAGAACGTCACATTACGGACCTGTACTTGACAGGTGTTTGTACCGATATTTGTGTCTTGCACACCGCCATTGATGCGTATAATTTAGGATATCGTCTGTTTATTGTTGAGAACAGTGTCGCAAGTTTTGATCCCGTCGGTCATGAGTGGGCTTTACGACACTTTAGCGGAGCGTTAGGCGCAACGATTGTGTAAAGGAGCGAAAAAAATGGAAAAAGAGATTTGGCACGGCTTACCCGAAGAACGATTTAAAGCATATCGCAATTGGCGCACGCCAAGAGGCTATTTATGCGGGACGTATGCAGCGAGTGTTCTCTTGGCTTATTATCAAGACTATGTTGATGAGCAGATGATTCCAAGTTTTATTCGTCAAAAAAAGGCAACAGATGGGGCAACACTTGCCGCTTTCTTGCAATTGTTTATTCAACGATATGGCATGCCGACGATTGCTTTTCAAGTAGCGCATGGCGTCTCGAGTTTTTTAGGACGTTATCAGCAAAATGTTCGGGCAAGAGCGACTATGATTGGGGGATGGCAACGAGCGGTTAAGCGGATTGACCAAGGAAAACCTGTGATCATTGGACTAAATAAATTATGTGGTAGTACATACGGTAATCACTGGGTTGTGGCTTATGCCTATAAAGAAACCGCGACGGGCGAACGCTATTTTAAAGTTCATGATAATTGGGGAAGTTATTGTGCGGTGATTCCTGCAAAATGGGTCAACGGGACTGTCTCTTTACCTTGAATTGTAACCACAATTAGTGATAGAATGGCAATGGAGTATGTGACTAAACAACAAACAAGCGGAGGGTCTTATGAGTAATCAATACCAAGATGAGTCAGTCAAAATTTTTAGTTTAAATGGTAATTTGCCATTAGCAGAAAAAATTGCAAGTGCTTTTGGAAAAAAATTAGGTAAATCTCTCGTGAAAACTTTTGCCGATGGTGAGATTTCAATCAACATTGAAGAAAGTGTACGTGGTATCAATACTTATATCATTCAAGCAACGAACGAACCAGTCAACAACGCATACATGGAATTATTAATTATGATCGATGCCATGAAACGTGCGAGTGCTAAAACAGTGAACGTCGTTTTACCGTACTATGCTTATTCTCGTCAAGACCGTACAGCGAAACCTCATGAACCAATTAGTGCCAAATTAATTGCGAACATGCTCGTTGAAGCCGGTGCGACAAGAGTGTTAACGCTCGACTTACACACGGTTCAAGTCCAAGGATTTTTTGATATCCCTGTCGATAATTTATTTACCATGCCTTTATTTGCCCATTATTACAAAGAAAAAGGGATGGAAGGAGATGACTATGTCGTTGTCTCACCGAAAAATAGTGGCGTGCAACGAACACGTAGTTTAGCCGAATATTTAAATACGACATTGGCAATTGTCGATCAAGACGAAGCATTAGAAGAAGGCTACGTCATTGGTAACGTCGTCGGTAAAAAATGTATCATGGTCGATGATATGTTGAATACAGGCCAAACGTTTGCGACAGCTGCTCGTTTATTAATGGAAGCTGGCGCCAAAGAAGTCTATGCTTGTGCTTCTCACGCACTGCTTTCACCACCAGCGAAAAAAACGCTTGAAGAAGCCGCTATCGTTGATATTTGCGTGACAGACTCTTGCTTCACAGAAGATGAGCGTCACCCAAGCAATATGACATACATCACTTGTTCAGCGTTAATGGGTGAAGCCATGAAACGCATCCATGAAAACACACCAATGAGCCCACTGTTTCATTTAGAACCAAAAAGTTATATGTAAGATAAGAGGTTATTCATAAAGCGCCTAACTGCGAGTGATAAGGCAAAATCTTTCAAAAGTGTTTTTTACTTTTGGTAAGATTAAGACTTATCACCGAGACACTGCTTGTTTTGTGCCGTTTCAGATTACAGAGGCCATAAAAGAAGCGTCTAGTGACGAGTGATAAGGAAGAATCTTTCAAAAGTGTTTTTTACTTTTGGCAAGATTAGGACTTATCACCGAGACACTGCTTGTTTTGTGCCGTTTCAGATTACAGAGGCCATAAAAGAAGCGTCTAGTGACGAGTGATAAGGCAAAATCTTTCAAAAGTGTTTTTTACTTTTGGCAAGATTAGGACTTATCACCGAGACGCTGCTTGTTTTATGCCGTTTCAACCAATAAAAACGTGACACTTTCGCTAATGAAGGGTCACGTTTTTTCACCATATTTAGTATTTTTAGGAGGAAAATTATGCCTTATTTTGATCATGCTGCAACAACACCGATTCGTCCAGAAGTCATCTCAGAAATGACTACGATTTTGGAACAAGTGTATGGCAATCCTTCCAGTATTCATCGCAATGGACGGACAGCGCACGAAACATTAGAAAAATCCCGACAAACCATTGCCCGTCAGTTGCAAGTCAAAGCGAACGAAATCGTCTTTACTAGCGGAGGAACGGAAGGCGATAACATGGCAATCATTGGAACGGCCTTCGCGCGCCAACACGAAGGAAAACATCTGATTACAACGGATGTCGAACATCCTGCCGTTTTAAATACGATGAACTATTTAGAGAGCCAAGGTTTTGAAGTTACCTACTTACCTGTGAATAAGGTCGGCCAAATTACTCCGCAACAACTGAAAAAAGCGCTCAGAGCAGACACTATTTTAGTCTCTGTGATGTATGCTAATAACGAGACGGGTGTGATTTTTCCCATTGAAGAAATAGGAGAAATATTAGCCGACCATCCGGCAACGTTTCATACAGACGCGGTACAAGTTTATGGGAAAATCCCTTTAAATCCGAAAGCCGCGAATATTGATTTACTAAGCATTTCTGCCCATAAAATTAATGGTCCAAAAGGTGTTGGCTTCTTATACCAAAAAGAAGGCGTAAAATTAGCCAAAATTCTCCATGGTGGATCCCAAGAAGAAAAACGGCGGGCAGGAACTGAAAACTTAGTAGGGATTGTCGGAATGGCTTCGGCAATTGATTTCTTAACGGAAGAACAGCAACAAATCAACTGGGAAGTCTACCAACAGTTTCATACTTATGTATTGGAACGGTTGAACCAAGAAGGCATCCAGTTTGAAGTGAATGGTGATATGGAACATCACCTCCCTCATATTTTAAATTTGCGCTTCTTTGGTGTTCCAAGTAACTTACTCTTAATGCACCTTGATTTACAAGGAATCGCCATTTCAACCGGATCGGCATGTAGTGCAGGCGATGTCGAGCCGTCGCATGTATTAGAAGCGATGTATGGCAAGGATCATCAAAGCCTAAAAGAGTCTATCCGGATAAGCTTTGGTTATCGCAATACGCAAGACGAAGTTGTGATGCTAACAGATACCTTGATTGCAACGGTAAAACGGTTGAAAAAAGATTCAAGCGAGTAAACCATTAGTGAAATAAATTGATTCGAAGAGACTAGTAAAAAGCAACAGAAACTCTTATAATTAAGGAAAGAGAATAAAAGAGGTGGAAAAATGGCATTTCAGCAAAAAGCAACAGTATTAGGGTCAGATGTATTTTATCGGATTGCGCCCCAAGCAAAGCGTTATACGTTACGGGATAATGGTTTTACAGAAACAAACGGAGGCAATTTCCAACTAATTCGTCCATTAGAAGCAACACCCCAAAGTAAAGAAGGCTTTAAATTAAAAATTACCGTGGATGCAGATATTAAAACGTTAAAAATGTCGATTACGACCGCGAATGGCTTAAAAGCAGTGAATCTATTTAAAGGCACCCAACATGAGATGCTCCAAGAGAAATTTTATTTCTTAATGGATGGTTTCATTAGCCGCGGCTTATTTGAAAAAGCAGAATAATTAGTTGAAAACTTGAGACAGTTAGGAGAAATTCTTTGTTTCAAGTTTTTTATTGATTTTAAAGGAGTTTAAGATGATTTATAAAATTGCGGTTTGTGATGATCAAGTGATTGATTAAAGAGGCAACCATGAAACTCTTATCGCAAAAAAAGAGGGAAAGTATGCAGAGTTATGGAATGCGCAGTCGCAATACTATCAATAGTTTTAAAATGTCTCTCTTATATGTTAGAGGGACATTTTTTAAATCATATATGTAAAGTTCACTTGACGTAAAGTTTACTTTACTATAAAGTTGGAGTATAGGAGTGGATGAGTTGAAAAATAAGTTGAAGGAATACCGACAAGAATCTGGTTTTTCTCAAGATAAATTAGCAGAAAAACTAGGCGTCTCTAGACAAACGATTATATCTATTGAAAAAGGACGTTACAATCCCTCATTACCTTTGGCGATGATATTAGCTGAATTATTTGAAACAACTGTTGAGAAACTATTTTTTTTAGAAGCAGAAGATTATAAGAAAATTTAATCATATTGGAGTGAATGAAATGAATCTAAGAATAGGTTATTTAATTATAGGAGTATTCTTATTATTTGAAAGTATTTATTTGTTTATGAGTGGCAACCTGAACTTCCCAATGTTGATTCTTATTTTTTCGGGTGCCGTTGTTAATTTATCTTTATTTTATTTACAACCACAATTTTATCAGAAAGATGAAAGAATCCGAATTATTCGTGAAAAGAGTGTGTTCTATTCTTATTTTTCCTTACTCTTTTACTTGTTTGTTCTCCTTCTTTTACTCTATTTTAATATCATCTCTTTGACTGCGATTAGTACTGTGATACTCATTGCAGGATTAACAATTATAACTGTTTTTCTATCAATGGTCATACTCTCTTTTGTTTTCTAATCAGCAATTAAGTCAAAGGCTAATATTTTCTAAAAAAAAGTAGATTCTCGTGAAATTTTCATGAACTTCTTGTATAATGGCAAGTACTGAAAAAGTTGCGACCTTCAAATCGTAGAAATTCAGAATTTAGATTGAAATGATGGTGATATTCATGACAGACAACAGTAACACACGTGTCGTTGTCGGCATGAGTGGCGGGGTGGACTCGTCAGTAACAGCGCTTTTGTTAAAAGAACAAGGCTATGATGTGATTGGTATCTTTATGAAAAATTGGGATGATACCGATGAAAATGGCGTTTGTACGGCAACAGAAGATTACAAAGATGTAGCGAAAGTTGCTGCACAAATTGGAGTGCCGTATTATTCGGTCAATTTTGAGAAGGAATATTGGGATCGTGTCTTTGAATATTTCTTAGCAGAATACCGTGCTGGCCGGACGCCAAATCCAGATGTCATGTGTAATAAGGAAATTAAATTCAAAGCCTTTTTAGACTATGCAATGGATCTTGGGGCAGATTACGTGGCGACAGGCCATTATGCCCAAGCGGTCAAAGATGAAAATGGTGTGGTTCAAATGTTACGTGGGGTCGATAATAATAAAGACCAAACATACTTTTTGAGTCAACTATCTCAAGAACAGTTACAAAAAACCATGTTCCCATTAGGTGGAATGGAGAAATCAGAAGTCCGTCGATTAGCAGAAGCTGCTGACTTAGCGACGGCGAAGAAAAAAGATTCAACCGGTGTTTGTTTCATTGGTGAAAAAAACTTCAAACAATTTTTAGGCCAATATTTACCTGCGCAAGGTGGTAAAATGGTGACGCTTGACGGCGAAGTGAAAGGCAATCATGATGGCTTAATGTATTATACAATCGGTCAACGTCAAGGACTCGGAATTGGTGGGGGCGGCGCTAGCCAAGAACCATGGTTTGTAATTGGCAAAGATTTAGCGACCAATACGCTTTATGTGGGACAAGGATTTAACCACCCACAATTATTTGCCGATAAATTAACGGCGAGTGTGATTCATTTTACAACGAATGAAGCAAAACCAAAAGAGTTTCGTTGTACCGCAAAATTCCGTTATCGCCAACAAGATGTTCCCGTAACGGTGCGACTCTTAGGGGATGATCAAGCGGAAGTTATTTTTGATACCCCAGCTAGAGCCGTTACTCCAGGACAAGCAGTTGTCTTTTATGATGGCATGACTTGTTTGGGTGGCGGTTTGATTGACCAAGCCTACCAAGGTGATACGATTTTACCGTATATCTAATCCGCGTTTGCTTCTTGAATCTAAGCCTTTTTCTTCACAAGCAAAAACATTGAAACATTTCATAAAACTGACTACTATAGCTTTAATATCAAAGAAAAAGTACGAGGTGTGAAAAATGTATCAGGTCCTAACGTTATATGGAGAAAATGAGCCATGGTGGTTTTTTGAAGGTTGGCAAGATGAAATTCGCGGACTAAAACAATTTGACACTTTGGAAGAAGCAAAAGAAGAATATGCCAAACAATGGCTTGAACTGCGCGAAAAGTATGAGCATGTTCACGTGAAGCCCAATTTCCTAACGGCTTTTTGGAATGACGGAGAAGAATACTGGTGTGAAGAATGTGTCGAAGGGCTCCAATTATATCTCGGTTTAGCCTTACTACAGGAGTATCATCCCGTGACCATTGAAGTCGATCGTACTTTTTATCAAAATATTCTCAATGATAAAGAAAAAGCGAAGATCTGTCAGCGTAAATAAAAAATGATTTTGACGAAAAGAAACTGTTGCTTATAATAGAGTAAGTAACAGTTTTTTTGTCTGTCGCGAGAAAAACGATTCTCGCCGGATTTAGTAAAGGAGAAATGATGAATAAAAAACTAGTATTAACCGAAAAACCGAGCGTTGCCAAGGATTTCGCCAAAGTTTTAGGGGCGAGTCCAAAAGGGAAAGATTATTTCGAAAGTGATCAGTACGTCATTACATGGGCTTATGGTCATCTATTATCCTTAAAATTGCCAGAAGATATCAATCAAGAATGGAAAACATGGAATTTAGAAACCCTACCAATGATTCCTAAAAACATTGGCTTAAAACCACTACCCAAAACCCATCGTCAATTAAAAGTCATCGGTGATTTGGTTAAACGTCCTGATGTGAAAGGGATTGTCATTGCGACGGATAGTGGACGAGAAGGAGAAGCAGTTGGACGTTTTGTTTTTGAATGGTTAAAAACAACGAAACCAATGGAGCGTCTTTGGATTTCTTCGCAAACAAAACAAGCAGTTCAACAAGGCTTTCGTCAGTTAAAACCGGCCAAGGACTTTGACAATTTGTATCAATCGGCCATGGCTCGCGGCAAAGCGGACTGGTTAATCGGCTTGAATGTAACGCGTGCGTTGACTGTCAAATATCAAGATAGTCTATCTGCCGGTCGGGTACAAACACCGACATTGAGTTTAGTCAATCAAGCCCAAGAAAAAGCAGAGAAATTTATCCCAACTACCTATTTCTCAATTGATTTGCTTTACGGAGCGCATAAAGGACGGTTGCAATTAAAAAATCCGCAACAATTTAGTGAACGAAAACAAGCAGAAAATTTGGTCAAAACGTTAAGTGGAACATTAGGGCAAGTCA
This sequence comes from Enterococcus sp. DIV1314a, assembly GCF_051713805.1. Classification (NCBI taxonomy): domain Bacteria; kingdom Bacillati; phylum Bacillota; class Bacilli; order Lactobacillales; family Enterococcaceae; genus Enterococcus; species Enterococcus sp. DIV1314a. The sequence goes on along the minus strand of NZ_JBIOQP010000001.1, from coordinate 406,004 downwards.
CTAAGGTTGAAACGAAGGAAAAAAGTTTAAATCAGCCACTACCGTATGATCTAACTGAGTTGCAACGAGTGGCCAATCAACTGTACCAGTATTCTGCGAAGAAAACCTTGTCTTTGGTACAAAGTCTCTATGAGAGTCATAAAGCAGTGAGTTATCCTCGAACGGATTCCAAGTACTTACCAAAAGACATCGCTAGTACGATGAAAGATCGCTTACATGCGGTGGCGGGATTTGATCCAAAAGCCAAGGAATATTTGAAAACAGGCAGTCAAGTCAAGTTAACGAGTGTGTTTAACGATAGTAAAGTAACCGATCACTATGCCTTGATTCCAACAGAGGAAAGTCCAAGAGTCGATCGAATGAGCAGTGATGAAGTGAAGATTTATCGCTTAATTGTCGAACGGTTCTTAGGATTATTTGCGGATAAACACGTCACGCAAACCGTCAAAGCAACGGTTGATTTTGCAGGAAATCACTTTGTCTTCCGTCAAGAACAAGTGCTACAAGCAGGTTGGAAAACAAGTGAAGGTAAAGCCGCTGAAATAGTCGATTGGCAAAAACTGAAGACGATCAAGGGGAATTTCCAAGTCAATCAAGAGTTAACATCGCCGCCAAAACTCGCAACAGAAGGTAGTTTGCTGGCACAGATGGAAAAATATTCGTTGGGGACACCCGCGACCCGTGCTGAAATTATTGAAAAATTGATTAAGTCTGAATTGATGGAACGCCGGGCAAACGTCTTAGCGGTAACCCCTAAAGGTAAACAGTTATTAACGTTAGTCAACTCGGCATTGGTCACGCCAGAGTTAACGGAAAAATGGGAAAAAGATTTAGAAGCCATTGCCAAAGGACAAAAATCGGCGCAAGTATTTTTAAAAGAAATTGAGGCCGATACGAAACGCTTAGTTGCGGAAATTAAAGCATCACAAGAAGCATACAAAGACTTTTCGTTAACCACAAAAGTTTGTCCAGAGTGTGGTGAAGCGCTCCGAGAACGTAAGACAAAAGATGGCGTCATTTATCTTTGCAGTAGTAAAGATTGTAGCTATCGCCGTCGGAAAGACCCGAAAGTCTCCAACCATCGTTGTTCTCAGTGCCATAAGAAAATGGAAATTATTGATGGGAAAAATGGCGCCTTTTTCAAGTGTAAATATTGTGGTATCAGCGAAAAAATGCTCGATAAAAAAGAACAAAAGAAAAAAATGACGAAGCATGAAGAACGTCGCTTAGTGAAGAAATATAGTCAAGAAGAAGAACCAGCAGAAAGTGCGCTAGCCCAAGCATTGAAGGCTGCGTTAAAAGATCAGTAAGCAAAAAAGAAGGACAGAAAAATGTCCTTCTTTTTTGCTAAATACTAGACAGATCGCCAACTCTATAAGACAATGAGCAAGAAGGAATCAATTTGTAAAGGAGGATTTTTAAAATGAATCACTTAACAATGCCAAAAGATTTTTTATGGGGAAGCGCTTCGGCCGCTTACCAAATTGAAGGTGCTCATCAGCTCGATGGCAAAGGCGTCTCTAACTGGGATGAGTTCGTCAAAATTCCGGGGAAAACGTATCAAGAAACAACGGGTGAAATCGCAGTCGATCATTATCATCGTTTTAAAGAAGATATCGCATTAATGGCTGAAATGGGGTTAAAAACGTACCGCTTTTCGATTGCATGGACGCGAATTTTCCCCGAAGGTCGCGGTGCCGTGAATCAAATGGGTGTCGATTTTTACGAAGCAATCATTGATGAATGTTTAAAATATAACATTGAGCCAATGGTTACCTTATACCACTGGGACTTACCACAAGCGTTAGAAGACGCGTACGGAGGATGGGAAAGTCCTGAAGCCATTGCGGATTACGTGAATTATGCGACGTACTTGTTCCAAGCGTATAAAGGGAAAGTTAAGTATTGGATTACGATCAATGAACAAAATATTTTTACGGGTTTTGGTTGGATGACGGCCATGCATCCACCAGGAAAATTTAATGAAGAAAAAACCTATTATCAAGTGAATCATCATGTCTTTTTAGCGCATGCCAAAGCCGTCATCGCCTTTAAAGAAATCATGCCGGAAGGGAAAATTGGAGCCAGTTTTGCCTATAGTCCAAGTTATGCACTCGATTGTCGACCAATTAACGGGATGGCAAAACTAGATCATGATAACTTAAAGAGTTACTGGTGGATGGACGTTTATGCCTATGGTCGTTATCCAAGAACTGCGATGCGGTATTTAGAAAAACAGGGAGTAGCGCCCACTGTCACAGATGAAGACAAAATGATTTTAAAAGCAGCTGCAAAATTAGTTGATTTTATGGGTGTCAATTACTATCAAACCGCGGTCGTCGAATACAATCCTCTCGATGGTGTAACACCATTTGGCGAATTCAATACTACCGGAAAAAAAGGAACGGGCCAAGTGACAGGATTACCTGGTGTGTATAAAAATCCAAGCAATCCTTATTTAGAAACGACGGATTGGGACTGGGTGATTGATCCATCGGGGTTACGTTTCGCCTGTAAAGAAATTACGAGTCGTTATGATTTACCGATTATTATTTCGGAAAATGGCTTAGGAGCTTTTGATAAAAAGACCGAAGATAATCAAATTCATGATGATTATCGCATCGCATTTATCAATGCTCATGTCAAAGAACTCATGATTGCGGTGGATGAAGGATGTGAAATTTGGGGTTATTGTACCTGGTCCTTTACGGATTTACTTAGTTGGTTAAATGGTTACCAAAAACGTTACGGTTTTGTTTATGTGGACCGTGATGAAGCTGGTGGAAGTTTGAACCGTTATAAAAAAGATAGTTTTTATTGGTATCAAGAAGTAATTGCAACGGATGGTGCTACCATCGATTAAATAAATAGAAAAAATCCCAATTCAGCACCTCAAAATCGAGGTGTTGAGGTGGAATTTTTGCACTTGTGTTTAATCCTGACGATCCACGATTTCTGCCCCAAAAGGCATTAAAGCTAAACGAGCCAATTTAAAGGATTGTTTGGCAAATGGAATACCGATAATCGTAATCGCCAGTAAAATGCCACCGATGAAATGCTCTAAGGCAAGAATCCATCCACTAAAAACGAGCCAAATCACATTGAGTAAAAAAGAACTCGTAGAAGGATGATACACAATTTCTTTCCCAAAAGGCCAAAGACTCAGTGCGGCAAATTTAAAACACTGGATCCCAACAGGAATACCGATAATAGTCAAACACCACAAGATACCGGTAGCAAACCAAGAGACTGCCATTACAAAACCACCTAAAATAAACCAAAGAATATTCCCTAATAAACGCATGCGTTTTCCTCCTAAATAAACGAATCAATCCCTGCCTTTAGTTTAACTGAAAAGTCTAGAAAGAGAAAGAGTTGCAGTGCTTGCACACTGCAACTCTTTCTCAGGGGGGATACAAATAAGGAAAATATATAGATAACATTTTGATACCCGAGGGGGCAAATCCAAGTAGTATCAAAAGTGAACTATCAAGCTTAAGGTAATTTGATAACGTCTTCTGTTACTTTATCAAAGAATTGCGCTTTGTTGATATTGAATGATAAATCAACCATATCGCCAGGTCTATGAACGTCACGAGCATCCACTTTAGAGATGAACTCAGTCGTACCAATCTTTGTATAAAGCATTGTTTCAGCACCTAGTAATTCAGATACCACGATTTCAGCATTAACAGTTGATTCTGGTGATGCGTCTAAGATAATTTGTTCAGTATGGATATCTTCTGGACGAATACCGAAGATTAATTCCTTTCCTTCGTATCCTTTTTCAACTAGGACTTTATTGCGTCCTTCAGGAATACGTAATTCTAAACCATGACCATCTGTAATCACACCTTTGTTTAATGTTACATTGAAGAAGTTCATTGCAGGTGATCCGATGAAACCAGCAACGAAGACATTTTTCGGATTGTTATAAACGTCTTTAGGAGATCCGATTTGTTGAACGAAACCATCTTTCATAATAACAATACGGTCTGCCATTGTCATCGCTTCCGTTTGGTCATGGGTAACGTAAATCGTTGTTGTTTCTAAGCGACGGTGTAATTTTGCAATTTCCGCACGCATGGCAACACGTAATTTTGCATCTAAGTTTGATAACGGCTCATCCATTAAGAAGACTTTCGCGTCACGAACGATCGCACGTCCTAGAGCAACACGTTGACGTTGTCCACCAGATAAAGCAGCTGGTTTACGGTCTAATAATTCTGTTAATCCTAAAATTTCAGCAGCGTTGTTTACACGTGTTGCAATTTCAGCTTTATCATATTTACGTAATTTTAACCCGAATGCCATGTTATCATAAACAGTCATATGTGGGTATAACGCGTAGTTTTGGAAAACCATGGCGATATCACGATCTTTAGGAGCAACATCGTTTACCACTTTTCCACCGATAGACAATTCTCCTTCAGAGATATCTTCTAATCCAGCAATCATACGAAGTGTTGTTGATTTACCACAACCAGAAGGTCCTACGAAGACGATGAATTCGCGATCGGCTACGTCTAGATTAAAGTCAGTTACGGAATAAAAATCATTTCCGTCGTATTTTTTATGTATGTGTTTTAAGGCCATTTCTACCATAATGTTTTTCCTTCTTTCGATAAGTTATTTACATCCTTACTATAAATGAAAACGGTTTACTTCTGCAATGGAAACGTGCACAAAAAATGACTCATTTCTTGTGCATGTTGTTAAAAAATAGTTTTAAAGGCTGAAATTAGGAGATAGCAAAGGAATAAATCATCCATATTTTTCAGATTGCAATGGGTGACTTGTTGAAATTTATCTAACTTATATTGTAGTGTATTGCGATGCATGAATAAATCTTTTGCTGTAGAGCTGACATTTCCTTGGTTTTTCCAAAGGTTGGTGATAATTTCGCTTAAGTCTTCTTCGCCAAACCAATGATAATAGAGCGTTCGCATTAAATAACTGTCCTTAATCGCATTTTCCATAAAATAGGAGAGACAAGCAGAAGCAAGATTGTAACATTTACCTTCTCTGGCAATCGTTAATTCGTGGCTAAAGAGTTGTTCTTCTTCTTTTAATAAACGGGTGAAGTCTTCGGTATACGGATAAAACGAACCGACAAACACGCGCGTATACGTATTAAAGTCACCATCTAATGCTAAGAAAACACCAGCGAGATCATTTAATGTCAACGCTTCTTCATGGTAGGCTTCAATCAGAACGGCATACGATTTGGTAATAAAAAAGTAATCGACGAGTTGCGGTAAAATATGCGTGAGCTCGGTGTTCCAAGCTTCAGCAGAGGCCTCATCGAGTTGACTAAATTCGACTTGAATCAAGCGATAAGAGCCTTCTTCAACCGGTGGTGTTAAGTGTTCAAATAATGCGTCATACCATGGATGTTTTTTGGTTTGATTCACCAGCGGGGCCGGAGCGATAAAAGATTGCAATAATTGAATTTCGGTTTTTGAAAGACCGGCAGTCGGTAACCACAAAAATTGGCGATTGTTTGAAAAAACTAAGTAATTAGGATCCTCTGTCGAAATCGGTTGGAGCACGGCTTGAGGATAGATTTTTTGGATTGTTTGGATATTCATGAATAAAACTCCTCATCTGATTTAGTTAAAAAGCAAGGGGATAATTAGCGTACACCACTTACTCGGATAGATGTTGCATTGTGGTCGAAATAGCTGATGTTTAGAAGTTGTTCTAGTTTTTTTGATCAATGCCACCTAAGTAAAGCAGCAAGCGAAAAATGGATGCACCTTTTTTGAAGGTGTGATCTTCTTTGCTTCATTGTAGCGAAAGAATTCGTTTTTCGATAGTCAAAAAACAGAAAAAAATTAAAGTGAAACAATTGACAATGGTTTAAAAGTAATGTAAAGTATGACTCAACTTAATAAATTAGACATCGAAAAGAACAGTAACTCATTTTTTTACGTTTAGAGAATCTCTGGTTGGTGAAAAGAGATCGTGGGAATGTAGTGAAACACATCTTGGAGTCGGTTTTTTGAATCAAGTAGGAAAATCCGGGAGGCCCGTTATAGCCCCAGTCATTTATTGATGACTTACGAAGATTTACTTCTGTGAAGAGTAAATGAAAAAAGGTGGAACCGCGTCATATACGTCCTTTAGTCCTAGCGACTAAAGGACTTTTTTTATTTCCCTTCGTAAGTGTTACTTGATGACTGAATGAGGTTTTCTTTTGCAAAAAAGAAAACGAAGAAAAGGTGGAACCACGTGTCATACGTCCTTTGGATTTATCCGAGGGGCTTTTTTTGTATAAATTTTTAGGAGGAATCATCATGTCATATTTAATTTCTGTTTTTCCCCAACTGCTTTCAGGGGCTGCCATCACGTTACAATTATTTTCTCTGACGTTGGTCTTTTCGATTCCATTAGGGATTCTCGCAGGCTTTGCTTTAGTCAGTCCCTTTAAACCGTTACGGTGGTTAACACAGGCGTATGTCTGGTTAATGCGTGGGACGCCGCTCTTGCTGCAATTGATTTTTGTCTTTTATGGCTTGCCGTTACTTGGCATTGTTTTTGATCGTTTCGAAGCGGCTCTTTTTGCTTTTGTTCTCAATTACGCTGCCTACTTTGCTGAAATTTTTCGTGGCGGTATTCAATCGATTCCTGTCGGACAATACGAAGCTGCCCAAGTATTACGCTTGACGAAACGTCAAACAATTACGAAAATTATTATTCCCCAAGTCGTTAAAATTACGTTACCGTCTGTCGGCAATGAAGTCATTAGTTTAGTCAAAGATACCTCCTTAATTTATATTTTAGGGTTATCGGATGTGATGCGCATGGGTAAAATCGCAATGGAACGCGACACAACGCTCTTACCTTTATTAGGAGTTGCGATTATCTATTTATTTTTAACCGGTATTTTTACGGTATTACTCAAGAAAATCGAATCGCATTATCAATACTATCGTTAGGAGGAGAGAAGATGTTACAGATTAAAGGTTTATCAAAAGCATTTGGCAACAAACAAGTCATTCGTCAATTGGATTTAGACATTCCAACAGGTAGTATTTTAGCAGTCGTCGGTCCTTCAGGCGGTGGCAAAACCACTTTTTTAAGGATTTTAGCAGGCTTAGAAAAAGCCGATGCGGGTTCTTTTGTCTTAGACGGTAAAGAAATGACGTCCGAAGAGCTAAAAGCTGAGGAACAAATCGTCGGCGTGGTCTTTCAGGATTTTCAATTATTTCCACATCTTAGCGTTTTTGAAAATATTACGTTAGCGCCAAAGCTAGTTTTGAAAGAAGACAAAGCTCTTTATACCAAAAAAGTCGCTGATTTAGCGAAGACGTTAGGGATTAGCGAGTTATTGGATAGTTATCCTTTTCAATTATCGGGTGGGCAAAAACAACGAGTGGCGTTAGCGCGAGCGATGGCGATGTCACCTAAAATTTTGGCCTACGATGAACCCACGAGTGCACTTGACCCAGCGCTAAGACAGCAAGTGGAAGACATGATTTTAAGTTTGAAAAAAGAAGGGGTCACACAAATTGTGGTAACCCATGATTTGACGTTTGCTAAAAATATCGCGGATCACTTATTAGAAGTGAGTCCCATTATTTAATGAATATAATCTTAGGAGGAAAAGAAAATGAAAAAAAATATTGGTCTTGTATTAATGGTAGCAGGGATGGTTTCCTTAGCAGCATGTGGTTCAGAAAGTAACAAGAATGAAGTCGGAAGTGCGGCAAATCAAGCAGAAGTGGTTATCGGCTTAGATGATACGTTTGTTCCAATGGGATTTCGTGACAAAGATGGCGAATTAACAGGATTTGATATTGAATTATCGCAAGCTATTTTTGATTTAACGGATACAAAAGTAACGTATCAACCGATTGATTGGGCCATGAAAGAAGCGGAACTCGATAATGGCACCATTGATATGATTTGGAATGGATACTCTAAAACAACCGAACGTGAAGAGAAAGTGTTGTTTAGCGACACGTATATGGAAAATCTACAGCTCCTTGTAACGCCAAAATCAAGTGGCATTACGGAATTTAGCGCAATGGCCGGTAAAAAATTAGGTGCACAAGAAGGGTCATCAGGTTATAACACTTTCAATAATGAACCGGAAGTCTTAAAAGACATGGTAGACGGCAATGATGCGACACTTTATGCTAGTTTTAATGAAGCGTTCATTGATTTAGAAAATGGTCGGATTGACGGGCTGCTGATTGACCGAGTATATGCCGAATATTACTTAACTTCTACCGGTAAATTAGAGGAATACAATGTCATCGAGAGTACCTTTGATCAAGAAGACTATGCTGTTGGTGTCCGTAAAGACGATCAAGCGTTAGCGGATAAAATTAATGCTGGTCTAAAAGAATTACAAGAAAATGGCACATTTGCTGAAATTTCAATGAAATGGTTCGGCGAAGATGTGACACCAAAGAACTAACAGGACAAGAAAGAGGCGGCTGATCAAACGGCAGTGCCTCTTTCTTTGTATGAACGGAAAGTAAAAAAGGAGTGAGTAAAATGAGTTGGCAAGACAATCGTATCCAAGCAGCAATCAAAGGTACCAATCCGATGTTAATGAAAGAACTAAAGGGTGGCTACCTCGTTTTTGGGGATGTCCAATTTTTACCCGGTTACTGCGTATTGTTACCAAAACGCGAAGTCGCTTCTCTTAATGAGTTAACGCTTGAGGAACGAAGTGCTTTTTTACTGGATATGAGTATTGTAGGGGATAGTCTGTTAGCAAGTACATCTGCGATCCGTATTAATTATGATATTTTAGGTAATACGGATCAATTTCTTCATGCTCATATTTTTCCGCGATATGCTTGGGAAAGTGACGCTCGGCGGAAAATGCCTGTTTGGCTTTATGATGCATCCAATTGGTCCAATCCGGAAACCGCTTATCATGAACATCAACACAGGGCCTTACGCCAACAGATTTTAGCAACATTAAATCAGCATTACTGAAAATTAATGAGAAAGATGAGGAAAACTTTTGTTCCCATCTTTTTTTTTGCTATAATGGGAAAGAGAGAAAGAGGGATGAAATGGCAAAGAAAAAACGTCCGGCAAAAAAACGGAAAACAAAAAAACAACAACTTCAAGAAGAAAAATTAACGTTAATAGGATTAGGTCTGGCATTTATATTATTTGCTTTTGTTGGCCTATTTAAATTAGGATTTTTAGGGAATTTAATTGCCAATGGCTTTCGCGTGATTGGAGGAAATACGTATCCGCTATTAACGATGGCTTTAGCGATTTATGGTGCTTTTTTAGTCATTAAAAATACCAATGCCACTATTCAAAATTTTCGGCGGTTAAGTGGACTACTACTCATGTATCTTGCAGTCTTAATCTTCTTACATAGTCAGTTATTTGGCAAAGTACAACCAGAAGAGTTAACGATTATCCCGACAACTTGGCATCTGTTGTTAAGTGATATCAAAGTGAACCAAGTGACGCAAAATGTCGGAGGCGGAATGATTGGTGCCCTTCTTTATCAAGGGACGCACTTTCTCGTTTCCCAAATTGGGAGTTATGTGATTGCATTCTTTCTATTAATCAGTGGTGGCTTTTTATTTAGTACGATCAAAACGCATGAGTTAATTGAATTTTTAAGTCAGGTCAAAGAAAAAATGAAGAAAATGCTCGCAGGAAATCCTGACAAAAAAGCGTATCGTCAATTACAAAAAGCAGAAAAGAAAGAAGCGAAAAAAGCGGCAAAAGAAGCGAAAAAAGAAGCAGAAAGAGCAGCAATTTTAGCCGAAATTCAGCAGCAACAAGCTAAAAACACCGTGCGACCAAGCGAACCAGAGACCGCACAATCAGAGGAACCAAAAACGACAGTCACGATTGAGCCTGAACAAATGAGTTTCGTGCCAATTGATAGTTTTCAAGAGACCACTCCGCAGACGAAGGCTCAACCAACTACTACGAAAAAAGCTGAAGTACCAGATGAAAGCGATGATCCAGCAGAGTTAGACTTTGAAATTCCGCAAGAAGTGGAAGACGAAGCCTATGAGCTGCCGCCTGCAACGTTGTTAAAAGCTGTCAAAGCGACTGATCAAAGTGGCGAATATAAAAAAATCGAACACAATATTGGAGTGCTCGAACGCACCTTTGCAAGTTTTGGTGTCGATGCCAAAGTCGTCAAAGCGAGTTTGGGTCCTTCGGTGACAAAATTTGAAATCCAACCAGCTGTTGGGGTAAAAGTGAGTAAAATTGTGAATTTAACGGATGATTTAGCTTTAGCATTAGCTGCAAAAGACATTCGAATGGAAGCTCCGATTCCAGGTAAATCGTTGATTGGAATTGAAGTACCAAATGACGCTGTGAGTACGGTTTCGTTTCGCGAAATTATCGAAAACAATCCCGCTCAAAATGATAACTTGTTAGAAGTTCCTTTAGGGCGCGACATTTCAGGACGTGTCCAAACAGCCGATTTAGCCAAAATGCCTCATTTACTGGTGGCTGGATCTACAGGTAGTGGGAAATCCGTTGCCATCAATGGCATCATTACGAGCATTTTAATGCGCGCGAAACCACATGAAGTTAAATTAATGATGGTCGATCCGAAAATGGTGGAGCTAAATGTCTATAACGGCATTCCGCATTTACTTACGCCAGTCGTGACCAATCCACGAAGAGCGGCACAAGCGTTACAAAAAGTCGTGAAAGAAATGGAAGAACGCTACGAAAAATTTGCCGCAGCAGGCGTTCGGAATATTACGGGCTATAATGATATGATTCGGGAACGCAATTTAGAAACGGGTGAAAAACATCCGATCTTACCATTTATTGTCGTCATTGTGGATGAGTTGGCCGACTTAATGATGGTCGCAAGTAACGAAGTGGAAGACGCGATTATTCGCCTCGCACAAATGGCTCGTGCGGCAGGCATTCATATGATTTTAGCCACACAGCGGCCAAGTGTCGATGTCATTACAGGGATTATTAAAGCGAACGTTCCTTCACGAATGGCATTTGCCGTTTCAAGCGGGACGGATTCCCGTACGATTATTGACACCAATGGCGCGGAGAAACTCCTTGGTCGTGGGGACATGCTCTTTTTACCGATGGGTGAAAACAAACCAATCCGGGTACAAGGTGCCTTTATTTCCGACCAAGACGTGGAAGCCATTGTGAAATTTGTGACCGATCAACAAGGAGCGAACTATGTCGAGGAAATGATGGTTACAGAAGAAGAAATCGCCACGGAAAGCGCAACAGCCTTTGCCGATGAACAAGACGAGCTTTATGACCAAGCCCGCGAATTAGTTATCGAAATGCAAACGGCAAGTGTCTCGTTGTTACAACGACGCTTTCGAGTAGGCTATAATCGAGCGGCTCGTTTAGTCGATCAATTAGAAGCAAACGGCATTGTTGGACCTTCAGAAGGCAGCAAGCCACGAAAAGTACTCGTTACAGCAGAAGTGGAAGTAACGGAATTACCTTTTGACGAGTTTGAATAAATAGCGAAATGAAAAAAATCATACGTGTGTGAGCGCTGTGATTTTTTTCATTTCTTTTTCATTTTTACTTAAGCCGGATTGTATTCTAGACGAAATTACGGTATAGTGAAACAGAATATTTGGAAATGAGGAAGAGTATGAAACCTTCAATTTATGGTTTACAAAGAGCAGAGTTAGAAGCATGGTTTTTAGAAAATGATGAGAAGAAATTTCGGGCCAGTCAAGTGTGGGAATGGTTATATCAAAAACGGGTCGCAAGTTTTGATGAGATGACGAATTTATCCAAAGCATTAATTGAAAAATTAGAAGCAGCTTTTATCATTAACCCGTTAAATCAAGTCGTAGTCCAAGAATCAAAAGATGGAACAGTGAAATATTTGTTCCAATTACCGGATAAACATATGATTGAAACGGTCTTAATGCGTCAAGAATACGGTATGTCCGTTTGTGTGACAACCCAAGTAGGCTGTAATATCGGTTGCACGTTTTGTGCGAGTGGTCTTTTGAAAAAAAGCCGTGACTTAACTGCCGGTGAAATTGTGGCCCAAATCATGATGGTTCAACGCTACTTTGATCAACAAGATCAAGGACATCGCGTGTCGCACATTGTTGTGATGGGAATCGGGGAACCGTTTGATAACTATGAGAACTTAATGACTTTCTTACATGTGGTCAACGATGCCAAAGGATTAGCGATTGGTGCACGACACATTACCGTTTCAACAAGTGGATTGGCGCATAAAATTAAGGAATTTGCGGAAAATGGTTTGCAAGTCAACTTAGCGATTTCACTTCATGCACCGAATAATGACGTTCGGACATCGATTATGCGAATTAACCGCAATTTCCCATTAGAAAAATTAATGGCTGCGGTCGATTATTACTTAGAAAAAACCAATCGTCGGATTACTTTTGAATACATTATGCTAAGCAACGTCAATGATCGCGTTGAACACGCGCAACAATTAGCCGACTTACTCAAAGACAAGAAGAAATTAACCTACGTCAACTTGATTCCTTACAATAAAGTGAGCGAACACGATCAATATTCTCGTAGTAGTAAAGCGGATGTTTTAGCATTTTATGATATTTTGAAGAAAAACGGCGTGAATTGTGTCATCCGTAAAGAATTCGGAACAGATATCGATGCGGCATGTGGCCAATTACGAAGCAAACAAATTAAAAAAGAAAAAGCGGTTTAACACCAAAAAAGAAGTCAGATGAGATCTGGCTTCTTTTTTGTTACTGATTTCGGGCTCTTCGGCAAATAGTGTTGATGAGATCTCGCGCTACCCTACGAAAAATCGCCTTGTGGGTGGTGCTGCGAGACCGCTTCGAGCTTGCATCTCTCAGCTCGAAAGCTTCAAACTCTAGGTAAGTGCTAAAGCACAAACCTAGAGTAATTCACATTTTGTCTTTTGACGCAGCTAACACAAGGCATTTTTCTCCGGTCCGCTAGTGTCGTTACTGTTTTTGATGCTTAATTTATCAAAAAAATGAAAGAAATAATCAATGAAAATAGTTTAACGATGTATGCATTAACACTAAAAATAATATACCTCGAAAAATGTTAAAACTGATACGAATGTCCGTCATCAACACTAAAAGTTATACAACCTGATTTCGTTTGGAGGACTGCTATTCGTACCAGTCCACTTTTTTGAAGTGAAAAAATTATGAAAACTCATCAAATAAGATTTCTGATTTTAAGCGATAGACTTTAGACGGGCGACCAATTCCCATGGAACGCACGCCGACTTCTTCTAGAAAACGCAAGAGTGACTTTTTGAAATTCGAGTGATCAATTTCCCGATAATTCACTCCTAAGAATTTCGCAAAAACTTTTCGTGCTTCGGTAATCGTAAAATTCTCACCTAAGACTTGTAAGACTTGTGGTTGGTTTTCCATTTTGTTCATAATCCGTTTAAAGGCTTTTAAAATGATTTCGCTGTGGTCAAACGCGAGACGATCGTCGCTTAACGCTTCTCCAGTGTTTAAATCTAAGAGAATTTCTGTTTCTTGGTCGGTTAAAGCGACCGTTTCGCCCTTACGTTCAAGTGCGAACCAACGAACTTGCTTAGCGTCATCGCCGGCAGTCAACGGTTCTTCACCGATAAAGGCTAAATAACTCACGGTAACGACCCAGCCACGAGGGTCGCGATTCGGTGTGCTAAACGTATGCAGTTGTTCAATATTGCGCGCAGAAATCACGACGCTCGTTTCTTCTTGTGTTTCGCGTAAAACCGATTCTCCCGTGGATTCTTTTGGATTCACAAACCCACCTGGCAAAGCCCATGAATTGCGGTAAGGATTGGTTTTTCGTTGGATTAACGCGACTTTCAGTTGATCTTCTTCTTTGTTATAACACATTAACACCATGTCGACGGTGACTGATGGCTTTTCGTACTGCGGTTGTTCTTGATTTTTATACCAGGCAAGAAATTCTTCTTCACTCGCTTCTTGTTCGTAATAGTGTTTTTCTTGTTCTTTTGAAGTAAATGTCATCACGCTCGCTACCCCTTTTTTCGATAAATACTAGTTCCCATTTTAGCACGCTTCGCACAAGAGCAAAAGCCTAAGAAAGTTTCTTTTTTGATTTCTAAAAAAGAAACTGATGGAAAAATAAAACGAGGCTAAAAAAATATGTTATACTAGCGAGGAATGACTTTCGAAGAGAACAAGGAGGAATATATACTTATGGCTGAAAAAGAAACATTTTATATTACGACGCCAATCTATTACCCAAGTGGAAAATTACATATTGGAAATTCTTATACGACAATTGCGTGTGACGCGGTAGCGCGTTACAAACGTTTGATGGGATTTGATGTTTTTTATTTAACAGGCGTTGATGAACATGGCCAAAAAATTGAACAAAAAGCCGATGAATTAGGCGTGAAACCACAAGAGTATGTCGATCATATGGTCGCAGATATTCAAAAATTATGGCGCACGCTCGATATTAGCTACGACAAATTCATTCGGACGACGGATCAAGCGCATAAAGAAACGGTTCAACGCATCTTCCAACAACTATTAGATCAAGGGGACATTTACCTTGGTGAATACGAAGGTTGGTACTCTGTTTCGGATGAAGAATATTTCACTGAAACACAATTAGCGGAAGTGTATCGCGATGCTGACGGAAAAGTTATTGGTGGTAAAGCGCCAAGTGGACATGAAGTTGAACTCGTAAAAGAAGAATCGTATTTCTTCAAGATGAGTAAATACGCTGACCGACTGCTAGAATATTACGAAACGCATCCAGAATTTATTCAACCAGAATCACGTAAAAACGAAATGGTGAATAACTTTATTAAACCTGGTCTAGAGGACTTGGCCGTTTCACGTACGACGTTCTCATGGGGCGTCCCAATTGAAGCGGATCCAAAACACGTTGTCTACGTTTGGATTGACGCGTTATCGAACTATATTTCTGCATTAGGTTATGGAACGCAAAACGATGAATTATTCCGTAAGTACTGGCCAGCAGATGTTCATATGGTTGGGAAAGAAATTGTACGTTTCCACACGATTTATTGGCCAATTATGTTAATGGCACTTGATTTACCACTACCGAAAAAAGTCTTTGGCCATGGTTGGTTAATGATGAAAGACGGAAAAATGTCCAAATCAAAAGGCAATGTCGTGTATCCTGAAATGTTAGTAGAACGATATGGTCTAGATGCGTTACGTTATTACTTATTACGCGCAGTACCATTTGGTAGCGATGGCGTCTTCACGCCAGAAGATTTTGTTTCGCGGGTTAATTATGATTTAGCCAATGATCTTGGCAACTTACTAAACCGTACAATCGCGATGATTAACAAATATTGTGATGGTGTGGTGCCGACTTATGCGTCAAAAGTAACCGAGTTTGATAGTGAATTATCAACGACGGCAGCGAATGTTATCGGTCGTTATCATCAAGCGATGGAGCGAATGGAATTTAATACCGCGTTATCTGAAATTTGGGTACTCGTTTCGCGTGCGAATAAATACATTGACGAAACAGCACCATGGGTTTTAGCCAAAGATGAAAGCAAAAAAGCGGAGTTAGATAGTGTCATGGTCCATTTAGCTGAGAGTTTACGTATTTCAGCGATTTTATTACAACCGATTATGACGCAAGTGCCGGTTAAAATCTTTAAACAATTAGGATTAAATCCTGAAAATATGAACTTAAAAGGCCTTCATTTCGGTGAGTTTCCTGAAGGGACAAAAGTTGTCGCGAAAGGAACACCAATCTTCCCACGTTTAGAAATCGAAGCGGAAGTTACTTATATTCAGAAAAAAATGGCAGAAGGTAGTCCAAATGCCAAAGAGACCATTAAATGGGATCCAGAAGAGACAGAGCTTGTTTCGGTGAAAGAACAAGAAATCAAATATGAAGATTTTGATAAAGTCGAATTAAAAGTAGCAGAAGTCATTGATTGCCAAAAAGTAAAAGGCGCTGACAAGTTACTGCAATTTCGTTTAGCAGCGGGTGATAACCAAGACCGTCAAATTTTATCTGGTGTAGCAGAATTTTATCCAGATCCAAGTCAATTGATTGGGAAAAAAGTTGTCATTGTGGCGAACTTAAAACCGCGTAAAATGCGTGGCTTAATTAGCCAAGGGATGATCCTTTCAGCGGAAAGCAAAGAAGGAAAATTAAAATTAGTGGAAGCACCAAATGGCATGCCAAATGGTTCTGTGATTGCATAAAAAGCAATCATGACTGGCCTTAACTAAAAATCAAAAAGCAAAAAGTGGGGACCAAATCACTTTTTGCTTTTTTTGTTGTTTGAAAGGAGCGTTCTATTCAACCTGCAACTAAGGTTGTAATCGGTTGTGACTCTCTATTATAATATCGTCAAATACGAGGATTGCTAAAAAATCGCAATAAAGAAGCAATCACAGGAGGCTCTGGCTATCCATTTTAGTACTAATACGTTAAAATTTAGCTAAAGAGAAATCAAAGGGGGAATGGGAAATGGAATTACATTTGAGTTTGGCGGAAATCACGTTGCGCCTACTAATGGCACTCATCATGGGCGGTGTGATTGGGACTGAACGCGAGTACAAAAATCGACCAGCTGGTTTACGGACACACATGCTAGTATGTTTGGGAGCAACTATTATTGCCTTGACTCAAGTTGAAATTGCCACGAATAGTTTACAGCTCGCTCGTGAATTTCCGGAACTCATTCCGGTACTACGAGCGGATCAAACGCGCTTAATTGCCCAGATTGTTAGTGGGGTAGGTTTTTTAGGTGCTGGAACGATTATTGTTTCCAATCGATCGATCAAAGGCTTGACAACAGCGGCTTCAATTTGGACGGTTGCGGGTTTAGGGATTGCGATTGGCATGGGGTACTATCTAATTGCCGTTTGTAGTTTTGTCGGGATTATTTTGTCTTTAACAGTAATTAATCGTTTCATTCGGGTGAATGCGTTGAAAAAAATGGAAATTCGTTATGTCCACCGAGCCGAAACGAAAGAATTTATTATGAATTACTTTGAGGAAAACCAGATAAAGGTTGAAGCCCTTGATTTTGACGTCGAATTTTTTGAAGACTATCGTATCTATACGAACATTTATACTGTAGACTTACCCAAGAAGATGACGTATTCCCAAGTCATGGAAGATTTATCCCGTTATAAAAATATTACAAAAATCCGGATTGTCGACATTTAGTTTCTGAAAATAATGTAAAAACATTGTCAAAACGTTCCGAAGTCTTGTATAATAGAAACTGTAATAATTTTTTGTTCATAGGGGAGTAACTGGCAGCATACAAAAGGCTGTGGCAACATCACCATCCGAAATGAAAGTTTCTGGTGTTGCCTTAATTAGTGAGACTTATGTATGTGTTGCACATACACAAGTCTATTTTTTTTGGCAAAAGGATAGACGTGTGAAGACGAATTCAAAGGAGGAAGAACATGTCAACAGAAGAAACAAAAAAGCAGCAACAAGTCGATCAGGTGTTTTATACACAAACGACAGAAGAGGTACTACAGAATCTTGATACAACGGTTAATGGGTTAACCGAAGCAGAAGCGAAGAAACGCTTAGCTGAATACGGCTCAAATGAGTTGGATGAAGGCAAAAAAACGACGACGTTCCAAAAAATCTTAGCGCAATTTAAAGATTTAATGATCATTGTCTTAATTGCTGCAGCAGCGATTTCAGCGCTTGTACCCAATGCAGAAGGTCACCGTGAGTGGGTCGATGCATTAATCATCCTCGCAGTGGTTATCATTAATGCGATTATGGGTGTTATTCAAGAAAACAAGGCTGAACAAGCCATTGAAGCATTAAAAGAAATGTCGACGCCAAATGCGAACGTCTTACGCGATGGCCACAATATTACGGTCAACAGTCATGACTTAGTACCAGGGGATATTGTCTTACTAGAAGCGGGCGATGTTGTTCCTGCAGATATGCGTTTAATCGAACTTAGTACGTTAAAGATTGAAGAAGCAGCTTTAACAGGTGAATCCGTACCGGTTGATAAAGAACTCGTTGTCTTAAACGATAGCGAAGTCGGTATTGGTGATCGTGTCAATATGGCGTTTGCAAATAGTAACGTAACGTACGGTCGCGGTAAAGGTGTCGTGGCTTACACAGGAATGAACACTGAAGTTGGGAAAATTGCCAACATGTTAGCGAACGCTGACGAAACAGAAACACCATTAAAACGGAACTTAAACCAATTAGGAAAATTCTTAACGTATGCGATTTTACTGATTGCAGTCATTATGTTCTTCGTTGGAACCTTGTTAAATGGTCGTGGCGTCGTAGAGATGTTGTTAACGTCGATTTCACTAGCGGTAGCAGCGATTCCTGAAGGCTTACCCGCGATTGTAACGATTATCTTAGCTTTAGGAACACAAGTCATGGCAAAACGAAATGCGATGATCCGTAAATTACCAGCGGTGGAAACACTAGGTGCAACAGATATTATTGCTTCTGATAAAACAGGAACATTAACATTAAACCAAATGACCGTTGAAAAATTATACGTTGACCGCCAAGTCTATGATAAAACAGGAACCATCCCAACGGATACATTAGCTGTTAAAATTATGAACTACGCCAACGACTCTCGCTTTGATAAAGAAGGGAAAATAGTTGGAGATCCTACCGAAACAGCGTTAATTCAATTTGGTTTAGATTTAGGTTTTGATGTTCGTGAAGAAGTTAAAAAAGAACCTCGTGTAGCGGATCTTCCTTTTGATTCTGATCGTAAGTTAATGAGTACGGTTCATGAATTAGCGGATGGCCGTTTCTTAGTAGCCGTTAAAGGCGCACCAGATGTCTTATTAAACCGTGTGTCTCAAATCCTAGTCGACGGTCAAACGTTACCAATGGATGAAGCTGAAAAAGAACAAATTTTATCAGCGAACAAAAATATGGCAAAACAAGCGCTTCGTGTTCTTGGAACAGCCTACAAATTGATTGATGCAGTCCCAAGTCAACTTGTCTCTGAAGAACTAGAAAATGATTTAATCTTTGCTGGTTTAATTGGAATGATTGACCCAGAACGTCCAGAAGCAGCAGGTGCTGTGAAAGTGGCTAAATCGGCTGGTATTCGTCCAATTATGATTACAGGTGACCACAAAGACACGGCAGAAGCAATTGCTGGACGTCTTGGAATTATCGAACCAGGTGACGACGCGGCTGTTTTAACTGGTGCTGAATTAAACTTAATGTCTGATGCTGAATTTGCAGCGAACATTACAAATTATTCTGTATACGCACGTGTATCACCAGAACACAAAGTAAGAATTGTAAAAGCATGGCAACAAGCTGGTAAAGTCGTTGCGATGACTGGTGATGGCGTAAATGATGCACCGTCACTGAAACAAGCCGATATCGGAATTGGGATGGGAATTACCGGAACAGAAGTATCAAAAGGCGCGTCAGATATGGTTCTTGCCGATGATAACTTCGCAACGATTGTCGTGGCAGTTGAAGAAGGACGTAAAGTCTTCTCGAACATCCAAAAAGCGATTCAATACTTAATGGCTGCTAACTTAGGTGAAGTGTTAGTGTTATTTATCGCAACATTACTTGGTTGGGATACACTATTACCAATTCACTTATTATGGATTAACTTAGTAACGGATACTTTCCCAGCGATTGCGCTTGGAATGGAACCTGCTGAAGGAAACTTAATGGCTCGCAAACCACGTGGGAAAAATTCAAACTTCTTCTCTGGTGGTGTCATGAGTAGTATCATTTATCAAGGGATTCTTGAAGGTGCAACTGTCTTGTTTGTTTACTGGTCAGCGATTAAATGGCCTGCACACACTGCGTTAAACATGGTAGGATTAAGCGCTGCTGAGTTGTATGACTTACAACATGCGGACGCGTTAACAATGGCCTTTGCAACACTTGGTTTAATGCAATTGTTCCATGCCTTTAACGTAAAATCAGTTCACCAATCACTCTTTACTGTTGGATTCTTTAAAAACAAATCATTCAACTATGCGATTTTATTATCGTTCGTCTTAATGATGGGAATTATCATTATTCCAGGTTTAAATGATTTATTTAAAGTGACGCATTTAGATGCTTACCAATGGGCAATTGTAACAGGAGCTTCCTTTGCTATCATCCCAGCGGTTGAGATTGTTAAATTCATCCAACGTCGTATGGGTAAAGTCTAGGAATACAAAAAACGACTTAGAATATTCTAAGTCGTTTTTTTCTTTTCTATTTCACAAAAACAAGGTAAAATGAACCTATGTTTAAAGAAAGTAGGGAGTATTGTGAAACCAAATCTCGGTTTTTATGTTCAAAAAATTAATACACTTGTCCAAGATACAGAAAAAATAGGCGAAACGCTTCATCCACGTTATGAGGAAATCCGTCAAGCCATTGACGCCCAACAAGTCAATGAATTGTCTGCAGAAACACTCAACGAAACGATTACGATCTTTACAGAAGGGACCGCTAAATATCAAGCGATGTTAGAGCAAATCAAAAAACTACGTCCCCCAGCACAAGTTCTAGGCATCCATAAGAAGTTGGAGCATTCCTATACGAATTACGTAGCAGGCTGTGAAGAAATGATCGCGAGTTTAGCAGATGAAACAGTAGACGTAGAAGCATTCAACGCTGCTGAGGAGAAACAAGACAAAGCGACAGATGGCATTTCTTTCTCCATTCAACGAATGACGAACACATTATTAAAAAGATAACGTGAAAAGCGCAACAAAACAAGAAATATCTAATAAAACTATTATCTGTTTTTTATGTACTGGAGCGTAAAAGAGGCTATACTGTATTCATAACCAACATAACCTTTTTATTTTTCATTTTACTCTTAACCAGAGTAAAACTCCTTTTTTTCACCCGACCTAACCAATCGGGTGATTTTTTTTGTCAAAAATGATAGAATGAAATTACTAAATAAGAAGTGAGGGATCCTCCATTGAAAAATTAAGCCGTGGAATGAAGCTGCATGAAGATGACATTTTTGGTGAAACCAAGGGTGACGTGTGCAGATTTTCAGGAGAGGCTTGTTTTCGTTCAGGGACTTTTGGTTTCTTTGGCGATGCATTCACCTTTTCCTGAAGATAGGAGAAGGTTTTTTTCTTCTTTAATAGAAGAGAAAGGAGCAATTTATGTCCAAAATCCAACTAAAAAATCTGACGTATGGGTTTGATATTCAAGGTCGAATGCTGTTTGATCACGCGAATATCACCATTCAAACAACGTGGAAACTAGGATTAATTGGGCGTAATGGGCGTGGGAAAACGACGTTATTACGCTTAATCCAAGGTGAATTGCCTTATGAAGGTAAAATCGAACATCAGACCGAATTTTTATACTTTCCGCAAGACATAACAGATGCGACAAACATGACGTATCAAGTGCTTGAAGGATTTGAAGAAATTGAATTTTGGAAATTAGAAAGAGAGTTACAGTTACTAGAGGTGAATCCCGATGTGCTTTGGCTACCCTATGAACAGCTTTCGGGAGGAGAACAGACAAAAGTGCTACTTGCGGTACTGTTTGCACAAGAATCTGGTTTTCCTTTGATTGACGAACCGACGAATCACTTAGATCATGCGGCTCGTCAAATTGTAGCGAATTATTTAAAAAGTAAGAAACAAGGCTTTATTTTAGTCAGTCATGATCGGCAATTGGTCGATGACGTGGTGGATCATATTTTGTCGATTGAACGGAGTCAACTCGTCTTACATCAAGGAAATTTTTCGCAGTACGAGCAGGAAAAAAAGCGACGCGATGACTTTGAAATGGCTAATAATATCAAAATCAAAAAAGAAATCAGTCGATTAAATCAAACGGCGCTAGAAAAAGCGCAGTGGTCGGGGGCGAGGGAAAAAGAAAAGTCCGGCAATCCGAAGAAAAAAGGGAGCGGTGCGGTTTTTGATAAGGGTTTTATTGGTGCAAAGGCAGCTGCCACAATGAAGCGGAGTAAGGCAATTGAACATCGCATGGAAGCACAAATCAGTCAAAAAGAAACGTTATTAAAAAATCTAGAAAAAATCGATACCTTAGCGATCCATGCTCGTCCGACTCATCGCAAGCAAATCGTAAAAGTCGAGAACTTTCAATTGTGCTATGGCGAAAAAACGCTCTTTCAACCGATTTCTTTTGAGTTGAATGTGGGGGATTGTCTCGCGCTTATTGGGAAAAATGGTTCAGGAAAAACCTCATTCCTGCGTTTTTTGATGGGAGAATTCACCGGAGAAGTCCGTGGCCAATATTCGTTTTACGAGCCGAGTGTGATTAGTCTCGTGAGACAAGATTTTACGACGAATCAAGGAACAGTGAAAAATTTTTGTGAGAAAGAAGGACTTGAGGAGCAAGAACTTTTGCATTACTTACGCAAGCTTGGAGTTGAGCGTGAAGTTTTTTTAAACAATATCGAAGACATGAGCCAAGGCCAACAAAAACGTGTGGAAATCGCCAAAGCGATGTTAAAGCCGGCAGAATTATTTATTTGGGATGAACCGTTAAATTATTTAGATGTTTTTAATCATCAGCAACTTGAAGCGGCTATTCTAAAAGCCAGACCGACGATGATTGTGGTTGATCATGATCGACGATTTTTACAAACGGTCGCTACTAAATCAATTGAATTCACAAAATAAACGAAGTATCCTCACGATTGAAAGACGCGAATCCCACTTAAAAAACAGGGATTCGCGTCTTTTTTTGATGCTAAAAAATTGTAACCGGTTTAAAGGCGAATGATTCGTTAAAAATAGATGAGAAACGTTACGAAAATTCCGGAATTTCACAAAGGGTTTTGTATAATAATTCTGTAAAGGAGAGAAATGAATATGAAAATACAGTATTTTAAAGGCTCATTTTTTCATACACCTGTTCACGGACAATTAGAGTTTGTGGAAGAGGCATTATTACTCGTGAATGAAGAGGGGATTATTCAATCAATCGTTCGACCAACGGATGAAATGTACGCTGATATCTTGCATGCAGCAAAACAAACGCCGGATTTTGTCGAACTTGCGCAAGGGCAATATTTTTTACCAGGTTTTATCGATTTACACGTCCACGCACCGCAATGGCCGCAAGCCGGTGTTGCACTGGATACCCCGCTAAATCATTGGCTCGATGAATGCACCTTCCCACTCGAGGCGAAATACGAAGATGTTGACTTTGCAAAAGAAGTCTATCAAGATTTAGTCGCCCATTTATTAGCACAAGGTACGACCACTGTGTTGTACTTTGCAACAGTTCACCAAGCGGCAAGTCTCGCGCTAGCCGAAATTTGTGGACAACAAGGCCAACGTGGCTTAGTCGGCAAAGTCGTGATGGATTTAGAAGAGATGAATCCAAGCTATTATCGCGATGCTTCTGCCCAAAGTGCTATCGAAGAAACGGAATCGTTTATCTTAGCGGTTAAAGAACTTGGCAAAGACGTAAAACAGGGAATTTACCCAGTTGTAACGCCACGTTTTGTCCCAAGTTGTAGTGAAGAAGCATTAAGAGGACTCGGCGATCTTGTCCAAAAACATCACGTCCACGTCCAATCTCATTGTAGTGAAAGTCAATGGGCACACGATTTTGTCTTCGAACGGTTTGGCAAACGCGACACCGAAGTATTACGTGATTTTGGTTTATTATCGGATAAATCAGTAATGGCCCATTGTAACTTTTTGAATGAATCAGATGGCGAGATTTATCTGGAAACAGGTACGGCAGTCGCGCATTGTCCGATTTCAAACAGCTATTTTGCCAATAGTGTTTTTCCTGTCAAAAAATTCAAAGAACAAGGCCTTGAAATGGGCTTAGGGACGGATATTTCAGGCGGATTTTCTCCGAGTCTCTATGACAATATTAAACAAGCCGTTATGTCTTCCCGAATGCTCGAAGATGGTGTCGATACGAATCGTGCCTTTGAGGAGCGAGGGGTAGCAGACTCACGGATTTCCGTCATCGAAGCCTTTTCGCTTGCGACCCAAGGCGGCGGTGAAGCGCTAAGTTTACCAATTGGTGTCTTAAAACCAGGCTATGCTTTTGACGCTCAAGTGATTGATATCAATCATCCTCACAATCGGATTTCCAGTTTTGGGATCTTTGAACAACCAGCTGAAATCCTTCAAAAAATCCTTTACTTAGCGACGAAAGAAAACATTCGTCAAGTCTGGGTTCAAGGAAATTTAGTTCATCAAAAACAATTAGGAGCGTAAAAAATGGAAGCAAAAACAAACGGAACGAATCCGCATTTAACAATTGGCGTTAATGATCACATCCCAACAGGCCAAGCGATTTTACTTGGGTTACAGCACGTCTTAGCGATGGACGTTTATGTCGTCCCTTTTATCATCGCAGCAGCAGTTTCGATGTCACCTGGCGAGGCATCCGGCTTAATTCAATCAACTTTTTTAGGAGCCGGGATTGCGTCACTTATCCAAGTGCTTTTCTTCTTGAAATTACCAGTTTGTCAAGGACCATCCTTTGTACCAGTTGGCGCAATTATCGGGATTTATCTTGGTGGGAACGGCATGAGTACAGTATTAGGCTCTAGTCTAGTTGGGGCACTGGCAATCACTATCTTAGGGTATACCGGGATTTATAAACAAATTGTTCGTCATTTTATTCCAACGATTGTCAGTGGCACGATTATCATGATCGTCGGCTTAACGTTACTACCTTCAGCGTTTAATGGCAATATCTTTATCGAAACAGCAACGTTATCGATGAATCAAAATATTTTACTAGCCGTTATTACGGCAGCTATTTTAATTTTATTTTCAATGCTAGGCGTGTATTTCCCACGTCTAGGAAAAATTTTCCGCATTAGTTCGGTTATTATTGCCTTAATTATCGGTTCAATTATTGCCTCTTTCATGGGCGGCATGGATTTTACTTCTGTTTCGGAAGCATCGTTTTTCAGTCTACCGAATTTTGCATTTATCGATTATGGTTTTGATTTTGATCTTTCAGCGATTGCAACGATGATCGTTATTTATATGGTGTTGTTAGCAGAAACAACCGGCACGTGGTATGCCGTTAGTTCTGTGACGGGCGAAGAAATAACAGATGAACAAATCAATCAAGGTGTTATCGGCGAAGGGTTTGGCTGTTTGATTGCATCACTTGTCGGTGCAACGCCTGTGACGGGCTACTCAACGAATGCCGGTATTATTTCAATTACTGGTGTGGCAAGTAAAGTCGTCTTCGTCGCAGCTTCTGTTTGGTTTATTGTACTGTCATTTTTAGGCAAATTATCGGCTTTAATTAATGCCGTTCCTGCAGCCGTTATCGGAGGAGTGTTTGTCGTTGTTTGTGTGATTATTATGTTGAGTGGTTTTCGTGTGATCAAAAATGAAGAATTTTCTGAAAGAGAACTCTACATTATCGGTGTTCCATTAATTATTGCAATCGGCTTACTGTTTATGCCAGCAGAATTAAAAGGGACCGCACCACAATTCATTCAATATTTATTAGATTCACCAATTGCTGTTAGTGCTTTAGCCGCAGTTGCGATGAATAAATTAATTCCTGTTCCAAAAAATAGCTAAACAAAAAATGAGACCGGCACGTAACATAGCCGGTCTCATTTTTCAGTTCGAAACGTTAATTTTCAACATTTCGCACGTATTCATCAAAATAACGCAATAAATCACCTTTAAATTGTTGATAATCTTCTTCTGTAAAAATTTTATCTTCGACTTTTACTTCGAAAAAAGGCAATTCAAGTTCAACGCGTAAACGTTCAAGCACTTCAGTTGGTGTCAATGGTTTCCCTCTTTTCTAAAATAAATTAAAGGAACGATTTAATTCCTCGTAGGCTTCGCGCATGGCTCTGAGTTTAATGCGTAAGACCTCATAGTCATCATCATCGTGAAAGAGTACTTGCTTTAAACTGAAATAAAAATCATCAAAAGTATTGACGTAATCTTCCACTTCTTTTGTTTGTAATTCTGGAAACGTGTCACAACGTAGGTAGGCTTTTTCTGCGATGGCATAGGTTTCTGCCGCAGTTAAAATGGCTAAGGATTCATTGTAACGACGATTTGTAACAAGTTCATAAATGGATTGGCATTTGTTGTACATATTAGAAAAATCTTTTGAGATTAGTGCAATCGGTGTTTTCGAAAACATGAGAATCCCTCCTTTATTGGCGTGCGAAAGCATTGTGCTTAAAATAAAATGCAAACACACTCTGGCGCATAAATATCTTTTTGAAGCAACGTGAGTGTCCCTTTGTTCATATCACGCTCGTAAAGGGTGATATTATCGGTGTTTTGGTTCGCACAAATGACAAATTGTTCTGTCGGATCAAGATCAAAATCACGCGGATGATCGCCTTCAGTCGAGATGAGCTGAATTAAATCGATATGTGCGCCATTTTCAATGACTTCAAAGACTGCTAATGAATTATGTCCACGATTGGAAGCATAGACAAAACGTCCGTCCGTTGAAATGCGAATCGCCGCACCACCACTAAATTCCGTGAAATCTGCCGGAATGGTTGAGATTGTTTGAAGTGAATGGAATGACCCTGTTTCAGCATTATAAGCTAATACAGTTAAGGTATTGGCTAATTCACCAAATAAGTAAGCGTAGTTGCCATTTGGATGGAAAACTAAATGACGCGGACCTGTACCAGGAATTGCTTCAAATAACGCCACGCGTGTTAACGTTCCTTCTTCAGATACATCGTACGTATAGACGCCGTCGGTTCCTAAATCACAAGCCACTAAGCGTCCATCAGGTGTTAAATCGGTATAGTGGACATGTGCTTTGTCTTGGTTCGCGTGTGGTCCTGTTGCTTCCGTATGCGCAACAGCGTCGGTTCCGAGTAACGAGCCATCTTCTTGAATGCGATAAACATTGACTTGTCCTTTATGGTAATTGGCACCATAGAGTAGTTGTCTCGTTTCATCGACGGCAACGTAGCATGGGGGCGCGCCGACTTCTGTGACCGCATTTAAAAACTTCCCATCTTTATCATACGCGGCAACGCCACCTTGATCATCAATCGACGTAACCGCATAAATCGCTTGTTTTTGACTTTCGGCTAAGTAAGTTGGACTATTTTCTTTGGTCACCAAAGTTAAGTCTGTTA
This sequence comes from Enterococcus sp. DIV1314a, assembly GCF_051713805.1. NCBI lineage: Bacteria > Bacillati > Bacillota > Bacilli > Lactobacillales > Enterococcaceae > Enterococcus > Enterococcus sp. DIV1314a. Next base: position 378,976 of record NZ_JBIOQP010000001.1, on the reverse strand, counting down.
GTTCTTTTTTCTCGGTATCAAGTGTCAACGAATAGATGCCTTCACTTTCTCGACGCGTATAAGTGCCAAGTAACATTTTTTGTCTCATACAATTCCTCCTCTAAAAAGTTAACGTATTCCTTCTTTATTTTACCATAGTAGTGAACGTAAAAAAAAGAATGTGCTATAATTGTGTTATTCATAGAATAAAGGAGGACTCTTTTGAATGCAAGAAGCAAAAATCATTCGTATTGGAGCAAAAGCAACCGATCATAAAGAACCAATTTTACTCTTTTTTGGAGAAGGCGTGACAGAAGGCTTAGAAGAGTATTCGATTGTCCAAAAAATTGCGGATCCGTTGGCTATTGAATTAGCTGTTGGTGACAAAATTCTTTTTGGGGATGCAACGTACTATATTACTTATGTGGGACCTTACGCAAACCAAAATTTACAATCGATTGAACATGTATCATTTGTTTTTTCAGATGAACCAAAAGAAAAAATGGCAAGTAGTGTTTATTTAACCCCTACGAAAGTTCCGACCATTACGACAGGTATGAAAATAACGTATCAAGGATAAGGAGGGTTTCAATGAACCGAAGAGAACAGACACCGCGTTCATGGTTTTGGCGTTGGTTTTTAAATAGTAAAGTGGTCACCGGATTACTCGTATTATTACTGATTTTATGTAATACCTTTGTTTTTACAAAAGTCGCGTATTTATTGACACCTTTCCTTGAATTTTTAGCGATCGTTGGGTTACCCATTATCATGTCAGGGATTTTGTACTACTTGATGAATCCAGTCGTTGATTTCTTAGAAAAAAAAGGCGTCAAACGCGTATATAGTATTTTAGGACTGTTTGTGTTTGTGATTGGCTTAATTGTTTGGGGTGTTGTCGTCATTATTCCAAAGATTGAAGAACAAACCATTAGTTTTATGGATAATTTCCCAAGCTATGTTAAAGTCGTCGAAACTTCTGTGGATGATTTCTTATCAAGTCCGATTTTCTCCCAAGTGCAAGATCAATTAGAAGCATCATGGGATAAGGTTCTTTCATCGGCAACGAATGTCATTCAGACGATTTCAAAATCGACATTCCAAAATCTAGGTAGTTTCTTTGGAGCCCTTGCATCGGTCTTCGTTGCAATCATTACGATGCCATTTATCTTATTTTACTTATTACGCGACGGTAAACAGTTAGCACCTTATTCAGTAAGAGTTTTACCTACCAAGTGGCGCCAACCGACATTAAGAGTCCTAAACGATATGAATCAACAAGTATCTTCTTATATCCGTGGTCAGCTGACTGTCGCTTTTTTAGTCGGGGTGATGTTTACCATTGGTTTTTCCATTATCGGCTTAGACTATGCGGTAACGCTCGGAATTGTGGCAGGATTTTTAAATTTAATTCCTTACCTCGGATCTTTTTTAGCAATGATTCCGGTTGTTTTCTTAGGAATTGTGGGTGGACCTGCGTTGTTAGTTAAAATCGGGATTGTTTTTATTATTGAACAAACGTTAGAAGGTCGTTTCATTTCACCATTAATTTTGGGAAGTCAATTATCGATTCACCCCATTACTATTTTGTTTGTCTTATTAACCTCAGGGAAACTCTTTGGCTTGCCAGGTGTGATTTTAGGGATTCCGTTCTATGCCGCAGCGAAAGTCTTAATTGAAGCGATTTTTGATTGGTATACGGATATTTCGGATTTATATGAAACACCGATTGAACCCGAACCCCTCGCGCTTGCCGAGCCAGAAGAAGAAATTTAATACAAACAAGCTGAACGCTTAGGTGCATTTTTTGTGCCTAAGCGTTTATTATCGTCAGTAACATCAGACAAAAAAAGCACTCGAAAAAGAGGGGAACCCTTCTTTCGAGTGCTTTTTGAGATACGTTTAATTAGAATGTTAAGCTTAATTCTTCGGCTTTTTTCACAGCGTCTGCGATGATTTCTTCCGTTTTTTCTGGGTGGTGATCAGCACCTTCAACTAATACTTGTTGTACGTCATTTACGCCAATAAAGTTGAAAATACCTTTGATGTATTGTGAAGAGAATTCTTGACCGTTATACACGCCACCGTTAGCTTGGATGTGTAATAATTTTTTGCCTTCAGTCATTGGAACAGGACCTTCTTCTGTGTAAAGGAATGTTTTACCTGCGATGTTAATGGTATCAATCCATGCTTTTAAGCGAGTTGGGATGTTTAAGTTCCATAAACCGTTACCAATCACAATTTTATCTGCAGCTAAAAATTGTTCAGTTGATTCGTTAAAACGGGCAATTTTCTTTTGTTGGCTCGCTGTTAAAGCAGAGAATTCTGTTCCCGCACGTAAGTCGTTCCAACCAGTTAAGATATCTAAATCGATTTCTGGAAACTCTTCGTTATATAAGTCTAATAAAATAATTTCGTCTTCTGGATTGCTTTTTTTGTAGCTATCTAAAAAGGCATAGAACACTTTCATTGATTTTGAATCTTCGCTCATTAATGGATGAGCTTTCACTGCTAGTAATGTTGACATGAAAAAAACTCCTTCGAATTCGTAATAGTTTATACTAGAACAGTATAATAAAAAAAAAATAAGACTGCAACCTATTTGTTTAAAAATAAGGCAGTCTTTTTATTTTTATGCGACTTTGATTTGACGAAAAGCTTTCATGCCACCAATAATGGCAATAGCGTCAAAACCATTTTTGTTTAAAAATTCAGTAATCACACGTGCGCGACGGCCAGAATGACTCATAATATAATACGTATTCTGTTTAGATAACGCATCAAGGTGATTGGGTAACGTGGTAATTGGTAAGGAGAGGGAATTGGCTAAATGACCTTCGTTAAAAGCGCCTTTATCCCGAATATCTAAAATCGTCACCTCTTGAGTGGCAAGCAGCAATTGAAAATCTTGTGTAGTGATGGTGTTCATTGTCTAAAATCCTCTTTTCTGTCTAACTGAGAATGATTTTAGGGCTATTCTTGTTTCTTGGCAAGCATTTTGCAAGAAAATCGCGATAAAATGAACGATTTCTTAAGAAACCCTCACAAAAGAGTTTCCAAAAAAGATCACGAAAAGAAGCAGAAGAAACTTGCATTTTCCTTCAGAATACAGTAAAGTATATCTGTGCGTAATCGCACTTTCCTGTCACTTGGTTTAACGAATCACCAACGTTGTACTCAGTCACAGGGGAAATCTAAGAAAGAGGTGGAAACACATGGCAATTTCAAAAGAACGCAAAAACGAAATCATCGCTCAATTCGCTCGTCATGAAGGAGATACTGGTTCACCAGAAGTTCAAATCGCTGTTTTAACAGAAGATATCAACACTTTGAACGGACACATCCGTGAACACAAAAAAGATCACCATTCATACCGTGGATTAATGAAGAAGATTGGACACCGTCGTAACTTATTAGCTTACTTACGTAACAAAGACGTTACTCGTTACCGTGACTTAATCCAAGCTTTAGGCTTACGTCGTTAATCAGTAAAAGTAGAAGTGAGGTTCCTACGAATCTCACTTTTTTACTATGCTAAAGCAATCAAAAACACTGTTTCAACGTACCAAAAAATATAATAAACCGCTGTAAGCGTTGGCTAGGCTTACTACTAACCAAAGACAAGAAGTGAATGAGTTTCACTTTTTCTCTTTGTTTAGTAGCAGTCACAACTTACAGCAAAAAGGAGAACATATGACAAAACAAGTATTTTCAACCACTTGGGGCGGACGCCCATTATCAGTAGAGGTAGGACAATTAGCAAAACAAGCAAACGGAGCAGTCTTAGTTCGTTACGGCGACACAGTTGTTTTGACAGCTGCCGTGGCTTCAAAAAATGCGAAAGATACGGATTTCTTCCCGTTAACGATTAACTACGAAGAAAAAATGTACGCAGTTGGTAAAATTCCAGGAGGCTTCATTAAACGTGAGGGTCGTCCAAGTTTAGATGCGACGTTAACCGCTCGTTTAATCGACCGTCCGATTCGTCCAATGTTTGCAGATGGCTTCCGTAACGAAGTACAAGTCACAAACTTCGTCATGAGTGTGGAGCAAGATTGCTCACCTGCGATGGCTGCCATGTTAGGGTCATCATTAGCACTTGCCATTTCAGATATTCCATTTGACGGCCCAATCGCCGGTGTTGATGTTGGTTTTATCGATGGTGAATACGTCTTAAACCCAACTGTTGAACAACAAGCGAATAACCAAATTGAATTAACGGTTGCAGGAACAAAAGATGCAATCAATATGGTGGAATCTGGTGCCAAAGAAGTATCAGAAGAAGACATGTTAGGCGCGTTATTATTTGGACATGCCGCAATCAAAGAAATGTGTGCCTTCCAAGAAGAAGTCGTTGCCGCAGTCGGCAAAGAAAAAATGACAATTAATCTTTTACAAATCGATGAAGCATTACGCCAAGAAGTCTATGCAGCTTACTACGAAACAATGAAGAAAGCCGTATTGACGGAAGAAAAATTAGCGCGTGAAGACGAAATCGAACAAGTGAAAGAAACCGTGAAAGCTGTCTATGCAGAAAAAGCCGCAACGTTAGAAGACGAAGCTGCGACGCAATTACTAAAAGAAATCAAACAATTAGCAGAAGACCTTGAAAAAGACGTCGTTCGCGAATTAATTACGATTGATAAAATCCGTCCTGATGGCCGTAAAGTCGACGAAGTTCGGACGCTTGCTTCAGAAGTTGGATTATTACCGCGTGTGCACGGTTCAGGACTCTTTACTCGTGGCCAAACGCAAGCATTATCAACTTGTACTTTAGCACCATTAGGCGAACATCAAATTATTGATGGTTTAGGCCTTGAAGATTCAAAACGTTTCATCCATCACTATAACTTCCCACAATTCTCTGTTGGTTCAACGGGTCGTTCAGGTGCGCCTGGTCGTCGTGAAATCGGACACGGTGCTTTAGGGGAACGTGCGATGGCGCAAGTGATTCCTTCAGAAGAAGATTTCCCTTACACAATCCGAATTGTGTCAGAAGTCTTAGAATCAAATGGTTCTTCTTCTCAAGCAAGTATCTGTGCTGGAATCTTAGCGTTAATGGATGCGGGTGTGCCAATTAAAGCACCGGTTGCCGGAATTGCGATGGGACTTGTCTCTGATGGTGAAAACTATACCATCTTAACAGATATCCAAGGACTAGAAGACCACTTAGGAGACATGGACTTTAAAGTTGCGGGAACAAAAGAAGGAATCACTGCGTTACAAATGGATATTAAAATCCAAGGAATCACAGAACAAATCTTACGTGAAGCATTAGCGCAAGCGAAAAAAGCACGTATGGAAATCTTAGCAGAGCTTGTGTCAACATTAGCTGAACCTCGTCCAGAGTTAAGCCCATATGCTCCGAAGATCGAAATGATTCAAATCGCACCAGACAAAATTAAAGTAGTCATCGGTAAAGGTGGCGAAACCATCAATAGTATCATTGATGAAACAGGCGTTAAGATTGATATCGATCAAGACGGAAATGTGTCGATTGCGTCTTCTGATGCCGACATGATTCAAAAAGCAATCCAAATTATCCAAGACTTAACCAAAGAAGTGAAAGTCGGCGAAGTGTACCTAGGGAAAGTTGTTCGCGTCGAAAAATTCGGAGCGTTCGTTAACTTAATCAAAGGGAAAGATGGCTTAGTTCATATTTCACAACTGGCTCACGAACGAGTGAATAACGTAGAAGACGTTGTCAAAGAAGGCGACGAAATCTTAGTGAAAGTCATGGAAATTGACCGTCAAGGACGTGTTAATCTTTCAAGAAAAGAAATGTTAGAAGCACCGAAAAAAGACGAAAAGTAATTCTTAGCGATTTTTCTCCTATTCTTAGTTAATGAGCTAAGGATAGGAGTTTTTTTACGGAATAATAGGCAACTGCTCGTTACTACTGGCAAATGGATGAAACGTTTATAGTTTGATTGGGAGGGTATCATTAAATGAAAAAATGGATAGGCACCATTATTGGTATAAGTGTCTCGTTAAGCCTATTATTCGTTAGTCAAGTAAGTGTAGGGAGTGAAGGGGTCGCTGATTCAAGCGCCCGCCTCGAGCAGAAACTACCAGATACGAAAACAAAAATAAAAGTCGTAACACCAAAAAAAGTAGCAGTAAAACCAAAAGTAGTCGCAAAAACGACCGCTAAAGTATTACCGAAAAATCAGATAACCTTAGCAGGGAAAACAATCTCGCTGGTAAATAGTCAAGGCGCGACAGCAGCACCAAAAGGTAACGCCGCTGGTTACTGGTATGGCAATGGGAAAGTCGATGACGCCAAAACAACGCATATCATCGGACATAATCCAGGAGCATTTGCCGGCCTATTCAAATTAAAAAAAGGATCGGTCATTAAAATCACCGACTCAAATGGCAAAGTGCGTAACTACAAAGTCTATTCGATCCTAACAGTCAATGACGAGGCCTATGGGAAAAATGGCAAAGACTATTGGTCGACGATTTTTAATCAAAAAGGCGAAGCCATTAGCTTACAAACCTGTATCAACAATGATTGGAACTTAATTGTCTTAGCGAAATAACCAAGAAGAAGTGATGACTCGAAACAGTCGTCACTTCTTTTTGAATTTTTTGTGAAGAATGAAGATTCCCTGGGTATTCATGTTAAGATAAAGAGCAAATGAAAGAGAAGGAGTTTGATCGCACAAATGATCCAAAAATTACAATCAAAACTAATCCAATTTATGAAAGGGCGCTACGGCCGGATTGACTCGTTAAATAAAACCATGATCATTATCAGTTTGATTTTGCTATTTATCGCGAATTTTGGCTTTTTATGGCCACTCAGAATCATCGCATATGGCTTGTTTTTCTATGCGTATTACCGTGTGTTCTCCAAAAAAATCTACGTCCGCTCCAATGAAAATCAACGCTTCATCCGTAAGACACGTCCGATTGCTAAGAAATGGCATCTATGGAAGACCAAATTCACGCAACGCAAAACCTATCGTTATTTCCCTTGTCCATCGTGTAAACAACAAATGCGTGCGCCAAAGGGTCGGGGTAAGATCAAAGTCACGTGCTCAAAGTGCCACCATTCCTTTGTCAAAAAAGTCTAAGGAAGTAAAAAGCGTAATAGTTGTTCTAGTTATTTCATGAAGTAGGAAAAAAGCGGTCGTGCGTTTGATGACCGTTTTTTTGTCGTGTTGTGTTCACACGCTAAAGGATTCGAAGTCTGTGAATGAGGGAGAATTTGATTTAGAACGATTTTAAATAAGTAATGGCGTTAAATGAGAGGGATTAAAAAATGGCGAGGGATGAAACAAAGCCAGTCTTTTGAACGATTGCGCGTGCGCCATCTATCAATTACTTTGAACTAGCAAACGCTGCAAGAAACAAAGCTCATGAAGTCGTCTAGTACCATCTAAGGAAAGAAGTCGGGAAATATTCTAAGAAATCGATGAAAATTCCGAAAAATTCACATTTTCTAGTTTCAATATTTGAGTTTCATTCTCGATTAGTCTACAATGAATGAGAATGCAAAAAAGAATTTGGAGGAATCGACATGTCCGTTTTAGAAATTAAAAACCTACACGTTTCAATTGAAGATAAAGAAATCTTAAAAGGGGTCAACTTAACCTTAAAAACTGGTGAAATTCATGCCATCATGGGTCCAAACGGTACTGGTAAATCAACCTTATCAGCAGCAATCATGGGAAATCCTAACTATGAAGTGACAGAAGGCGAAATCTTGCTTGATGGCGTCAACGTTTTAGAACTTGAAGTGGATGAACGTGCTCGTCTTGGATTATTCTTAGCAATGCAATATCCAAGTGAAATCGCCGGAATCACGAACGCAGAATTCATGCGTGCCGCGATTAATGCGAAACGTGACGAGAACGATAAAATTTCGGTCATGAATTTCATTAAAAAATTAGATGAAAAAATGGCGTTACTAAACATGCCCGAAGAAATGGCTGAACGTTACTTAAACGAAGGTTTTTCAGGCGGCGAGAAAAAACGCAACGAGATCTTACAATTATTAATGTTAGAACCAACATTTGCAATCTTAGACGAAATTGACTCAGGTTTAGATATCGATGCGTTAAGAGTTGTCGCAAAAGGCATCAACGAAATGCGCGGCGATAACTTTGGATCATTAATTATCACGCATTACCAACGTCTCTTAAATTACATTACGCCAGACGTTGTTCATATTATGATGGAAGGCCGTGTCGTGATGACAGGCGGTGCTGATTTGGCGAAACGTCTAGAAGCAGAAGGCTACGCTGGCATCAGTAAAGAATTAGGAATCGACTACAAAGAAGAAGAGGCTTAAAAGGAGGTCTGGATTGATGAAGAAAAATTTACAAGACTATCTAGGCGCTGTAAAAGTTTTCTCAGCTATTAAAGAAGAACCGACTTGGATGCTGGAATTACGTGAAAAAGCCTTAGAAAAAATAGAAGCATTACCTTTTCCAACCATCGAACGTGTAAAATATGAGCGTTGGCCATTATTTAACATTAGCGAAGCAGCGTTAAATGGCGAAACGGCTGAAATCGACTCCGTCCCTGCGTTTGATGAAATGAACAACAATCCGATGGTCGTGCAACAAGACGACGTGACAATTTTTGAACAACTACCGATTAGCTTATCGATGCAAGGCGTGATTTTTACTGATTTATTCACCGCAATGTTAAATCATCCGGAACTTGTACAAGAATACTTTATGACAAAAGCAGTGCCAATGGATGAAGACAAAATGACCGCTGCGCACGTGGCATTCTTAAACAGTGGTCTATTCTTATACGTTCCAAAAAACGTGATTTCCGATAAACCGTTTGAAGCGATTTTCCGTCATAATCAAGCACTTGGTCATCATTTTTATAAACACGTCCTCATTGTAGCAGAAGAAAACAGTGAGTTTAGCTACTTAGAACGCTTTATTTCAGAAGGCGAAACGACTGAGAAATTAGCTGGTAACATCGTAGTTGAAGTCATCGCAAAACCAGGCGCACGCGTCAAATATTCCGCGATTGATCAACTTGGGGCGAATATCTCAACGTACATCAACCGTCGTGGACACTTAATGCGTGACGCGTCGATCGAATGGGCAATTGGCGTAATGAACGATGGCAATATCGTGGCCGACTTTGATTCTGATTTAGTGGGCGAAGGCTCTAACGCACAAGTCAAAGTTGTCGCAATTAGCGGCGGGCGCCAAATCCAAGGAATCGATACGCGTGTGACGAACATGGCACCTCATTCTGTCGGACACATCTTGCAACACGGCGTTATCCGTGAAAGAGGGACGTTAACGTTTAACGGAATCGGTCATATTTTAAAAGGAGCAAAAGGCGCGGATGCCCAACAAGAAAGCCGTATCTTAATGCTTTCTGACCATGCTCGTGGCGATGCTAACCCTGTCTTATTAATTGATGAAAATGAAGTCACCGCAGGACATGCGGCTAGTTCTGGGCGCGTTGATCCAGACGAAATGTACTATTTAATGAGTCGTGGCTTACGAAAAGCCGATGCAGAACGTCTCGTGATTCGTGGTTTCTTAGGTTCTGTTATCACCGCGATTCCAGTGAAAAGCGTCCGTGAAGAATTAGTTGAGGTTATCGAAGGGAAGTTGAATGCCTAATGAATCACACGAAGCTCCGTCAAGATTTTCCGATTTTAGATCAGATTGTAAATGATGAGCCGTTAATTTATTTAGACAATGCCGCAACTACTCAAAAACCAATCCCAGTGCTTCAAGCGATGGACGATTATTACCACCACAACAATGCCAATGTGCACCGTGGGGTTCATACCCTAGCCGAGCGGGCAACCACTCAATACGAAAACGCCCGGGAAACGACGCGTCGCTTTATCAATGCGCGTGAAACAGCCGAAGTCTTATTCACCCGTGGCGCAACGACGAGTCTGAACTGGGTCGCTCAAAGTATGGGCGAACTGGTCGTCCATGAAGGCGATGAAATCGTGATTTCATATATGGAACATCACGCCAACATCGTCCCATGGCAACAACTGGCTAAAAAGAAAAAAGCAACTTTAAAATATATCGCACTAACTGCGGAAGGCGAGCTTGATCTGGATGACGCCAAAGCGCAAATTACTGAAAAAACGGCCATCGTGGCGTTAACGCACGTCTCAAATGTCTTGGGAGTAATCAATCCAATCCAAGAACTAACCGCTTATGCACACCAAAAAGGCGCCATCATGGTCGTCGATGGCGCGCAAGCAACGCCACATATGCCGGTTGACGTGCAAGCACTCGATTGTGACTTTTATGCCTTTAGTGGCCACAAAATGTGTGGACCAACGGGTATTGGCGTTTTATACGGGAAACGTCACTGGTTAGAACAAATGGAACCCATCGAATTTGGAGGCGAAATGATTAACTTCGTGCACCTTCAAGACAGTACGTGGTCCGAACTACCATGGAAATTCGAAGCCGGCACACCCAATATGGCAGGCGCGATTGGACTAGCAGCTGCGATCGATTATTTAGAAAACATCGGCTTATCTGCGATCCATGACTACGAAGCCGAACTGGTCGCTTACGTCTTACCGAAGTTAGCTGCAATTGACGGTGTCACGATTTATGGCCCAACCGATCCAGCCAAACACACCGGCGTGATTGCTTTTAACTTAGATGACGTCCACCCACATGATGTCGCGACTGCTATGGACATGCAAGGCATTGCCGTGCGGGCCGGTCATCACTGTGCGCAACCATTACTAAAATATCTAGACGTTTCAGCGACAGCTCGCGCAAGCTTTTATTTTTATAATACGAAAGCCGAAGCCGACGCATTCATTGAAGCCGTCTATGCAACAAAGGAGTTTTTCCAACATGGCACTATCTAGACTCGATAACTTATACCGCCAAGTCATTCTAGACCATTCGAGTTATCCGCATCACCACGGAACACTCGGCGCAGGTAGCCACAAAGTCGAATTGCATAACCCGACGTGTGGCGACATTATTACCTTAGAAGTACAACTAAACGGCGACATCATCGAAAACGTCGCTTTTTCCGGTCACGGTTGTTCCATCAGCACCGCTAGCGCGTCCATGATGACCGACGTGATTATCGGCAAAACACTCGCCGAAGCCAGCGAACTTTCGGAAATTTTCTCCGGACTTGTGCAAGGCCAAGAAGTAGAAGCCGATCGCTTAAATGACGGCGCCATCTTAAGTGGTGTCGCAAAATTCCCAGCACGTATTAAATGTGCGACGCTTGGTTGGAAAGCCTTAGACCAAATAATCGCCCATCCAGAAATCGAAGAATACCAAGAAAAAATCAACGAATAGGAGTGAGACAACATGAGTGGTGTACCAGAATTAGAAGAATACCAATATGGCTTCCATGATGACGTCCAACCAGTATTTACAACAGGACGAGGCTTAACAGAGGAAGTCGTTCGTGAAATCTCACGAGTGAAAGAAGAACCCGAGTGGATGTTAGATTTTCGTCTAAAATCACTCGAAGCCTACCATAAAATGCCAATGCAAAAATGGGGTCCAACCTTAGAAGATTTGGATTTTGACTCCATCAAATATTACCAAAAAGCCAGTGACAAACCGGCTAGAGACTGGGATGACGTCCCGGATAAAATCAAAGAAACCTTTGAACGAATCGGGATTCCAGAAGCGGAACGTGCATACCTAGCAGGTGCCTCTGCCCAGTACGAATCTGAAGTGGTTTACCACAACATGAAAGAAGAATTCCAAAAACTCGGCATCATCTTTACCGATACCGACTCCGCCTTAAAAGAGTATCCGGAAATCTTCAAACAATATTTTTCTAAATTAGTCCCACCAACCGATAACAAATTAGCCGCGTTAAACTCAGCGGTCTGGTCAGGTGGAACCTTCATCTACGTACCAAAAGGAGTCCGCGTCGATGTTCCATTACAAACTTACTTCCGTATCAATGCAGAAGGCACAGGTCAATTCGAGCGTACGTTAATCGTCGTTGATGAAGGCGCAAGTGTGCACTACGTCGAAGGCTGTACCGCACCAACTTACTCTTCGAATAGCTTACATGCAGCCATCGTCGAAATCTTTACCTTAAAAGATGCCTATTGCCGTTATACGACCATCCAAAACTGGTCCGATAACGTCTACAACTTAGTGACGAAACGTGCTCGTGCCGAAGCCGGCGCAACCGTTGAATGGATTGATGGCAACTTGGGAGCCAAAACCACTATGAAATACCCAAGTGTCTATCTAGAAGGAGAAGGCGCACGTGGAACGATGTTATCCGTGGCTTTTGCAAACGGCAAACAAATCCAAGATACCGGTGCCAAAATGATCCATAACGCACCAAATACCTCAAGTTCGATTATCTCAAAATCAATCGCGAAAAGCGGTGGCGAAGTCAACTACCGAGGTCAAGTTACCTTCAACAAAAACAGCGCAGGCTCAATCTCGCATATCGAGTGTGACACCATTATTATGGATAACGAATCAAAATCCGATACCATTCCATATAATGAAATCCACAACAGCCAAGTCGCTTTAGAACACGAAGCCAAAGTATCAAAAATTTCAGAAGAACAATTGTATTATCTAATGAGCCGCGGCTTAACCGAAATCCAAGCAACTGAAATGATTGTCATGGGCTTTGTGGAACCATTTACAAAAGAACTACCAATGGAATACGCCGTTGAACTAAACCGTCTCATTCAGTATGAGATGGAAGGCAGTGTGGGATAATAATTAAATTATTGCTCTAAACGTTGATATTACGGCGTTTAGAGCTTTTTTTAATTTGTGTTTTTAAGATTGGCTACGTTTTTGGCTACGTTCGAGATTATTCACCCATAAATTTTGCAAATCTATCACCAGTTTTCTTAACAGATTGTGGTGTAACATGGGCATAGATATTCATAGTAGTTTTAATATCCTTATGTCCTAATCGTTCCTGTACTTCTTTTATAGAAGCGCCACTTTCAAACAATAAACTACAATGGGTGTGCCTAAATCCATGTGGGGTGATTTGCAGTTCCATGGGTGTTTTCTTGTAAATCCAATCTAACCAATCGTTTACTACTTGGGGGTAGTAAAGCATATTTGCTTTTGTAGTGAAAAGGAACTGTTTTGGGGAATTCGTGTTATAGCCATATAGAATCATTATTTTCATTTGTTCTTGTTGCCAAATACGTAGGTGTTTAAGTGTCATATCATCAAGCTGAATGGTTCTTGATGAATTCTTGGTCTTAGGTACTTGTAGCACTACTTGATTAAACTCGTCTTGAGCGATTGTTTTACCAATAGTTATAGTTTTATTGAAATAGTCTATATCTTCCCATTGTAGCGCTAATGCTTCGCTTTTACGCATTCCTGTATAAGCTAACAAACGGAAAAAAGTATATAGCTTAATTGAATTATTTTGTTTTGTATTCTGTAAAAACAGTTGTAATTGATCCTTAGTATAAAATTTCAAGGGTTGTTCTTCTTCAATTTTTCTAGGAAGTAATGTTTTAGACATAGGATTATCTTTGCAGACTTCCATTGCTACTCCAAATTTAAAAATTTGAGCAGTTGTTTTTCTCAAAAAACCATATTGTTTTAATGTTTTGTGCCATTCGTTTACTTGCTTTTGGCAATAGCTGACGGTAATTTTATCCAATCGTAATTGGCCAAAAGCAGGTAATATATGGTTTTTACAAAAACGTTGAGCAACAGCAACTGAAGAAGGCTTTACTCTTGTTCTGTAGTTATCAATCCATAATTCATATAACTCTTGAAAAGTTGTTATATTGATTTTAAAATCTTGCTTTTCTTTAAAGTCTACAAGTAGTCTATTAAGTGCTGTTTGTGCTTCAGCTTTTGTTTTGAATCTTCTACGTTTGGTACGTATATCTTTTCCAGTCTTTGGGTCTTTCCCTAAATATGTTTCAAATCCCCAATATTTTTCACCATTTTGTAATTTGTAACTAAAAAAAGTTGCCATTTGATTCTCTCATTACTTCATGTTTGCAGGTAGAGAAGTTATTTGAAGAATCAATTGTTTTTAAATTTATCGTGATTATTAGTTAGAAATTTTGCGATCATACTATTTTTCTCATATGGGAAATTGTATTTTTTACTAAGATCAGAAATGAATTTTTCTGTTTCAAATTGGTCTTTAGTAATTTTATAAAAGAAATCCTCGACAGATGAATACTGTGAAATATCCTGATAGGCTAAGTCCATTTCGTTTAATAGCTGTTTTGAAGAATCAATCAGTATTTCTTTTTCACCGTATTTGAAATCCCCATTTCTTATCTTATCTTGAAGTTTACTGTTGGCTCTTTTGAAAAATAACTCTTTAGAGATAGAGTGTTTTTGACTAGCATACTCTTCGATAAGAGGATTGATATCATTAGCAAGTATCTCATTTAGATAAATTTCAAAATCTTTTGAGTAATATTTTGAAAAAATATTTTTTATTATAGGATTCAATAACTCATAGTCTTTGTCTAGAGAAAACGTGTCACTATAACTTTCTTGTATGTCTTTAAAGATTTTGTGAGGTGTCTCTGGGAAATCCTTAATATATAGCTCATAACCTCTATCTATAAGGTATGAAGTTATGTATTCTTCCAAAGTTCCCCATTTAATCCAGTCAATAGCTGAATTTGTAATAGTTGACAATAGTTTTAGCTTTTGTGGATTGGGTAGATTGGTTCCACGTTCCCAGTTGGATATGGTCGCACGTGGTGAATTTTCTAGTTTCTTTCCAAGTTCTTCCATAGTCAAGCCACATGAAAGACGTAATTGTTTAATTCGTTTTCCTGCTTCTGAAGGATTAGGCTTCATTTATTTTCTCCTATTTTTTTATTTTCAAAGACATTATATCATATTCACAGAAACAAAGTATTAAAAAGTATTTACTTTTTAAAGATCATATGATATTTTATTATTATAAATACAAATGAATACATGTTTTTTGCGATTTTTGTATTCATTTGTATTTTTTTAGGTAGAGGAGTTATAGAACAATTAATAAAAGGGAGAGATTTTATGGAAGCAATAAAATTAATGATTTCAGAGGAACAAGAAGAAATGTTTTTAAAACAGTTTTATCAAATTGCTACAAAAGCGATTGAAAACGCTCAAGAGAATGCTGGTATGACAAGAGAGTATTTGAATCAAAAAGAAATGGCAGAGTATTTAAATGTGAGCGAAAACTTTTTAAAAAATGCTGTTAGAAATGAAGGTTTACCTCTCGTGGAATTGGGTGCTAGAAAATTCTATTCAAAGAAGGCTGTCAACGAATTTATGTTTTCTCGAATGAAAAGAGGGGGAAATATTGAAAGATGATGAAATAGCAAAGTTGATATTAAAAGAAATCGAGATATATCTTCAATTCGATTTAATGAAATGTGAATATGCAAAAAATGGTATTAAAAATGCTTTAAAGAAAATAAAAAAACGCCCTCAAAATCTTGGTGGATTCGGAGAGGACGTTTTCTATAGTCGATAAAGAGTTATGCTACTTTATCTGACTCAATTTTAACATAAAAGGAATTGGGTGTTCAAATGGCTACAATAAAAAGAGGGAAAAGAGATTCTCATTTTACTATTTTAAAAAACGAAGTGTTGAGAGATAAAAGATTGTCGTACAAAGCTCGAGGTTTACTTGCGTATATGTTGTCGTTTGACGATGAGTGGACATTTTATACAGCAACATTAATTAATCATAGCGAAAAAGATGGAAAAGATTCGATAAATACTGGATTAAAAGAACTAATAAATTTTGGATATCTTATAAAAGAACAAAAACGTGATAATGAAGGAAGATTCGATGGTACGGAGTGGATTGTAATAGAAAGTCCGATTACTGATTATCCGAAAGCGGATTTTCCATCTGCGGAAAAATCGTCTACGGAAAATCCGCAACTAAGAAGTAACAAATTAAAGAATAACAATTTTAAGAAAGAAGAAGAAGATACTACTAATAATATAAGAGAAGATATTTACGATAAGATAAGTTTTCTTTATGAGAAAAATAAAGAAAACGGTCAAAAGTTATTACAGATTTATCACTATTTAAAAAATGCTAGTGCGGATACAGAAGATATCAGAAAAATTATTGAATATTTATCTAAAAATACTCAATATCTTATCGCTGAATGCATTATAAAACAACATGAAGCATGCGTTTTTCAATCAAAAACTGAAGAAGGGTTATACGATTATGAAAAATATTTTTTGACTGGACTAAAAAAAAGATATAAAAATCAATTTTTAGAAAATAGAGAAAATACAAATCAGTTTAAAAAAGTGTTCGGAATCAAAGAATTGCCTAAAATAACAATGCATAATTGGGCTGCTGAAGGGGAATAAAAATGATTGAAAATTGTCTAGTAGAAAAATTTAAATGCTTGGATAACAATGCAGATACTCTTGAATTAATAGAGAGTATCTGTTCAAACACTGTAGTTCTCGATTTGAGAGATGTTAATAATAACTATGTAACTCATGTCATTATAGACAAAAAAACAGCTCAAATGCTATCTGATAGCTTAATGAGATGGATCAACGGGGGAACGAATGAAAAAAATAAAAGATAAAATCGCCAGTAGGAAATTCAGAAAGATAGTAACTGTTTTTCTTTTACTAGCAAGCTTTTTAGTAGTTTTACACCCGAATTTTGTACATGCAGTCAATTTAGAATGGTTTGAAGATACAAAAAGTCAAACCGAATTTTTAAATAATCCAAGGTATGAGCCTTATTTGAAAGAATATGACGGAAACTTAGTAAAAAGTATATTTGTTCAACTGGGGTGGCTACTAGTAAAGGGAGTATTTTTACTAACTGATACGATTCAAAATTTAATTCCTAACGCTTTAGATCTTTTTAGTTTTGTTGAGAGTAGTGGTTTAGATGGTGTCTACAAGTCTATTTTAAATACTATAGTAATCGGATTGATGGTTCTTTCGCTCGTTTTCGTTGGATACAAAATGGTGATCGGAAAAGGTTCAGTGGAACTTAAATCAGTTGGAATGAACGTAGTAATGTCGATTGCGTTAATTTTATTGATGCCAACTTTAATTAACAGTGGGATTGAGTTTACTAAAACTTTTTACAATGACTCTACCAACATTAGTCACAATAACCAAAATGATAATATAGCTTGGTCATTGATAAAAGGGGGAGTGACAGATTTGGCATATATTAATAAAACAGATCAGTATAGTCAAATTAATACTGGATATCAGCGAAGAAGAGGTTTCAACTTTATCAAGCACTTGTAAATCTATCAATCAAGCAAATCAGCAAAATTTAAGTGTCACTAACTATCTAGAAGCCATGATTAATCAAGAAGTACAGTTACAAAAAGAAATAGAGAGCAATTATTGTATATTGCTCTCTTCAAAAGAAAGGTGAAATTTATGGATGAGAAACAAAAACAATATGAAAAAAATAGAAAAAATGGTGTCGCATTAAATTTTCGTGTGAGTGATAGAATATCAAAAACGTTAGATATGATAGCCGAACAAAAAGGAATTTCTCGTTCAGAAGTTTGTCGACAACAACTAGAAGGATTAGTGTATCAGCCACCGCTTTTTTCAAAAGAAGATTCCGAACAAATGAAGTATAATTTAAAAAAAATAGGAAATAATATGAATCAAGCGACAAAAAACTTGAATAAATTAACTAAGTATTTCCAAGAAAAAAGTGAAATACAAACAAAAACTTCACTCTCCGTATTTGATTCTGATCGTTTTCAACTTTTTCAAGATGAACGTGCAAATATTATTTCAAAGAAATTGCGTATAACTAAAATTGACGAAATTTTTAGTGAAAACACTCGAAATCATTTTCGGTATAGTGAATTATCCGAACAGGAACAAGAGTATTTTAATTATTTTGTATCTATTAATAAACGTCCTGCTACAAAAGAAGAATACTCTCACAGTATGTTAAATGGATTGAAACAATCCATTGAAATCATTCAAGAATTCAAACAGGAGTCAAAAAAATTATGGGAGCTTCTATAACTTCCTTAGGAAGAAAAAAGAATCTATCATCTTTAATACAATACGTTGTCAATCCATATAAAGATAAAGAAAAATGTGTGGCGATAACTGGAATTAATTGTAGTGACGAACCTTCAGAGGCAATAGAAGAAATGAATTATACTCGAAGAAAAATGAATGGTTCTAAAGACATTACACAAGCCTACCACGTGGTACATTCCTTCGATAAAAAAATATCTAAAGAATTAAGTAAAGAAAAAATGCACGAAATTGCAGTGGAATTTGCAGAACGTGCGTTTCCAAATTCTGATGTTTTTATAGCTAGTCACAACGATAAAGATCATTTTCACAGTCATTTAGTTATCAATAATCTTGATTTTGAAACAGGAAAACGAATCAGAATTGATCCAAAAGATTTAGAACGTTTGCGTAAATTAAATGATGAAGTATTGTTGGAAAATGGATTAGAAACAATTGATAATGAATACTATGAAAATTTAGAGAAGAGAAAAAACATTTATTCAAATGATTCTACAAAATTAAAAAAAGGGCAACTAAATCATCAAGAAGTTGTACAAAATGCTATCGAAAAGACATTAGAAAATCGTAAAGTCAATTCATTTGAATCTTTTTCAGAAGAACTAGCAAAAAATCATAATATAGAAGTTTATCGTTTTTCAAAAAACAGCAATAAACTAGGGTATGTTTTATACAAAAAAGAAGTTGATTTTTATAATCGCAGAGAAGAGCTTGTCGCTCTTGGGAAAAATAAAAGCTCTCGAAAAGAACGAGAACAATATGTTGAACGAACATTTAGTGCAAGAAAATTAGGAAAGAAATATTCATTTGAACAAGTAAGTGAACAGTTATCCGAAAATAATTATCTGACACATATAGATAATTATTTCAATGGTCAATTGGATTCCGAACAAGAAATGTCACTCAACTCTCAATATAACAAGCAAACGGGCGAACTAGAAATACCTTTCGTCGAGTTAGATTCGACAGCAGATAAACAATTTAAACATGCAAATAAACGAAAAAAATATCTTCCATATCCATCATTTTTAGAAGCAGTGGATCACCATTATTCAAATACATTTGCACCAATTGATGATGAAGAATATGAAATTAAATTGCATACGCATGTTCACACAAAAACATTGAGAAGTACAAAATCTAAAAAAATTACGGTCAAAAAGAGTGATCGAAAAGAATTTTATCTACCGGAAGAGGGTTTTAAAACATGTCCACACACGCCTTCTGCAAAACAATTACATTACCAA
Organism: Enterococcus sp. DIV1314a; assembly: GCF_051713805.1. Classification (NCBI taxonomy): domain Bacteria; kingdom Bacillati; phylum Bacillota; class Bacilli; order Lactobacillales; family Enterococcaceae; genus Enterococcus; species Enterococcus sp. DIV1314a. Next base: position 359,757 of record NZ_JBIOQP010000001.1, on the reverse strand, counting down.
ATTAGTCGTGTAATTAATGACGATGTGAAGATGTATCGTGCGAAAAATGATTACGAATTTATGGAACGTATGGAACGTATGGTTCAAAATCAGCAACAACAGCAACAAGATTTTGACATGGGCTATTAAGAAAATCTTTCCACAATTCAATATACTTATCAAGGTCTGGAAGGGCGGTTTTAGAAGGTCTTACGCGAGCTACCCACTGTCTTTCCAGATTGAGAGCCATGCTGTTGCAGGCTACTCTATCTGGAAAGGTCAGTTTTTTTTTATCCTGAGGGAGCAAGCTCCCTACAGACTCCCAAATAAAATTATCTTTCATTTACAAAAAGTTAATAGTATATATGATAAAATGATAATTATATATTACATATTAAGAGGAGGATAAATAAAGTGATAGAATTTATCGAACTGAATAAAAGTTACAGCAAAAATTTAAAAGTTCTTCCATATAATCAAGAACCCTTCCAAGAAGAATTTAAAAAATACATTAGTCAAGTATTAGAAAACCAGGAAAAACAGGAAGAATATATAAAAAAATTAATCAGTGATTTTTTACAAAAAATATTTATTAATAATAAAATCAATATTTCAGGTAATATTGATTTAGCAATAACTGATAAAAATGATAAAGTTCAAGTGATGTTTGAAGTGAAATCCTTATTAAATAAAAAAGAAATGGTTACTAAAGAATCATTCAATAGAAAAGCGTTACATGAGCTAGTTCATTATTATATGAATGAACGAATTGTTGAAAAAAATGCATCTTTAAAAAAGTGTATAATTACTAATGGATTAGAGTGGTTTTGTATTGACTCGTTAGAAATGGATAGAGTTTTTTTTAGAAATAATAAAGTATATAAATTCTATTCGGATTATGTAAAAAGACGTTTGTCAGGTAATACTACGGAATATCTATATAGTGAGCTTGAGGTAATGATTGATGAAATAATTGAAAATCACAAGTTAAAAGTAGTACATATTGATATGAAAAATTTATTTAATAAAACGAGTCCATCAGAAATTAATCAGTCTAAATTAAAAGATTTGTATTATTTTTTTTCACACGAAAATTTATTGAAAGAAGATATATTTACAGACTCGAATAGTTTAAACAAAGAGTTTTATAATGAACTTCTATATTTGATGGGGTTAGAAGAGGAAAAAGGAAAAAATAGTGGATCGTTAATTAGACGTTTATCTGAGAAAAAGAGAGAAGCAGGCTCTTTAATGGAAAATACTATTGCACGATTAAAAGCGAAAGTTAGTATGTCTGAAGAACTTTATTTTGATGTAGCTATTCAATTGTCTGTTCTGTGGATTAATAGAATGCTATTTTTAAAATTATTAGAAAGTCAATTGGTTGAATTTAATCACGATCAATCGTATAAGTTCTTAAATACAGAGAAAATTAGTTCATTCGAGGATTTATATGATTTGTTTTTTTCAGTATTAGCAAAAAAACAAAATGAACGACCAAGTGAATTAGGAGAAGAAATTAATAAAATACCGTATTTAAATAGTTCATTATTTGAAGAATCGATTATAGAAAAGAAATATGGTGTTGGCATTGATACACTTAGAGACCTAGAAATTAATTACTATAAAAAAACTTGTATACTTGATTATGAAGGTAAAAGAAAAAAAGGTAAAATAGGTTTTCTAGAGTATCTCCTTTCGTTTCTAGATTCATATAATTTCTCATCTTCAGTAATAGAAAAGAAGAAATCTCAAAATGATTTAATCAATGCTTCGGTATTAGGTTTAATTTTTGAAAAGATAAATGGATATAAAGATGGTTCTTTTTTTACTCCGGGGAAAATAACGATGTATATGACAAGAAAGTCAATTAGAAGCCACTTGGTTCATAAAATAAATAGTGAATTTTCTTTGGAAATTACTAACTTAAATGAAGTGAACGGATATATTAGTTCTATTGAAGAAGCCGAAAAATTAGAAAAAATAGTTGATGAATTAACAATATGTGATCCTGCTGTAGGATCGGGGCATTTCTTAGTTTCAGCATTAAATGAAATAGTTGCAATAAAATTTGAACTTAGGTTATTAAAAGATGAAAATGGATTTCCAATATCAAATTTTAAAGTTGAGGTAATTAATGATGAACTTGTAATAACAGATTTATATAATCAACCATTCAAGTATTCAAGATTTGATCAGGAAACGTCTAGGGTTCAAAAAGTCATTTTTGAAGAAAAAAAGAAAATAATTGAGAATACTTTATTCGGTGTAGATATTAATCCTAACTCTGTAAATATTTGTAGATTAAGATTGTGGATTGAGTTATTAAAAAACGCTTATTATAATGGCAATAATCAACTGGTTACTTTGCCTAATATAGATATTAATATAAAGCAGGGGAATTCATTGATAAGTAGATATGAATTTGATAGTCCTGTAAGTGCGTTCACGAAAAATTCTATGAAGGTATCTGATTATTTAGAAGCAGTTCATAGGTATATTAATACAGATGATAAGTTAGAAAAGAATAAATTCAGAGAAAAAATAAATAAATTCAAAAAAAATTATAGAACTGATATAGATTCATTTGATCCTATTAAGAAAGATTTAAGAAAACTTCAGCGAGAATACTATTCGCTTACCGATACAATCGAATTGTTTGAATTATCTGAGTTAGAAGTTAGCAAAAGAAACCAACGGATAGATGAATTGAAGCAACAGATTGATAAATTTGAAGAAAAAATAAAAAATATAGAGAATAATAAAATATTCGAAAATGCATTCGAATGGCGCTTTGAGTTTCCTAACGCATTAGACACCAATGGTAATTTTATAGGATTTGATATAATAATAGGAAATCCACCTTATGTTTATAGAAATGCCAATATAGAAATATACAAGCAATATTTTAAAGATCACTATTTTAATGATGAAGGTAACTTTGATTTATATAAATATTTTATAGAATTAGCTATTAAAATAACTAAAATAGATGGGATTAACTGCTTAATTACCAATTCTTCTTTTCTACTGCAATCCACTTTTGAAAAAACAAGAAAATATTTGTTAGACAATGCTGTTTTTGAAGAATTTTATCCATTAGGTCCGAAAGCCTTTGCGGAAGCTACAGTGGATACTGTAATATACTCATTAAGAAAAAGTAAGTGTTCGGATTATATCGTTAGAGTAAATATTCCAGAAAATTTAGGATTTGGAAAAGATGCTTATTTTATATCTACATCTAGATTTATTAAAAATGAATATTCTAGGTTTGATATTTTCTTAAATGATGAAGAACACAAATTGATAAATGATATCCGTAGAAAATGTAGGAACATAGAAGATTTATTTGATGTGAGTTTAGGAATTAATACAGGGTATATTAAAAGTGAATTGACATCAGAAGTAAAAGAATCAGAAAAGTATCATCCAATGATTACAGGAAAAGGGATTAGTTATTATGGCGATGTCAATACTGAAGGATTTATTATGTATGATCAAGAATATGTGAAATCCAGAGGGAAAAAGGGTAGAACGTTACCTAATGAAAAGTATTTTAATCAAGAAAAAATATTAATAGTTAGAACAAGAAATCTATCTTTAAAACAGAGAATCATTGCAACGATAGATAAAAATAATGGATACAATTTAAATAGATTATCAAATATTATTCCACGTGACAATCAAAACAAAGAAGATTTATTTGGTTTACTTGGCTGGATTAATTCATCATTTTATAATTGGATTTTTACTAAAGAAATAGTTGATTATGAAATTAAACCTATTTACTTAAAGAAATGCCCTATTAAAAATGTAGCTGATTCTTATTTAGTAAATTTAGTTAAAGATGTGTAACTGTCAAGTAGAATTGTGCACTTTTTGCCAGATAACTTTGTGCACTTTTGTTACGTGAAGACTGATTCTCGATGTTTCATTCTATGACTCTCTCCATTAATATGAATAACTTCACAGCGATGAAGAAGTCGATCCAGAATAGCTGTCGCTATTCCTTGATCACCAAGCATCTTGCCCCAGCTGTCAGGTCCTTTGTTTGAAGTTAAAATGATCGAACTTTTTTCATACAAGTCACTGACTAGCTGGAAAAAGAGGTTGGCTTCTCTTGTTTCCATTGCCATAAACATCATGTCATCAATCACAACTAAATCTGCTTGTCTTATACGCCTCAATCGAATGGCTGATTTTCGGACGTACTCTTCAGTTTTAAGTAAGGTAATCAACTCACCCATTGAAACGAATGCCACTTGTTTCCCTTGGTCGATAGCTTCCAGTCCAAGGCCAATAGCTAAATGAGTTTTACCGACGCCTGGTGGACCTAAGAGGACCAGGTTGAATGTTTGATCCAACCAGTCGCATGCTCTTAATTGAGAAATCTGACGTTTACTAATCGAAACTGATTCGGTCGTGTCAAAGTCCTCTAAGGACTTTTCGAAGGGAAATTGCGCCCATTTTAAATGTTTCTGTCGTGTTTTCTCTTCGCGACGCTGTTCTTCATGGTCGCATATAGCGACAAGCAGCTCCTGGTAGGTCCAGGACTGCTGTTCAGCTTCACGGAGAAAGCCCGGGAGCGCTTGAGCTGTTTCAGTCATACGGAATTGCTTGAATTGTGATTGGAGATCTTCTGTGGTACTTATGATTGTTCCCCTCCTAACACCTGTAGATATGATTCAAAGGAACGTTCTACAGCGGTAATTGTCTGATATTTTTTTGATAAACTATTATTCCTTGTAGACTCGGAATCTGTCTGGACATCTCGACGGGCGATGTCATTGGCCACATCTCTTAATGTAACGGCACTAAATAAATTCAGAGATATACATTCATTTAAAGCTTTCTCTAAAAAATCACTGTTTCGTTCACTGACTGCTTCAATGACACGTAACTGGTCTCTTATATGCCTTGGGTAGTTGACCTTCAGTTGGTCAATGAAGATCATTGCCTTTTCCTCGTTTTGAAAAAGTCCAAGGACACGGCTAATATGACTATCTAGTTTCTGCTTTTTCGCATCTTCGCGTCCATGATCAGGATCTTTAGTCAGTTTGCCTTTCCCCTTAGCTAAGAGGTGAGTAGCGATTTGTTGGTCACTTTTCAATTCGAACACAGATAAACTAGTATCATTAACGACAACACGTACTTTGATTTTCTTCTGTGGCTGGTAGGTTCCTAGTGGAACCGAATAGTAATTGGATTTATATTGAATCGTATTGTCTTTCAGAACGGTCTTTGTTATACTTTCTTTGTTCGAGAGAATGAGTTTGTTAGAGATCGAGATGAGGTGTGACTTTTCCAGAGTGAACACGTCTATCGGTCTCTTTTTTGTTTTTTCATGTGTCTTATAGTTGCCTCTACGTTCTAACCAGGCTTCACAGCTTTCCTGCCAAGAAGTGATTGAATAAAAGCGTCGACCACGAGCGAAGTTATACTTCACAAATTTTACGACTGCTTCGACTTTTCCCTTGGACTCCGGATCAGCCGCTCGACACACATGGACGATAAACCCTCTCTCAAGTACATAGGCCTGGAACTGTTTGGTAAATAATATATCGCCGTGGTTCTCACTAACAATCATTAATTTGTCCTGATCATATACGATTTCTTCTGTCCGACCTCCGAAGTAGTCAAAAGCATTCTCATGTGCGCGAACGACATCTTTTGTCGTAAAGGGTCTCTCTTGCCACTCGACATATTTATATCGGGAGTGGGAGAGTACGAAGCCGATGCAGTAAAGCTTTATTCGTCCTTCGGTAAGTGCACGTTTAACTGTAATCTCACCAAAATCGACTTGGATCTGTCTGCCAGCTGGAAGCTCAGGAACAGCCTCGTAATTGCGATAAGTTAATCTTTTAGGAATACCGTAGGTTTCCCTTAACTCTCTGACATAAGAACGAATAGTACTGGGTGCTGCTTCTCTGTAATTAAACTGTTCCTCTAGCCAGTCTTCAATTTGAGCTGCGGACAGTTCTGGCTCATCACTCAGCCAGCTTAAAATAGTTTCTTTATATGGATCTAATTTTCTTTTCCGATTCGCTAAGGATTCTACCCACACAACTGCTTCGTTTGGTTCTTTCTTCAAATCACTAATTACTGTGTTACGGTGAATGCCAAGCATTCGACTAATTTTCGCATTTGAAAATCCTTTCTTTTTGTAATGATGCACTTTCGCAATTCTGTTCACTTTTTCAAAATCCACCTTCTTTTTCTCCTTCCAGTCAATAAACTAACGTTTCTAGTTTATCAAATGGAACGAAGTAATAGGGTAAAAGTGCACATTCTTATTTAGCAATAACTGCACAATACAGTCTAGCAGTTACAAGATGCTTTAAGTAATGATAATGACTCATCTGAATTTAAAGAAGCATGTCAAAAAATTGATTCTTTCATTTACAAAGAACTCAATTTAAGTGATGAGGAGATCATTTTAATAGATAAGTATTCAATTTACTAATATATCTATAGTAATAGTCAATTTTTTATAGACATTCCTTGTAAACTAAACTTAGTAATAGTGGAATACTATAAATATGTATTAATTTAAAGATAAAAAATAATTGATTTGCAAACTATCTAATATATTTTTAACATGAGAGATAGTTTACTTAATTCAAGTGATATTAACAGATGGAATATAATGATTGAAGAAATTTATAGTATCTCTAAAGAATTAAACTGTATGATCTCTGAAGACTTAGAAAGTTTTTTAATAAGCTCCTCTATAAATATAGGTAAATAAACCCAGAGGAATGCATGTAGTATTACTATTTTTGCTATGTCTTAAAAAATTATTCCTTCAACCAACTCGCCAAGTTGTGGTAATGACGGGATGTCATTTTATTAATTTTCATATAGTAGTATGAATAGTAAAAGGTTGATATATCGCCATTTTAATCTTTTTAAAACGTCATAAAATCATGTTTTGTTTAACCAGTTCTTATGATTTCTTACCAAAAACACGCCACGCAACTTGAATACGTTTTTGAATACGATTAGAAAACCAATCAAGATGAATTATCATCAATAAAGAGATTGGCTTTATTCTACAATCGTCAATTATCTTTAATGAACTTAACTTCATGGCTGAAGAAGGATTCCCACCTATTCCTGTTCATAGTAATCAGGATTTTAAAAAAAGAGACAGAGCAGAAGTTTCTGAAGGACTTAGGAATGAAAAAGCCCAGTCCTTTAGTTCGTTGGATTAATTCGAAAGGAGTGGTATCAATGAAAAAAAGTTACCCTGTAATTTTTTCTGCTGAAGTAAATGGCTACTCAGTAGTTTTTCCTGATTTTGCTGGAGCAACACAAGGAGATAATTTTGAAGAAGCTATGTCTAATGCTAAAGAATTTCTTGATGGAATTTTAGCTTACTATATTGACGAAGATATTCCGGTTCCTTCTCCAACAGATCTTCAACAACTAAAGAATTTGGATAATAACGAAATTGTTTCTCTTATTCAAGGAAATCCTTCTCCGATTGTCCAAAAAAAGGACGTACGTAAGAACGTCACAGTCCCTGATTGGTTAGTAGCTAGAGGGAAAAAGATAAAATAAACTTTTCTAAAGTTCTAACGGATGCGTTACTAAAAATATACGAATGATTGCCTACTATATTGTACACAGATAATGAACTGGCTGTTTAAAAAAAAGTTCTTATCAAAAGTACACCACGCAACTTGAATACGAGATTGACTATTCCATTAGAAAGACAAAGTTTCAACTAGTTTTTCTACTACGTTATACCCACAAATACCGATAGAATAAGAAATAAATAGTGTAACACAAGGGTATACTCTTGTGTTACATTTTCTTTTATTGATTATAGTAATTGATTTAGCATGTTCAAAATATTTTTAAATTATTGATGGTGGAAACAAGTGGAAAATTATAGTATTTATTCCAGCTATATATTATACTTACAGTGAATAGGATTGAAGAAAGGGAGTGTAGAGATTGGCAACTTATAAAGCAATTCAGATATTGAAAGATTTTTCTTTATCTGAGCTAGAGGACTTGGCAGCTCTATTCTCTAGTAAACAATCTATTATTGGTAAAGAAGATACCCCATTTAAATGCATTGCATATAATCCTGATTGTTATTTACAAAATGTGGATAAAATAAGTAGGCAATTTGAAAATGGGAATTTTAGACCCGTAATAATCACAAATTACAAATTTCTAGCTTTATTACTGTGGGTATCTAAGCTTGAAGAATTTGTTTTTACTGATTTTTCTTTTAAAGAAGACGGGGAAGAAGCTGAGTTGGAAAAAACGACAGTTAAAGACATGTTGTCTGATTCCGATGAAGTAGGCAATATATCTAATTTCTTAAAAGAGAATAGTCAAAAGATTCAATATATAGAGTTGTACCTAAAAAGTCCAAAAAATCGTGTCCGTATTCATTCTAATGGGAATATATCTTTATCGAATACATTTGATAAGGGCTTATATTCTTTAATAATCAAGATTGTCCAATTCCTTTTTACAGGACACACGTGCTAACTATGAAGGAGAAGATAAAATCAAAATTTATTGATGCGATTGCTACCTTTTTTGGAAGTTTAATGGCTTTAGGTTTATCTCATAAGTTTATGCCAATTTTCACTTCATACTTCAACTATTTAAAATGGGAACCTACTAGGATAGAGAAGGCTGAAGGTATTGTATTCGCGTTTTTTGTAGCTGTAGGGTTTATTTTAGTTCTCGCATTTTTCGGAATAATTAAGTGGATTTGGGAGAGTATTACTTTTCCAAAAGTAAAAGTTTCTTTTTTTAATCAAAAAGATAAAAAAATTCAGGAGCTAGATTTTAGAGACAGTCCTGAAGAACCTCAATACTTAAAAATTTGTTTTGATGCGAAATTCACTAAAATACAACTCTGGTTTCTCAAACGAATTTTGAATGCAAAGATCGTTATAAGGTTAAACCCACAAATGTGTGCGATAGAACTAGCTGAGGGGTTTATTTCAAATAATGAAGATTTTTATTTAGAAAATGGATCTATAACATTCGATATTTTCTCGAAATATAGTTCTTCAAGTGAGTATAGTTCAATTTACTTACAATTGAATCTCCTCCTAGTCCAAGCAGCTAGAGGAGAAATAAAACTTGAACTAGATTTATCTAAATCACCGTTCTTATCTAAATATCTATTTATAAATTACTGCAAATTTCAGTTAGAACAATTTACTATTCAAGGTTAGGAGTTAAATTAATGAATTATTTGCCTAAAAACCAACGTTATACGCTTTTAAAACTAAATAATGAATTTGCTACTTTAGACGATGTTAAAGAAAAAATTCTGGTTAGGGAACATAAAGACCCTTTGGCAGTTAAAAATATTCCAGAGGGAACACCTGAAGATGAAAAAACATTTCTTTATAAGTGGATTAATGTTTCGGAAGCAGAAGAAATTAAATTTGAAGAAGTTGAAGAAGTATTTTCATATATTAAAGTTACAGCTTTTTGTGAATTTAGCACTCGAAGAGTTTTTGATCAAAGTACAGGGGTGTTACTACCTAAAGAGGAACGACTAAATAAGTCAAATGTCGATGTCATTTTTGTTAAATCGGAAGATGGATTGTATGCTGTAATATTCTCTGCTGAATTTTATGAGTTAAGGCGTGTGAAGCGGTTGATTGGGGAAGGATCAATTGAACCATTATCTTCGATCCATCAAACTGAATCAGACTTGTTTCATTGGCTTTTTTATAAACGGATAAAGGAAGAATTTGAATTAAGTAAAGATATTACTTTAGATAACATTAATGGATTTACAGGCACAGTTCTTAGTGAAGAAAACCAATTTGAAGGCACTAGTATTCAGACAGCTGAGTTAATCATAACTAAAGCGTTTATTACTAACGGTTATCCAATTACGTCTATAAAAATTGATTTGCAAATGCCACTTGCGGCAGTTAATTTTTATCTAAATGAGGTTTCTGAAGGTAAAGAACTGAGAATAGTTGTGCAGAAAAGTTCTAGTATAGCACCGTTGTTAAATAGTGAAGATGTTGAATATGTTATCCCTATCTATGTATTTTTCTATTTAATACCTGAAATAGTAAGGCTATATAAACGAGATGAGTCTGAATTTCTATCTAGATCACGAAACAATTTCTTAACTGAGATAGGCATAGAAGTAATTAAGACCATAATGGCTAAAAACGATATAGATATAGAAGACATAAAATAGAAATCTAAATTTTTTCAAGTTGAACTATAACTATTCCCAACTTTCTAGAAAGAATTTAACTTCATGATTAATAAGAAAAAGAGTTTGATTCTTTAAATAACTTCTCTACCTGCTATTTTGGCTACGATATTGGCTACGTTTAAGATGATAGTACTTGCTGATATATACTGTCAGTCTATAGTAATTTGTTAAATGAAATATCTCTATAAACCCTATTCCTTTCTAATGATTACAAAAAGAGTCATTGGAAGGTAGTGTGGGGTAATAGAATTGAATAAGCTAGAAACGCTTACTTAAAGGTGTTTCTGGCTTTTTTTGTTTGAACGTGTAGAAAGTAACAACAAAAGTAACACCAATGAGAAATGGATATGTAGATTGTTATAGTGAAAACTGCCCAAGTAATGAAAACCTTTCAGAGGAAAAATGAAAAAATGTATAGGGGGAATTAAGACAAAATACTTTTTTAAGAGTGAAAATATAAAATGTAAATATTGATATATTAACAATAAGACGATGAAAGGAATGGATATCATGTTTCGAACAGAACTTACAAGATTTAAGGTAAATGTAGGTAAAAAGGTTATAGTTGATGAATGGATGACTATCTTAAATGAGCATATGGAAGAAACGCTGCTAACATCAAAAAACGAAAATATGTTTGTTGAAACGATTTTTAGAGAACAGCTCAACGGTGAGGAGTTTTTGTACTGGTATTCTATTCAAGAGGAAGGTGGAATTACTGTTAAGGATTCTGAGAATTGGATTGATAAAATAAGTAGTAATATAAATTTATTTGTCAAATTAAGCGAGACAACTGCTCTTCATTTACATAACTCAAAAAGACTTCCAATGGTGTCTGGTAGTTCAGTGATTTTCTGGGTATATGATTTCTTTTTGAAGCCACAGAGGAGATGAAATCCTGATTGACTTGATTGAAATCCATTTCTTTCGGTAGGCCATCTTTTCGAAGGAGACCATTTGAGTGTTCGTTTAAACCTCGTTGTGATGGTGTTCCTGGGTCTGCGAAATAAATAGCTATATCATTCATATTACTGATATTCTTCCAATTTGAGAACTCTTTACCACAATCGAAAGTAATCGATTTAAAGAGATTTTTAGGAACCGATTGAAACCAAGTATTCGTTGCTTTTTCAATATCGATTGCTTTACGACCTTCAGGTTTCAAAGCAATAATGACTTTTGAAAGGCGTTCAACGAGGGTGATGACGGCACTTTTATGATTGACACCGACAATCGTGTCGCCTTCTAGATGCCCGAACTCTGTTTCAAAAGAAGCATAATCCGTTTCTCGCTCAGCGATATTTCGTTTGAATGCTTGTTTTCCACGACGTTCTTGATGCCCGTTTGGTTTTCGTTTCCATTGCATGGGTAACTTACTTTGATCAAACTCACCATTTTTAAAACGACGATATAAGGTACGGACAGAACATGAAATTGAAAACTCACCTCGTCCAACAATCACATCCGGGGTCCAGCCTTGAGTTGTCTTGTCTTCGATGTATTCTTTTTCTGCTTTGGGTATTTCAATCGGCTTTCTTCCACAACGTTTTTTATTTTTCTTATACTGTTCGAGGTATTCGAGAGCCGTTTTTCCTTGTTTAAGAAAATGATAAACATTGTAAATGGCCTGTCTACCACGCTTGAGTTTCTTGGCAACGAAAGCAACGGGTGTTTCTTGATGAAAATATGCCTCTATAATTACGAGTTCATTTGGTGTAAGATGGGTATAGGTCATTTATGTTCACTCTCCCTGTATTCTTTCGACGGAATTACAATTTGAGTGTAACATAAATGATTTTTTTATTTGTCTCGCTTAATTTTACAATCGGCGATTTAAAAAAATCATGATATATATTTAGTAGAATTTAGGTAAGTAAGTATAAATTTGATTATATTATATTAATTAAAAATATAATATAATTTTATTTGTAAGCGGATAAAGTAAGAAAGGAGTTTTTTAATGAAAAGAAAGTTTTTTAAGAAAAGTGATTCTAGTACCATAGCTTTCCATTTAATGTTATTTTTACCAGTTTTATTCCTATTCGTCTTTAGTTATTTACCTATTTTCGGTTTAATAATGGTATTTCAAGATTATCAACCTGGTTTGGGTTTTTTTAAATCTTCATGGGTAGGATTAGATAATTTTAAAGTAATTTTTCAAATGCCTGATTTTTTACCAGCGTTGAGAAATACCCTTGTAATTGCATTAGGGAAAATTATTTTGAATGCTGCGATTCCGATAGTATTTGCTTTAATGCTTAATGAAGTTCGTATTAAATTTTTAAAGAGTTGGGTGCAAACGGTTACATACTTGCCTTATTTTTTATCTTGGATTGTTATTGCAGGAATACTCACAGAATTTTTAACGACAGGCAATACAGCAAATGATAGCGGAGTTCTAAATAATTTATTAATTAATATAGGAGTAATTAAAGAACCAATAAATTTTTTAGGAGATAAAAACTTATTCCCGTGGACGATGATTTTATCCGATGTTTGGAAGAATTTTGGATATAATTCCATAGTCTATTTAGCTGCTTTAACAGGAATTGATTCATCTCTTTATGAGGCAGCATCAATTGACGGTGCTAATAGATGGAAACAAACACTCCATGTGACTATTCCTGGAATCATGCCAATTATTGTCTTAATGACAGTTTTATCAATAGGCGGAATTTTAAGTGCAGGGTTTGATCAAATATTTAATCTGTATTCACCAGCTGTATATTCTACAGGAGATATTATTGATACTCTGGTATATCGTTTAGGTTTAGTTAATAGTCAATTTTCTTTGTCTGCAGCAGTAGGTTTTTTCAAGTCCATCGTTTCTGGACTATTGATTTTGATTTCGTATAAAATGGCAGATAGATATGCGGGATACAGAGTTTTTTAATATAGCTAGTATGAGATATAAAGTTGAATTTAAAATTATGATAATATTCGAGACTAGTCAAGATGATTAAATAAGAGCATCTATAAAAAATGGATAATAATAAATAAGCTAAACAAGGTTCATAAGGTTTACCTCTCCCAATCTGAAGATTAAAACCTTAAATATAATATATGAGGAAAACGTATGAAAGAATACATAACACCAAGCAGACGACTATTTTTAGTAATTAATACAATTTTGATAATTTTTATTGGGATAATTTGTATATTTCCTGTTTGGAATTTACTAGCTAAATCTTTTAGCGGTCCACAAGCAATATTAGAAAACAAGGTAGTATTATTGCCTGTAGATTTCACGACTAGTGCCTACGAATTTGTCATGAAAAACAAAGAATTTTGGACGGCCGTAGGGGTAAGTGTAAAACGAGTAGTTATAGGAGTTCCTTTAAATATGTTGTTAACAATTCTTGCAGCGTATCCATTGTCTAAATCGTCTCGTCGATTCAAAGCTCGTAAATTTTATAGTTTTTTCTTCATATTCCTATTAATTTTCAATGGTGGATTAATTCCTACTTATGTTGTTATTAATAAACTAGGGTTGATTGATACTATTTGGTCTTTAGTATTACCTGGGGCAGTCCCAATTTTCAATGTAATATTAATGATGAATTTCTTTAGAGGAATCCCAGAATCTTTAGAAGAATCAGCAATGTTAGATGGTGCAAGTCAATGGACAATACTAACAAAAATATACCTGCCCTTGGCAAAACCATCACTAGCCACCGTCACATTATTTTCTTTAATTGGACACTGGAATTCTTGGTTTGATGGCTTGATATATTCAAATTTCACACAAAATTACCCATTACAATCATATTTGCAAACAATGGTTGTGGATATTCAATCAGTAATAAGAAGTGGAGATTTACAAGCAATTAATGATATGTTGAGTATCTCAGATACAAATATGCGAGCTGCACAAATATTTATTTCGATAATTCCATTACTAATTGTTTACCCGTTTGCTCAGAGACATTTCACTGCGGGATTAACAATCGGAAGTGTGAAGGGTTAATAAAAATTGAAATTTTAAAAAGAAGGGTGAAAATTAAATGAAAAAAATATTTAAATTAACTATTTTTTCAGCATTATTATTGACTTTAGTAGCATGTGGAACAAAAGAGAATGAGATAGTTTCCAATGAATCTGTAGATACGACAAATAACCTATATGGATATGATGAACCAATTATTTTGAAAGTTGGTTGGGGATTTGCCTCGGATGTAACATGGAAAAATGGAGAAGGGCCAGAGAATAATGATTGGACCAGAGTATATGAAGAAAATGGATATAAATTAGAAACACTATATAGTGTGGATTCATCACAGTCAAATCAAAAACTTACAACTGCTATCGCTTCTGGTAACTATCCGGATATCATTGCAGGTTCAGGAAATGATATTTTGAAGTATGCAAAAACAGGAGTAATTTCCGACATAACTGATGCTTATGAAAAGTATGCTTCACCAGAATTAAAAGCTTATTATGATGGGACACCTGGGTCTTTAGATTCTGGTAAAATTGATGGAAAACTTTATGGATTACCACAGTTAGAGAATCCATGGAATAATGCCATGATGCTATTTGTAAGACAAGATTGGTTAGATAATCTATCTCTTTCGGCACCTACAACAATTGATGAATTAAAAGAAGTTGCATTAGCTTTTACTAAAAATGATCCGGATGGTAATGGTAAGGATGACACATATGGATTAGCTTTGAACGGAAAAGAAGATTTTTCTTTTTGGTCAGGCATGCAAGCATTCTTTGAAAGTTATGGTGTTCAACCTGGACACTGGGGAGGAAATTTTCCGTTTGTGGAAAATAATGGAGTAATCGAATGGGGAGGAGCAAACTCAGTAGTCATGAAAAAGGCTCTCGCAGACCTCAATGAAATGTATGAAGTTGGTTCATTAGCTAAAGGATTTGCTTCTTTAGATATGAACGTGTTAATGAGCGATGTAGGATCTGGAAAAGTTGGTATGTATTTTGCACCGCACTGGGGTGCAATGGTGCCAGGACCAGCAGCTTATTTAAATAATGAAAATGCAGTGTTAGCAGCGGTTGCTTTACCTGATGGAAATGGAAAAGATAGTGGGAAACCATATATAAATCCTACACCAAAAAATTTTTACGGAATATCAAGTAAATCAAATAATCCTGAAGCAGTTATAAAATTAGCTAATCTTTCCGTAAAATTATTGAACTTTCCAGAAAATGAGAAAGAACGAGAACTTAATGATTCTATAAGCGGTGGAATTGGATGGAAAGGTTCATTATTACCTTTGCGTGATTTGAAGAGTGAAATTGAAAATCAAAATAAAGTATTTGATATATTAAATGGTAAGGATACGGAATTAAATCAGTCTTATCAACAGATTTTTGAAGACTTAGAACTCTATGAAAAAGCAAAAAATGATGGAACACTGAAAGATAAAATAAAAAATGCCGATCCACAAGTTAGTTCAGGATTTTCTATGACAACAGTATATGGGGAATATGGTGGTTTGCACATTCAAAATGGTGATTACTTTGCAAATCAAAATGCTGTATCAGAAGCATATTTATCCACTCCGACGGATACTATGTCTAATAAATATGCTACTTTAAATCCTATGACACTCGAAACAATAGTTAAAATCATATCAGGTGCTGCTCCAGTAGATAGTTATGACGATTTTCTTGAAACGTGGAAAAACTTAGGTGGGAATGAAATAACTGAAGAAGCTCAAGAATGGTATGATAATAATAATAAATAAATAAACTTTATGAATACTTAGGGAACCTATCTAAAGACTCCTAAGTATTCATAGTTAATTTATAGTATTGGATACGGGAGAGGATTAGTAAAAATGCAAAAAGTGGATAATATTATAAATTATATATATATGTGTACATATATAACGACGGTTTTATTAATACCTATAGTTTTATTAATTTCTCTTCTATTTATATTTCCATTTCCTATAATATGGTATTTTATTACTATTTTTTATTTTGGAGGCATTATTTTTCCTTTAATAGTATCTTCACATGAAGTAACTGATACATTTTTAAGATATAAAATTACAAATAATTTGAATTCTCGAATGATTTTAATTTTGCGAATGAGAGGGAAAGAAATTATTAAAGTAGGTTTAGTGGTTGGATTTATGTTGGTTAATCTGAGTTTAGGAATTGTATTTTATAGTAATACGATTTTACAATTTTTATTTATCGTTCTAACAGTAGTTAGCATCATATATTTTCTTTATGCTTCAGTAATGGCTCATGAGTTAGAGAATAACTTCAAAAAAATTTTAATAACAACATTTTTTATGATTTTTTATAAGCCTAAAATTTCTCTTTTTTTATTCTTGAACCAAATTATGTTATTCTTGATACTACAAAGAATTAATTTTGTTTTACTAATTTTTCCTGGATTAGGACTCTTTGTATTAATAAATGTTTTTTATTATAGTTTACTAAAAAAATATCTATATACAAGAGAATGATTAAGGAGTGAAAAAATGATTGGAAATTTACTGATTGTAGATGATGAACTTGATGTATTAGAAGGACTATCAGAATTATTCAAGATTGAATTACCAGAAATAACCGTTTTCTCAGTTAATAATGCACGTAAAGCACTGGTACTATTAGATACAGTTCATTTTGATGTAGTTTTAACAGATATCAACATGCCGAAAATGAATGGCATTTCAATGTTTAAAAAAATTAGAGAGAGTTGGCCCATGTGTAGAGTTATTTTTTTAACGGGTTATAAAGATTTTGATTATTTATATGAAATCAATCAATATAAAGATGTGATTTTTTTATTAAAAAGTGAAACAAATGAAAATTTATTGAATGCTGTAAGAAAATCGTTTCAAAGTATTTCTGAAATGATGCGCGACAATGAAACTTTTTTACTAGATAGAAAAATTAGGAACGTTCAACAAAAATATTTGTCGTCCGAAATGGCAAGGAAAATTAATCAAGATACAGCAATTGAAGTAGAATTTTTGAGTGAATATGTTAAAATCCTAAATTTATCAATTGACGCCCCTTTATTTGTTTTTTTCTTTCGAATAGACTCATTAGATATTTCTAATAGAAATAGGGTAAGTATTAATAAACATTTTAATGAATATAGTCAAGAATATTTTCCGAGAAAATTACGTGTAACTATACAATGGGTAACACAGAATCAAGGTCTCATACTAATTCAATCGTCCGATATAGATATAACTAGCAAGGATGACATTTATAGTCATTATATTAAAGCTACTGGAGCTACAATGTATTTACAAGAAAAATTATTAATGTCGCACAATGAATCTTTTTCTATAATAACGAGCATAGAATTAAACTATTTATCACAAATTACGAAAATATATAAAAAATTATTATCTTTTAGCTACTTAATTTTAAGCAATAGAGAACAAACAATAATTAAGTTAGAGGAGGTAATTAATTATAATAATACTTTAAGTAATGAATTATTTGATCTTCAGAAATTTTTATCAGATTTTAAAATTGCAATAGATACTCGTAATAAATTAGTTTTCGAAAATTTAATAGGTAAGCTGTTATTCTTTATATTATCTAGCAAACATATAAATCAGGTACAAACTGCCTACAACGGAACTATGAGTATTATTTATTCTACTCTAATAAAATTCAATATATCAAAAAGAAATAATAACTATATTTTCCCGTCTTTTGAATCAATTCAACAAGCAGAGCAATCAATATTAGAGTATTCCAAGTTAGTTTCATCATTATTTGAGAATAAAGGGGAAAGTGAGAGATTAGCAGAAATTACTGATAGAGTAAAGGAGTATATTAATTCCAATATAAGTAGTGATTTATCTTTAATAAAATTAGCCGATATATGCTTTTTAAATCCAGCATATCTATCTAGAGTATATAAACAATATACAGGTGAAACGATTTCAGAATATATTAGTCGTAAGAGAATAGAAAATTCAAAAAATCAACTAATAAAACCACAATTGAAAATTAAAGAAATCGGAAATAGCGTTGGGTATATCACTCCACATTCTTTTACAAGATTTTTTAAAAAAAATGTAGGAATGACGCCGAAGGAATATAGAGAAAGAAACGGTATTAATGATGATTGATTACATTAAAATCCGAATAGAATCAATTAGTTTTAAAATTGTATTCATATTTTTATTACTATTAACATTATGTCTTATAATGTCGAGTATTTTGTATTATAAATCTACAGTGACTGTTCAAGACTCGGTTATGGAAAAAGGAATAGCACAAGCCCAATATTTTGTTGATTCAGTAGACAGTCAAATAGCCGTGGCTGAAGAAATGACGTTTAACTTAATGTTCGATAGAAGGCTAAGTTATCTTACGTCAAATAATACTATATTAAATGACTATGAGTTAAATCATGCATATTTAGCACAACAAGAAAGACTAAATAACTTAAAACTTAGTAGCAGTTTAATATCTTCTGCCAAAATATTTTTACCTAATATGAATAAAATTATTACTGATGATTCCATATTAACAATGGATAGTTTTGAATTAGTTAATTTGAAAGAGCATATAAATAAAAGTCAGAGGGGCGGAGTATATTTTTTTGAAAATAGTCTTTTCTTAGGAACGACGGGTACTAGAGTTCAATTAGATAATCAACTACCCGATATCTTTTTTTTAGTAAATTTTGATATTAATAAGTTAGAATCAAGTCTGAAAGATTTTTCAGTATACCCTCATAGTGGAAGTTTATTCTATATTGACAAAGATACAATACTTTCTTCTAATAAAAATAATACAAATTTTTATTTAACAATAAATGAATCAACAAAAAAAATAAAAGAAAATAACTTCAAAAATCAGATAGAAATTAATAATGAAAAATTTCAAATTTTAAAATTAGAAAGTATGTATTTGGGAAACTTTTACCAATATATTCCGTATAAAAGTTTATTTAATAAACCAGACAAAAATTTATTATTATTATTACTTTTATTCGGTCTATCTATATTCTTGATTTATATTTTTTCGAAATATATTGATAGAAATTTACATAAACCTCTTAGTGTATTAGTCGGACTCTTCAAAGACATGGAAGATGGTGTTTTAGATTCTGATCCTATAGTATTACAGTCACGCGAGAGGGAGTTTACATATGTCTTTAGTAGTTTCTACCAAATGAGACATTATATTAACACTTTGATTGAAGAAGTTTATGTAAAAACTAATTTAGTGCAACGTGCAGAAATGAAGCAATTACAAGCACAAATAAATCCTCATTTTTTGTATAATAGCTTTTTTTCATTAAGTAGAAAATTGGAACGTGGCGATACTATTGCAGCCGCAACTTTAGCTGATCATTTAGGCAAGTATTTTAGATTCTTGTCAAGGTCTTCAAATGATGTTGTTTCTTTTAATGAAGAAATCGAGCATGCGCGAAGTTATGCTGAAATTCAACAAATCAGATTTTATGACAGAATACAAATATATTTTGAGGAAATACCTTATTCTGCGATTAATAGAGCTGTACCACGATTAATTGTTCAGCCGATAATAGAAAATGCATTTAAATATGGACTTGAGAATAGGGAAGAGAATGGTTTACTATCAATTACATATACAGAGTTAGAAAATGGGATTATTATCAACGTAAATGATAATGGAGAAGATTTGTCTAGTACAGATATCGAAAAGCTGAACAAACAACTTTTTGATAATAATTTAACAGAATTAACTGGTCTATTTAATATTCATCGTCGTATTCAAATTATGTTTGGTGAAGAATCCGGAATATCAGTTAGTCAAAATAGTAGCGGAGGAATGTGTGTAAAATTAAAAATATTTTTCTAACCATAATTTTTAATCTAATACTTAGATAGTAGGTTCATTATTTTTAAACTAAAATAGAGTACGTTTTATTTTGTAAAAAGCGGTTTCTTCTTGTCGGAAAATATTTAATTCTGCATACTAATTAAATGAGAGTATAAAGTATTCATCTAAATAGTAGACAATACAATACAGTGATATATAATTGTTAACTTTTTTAAAATACGAGGTAAAGAAAGCGTATTCGATTTAAAAATAAGCTTATTAATATGATAGTTTGTCTCAGTCAAAAATGATTATCTATACTTTTATTTAATAAGTAGCAAAGTAAATTTTATCGAATGAACAGTATAATATTCTTAATAGAATATTAATAACAAGCATATTTATTCTAAATATAAATAATAAAGATGAGGAATTAACTATGAATAATAAATATGAGAAAGAAAGACGCCTTTTACATGGGGGAGACTATAGCCCAGAACAATGGTTATCATATCCTGATATATTAGCAGATGATTTGATAATGATGAAAGATACACACTCAAATACCGTATCTTTAGGAATGTTCTCATGGAGTGCTTTGGAACCCACAGAAGGTGAGTTTAATTTTGATTGGCTTGATAAAATTATAAATGATATTTATAAAATTGGTGGGAATATTATCTTGGCTACACCTAGTGGTGCTCGTCCAGCATGGATGTCTCAAAAATATCCAGAAGTATTACGGACAAATAACAAAAGAGAAAAGATGTTACATGGAGGAAGACATAATCATTGTTATTCATCTCCTGTCTATAGAGAAAAAACATCTATAATTAATAAAAAATTAGCAGAACGTTACGGAGAACACCCGGGGATATTGATGTGGCATATATCAAATGAATATGGAGGAGAATGTCACTGCAATTATTGTCAAGAAAGCTTTAGAAAATGGTTGAAAAATAAATATATAACTTTAGAAAACTTAAATAATTCTTGGTGGAATTCATTTTGGAGTCATAGTTTTACTGATTGGCTACAAGTGGAGTCCCCATCCTCATTAGGAGAAGAGAATGTCCATGGACTTAATTTAGATTGGAAGAGATTTGTAACAGATCAGACTATTGATTTTTATAAGCATGAAATTAAAGATATTCGAAAAATTACGCCCACCATACCTATCACAACTAATTTTATGGGAGACGTAAATAAACCAGCACCCCATGGATCCACTGATTATCATAAATTTGCGAAGCATGTAGATATAATAAGTTGGGATTGTTACCCCAATTGGCATAATGATTATGAATCAACCGCCGATTTAGCTTCTAAAGTAGCCTTTTTAGATGATCATTTTAGAAGTATGAAGAAAAAATCATTTCTTATAATGGAGTCAACGCCTAGTAGTGTTAATTGGCAAGATTTTAACAAAGCGAAAAGACCTGGTATGCATTTACTTAGTTCAATTCAGCATATAGCTCATGGATCTGATAGTAATCTATATTTTCAGTGGCGCAAGTCCAGAGGGTCATCAGAGAAATTTCATGGAGCTGTTATTGATCATGATAATAGTACTGAAAATAGAGTTTATCAAGACGTTAAATTTGTTGGGGAAATTATGGAGCGAATAAAAAGTGTAAAAGGTAGTAATAAGAACTCTAAAGTAGCTATAATTTACGATTGGAATAATCATTGGGCATTTGAAGATAGCCAGGGATTTGCATCTTCAACAAAAAAATATACTGAAACACTCCATGAACATTATCGTTATTTTTGGAATCACGATATATCTGTAGACATTATTCCACCATCAGACGATTTAGATAATTACGATCTAGTCATTGCTCCAATGTTGTATTTGATTTCTGAAGATGATATAGAGAATTTATGTAATTTTGTTAAAAATGGTGGGATACTTGTAGGGACATATATAACAGGAATTGTAAATGAGTTTGATTTAATATATTTAAATGGTTTTCCTGAAAAATTACAAAAATTATTTGGAATTAATAGAATTGAAAATGATATCCTCTATCCTACGGAAAGAAATGAATTATCTTTTGAAAATAATAATTATAAAATTTTAGACTATGCAGATACTATCCAAGTTAACAAAGCTGAAGTATTGAGTTATTATAAAAATGATGTTTCTTCTAATAAACCGGCTGTTGTAACAAATAAAATTGGAAAAGGTAGAACTTATTATATAGGTGCAAGGACTGAATATACATTTTTAGAAGATTTTTATAATTTTATATTGGTCCAATTAGAATTGAGTAATCCTTTGATAAAAGTAGGTGATACAGAGGTTTCGGTTCAATCTAGAAGTTCTTTACATAAAAATTATCACTTCGTTATGAATTTTTCTGAGAATAATAAAACGATAGAAATAACAAACGGGATTTTTGATATGGTATCTGGAAAAAAAAGTGACTTTATTTTGAACTTAAAACCCTACGAGGTGAGGATTCTCTACTCTTATAACAAAGATTTTAAATAAATTCTTAACTTATATTAAAAGGAAAGCCAAATTTGATGCTATACCTGTCCTGAAGGGATTTATTATCATTTTGATCGATAAAATCTTGAGCAACGGACCCTATTTTCAACGAAAGAAATTTCTTTCGTGATAGACTTCGAACATCAAACGTATCGTGCGGATTGTATCGTTTATGGTCAATGATTTGAGGTGGAGGATTTAGCGGCTCTTTAACAACTAAGGTTGGTACATCTTAAACGAATCTTTAGAATTGTGTCACGAGATCAGGCAGCAAACACTGCCTGGCTTTTTTTATGTGTCTTTTTATTGTTTATTTTTTGTATGCTTGATTTCTTTTTCTTTTCAAAGTATTTACCACGATTGATAAAAATTCTGATTTTGAAGTGAATGAAGTTTCTAAAGCCATAAACCTACAATTTTAAACCGCCCTTGACATAATATCTAATTGTTGCAAAAAAATGAATAGATAGTATTAATTACATTGAAGATTAGATTGATTGCTTAAGTCATTTAAATATTCACGAATGTTAAAATTAAGCTTGATAAATAAACGAGTCTTCATTATAACCGTGCTATAAGTTCATGAAGAATCCAGCCTTTTTAAGTAACCGTGACGTGTACGATAATGTGATGGGATAAGAAGTGAATGCCAAGATTGAAAAAAGAATATCTGATTACTCGTGATTCAAAGTAGAGACATATCTAATCAAGTTTCTTAGCTCTTTCTTTTTAATTCCTTAAGAAAACCTTAAGACACTTCCGCTAAAACTCGGAAGTGTCTTATTTCGTCTCAGGCTTGATGAACCGGGAAGGAAGCGTGGTTGTTCGTTTGGGATTTTGTTGGTGTGGATGGGTTTGAAAACGGTCGCAAGCATTTTTCTTCAAATCTAAAAAAAAGTATACTACACTAGAATTACCAAAACGAAGGAGTGAAATACATTGAATGAACCTATTTTAAAGGATCCACGAACGTTGTATCACCCTAGTAAATTTGCAGATCAGGAACAAGATACGCCTGCTTTGCAAAAACATATGCTACCTGCACCCGATTGTGGCGAAGAGAGTTATGTTGGTAATCACTTGTTAGAAAATCGTCGTGTCCTAATTACCGGAGGCGATTCAGGTATTGGACGTGCGGCAGCCATTGCGTATGCGCGCGAAGGGGCGGATGTGGCGATTCAGTTTTTCCCTGGGGAAGAACCCGATGCCCAAGAAGTGGCGGATTATATCACGAAGGCTGGACGCAAAGCGGTCTTACTGCCGTATGATTTACGTGATGAGTCTAAGTATGAAGAAATTATCGAAAAAACGGTCGCTGAACTTGGCGGGCTTGATACACTCGTATTAAATGCGGCACAACAAATTTCGCAAGATACGATTGCGGATTTATCGTTGAAGCAAGTCAAAGACACGTTTACCGTGAATATTATCTCGATGTTTGGTTTAGTCAAAGCAGCAGAACCGCATCTTCCAGCTGGGGGCGCGATTATTACGACGACTTCGGTCCAAGCGTATGATCCAAGCGACAATCTGATGGATTACGCGGCAACCAAATCATCGATTGCTAGTTTTACCATTAGTTTAGCGAAACAATTTGCGAAAAAAGGCATTCGGGTCAATGGTGTGGCGCCAGGACCAATTTGGACGCCATTGCAACTGGACGATGGGCAACCAGATGGCGCGATTCCAGACTTCGGTCAAAGTTCGCTATTAGGCCGTGCTGGTCAACCGGTTGAACTGGCACATGTCTATGTCTTCTTAGCTTCCAACAATGCAAGCTATGTCACGGCTCAGATTTACGGCGTGACGGGTGGCCAAGCGATTGATTTATAAAACAGTATGATAAAAGACAGCCAGTTCTCTTCTTTTTTAAGAGAAGGATTGGCTGTCTTTTTTTATTCTTCAATACTTTTACTATTAAATGACAAACTATGAAGATTCCTCAACTAGTAAATTGGAGGATAATGAAGATGACTTATCTGTATAATATGAGAAAATGATCTATTAGATTATTAGCAATAGTAAAATGCGAAACCCTACTTAGTTTATGTACTTTAAAAAATCTTATATTTTTTTATGTTGCTCTTTTGTACATGAAATGTTGTTTTATGGTACTATAAAGATAAGAAATGAGGGATGAAAATGTCAACAACTAAGAAAAAACCCATTCATATTTCAGTTGATGAAGATTTAAAAGAGCAAGCAGAATTGTTGTTCAACGACTTAGGATTAAATATGACAAGTGCAATTAACGTTTTTTTAAGACAAGCGGTGAATGAACAGGCCATACCTTTTGAAATTCGCAAAATAAACAGTGAGACTTTACAAGCATTAAAAGATGTGGAAAATGGAAATTTACGAGGAAGTTTTTCATCTGTTAAAGAGTTAATGGAGGATTTCAATGCTTGATATTTTTTATACGTCTAAATTTAAAAAAGATTATAAAAAATGGGGAAACAAGGAAAACCAATTTATGAACTCGAAAAAATCATTTTTTTGCTACAACAACAAGAAGTTTTACCAGAAAAGTATAAAGATCATCAATTAACGGGGAATTATGTGGGATTTAGAGAGTGTCATATCACTCCTGATTGGCTACTAATTTATCAAGTAAAAGAAGCTCAGCTAATTCTGGCCTTAGCAAGAACAGGTTCGCATAGTGAATTATTTTAAATTTCTTGTAATGGTTCGATTCTCAGTAAATAGTATTTTAGCCTATGCTACTAGCTAAACAATGCAAGCTATGTCACGGCTCAGATTTACGGCGTGACTGGTGGCCAAGCAATTGATTTATAGAACATCATAATAAATAAAAGACAGCCAATTCTCTTTTTTTAAGAAAAGGATTGGCTGTCTTTTTTTAGATGGTGATGTATTAACGCAAAGCGGCGATGCGTTCAACTAACTGTGCATTGGTTGTGGTCATGCCAATTATCGTTAACGGTTGTTTGTTTTTTTCGTATAGATCAATGACTGTATGTAAGGCGTCAACACCGGATTCATCCCAGAGATGGACGCGTGATAAATCGAGAGTTGTGACTTGTTGCAAGTCGTTTGTTTGGAAATAAGCGATAAATGACGCAGCGGAAGCAAAAAATAATTGACCGCTAATCTCAATAGTGTCACCTTGCACGCTGAATTCTAATTTAGCTGCTTTGGCAAAAAAGACAATCATACTTAGTAGGACACCAGCAAAAATTCCGATGGCAAGGTTATGCGTATAGACGACAATTGCGATGGTCACCAACATAATAATTGTTTCTGCGAATGAAGTTTTGCGGATGGTTTTGACGCTTTGCCAGTCGAATGTTTCAAAAGCGACGGTAATCATAATCCCAATTAACGCGGCTGTTGGAATTTGAATCATAATGCCTTTTAGCGCCACAATCATTAGTAGTAACGCAAGACCTGCTGTTAAAGTCGACAGTCGTTTTCTCCCGCCAGATTTGACGTTGATGACAGCTTGGCCAATCATCGCACAACCAGCCGGTCCACCAAAGAAGCCGGTCACGATATTGGCAAGTCCTTGCGCTTTGACTTCGCGTTGGTTGTCGCCCGTGGAATCAGTCATGTCATTGATTAAGGGTAATGTTAAGAGTGATTCGATGAGACCCACCATCGACAAGGCTAAGGCCGTTGGGAAAATAATTCTCAATGTTTCAAAGGTAAATGGCACGCTCGGTAGTCCTAAAAAGGGCAAGGCACCGCTCATATCGCCTAAATCACCAACGGTTTGGAGTCCAAAGCCAGGATTCAGTGAGACGATGGTCATCGCAATAATGACAATCAGCGCTGGTGGAATGGCCTTGGTGATTCTAGGTAGAAGATACATCAAGGCAATCGTGCCACCGACCATGCCATACGTTGCGAGATTTTTGTTGTCTAATTGTTGCACTTGTGCCAAAAAGATCAGAATGGCAAGCGCATTAACAAAACCTAACATGACGGGTTTAGAGATGAATTTCATTAATTGATGAATCCCTAAGTACCCTAAAATTAATTGAATAATACCGGTCAAAATGGT
This sequence comes from Enterococcus sp. DIV1314a, assembly GCF_051713805.1. NCBI lineage: Bacteria > Bacillati > Bacillota > Bacilli > Lactobacillales > Enterococcaceae > Enterococcus > Enterococcus sp. DIV1314a. The sequence continues at coordinate 333,270 of NZ_JBIOQP010000001.1, read as the reverse complement.
TGCGGCAATCATGTATTCTAGTCCGTGAGTTTTGATCAACGTTACCATGACAAGTGCCATGGAACCTGCGGCGGCAGAGACCATCGCGGGACGCCCGCCAGTGATTGACGTGACGGTGAGGGTTGTAACAGAAGCAAATAAAGCGGTCATCGGATTGACACCAGCAATAATGGCAAACCCAATGACTTCGGGAATGAGGGCGATGGAAGTCACGAGACCGCCTAACATATCATTTTTGATATTGCCAAACCACTCATTTTTATTGAATTGTAAGATCATTTCGTGATAAAACTCCTTTTATTTATTTCACAACGAGTACAGGAAGCGTTGCGTGTTTGACGACTTTGTGGCTGACGCTACCCATTACGAATTCTTGTAATGCGTTGAGACCACGACTCCCAATGATTAAGCAATCGTAGGCGTTATTTTTAGTATGTTCAATGATTTCAGTTGCAGGATCGCCAATCAAAATGGTAATGGTGCAGTCGTTGATGTGACCGTTTAATTGTTGTTTGACGTGATTGATTCGCGCCTCTGTACGTTCTTCAGCGCTTGTCGCAAGATCAAGTACTTGATCTTTGGCTTTTGCGACGTCTAACACGCTGAGAATCGTCACCGTTGCATCAGGAAAACCAACGCGTAAGTTCTTTGCTTCTTGGACGGCTTTTACGGCATGTTCCGAGCCATCAAAGGCGATGAGTATCTTCTTCATTTGTTTCACTCCTCTCCTTTTTTCTTCTTCGTGAAAAATACTTCCTTATAGTATAGTAGCATAAAATCTCTATTACTGTAAAAAAAGTCAGCCATTCCCAATTGGCTTGACTGACAAGTGTTTCATCTTTATTTTAGCGGGGATGTTTTTTCTAATAACACGGGATAAAAATGATCGATGAGCCAGGCACCGATGGGAGCGGTCACGAGTATGGAGAGCACGGCGACGGTCAAAATCATTTCACCGCTAGCTAAGCCCATTGAAAAAGGAATCGAACCAATCGCTGCTTGAACGGTCGCTTTTGGTAAGTAACTAATCATACAAAAGAGTCTTTCTTTGCGAGAAAGTGACGTCTTGAGTAGGGAGACGAGTACGCCAAGCATCCGAATCAGTGAAACAAGGATCAGTAAAATGAGTGGCGCAATGCCTGCTGATAGGGCGTAAGACAAATCAACACTCGCACCGACGAAGACGAATAAGAAAATCTCCGCTAGAATCCAAATTTTATTGAATTTGAGGGATAAACGCTCGGCAAGCGGCCGTTTCTTGCGGAAAATCATCAGACTAACGCCCATCACACTCAACATTCCAGAAAATGGGAACGAACTGGCGAGAGCCGTTTCTAACCTCATTAATAAAAAGGCTGACGCTAACATCACGAGTACTTTGATGGAATCGCGGATGTGAAACTGGTTGAAAAATAGGACGAGTACATAACCGACGGCAAGACCAACGAAGGAACCGGAAAAAATCGCGATGGGAATCCTTGTTAAATCGATCGCAGAAAACGTGCCGCCATCATTCATTCCTAAAAAAGCGGTAAATAACACCAGTACAAACACATCATCAACTGAAGCACCTGCTAAGATGATTTGGGGAATACTTTTATCTTTCCCATATCCTTCCTTCATTAAGTGAATCATCCGTGGCACAATCACCGCTGGAGAAACGGCGGCAATGACGCTTCCTAAAAGCAAGGCTTCTGAGACGCTAATGGAAAGGAGCGATGGCGCTAAAAGGGTCGTTCCAATAATTTCAAATACTGCCGGAACAAAGCACATTAAGATGGCGGGACGACCGACTTTCTTTAAGTCAGCTAAATCTAACGATAGTCCGGCACGGGTCAAGATGACAATTAACGCAACCGTTCGTAGTTCAGACGAGAGTGCAAGGAAACCATCGGAAAGCACATTGAGCACCGAAGGACCTAAGAGAATCCCCGTAAATAATAATCCAATTAAGGAAGGTAAATGCCATTTTTTTGCCAAACTCCCTAAAAGTAATCCGATAAAAATAACCAATGACATACTAACTAACATCTTTTCCTCCTTTTTTTCATTAATGATAAGTACATATACGCAATTCAAAACAGTCAATCATAGTGTAACAGTTTTATCCTGACATTTGGGGAAAAATCGTATGGTTCATTCATGCTAATAGTGTTCGGAGTGCTTTTTCTTTTTGTTGACAAGTAAGAGAGGAGTCGCTATATTATACATAGATAAACATCTATATAAGGAGGGGCAAGCGTGGATTACGAATTAACCGCTACTATTTTTAAAGCGTTAGGCGATCCTAAGAGAGTTCAAATTTTGGATATTCTTTCGTGTGGAGAACAGTGTGCGTGTGATATCTTGGCTTATTTTGATTTTACGCAACCAACGTTATCGCATCATATGAAAGTGTTAATGCAAGCCGGCTTGGTGCAATCCAGAAAATCAGGCACATGGCATCATTATTCTTTAAACAAGGAGAAGATGAGCGAGTTATCCGCCATTCTTGAGATGTTACTGCAAAATCAGCGTGATTGTGTTTGTCATGAGATGAAAGAGATAAATGGGGCATGCACGAATCATTCGAAAGAAAAAGTTACGCAACAACAGCAATGAAAAATACTGTCACAGTATTTTTTTGGACTATAGATAGAAAAACGTCTATCTATCAATTGGAGAACGGGGGGAATAAAAATGGAACAAGAAAAAGCAAAAGGGTTGGGGATTTTTGAAAAATATTTAACGGTATGGGTAGCACTCTGTATGATTGTCGGAGTAATGATTGGAAAATATATTCCAGTCATTCCGACGACTTTAGGAAAGTTTGAGTATTATCAAGTCTCTGTTCCAACCGCGATTTTAATTTGGTTAATGATTTATCCGATGATGTTAAAAATCGATTTTACCAGTATTGTCAGTGCAGCTAAGAAACCAAAAGGCTTAATCATTACTTGCACGGTCAATTGGCTGATTAAACCCTTTACGATGTATGCCATCTCTGCTTTTTTCTTCTTTGTCGTCTTTAAAGGACTGATTGCACCTGACTTAGCACAAGAATATGTGGCAGGAGCAGTCTTACTCGGTGCGGCGCCATGTACGGCGATGGTCTTTGTTTGGAGTTATTTGACGAAGGGCGATCCGGCGTATACGTTGGTACAAGTTGCGGTGAATGATTTAATTATTTTAGCTTTGTATGCCCCAATTGTGGCGGTCTTGTTAGGTGTCGGAAACGTTGTGGTCCCGATGAATACCTTGATTTTATCGACGGTCTTGTTCGTGGTTATTCCGTTATTGTTAGGGGTTATCACCCGGATGCTCGTCGTGAAACAAAAAGGAATTGCTTATTTTGAAACAGTCTTTTTGAAAAAATTTGATAAAGTGACGATTATCGGTCTACTTCTAACGCTTCTCATTATTTTCTCGTTTCAAGGTGAACGTATTTTGAGTAATCCACTGCATATTGTCTTAATTGCGATTCCTTTAACACTGCAAACATTCTTTATCTTTGCTATCGCGTATGTCTGGGCACGTTTTTGGAAATTACCGCATGAAATTGCGGCTCCGGCGGGTATGATTGGCGCTAGTAATTTCTTTGAATTATCAGTAGCCGTGGCGATTTCATTATTTGGCTTACAATCGGGTGCAACGCTCTCAACGGTGGTCGGTGTCTTAGTTGAAGTCCCCGTGATGTTGTTACTTGTAAAAATTGCTAATCAAACTGTTGGCTGGTTTGATCAAACGGCATTGCCTAAAACGCATAAAGGATAAATAGTCAACATAGGATAAGGAAAAATATCGTTTGTACTGAAAAGAAATGGGGATTCTTATGAAAATTATTATTATTGGATCGGTCGCAGCTGGTACAAGTGTTGCAGCGAAAGCGAGAAGAAATAGTGAAACAGCTGAAATTGTAGTGTATGATCAAGATAAAGATATTTCATATTCGATTTGTGGCATTCCATATTATATCGGAGAAGAAGTGGAGACGCTCGACCGTCTGACGCCACGAGATGCCGCATGGTTTAATGCACGATATAACGTCGCAATTTATACGGAACATCGCGTGACAAAAATTAACCCAGAATCCCAAACGATTGAAGTTGAGAATCTTCAAACAGGTGAAATCAATCTTGATTCTTATGATGAATTAGTCATCGCAACGGGTGCTAAACCACGAGTTCCAGAAGTTTTTAAACAACAATCAATGGCAGAAAATATATTTGCAGTCCGAACAATTCAAGACGCAGCAGCGATTCATGACTTTATTGAAACGCAAAAGCCACAAAAAGCGACTATCATTGGCGCAGGATTTATTGGCTTAGAAATGGCTGAGCAACTCACACATCGAGGCATCGAAGTGACGTTAGTACAACGCGGAAAACAAGTGATGAAACATCTCGATCCTGAAATGGCGTATCGCGTCCAACTTGAATTGGAAAAACACCAAGTCGATGTTCAACTAAATACGACGATTACCAAATTAACGACGGAAGATGAGCAGGTAGTCGCATTAGAAACTAATCATAATCAGACACTGACGACAGATTTTGTGATTTTGGCTTCAGGCGTGATTCCAAATAATTCTTTGGTGCAACCACTCGGGATAGAACTTGGTGCTTCAGGTGCAATTAAAGTGAACAAAACAATGCAAACATCGCTGCCACATATTTATGCAGTGGGTGACGTAGCGGAGAGTTATTCTTTGATAACTGGCCAATCATTGTATCGACCACTAGGTTCTACGGCCAATAAAATGGGACGGATTGTCGGTGATATTATTACGGGTGGATCGCTAGAACATCGAGGGATTTTAGGAACAGGTATTGTTCGCGTCTTTGATATTACGGTAGCTTACACGGGAATAACCGAAAATGAAGCACAGGAATTAGGAATAGATGTAGCTGTTTTATATAATATTAAGCCTGATCATGCTGATTATTTAGGTGGGAAAGAATTAACAATCAAAGCGTTGGCGGATAAAAAAACTGGTCGAATCCTTGGGGCACAAATAATTGGTCCACAAGGGGTGGATAAAAGAATTGATGTCATCGCTACAGCAATCTCATTTGGCGCAGTTGCGGAAGATTTATTTCATCTCGACTTAGCTTATGCTCCACCGTATGCAACCACCAAAGATCCTATTCTATATACAGGAATGGCGTTAGATAATGCAGTAAATAGAGGAACCCCCTTACTTACGCCTAGACAGTTAATTGAAAAACAAGCAAATGATGAAGTTCTTCAAATAATTGATACGCGTTCGAAAAAGCAATTTGAGCAATCGAAGGTGGATGGTGCCGTGCACATCCCACTTAAGGAACTACGGAACAAATTGGCTTCGTTGGATAAAAAGATTCCAACTATCGCATATTGTAATAAAGGTGTTACCGGAAATGCAGCCCAAAATATTTTAATTAATGAAGGGTTCTCAGAAGTTTACAATTTATCTGGTGGCAATAAAAATTACCAATTGGTTAAAGCAATGCTAAATAGGTAATCAATAAAAAATAGTTGGTCCGCTATGTTACGAGGCGAGACCAACTTTTTTGTATTAACAATTGCCGTCGACGAATGTCAGCACGTTTTCAAAAACCGTTTCCTTTTCGCATTCAACGGTTAAATTATCGAATTTGCGGGCGAGAAAACCCACTATTTTAATGGTGGGATGATAGCCCGTAGACGTACTGTAAGAATGTAGGGAAACTTGCATTTAGAGGCAATACAAATACTCGTATTGTCCAATGAAGAAACTGAATTGCTGGGAACTCGTAAAACTAACGAAACGACAACGTAGGGATATCAAACCCAAGCGTGAACGTGGTGAAAACAGAAAAAATTCGTTAGATGGCATAAGCTTAAATCCTAAGTGTTCACATAATCGAAAATCAGCAGCCAAGCCTAGAAATAGGAAGGTTCAACGACTATTCCTCTTGAGGGAAGTCCACACAAGTATGTGGAAGTGGTTTCGCCTTAACAAGTAAAGTTGAAGGATAAGATATAGTCTGTGCCTGCATGAAAGTGTAAGAAGTTCATCAGAGAACTGCATGGGAAGTCGCGAACCTGTGTGAACAAACTCCACACGATAAAGTCAAAAAAAATGTTACTATTTGTGTATAATAATTTTTAATTAATACACTTTTTGATGTATAATAAACTCATGGATAACGAATATAGACATTCTAAGACAACTGTATCGTTACTAAACTATCATTTTGTTTTTTGTCCTAGATATCGTCGGAAACTATTTGTCAATTCCGAAGTAGACGCTAGTTTTAAATCTCTTGTTCATTCAATCTGTAAAGAAAATGAATGGGAAATCATGGCTATAGAGACAGATAAAGATCATTGTCATCTTTTTGTAAATGTTCAACCTACCTATTCACCAGCGGATATCATGAAGGTGATTAAGGGAAGAACATCTAGAGAATTACGACAATCATTTGAACATTTAAGTAAAATGCCAAGTGTTTGGACACGATCTTACTTTGTTTCAACAGCAGGGAATATTTCTAGTGAAACAATTAAACGATATGTAGAAAGTCAAAGGACAAGATATTGAGTTTACGTTAAGGAGGTGTACAGAAATGAAAAAAGCCCATAAAATCAGAATCTACCCTAATTCAAGACAGGAAATTCAATTTCAAAAAACCTTTGGTTGTGTTCGGTTCTACTGGAATTTTTTACTTGACCAACGGATTACGAATGACAAGATGAAAAAAGAAAATCCTGAATATATTGAAAACAAACTGACCTATGCTGGACTGAAAAAGCAAGAAGAATTTTCTTGGTTAAAAGAAGTTGAAGCACAACCTCTAAGCCAAGTAAATATGGATTTGAATAAAGCGTACAAAAATACGTTCAACTCTAAATTCGGATTTCCTAAATTCAAGAGTAAAAAATATTCAAAGAAATCCTATCGAACTGCCGTAGGCATGAAAGTCAACGGACGATACTTCTATGTTTCTAAAGTTGGTTGGGTCAAGATGGCAGAAGAATTGCGTTTCAAAGGGAAATTAATGAACGTGACGATCAGTCAAACTAAATCAGGGAAATATTTTGCGACATTCTTAGTTGATGCTGAGAATTTCCAACAAGAACCCGTAGCAAATAACATTGGATTAGATTTGGGCTTAACTCATTTCTGTATCACATCCGCAGGAGAAAAAATCGATAATAACCAATTCTATCGCTCTCTTGAACAACGGTTAATACGCGCACAACGAAAACTTTCCAAGCGTTTGGAAGTTGCGAAAAAACACAATCGAAAATTAGATGAGTGTCGCAACTACCAAAAACAAAAAGTAAAAGTTGCGCGTATCCATGAGAAAATTGCCAACCAACGTACTGATTTTTTACATAAACTATCTTCACGACTTACTGATGAGAACCAAATCATTTGTATTGAAGATTTGAATGTAAAAGGGTTGGTTAAAAATCATAAATTAGCGAAGTCAATTTCAGATGTCTCTTGGAGTGAATTCGTTCGACAATTAGACTATAAATGTGCATGGAAAGGTCGTACTTTAGTTAAAGTTGACCGATTTTTCCCAAGTTCACAACTTTGTTCTTCTTGTGGTCATAATGACGGCAAAAAAGAGCTAAATATTCGTGAATGGATATGTTCAAATTGTGGAACAATTCATGACAGAGATATTAATGCAAGCATAAATATTAAAACCGAAGGACTTTCGGGGATAGCTTAGTCAATTTGCATCCGTTAGGGCGTACTACCTAAGAATCCGACGACTTTAGTCGTGTGGAGTGTCAAGACCACATTTTGTTAAGGAAACGTGACGAATGGCTGTTGTTGAAACATTGTTTAATCATTAATGGGGTTAATCGTCATGAGTGGAATCCGTCTCGCGGACGCTCTGTAATGCTTGAAGACATGCAACAAGACATTGCGATTTGTCAGAAAAACAATATTAATTCTGTCCGGACATCGCATTATCCAAATCAAATGCCTTGGTATCGATTGTGTGATGAGGCAGGGATTTATTTAATGGCGGAAGCCAACTTAGAAACGCATGGAACCTGGCAAAAAATGGGGGCGTTTGAGCCTTCTTATAATGTGCCTGGAAGCGATGCGTATTGGGAAAAAAATACGTTAGCTCGAGCGGTGAATGTTTACGAAACGTTCAAAAATCATGTGTCGATTTTATTTTGGTCATTAGGAAATGAATCCTACGTGGGCGATGTGTTAGAAAAAATGAATGCCTACTTTAAAGCCAAAGACCCAGATCGTCTCGTGCATTACGAAGGTGTTTATGTGGAAAGAGAGCAGTATGAAGACACGGTCTCAGATGTTGAAAGTCGGATGTACGCATCACCGGATGAAGTCAGAGCTTACTTAGAGAATAATCCGAAAAAACCGTATCTCTTGTGTGAATACATGCATGATATGGGGAACTCTATGGGGGGCTTAGATTCTTATATGACCTTGTTAGATGAGTTTCCGAACTATCATGGTGGCTATATTTGGGACTTTATTGACCAAGCGTTATACGTTTACGATGAGTATACGAAGCGAGACGTGTTGCGATACGGTGGGGATTTTGATGATAAACCATCTGATTATGAATTTTCGGGCAATGGGATTGTCTTTGCCGATCGAACAGAAAAACCAGCAATGCAGGAGGTGAGCTATTTTTATGGAAAATACAACTAAAAAACTTCAACTAATCTTTGGGGATGTGAATCTCGGCGTAAAGGGAGATCATTTCCATTATATCTTTAGTTACCAAAAAAATGGGCTAGAGTCCCTCTTCGTAAATGGCCGGGAATGGTTATACCGTGAGCCAAAAGTTGCCTTTTGGCGGGCGACAACGGACAATGATCGCGGTTATCAATTTTCAACGGACTCGGCGGTTTGGTTAGGAGCCGATTTATTCCCTAAATGTATTGATAAAACAATCAAAGTCAATCACGAAGTTATTGCCTTTCCAGATGCGCCAACGAACAATCAATACAGTCATCTTGAACTGGCAAACACCGTTGAAATCACGTATACATTCCAAACGAATACGATTCCTTCTACGCTTGTTTATGTGAGTTGTTTGGTGGATGAAACACGGGTGATATTACGATTTCGACGACGTATAAAGGCAAAGAGGGACTTCCTGGATTACAAGCCTTTGGACTACGCTTTATCATGCCAACCCCAGCCAAATCATTTACGTACGTTGGGTTATCGGGCGAAACCTATCCGGATCGCTATAAAGGTGGCGTTCCTGGAGAATATACGATTGAAGGATTACCGGTGACACCTTACTTAGTACCGCAAGAGTGTGGGATGCACATGGAGACGCAGTCGTTACGCATTACTCGCAACACCACGTTAAAACCAAATAATCGTCAGATAGATGATTTTAGTCTTTCATTTGAAAAAGTCGATGAGAACTTCGCCTTTAGTTGCTTGCCATATACGCCTTTTGAACTTGAAAATGCCTTACATCAGGATGAATTACCGATTGCTCGCCGTACAGTGTTAACTATTTTTGGTGCGGTCAGAGGAGTCGGAGGCATCGATAGTTGGTCAAGCGGAATCGAAAAAGCCTATGAAATCAGCGCAGAAGAAGATCATGCGTTTCGTCTTAAAATTAATGTCAATGCCGAACGGTTGTAATTAAAACAGCCGTTTGTGCTTAACGGAAACAGGACAAAACCGCACACCTATTTGGTGGCGACGCCCGAAAGTTAGAGTAATCAATCTCATTTTCGGGCGTCGGTACCTTTAACGGTGTGCGGTTTTTTGAGTATTCGTCAATGATTGGTCGTTGTTACAAAGTCAGTCGACTAAAATACTGATTGACGACTTCGCGATCATCAAAATGAAAGGCTGTTGTGCCAATCATTTGTTCGGTTTCGTGGCCCTTCCCAGCGATGAGCACGGTATCGCCATGACTGGCCATCCGCAAGGCTTTTTCAATTGCTTTTTTACGATCGAGCTCAATCTCGTAATGGTTTTGCGAGAGGTGTTCAATCATGTCGGTGATAATTTGATGCGGGTCTTCTGTGCGCGGATCGTCACTCGTAAAGATTCCATGATCGGCATACTTCAGGACTGCTTCAGCCATTTTGGGTCGCTTATCGCGGTCACGATCACCACCACAACCCGCAACACAATAAATCTTTCCTTTGGTTAACGACTTCGCTGTTTTTAAGACATTAATTAAAGCATCCGGAGTGTGGGCGTAATCGACAATCGCCGTGATGCCTTTGGTGTTAGGCACTGATTCGAAGCGGCCTCTCACGCCAGCAATACCTTCGATGATTGCAATGACTTGCGTCGGATTCAGTCCGATAGCAACCCCTGCGCCAAAAGCCGCTAAACAGTTATAAACGTTGAAAAGCCCAATCATTTTCGTTGAAACGGCCCATTTTTGATCAAACAAAGATAACGTAAATTGAGTGCCCGATGTCGCAATCACAATCTGACTCGCTTGGATATCGCCTTGGCCTTTACAGCCATAAGTCAAAATATTGCTAGGGGTTAACGCGATGATAGCTTCGGCAGCTGGATCATCAAGATTGATAACGGCTGCTTTCACTTTGTCAGAAAAACTGTTACCGAGTCGACTGAATAAAGAGCTTTTCGCTTCAAAATAGTCGGTCATGGAGTCATGAAAATCTAAATGGTCTTGGGTTAGATTCGTAAAGACCGCCACGTTAAAGTCAATTCCTAAAACGCGCTCTTGTTTTAAGCCATGAGAAGAGACTTCCATGACACAATGCGTCATGTTTTTCTGTGCCATCTGCGCAATCAGTTTTTGCAATTGCACGGTATGCGGGGTAGTGTTTGGGGTCGCAATTCGTTGATCGCCAATCTGGTTGTACATGGTTCCAATTAAGCCACAAGCAAGGTCTGATTGACGGAGGATTTCATGAATTAAAAAGGTAGTGGTCGTCTTGCCATTTGTTCCCGTGACGCCTAAAAAAATCATGTCGCGACTTGGGTAGTCATAAAATTTGGCAGCGACTTGTGCTAAGGCTTTGTTCGTATCAGAGACGACAATAAATGGTCCGAGTACGCCATTTTGTGGGAGATGATCGACAATAATCGCCCGTGCACCTTGTGCCAAGGCCTCACTAATAAAATCGTGTCCATCATATTTTGTATTATTAATACAAATAAATAATGAATCGGGTGTCACTTCTTCAATATATTGTGTGATGTGTCGGATGGGTGTGTGTTGAATCTGTGTCCAGTTATTTTTTACGAGACAGGGTGAAATGAGTTCTGAAAGTATCATGATGTTTCTCCTCTTCTTTTTGAAACAGTTCATTGAATGTGTTTACCTAATGGGTCAATTGACAATGAGACGGTCGTACGTGTAAGAAAATCATAAAAAGATGAGTCGTAGATAATCGAGTGAAATGAAGAAGTTTCCTCTTTGCGAGGTGTGGATAAAAAAATCATTCAAGACTACAAAAAAATAATCAGAGGATTTTACAACGTGGGTTTGTTGAAATGAATGAGTTCTGTAATTGCTAGTAGAAGGCTTTTTCGGAGCCGTTCTACCGCTTACGCTTTCACTCATCCTATACTAATTCAGCCATTAACGCAAATATCGCTATTCGATCATAACTTTGTTTGGTCTGACACTGAGGGGGGTGACGAGTCCTACTGAATCCTATGAAGCAATCAAAAATCCCTCTCTCAAAAAAGTAAGACATGAGAGAGAGGGAAGATGCAAAAAGGTTCTGAGTATGAAAATAATAATCAGATATCGTAATCTGTGACCCGTTATTCACTAGGTGTTTGACAATCCACTAAATGCATCGCTTGACGGCATAAATTTAGTGTTTGGGCTATGTCATCGGATTGCGTAAGCGCCGAAATCAGGGCGATGCCGGTGATTGCATTGAAATCAAAGGTGGAAATATTTTGTGGAGTCAACCCACCGATTGCCACTACAGGCTTTGTGCTCGCTGCGGCTAATACATGAAGTGCCTCAATCCCAAGTGGTGGTTCGGCATCGCTTTTAGAAGATGTCTTAAAAACGGGACCGATGCCAACATAGTCCACTTCGGGGATGTTATTAGCAGCTTGAACTTCGGCTAACTGATGACAGGATAGACCAATCATCAATTGACCTGCACTGCGCGCAATCACGTCTTGAATGGGTTGATCGGTTTGTCCCACATGGACGCCATCTGCCTGAATGGTTAAAGCTAACTCTAAATCATCGTTAATGAAAAAAAGCACTTGATACTTGCGACAAATCATTTGAAGTGTCCGTGCCATCTCTTCGACGGCATGCGCATCTTTTAGACTGTTTGGTCCTTTTTCTCGGTATTGAAAGGCGGTAATGCCTCCACGAATCGCTTTTTCCAGTAACTCCGGAAGGGTTTGATTCGGCGCGAGATCTTGTGTGCCGGCGATAAAATAGAGGGCGAGTTTGTTTGCTTGAAACGCGTTCATGTTATGCCTCCTCTCGATAAGCCCAATGGTTGACAGGCCCGTGACCATGACCGACGTCAATCTGGGAGCTAATTGTCTGATGAATAAAATCTTTTGCTAGACGAACAGCCTCTGAAACGCTCTTTCCTTTGGCGAGTTCGGCAGTAATGACGGCAGAATAGGTACAACCGGTTCCGTGTGTACGATTTGTCGCCACACGTGGTTTGCTTAACCATTCACTATCGCCGTTTTCCAAGCGTAAAAAATCAGTCGCATCGCTAACGTCTAAGCGGTGGCCGCCTTTAATGATGACATTCTTTGCGCCTAGTTGTTGGATTTTTTTAGCGGCTTCTTCAATTTCTGCCTTCGTCGTAAGAGGAGAACCAACAATCCATTGCGCTTCTGGCAAATTAGGTGTGATGACCGTTGCTAACGGAATTAATTGCGTCTTTAAAGCATCCATCGCAGAACTTGCCAGTAAAGACGCGCCGCCTTTAGCGATCATCACCGGATCCACCACTAATGGACCAAATTGAGCGTGCTGTAAATGAGCAACCACCTGCTCCATGACCTCGACATTGGCTAACATACCAGTCTTAACGGCGCGGATCTGAAAATCATCTGCCACGGCTTCGAGTTGACTATGAATCGTCGCGAGAGGGACATTCAAAATGTCATGGACGCCACGTGTATTTTGCGCCGTAATCGCGGTGATGACTGATGTCCCAAAAACGCGCCGTTCTTGAAATGTTTTTAAGTCTGCTTGAATGCCGGCGCCACCGCCACTATCCGAACCAGCGATGGTCAGGGCTTGCGGGTAGTTATTCATGATGCTCACTCCATTCTCTATTATATGCTCTAAGTGTCTGCGCATCGATTACCGAAAGTTGATCGAGTAAGTTCTTGCGAAACGTGCCGATTTGTCGGTCATTAAAGTCTTTAGCGGCAAGTTGTCCCGCTAGACTATAAAGTGTCCCTGCGACGATAATGGCATCTAGTAATTCATCGGTGGAAGGATCATCTAAGACACCCAAGTATGCGCCACACACACAAGATAATAAGCAACCACTCCCGGTCATACTGGTAAAATGCGGGGTCCCATGGTGATTCAAATAGGTTTTGCTTCCATTGGTCATAATATCGGTTTCTCCACTAACAAATACGAGACATTCGTACTTACGCGCAACGATTTCGGCGATGGACTGGACATCGGCACTTCCCACGCCTGCATCTACTCCTTTAGCTTGCCACGCGACATTTGCTAAACTGGCGAGCTCCCCTGCATTTCCTCGAATGAGTGTCGGCTTGATTTCTTCAAGTAATTCCTGGATAACTTGTTTACGATATTGAGTCGCACCCGCACCAACTGGGTCGATCACTACGGGTTTATTGTTTTGGTTAGCCGCTTTGCCTGCCAACAGCATGGCTTCTAGTTGTTCGTCATTAATGGTTCCCATATTCAAGATGAGCGCGTGGTTAAATGTTTGGATTTCTGCGACTTCGCGGACGGTATTTGACATAAACGGCGAAGCGCCAATCGCTAGTAATCCGTTAGCGCTATCGTTCGCTACGACTAAATTTGTGATTGTATGGACCAATGGATTGATTTGTCTGACCTGTTCGATTAACGTGACATTCATCGTGACGTCCCCCAACTTTCTTTTTGATAAGCCATTTCCCAAAACTGTAGTTCTAAATAACTACTGATAATGAAGGCTTCTTTCATGGCCTTTTTTTCTTCAGCGCTGGCTCGTTCAGCAAAAAAATCGAGCCAATCAATTTGCGTTTGCGTCATTTGCTTAAACTCAGGACTATGATAGGTCTCAATCCACGTTTGATAGATTGGGTGAGGCGAACCAACAGTTGCAAAATGCTCCCCAATTTCTTGATATAACCAATAACATGGTAGTAATGCTGCTAAAATAATGGCCGGATTTTCCGTTTGGATTAAGCGGTAAATATGACTCGTATAATGATAGGCGGTTGGCGCAATCGGGGTTGCGGCGTATTCTTCTGGCGTAATGGCCATTTGTTGAAAGAAATCATGACGCACACTCACTTCAGATTCTTCTAATCCTTGCGCATTTTGGATTTGGAGTGCTTTAAATACCGGATCATCGGCTTTTTCCGCCAACAACAAATGAGCCTTGCCGAATTGAATGAGATAATAGCAATCTTGCAATAAGTAATAACGGAAGATTTCTTCTGGTAAAGAACCCGCTACTAATTCTTGGATAAAAGGATGGTCCTTACTTTGTTGCCAGATCGATTGGGTTGCTTCATGTAACTCTTTTGAAAACATCTTTTTTCCTCCTCGTTTTTGAATGATTACTAGCTGTGACAACACACAAAAAAACGCCATTCCTCTAAATCAGGCATGGCGTAACAGTGTATTCAAAAAAAGAGAATAGGCCAAAAAAACAGCCCTTTCGAATTTTTTGTCAACTTCCCTACGCAAGCATGAACTTACAGGTTCAAAGGGTCTGCCATTCGCATCTCAGTCTTTTTTTCAAGACACCCCTAGTAACATTTTTTATTGTAACACAAATAAAAGACAGCGACCAACCATAGGAAGGAGGCAGTAGTTGGTGATGTAAGAAAAAAGTACTGAAAAGAAAAAGAAACCCTTTAACGATAACCGTAAAAACGAGTCATCTTTAAAGGGTTACGGTCACATTTTTTCAACTGAAGCTTCATTCTCTTGTTCTGGGCTCGTCAGCTTCTCTAAGACTAATTCAGCAAATTGTCCATATTGCTTCGCTTCAAGTAAGGTGAATTGTTGTACCCCTTCTTTTTGCGTAAACAACGGAATCCCTGCACCTAACAAAACGGGTGCAATCTGGAGGTAAATTTTATCGATCCGCTGGGCATCGAGTAATGGCGCGACTAAAGTGTTGCCACCGACAATCCACGTGTTTTTGTCTTTTGGCAGCTGCGAAACAAACGTCAGAATATCAGCTGAAACAAATTCAAACAGCGAGTGAGTCAGACCTTTTTGATGGGTAAAAACGATATTTTTGGTTGGGCCATAAAACGACGCTAAATCTTCAACGTCCTTAATCGCATCGTACGTTTTTTTCCCATTAATAGAATATCCATTTGATCGTAAAAGGCGGCATAACTTGTCTCTTCAACCGATCCAATTTGGTGAAGCCACTGGAGTCCGTGGTTTTTGTCAGCTAAATAGCCATCCAACGAGACACAGCCATAAAAAAAGAGGGTCATTTTTTGTCACTCCTTCGTGAAATTTTGATGATTTGTCAAGTCATATTCTAAAGAGAAGCTGCTAATGAAACACCACGTTTCATTGGCGGAACCTGAATCAACTTGTGGCTAGCCATTATGAAGCGATCCCGACAGTCGTTATAATAAAAACAGATGAAGCTCGATCACTCTGACGACAGGGGATAGTTTTTTAAATACAATTTTTTTGCTAACGTTTCAATAATGTAGACGGCAGACAATTGTGAGGACATATCCACGCTGTGGGAGTGGCGATTTGAGGGCGCATCATAGGATAATGAAACATCACAAAGCGCTGCTAGGCGATTGGCTTCTTTATTCGTAATACGCACCGTATAGATCGAAGTGCTCTGCAAGTAGCTCGCGACTTGTACGATGTCAGATGTTTCGCCAGAAATCGAAAAGAGTAAGCAGACTTCATCAATCGTATCGGCTTGTTGCTCTTGTTTCGTTGAAATATATGGTAAAAACGCTGCTAAAGAGGAAATACTCCGATAACCAAGTGATGCAAAGCGTTGTTGTGCATACTGTGCCATGATTCCTGAGGCGCCGTTTCCAAGACAATGAATGAAGCTGGCTTGATCTAAAATATCAATCAATTGCTCGATTTTTTGATTGAAATTAGAGGGGAAAGAGGTTGTCTCCAGATAGGTGATTTCTTCTGCCCGTTGATTTTCTTGGCCTCTTTGGGCGAGATGTTGTTTTAAGGTAACACGTAATTCGGGAAAACTCGCAAAGCCCATTTTTTTCGTGAAGCGAACAATTGTTGCTGGCGACACGTGTGTTTTTTCTGCGAGTTCACGGACGCGCATAAAAGCGACGGCTTCTTGGTGGTTCACAATGTATTGGGCAATTTGTTGATCCGTTTCCGTTGCTTGTTTGAGTAATTCTAATGGGAACAACACTATCCACTCCTTTTTATCTAGTGTACTAGACAAAAAGAAGGGCGTAAAGTGATAAAAATAATGAAAATATTGAAAAGAAGAAGGGGCGTTTTATTGATGACAAACAAAGGATTTCGTCACGATTTTTTATGGGGTGGCGCAACCGCTGCTAACCAATTAGAAGGGGCTTATAATGAAGATGGCAAAGGATTGACGATTGCCGACATCTCTCCAGGCGGCAAATTAAGAATGCCACTATTGTTTTCTGGCGATTTTCCATTAGAAATTGATCACGAACAATATATCTATCCAAACCACCAAGGCATTGATTATTACCACCGTTACAAAGAAGATATCGCCTTGTTTGCAGAAATGGGCTTTAAAACCTTCCGGATGTCGATTTCTTGGGCACGAATTTTTCCTAATGGTGATGATCAAGAACCAAATGAAGCGGGACTAGCTTTTTATGATTCGGTGATTGATGAATTATTAAAACACAAAATTGAACCAACCATTACGATTTCACATTACGAAACACCACTAAACTTAGTGAAAGAATACGGTGGTTGGAAAAACAAAAAATTAATTGGCTTCTTTGAAAAATATGCGCGTACGATTTTAGAACGTTTCGGTAAAAAAGTTACTTATTGGATGACTTTCAATGAAATTAATACGGGCATTATGGGTTCATTTTTCACGACTGCGATGCGTAATGCGACAGAAGCTGAAAACTTCTAAGCGCTACACAATCAATTCGTGGCGAGTTCACTTGCAACAAAAATCGCGAAAGAAATTAATCCTGCCATTAAAATGGGCTGTATGAGCATTTATGCAACAATGTATGCGTATGATTCGAATCCAGCAACAGTCATGGCGAAGGAAGAAAAAAATCGGATGTTTAACTACTTCTGTAATGATATACAAGTGCGTGGGGAATACCCAAGTTACGCGTTGGCTTATTTTGAGCAAAAGGGAATTGAGTTAGAGCGGACGGAAGAAGAACTCGCTGTGATTAAAGCTTATCCGGTTGATTATTTATCATTTAGTTACTATATGTCGACTACCGTTTCCACTGATCCTCAGCATACGGATGATAAAATTCAAGGGAATTTTTTTGATGGCGTGAAAAATCCATTCTTAGAAGCAAGTGATTGGGGTTGGGAAATTGATCCTGTTGGTTTGCGAATTGCGCTATGTGATTTATACGGTCGTTATGGCGTGCCGCTTTATGTCTCAGAGAACGGATTAGGTGCCATTGATACGCCAGATGAGCAGTTTGTCATAAATGACGATTATCGCATCGATTATTTAGCAAAACACATTGCAGAAATGAAAAAAGCGGTTGTCCTCGATGGTGTTGATTTGATGGCGTATACCCCATGGGGCTGTATTGACCTTGTGAGTGCCTCAACGGGCGAAATGTCGAAACGTTATGGTTTTATCTATGTTGATTTAGATGATGAAGGGAACGGCGATATGGCGCGCTATAAGAAGAAATCATTTGATTGGTATAAAGAAGTCATCGCAAATAATGGCGAACATATTTAATCAAAAACAATAGGCTTTAAAAAGTGTTTAGTCATAAAAAACGAGAGGAGCTGTGACGGTTGTCAGAGCTCCTCTTTTAACTATAATAGCGTGATAGACTGATATGACAGTTAGGTTCTCGCTTTTTATTTCATTCAAAATATGAAACTAAAAGAATGAAGAGATTCTTTTATCTCGCATAATGATTCTTAGATTAACCAAAATAATCAAAAACATTCTAATAGCATCGATTTATGTAAATGATTTATTCTTATTCATACTATTATGTTATCATTAAAAATATGACTGTGAAAATGATGATAGCTGTAATGGGCATTTCTATGATAGTTTCGAAACGTCTTGTATGATTTTTTAAGAACAAACCAGGGTCGGTAGAAAAGAAATTTGATCGATACTTGCTTGGAATAAAATTACTTAACAAGATTCCGATTAATAATAGATAGAAAGCCCAGTTTGAAGAAATCTCTCTATTAAAGTAAGCGAGTAGTAATGAAATCAGATAAATAGCGTACTGAGTGGCTGTTATAACATATACTTTCCTTATTTCTTTGCTCATTTTGGAACACCTCCAGTAAAATATGAAATAGAATTAAATTGTAAAAAAGAGATTCTATTTCTTTTTATTTCTTTTTTTTATGATGAGTAATTGACCAATCACAAGGATTAACGTGGTCCAAAATCCTCCAAAGAAAAACGCGTTATTTAGTAAATATTCCGCGGTAATGCCAATTAGACTAGCTACTATCGCAACCATAAAGATACTAGCGTAAGGATGAGATTCGGTATACTTCTGCCACTTTTTATACAAGACGATTACTCTTTCTTTAATGAATCATTTGATGTTGTATCGGGTAGTAACGAACGAAACCCTTTATTCAGTTTAGCATTAATGGATTCGAAATAAGCCGTTTTACCCTGAACGGTTAGTTAAGGATGGCGTTCGTAAAAAATAGTCTCATAAAAAATGAATTTAACGTGATAGGATGATAAAAGAGAGGTGAAAATAGATGGAATTAAAAAAATTAGATATGCCGTTATCGGTTATACAAGTAGAAAATCTATCTGATATTGATTTATCGGTGACACCATTATTTTTAGGGAAAACAGAAGATGAATTGTCTGTCGTATTACCTACAAGAAATGTTCCGTCAATAACGGTATCGCGCGAAGATGATTGGCAAGGATTTAAGATTGAAGGAGTTTTAGATTTTAGCTTAGTTGGAATTTTAGCTAAAATAGCCTCTCTCTTAGCGGCAGCTACTATTAGCATATTCGCTATTTCGACGTATAACACTGATTATATTTTAGTGAAGCGTCATGACTTTGATGCAGCGGCTGACATCTTAAAACAGAATGGGTATCATGTAGCTTAGTTATACGATACATGGATTGCGAGAGTCGCTATTCAGAAAAAGAGTACACATCTTCCAAATAGATGTGTTTTTTCTGAATGGGATGTTCATCAAAAGTCGAGAATCAAACTCCGAAATCAACAGGGATTTGATTCTTTTTCGCTTGATGAAAACTCAGTGTTTTGATTTCATCTTGTTGTTATTTGATGTAACGGAAATCACCTCTACCGATAATCATTCGCGTATCTTCTTTTTTTCGCTTATAATCAAGGAATGAGAAACAAAGGAATCGATGGATAAAGGACTGAATGCAGATGGCGATTGAGAAAAAAACACTTTATTTAATGGGGACACAAATTCAACTGTGGGTTGAACATGATCAAAAGGAAGATATCTTGGGGCAAGCGGAACAAACATTAATCGATTATGAGCAACGCTTTAGCGCCAATGATAAAACGTCTGAGTTAATGAAAATAACGCAACAAGCAGGCGTTGCAGCGGTGAAGGTACAGGATGATTTATTTGAATTAATTCAAATTGGGAAAGAACAAAGTCTGATTCCGAATGGTTATTTAAACATTGCGATTGGTCCTTTAGTCCATGCTTGGCGAATTGGTTTTGCGGATGCACAGTATCCGTCGAAAGAGAAAATAGCGTCGTGCTTGGCACTGATTGATCCAAATGATATCCATTTAAACAGTGAAACAAAAGAAGTGTATTTAGCAAAAGCCGGGATGTCGATTGATTTGGGGGCGCTTGCCAAAGGATATTTTGCCGATAAAATCGTTGCTTTGTTCAAGAAAAAGGGTGCAAGTGCAGGGTTTATTAATTTAGGTGGGAATATTTTGACATTCGGTGAGGCGCCGCATCACGCAGATGGCTACTGGCGAATTGGTATTCAAAATCCTTTTTTACCGCGAGGCAACTATGTGGCGACGCTGCTTATCAAAAATCAGTCAGTCGTGACTTCTGGTATCTATGAACGAACTTTTGAATGGCAAGGAAAAACGTATCATCATATTTTTGATAGTCAAACAGGTTTTCCGGTACAGTCGGAACTAGCAAGTCTTACGATTGTCTCACAAGAATCACTCGTAGGAGAAATTTGGACGACTCGTTTATTTGGAACCGAAGCGACAACAATCATTCGAGAAGTCGAAGCGACACCAGGTCTTGAAGGAATCGTGATTACAACCGACGGACGCACGGCAAACACGCAAGGATTAAGATTTCGTACATAATATAACAAAAAATAGGAAAAGAATGCACTTGGCATTCTTTTCCTATTTTTTTTGGACGACAATATCCTTTGCTAAATTCGTTAAAAAGAGTTGGATAAAGGCATTTTCTTCGGCTATCAGTGTTCGAGTAGCTTGATGTGCAATGAAATAATCTAACGACAGCAATTTTAACGGAATCGGATAGAGATTAAATTTATCTGGCTGCGGATTCACTTTAATACTTTCTGGGATGAAGGTAATCCCGGCGTTATTAATTGCCAATTCAACGACGGTAAAAATATTATTACTCTCTAAGACAATTGTGGGTTCGATCTTGTGTTGTTGTAGTAAATAATCGATTTGTTTTCGAATCGCCGAACCGCGCGTGGTTAAGACTAATTTTTCTTTTAGTAATTGTTTGATGGAGAGACTATTTTCTTCTAACAGAAAAGTTTTCGCTTGATAAAAAGGCGATGATTTTGGAATAACCGCATAATAGCGATGTTTCCCATATTGGTGAATGGTTAAATTCGGTGAGATGGTTTCTGGATTTTGGCCAATAAAAAAATCAATCTCTCCGTTCAATAATTTTTCTTCGTTCTTAGCGGGTGTATCTTCATGTAATTCAACTTTGATATTGGGGTACTGCTGAATAAAGTCTGGTAAAAATAACGGAATTAAAAAAGTGCCTAAACTGGATAAGACGCCTAAACGAAGAACCTGCTGTTCGTTCGATGAATACTGCGAAATTTTTTTGCGGAATTTATCTTGTTCGGCTTCAAGTGTATACAAGTACTGATAATACAAGCGTCCTGCTTCAGTTAATTGTAAGGGTGAAGTTTGACGATTAATAATGGTGATGTCGAGTTCTTTTTCAGTTCGCTTAATCAATTGTGTTAGATAAGGTTGTGAAATATATAAGTCTTTTGCGGCTTTCGTAAAATTACCATGCTTCAGTAATATATCGAGGTAATACAACATATTGGCGGAATCAAAGGCCATCGGTAGTCCTCATTTCTTTTTTTGTTTTCATTATAACAAATTTGTTATGACTTGATAATTAAATAAATATTTCACAATATAAAAATTCTAAGGTAATCTACTAATCAAAGAGATGAGCGAGCAATAAATGCTTTTAATAAATGATTTTCGCCTTTTTTTCTTTTAGTTTAATTTTTTAAAAAAAGTAAACGGCGCTAAAAATGTTTTTTTTAGGAAATATTG
Source organism: Enterococcus sp. DIV1314a (assembly GCF_051713805.1). Taxonomy (NCBI): domain Bacteria; kingdom Bacillati; phylum Bacillota; class Bacilli; order Lactobacillales; family Enterococcaceae; genus Enterococcus; species Enterococcus sp. DIV1314a. Next base: position 311,411 of record NZ_JBIOQP010000001.1, on the reverse strand, counting down.
ATCGATAAATCACAATTGAAAAGGAGTATGAATATGAAATTTATAAGTATTGTCGGAACGAATTCATCTTATGAATCGACGAATCGAAAATTATTGCAATTCATCCAAAAACATTTTACCGAAGGGGTAACGATTGAGGTATGTGAGATTAAAGATTTACCTGCCTTTAACGAACCCGAAGATCGGACGCCTCCTCAGGCAGTGAAAGCATTATCGGATAAAATCGTGGCAGCTGACGGGGTCATTATTAGCACACCTGAATATGATCATGCGATTACCGCGGCCTTAAAAAGCGCGTTGGAATGGCTATCGTATACGACTCGTCCGTTAATTGACAAACCGGTGATGATTGTCGGTGCATCTCATGGAGCGCTTGGATCTTCCCGTGCACAAGCCCATTTGCGTCAAATTTTAGATTCACCAGAATTAAAAGCACGAATTATGCCGAGTTCAGAGTTTTTATTGGGACGTTCGCTAAGTGCTTTTGACGAAGAAGGAAACTTAATTGACCCAGCTAAGGTTCAAGAATTAGAAGAATGTTTTGAAGAATTCCAGTTATTCGTTGAAATCACGAATCAATTAACCAAAGATCATCGCTTTAAAGCGGATAAAAAACAACAATTCACTTGGGAACAACGCGCAGATGGAGGGGATATCGCATGAAATTTATTGGAATTGTCGGAACGAATGCTAACAAATCATATAACCGAATGTTACTAACCTTTATGCAAAAACATTTCAGTCATCAAGCTGAAATTGAAATTTTAGAATTAACGGATGTACCATTGTTTGATGAATCCAATGACCAGTCGAACAGTGAGATTATCCAACTGTTTAACACCAAAATTACCGAAGCAGACGGCGTGATTATTGCCACACCAGAACATAATCATTCGATTCCTTCCGCTTTAAAAAGTATTCTAGAGTGGTTATCGTTTAATTTACACCCGCTCGATGGCAAACCTGTCATGATTGTAGGTGCGTCATATGATGTTCAAGGATCTTCGCGTGCACAACTTCATTTACGTCAAGTACTTGATGCACCGGGTGTGAACGCAACAGTGATGCCTGGCTACGAATTTTTACTAGGCAATGCGCATCATGCTTTTACACCAGAGGGTGATTTGAAAGAAGAACGGACGATTGATTTTCTAGAGAGTTGTTTCTGGCGCTTTTTACGTTTTACTCAAGTCGTAAATGTCTTAGCGGAACCTGAAGAAGTTGCTTTAACTTCTGGTGAGTTTACGGTCACAACACCTGGGCATAATGGAGAAATCCCAATGGTCGTTCGAATCGATAATAATCGCATTGAAGCGATTGACATTGATACATCAGGAGAATCACAAGGGATTGCGGATGTGGTATTTACACGAATTCCTAAACAAATCATTGAAGGACAAACCTTAAACGTCGATATTATCTCGGGAGCTTCGGTGACGAGTAACGGCGTGATTGATGGCGTGGCGAAAGTCATTAAAATGGCGGGCTCAAATCCGGATATTTTACGTAAACGTCCGAAAGCAGCAAGTGCCTTAAACACGCAAGACATGGAATACCATACGGATGTGGTTGTGGTTGGTGCCGGTGGGGCTGGTTTAACTGCTGCCGCAAAAGTCTTGCAAGAAGGCAAAAGCGTCATTGTCGTGGAAAAATTCCCAGCAGTTGGTGGTAATACCGTTCGCACGGGTGGCCCGATGAATGCGGCGAATCCGAATTGGCAAAATACCTTTGCGGCAATTCCAGGCGAACGTCATGCTCTAAAAGAGATGATTGCGACGGATGAAGCAACGATTGATGCAGAGTATTTGGAGGATTTCCGTCTATTAAAAGCCCAAGTAACAGCATACTTTGAAGCAACGAAAAACGAGGAGGAATATTTATTTGATTCCGAACTGTTCTACCGGATGCAAACGTATCTCGGTGGGAAACGTAAAGATAAATTTGGTAATACGATTTATGGTCAATATGATTTAGTGAAAATCTTGACAGATAAAGGACTCGAATCGCTTGAATGGCTCGAAGAAATCGGGGTTGAATTTGATAAATCGGATGTCACGATGCCGGTAGGTGCTTTATGGCGTCGAGGGCACAAACCGCTAAAAAGCGAAGGGTATGCCTATGTCTCTGCCTTGCAACAATTTGTTGAACGTCACGGTGGTGTGATTATTACCGATACGGCGGTCAAAGAATTAATTTGTGAGAATGGTCGAATTGTCGGCGTGATCGGGACAGGAATGAATGGTCAAAAAATCACCGTTCACAGCGATGCAGTTGTCTTAGCTTCCGGTGGTTTTGGCGCAAATACGCAAATGTTAAAAGAATACAATACGTACTGGACTGAAATCAGTGATGATATTAAAACGTCGAACTCGCCTGCGATTACCGGCGATGGAATTATTTTAGGCCAAAGTGTTGGCGCCGATTTAGTCGGTATGGGCTTCTCACAAATGATGCCCGTTTCAGATCCAGAAACAGGCGCTTTATTTAGCGGCTTACAAGTACCACCACAAAACTTTATTATGGTCAATCAAAAAGGGAAACGGTTTGTCAATGAATACGGCAGTCGCGATGCGTTAACCCAAGCAGCGATTGATAACGGCGGCTTGTTCTATTTAATTGCCGATGACGAAATTAAGAAGACTGCTTACAATACTTCGCAAGAAAAAATTGATAAGCAAGTTGCTGCGGGAACATTATTTAGAGCTGAGAATTTGGCAGATCTAGCGCGTCAAATTGGTGTTGATCCGGATGTGTTTGAGGCAACGATTGCGTCTTATAATGCTTGTGTGGATAATGGCTTTGATCCAGAATTTGGTAAAGATGTCTTTGATTTAAAAGTAGCTGTTGCACCATTTTATGCGACGCCAAGAAAACCAGCGATTCATCATACAATGGGTGGCTTAAAAATTGATACACAGACCCACGTTTTAAATACTGAAGGTCAAATCATTGAAGGATTATACGCAGCGGGAGAAGTCGCTGGTGGTATTCACGCAGGGAATCGTTTGGGAGGTAACTCACTGACTGATATCTTTACATTTGGACGGATTGCCGGTCAAACAGCGGTCCAAGAATTAACAAAATAAGATCGACACAGTCAACTAAAAAAGCAATGGAGGAAAAATATGAACAAGAACATTAACCGTTGGCAAGTCTTAATTGCCTCAACGGCAGTATTGCTTTGTACGGGAGCGATTTATGCTTTTAGTGTCTTCGCAGGTCCCTTAAGTGCCTCACAAGGTTGGACGATGACGGAAATTATGCTAGCTTTCACGATTAATTCGGCAATCGCGCCAGTCCCAATGATTTTGGGCGGATTTTTAACGGATAAAGGATTCGCAAAATGGTCCATCGCCATTGGGGGAATGATGTTTGGACTGGGCTTTTTATTAACTGGTTTTGCTACGAGCCCAACGATGCTCTATCTCACTTATGGTTTGATTGGTGGTTTAGGTCAAGGGTTGGCCTACTCTGCTTGCTTGAGTAATACGATTAAATTATTCCCTGATAAAAGAGGGTTAGCCTCTGGAATCATTACGGCAGGTATGGGCGGTGCAGCGATTATTGCTGCACCAATCGGTAATGCGTTAATCGAACGCTTTGATGTACTCACAGCCTTTAAATCATTAGGATTTTCTTATATGATTATCATTGCGATTGCGGTTATTTTTATTAAACAAGCACCTGCAGGTTATCAAGTGGAAGGATGGGTGCCGCCACAACATCAAACTAATCAAGGACTGATCAACAAAGATTGGAAAATGATGCTCCGAACTCCCTTTTTCTATCTGATCTTTTTAATGCTCTTTACCGGTGCGTTTTCTGGTCTGATGATTGCAGCTAATGCGTCGGTCATTGGTCAACAAATGTTCCAATTATCTGCGACTACCGCGGCGATGTACGTCAGCTTATATTCTCTTAGTAATTGTGCCGGACGTATCGTTTGGGGAACCGTCTCTGATCGATTAGGTCGTAATCATACCTTGTCGATTATTCTTGGAATGGTCATTCTCGCGTTTATTATTTTGACTTCTTTCTCTTCGCAAGTAGGATTTGCGATTGGGATTATGATTTTAGGATTATGTTTTGGTGGGGTTATGGGTGTCTTCCCGCCAATGGTTCTAGAAAACTACGGTCCGGTGAATCAAGGTGTTAACTATGGGATTATTTTCTGTGGGTACTCCGCAGCTGCCTTTTTCGCGCCAAAAGTAGCCGCAGGAATTGCGACAGCCAATAATGGTGATTTTACAAAAGCCTTTTACGTGGCAATCGCGGTGGCCTTGATTGGTGTCGGACTTAATCTGACTTATATTCAATTAAAACGTGCACAAAAACGAGTAATCGCCATCAACAAAGCGAATTAATTTTTACATCGTTGTCTGTTTCGTTGGATGCTAAAAAGCCTAGAAAATGGTTGTCTCTTCCATTTTCTAGGCTTTTTTGGGATTTCTTGATATCAAAACGTTCGACGTTAATCATTTGGCTGAGACAAATAAAGAGCGACGCGTAATTGCAACGACAGTTCAGGAGAATCAATTGGTGCATCAAATAGGTTTTGGCATTTCTTAATGCGATAATGAACCGTATTGCGATGTAAAAACATTTTTTCGGCCGTTTCAACAATCTTACATTGACTATCTAAATAAGCGGCTAACGTTCGCCGTAATTCGAGATCTGTTGGATTGGTTGGATAAGCCAATTCTTTTAAAATCGATTCACAAAAATAAGCCATTTCTTCTTTTGAGACATTCTCGGCAATCCGATGAATGCTTTTTTGTTTATCGTAAAAGCGAATTCCGGGACTAACGACATGATTTTCCAATACGCTGAGTGCTTCTTTATAGGAAAAGTGACATAAAGAAAACTGATTGACCGGCTCACCCACGCCTAACGCGCTTTTTATGTTAATAAAGTGTTCAAGTTTCTCTTGAATACAAATGAGTGATTCTCGCAAAGCTAAGGGGAAGCCGCCAAAAAAGGGATTGAGGCGGCCTATCGCGAGCAGTCCCAACCTGAAATTAGCGTCTTACCGATTGCCGATGGCGGTGAAGGAACCATTGATGCGATTTTCCATCGCTTTTCCGAACAGATTCAAACAAGTACTGTTCAGGGGCCCATGCTTGGTCAAACAGTCTTGGCGAAACACGGGCAAATCGCGAAAAAAGTCGTACTTGAGATTGCCGAGACTTCCGGGATTACCCTCGTGGAAAAAGAGAAACTAAGTCCTTGGGAGGCGACGACTTATGGCTTAGGAGAAAAGATCAAGCAGTGCATTCAAGAAGGAGCCCGTCATTTTGTCATTGGACTTGGGGGGAGTGCCACAAATGATGCCGGTATTGGGATGTTACATGCGTTAGGCGTACGCTTTTTGGATCAATCTGGTCGTGAACTGGGTTATCGTTTAAAGGATTTAGACGGATTAGCTAGCATTGATGCAAGCCAAATCCTCCCGGAACTAAGCGATTGTAAGTTTGTCATCGCTAGCGATGTGACCAATCCGCTTTGTGGGGAGCAAGGAGCTACCGCTATTTTCGGTCCTCAAAAAGGAGTGAAAGTTTCAGACCAAGTGACGATCGATGCGTTACTCCAACGTTTTGCTCGGCTAACCGAAGAAGCAACGGAAACAACGATGAAAGAAGAGTCCGGAGCTGGAGCGGCTGGCGGCGTTGGTTTTGCTTTTCTTAGTTACTTACAGGCGACGATTGTCCCAGGATTTGATGAAATTGCACGCCATCTTCATTTGGAAGAGGAGATTCAAACGAGCGACCTCGTTGTGACGGGTGAAGGCTTACTTGATGCGCAGTCATTGATGGGGAAAGTCCCGGTATCTGTTGCTCGATTAGCTGACAAATACAATAAGCCAGTCATTGCTCTAGCCGGTGGGGTTTCAAAAGAGGCAAGGCAAAGTAACAACCAGGGAATTCAAGCCTATTTCCCTACGATTCAACGGATTGCGAGCGAACGTGAGATTTTAAGTAAAGAAACGACACTCGCTGCAATTGAAGCGACAGCAGAACAATTATTCCGTTTTGCACAATTATTTCAATAAAAATGAGAGGATGATTTGAATGGAGACGATGTTAAATCGCCGTTTATTTAGAATAGAAGAAGTTAGTCAATTTTGTGAACAAGAAGGAAAGAAAACCATTTTTTATGAAACGCCTAAAACAGCGGGTGCCGTTTGGTGTTTAAAACCTGGACAAAGTGTCTTTACGCATGCACATACAACGTCAGATGATTTGTGGATTGTTTTAAAAGGTACGGGTACTTTCTTCCCAGAGCCAGGTAAAGAAGTGACCATTACGAAAGGCGATATGGTCATCTCATACCCAGGAGAACAACATGGGATGAAAAATACCGGCGATGAAGATTTTGTTTTTGTCGGTGTCGCAGGACCGATGCCAATGGACCTCATTTGTTTTGATGACGAGTAGGTTTTACAGTCGTCACTTCTCTTAGAGCAATAGAAAAACGAAAACCATTTTGCGGTATTTCTCATTTTCACCTCTTGCATCGTGAAATCAACTATGCTAACATAGGTCTAGAAAATAAGGATTGTAACTGGTAAAGCAGGCAAAACCTCAGAAAAAGACGTTTCCTTTTTAAGAAAGGAAGACGGCTTATTCTGTGGTGCCTGTTTTTTTGTTGTCTAAAAAGAGAAATGAAACCCTTAACGTCGTATATGCGTTGCTTTTTTAGGTATCAGAGCAAACTTTATTTTAAAAAATAATACGGAAATCAAGTAAGCGGTTAAAATCGCGAGTTGAAGGAGGTGGAGAAATGAAAATTGTGAAAGTGTTAAACAACAATGCTTTTTTGTCTTACGATGAACAAGGACAAGAAGTGATTGTGATGGGAATTGGGGTAGCCTTTGGTAAGAAGAATGGCCAAATGGCTGATTTAAAAGGACGTTATAAAATATTTTCAACGTCAGATTCAAAAATAAACGAACGATTTAAAGCGGTTTTTTCAGATATTTCCGAAGAGTATTTAGAAATTACGGAACGCATTATTTTTATTCTTGAAAAAGAATACGATAAAAAAATCGATGATATTGTGTATGTCTCTTTAACGGAGCACATTCATGGTGCAATTGAACGGCTAAAAAAGGGAATTGAAGTCAAGAATCCTTTACTGATGGATATTCGTCGATTATTTAAAGATGAATATGAAACCGGTTTGATGGCGTTAAAAGAGATTGAAGCGGTGTTTGGTCTAACCTTTATTGAAGACGAAGCCGCGTATATTGCACAACATTTGGTTAATGGCCAATTGGATCAGTTAGTGGATATTAACGACATGTCGAAGCTCATGCAAGAAATTATTAATATGATTAAATATACGTTTCGGATGGAGTTTAATGAAGATTCGATTTATTATCATCGTTTCGTCACGCATTTAAAATTCTTTGCCCAACGAATCATTGATGGCCAAGTTTATGTCAGTGAGAGTGATGATATTTTTGAAGTTTTTCGAAATAAATACACGGCGAGTTATGAATGTGTCGTCAAAATTGATCACTACTTACAAAAACATTATCATTATTCGTTAAATACAGATGAACAACTTTACTTAATTCTTCATATTGAAAAAATTACGAAGAATTCGCAAATTCAGTCATAGAAAAGGATGGTTACAATGGATGCTTCAAAAGTAGCAGAACAAATCTTAGTTAAATTAGGCGGTCAAGAAAATATCGTCAGCGTGGTTCATTGTATGACACGTCTGCGTTTTGTCTTAAAAGATGAAACAATAGTGGATGATCAAGCAGTTGAACAAATTCGTGGTGTCTTAGGCGTCATGAAAAAAAGTGGCCAATACCAAATCATCATCGGAAATGAGGTCAATGCCGTCTATAAAGAAGTCATCAAGCTCGGTCATTTTGGAGGTGAGACCGCAAACACACCACAACCAAATAAAAGCAAAATGAATCCTTTTTCCACCATTCTAGATGTGATTTCTAGTTGTATGGCACCAGTGATTCCAGCCTTAATTGGTGCGGCGATGATTAAAGTATTATTGACAGTGTTACCAATGATTGGTTGGTTAACAGAGTCGAGTCAAACCTATCAATTGTTGTCAGTTATTGGTGATGGCGCCTTTTACTTTATGCCTGTCTTGATTGCCATGTCAGCAGCTGAAAAATTTAAAACGAACGCCTACTACGCGGCGAGTTTAGCACTTATTATTTTACATCCCAATTTTGTTTCGTTAACAACGAATGCAAAAGACGCTGGCGAGACATTAGCGTTCTTTGGATTGATTCCTGTGACATATGCTTTTTACGCGTATTCCGTGATTCCGATTATTTTATCAGTGTGGCTTCTTTCTTATATTGAACCATTTGTCGATCGTATCACACCGAACGTCACTAAAAACTTCTTAAAACCAATGTTAGTTATGTTAATTACCGCCCCAATTGTGATGACGGTTGTCGGACCAATTGGCTCGATTTTAGGAAATGCCTTGTCTTCCTTCATTTATGGGATTCATGATGCGCTAGGGTTAGTGGCAGTTGGCTTGATTGCAGGGGTCTATCCGTTTATCGTAATGGCTGGTATGCATCATGCCTTTACGCCAATCAAATTAAGCATTATTGCGACGACAGGTTATGAGGCTTTTATCTGCATTGCGGAATTTTGTTCGAACATGGCGCAAGGTGCTGCTTCGTTAGCCGTTTCGATTAAATCGAAAAATAAAGATTTAAAACAAGTTGCTGGCTCTTCTGCTTTTTCTGCCCTTTTAGCGGGTATTACAGAACCCGCCTTATATGGCGTAACCTTACGCTTGAAAAAACCAATGCTCGGTGCAGCAATTGGTGCGATTAGTGGTGGTTTAGTTGGTGGATTCTTTGAATTAAAAGCTTTTGGTGTTGCAACACCAGCCTTGATTACGATCCCACAATACTTAGAAAAAGATCGTCCCATTTCGTTACTCTATATTTTAATTACGGCTGCGGTCACGATTGTCGTGTCATTTATTGCAACTTATTTAATTGGATTTGAAGATATCGTCGATGATCATTATGAAGAAGAAATCGAAAATGGGACAATTTCCACTTTAACAAAAATCAACAAGTTAGAAAGTCCAATGGCCGGAAAAGTGATCCCACTAAGTGAAGTCAATGATAAAACCTTTGCTGGAGAACTATTAGGAAAAGGGTTGGCGATTGTGCCGACAAAAGGCGAAGTTGTCGCACCTTGTGATGGAACGATTGATGTATTTTTTGAAACGGGACATGCAATAGGCTTAAAAACTGATAATGGTGCCGAGATTTTGATTCATGTTGGTTTAGAGACAGTGAACTTGAATGGTCAATACTTTACGCCTGCAGTTAAAGTAGGAGAAAAAGTTAAAAAAGGTGATCGCATCCTCACTTTCGAATTAGAAGCTATTGTGGCAGCTGGATATGATATTACGACACCGATTGTGATCACCAACTCGCATGATTATCTAGAAATTACGGTTGCGCGTCAAGGAAATGTCGAAGCACTAGAAGAAATTTTAACGATTATATAAGGAGGATTCAAAATTGAAACCATTACAAATGCCTGATACTTTTTTATGGGGAAGTGCTTCTGCCGCTTACCAAATCGAAGGGGCTGCTCAAGAAGCTGGGAAAGGAATCTCAAACTGGGATGAATTTGTAAAAATCCCAGGGAAGACCTTTAAAGAATCGACGGGCGAAGTCGCAGTCGATCATTATCATCGTTACAAAGAAGACGTCGCATTAATGGCCGAAATGGGTTTGCAAACGTATCGCTTTTCGATTGCTTGGGCCCGTATTTTTCCAAAAGGTCATGGTGAGGTGAACCTAGAGGGTGTCCAATTTTATACAGAGTTGATTGATGAATGTTTGAAATATGGGATTGAACCGATGGTGACGTTATATCACTGGGATATTCCTCAAGCTTTAGTGGAAGAATATGGCGGCTGGGAAAGTCCAAAAGTCGTGGAAGATTTTGTCCATTACGCGACATTCCTATTTAATCAATTTAAAGGTAAAGTAAAGTATTGGATTACGATAAATGAACAGAACATCTTTACGACCTTTGGCTGGCTGACAGCGATGCACCCACCAGGAAAATTTGACGATGAAAAAATGTATTATCAAGTGAATCATCATGTTTTTCTAGCACATGCAAAATCAGTCCTTGCGTTTAAGGAAATCATGCCTGAAGGAAAAATAGGAGCGAGCTTTGCATATAGTCCAAGTTACGCCTTGAATAGTGATCCGATTCATGCAATGGCAAAAATGGATTTTGATAATTTAAAGAATTTTTGGTGGATGGATGTCTATGCCTACGGTCGCTATCCAAAAAATGCCTATCACTATTTAGAACAAAAAGGTGTGGCACCAATCGTGACAGAAGCCGATCAAACAATCTTGAAACAAGCAGCAGCTTTGATTGATTTTATGGGTGTCAACTATTATCAAACAAGTGTAGCTGAATATAATCCAATCGATGGCGTCGGTCCATATGGCGAGATGAATACGACAGGTAAAAAAGGAACCGGACAAGTAACGGGTATTCCAGGTTTATACAAAAATCCAACGAATACGCACTTGAAAACAACCGATTGGGACTGGGTAATCGATCCGTCCGGGTTGCGTTATGCATGTAAAGAAATCACCAGTCGTTATGATTTACCGATTGTGATTTCAGAGAATGGACTTGGAGCGTTTGATACGTTGACTGATACTCAAGAGATCCACGATGCTTACCGGATTGAGTACTTATCAAAACACATTGAAGAATTAATGAAAGCTTCAGAAGAAGGCTGTGAAATTTGGGCGTATTGTACATGGTCGTTCACTGACTTATTAAGTTGGTTAAATGGGTATCAAAAACGGTACGGATTTGTCTATGTCGATCGCGATGAAGTGGGTGGAAGCTTGAATCGTTATAAAAAGGATAGCTACTATTGGTATAAAGAAGTCATTGAAACAAATGGACAATCAATCACGGTAAAATAAATCAAACTCAGGAGTGAAAATGCTCCTGAGTTTTTTCATGATTTTGAAGTGTAGGAAGTAGAATACCAACAACATTTGGAAATGTAAAAGTTGTTTGTGTCCATTCTCAGCGTGACGTCACCTTGAGCCTAAAATATGGGAAATCAAGGAGATTATGTTATAATACGCTAGCACTATTGAGAGAACTTGGAGGAATGAGTCATGCGTTTTAAACAATTTTGGGAATTAGCAGAAGTGTATACTGCGCCCTTAAATTTATTTTTAATCTTACTGGGAGCGTCGTATGCGCAGTTTCAGTTTGACACTAACTTAAATGGTCCATTTGTTATTTATCTTTTCATTATTTTACTTTTTCATGTGGCTGTTAATATTTTTAACAACTACATGGATTACCAGAATGCTTCGGATGACCATTCGTATAAGGTAAAGACGAATATTATTGGTCGAGAAGGCTTATCGTTGAAAACCGTCCGCAACTACTTTTACTTTTTCATGACACTTTCGACGCTGTTTGGCTTGTGGTTAGTCACGCTGACGAGTATCTGGGTCGTGATTCCAGGGATTATCGGCTTTTATATTGGTTTATTCTATTCGACAGGCCCCAGACCATTAAACAGTTTACCGATTGCCGAAACCATTACTTCACTAGCTAGTGGTTATCTTGTCCCGCTAGTAGCACTGTATGTTTTGCTGGCTTCGACACAAGAGCCGTTCACGTTGGCAGTAGCGTTGCGTTTTTTACTTGTCTGTTTGCCGCTCGTTTTCATGATGTTCAACAATTTAATTGCGAATAATACATGTGATTTGGAAGAAGATATTGTAAACGGGCGCCGGACACTCGTTTATTATCTTGGCAAAAAGCGTGCGACCGTGTTCCTTAAAGCCAACCTTCTTATCAGCTTTTTGTGTTTACCTCTGGTTGTTTTTCTAGGGCTTGCGCCATGGACTGTTCTCCTTTTAGGATTGAGTTTACCAAAGCTCATGCGAGGATTGACTCCTTATATGGCGCTGCAAGATAAACAAAAGACGTTCCCAATTGTCTTAAAAACGATGTCGGTCGTGATGATTGGCTATCCAACACTTTACTTTTTGGGGACCGTTCTTTCCTATTGGTTCTAAGTTCTTTGATAGCACACGAAAAAAAGCAGGAGATAAATTCTCCTGCTTTTTTTGTTAGCCTTTAGAAAACTGGCTGTTATAGAGGTCGGCGTAAAAGCCGTTTTGACGCATCAAGGCTTCGTGATTGCCTTGTTCGATAATATCGCCGTGGTTCATGACTAAAATATTATCGGCATTGCGAATGGTTGACAAGCGGTGAGCGATAACGAAAGAAGTTTTGCCTTCCATTAATTTGTCCATCGCTTTTTGAATTAACTCTTCCGTTCTTGTATCAACGGAGCTTGTTGCTTCATCTAAAATTAACATTGGTGCTTGTTTAATTAAGGCACGCGCAATCGTCATTAATTGTTTTTGTCCAACAGACAGTTCCACACTATCATCTAAAATCGTATCATAGCCCTTTTGTAAGGTCGTAATGAAGTGGTGCAAGCCAACCGCTTTACAAGCATCGACAACAGCTTCATCCGAAACGTCTTTTTGGTTGAAAATTAAATTTTCTTTGATTGTTCCTTCAAATAACCATGTGTCTTGTAAGACCATACAAAATTGATCATGCACTTCTTCGCGGCTCATCTCGTGAATCGATTTGCCATCAATGCGAATGTCACCTTGATTAATTTCGTAAAACTTCATTAATAAGTTGACGATGGTTGTTTTCCCAGCGCCGGTTGGTCCGACAATGGCAATCTTGCTACCAGGTGTCGCCTCAACAGAAAAGTCATTGATAATCATTTGATCGGGGTTATAACTAAAGCTAACATTTTCAAAGACAACATGTCCATCTGTTTGCGTTAATTGACGCGTCTTAGTCGCTTCATTAGTCATTTCTTCTTCACCTAAGAATTCAAAGACACGGTTTAATGCAGCACTAGCCGATTGTAAATTCCCAAAAGCTTGAGCCAATTGAGATAATGGATTCGTAAAAATACGAACATAAATCATAAACGCAACAATGACACCAAAGGTAATCGTGCCATTAAGCGCTAAAATCGAGCCGACCACACAGACCATGACGTAACCAAAGTTCCCAATGAAGCCCATCATCGGCATCATGATTCCAGAAAGGAACTGTGCCCGCCAAACACTGCCATATAAATCCATGTTTAGTTCTTCAAAGTTGTCTTGCACTTGTTTTTCGGCATTGTAAGTTGTAATCACGCTATGACCAGAATAGATTTCTTCTGCATAACTCGAAATCGCTCCAAGCTTGACTTGTTGCGCGATGAAATGTTTTTGTGAAGTAGCCAAAATCAACGCTACGACCGCAAAACCTGCGAGAGAAGAGATAATAACGGTTAGACTAAGACGCCATTCACTATTGAACATCATGATAATTGAACCGACTAGTAACGTAACGGACGGTGCAAGCGTCGCAAGACTTTGACTAAGGGATTGACCAACAGTATCTAGGTCATTTGTGACACGACTAAGCGTATCCCCTTGTTTGTGTGAATCAAAATAACGTAGTGGCAATCGATCAATTTTCTCGGATACGTGACGTCGTAATTTTTTAGAGAAATTTTGGGTAATCGTCGTAATAATATAACCTTGTAAGTACGTCATGATTGCCCCAATGAGATAAATAATCACTAAGAACGTCGCAATGCTTTTGATTTTATCTGTATCGATTGTGCCGCTTAATCCAGTGGCAATTGTGTCAGTAATTTCGCTTAAACGGTCAGGACCTAAAATCGTTGTAATACTTCCAATGGTTGCAAAAATAACCGCCAACACAAAAGGAAGAGTATATGAACCAGCATATTTTTGGATGTTGGCCCAAGTTAAATGGCTTTGGGTTTCTTTTTTCTTACTCATTAACTAATTCCTCCTTCGATAATTGTGAATAGGCAATTTCTTGATAGACTTCGTTGTCTTTTAGTAATTCTTGGTGGGTTCCTTTACCGACAATGCGTCCTTCATCTAAAACAATAATCAAGTTCGCGTCCATAATCGTGCTAATGCGTTGTGCAACGATTAATTTAGTCGTTTGTGGTAACCGTTCTTTTAAAATGCCTCGTAATTTCTTATCGGTTTGATAATCAAGCGCAGAAAACGAATCATCAAAGAGTAAAATTTCAGGCTGACGGGCAATGACTCTGGAAATCGCCAGACGTTGTTTTTGGCCACCAGAAAAGTTGCTGCCGGCTTGGGCAACAGGGGCTGCAAGTTGACCTTCTTCATTTTCGACGAAGTCTTTGGCTTGAGCAATTTCTAATGCCTCAAAGATCGCAGTGTCATCAAGTGGTGTAGCGGCACTCGTTCCTAATTCCATGTTTGAACGGATATCGCCTGCAAAAAGGACTGGTTTTTGAGGAATATACCCAATAATATTGTTTAACGTTTCGTGGTCAAAGTTTTTGACATTTTGACCGTTAATCACAATTTCACCTTTAGTGGTGTCAAATAGGCGCGGAATCAGTTTTAAAATCGTACTTTTTCCACTACCAGTTGAACCGATAAAGGCAACCGTTTCACCGGTATTAGCCGTGAACGTAATATCATTTAACACAGATTCGGCTGCATTTGGATAAGCAAACGTCACATTTTTAAACTCCACGGTTCCTTTTTTCGGTAATTCTGTCATTTTTTCTTTCGTAAAGGTCACAGAAGAAAAGAGGTCTAAGACTTCATTAATCCGATTGGACGAAACGATTGCTCGCGGTAAGATGAAGAAAATCATTGTCATCATCATGAAGCCCATTACGACTTGCATCGCATAAGCGGTGAAAACGACCATATCAGAAAACAAGCTAATTTTGTCGGCACCCAGTGCATTTTGAATTAAAAACGCACCAATCACATAGACAGCTAAAGTCAACCCGGAAGAAACGAGCGTCATCACTGGATTTAAGATGGACATCATGCGTCCTGTAAATAAGTTAACTGCTGTCAGTTCTTCATTGGCTTTTTCGAATTTTTCTTCTTGATAGCCTTTTGCATTATATGCTCGGATGACACGTAGTCCGGTCAGACTTTCGCGTGTCACGCTATTTAAATTATCGGTCAGTTTTTGAATCATCGCAAACTTCGGACGAACAAAAATCATTAAAATACTAATAGTAAATAGTAAGAAAATGACCGCAACTGCTGTCGTAGCAGTCCATTCCCAACTTTTATTCGAAATTTTAGTAATCGCCCAAATGGCTGTAATGGGTCCTTTAATAATGACTTGAAGTCCCATTGCGATTAACATTTGAATTTGGGTCAAATCATTTGTTGTTCTTGTAACCAGGCTCGGCACTGAAAAATGCTGAATTTCGTTCGTAGAATAATTGGTAACCCGGTTAAATAACTCTCGGCGTAAACGAGTGATTAATCCGGCTGCAATGCGAGCGGCGAAGAAACCGACTAAAATCGCAGAAGCAAAACTTAATAACGAAAGCCCAATCATTGTAAATCCAGGTTTTAAGATATCCGCTGTAACGGTTCCTGGTGTTTGTAAAAGAGTGGTGATTTCAGCCATGTACGAGGGAATTTTAAGTTCTAGATTCACTTGTACTAGGATAAAAATGATGCTAAGTACAAAAAGGAGTCTTTCTCCGGTACTTGATCGTTTGAAAATTCTAAACATAACTGTCGTTCCTCCTAAAAAATATCTTAATCAACTAAAATTATTGGATATTTTTTTTCATTTTTTCCACAACTTGCAAAAACGTTGCGATTTCATCTTCGGTTAAATCTTGCTGTAAGGTCTTTTCAATATCTTTTAGCACATGTTTGATTTGTTTAACGCTATCGATGGCTTTATCAGTTAAGATAATTTGATTCCGACGTTTATCTTTTGACGAGACACGACGTTCAACCAATCCACTTTTTTCCATTCGATCAAGTAATTGACTCGCAGTTGGTTTGCGAATCGATAATTCTTCTTCGATATCTTTTTGGTGAATTTCTCGTAGATGGTTCCTCGAAATAAAATGGATGACCATTGCCTGTGGATGAGAAATATTTTCGATATCGTTTTGAATGGCTTCGTGATCGATTTTTCGACTCAATAAAATCGATAATTCGCGGATATGAAAGCCGAGCGCTCCTTGATGATTGTCCATGTTCATCCTCCTAATATAGTTAACGCACTAACTATATTATCTATCTTCGAAAAAAATGTCAATCAATATGAAAAAATTAAATGAAAGGAAATGAAAATGAGAGGTGTCAAGCAACCAAAAAAGGAAGAAAAGCCAATAATAGGGGGTTTTCGCATTAAAAAAATTTCCTTTTCGTGTAATATTTGGTAAACCGTGTTACACTATTGAAGCGAAAAAAATAATAATAGTATTAAGCAAGGCGCAGAAAATCTGTTGTGAACTTGTTTAATAGAAGGATGTTAAATTAAATGAGTCAAAACCGATTTTCAGAATACCCGTTGGATGAATCGATTATAAAGTCCCTATCCGTCTTAAAATATACGGATCCAACCCCTGTACAACGAGAAGTCTTGCCGCTACTGCTTAATAAAAAAGATGTGATTGTCCGCTCGCAAACAGGGAGTGGAAAAACTGCCGCATTTGGCATTCCATTATGTCAATTAGTTGATTGGGAAGAACGCGCGCCACAAGCCTTGGTCTTAACGCCAACGAGAGAACTTGCGACACAAATTAAAGATGAAATATTTAATATCGGACGTTACAAACGCTTGAAAGTGGAAGCCTTATTTGGGAAAACGTCTTATCAAACGCAAGTCAAAAATTTAAAGCAACGCACTCATATTGTGGTGGCGACACCAGGGCGTTTATTTGATCATATTGAACGAGGAACGATTGATTTAAGTCAAATTAAAACATTAATTATTGACGAAGCGGATGAAATGTTTGCGATGGGATTCATTGATCAAGTCGAAGATATTTTACAGGAGTTACCGCAAAATCGCACGACAGCCTTATTTTCAGCGACAATGCCAGATGCCGTTAAAAAATTAACGGAGCACTTTTTGAAACACCCGAAATACGTCGAAATCACGGATACTGACCAATCGAAAAAACGGATTCGCCAGCAATATATTCGCGTGGAAGATGAAGATAAATTAGCAACCTTAAAAGATTTATTAATCGTTGATAATCCAGACAGTAGTATTCTTTTTTGTAATACGAAAGTGATGGTCGAACGGTTAATGAAAGAACTAGATCGCGCGGATATTAAAGTCGATATGCTCCATGGTGGCATGGAACAACGAGACCGTACCCAAGTCATTAATGATTTTAAACGGGGCTATTTCCGTCACTTGGTCGCAACCGATGTCGCTGCTCGTGGAATTGATGTGGCGGATATTGCGCTCGTCGTGAATTACGATTTACCAGATAAACCAGAAACCTACGTCCATCGTATTGGTCGGACGGCTCGTTTTGAAAACAAAGGGAAGACCCTTTCGTTAGTTAATCCACGTGATCGTGCATCATTTGCAGCGATTCGCGAAGCACAAGGGGATGTGTTAGAAGAAATTCCTCGTCCAAGTCGAGCAACGGTGGATAAATACCGATTAGACTTTGAACAAAAACAACGAAAAAACCCAATGATTCGTAAAGAAAAAGGGCTAGATTTCAAAGAAGATATCATGAAAATTCATATCAATGCCGGTAAGAAAACAAAAATGCGACCAGGCGATGTAGTAGGCGCAATTTGTAATGTTGAAGGTGTTACGGGCGACGATATTGGCGTCATTAACTTAATGGATGTGTCCACATTTGTCGAAATATTAAATGGCAAAGGCGAAAAAGTCCTCAAAGCGCTTCAGTCAACGCCAATTAAAGGCCGCAAACGACGCGTCAGCCGTTCGAATGAGAGTGAATACGAACGCGATTTACGCAACGGTTATTAAGAAAGAAATGGCTAACAGCAACAAACTCTTTTATCAGAGGTTTTGTTGCTGTTTTTTAGCATCTAAACGAGTGAGGTGAAAGAGGAGGAAAAGACAATGTCAGTCTGAGAATCAGAGGAGGATTTTGAATGATAAAAACTTAATGAATAAGAAAAGTGACAAATAGTCCTTGCACTGAAACCGGTTTTATACGTTATACTTTCATTACTTTAAGAGAAAGAGGGGTTCATCATGCAAACATATCTTAGAATTGGACAAACCTATCTATTCGCTCAAATACAAATTACTGATAACCAACTTTTTATTCACAGTCACCAAGGCATCCGTCAAGCAATCGAGCGGAAAATAGATTTGTCTCGCATTGATTGTCTCTATAAAGCACCATTTTTTGGAAGCGAGCAAATTTATTTTTCTTATGAAGGCGAACACTACTGGATTTATGAAGCAGGATTAGGGGTACAGGATTATTTAAAGAATCATTTGGTCAATTAATCTTCCTGTGTGAGGCGTATGTTCAAAACAACATTTTGAAGCAAAAAAAATTGATTTCTTAGAACAAATCTAGTAAGATCAGTTAAATCTAATCTTATTTTAATCTAAAACCAATGAAGAGAAGAGTAATCTTTTTATCCACTTTTGAAGAGAGGTTCCGTTTGGTGAAAGGGACTAAAGGGGAAAGAATGAAGATGGTCTCGGAGGAGAGTCGGCTGATAGGTAAGCCGCTTCGATTTGTTCGATCGTTATCTCGAACGCTATTTCTTCGGAGATAGTTCAGGAAAGCATTGCTTTCAAACAAAGGTGGTACCACGATGACTCGTCCTTTATCAGAAATATTTTTTTCTGATAAAGGACTTTTTTTATTGGTTTGACGAGGATTTAAGAGTAGATATTAAAGGAAACGACAGTAAAATCAGATGGTTACCATCTCCTTAAACAAGGTGATAACCATCTGACTTTTTTCTGTCATCTTTAACCATAATGTGACTCGGCTAAAAATCATAAAACGAAATCAATGCTTAGTTGAAACCGCAAATAAGAGAGCACGATCTTAGTTACACGTACTTACCTGTGCCTAGGACAGTGCTCTCTCGTTTTTAATTAGTCATTCCAAAAAGTTTTGGCAATGGCTTGACCTTGTGCAACTTTCTCCCATTGTTGTTCCGCTGATAATTCATTGCCACAATCACATGAGGCAAAACCACATTGGTGGGAGAGGTACAAGCGTTCTTTCGGTAAAATCGTACTGGCTTTTTCTAATAATTGATAGATGCGTGCTTCATCATCTAGGTGAGCGACTTTACTTGAAAGTAACCCTAAGACAACTTCCACTTCTGGACGATCTTTTAATACTGCTAAAGCAGTCAAATCACCGGCACGATCATCGTCCCATTCAAGAAAGAAGCGGTCATAATGTTGATCACGTAAGAATTTTTCAGCGATGGACTCGTACGATCCGCCAGCTGCATGACGACTTTCGTAGTTTCCGCGACAGTTATGAGTCCAGACTTTGAGTCCTAATTGATGCGCATAATCGGCAATTTCGTTATTAATGCCAATGAATGTATCCGCCAGTTCTTCGAGCCCTTCTTTTCCTGAAGCAAAAAACGATTGGTCGTTATCTTCAGAGAATAATTCCCATAAACAATCATCAAACTGGATGATTTCACCGCCAGCATCTTTATACTCTACTAGAAATTCTTTATAGGCTTTGATTAAGCCCTCTTTTAGTTCTTCTTGTGTATGGTACACTTGATCGTCTCCGTAAATCCCATTCATAATCGCTAATTCGGTAAACGCATGTGCAGCACCCCAAACGGTTAATTTTGTGGGATGATCGCCAGCCAGTTCTTTCAGTTGTTTAAATAAAGTAATGAAATGGTGATTTTTCCCGGAGAGTGGCTTGGTGATGCGAATGCCAATATCTTTGCGTGTTTCGTAAATACCACCATCAAAATCTTGGAAGGTATAGCCATTGTCGGCGATAAAGCGTTCGATACCCTCAAAACCCCAGACAAAATCCAGATGCCACATTGAGCGTGAGTATTCACCATCTGTAATGACTGGAATACCAGCTTCCAGTTGTCGTGCGACGATTTTTTTGATTTCACTTGTTTCGGTTTCTTGGTAACCTTCGAAAGCATCATAGAACGGATATTGAATGTCATCGCGGACTTCAATTTGATTTTTGTAAGCTAATAGGTTTGCGGGACGTAAGAGCGACCCAACGAGTTGAAAGCGATCGGTTGTCATAAGTTTTTTCCTCCAATAAGTAAAAATGATTGGATTAAGCATAACAGAGATTACTGAAAAAGACTTATATCGATTAATAGGAGCTAGTTATAGTTTATAACTATAGATAGGCGAAATAAAAAGAGTGGGAAGCCATCAAAAGTTTCTGTTTTGCCAAATTGTGCTAAACTAAATGAATAGGAAAAAACGAATCATACAATGGAGGAAGAGTATATGAGAGAACTTACGTTAAATACGGGTATAAACATTCCTATAATTGGTAGCGGTACCAACACATTTGGGAAAGTTGATCATCAATATATGGGTGAAATTAACGGCGATACGACCGAAATATTGTCAGCCATTGAAGTTGGCTATCGTCATTTTGATACAGCCATCGCTTATCGAAATGAAGCAGTGGTCGGCAAAGCAATCAAAGAAAGTGGCTTACCACGTGAGGCGTTCTTTATTACGTCAAAAATACCGGGAAAACCGGAATACACCAATAGTGAACGATCCGTGATGGAAGCTGTTGAATTTAGTTTAGCTAATTTAGGGACTGAGTATCTTGATCTTTATCTGATTCACCATCCTTGGGAAAATTTGGAAGAGATGGTGATTGTCTGGCATGTGTTAGAACGTTATGTCGATCAAGGAAAAATCAAAGCTATAGGGGTTTCGAATTTTGATAAAAAACAACTGGCCTATTTGTTAGCAGGTGCTCGAATCAAACCTGCTGTGAATCAAATTGAGTCTCATCCAGGAAAGTGGAATCACGAGATCATTGATTTTTCTCTCCAAAATGACGTTTTTCCTGAAGCTTGGGGGCCGCTAACAAGAGTCAGCCCTGAAGCAAAAGAACAATTAAGTCAAATTGGTCAAGCCTATGGAAAATCGTGGGCCCAAGTGATTTTACGTTATCAAATTGAAAAAGAGGTCATCGTCATCCCGAAATCACATCATCTCACGCGTCAAAAAGAAAATCTCGCTATTTTTGATTTTTCCCTTACCGAGCAAGAACGAAACCTGATTGGTCAGTTATAAAATGACGAGAGTCTCAGTGAATGTTGAGGCTCTTTTTTGACGTGATGGGCATCATTTGCAAATAGTTCTCGTTTTTTCAGAAAAAACAGCTTTTTTCCTTTAAAATGGTTTACTTTTTATTAAAAAATTGCTAGGATAGGCATAATATTCTGTGTAAAATCTAATTATGCATTTAATTAATTATCATTTAAATCTAATCAGGGGTGAACGAAGAAATGAAATGGAATCGTAGCTTGCCAAATGGCACAAAAGATAAATTATTTAAAGAGGCTGTTCAGAGTCATCAATTGGAAAGCTTAGTGAACCATCATTTTGCATCCCGGGGTTATCAGCGTATAGAGACGCCGTTAATTGAGTTTGAAGAAGTCTTTGATGGTATGGCACAAAAGGCGACTTCTCGTTATCGCTTTTTTGATGATCAAGGACGAATTGTGGTGTTGAGACCCGATATGACATTGCCGATTGGCCGGGTAATTAGTACGACGGGGGTGATTCCGCCGGTTCAACTCTCGTATAGTGGGAAAGTCTTTCGAGTGAATAAAGGCCACTCGGGTGAATATAATGAACAACTTCAAGCAGGCATGGAGTTGATTGGTTATGATTCACTAAAAGCTGAAACCGAATGTTTAATCAACGGTGTGAGCGTCTCGCAAAAAAGCGGGGTGACCGATTTCCAAATTGAACTGGGACATGCGGCTATTTTTCAGACGATTCTTTCAGAGTTACAGTTAACCGATCAAAAGAAAGAACGCTTTAAATGGTTGCTACAAAGTAAAAACTCACCGGGGATGCAAGACTTTTTAGTCGATTATCAGCAGCATCCACTCTATCCTTTAATCTCGCGACTCCCTCGTTTATTTGGTCAAATCGATATTTTAGAAGAAGTCGAAGCCTTAACCGATCATCCGAAAATTCTCGCAAGCATAACTGAAATGAAACAACTCATCAAACAAATTAGCCAAGTCTATCCAGAACAAGAAATCACGGTTGATATTGGGTTAGTTCAAGAGTTGCAATATTATACAGGCATTACGTTTAAAGGCTACGCTGATCAGTCATCGGATTGTTTTTTTAGTGGTGGTCGTTATGATGACTTATTAACAGAATTTTCGGTTGCGCCACTGCCCGCTGTCGGGTTGGTTTTTTACTTAGATCGCATGCTTTATATCAAAGACCGCAAAGGAGAGTTAACAAAACCTCAAGGCATTGAGGTCTTGATTCACTATGATGACGACGCGCTAGCCTTAGCAGAACAAGTATTGGCAAAAGAACGTTTCGCCCGACTAAGTCTCCATGCGAGCTTAGAGGAAACGATTGAACATGCGCTAACGTGGCAGATTCCGCGTGTCCTTCATGTGTTTGAACACGAGGTGAAAGACATTTCATTAGAAGGAGGCGAGCGCGATGAGTAAAATAAAAATCGCCTTAACAAAAGGGCGTATCGAACAAGGCACAATCCAACTGCTAGAAGAAATAGGGATTAATTGTGATTTTTTACGTAATAAAAAAAGAAAATTAGTTTTTGAAAGTCCGTATGATGATTACGAATTTATCTTAGTGAAGGCCGTTGACGTCTTGACGTATGTTCAACAAGGGGTTGCCGATATCGGGATTGTTGGTAGTGACGTTATTTATGAAGATGAGCGAGACCACTATGAGATGTTAGACTTAGAAATCGGAAAGTGCCATTTTTGTGTCGCTTCAACGCCTAATTATGAAGAAAACGATTATCGGCGGAAAATTATCGCAACGAAATATCCACGAACGGCAGCTCGCTATTTTCGCGAAAAAGGCGAAGATATTGAAATTATCAAAATCGAAGGTTCGGTTGAAATTGCGCCTATTTTAGGGTTAGCCGATGCGATTGTGGATATCGTTGAAACCGGCGATACGTTAAGAGAAAATGGGTTGATTGTTTTTGAAGAAATGATGCCAATCTCAACGCGCTTAATTGTCAATCAAGTCTCGTTAAAACGAAAAAAACAAGCCGTTTGTCAACTCGTCGACAAACTAGAAGAACATATTCAACAAAAGAAAGTGAGTGCTACGAATGAAAATCGTTCAAGCTGATTTAGCGACTGCAAAAAAATATTTAGCACAACAAGTCTTAGCATCTGAGGAAGCGCAAGTGGAAGAAGTCGTTAAAGCGATTTTAGCGGATGTGAAAGAAAACGGGGATCGTGCCTTAGCACATTACACCGAAAAATTTGATCATGTGGCGTTAAGTGAGTTCCGATTAAGTGCGGCAGATATCGAAAATGGGTTTCAGCAAACGGCGCCTGAAGTGATAGAGGCGCTAGAACTCGCAAAAGCCAACATTGTCTCATTTCATGAAAAGCAAAAGCAAACGGGTTTTGTCGATGCGGAAAAATCAGGAGTGATTCGTGGCCAACTAGTCTTGCCAATGGAAACCGTTGGGATTTATGTGCCTGGCGGGACTGCTCGTTACCCGTCTTCCGTCTTAATGAATGCTTTACCGGCTCAAATTGCGGGCGTGAAGCGGATTGTCATGGTAACACCAAGCGGACCAGAAGGCATTCCTTCAGCCATTTTAGCAGCAGCAAAAATTGCCGGTGTGGAAGAAATTTATCAAATCGGCGGCGCACAAGCGATTGCGGCACTCGCTTATGGAACGGAATCCATTCCTAAAGTCGATAAAATTGTGGGTCCAGGGAATATTTTCGTGGCGACTGCAAAAAAAATCTTATTTGGGCAAGTGGCCATTGACATGATTGCCGGCCCTTCTGAAGTGGTCGTGCTGGCAGATGAATCAGCCAATCCGCGATTTATTGCGGCAGATTTACTCTCACAAGCAGAGCATGATACGTTGGCTCGAGCGATTTTAATTACGACTAGCCAAGACTTGGCGCAACGCGTGCAAACAGAAGTCGCAACGCAACTAGCACTCTTACCGAGAGAGGAAATTGCCAGACAAGCAATCGAACAACATAGTGCCCTATTTGTCGTAGCAGATATCGAGACACAATTTGCGTTGATGAATGAGATTGCACCGGAACATTTAGAAATTCAACTGAACGATCCGTTGAGTCATCTGAGTCGGGTTAAACATGCGGGATCCGTTTTTTTAGGCGCCTATGCGTCAGAACCTTTAGGGGATTATTTAGCAGGACCAAACCATGTCTTACCAACTAGTGGAACAGCTCGGTTCTTTTCACCACTTGGAGTGGAAGATTTTATCAAACGAACGGCCTTCATTTCCTATACGAAAGAAGCGCTCGCTCTAGAAAAAGATGCCGTGATGGTGCTCGCTCGCGAAGAAGGGCTTGAGGCACATGCACGCGCAATCCAAGTACGTTTTGAGGAGGAACTGTCATGAGAGAAGCAGCATTAGAAAGAACAACAGCAGAAACAACGATTAACGTTTATTTAGCACTGGACGAAAGCAATCCGGTCTGTGAAATCCAGACAGGCGTTGGATTCTTTGATCACATGTTAACCTTATTTGCACGCCACAGTCGGATCAGTTTTAAGTGTCAAGCAGACGGTGATTTGGATGTCGATAGTCATCACACGGTGGAAGATGTTGGCATTGTCATCGGGAAGTGTTTAAAAGAAGCACTTGGTGATAAAGTTGGAATTAATCGTTACGGTCATGAATATGTTCCGATGGATGAAAGTTTAGGTTTTGTCGCATTAGATTTAAGTGGTCGTTCCTATTTGGTTTTTGATGCCGATTTAGGAAATCCTAAAGTCGGTGATTTCGATACGGAATTAGTCGAAGAATTCTTTCAAGCGCTAGCCTTTAATGCCGAAATGAATTTACATTTAAAAGTCTTGTATGGAAAAAACACGCACCATAAAATCGAAGCGTTATTCAAAGCCTTTGGTCGTGCGTTACGCCAAGCAATTGATATTAACCCAAATATTAAAGGGGTTAATTCCACTAAAGGAGTTTTATAGATGATTGTGATTGTCGATTATGACACTGGAAATACCCGTAGTTTAAGTAAAGCCTTTGAAAAAATCGGACTAGAAACGGTAATCTCAGCCGATCCTGCGTTGATTTTGCAGGCAAAAGGCATTGTGCTACCTGGCGTGGGCGCTTTTCCAAAAGCCATGACAAGTTTAGAAGAACGTGGCTTGATTGAACCCCTTTTAGCAGCGGTAGCGCAAGGAACGCCTCTATTAGGCATTTGTTTAGGGATGCAATTGCTTTTTGACACGAGTTTTGAACATGGCGAAACAAAAGGGCTTGGACTGATTCCAGGTCAAGTGTTACCTTTTCCAAAAGAAAATCAGTTGCGGATTCCGCATATGGGATGGAACCAACTGCAAGTGAAACATACACAACCACTGACAGAAGCAGTCGTGGATCAATATGTCTATTATGTGCACTCGTATTACGTTGATTGTGCACCAGAATTTATCTTAGCAACCAGTGACTATGGCGTAGCTGTTCCAGCAATTGTGCGCCGGAATCATGTATATGGGATGCAGTTTCATCCCGAAAAAAGTGGTGAAGTCGGCCAAGCGTTACTCAAAGCATTTAAGAAAGTGGTGGAAGCATGATTATTTATCCAGCGATTGATTTAAAAGAAGGTCGTTGTGTCCGTCTTTATCAAGGTGATTTTGCCCAAGAAACGGTTGTAAATCCAGATCCGGTTAAGCAAGCCATCGCATTTGAAAACGCAGGAGCAAAAGCGTTGCATATCGTGGATTTAGATGGTGCGTTAAGCGGTGATTTAACCAATCTTAAAGTGATTCAAGCGATTTTGGCTGCGATTACGATTCCGATTCAAGTAGGTGGTGGGATTCGCTCAATGGCTCAAGTTGCGCGTTACCTTGATGCCGGCGTCTCACGTGTGATTATCGGTTCAAAAGCAGTGGAAGATCCCGCGTTTGTGGCCGAGGCAGTCCAACAATATGGCGATCAGATTGCGGTTGGCATTGATGCCAAAGATGGTCTCGTTGCGACACGTGGCTGGCTAGCTGTTTCGGATCAAAATTATTTAACCGTGGCAGATCAAATGGCACAACTTGGTGTCAAAACGATTATCTTTACGGATATTGCAAAAGACGGTACGTTAATGGGTCCGAATCTCGAACAATTACAAGCGATTGCGGCAAAAGTCCCAGATTTACAAATTATTGCGTCTGGCGGTATTAGTTCACGTGAAGATTTAGAAGCTGTCAAAGCTTTAGGTGTGTACGGTGTGATTTCTGGTAAAGCCTTATACAATGGCAATATCACGATGACAGATGTTGTGGAGGTGGGCGAATGACCTTAACAAAACGAATTATTCCCTGCTTAGACGTGACGGCTGGTCGTGTGGTTAAAGGCGTAAACTTTGTTGATTTACAAGACATCGGAAATCCAGTTGAAATTGCCAAAGCATATTCCGATGCGGGCGCAGATGAGCTCGTGTTTCTTGATATCACCGCGACCGTGGAGGAACGTAAAACGATGGTCGATGTGGTTCGTGAAACGGCTGCGGAAGTGTTTATTCCGTTAACGGTCGGTGGCGGCATCCAGTCCGTTGCCGATATGCAAGAATTACTGAGAGCTGGCGCGGACAAAGTCTCTTTAAATTCGGCTGCTTTAAAACGTCCAGCGTTGATTCAAGAAGGTGCACTCAAATTTGGTAATCAATGTATCGTGGTGGCAATTGACGCGAAATATGATGAAGCAACGCATTCTTGGCATGTTTATAGTCAAGGGGGCCGTGTCGATACTGGCTTAGACGTCATTGAATGGGCAAGGCGCGCAGTGGATCTAGGTGCGGGTGAAATTTTACTGACAAGTATGGACGGCGATGGCACAAAAGATGGCTATGATTTAGCGTTAACAAAAGCCGTAGCCGATGCGGTCAATGTACCGGTCATTGCTTCTGGAGGTTGTGGGAGCGTGCAACATATGGTGGATGTTTTTAAGCAAACCCAAGCTTCAGCGGCGTTGGCGGCTTCTATTTTCCATTATGGAGAATTAGAGATTGGGGCGATTAAACAAGCATTAGCGACAGAAGGGATTGTTGTAAGATGATGACACCCGATTTTTCAAAAGGCTTAGTGCCGGCAATTATTACCGACGCTCAGACGAATGAAGTCTTAATGCTCGCTTATATGAATGAAGAAAGTTACGCGAAAACGCTCGAAACGAATCAAACCTGGTTTTATTCTCGCTCGCGTCAAGAACTCTGGCACAAAGGGGCAACGAGTGGTCACACGCAAGCGGTGAAACGAATTGACCTCGATTGCGACCGTGATACCTTACTTATTCGTGTCGTACAAACCGGTGCGGCTTGTCATACCGGTGAAAGAAGTTGTTTTTTCCAAAAGGTAAAAGAGGTGGATGCAGATGCATAGTTTAGTGGAATTATATGATGAAATCCTTGCTCGTCAACTCGCGCCCAGAGAAGGATCGTATACAACGTATTTATTTTCAAAAGGACTTGATAAAATTTTAAAAAAAGTCGGCGAAGAAGCAACAGAAGTCGTGATTGCCGCAAAAAATCATGACAAACAGGAGCTGATTGCCGAAACAGCTGACTTATTTTATCATACCCTTGTGTTATTAGCGGAAGAAGGCATTTCGTTAACTGAAATCGAGGCCGAGTTAGAAAGTCGCCAAGGAAAAATCAGTCAAACCAAAGATCGTGCGACGATTACGGATTTGTAGAAAGGATCAACGTATGAAAGAAAAAGCAACTTTAGCCAGCTTAAGTCCCTATGTCCCGGGTCGCCCAATTGCAGACGTTCAAAAAGAATTCAAGCTCGATAAGGTCGTAAAACTCGCTTCAAACGAAAATCCATTTGGCTTTTCTCAGCGAGTGCAAGAAGCGCTCGCACAGTCTTTGACCGGGTTAGAGTATTATCCTGATGGCGGGGCGAAAGCATTAAAAAAAGCGATTGCGAAAGTGAACCAAGTATCGGAAGAACGAATCCTGGTCGGTGCCGGACTCGATGATGTGATTCAAATCATCTCGCGCTCTTTGTTGAGCCCGGGGGATGAGATTATTGTAGCGGATCCGACATTTTCACAATATGAACTGCATGCAGTGATTGAAGGCGCAAAAGTCGTGAAAGTACCGGTAAAACAATCGTCGGGAGAAATGGATTTAGAAGCGATGCTTGAAGCCATCACCGCAAAAACAAAAATTATTTGGTTGTGTAATCCAAATAATCCAACGGGAACGTACCTCCCTCAGTCCTTGATTCGTGCGTTTATTGAAAAAGTACCGACAGATGTTCTTGTGATAAGTGATGAAGCGTATCAGGAATATGTGACAGACGAAGCCATTTCAACGAGTCTACCACTGCTAGAGACGCTATCCAACATCATCGTGATGCGGACGTTCTCAAAAGCTTATGGCTTAGCCGGACTAAGAATCGGCTATGCGATTATTCCAACGACTGTTAGTCGCGCTTTTGACATCGTTCGACCGCCTTTTAATACGAGTACCATCGCCCAAAAAGCGGCGATTGTGGCTTTAGAAGATCAAGCGTTTATTGAACATAGCGTAGCGGTCAATCAGGAAGAATTGGCGAAGTGGGAAACTTTCCTTGAAGCAAAACAATTGCCGTATTATCATTCGCAAGCGAACTTTATTTTCTTTGATGTCAAGCAAGATAGTAAAGCCTTAGCGCAACAATTGATGCAAAGAGGATTTATTGTACGGGCAGGATTACGACCAGAATGGTTACGGATCACGATTGGCCATGCAGCAGATAATCAAGCCATCAAAACGATTTTAGAAGAATTATTATAAGGGAAAAAGAGTCTAATCGAAATTGATTAGACTCTTTTCTATTTTTTTTTGAAATTTAGGCTATAATAGAGGTGAAGATAAAAAAAGTTGAAATATAAGTAAGCGTTGCAATCCTGTATTTCATTTAGGAGGATATAAATGATAGTTGAAATGGTAGCTAATATCGGTATCATTATTTTAAATATTTATGTCATTTTTAAAATAAATCCAAGCTCTTTAAATAAAGAAAAATTTACGAAAAAACAAATCATCTATTATATTTTTTTTGAGACTTTAGCCGGTTTTTGGTTGATGACCAATGCCACCACTATTGGGAATACACGATTTGATTTGCGGTTAGTCTTATTTTCTTTAGGTTATAAATATTTAGGATGGAAGGTGATGAGTCCAGCCGTTTTATTCATTGCGATTAGCCGTTTTATGTTGGACAGTTCTGTTGCCTCTTGGATCAATTTATTATTGGCGGTCATTTTATTAGTTACTTTACCTATTTTAACGACGTACTTAGAAAAGAAAGTGAGCCCGAATAAGCAGCTCTATGGATTAGTGACGTATATTGCCTTAATCACGTCGCCTTTTGCCATTTATTCTACGGGAAAAGTGTGGGAACCACAGGGGATTTTATTTCTCTTACTGTTAGTTAGCTATTTAATCATTTATCTTCTCAATCATGTAATTTTAGAATTACAAACGATTTTTGTCGGCGCAACAACTGATGATCTGACACAATTACATAATGTCCGGATGTTTCGCGAAAGGATTAACAAACAATCAGGAGATAAAAATGCGACAGTAGTGATGATTGATATCGATCATTTTAAATATTATAACGATCAATATGGACACTCGGTTGGCGATCAAATCTTACAAGAAGTGGGCTTTGTTTTTCATCGTTACTCGACGAAAAATACACGAATTTATCGTATAGGTGGCGATGAGTTTGCGATTCTTTTTTTTAATCAATCACCAGAAAGTATTCAAGCGTTCATCTCAGTTGTTCAAAAAGCGATTAGTAAGATTGAAGTCAGTATTGGTGGCGAAATCCTAACCGTACAACTTTCAATTGGTCAGGCACTTCAACAAAACGAAGAAAGTTTAACTCAAACGTTACAAAGAGCGGATAACTATTTGTATCAAGCAAAAAATAATGGACGCAATCAATTACAATCGGATCGCTAGTGTATTTTTTTCGTGAGAATCCTTTTTTAGTGGAAGGAGAGTGCTCTAATAAGAGTAAGTAATGAATAGCACTCTCGGCTGTTTGATACGATTGAGCAATATTGTAGACCGTCATTAAAAACATATGTTAGAATTACTTATCAATTGATAAGGGAGTGTTTGGAATGTGGAATGTAATCCGTTTATATTTGTTAAGTGCAGCTGTATTTTTGGTTTTTGATTTGTTTTGGTTATTAGTTGTTTCAAAGAAAATGTATCAACAATTTATTGGTCATTTAACCGGAGAAGTTCGTATGGGCCCTGCTATCATTTTTTATTTCCTGTATATTGTCGGCGTTTTATACTTTGTGTTATTACCAGGAATAGAAAGAGGCAACATTTGGTATGTGATTGGTTCAGGTGCTTTGTTTGGCCTAATGTGTTATGCGACGTATGATTTAACCAATTTAGCAACGCTTAAAGGATGGCCAGTGACCATGACAGTGATCGACCTTGTCTGGGGAGCATTTGTGACAGGTGCGACATCGGGTATTGTGTATTGGCTAAACACCCTATTGTTTGGAGGAGGAAAGATTTAGTGGAGGAGTTAGACAATCAGCGCGTTTTAGATAGTTTTATGGGCGGCGCTTTAAATTTATTAGCGGAGAAAGATGATTTAAATAAAATCAATGTTTTTCCCGTGGCTGATGGGGATACTGGAAGCAATCTGGCTTCATTGATGCAAGCTATCTTGGACCGAGTTGATCCGAATACGCCTTCGGTAAATATGACATTAAATAGCGTTGCCACGGCTTCTTTAATAGGTGCTCGAGGGAATTCGGGGATTATTTTTGCTCAGTATTTAAATGCTGTTGCGCGCATGTTTGAGCAAGGTGAACAAAATGCCTTAGGTTTTGCTTCTTCTTTTGAAAAAGCGGTACCAGAAGCCTATCAAGCTTTGTTAGAACCAAAAGAAGGAACGATTTTAACGGTAATGCGCGTCTGGTCTGAATCGTTGTATGAACGTTTCTTGAAAGAAGGGACTTTGGAAAAAGCCTTGATTTTTGCTGAGAAAAAAGCGTATGAAGCGGTCAAACAAACAGAATTTCAACTAAGTGTGTTACGAAAAAATCAATTAGTCGACTCAGGTGCTAAAGGTTTTTATCGGTTTATCGAAGGGTTCACGGATACCTACTGTAATAAAGAAAAAAAATCTGTTTTAACCAATCGAATGTCGAAACCAACGATGGAGTTCTCAGAAGTGGAGTACTTAACCGAAGAACCAACACATCGCTATTGTTCAGAATTCTTATTAAAAGATGTGCAGATTGAGTTGCCATTTTTAAAAGAACACTTACAATCACAAGGCGACTCATTAATTTTAGCGGGAAGTAAGTCACAACTGAAAGTCCATATCCATACGGATCGTCCGCAAGAAGTTTTAAAAGAATTAGAAACGCATGGGACAATTACCCATCAAAAAGTCGACGATATGTTACTTCAGTTTTCTGTCACAAAACAGCCAAAATACAAAATTGCGATTGTCACAGATTCGATTGCTGATTTGCCAAAAGAATTTCTATTAGAAGAGCAAATTCATGTGCTACCGATGAATATTTTAAACGATTCAGCCAGCTATCTAGATAAATACACGATTGATAGTTCGATTGTTCATGATAAAATAAAAAACAATCAAAAATTGAGTACGGCGCAACCAAGTATTCAAAGTGTTGATTCGTTATTGTCATTTTTAGAAGATAAATATGAGGAAATTTTAGTCATCACGGTCTCTTCAAAATTAAGTGGAACGTATCAATTACTGAAACAACGGATTACCGCTCGTTCGATGGCGCAAGATCGCATTGTGGTCATCGATTCTAAATTAAATTCGGTTGCTCAAGGATTGCTAGTTGAAACAGCCGTTCAAGCGATTAAAAAAGGCGATTCTTTTGCTCAAGTCATTCAAACAGTCGAGGATACGATTGCGCGCTGCTTTATCTATGTGGCGGTTGCTGATATTGCGCCGATGGTTCAATCGGGACGAATTCCAAAAGGTTTAGGAAAAATTGCTCAAGCCTTGCATTTATATCCGATTGTCAGTCTCAGTCCAGAAGGCGAGGGTAAATTGAGCGGTATTGCGTTTAGTCAAAAAGGGACTGAAAAGAAAATTCTGAAGAAAGTGAATGCGCTTTTGAAGAAGGATCAGATTGAGGCGCTAGCGATTACTCACGCTGACAATGCGCCAAAAGCACAAGACGTCAAAAAGCGTTTAGCTATAACACCAGCGAATCTTACTGTAAATGTGGTTGAGAGTTCAGCGGCTATTGCTATTAGTGCTGGCGTTGGGTGTGTTGCCGTGGCTGGAATTGTGAAAAAGGAGGACAACGCATGATTTACTGGACCGTTGCGTTGGTTTTACTTGCCTATTTTGTCACTTGGTTCATTATTTCGACAGTCAAGAATAATTACGGACTCGTTGATATTGCTTGGGGATTAGGTTTCGTGGTTGTTGGCTGGACAAGTTTGATTGTTAGCGGACAGTTACGCATACAAACAACAATCATTTTGTTATTTGTATCTCTTTGGGGCCTACGCCTGTTTTGGCATCTAGTGAAGAGAAACTGGAATAGCCCAGAAGACTACCGTTATGTCAATATGCGAAAAAGCTGGGGAACGACTTTAGTCCATTTAAAAGCTTTCATAAATGTATTTGTTCTTCAAGGTGTCTTATTATTTATTATCTCATTACCAATCATGCATAGTTTCACACAAGCAACGACTGGATTACAGTGGTGGCAACTATTAGGTGTCATGATTTGGTTAATTGGCTTTTACTTTGAGGTAGTGGGTGATCGACAGTTAGAAAATTTCAAAAAGAATAAACAAAATAAAGGGAAGCTATTAACAGATGGTTTATGGTCACTGACTAGACACCCTAATTACTTTGGTGAAGCGATTTGTTGGTGGGGAATCTTCTTGATTTCGCTAACAGGTCTTGGAAATAGTTGGTTAATCATTAGTCCAATTGTGATCAATTTATTGTTGGTATTCGTTTCAGGAGCCCCTTTACTTG
Source organism: Enterococcus sp. DIV1314a (assembly GCF_051713805.1). Taxonomy (NCBI): domain Bacteria; kingdom Bacillati; phylum Bacillota; class Bacilli; order Lactobacillales; family Enterococcaceae; genus Enterococcus; species Enterococcus sp. DIV1314a. Next base: position 278,268 of record NZ_JBIOQP010000001.1, on the reverse strand, counting down.
AAGAAAAATATAAAGAGCGTGAAGATTTTAAAATTTATGCTAGTAAAACACCCAAATTTTTCCCAATCATTGGGAAAAAAGGGTTGTAATTGAAACGATAGAAAAAAAGTGTTGAAGACTGATCATGTTATCATTTCTTCAACACTTTTTTCTGTCTTTAAAACGCTCTTAGCGCTCAATTGTGAAAGGGGGATAGTTATCCTTTGATCTAACAAATCATTCTTGTTGGTGTTTTGTCGTTTTTGAATGAACGAACAGGGTCTTGCTTGAAATAATCGCTTTTCTAAGATAATCTTAAGTGATTAGAAGATTAGGAACGGTGGTGCTCGATGAATATTAATAATTTTGGGCTATTAAATACGTTATTTGGCATTATCAATAATGGTGAGCAAGATAATGATTACGCGGTGGCGGCTTTTCTTTTGCGCAATATCGACCGCGTAAAAGACCTTTCAGTGAACGAAGTCATTGATCAAGCGTATACGACTCGTTCAGCCGTTCGCCGCTTTTGCCAACGAATTGGCTATGAAAATTTTAGCCAGTTCAAACAATCGATTACGCAGATTATTTTCCCAAGTAATTTAACGTATCGTCAATTTTCGACGATTCATGATTATCGAAAGCAGCGTTCTTTTGAAATCCAAACAATGGTAGACGATATCAATACAGTGATGACCGATGAGCAAATTGGGGAGATTGCGACTTTGCTTCATCAATACGAACGGGTTATTCTCGTTTGTGCGAATAACTCTAGTGGCGATTTGGTTCGTTTTCAACAAGAATTACTGTTTGCCAATAAAATTGTTTCGGTTGTTTCTGATAGTTATACGGCGAATAATAGTTTAAATGCGGTCGATGAAGAAACCTTGCTACTATTAGTCTCGACTTCTGGGACATTTGCCTTGGAAGCCAATCAATGGCTACAATCCTTGCCTGGACATAAAATCCTGATTACGGGAAATACCGACCCACGCTTTAAACAAACGTACGACCAAATTTACTGGATTAGTCAGCAGCATATTGAGAATGATTTTTCGGGTGTCTACGGCAAGTATGGCATGACCTATTTATTTGATTTAATTGCAGAATACTATCTTTTTCAATTCATGCCTAAAAAGTAGTCGTTCAAAATTTGAACAATTTCTTTTTTTTAGATTTGGTATACTCATTTATGTAAGTGTGATGACGCGGCTAACATAATGGCCGTTGATACTGTCAAAAAGTATTTTCAACAGCCATGCAACACCTAACGTTCAAGGAGGAAAAAAAGATGAAAATTGACGTAAAAAAAGTTCCACAACCGGCATTTGATCATGAAAATAAACGAGTGTTTTTATCTGATGAAACGATTGAGAAAAGAAAGCAAGCAATTTTAGCGCTTATGAAAAAATACCAATTCAGTTCGCTCATAATCTACGCGGATAAAGAACATGGAAGTAACTTTGAATATTTAACCGGCTTTATTCCACGCTTTGAAGAAGCACTTCTTGTTTTAAATAGTGATGGTTCAAGCACGCTTGTGTTAGGAAATGAAAATGTTAATAAAGTAAAATACGCACGAATTGCAAGTAAAGGCGTGAAATGCCCGTTCTTTTCTCTTCCGAATCAACCGATGGATTTTACAGCGACGATGAAAGATTACTTAGTGGAAGCGAACATCGATGCATCCGAACGGGTTGGTTTAGTTGGCTGGAAGTTACTTTCAGCGCAGCTAGAAGATTTTGTTCAATTGTTTGATATTCCAGAATGGATTGTGTCTGGAATCAAAGAAGTAGTGGGTGAAGAGAAGGTCTGGAATGCGACAGCTTTATTCATCGATGCAAGTGAAGGGGCACGTGTCGTGAACAATGCCAATGAAATTGCGTTTTATGAGTATGGGGCATCGTTAGCATCCGATGGCGTTTTAGCAGCCATGAATCAATTAGAAGTTGGTGTTTCTGAAACGACAGTAGGCGATCAATTAAATAAAGAGGGTCAATATAACTCCGTTGTCACGATTGCGGCTTTTGGGGAACGCTTTGCACATGCGAACCTTTATCCAACTGAAAAAACATTATCCCATGGCGATAAAGTAGCGTTAACCGTTGCTTACAAAGGAGGATTGTCTAGTCGCAGTGGTTATGCGGTTCAGACAAAAGAAGAATTAGAACAAGTCGATCCAGGCTATTTCACCGAAATGGTGGTGCCTTATTTTTCAGCCTATCATTTTTGGTTAGAGCAAATAAAAATTGGCGCAAACGCTGGCGAATTTTTTGCGGCCTTTAATACGTTCTTCCCGCAAAAAACACATGGCTGGGAGTTGTGTCCTGGACATCTTGTGGCGGATGAGGAATGGTTGTCTTCGCCATTTTATTCAGGATCAAACGCGACCGTTAAAAGTGGGATGATTTTCCAATTAGATTTTATTCCGGTTCATCCAAAGCATCATGGGGTATCGGCAGAAAGTACCTTAGTGCTTGCGGATGCGTCGTTGCGAGCGGAAATTCAAACTCAATATCCGCAATTATGGGACAGAATGGTAGAACGTCGTCGTTACTTGAAAGAGGTACTAGGAATCGACTTAAAAGAAGAAGTGTTACCAATGTGTAGTACTTTAGGTTATCTTCGCCCGTACTTATTAAATCAAGAGGCAGCTTTAGTGGTCTCATCATAAATCAAAGACGCTTGTGCCAAATGAATATCCTCATTTGGCACAAGCGTCTTTTTATTTGTTTAGAATCAATGTGTCTTAAAAATCGTAAGACGCTTCTTGTTCGGCCCATACTTGTTTATATGCTTTTGTTAACACAATCGCATCTTCAATGAGTTTATAGAGGCGCAATAAGACATCGTCATTCACAATCGTTGCTTGATGGAAATCTCGTTCTTCAATAAAGACATAGTTTGCTACCAAGTTTCCTTTCATGTAGTGAATGATTGGTTTCAAGTGCATCTCGGCGACTAAAAAATGCTTGGCAGAACCGGCTGTCATGACGAGCCCCACGACTTTATTTTCAAAAGCACTTTGTGGCAATAAATCAAACACATTTTTTAGCGTACCTGGAATAGACGCTTGAAAAGTCGGCGAACCAATTAAAATAATGTCCGAATCCATTAAGGTTGTCGTGACGAAACGAGTATCATCCGTGTAGTCTAAGTAGTTGCGCCCATCACTAAATTGAAGGGTTAATTGTTTTAAATCAAGCAACGTAACGGAAGCTTCTGGGTATTGTTCTTGTATTTTTTTTTGCATGATGGTCATTGTTGTTTGGGTTTTCGTCCCCACAACAGAACCAGAGAGTAAGGTGATTTTCATAAGGCGTTACCTACTTTGCGGTATATTTTTTTACAGCGGGCAAAATCTCATTCCCGATCAATTCGATGTTTTTCATGATTTTATCAAAAGGAACACCACCAAAATCAAGCTGAGCAATGTAGCGTTGGTGTCCGAATAATTCGTGCTGATACAGAATTTTTTCAATGACCTGTTGCGGAGAACCGACGTTTAAAATACTGCGTTTGTCAGGTGCTTGTGCAAAGGCTTGTTTTGGAAATCCTTGGCCGTTGGTTAAGACTAAGCCAGCGTTGACATGTTGATAGTATTCTTTTAATGCCTCTTGCGTCGTGTCAGCGACATAAAATAAACCAGCTGTTGCAATTGGCAGATGATCGCCGTCAAAACCGGCATCATTGGCTGATTGTCGGTATGCATCAATCGTATATTTAAAGGATTGTGCTGCACCAGCTAAGTGCGCCATATACATGGGAACGCCCGCGCGTCCTGCACGAACGGCACTACCAGGACCGCCGCCGACTGCTCTCCAAATGGGTAATTGTTTATTCAAGGGACGCGGTAAAATATGGGCATTACGAAGTGGTTTACGGAACTTTCCTTCCCAAGTAATCGTTTCTTGTTGATTAAGTTTTAAAAGTAAATCAAATTTTTCTTCAAATAATTCTTCATAATCGGCTAAGTCGTAGCCTAATAGTTCAAATAATCCGACACGTGAAGCGCGTCCGGCAACGAGTTCAATCCGTCCATTCGATAGTAAATCAATCGTCGAAAAGTTTTCAAATACGCGTACGGGGTCAGATGTACTGATAATAGTGGCACCACTCGATAAGGTAATTGTCTTGGTTGCTTCGGCAATCGCAGCTAACACAATCGCATGTGCTTGTGTGACAAAGTGATCTTGATGACTTTCGCCGACAATAAACGTATCAAGCCCAGCTTGTTCTGCTAGAACCGCCATTTCTTTGATATTTTGCAATCGTTGTTGCGGGGAAATTAAAGTACCAGTGTGAGGATCTGCTAGATGATCCCCTAAGGTATATAAGCCAAATTCGAGCCCTTTTGAAGCATCAAATTGAGGGATGTAGTTTAAATTTTCTGTCATGAATCATTCACGTCCTTCTTTTGTTTAACGCCCTAATCATAAAATGAATATGAATATTTTGCAAATAATTGAATTTATCTCGAAAACGTAATACTTGTTAAAAAAACACACGACGTAGGGTCATGTGTTAGCGCCAAAATTGGGTCATCTCTTTTTTATCGGTTCGATTGTAATCAATCATTTTTTTGAAAAGTTCGTAATCGAGCGGCTGTGTCCATTTAATTTTAATCGTATTGATGGTCGTTTCATAATCGGCGGCCTTAATTTCGTCTTCAAAGAGACGAATCGTTTTGGCTTCTGGCGAAAGGGAAAAGTGATGCTTAGAAGCACTTAAACCAATGATATAGGTTCCGTGTTCTATAAACATCGGTTGCTTCCATTTTATGACCGGCGTTAAATCTGGATAGTGTTGCGCGATCCACGTTAAGAGTGTCGCCATTTTTTCTCGTTGTTCACTTTTTTCAAGTGTGGCTAAATAGTCTTCGAAAATCGTCATTGCGAGTTCCTCCTTTTTTATTGCATCCATTGTTTCAGTTGCGTTTGAATTTGTTTCTTAAAGATGAGGCTAATGAGAAAAATCAGAACGAATATTGGGGTAGCGTCAGGAAAATGCGGATTTACAACGATAAGGAATTTCCAATATAAAAAGCCTGATTTCCCATCACCTAAATTGAGAAATTAGGCTCTTTTTTCGTTACTCCATAAACAGCATTCTATTACTGAATATGTAATTTACTTTGGGATAACAGGGACCCAGAGTTCGTGTCTTGGTTTATGCTTCGGACCGTAATAACATTCTATACACGGTAAATTTGCAAGTTCATACTCGGAGGTAGGGACCCACTCGGAATATAAACGTTTCCATGCATCCACTATGTTCGGAAAAACTGCCCATGTACTTGCGGGAATAATAAGCGTCTCCATATTTTCTGGGGATTCCCCATCGTATCTTACGCCCATGAAATAGGAAAATTGTTCATCTGTTATGGCAGCTTCTTTTCCGCAAACCCCCAGAAGGCTTTCAAGCGTGCATTTTGGATTTTCCCATGACATATCTACTAGTTCTTGCATAAATCCATCTTTTTTCGCAGTGTTCCAAAGCGTAGGGATTGTTTTAAATGCTCTGCTTGTTTTTACTGGCTTACTTTTTCCAACAATTCTTAATTCAAAATCAAGGTTTTCAATTCTGTACTCCATCTCGGTATCTCCTTTAATAGAAATTTGAAAAGAAATTCTGGGAAAGGCTTTTAACTGTACCCCTCTATTACGAGCATTGGAAGGGGTTACTCCATGCATTTTTTGAAAAGCACGTGAGAAAGTATCAGAAGAAACATAACCATATTTAATTGCCACATCAATGATCCGAATATCACTTTTTTGAATTTCAAATGCTGCGAGTGTTAACCGTCTACGTCTAATATATTCTGATAGCGATATACCTGAGATTGAAGAGAACATTCTTGAAAAATGAAACTCAGAACAATTAGCTGCTTTTGCAATCTCTTTGTAGCCTATTTCTTCATTCAAGCTATTTTCAATGTAGTTTAACGCATTGTTCATTCTTTCTAGCCAATCCATAAGTTTACTCCCTTTCAATATTTACTTTAAAACAAAATAGATAATAATTGCCGACATTTCATGCCTAAAAATGTTGGTATCAAAAAATAAACCTTTTGATAGAATCAGGACAAACTATTTGTTTCCTTCCGATAGCCTTCTATATAATGAAGCCCTAGACACATTAGTAATTTCGCAAATTTGATTTACAGTCATACCGCCTTCTTTATATAGTTTTACTGCATATTTCATTCCTGCGTGATTTTTATGATATTTCTTTAAACGACCCTTAAACTTCCCTTCTTTCTTAGCCAGCTCAATCCCTTCTCGTTGACGCATACGGATAAGATCTCGTTCTAATTGGTTCACACCAGCCATTACTGTAATTAAGAATTGGCTGTATGGATTATCCTCTGATAAATCTAGCCATGTATCCTTGAGTGATTTTAAGCTTGCCTTTTTCCTGCGTATTAAATCAATCAATTCAAATAAGTTCTGCGTACTCCGAGTAATCCGAGTTAAGTCTGTAACATAAATAATGTCTCCTTCCTGTAAATCCTCTAACATTTTTTGAAGTTGCTCGCGATCCTTTGCTGCCCCAGAAACTTTTTCTTCAAAAATAATATCCATACCGATTTCGTTTAATTGCTGAAATTGTCTTGAAGGATTTTGGCTAGTCGAACTGACACGTATATAACCGATTTTTCGCAAAATATCACCTCGTTTTTGAGACAAGTCTTATGAGACACTCTTAACTATGATTTTATCAGTCTACTACACTTGTATCAATAGAGTACACTCTATTGATATATAATTGAACTAATTAACTGAATAATTATGGAAATGGGATGATACTGAATGAAAATTGCGAGAGGTAGAGAATTGCTTACACTGGAACAGAGGCAGGATTTTATGCAAATCCCTGAAGATGAATGGATATTGGGGACCTACTTCACTTTTTCCAAACGGGATTTAGAAATAGTTAATAAGCGAAGGAGAGAAGAAAACCGTTTAGGGTTTGCTGTTCAATTAGCTGTTCTTCGGTATCCCGGTTGGCCATACACTCATATCAAAAGCATCCCGGAATCAGTCATACATTATATATCGAAACAAATCGGTGCCACTCCATCTTCGATTAGTCTTTATTCTCAAAGAGAAAATACACTTTGGGATCATTTGAAAGAACTTCGCAGTGAATACGACTTTGTAACTTTTACTCTAAGAGAATATCGAATAGCATTTAAGCATCTTCATCAATTAGCTTTTGAAAATGGCGATGCCATACATCTACTACATGAATGTATAGATTTTCTAAGAAAAAACAAAATCATACTGCCTGCTATTACTACACTTGAAAGAATGGTGTGGGAGGCAAGGGCAATGGCTGAAAAGAAACTGTTTAATACTGTTAGTCAATCTCTTACAAATGAACAAAAAGGAAAGCTTGAAGAGATCATTACTTCGCAGCATCCATCCGAATCCAATAAAACGATATTGGGTTGGTTAAAGGAACCGCCGGGTCATCCTTCACCCGAAACATTTCTAAAAGTAATAGAACGACTCGAATACATACGAGGAATGGAATTAGAAACGGTACAAATTAGTCATTTGCATCGCAATCGCCTGTTTCAACTATCTCGCTTCTGAAAAAGAAATCCCTGATATCAAAACAACCACTACAATCATGCCAGGAAAACAATACGATTTTGGAAATGTGTCTTTTGTGATTGGCACAACAGGTGACATGAGTCGTTTAATCATCGATGGTTATTCGTTAATTGAAGAAGGCAAGACATTTGGGGGGTTATCTTACGAGCGATTTGACTTTCATGACTATACGAATTTCTTCGTCGATTACAGTCGTCTCACTCGTTGGACAACAAGTTGGGCAATGGGAGACTTTGGCCGTCGTGGCATTGAGATTTACTCTGACGTTCGTCATGAGATCCATCAACCTTCGATTATCAAAGCCGGCATGACACTTGATGATCAGACTGCTCAAATCTCGCTAGATCTTGCGTATAGCGATGAAGACGTGAAAAAATGGGGCGTTCCGAAAACGAACACACTTGTATATCATTAACTTGGAAGAAAAAACAATTGATTTATCTTATAAATGGGAAGAAAAACAAGCCAACCGTTTACCTGAAGGTTATTGGTTAGAAACGAGTATCCACGTCAGCAATCCAACGCGTTGGGTTATGCAAAAAATGAACTATCCCGTTAATCCGTCAAATGTACTCGAAAATGGAAACCGTAATATGCGTGTGCTTTCTGATGAAGGGATGCGCTATACGGGATACGAAGGTCGCTTTGATCTGATTACGAAAGATGCCCCTCTGGTCTCACTCGGTCGTAGAACGTTATTGAAGTTTGACAATCAACTGCCAAATCTAAACGATGGTATTTTTGTCAATCTCTTTAATAATGTGTGGGGAACAAATTTTGCAGCTTGGTATGAAGGGGATATGACATATCATGTTCGCTTTAAATGGGAAACAAACGAAATCATGTCATAACTGTCTTTCCTCCCTACTATTTGTCAGGAAAGATCGTATTTTTTCAAGTGAACTAGCAGCGTTCATCAAAACATGCTATAGTATTTAGTGAAGAAAAAAACAAAGCGTGTGTCGGAAGAAGACGTGCTTGGTCATTTGAAAGGGGAAGAAAAGCATGGGATTACCCAATTGTCCATTGTGCCAATCGGAATATACTTATGAGGATCGTGGACTTTATATTTGTCCAGAATGTGCACATGAGTGGTCTGGTGAATCAGCAGGAGAAGTAGAAGAAGGTTTGGTTGTCAAAGATATTAACGGCAATCTCCTCGTTGATGGTGATAGTGTGACGGTCATGAAAGACTTAAAAGTGAAAGGTGCTCAAAGCGTCTTGAAAAAGGGAACCAAAGTTAAAAGTATTCGCTTAGTCGACTCAGACCATAACATTGATTGTAAAATTGATGGTTTTGGACCGATGAAATTGAAGTCAGAATTTGTGAAAAAATTGTAAGACTCGTTCTTTCAGCTATCTGTATCAAATGAGTGTGTGACTGTTCATTTGTCAGATAGCTTTTTTAATGGCATGATTGAAAAGGTTTTCTATCTTTTAGGTTAAGGAAAGAGATTGAAAATAGTCGGGAATCTGCTCTTGACTAAATGACGAAATACAACCATGCGCGTACCACATAGAAAAATAAACGCATGTTGTAAAGGAGAAATCAGCATGACAAATAGTTTAGAAAAAATTTTAAAAAGAACCGAATGGTTTCGTGAAGATCGATTTGGGATGTTTATTCACTGGGGATTGTATGCGATTCCAGGTCGCGGAGAATAGGTAAAAATCTATGAAAAAATGACGAATGAACAATATCACCAATACTTTGAGGCCTTTAATCCCGTTGACTATGATCCAAAAGCGTGGACGAAAGCTGCGAAAGAGGCAGGAATGAAGTACGTGGTATTAACCGCGAAACACCATGATGGTTTTTGTTTGTTTGATAGTAAGTATACAGAGTTTAAATCAACCAATACGGCGATCAAGCGTGATTTGATTGCTGAATACGTCGAAGCGCTACGCGAAGAAGGATTGAAAGTGGGCTTATACTTTAGCCTAATCGATTGGCATCATCCTGATTATCCAAAATACAATGACTGGCACCATCCCATGAGTGGTGTGGAAGCTCAAGGTTGCGGCATGGCGACAGATTTAGCGAAACCCGAGTGGGGGTATTACACCCAAAATGGCAATGTCCTTTATGCCCATATTTTTGATCAACCGATTGGACCGTTAGCGCTACCAGGTTTAGACAAGACAAACATTAAACGCGCCTCACTGTTACGTGATGGTAGTGAAATCATGGTTTCAAATAGTTGGACAACCAAGGCTTTTTCAGATGTGACTTATTTAGAGTTTGGAGGGGTGTCGCACTTTACCTATCCATTACCGGATGATATCGATACCGTGATTAAGATTGAATTACGTCAGTAAAAAAACGAAGAAGTCATTTTAAAATACCATTCACCGAACGCTCCTATTCTTCGTTCGGTGAATGGTATTTCCTTAAATATATTTACTCGCTTCTCGAATACTTAAAGGTGCCATTTGATCTTGGTGGCGGGCAATAAAAGCTTTAACCCATTCAGGATTTGTCTTACTGTAGTCTCTGAGACTCCAGCCAATCGCTTTATTAATAAAAAATTCTTTTTGTCCAAAATTATGACAAATTATTTTTTCAAGTAATACTGGATTCGTTTGTTCTTTTCGCAAAATTTGGTGATCAATCGCGACACGACGAAGCCAGATATTATCATCGGTACTCCAGTCGAGGAGGGTTGCTTCAACTGTTGGATGGTGAAGGGCCACGTATCCAACTAATTTATCCAACGAATCAATGGTATCCCACCAGGATTTTGTCACAATCAGTTGTCGTAGTCGCGGAATGTCTTCGACTGTTAAGCGCTGTTTCAACTTGGTTAAATAGGCAATTGCTAAATATTGAAATTCACGTTCGTCTTTTTCCCAACATTGTTGAACGAATTCCCAATCAATCGTTGCTCTATTGATTGTTTTTAAAAAATCACGTGTGAGAATTTTTCGCTCAGGAGCCGTGATTCCTAAGAATTTGAACTGATTTCTCATATAGGCTTCCATCGCAATCGCTTTTTGAGGATTCGCCGCTTGATAAAAAGTATCGAAAATCGTCATCCTTTAACCACTCCTTTTATTCTTCTTTAAACTGAAAAGTTAACGTGATCGGGTTATGGTCAGAGTTTGCAAAACCTAAATCCGTCACTTGTGTTGTTTCGACGATAATATCATTGGAAACAATAAATCCATCAATCAATGAGACAAAGGTTTCGCCGGGAGTATACCCTGTGCCATTCGCTCGAACAGTAGGAATTTTTGCTTCGATCAGGTCTTTTTTGACGACGGTGAAGTTTTCGGATAAGAATTCTTCTGGGAAAGGATGGGTCCATGTTTCAATGATCTTTTCTGTCTCGAAGACTTCGGGACTATTTCCCAGTAAATCATGATTAAAATCGCCCCCAACGATAACACTTCGACCACTTCGATATTCAGCTTCCATGATTGCCGCCAACTTTTTGATTTGATTATCAAGAATCGTCGTATCTTCTGTAAAAGCGGATAAATGAACGTTAATTAAGGTGAGGGGGTGTTCGCCCAAAGTAGTGTGACTGACACTGAAAGCACGGTCCAAATCAAAAAATTTGTTGAAATCCGTCTCAATCGGCAGCGAATAGCGGGTAGTGGTCACAATTGGAAATTGACTCAGTGTTAAGAGTCCTGAAGTCGACTGCCCAATGGGTTTGGTAAAGGGATAAAATAAATAGCTTGAATCGTAATTTTGCGCAAAAGCGGCATCATAGTTTGAAAATTGGTCAGTGAGGTAGTCGACTTGATTCACTTTAAAGGAGCGATGGGCAATGGTATCGACTTCTTGTAGAAAGATAATATCGGATTGAAGCGTCGTCAGTGCCGTTGAAATCCCGTCTAGATTTGTCAATACGGTTTCTTTGTCGTAGGCTCGCGAATATTTCCCACCATCCATAAAGAAACTGTAATCGGCAGGGTAGGCAGCATAGCCAATATTGAAACTGGTCGCACGATATTGAGCCTTTTCTGTTTGTTCGGATACATTCGTTCCTTTAATTGTGGTAATTTCTTGTTGGTCAGGTAAGCGGTCATAATCTAAAAATAGATACGTAATGTAAATTCCGAGAATAATGAGAAGAACTGCGACGAAACCACCAACTATTTTTAATCCTCTTTTCAAAAAAACACCTCCATTATTTTAAGACCAGTATAACATAAGGCATGAATAATTATTTTTAGGAAATAGGAAATGAGAAAAAAATGGGAAGATAAAAGTCAGGAAATTCAGATTAAAGGGTGTTATACTAAGGAATAGAACGTATCTAGAAAGAAGGAGAAATCGCTTGGCACAAAAAAACTATGGTAAAAAATTACTGCTTGTCGTACTTGGTTCTACCGTGATGGGCATCGGAATTTATTTAACCATTATTGCAAACTTCGGAAGTGACCCGTTAACAATGTTTTGGATTGGTTTATCGAATCGATTAGGCATCACGATTGGACAAGCGAATCTTTTGGTCAGCGCACTGATGTTAATCGTTGTTTTTTTCATGGATCGAAAAGAAATTTTTATCGGTAGTATATTGAATCCCTTGGTCATTTCTGTCACGACTGACTTCTTATTACGACAAACCATCACGATTGATTCTGTAGGTCTACGAATGATGTTCTTTATTTTAGGCTTATTGATTTTAGCTTTCGGGATTGCGGTATATTCACTCGCTGATTTTGGCAGAGGTGCTTATGAAGCACTTGTTTTTTCCTTAAATCAACTATTTAAGCGCTCTATTCGAATCTTCCGTATTTTGTGTGATATCAGCTTTGCGATTGCCGGTATTTTACTAGGTGCTCAGCTCTCAATTGGTCCAGTTATGGCCATTCTTTTAATGGGTGTGAGTATTCAATTTTTTATTAATCACTTATCGCGTCCCATTTATCACTATTTAAATAAGTAGGATAAGCATGGAAAACGGATCGCACTCAAAATTTGAGGGCGCTCTTTTCTTTTGTGAGTGATTCATTGATTAGAAGAGGAATTACGGAGAAGGTAATCGATGTAGTGGTGGAGAGATGCGACAGAGAGAGAACAGAAACAAAGGAGTGTTGAAAGATGGGGCAAGTTCAGGAACATTTACAGAAATATAAAAGATGGTATCCCCAAACTTATCAATTAAAGGAATATCCCTTAGAGGGACGCAAAACATTAACAGTGAAAAATCGTCAAGAAATTTACCAACGGTTAACGAAGCCACAGCGAGCATTAATTGAAACCCATAAAAAATATCAAATGGGTTCTTTTTTCTTAAAACATCATTATTTAATTGATGAAGCTTGGCAATTTGAAACGGTCAATATCGATGAAAATTATAATCGGAAATTAAAACGGTATCACTTGTTTTGCCAATGTGGAAAAGCCGTGAAATATCAGTTTGTTTTAACATCCAAAAAAACACAAGAAAAAATAGCTTTGGGAATTACCCATTTTTCCGATCACCTAGGAGTAAGCGCAGAGGTAGCGAGTGAGATAAAAAAGGGGATTAATCACGTCGATATGGCCCTGGATGAGTTATTATGGTTAAAAGATAAAAAGATATTGTTTCCAGAAGATTTATGGCAACAATATCTTTTTGCCCGCTATCGAAATGAGCAATTAATTCAACCGGTGGCGTACAATCAGGTTTTGGCTCAGCGAGTTCTGACTTTTCGAGAAGTAGAGATGCCGATTTTCGTGGCTGATTATTTAGCCTTATTAAGTGAGATTCGCTTAATTGAAAAGGCGAGCGCTAAAAGGGAACAGCCCAAATTTGTGGGAGAAAAAAAGAGCTTCGAAGCGTATGCGCTACGCTTAATGTCAAGTATGCCTGAAAAAGAAAGCCACTATCATCCAAGCAGTTTGGCATTATATGAAGAATGGAAAAAACTTACTCAAACAGAGCAAGCGCGAGTTTTGGAAGAGTTTCAACAATTGATTCAACAACCATCATGTTAGAGGAGGTAGGAATTTGCCAAAAAGATACCAAGATCCCTATTTACAATTAAATACCCATTATTTAATGGTTCCGTATACCAAACGTGAACGCCGCATTCGTGTGTTATTACCAAAAAACTATACCGAAAACACGCAAACAACCTATCCCGTACTTTATATGTATGATGGTCAGAATGTTTTTCATAGTCGTGAAGCCTATTCAGGACATTCTTGGAAGGTCATCCCTCACTTAAAGTGGAATAGTCAAATTCCAGATATGATGATCGTCGCGATTGATCATGATGGTGAACAGCGTCTAAACGAATACACGCCGTGGGAAATGAATCCAGCCGAAATCGAAAAAACACAACAAGTCGGTGGCTTAGGAAAAGCCCATGCCAGTTGGATTGTAGAATGTGTCAAGCCTTTTATTGATCAACACTATCGTACTTCCCCACAGAAGGAAACAAGTTTTCTAGCTGGTAGTTCGTTAGGTGGACTCATGACGGCGTACACGGGAGCGACTTATCCGGATGTTTTTGGTGTCCTGGGCATTTTTTCACTAGCCTCGTGGGTTAACGATGAAGCTTTTTTACACTATATTGCGCAACATCCATTAGCCACACAGACGAAAGTCTACTTACAAGTTGGCACGATGGAAGGAAATGAAACAGACCAAGGCTTCACTTCTAAAAATGTGAACCAGATGTACCTCGATAGCTCCCTTTGGTATTATCAAACCTTGCTGAGAACGGGGCAGCCGATTGATACGATTTGGTTTCGGATTTTAGCCGATGCGATTCACCATGAAAAATGTTGGGCCGATCATTTTGGTGAATTTTTAGTGTCTAGTTTTCAATAAAAAAAGAGTTTTCCGCTAGACTTCATGAGGAAGTTAGCGGAAAACTTTTTTAGTGAGGAAAAATGAATCACCACGCTCGTTTTTAGAGTCGTCCTTGGGCAACGAGTTGATCTAAATAATAGGGCATTTGAATTCGCCACCAGTCCCAGTCGTGAGGGACATCAAATCCCCAATAATCAAACCAACCGGGCAACTGTTTTCGCTGAAAAAGAGCCTCGAGACGTTGCGTTTCGTCAATATGAGGGGCTTCCCAATTCCCTTGACCGACACAAACAATAAAGAGATTTTTTCGATAACGATCGATAAACCACGGATCATGCATTTTTTCTAAGTAATCAATCGGGGAATTGTAATAGACACTTGGACTATCTTGATAATCGCCTGTGAAAAAGCGCGCATCATATGCACCACTTAACGCAATGCTTTGATCAAAAACATCGGGATGACGTAAAGCAAAATTGATTGTGTGATACGCTCCCATGCTACAACCTGTCGCCATCAATCCGTCCTGCCAATTTCTTTCGTGTTTGATTAAAGGCACCAGTTCTTGAATCATGTATTGATCGTAGCGGTCATGGGCACGCCCCATTTCCTCTGGTGATTTCCAAGTTGCAAACCACGACTCGCGATCATAGGAATCCGGTGTATAAAAAGTGACGAGACCTTGATCAATGAAGGATTGACAAGCCGCAATCATCCCAAAATCGCCGTATTCATTTTGACTTCCACCAGAAGAAGGAAAGACGATGATGGGTTTTCCTGCGTGACCATAAACATTAAATGCCCGTTCTTCTTGTAAAAAATGACTGAAATGGGATCTACGTTCAAAATGCATCGTGGGTTACCTCCTCTGTCCGTTGATGAATTAACTGAATCCATTCAAATAATTCTTTTTTGGTAGCACTGCGAATCAAATACCCTTCATCGCCCATGATTTGGGCGAAAATACCAGGAATTGATTGGCATTGAATCAATCCAGCCCCAATTTGTTCTCGTATTTGCTCATTAGAGTAACGATAAGGTTGATTCGTATATTTACGCGAAACATACGCACAATGATAGGGACGCGTGACATTTGCTCGAAACTGATTATCTTTCACAATCGTGGCATATTCCTGGAAGACGTCAATATCATTGGCGTAATTAAACATGTCAATCGATAAGCCACCAGGGGGACGCATATTGACTTCTAAAGGAATCAATTTCCCATCAGTGGTTCGGAAAAATTCTAAATGGAAAAAGCGTTCTTTTACTTGAAAAGCTTCGACGATTTTTTTGCCCATTTCAATAATATCTTGAGGGATTTCTCGTGGGATAAAATAAAACATCTCACTATTTTTTTCAACCGTATCTAAAACAGCCTCACTGTAGTGAAAAGTTGAATAAAAAACGACTCGACCGTCTTGATCTGCAATACCGTCAAAGGTTTCTATTTCTCCTAAAATAAATTCTTCCATAATATAAGGGACGTCGGCTTGCCAAGTAGTAAAAAATGTTTCTAAATCATGCGGATGATCAATTTTATACGTATCTGTCGCACCGACCCCACTATCTGGTTTAATAATGACGGGATAGTGGAGTTCTTGGACTAATTGTAAGGCATCGGAAAAATCTGAAAAGACGCGTCCTTTAGCAACCGGTAACCCAATCGAGCGAAAAATCTCTTTCATGTTTGATTTTCGGCGGATTTTTGGAATTTCTGTTAAATGATAGCCAGGTACATTAAAATCAGTGCGCAAATGGGCATCTAGTTCAAGCCAATGTTCATTATGTGACTCAATGCGATCAATGCGACCATATTTATAGGCAAAGTAGGCAACTGCTTGATAAACTTGTTGATAATTTTCCATATCACTCACTTGGTAATAATCAGTCAATGCTTCTTTTAAACGATCCGTTAGTTGTTCATAAGGGACATCCGCAATGCCTAAAGTTTGAAAATGTTCCTCCTTTAATCGTTGTGCAAAAGGCGTGAAATTTTCGGGGAAGTGGGGAGAGATTAAGATGAAATTCCGTTTGTTGATCATCAAAGACACCTCTTTTCAATTATTTAGATAGTATGTATCATATCATCATTATGAGTTTTTTTCTAATGTATACTTATTTATTTTTAATTTAGTTAGATCAAGTAGATTCTGCTAACCTCATTGATAGATTTTAAAAAGACACCATTCGATTGTTCTTTGTTAAAGAAGAAAAGAATATGTAGCGTTACCAAAGGCTTTATATTAATGTTTTTCTCTTTTTACATAGATTTGGGATTATACATATTGCGCCTGTTACAGAATACGCTTACATTTAGATTGCGCATTACGAAGAAATCAAAATTTTGAAAATAAGTATTTAAGCGTATTTTTTTAGGAAATAAATGAGAAAATTGACTTAATCATACTTATTTAAATAAGATTCATCTGAGAAGGATGCCGATTTTTTACCGGATTAATTAAAAGAATAAAACGAGTCGGTTGCAACCGACTAAGTAAACGATACGTGACTGACACTGACGTAATGAAAGAAATCATTATTGCGGTGTGAAGTCCTTTGTCCGACAGGCTAAAGATTTCAAATTACTGGAATCTCTGAGCGTGAAAGAATAGATAGCTATTTACCTAGCAGCCAATATTCATTGGGCGTGCCACTAACGAACGGTTTCATTTCTAAAGACCTCCGTTTAAAATCCACGCGATTTTTATGGAGGTCTCTTCCCTAAAAAAATAAAGTTCAGAGGACGATTGATTGTCAAAAAAGAACTCTTTCCACTATCTGGTTATGATACGATTTTAGAAACACGAATAAAGAATGTTGATTAAAAAAATCCGAGATAACGTTAGAACCCTTTATAATCCAACGTTTATCTGTTTAACATATTAAAAGAATTATACACATTGCGCAAATATTCGAATGCGCTTACAGTTGGGATATCAAATTTAGGAGGCGGTTTCATTGAGTATCATCCGAGGTGACATCGAAGAAGCAAAAGGGATTGAAGAAGAGGAAATAGTCGTCTATCCCGAAACAAATATGGTAAAAGAACGCTTAGAGTGGTTTCAAGATTTAAAATTAGGGGTCATTTTCCATTATGGCATTTATGCTCAAGCAGGAATCGTCGAATCTTGGCAATTATCTGAAGAAGATGTTTGGGCAAGAGAAGGCAGAGAGTTTCGAAAAGATTTCAAACAACTCCAATTAGATTATTGGAATTTAATCTCTGAATTTAATCCCACACAACTCGACGCGAAAAAATGGGCACAAACGTGTAAACAAGCAGGCTTTAAGTATTGTATTTTCACGACGAAACACCATGATGGTTTTAACCTTTACAATACGATGGAAACGGAATATAAAGTCGGCGGAAAATTAAGTCCGTTTAAACGGGATATTTTAAAAGAAGTGTTTGATGCTTTTCGTGAAGAAGACTTTGGAATTGGCGCGTATTATTCAAAAGCCGATTGGTATTCTCAATATTATTGGTTAGATGATGAGACTAAAAAAGGACGTCGAGCAAGTTACGATACGCAAAAGCACCCAGAAATTTGGGAGAAATACGTGCAATTTGTTCATAATCAAATTCATGAAATCACGCATAATTATGGGGATATCGACTTATTGTGGTTAGATGGTGGTTGGTGTGGCCAAGGTAAGGAAGATTTACAAATGGATCGTTTAGCTGAAATTGCCCGTGAACAAAACCCAGAGTTGATTATGGTCGATCGTATGATGGGGGGACGCCATGAGAACTACGTCACACCTGAACGAAAGATACCAGCATTACATGAAATTCCAACAAAAGTTTGGGAGAGTAATATTCCAATTGGGAACGACTGGGGCTATGTACCAGTAGAGACGTTTAAATCGAGTCAAGTATTATTGGATACGTTTGTTGATGTGGTCAGTAAAGGTGGTAACTTAATCTTGGGTGTTGGCCCAACTCCTCAAGGAACATTTACGGAGGAAGAAACAACGATTCTACAAGAGATTGGGGAATGGTTAGCCATTTACGGAGAAGGAATTTATCATACCCGAGCGCAAGCGAAAGATCGCGCGAATGAATGGAAACTAACGTTCAATAAAAATGAAAAAACCCATTATGCTTTTCGAAGCATTGAAGCCTCACAATTAGGGACGTTTTCACTTGCTGAAATCGAAGCTGAAGTTGGCGATGAAATTATTGATTTAGGAACGGGGGGAGTCGTAACAATCTTAGATGGGGATCAGATTGATGGGAGTCAGATTCATCGACCAACAGTTGGTTCAATGGGGTTAAAAGTAACAAAAAAGACACAATAAAGTAGAAAAGGAGAATGAAAATGCGTAAAAATAATAAAGTAGTTTTAGGATTAGGAATTGCCTTATTCAGTACGATTTTAGTGGCTTGTGGCTCAGGGAATGCAACAGGCAATGGGGTTAAAGAAGGAGAAGAAGTAAAACTAAATACAGAAAGCCAATTTCCTATTATTGCAGAAGGCGAAGAATTAACGCTAAGTATCATGGCTCCTGGAATGGGTGAAGCAGAGTGGGAAGACATGGCGACACTGCAAGACTATATGGAAAAAACTGGCATCACGACGACTTATGTCACGCCACCAAATGCTGATTTTCCGACAAAATTAAACTTAGCATTTGCGTCAGGTGACTTAACCGATATTATTTATGGCGCAGGTTCCAATACATTGACTTCAGCAATGGAAATTGATTATGGTTCTCAAGGGATTTTAGTCGCGTTAGAAGATTATATTACGCCTGAAACTATGCCAAATCTGTCAAAACTAATTGAAGAAGACCCAAATATTTTAAGATCGATTACGACTCCAGATGGACATGTTTACTCTCTACCAATGATTCCACGTAATGGAACGTCTATTTGGTATCAAGGCCCACTTTGGTATAATGGAGAATGGCTAGATGCTTTAGGTGTAGAGGAATTACCAAAAACTACTGATGAGTTCTATGATTTACTGGTACGTTTCCGCGATGAAGATCCAAATGGAAATGGCGAAAAAGACGAAATCCCATTATCGGATGTTCAAATGAATGGCAGCCGTTTATGGTTAATGGGTGCATTCGGAATGAAAGTAAAAGGGATTCAAGAAGATAATGGGGTCGTTTCTTACACACCAATCTCAGAAAACTACAAAGCGTTCTTAGAATACATGAACAAACTTTATTCTGAAGGATTGCTTGATAAAGAAGTGTACAGTCAATCAGACGATCAAAAGAAAGCAAAAGGACAAAAAAATCAATTGGGTATTTTCCCAGATTACTATAGCTTCTTCACAACAGGTCGTAGTGAACAAGAAGCAACGAATGATCCAATATTCCAACCACTTTCTTCTGAATATTCACCAGAAGCAGTAATTCCAGGTAGTCCACGTCTTTCTCGTGGTGCATTCTCAATCACGAGCCAAAATCCATCGGTTGAAGCGTCATTACGTTGGGTTGATTACTTCTACTCTGAAGAAGGTTCAAAATACTTAGAACAAGGACCAGAAGGTGTTTATTGGGAAACAGCAACAACAAAAGATGGCGAAGAAGTTCGAGTGTATACACCTGAAGTTGATCTAAATGATACGGAGTCTTTCCGAGCTAAAATTACGCCAGCTTATGGGTTAGTAACGCCAAACTTAGTCATTGATCAAGAACCAATTCGTGTGAGTGCGGATGAAGAACCAAATACTGCATTTAGAGATTGGGTTATTGCTGAAACACAAGAAAAAATGGAGCCAGTGGCAGAAGTACCATTCCCATTATTATACTTAACTAAAGAAGAAAATGATAAAGTAGCTACAAATGCAACCGACTTACAAACTTATACAACTGAAATGGAAGCGAAATTCATTACAGGTGTCACTTCATTTGATGAGTGGGACAAATATGTCGAAACAATTGAATCAATGGGCGTTGAAGAATACGTGGCAGCGTATCAAGCCGCTTATGATCGCTGGGCAGCAAACTAGTTTTAAGTGTTCCCTTTTAAATTCCAAACAATTCTCGAAAGGTTATTGTTTGGAATTTTTTTATTGTGATCGCTCGCTTCGCTTATCATTAAAGGAGTGGGATAGTTACGAAAAAACGTGATAAAATAACATTTCGAAAGCCTTTTCTTTTTTACATAGCCGATTATTTAAACATATTGCGCATATTTTGGTTAGCGCTTACAATTCAGTTGCAATAAGAAACGCCGGCTGTTTCAAAAAAGCATAATACATTCTGGGAGGAATAAAAGATGAGAAGTGGAAACAAATTGATTTACGGGTTAGGGATTGCCTTGTTTAGTACATTACTCGTTGCATGTAGTGCAAGTAATAGTAGTCAAGGAAACGGTTCGAATGGTGTTCAAGAATCTTCGGTTAAATTAAATACGGAAAGTCAATTTCCAATTGTAGCTGAAGGAGAAGAATTAACATTAAGTATTATGGCTCCAGGCGTTGGATTAGCAGAGTGGGCAGATATGCCAACCTTGCAAGAATACATGAAGATAACAGGAATTGAGACAACCTATGTAACGCCACCAGATGCTGATTTTGGAACAAAATTAAATCTGGCTTTTGCAGCAGATGATTTAAGTGATATTATTTACGGTGCTGGTGCAGATAAGTTGACCTCTGCAATGGAAATCGATTATGGGTCACAAGGGATTTTAGTTGCATTAGAGGATTATATTACCCCTGAAATTATGCCTAATTTTTCTAAATTAGTAGAGGAAGATCCAACAATTTTAAAATCGATTACAACACCTGATGGACATGTTTATACATTACCGATGCTCTCGAGAGGAGGTACAGCAATTTGGCCTGCCGGACCTCTTTGGTACAATGGTGAATGGTTAGATAAATTAGGAGTAACTGAATTACCAACGACTACCGATGAATTATATGATTTACTCGTTCGTTTCCGTGATGAAGATCCAAATGGGAATGGAAAGAAAGATGAAGTTCCATTGACAGACGTAGAAATGAATAGCTCTCGTTTATGGTTCATGGGTGCCTTTGGATTAAAAGTAAAAGGGATTCAAGAAGATGATGGCGTTGTTTCCTATACACCAATTTCAGAAAATTATAAGGCATTCTTACAATATATGAATAAATTATATTCAGAAGGTTTACTTGATAAAGAAGTCTATAGCCAATCCAGTGATCAAAAGAAAGCGAAGGGACAAAACAACCAATTAGGTTTATTCCCAGACTGGTTCTCATTCTTTACAACAGGTAGAGGTGAAGACGGAGCATTGAATGATCCGATGTTCCAACCCTTAACATCAGAATACTCACCGGAAGCAGTCATTGCAGGTAGTCCTAGATTATCGAGAGGGGCATTTGCGATTACGAAACAAAATCCATCCGTTGAAGCTTCTTTACGCTGGGTTGATTACTTTTATTCTGTTGAAGGTGCCCGTTTCTTAGAACAAGGTCCTGATGGTTTCTTATGGGAAAGTGCGACTACTAAAGACGGAGAAGAAGTACGAGTATTTACACCAGAAGTTGATTTAAATGATACTGAATCTTTCCGTGGTAAAATTACACCTGCCTTTGGATTGACGACTCCTAATATCGTAGTGGATCAGGAATTGATTCGTAAAACTGCTGATGAAGAACCTGATTCTACTTTCCGAGATTGGATTAATAATGAAACAAAAGAGAAAGTAGAACCTATTGCAGAAGTTGCATTCCCACTATTATACTTAACAAAAGAAGAAAATGATAAAGTTGCAACGAACGCAACCGATTTAGCAACGTACACGGAGGAGATGGAAGCAAAATTCATTACCGGTGTGACGTCATTTGATGAGTGGGATAAATATGTCCAAACGATTGAATCGATGGGCGTTGAAGAATATGTCGCAACGTATCAAACGGCTTATGATCGTTGGGCAGCAAACTAAAACAACTTAATGTTCCAACTAAAAATCAGAATTGATTTTTAGTTGGAACATTTTCTTTTATCACGAAAGAAATCTAAAAAATAGAGAATATGCTTGAAGTATCAACGTTTTGTGGAAATTAACATACATCAGAAATTATACATATTGCGAAACTATCGGGTAACGCTTACATTTTAAGTAGACGAAACACTTAAGAAAAGGGGCAAGATAAATGACTCATCCACAATTTGAATTTGAACGTATTCGAAAAATATTTTTTAAAGTTAACCGTTATAAAGTGAAAGAACGTCGCGTAATTTCCGCGCTATCTTTAGATCAAGGCAACGGTTTTGAACCATATGAACAAGGGGATTATTTTGGGAAGAAGAACACGGATTACACGATTAAAGGAACGTTTACGATTCCAGAAGAATGGCGTGATTATCCGGTTGCTTTTGAAGGATATGCCGATCCCTCACAGTCAGACAATAGTACCAATCCTCAAATGAAAGTCTATTTAAATGATCACTATTTACAAGCGTTAGATACGAATCATCGAGAAGTCGTATTGGCTGATGAATGGAAAGATGCGGGAGAAATCAACTTTACGGTGCCGATTTTTTCTGGCCGTGAAGAGAAAAAATTTCCGCTGCATTTTCATTTAATTGCTTATGATCAAGCGACGTATGATTTTTACTACGATTTAATGGCAATTTATGATTCTTGGCGTGGTGTGATGGCATTTGGTGGAGACGCCGAACGCTACCAACAAACGCTCGTTCAAGCGGTAAACTTGCTTGATTTCCGTCAACCGTATTCAAAGAGTTATTATCAAGGCATTGAAGCCGCGAAAGAAGTGCTGGCATCCATGTATCTCATCGATCATGTACCGACACAAAAAGTGACGGCAGTCGGACATACGCATATTGATTTGGCATGGTTATGGACCGTTCAACAAGCCATTGAAAAAGGAGAACGTAGCTTTCAAACCGTTTTTCAATTAATGGATGAATATCCAGACTATACGTTCATCAATAGTCAGCCGCAACAATATCAATTTATGAAAGACCATTATCCTGAATTGTACGCAAAAATCAAAGAAAAAATCAAAGAAGGTCGATGGGAAGCAGAAGGCGCGATGTGGGTCGAAGCGGATTGTAACTTAACATCAGGTGAATCACTCGTTCGACAAGTATTGTATGGCAAACGTTTCTTGAAAGAAGAGTTTGATGTGGACAGTAAAATTTTATGGTTACCCGATGTCTTTGGTTATTCAGCAGCATTACCCCAAATATTACAAAAAACCAATACGCCTTATTTTATGACGACAAAATTAAACTGGAATCAATTTAATCAAATTCCTTATGACTCTTTTTATTGGCAAGGAATTGATGGTTCAAAAGTACTGACTCATTTTATTACGACCATTAGTGAACATTATAATCCCACACCGTATTATTCAACGTACAATGGGTTGTTAGATCCTTATACCGTCAAAGGGAGTTTTGAGCGCTATCAACAAAAAGCGGTCAATGATGAGATTTTACTGGCGTACGGATACGGCGATGGGGGTGGCGGTCCAACAAGAGAAATGCTTGAAATTCAAAAACGGTTGCAACAGCCACTGCCAGATATGCCAACGATTACCGGCGATCGTGCAGGCGCATTTTTTGATCGCTTAAGTCAAAAAGAGAAGTTACCGACATGGTATGGCGAATTGTATTTTGAATACCATCGCGGAACGTTAACATCGATTGGGAAAAATAAAAAATACAATCGCGAAATTGAATTTTTATTACAAAATGTTGAGAAATGTTATGCCCAATACGCTTTTGATCGTTATCCGCAAGAAGCGCTAGAAAGAATGTGGAAGGTTGTCTTATTGAATCAATTCCACGATATTTTACCGGGGAGTTCGATTGAAGAAGTCTATGAACAAACCGATCGTGAATATGAAGCCATTATCAAGGAATGCCATGACTTATTAAGCGCCTTACCTTTGGTGCAACAAGAGTCAGTCTTTACCTTATATAACGCGCTAGGCTTTCAGCGTGCAAGCACAATTATGCTACCGGTAGTTGGACAAGCCGTTGATGGTGCGGGACACACGTTAGTCAGTCAGTTAACGCATCAAAATCAATTACTTGTCAAAACATCCACGATTCCTTCGTTAGCTAGCGAAAAAGTGAACGTCATTGCGCAACCTGTTGCAGCCGTCGTATTACCAAGTGTTGAGAAACAGTTTGAAACGGCTGATTTTAAAGTGAAGCTAAATGATGCATTCGAAATCATTTCACTTTTTGATAAACAAGCCAAACGAGAAATGATTCCGACGGGTGAAAAATTGAATCAACTCGTGGCCTACGAAGATATTCCAATGGATTACGATGCATGGGATATTGATGTGTACTATCAAGAAAAATCATGGAATGTTGATCAAATTGACAGTATTGAATGGGTCGAAAAAGGACCGATTCGTGATACATTGAAGGTCGTTCGCCCATTTGAGAATTCAATGATTACGCAGTACATCCATTTCTATCATGGCACAAAACGGATTGATTTTGAAACAAAAGTCGATTGGCAACTCAATCAGGTGCTATTAAAAGCGCAAATGCCCATTGCGGTGAATACATTAGAGGCAACTTATGATATCCAGTTCGGGAACGTCACACGAAATGTTCATAAAAATACAACTTGGGATTGGGCTCGCTTTGAAAGTTGCGGCCAAAAATGGGTTGATTTATCGGAAGGAAATTATGGCGTCAGTCTCTTATCGGATGCAAAATATGGCTTTAGTACCGAATTCCAAAAAATCGGTATTACGTTAATTAAATCCGCAATCGATCCGTATCCAAATGCGGATAATGGTCAACACGCATTTACCTATTCCTTATTTGCTCATGAAGGGAATTGGCAACAAGGTCACACCATGGAAGAAGCGCTAGACTTGAATGTCCCACTAATGGTATTTGACGGCGATCTGAACGAAAATACTTCTTTCTTTGAAGTGGATATGCCGAATGTGTTATTAGATACGGTGAAAAAAGCAGAAGACGATGAGGCGATTGTCTTGCGCTTATATGAATACATGAATCGTCAAACGCAAGTGAGACTGACGAGTCACAAAGAGATTGAACGGGCAGTCTTGTGCAACATGTTAGAAGAAGCAGAAGAAGAATTAGCTATCGGAAAAAATCACATTGATGTAGCGTTTAAACCATTTGAAGTGCAAACAATCAAAGTATATTTCAAATAAGAAAGTAGGGAACACGGTGTTAAAAGAACTTCTTAGTCAAATGACGTTAAAAGAAAAAGTCGGCCAATTGAATCAACGCTTATACGGTTGGCAAGCCTATGAAAAAACAGCGGAAGGAATGATCCTCACCGATTATTTTAAAGACGAAGTGAAACGATGGGATTCACTTGGCGTAATCTACGGTCTTTTTCGTTCAGATCCTTGGTCTCAGAAGAATTTGGAGACGGGATTATCAAAAGAAGAAGCAAAAATCGTGAGTCAAATGATTCAAGATTATGTGAAAGAACATACGCGTTTAAAGATTCCCGTATTGCTCACGGAAGAATGTCCACACGGGCATCAAGGACTGGATTCGTTGACCACGCCGACAAATTATTCTGTTGGGGCAAGTTGGAATCCGAATCTTTACCAAGCAGCGCAAGCCATCGTGGCAGAAGAACTTCGCGAAAAAGGTGCGCATGTAGGATTGATCTCCACGCTTGATTTGTGTCGCGATCCTCGTTGGGGGCGGACGGAAGAGTGTTTTAGTGAAGATCCTCATTTAGCGGGTGCTTTCACAACCGCTGCGGTAAAAGGATTGCAAGGTGAGCGTTCCGAAAGGGGTTTAGCATCGAATAAAGTTTTGGCGACGTTAAAGCATTTTGCCGCGCAAGGCTCCATTATGGGGGGGCACAATGCGGCACCCGTTGAAATTGGCGAGCGCGAACTAAAAGAAATTCACTTACCGATGATGCAAGCGGGGATTGATGCCGGGGCTTTACTGTGTATGGCCGCGTATAATGATATTGACGGCGTTCCGTGTCACATTAACGAACGATTGTTAACGACAATCTTACGGGAGGAAATGGGCTTTGAAGGAGCGGTCATGTCAGATGGTTGTGCGTTAGATGGCGTGGCTCGCGTCTTAGGAGGCCCACAAACAGCCGCTTTGGCATTACAAAGTGGCTTAGATATTAGCTTATGGGACAATGTCTATCCCTATTTAGAAGAAGCTGTTTTAGAGGGTTTATTGGACGAAGCGCAGCTGGATCAAGCTGTTTACCGTGTGTTGCGCTTAAAAGAAAAACTAGGCCTCTTCGCTCAAGAAGTAGATAATGATCCAATCATAGCCACAACAGAGGAAGAAAAAATCGCGATTAATACGAAGTTAGCCGAAGAGGCAGCGGTATTGTTAAAAAACGAAGGCATCTTACCTTTAACAGCGAATACTATTTCTAAGGTTGCGTTGATTGGTCCACATATTCATAACGTGTACCATCAATTAGGCGACTACACGCCTTATAAAAACTTAACAACATGCATTACCATCGCGCAAGGTCTAAAAAATGTGGCAATGTCACAGCAAGTCGCACTTACCGACACACAAGGTTCATTGATTTCATCCCCAATTCCTGGTGCGATTGAAGAAGCTTGTGAGTTGGCGAAACAAAGTGATGTTGTCGTTCTCACGCTAGGTGGTTCAAGTGCGCGTGATTTTTCAACCGAATTTGATGCTAACGGTGCGGCATTGTCAGGCTCAAATGAAATGACAAGTGGCGAGAATATCGATTTGGCTGACTTAGCGATTCCGACTCCGCAAATGGACTTGTTAAAAGCGTTACACGCAGTCGGCAAACCGATTGTCGCCGTCGTAGTAGCCGGTCGTCCACATCTCTTAAAAGATTGTTTACCGTATGTGGACGCTTTGTTAGTCTCGGGCTATCCGGGACAACACGGTGGTCAAGCGATTGCTAATTTATTATTTGGCTTGAGTAATCCTAGTGGGAAACTAGCCATCTCGATTCCAGATGAAAATGGTCAATTACCCGTTTATTACAATTATCGCGATACCCCTTTTAAACAAGATTATCTGGATATTTCCGGTCGTCCGACGTTCACTTTTGGTGAAGGGCTGAGTTATACTAATTTCGATATCCATGAGACAAAAGTCAAACAGACCTCAGAAGGTTTTGTCGTCACTGGCAAATTGACGAATACGGGTGAGTATGCCGGGGCGCAAGTCATTCAAGTGTATGCCAAAAAATATTCAAATGATGTCTTGCCTCGCGTCAAAAAATTATGTGGCTTTACAAAAGTCTTTGTTGAAAAAGGTCAAACACACCCTTTTACCATTCAGATTGCTGCAAAAGAGTTAAGTGATTTTGATTTAGAACTGAAACCAAGACGTTTCAAAGACTTCCAGCTACAAGTTGAAACCACGAATTATAGCGAAACATTTTCTTGTTCACAGTAAGAAACATCAGTTAAAGAAATCGAAAAAATAAACGAAAGGCCCGGATATTTGAGGGTCTTTCGTTTATTTTTTTCATTATAGATCGCTCTTAAAGCGCGAAGGAGCGCTTTATATTGAGTGAAAAATTAGCTAGCCTTCGCGGTACATCGTCCGGTATTGGCCTGGTGTCACTCCAACGGTCGTGCGGAATTTACGTGTGAAATTCGAAACGTCATAATAACCGTTACTTTGAATAATCTCTTTAATCGACTGATCGGTCTCCACTAACGCCTGCTTAATTTTTTCAAGACGAAGATTGGCGATGTATTTTGCAAAAGTGGTATTGGTCTCTTCTTTCATGATTTTATTAATCATCGTAGGTGTTAGATTAAAATGGTCTGAAATCGATTCTAACGATAAAAAGTCGGTATTGTAGTGGGCATCGATATAACTGAAAAGCGCCTCTTTTACATGCGATTCTTCCTCTCGCGCTTTTGTTGCGACTTTTTGGCAAATCATTTGTGTGATTTCTTGGAGTTTCTTGTGCAACTGTTGATAATCTTTGACGTCAATTAACACTTCTAATTCGGTTAAAAGGGCGTCACCGATAACAGCAATGCCAACGTGAGCATACGTATTCATAATATAGTAACTATACATCCGGAATGTTTGTAAAGTGACACAATATTGGACACCATAATGAATCAGTTCTTCTAAGGTTTCTAATGCAACGCCTTCATTTCCTAAATGTAAACTTTGAACTAATTTCAATTGCTTATCTTCAGGAAAATGGAAACTTCGATGGTCTTGTGGTGTCGAAGCACTAATCGATTCAAAGAAAAAAATCTGTCCTTGTGGATTTTCAAAGCGATAATCTAAAGCAGTTAGTGCTTCAATAAAGGAATGTTTGATTCCTTTGAGACTTGCTGTTTCTTTTCCAATGCCAATCGGTAACGTCACGTCGGAGAAATTACGCATATCTTCGACAATTCTTTCGACGATTTCCTCTTGGGTAAGCTCGCCAGAGGAAGCGATAAGGAACGTAACGGCTTCTTCTTCTAAACATTTCGTCCCGCACCACTCAAAGTGAGCATACTGAATATGATTGAGTTCTTTAAGCAATTGATTACTAAAAGAATCGCGATAAAGAGCCGGAGAATGACTCGTTGCCTCAAAAGAAATCACAATCGTAAAATAGCGTGCGGTTGCTTGTTGAATAATAAGTGGCGAAAATAATTCCTGTAAACTTAATTCGTCGGTTCGTTGTCCGGTTAAGAGTTGATGCAAGAGACTTTCTTTAATAAAAGGTGTTTGTTGTTTGATTTCTTCTTTCAAATGCGAGTTTTCGGTTAAAAAAGTTGATAATTTACCATGGACTTCTTCAAAAGAAAGGGCGCGTTTTTGCGGTTGTTCATGTTCGTGTTTTAATAACAAGCGTTCAATTTTTTCATAAGGACGATACGAATGTCGACCGAGGAAAATACTCGAAAATAATCCAATAATCAAAATACCGATAATCGTGTAGATCGACGCTTGATAAATCTGAGTCAGACGTGCACTTGCTAGGTCAGTATTTAGCACATAGACATATTCCAAATCGAGAAGATCATTCGTAAATTGATGCAATAGATAGTTTTTATTCTCCCAACGAAAAGATTCAGAAAGACTGCCTTTTGTGGCTAATTTTTTATTTAATGCAGTAGCGAGTTCGGGATTATTATTGGAAAAACCGAGTAATTTATCTTGCGAATTAACTAAATAAAAATCACCGTGTGCTTCATTTAATAATGGCGAAAAAATAGCATCAATACTCGATTTACGAAGGACATAAATCATCGATGCGCTGTTTTTACCGAATGCATCTTGAATAGGGACGACATAAAAGAATGATTTGTCACCATAGACTTTTTCTTCGAGAATCGAAAAAGATGGAATTGGCGCATTTAATAATGTTAAGAGTTCTTCTTTATCCACATTTTGTTGGCGCAGTTCAATCAGAGCATCGATTTTAGTACTACCGTTTGCCGAATAGAATGTTTCAGGATCTTCAGGATAAAAAAGATAGGCTTCTTCAATCATCGAATTATTTAAACGATACTTGGCTAATGCGGAACGACTATCGATGTTTTCGTATGGATCCGCTAAGTATTCTAACGAAATCGCAGAATCGTACGGCAATTGTTGAGAAATCAAATCTAGTTGACTTAAATCGCTCTCAAAACTCGCTTTCGCTTGTAAGAGGGCATTCTTTGACGATAGTTCGAGCTGCTGGGTGACGCTGTGACGGGATGTCGTATACCAGACAAGTGACATCGGGATAAAGATTAAGGCAAAAAAGAAAATATAACTAAAAATAGAATACTGTAAAATATTCAATTTTCGAATCCATTTCATAAAAAAACTCCTTATCGTAAAAAGTATGCGTTACCATTATAACAGAAAATGAGAAGATAAGAAGATTTTCTCATGAAAAAAACAAAAGAAAATGAACAAATGGTTGATTGTCACATTCTTTTGTTTATTACTCATTTAATGACGAAAATCTTTTCGATGATAAACGAAAAAAGTGAGAGCGATAAAGAGCAAACTAATCAAGAAAAGGATTCCTTTGTGAGGAAAACCTTGTTCTAAAATGGTTGCCGGAATGCCTTGATGGATCGGTGATAAGGAGGCCAGGAAGTCGAGTGGCGCATATAAATTCGACACAATTCCTAAGAGATAAAAACCAAACACGATGCTAAGGGCAACGCTAGTTCCTTGATTGGCATGGTGAATGAGTGTTGATAGGAACATTCCCAAAGTTAAAAAGAACCATAAGACAAACCATTCATTCCAGTAAATCGCGCTAATCCCTTCAACAATGGCCGCAACGGTATCCGTCTTTTCCTTAAAGAGTAGTAAACCACCGAGTGAGGTACAAGCGGATACGAACCAAAAAAGACTTAGAATAATGGTTTGAACGAACCATTTATTTGCGACGATTTGCTCACGTGAAATCGGTTGTGCATATAAAAAGTCGATAGTACCGGCCGATTCTTCTTGAATAAGGGATTGAATGCCGAGTAAAATCGCGTAAACACAAGCTGCCAAAAACAGATATTGAAAATAATAAGCAAAAAAGCCTAATGGTTGTAAAAGATTAGCCGGACCGCTCAAGGAGATATGAAACGTTGCCAGCAAACTTTCAGGGAACTCGCTCATGAGAGTAGCCATGGAGTCTTTGAGTACTGGTGTAAACATTTGTGGATAGATGGCGGAAAAAAGCAGACTTAGCAATGAGAAAACCGCCGTCCAAATGAGCAAACTTTTTCGTTGATTACGCCATTCAATTTTTGAAAGAATCATCGATTGTCCCTCCTTCGTAAAGTGACATAAATTGATCTTCGATAGTCGGTGTATGAATCGTGAAATCAAGAATCGATTCTTGCCTTAAAAATAGAAGGAGTTCATCTTTTTCTCCCTGATACAGGGCTCTCCATACGTCATCATGATGTTCAAGAATCTGGAAAGAAGATGGGAAATCTACTATTTGAAGGGTCTTCGTTTTGATTTCAACGACTTTACCTAAGGAATGATCGGTTGAAATCGGTTGAATCGTTAGTAATTTGCCTTGACGAATAAAAGCCGCTCGATGCGCGTGTTCTTGAATTTCTGCTAGTTGATGGCTTGATAAAAAAATCGTCATTCCTTGTTGATTACGCAATGTTAACTCTGTAAATAAGCGATGTTGCATGAGTGGATCTAATCCGTTCGTTGGTTCATCTAACATAAGCAAACGCGGCTTGGGCAATAAACTACACGCTAACGCAATTTTCTTTCGATTACCAAGCGAAAGTTCGGCGACTTTTTTATGAGCGTCCATTTCAAAGAGCTCGATTAAGCGCTTGATTTCACGAGTCGGTTGGCTTATTTTGTGGAAATCAGCAACCGACTGAAGGAGTTCCATTGTGGTAAATTGAGGATAAAAAGCCACTTCCGAAGAAACGTACGTTGTCACTTTGCGAATGGCTTTTGCCTCTTTTTGGGTATCCATCCCGAAAATGGCTAACGTGCCCGTTGACGGTTTAATAAAATCGAGCAAGGCTTTAATCGTGGTGGATTTTCCAGCACCATTTGGCCCAATAAAACCAAAAATTTCTCCTTCCGCGACTTGTAGCGAAAGGTCACTTACAACGGTGTTCCCGTGATAGTTCTTTGAAAAATGCTCAATGACAATCGCTGACATCTTTTTCTCGCTCCTTCGAAACATGTTTTCTTTAGTGTAGTTCTTGTCAGAGAATTAGTCAAAGAGTATCTGTATTAGAAAAGTATCGTGATGGATTAGATAGGAAGGATAGGGAGTGATTTGGAGGTAACTCAAAAAATGCGCTAACAATCTAAAAAGAAAAGAGTAGCCACTATTCTTTTTGTCAAAAAAATGCTATTCTTTTACGGCAAATGAAATCAGGGGATGGAGGATTCAAATGAAAATTGCGATATTTGGTTATTCTGGAAGTGGTAAATCAACGTTAGCTGCTTTTTTGGGAGAGCAACATCAACTTCCAGTGCTGCATCTCGATACCGTCCAATTTATTGAAAATTGGCAAGAACGCAACCGGCAAGAAGCCTTACAAATGGTTGCGACGTTTATGGAACAAGACTCCTGGGTTATTGACGGTAATTATTCGAAATTTTATCAGGAAAGACGTTTAGAAGATGCAGATTACGTGATTATGTTACTCTTTTCGCCTTTTGCTTCATTAAAAAGAATTATTGAGCGACGCGTCAAGTATCGCAATACAGCGCGACCAGATATGGCAGAGGGCTGTCCTGAAAAAATTGACGGTGAATTTTTATGGTGGGTCCTTTATAAAGGCAGAAATAAAGCAAAGCGTCAATACTATCAAGCCATTCAAAAAACATATCCAGAAAAAGTGATTGTGATAAAAAATCAACAACAATTAACACGATTTTATCAACAACAACACATGAAGCTACGCTAAACAAAAGTCCTTTCCTGATGTTATTCACCAGAAAAGGACTATTATTTGTGTATTAGAATTCGTCTTCATCTCGAGGAAGTGGGATCGCAATTTGAGTGACAAATTCTTCCACTATTTGATTTTTAGATGGATGGAAACCAATGAGATAAATTTCACGAGAAGGGATTCCAATAGGAAGTTCTCGTTCATTTAAATAGGCTTCAATTGCTTGATAACCGGCGTTTAGTTGCTTATAGCTACCCTTATGAATCGTCGTTGCAAAGTCATTACCCGCAATGATTTTATTATGGAATGGTTCAACTACGCCAATTTCTTCGCTAACAGGCAAACAAACCTCAATATCGGCTTCTTCACTGTTATAGGATTCGTCGTAGTAAAGGGCAAATGGTGCACCATCGACGCGTTCTTTTGCTAAATCAAAGAGTAAATCAAAATAGTCGCCAATTTCTTTGTATTGTCCCGTATAACGAATAGAAATGACTCGAGTATCTGGAATTGGTTGAATGTTTACTTGATAATTCATTCGTGTTCCTCCTTGTCTCATCTAATTTTTGAATATCTCTCTTTATTTTATTACTATACCACAAAGAGCAAGAAATATCTGATTCGAGGAATTCATGTAAGCATTGATTGACTTTCATGAGCCTATCTACGTTCTTCAGCGATCATCGTGCGTAAAATAGTGATTGATTCTATCTAATAAAACTCTCAAACTTTTGAATATTAAGATACAATCAGAATGCTATAAGTAGGAAGAAATGGAGGGGTTATCATGTCGAGATAAAGAGTTTTGAAAACGTTTATAAATCTAGTGGGGATTGATTCAGTTTCAAAAGATGAAGGGGCACTCCATCAGTTTTTGAAGGAGAAGTTGACGGCATTGGGAATATTGGCGATGACGAACCGGTCATGGCTTTATTTATCCAATCGGTTGAAAATCTTGGTTATCCATTGATTCGTGAAACAAGTGGTGGTGGGAGTGATGCCAATATTTTTAATCTTGGTGGAAAACCATGTGTGAATTTTTCAATTGGTTACGATAAGATTCATACGACAGATGAATTTGTTGTCATTGACGAAATGGAAAAAGCAGTGAATTTAGTCATTGAGTTAGTTAAAAATGCACCCGAAAAGATTCGTGAACGAAATGAATAAGCAAGTCAAAAATAGTGTATTACTCGTGTTAGCCATCTTAATCTTAGCCGTATCGGTTAATATGTTTTTAGGACCTCACCATATTGCTGCTGGAGGTGTCAGCGGGATTGGGGTTTTAGCAGAGTCTTTATTTGGAATTAATCGAGCGTGGGTAGTCTTGGGGTTAAATGTTGTGATGTTAATCTTAGCGGCTATTTTCCTAGGGAAGAGAGTGTTTTATAAGACATTAATTTGCAACATCTTATTTCCTTTGTCGTTAAGAGTGGTTCCCCAAATCATGTTAACAGAAGATCGGTTACTATCAGTCATTATGGGAAGTGTGATTTTTGCGTCAGGAGTGCCTATTTTATATAGTATTCAAGCTTCAAGTGGCGGCACAACCATCCCGCCGCTGATTTTTCAAAAGTATTTTAATATAAATACATCAGTCGGACTCTTTTTTACGGACATGGTCATTGTTTTTATGAGTTTGTATGTTTTTGGAATAGAAGAATTTTTATTTGCTATTTTGTCCATCGGTTTAACGTCTATTGTGATGACGTATATCGAAACCGGACTAAAGCGGCGCAAAGCCATTATGATTTTAAGTATCAATCATTCAGAAGCGATTCGGGTGAAACTGTTAGATGAGGTTAATCGCGGTATGACATTATTTGATGTAAGGGGAGGTAAAGATAGCATTGAACGCGATATGATCATGACTGTGGTAAGTAATCAAGAATATCCTAAGGTACGTGAAGTTATCGAAGCCGTTGATCCAACTTGTTTTATGATTACTTATGAAGTGTCGGAAGTTCATGGACTAGGCTTTACGTATCAGCCGATTCAGTAAAAAAAGAGGCTTTCTTACATGGAAAATATATGATTATTGACGATACGATTGCAACGATTGGGTCAACGAATTTTGATGTTCGTAGTTTTTATTTAAACCATGAAATCTCGGCTTTTATTTATGGACCGTCGAAGACAGTAGTTGAAATTATCAACCAATTTAAAGAGGATCTCTTAAAATCAGAACAAGTCACTCAAAAACAACGAGCAACACGTTCTATCAGCCAAAGAATTAAAGAACGTTTGAGTGCCTTTTTCGCCCCCTTATTATAAGTCAAAAAACTTGTCATGCTTTTTTAGGTGACAAGTTTTTTGATCTGTCCTAAAAGTGATTGTCATTTTTATTTTTTAGTATATACTACGTAGTATATACTATTTCTTTTTTTGAAGGAGATTACGGTTGTGTTAAAAGATCAAGTAAAGAAGCATTCAAAAATTATCATTGCTTGTTTGTATGCGTTAACAGTTTCAATTGCCTTTAACTTTTTTTGGCTGCCTGGAAGAATTTATGCAAGTGGGATTACCGGTTTTTCGCAACTCATTGTGTCAGTAGTAGAGAGTTTTTTAGGAATTTCTTTTTCGATTCCTTTCCTTGTTTTATTAATGAATCTTCCCTTGCTGATAATTTCTTGGTTTGTCATTAATCGATCGTTTACGAAGTATACGATCTTAGCCGTTTTACTCACTTATTTTTTTATGAGTATAGTTCCAGTGAAGATAATTGTCACCGATCCGATTTTAGCATCGATTGTCGGTGGCGTTTTACATGGAGCGTCTGTGGGGATCACGTTAAATAGTGATTTTTCAACAGGTGGTTTAGATATTATCGGAATCTTGGTGAGAAAAAAGAGTGGTCGCTCCATTGGTAGTATCTTTATTATTTTTAACTGTTGTATTCAATTTATCGCTGGATTTTTATATGGGTGGCAATATGCCTTTTATAGTGCATTAGCGGTTTTTATTAGTGGGAAAACCGTCGATTTTGTGAATACAAAGCAAAAAAAAGTGCAAATTATGTTAGTGACAGAGCACTCTGAAGAATTGATTCCGATGCTTCAACATTTACTAAAGCGAGGCATTACGATTGTCAACAATGTAGAAGGTGGCTTCTTAAAAGAAGAAAAGAAAATTTTATTTATCGTTGCGAGCCAAAAAGAAGTGAATTACTTAAATCAACTGGTGAAGAATGTTGATGAGCATGCGTTTATGAGTATCTCGCCAGGAGTTGTGACGAATACAAAATTTTATGAATGGTAAAAGAACAGAGAAGGAGTGACGGAATGAAACAAGCTCATTTTAAAAAACTAATTCAGGCTAATAAAGAATTATTTTACCAAGATTTAGCGCAATTGATTGCGATTCCTAGCGTCAAAGGACAAGCGCAAGTCGGTGCGCCGTATGGCATCGAAAATAAAAGAGTGCTAGAGAAAATCATGGAGATTGCGGAATCTTATGGCTTTAAAGCGCATCTAGTTGATGATGCGGTTGCTTATATCCAAGTGGGCGAGGGCGATGAGTATGTTGGGATTGTGGGTCATTTAGACGTCGTCGAAGCAGGCGGCAAGTGGACATATCCGCCATTTGAACTAACTAAAGCCAACGGTAAGCTTTATGGTCGGGGTATTTTAGATAATAAAGGACCGATTTTTTCATGTTTATATGGATTAAAATTACTGATCGATCAAGGTTATCGATTCGACAAAACCATCCGTATTCTTTTTGGGAGTGATGAAGAGAGTGGTTCGTCTGATATTCCTCGCTATTTAAATCAAGAGAAAGCACCCGTTTTTGCCTTTACGCCAGATTGTAAATACCCCGTCGTTTACGGCGAACGAGGCATTCTGAATGTGGTATTTGAGACAACCCTTTCAGCGCAAAGCCTGGCGTTGATTTCTGAAATTGACGGGGAACAAGGTCGAAGTTTTGTGCCAGATGTTTTAAGTTGTGTGGTTGAAGGACAAGTGCTCGCCGTTCAAGGGAAGCGAGCACCATCGAATGCCCCGGATTTAGGGAGCAATGGGATTACGTTACTCGCTGAAAAAATTAAAGAAACAACAACAAACGAAGAATTAAAACATTATTTCACATGGCTTTATGATTGTCTACACGAAAAACATTTAGGACAAGGTCTCAATATGGCTTGGCAAGATGAAATGAGTGGCTACTTAAATGTCACCCCTTACTTGTTAGAAAAGACCAAGCCTGGATTTAAACTTGGTTTGTCTGTACGTTACCCAGTGTCCTTTACGCAAGAGCAAGTGATGGCTGGTTTAGAGCAAGAGGCCAATGAGCAAACAACAGTAACATTAGTCCGAAGTTTACCGAGTTTATTAATCGATAAAAACCGTCCAGAAATCGCGCAATTAACCAAAGCGTATGATGACGTAACGGGTCTCGAGAGTACACCCGTTACGACAACGGGTGCGACGTATGCCCGTTTCTTACCGAATACCGTGGCATTTGGACCATCTTTCCCAGGTCAAAAAGGCATTGCGCATAATGTCGATGAATACATGGATGAAAGTGATTTGTTACTGAATATGGAAATTTATATGCATGCCATGTTAAATCTTTGCGAATAAAACAAACAATTAGGAGGAGTAATAGATGAGTTATGGAATGATTGCAACATGGAGAATGGCTTGTGATGGTATCGCAGCCGCAACGCAAGCATTAGCCGAAGGTGGATCGTCGCAAAAAGCGATTGTGGATGCGATTAAAATGGTAGAAGATTATCCCTTTTATAAATCGGTTGGTTATGGAGGGTTACCCAATGAAGTCGGGATGGTCGAACTCGATGCGGCCTTTATGAATGGTGACAACTTTGATATTGGTGCGGTTGCAGGTAGCCGTAGTGTAAAAAATCCGATTGTTGTAGCTGAAAAATTAAGTCATGAGCGTTTTAACTCGTTCTTAGTTGGTGACGGTGTGGCTAAATATGCTATTAAAGAAGGCTTTGAGCTGCAAAATATGCTAACGGAACGAGCAAAAAAAACGTGGCAAAATCGTCTAGAAGAGATACGCCATTCAAATTTAAGTCCGTATGATGGACATGATACCGTGGGGATGGTGGCTTTAGACCAAACAGGAAGCATGTCTTGTGGCACTTCAAGTAGTGGGTTATTTATGAAAAAAGAAGGACGTGTCGGCGATTCTCCGTTGTCTGGATCAGGATTTTATGTCGATAGTGAGATTGGTGGGGCAACAGCAACTGGACTAGGGGAAGACTTGATGAAAGGTTGTCTAAGTTATGAAACCGTGCGTTTGATGGGAACAGGGATGCATCCTCAAGCAGCGGTCCAACAAGCGACAATGGATTTTGCGAAACGCTTAGAACGTCGTAAAGGAAAATGTGGCGCCTTCTCACTCGTTGCAATGAACAATCAAGGAGAGTGGGGCGTTGCGACGAATGTCGAATTTTCATTTGCGGTGGCAACCGACCAATTAGCACCCACGATTTACTTGGCCTATCCTGCCGAAGATGGCGGCAATCCACAGATTGAAGTCGCAAGCCAAGAATGGTTAGATGCATATCAAGCAAGAATTACGGCACCGATTAAATAAAAAATAAAAAGGTAAAAAAAGAGGAGAATAATACATGCGTTCAAGACAAGTCCATTTAGATTTCCATACAAGTGAGTTCATTCCACATATCGGTGAACAGTTTAATAAAACCGCTTTTGTCGAAACATTAAAAGCGGCTCACGTCGATTCGATTACCTGTTTTGCGCGATGTCACCATGGGATGTTGTATTATCCAAGTAAAACGCATCCGGAGTTGATTCATCCAGGACTCGAAAATCACCAGTTATTAATTGATCAAATTGATGCTTGTCATGAAGCAGGGATTGCTGTACCAATTTATACAACCGTTCAGTGGGATCACTACATTATGAAGAATCATCCAGAATGGTTAGCGGTGGATGATCAAGGGGAATTCATCGATACACAAGGCGTACCGGCGCCGCATTTTTATAACACGATTTGCTTGAATAGTCCATACCGTGCGTTTTTCAGAGAACATCTACTGGATATCATTGAGGTCGTTGGCAAAGAAAAAGTCGATGGGATTTTTATGGATATCTTATTTGCTGTTGATTGTGACTGTCATTATTGTCAAGTCGAGATGGAAAAATTAGCGATTGATCATACGATTAAAAATGAACGTTTGAAGTATTCAAAAATCATGCTCCATGATTTTAAAGAAGAGATTTCTGAAATGATTTGGTCGATTTCCTCCAAAATAAACGTTTTTTATAATGGGTCGCATATTGGTCCAAATGATAAAAATAGTTTACCATTTTATTCGCACTTAGAGCTAGAAAGTTTACCAAGTGGTGGTTGGGGCTATGATCATTTCCCAATTACGGCCCGCTATGCCCGTAACTTAGGGAAAGAATTTCTGGGGATGACGGGAAAATTCCATACGTATTGGGGGGATTTCCATTCATTAAAAAATAAAGCAGCGATGGAGTTTGAAGTCTTTAATATGTTTGCTCAAGGGGCACAAGGTTGTTCAATTGGGGATCAATTACATCCTGATGGGGCATTATCAAAAGGTGCTTATGACTTAATTGGACACGTTTTTGAAACGGTAGAGAAGATGGAAGAAGATTGTCAATATGCCTTTATTCCAATGACTGAAATTGCCGTTTTAACACCTGAAGAATTTTGGATTCCAGGTTCAGATGCTCCAAGAACAAGTCCAGCAATTATTGGGATAACAAGAATGCTCCAAGAACTGAATTATCAATTTGACATTATTGATTCTGCGATGAATTTTGAAAAATATCAAGCGATTATTTTACCTGATGTGATTCCGTTTAGCGAAACAATCGCAGACAAATTAACGACCTTTACAAAGCAAGGCGGTAAAGTGATTGGCACTTTTGAATCTCTCATTAATCCAACAACGACGAAACAAGCGTTCTATGGCATTGATTATTTAGGTGAAGGGACGTATGAACGCGACTTTATTTTACCAAATGAGCAATACGGAAAAGACTTACCTAAAGAAGAATTTGTTTCGTATATCCGTGGGACGGAAATTACCCTGAACGGCGCCGAAAAACTGGTGGATCGGATAAAACCTTACTTTAACCGGGAAGGAGAAACGTTTATTTCGCATCAACATGCGCCGTCAAAACGTGAAATTGGCGCACCAGAATTAACGAAATTTGGGAACGTGTATTACTTTGCCCATCCAATCTTTACCTTATACCGTAAAAATGCACCACAATTTATAAAAGAAATTTTCAGTGATGTCTTAGCAGAATGTGTCACACACAAGCAACTGATTCATAATGGACCATCCTCGTTACAGATTACAGCGAATACATCAAAAGACCAAGACGTGATTGTGCTACATGGATTACATTATTTAACAGAGAAAAAGTCAGAAGAGATTTATACCATTGAAAATCATTATCCATTACTCGATATTTCAATGAAATGTTTTGTAGGCAATAAAAAAGTAACAAAAGTGGTGGATGTCTTGAATCAAAAAGAATTAGTATTTGAAGTGAGTGAAGGGTATGTTACGATTCATCAAGAGGTATTAGTCCCTCATGTAGTTTATAAAATTGTCTTTTAAGGTGGGAAATAGATGGCCATATTAACGATTGATATTGGTGGTTCAAGTGTGAAAAGTGCGATTTATACCGGAGAATTAGCCGATCGTAAACAGTTTTATTCACCAGAAAATTTAGTGAAGATGCAAGAAAACCTTGATGAAATGATTATGTATTACTTAAAAAAGTATGACATTACCGCGATTGCCTTTAGTGTGCCAGGGATTGCCAATCAGGAAACAGGTCGGGTGGATGGCGTCAGCTCCTTACGTTATATTCATGATTTTGATTTTATTGCGTATTTTAAAGAAACGTATCAACGACCCATTTATTTTGAAAATGATGCCAACAGTGCTTGTAAGGCGGAAGTCCATTTAGGTATTGCTGGGGATGTTAAGAATGCCCTCTTTATGGTGATTGGTACTGGTGTTGGGGGAACGATTATCTCAAATGGTCAAATCCAACCAGGAGAACATGCTTATGGTGGGGAATTTGGTATGATGTTAGTCGATGGCCGCCGAGAGTTAAGTGAACTTGGTTCTGCTGTGCACATGGCACGCAAGTATTCAAAGTTAAAAGGGAAAGAGTATACAGGCGAAGAGGTCTTTGCTTTAGCAGAAGCAGGCGAAGTCGATGCGGTGACGGCAACAGAGGAACTGTATCACTACTTAGCTTTAGGCATTTACAATATGCAGTATACGATTGATCCAGAATACATTGTTTTAGGTGGCGGTATTACCAAAAAAGCTGATTTACTCGATCATCTTTATCGGAAACTAGCAGAAATCATGAATTACGGTCAACGCTGCCCCATTATGCCAAAGATTCGTATCGCAAAATTTGGAAATGATGCCAATTTAATTGGCGCGGCATTAACGGCTGAAGGAAAATAATGAAAAAACAGACTGGATCAAAATAATGGTTCCAGTCTGTTTTTTCCATGCTATACTAACAAGTGAGGTGAAGGTATGAGTGAAAGACATTCCACAAAAGTAAAATTTGAGGCTGTGGCCCAAAACATTCAAGAACGGATTAACGAAGGGATTTATGTGAGTTCGCAAAAATTACCTTCGGAGTATGATTTAGCCAAAGAGTTTGAAGTGAGTCGCTTGACAATCCGTAAAGCCATCGATGAACTCGTTCAAAAAAATATTTTATTTAAACTAAAAGGCAAAGGCAGTTATGTGATGTCGCCGCAGAAAATTCAAAGTGGCCGATCAGGTCTCCAAGGATTTACGGAAGCCGCCAAGGAATATGGGAAAACGAGTCGGACAGAAGTAATTTCGTTTAAGACATTAAAAACGGTCCCTGAAACTATTTTAGAAGCCTTAAAATTAACGAAAGGACAGCCCGTCAAAGAGTTGATTCGTCGTCGGATGTATGATGAGGAGCCAATGACGGTCGAAAAACTGTATTTACCAGAACTGACTGTCGAAGGGTTGACTGCGAAAGATTTTGAAGGTTCTTTGTTTCAATTACTCGAAGAAAAAATTGAAATTGCCTATTCGCATCAAGAAATTGAAGCGATATTGGTGACAAAAGAGTTAGAAAAATGGTTAGCCGTTCCTTTAGGAAGTCCTTTATTACAAGTGGATTCATTGACCTATACGAAGGATGCCGCACCGATTCTTTATGACCGTTCTTATTATCGAGCAGATAAATATACGTTTAAAAATACTTTGATCCGTAATTAATAAAAGTCTGAACAAACTCCGACTAGGGAGTGTTCAGACTTTTTTAGTTATTCAGGGTATAACAGTTCGACATCTTTTGTTTCGAATAAGTTCAAGTAATTTGAATGAGGCATTTGATTGGTTACAACGGCATCGTAGTCCTCAAAGTTGCCAATTTTAAAGAAATGAGTAGAATCAAATTTTGAATCATCGACGAGTAAAATTTTTTGTTTGGCGCGTTGCATCATTTCTTTTTTGAGATTCGCTTGGCTAAAGCTTGTCTCATAAATGCCATCTTGATCAATGCCACGACAAGAGAAAAAAGCTAAATCAAAGCGAAAAGATTCAAAGACGGGATCTTGACCAGAAGGGAAAATCGCATTTGAATTCATTTTAATTTCGCCACCGGTAATAAAGATTTTTAACGATTCATTATTCGATTCACTAAGGATAGTCGCAGTCTTAAGACTATTCGTGATGACGACTAAATTCGGAATGGTCATAATGGCATCAATGATTTGTTGGACAGTACTGCTAGAATCAAGAAATAGACACATCCCGGGTCCAATAAAATCTTTGGCTAAATCAATGATGATTTTTTTCTTTGAGAGGTTTTTATTCTCACGATAGGTATGAGAAAACTCAATATTTGATGCTTGCGTAAGCATCACACCGCCGCGAACGCGCGTCACGACTTTTTGATTTTCTAATGAAATTAAGGCGCGTCGAATCGAAGAAGTACTGCAATGCAGCAGCTCACATAATTCAGCGCTACGAACCATTTTTTTCTTAGCTAAAATTTCTAAAATCTCTTTTTCGCGAATATCCATGAGCATCCCTCCAGTGATAATTGTAGCACAAACTGAACGGAAATGAACAATTATGAACGAAAAAGAAGCTAAAAAGAGAGCGTTTTCTATTCTTTTGTTCAAGCAGTCTTTTACGCTAGAAAATAAGTATAATAAACACAGATAGAATCAGAATACTGGAGGAATCAATCAATGAATGAACAGTTAATTAGAGAACAAATCTGCGATGTTTGTAATAAAATGTGGCAATTAGGGTGGGTAGCCGCGAATGATGGGAATGTTTCAGTAAAATTAGATGAAAATACATTCTTATGTACACCAACAGGAGTTAGTAAAAGTTTTATTACTCCTGATAAGTTAATTAAAATTGATCAAAACGCCAATATTATTGAGGCCCAAGGGGATTACCGTCCGTCAAGTGAAATTAAAATGCATCTACGGGTCTATCAAGAAAGACCTGATGTTGGGGCTGTCGTTCATGCACACCCACCGGTAGCAACTGGTTTTGCGTTAGCGCATGTGCCGCTTGATAGCTATTCACTAATTGAAAATGCCATTGTGATTGGTTCCGTCCCGATTACTCCCTTTGGCGTTCCCTCAACGAATGAAGTACCAGAAGCAATTGCGCCTTATCTAGCAGAACATGACGTGTTATTATTAGAATATCATGGTGCTCTCGCGGTGGGTTCAGATATTATTACGGCTTTTTATCGGATGGAATCATTGGAGCTCGTCGCTAAAACGACTTTCTATGCTCGCATGTTACTAGGTGGAAAACAAGAAGAAGAAATTCCGCGTGAAAAATTAGAAACGTTATTTGAAATGCGTAAAAATTATGGGGTTACCGGCAAACATCCAGGGTACAAAAAATATAGCTAAGCAAACAAAGGACGGGAAAAGTGATGCAAAAAAATGTATTAGCCTTTGATTTTGGCGCTTCTTCTGGTCGAGCGATTGTTGGGAAATATTACCACGGGAAACTTGAACTAGAAGAAGTTCATCGTTTCCCTAACTATCCTGTGGAAGAAGAGGGAGGCTTGTATTGGGACATTGATTATTTGTTCCAACAAGTCATCAAAGGCATTGAAGTCGCAACAAATAACTATCCAATCGACAGTCTAGGCATCGATACTTGGGGTGTTGACTTTGGTTTATTAGATAAAGAGGGTCAATTGCTAAAAAAACCAAGGAACTATCGCGATCCACGAACAAAAGACATTTTGGCCAAGGTGAATCCAATCTTGCCTTTAGAAGAAATTTATCAACAAACAGGAAATCAATTGATGGAGATCAATACCTTATTTCAACTCTTAGCGATAAAATGGCAAGATCCGGAACTTTTCAAAAAAGCAGATCAGTTATTAATGATGCCCGATTTATTAAATTATTTATTAACCGGTAAAAAAGTAGCAGAAAGAAGTATTGCTTCAACGGCTCAGTTAGTTAATCCTCATTCAAAGGAGTGGGATGAAACGTTATTACAGACGTTTGATTTGCCAAAGAAACTCTTCCCAACGCTCGTTGAAGCAGGAAATTCTTTAGGCTATATCAAACCAGCACTTGGGTTACCTAAAATCGAAGTCTTCAATATCTGTGAACATGATACAGCCAGTGCCGTCGTTAGTGTGCCAAGTAATCAACGATTTTTGTTTGTTTCTTGTGGGACTTGGTCATTAGTCGGAACAGAACTGCCAGCGCCGATTATCAACAACAAAGCGTTTCATTACAATTTAACGAATGAAAGCGGAATCAACGGATCGACTCGTTTTCTGAAAAATTGTACGGGTCTTTGGATTATTCAAGAAGTGAAACGGAATTTTGAATCATTAGGACGAACGTATTCTTTTGCAGAAATGACGGATCAGGCCAATCAAGCAAAGCCGTTCCAATGTCTGATTGACACGGATGATGCGGTTTTTGTAGCA
The DNA here is from genome assembly GCF_051713805.1 of Enterococcus sp. DIV1314a. Classification (NCBI taxonomy): domain Bacteria; kingdom Bacillati; phylum Bacillota; class Bacilli; order Lactobacillales; family Enterococcaceae; genus Enterococcus; species Enterococcus sp. DIV1314a. The sequence continues at coordinate 233,617 of NZ_JBIOQP010000001.1, read as the reverse complement.
CCTGGGAATATGATTCGTCGCATTCAAGAGTATGCAAAAGAAACACAACAATCAATTCCTGAAACAGACGGGGAGATTGCTCGTTGTGTGTATGAAAGTCTCGCCATGAAATATAAATATACTTTCTTAGAAATTACCGATGCTGTTGGTGCCGAGTTTGACACCGTAAATATTGTCGGTGGCGGTTCGCAAGCGGCAATCCTTTGCCAAATGGTAGCAGATGCCTCCAACATGCGTGTTTGCGCAGGACCAGTTGAAGCGACAGCAATTGGCAACGTCGCCGTTCAATTAATGGCACAAGGTGTCTTTGAGGATTTGACTGCTGTACGTGAATGGGTCAAAGAGGTTGCTGAAGTCAAATACTACTATCCTACGCTAAATAATCGCGAGTGGGATCGTCAGTTTTCGCGTTATCAAAAAATAATGAATATGAAAAAATAAAGGAGTAATGACGAATGAAAAATTATCCAAAAATTGGAATTAGACCAACGATCGATGGCCGTCAAGGTGGCGTTCGTGAGTCTTTAGAAGAAAAAACAATGGCGATGGCGCACGCGGCCAAAGAACTGATTGAACGTTCCTTGCGTTATGCTGATGGCACACCTGTGCAATGTGTGGTTGCCGAGCGAACGATTGGCGGCCGGGGAGATGCTGGAATCGTGGCGGAACAATTTAGTCGTGAAAATATTGTCGCAACGTTATCGGTGACGCCAAGTTGGTGTTATGGAACCGAAACAATGGATTTAGCCTCAGATACCATTAAAGCGATATGGGGATTTAATGGCACGCAGCGTCCAGGTGCCGTTTATTTAGCAGCAGCGATGGCCGGTTATGCCCAAAAAGGACTTCCAGCTTTTAAAATCTATGGACACGATGTACAGGATTTAGAGGATCACTCCATTCCAACAGATGTGGCGGAAAAGATTTTATCATTTGCGCGTGGGGCATTTGCAGTCGGACAAATGAAAGGAAAATCGTATGTAAATATTGGTTCTTCTTGTATGGGGATTGCAGGATCACAAGTCGACGATTCTTTCTTTGGTAAGTATTTAGGGATGCCCGTGGAATATGTTGACATGACAGAAATCTTGCGTCGGATGACGTTAGGAATTTATGATGAAGCTGAGTACAAGAAAGCTTATACGTGGATTCAAGAAAAATGTCAAGAAGGGATTGATATTAACGTTGGCAAAGAATACCCTGAAGTGATTACGAAATCCAAAGTCGTCCCAGCTGATCAAGATTGGGATTTTATCGCTAAACAAGCAGTGATTATCCGTGATATTTTATTTGGTAATGAACAATTAGCTGAAATTGGTTGGAAAGAAGAAGCTCGGGGACGTCATGCCATTGCGGGCGGTTTCCAAGGTCAACGTCAATGGACAGACTGGTTGCCAAATGGGGACTTTACAGAAGCAATCATGGCTTCAACCTTTGACTGGAATGGACCACGACCCGTCACGGCTTTTGCAACGGAAAATGATACTCTAAATGCGGTTGCCATGTTATTTGGGACCCTTGTAACCAATAAAGCACCGATTTTCTCGGATGTTCGGACGTATTGGAGTCCAGAAGCGGTTGAAAATGTGACGGGTAAAACATTAACTGGTAAAGCAGAAAATGGGATTTTACACCTGATTAACTCAGGCGCTTCCGCTTTAGATGGGAGTGCCGCAGCCAAAGATGAACATGGTAATGGCACAATGAAAGAGTTTTGGAACATGACGGATGAAGATGTGGAGGCATGTTTAGCAGCAACGGACTGGTGTCGTGCTAACTACGAGTACTTCCGTGGTGGCGGGTATTCTTCGCACTTTAAGACAGCCGCTGAAATGCCCGTGACGGTTATTCGCTTAAATATGGTAGAAGGCGTCGGCCCGACCTTACAAATTGCGGAAGGTCATACCGTTGTTCTAGAAGATGACGTGCATACTATTTTAGATGAAAGAACCGATAAAACGTGGCCAACAACTTGGTTTGCACCAAACTTAGGCGAAGCCGGTTTTGAAACGGTTTATGACGTGATGAATGCTTGGGGATCCAATCACTGTGCAACCGTTCATGGTCATGTCGGGAATGATCTCATTACGCTCGCAAGTATGTTACGAATTCCAGTGGCGTTACATAACGTGCCTCGTGAACGAATTTTCCGTCCGCATGCTTTTAGTGGCTTTGGGACGAAAGATTTAGAAGGAGCCGATTTCAAAGCATGTGAACATTTCGGTCCGCTCTATCAATAAACAGTTAATTTTAAGTTAAAAAGGAGTACTCCTAGCGAATACTCCTTTTTTGTTGTATTTTGATCATCAAGTGATCATCAAATAAGGTATAATGAACAACATATTCAAAAGGAGGGATGACACGATGTTAAAGGCACAGCCGTTAAAAAAAGGCGATAAAGTAGCAATCGTGAGTTTATCGAGTGGTACTTTAGGCGAATCGTTTTGTGCACACAATCTCGAAATTGGGACGAAGCGCTTAGAAGAAATGGGGCTGATTCCGATTTTTATGCCACATGCACTAAAAGGGATGGACTATGTAGCCAATCATCCAGAAAAAAGAGCAGCCGATTTGAAAGAGGCGTTTTCTAATCCAGAAATGAAAGGCATCATTTGTGCGATTGGGGGCGATGATACGTATCGAACAATTCCTTACTTATTAGACGATCCGGATTTTATATTAAGTGTTAAACAACAGCCAAAACTTTTTACCGGTTACTCCGATACAACGGTGAATCATTTGATGTTTTATCGTCTCGGACTGACGACTTTTTACGGGCCATCGTTTTTAACCGATCTCGCTGATATCGGGCCTCAGATGTTACCGTATACGAAAGAGCAATTTTTACGTTATTTAGGCCAAGGAACCACCGAAGACACACGTGGTAGTTCTATTTGGTATGAAGAACGACACGATTTTTCAGCCGCAGCTATCGGAGAAGAACGAATCGCTCATCAAGAAACGAATGGACCAATCTGGTTACAAGGCCAACCATCCATCACGGGAGTCCTACTTGGTGGCTGTTTGGAAAGTCTGTATGATTTAGTAGCGGGGAAGCGCTATTCGGATGAACAAACCATCAATGAGCGTTACCAGTTATTCCCAACAAAAGATGAATGGGCTGGGAAAATTGTATTTTTAGAAACGTCAGAAGAAAGACCCACACCAGCACTATTTAAGGAGATGCTCTTCGCGTTAAAAGCACACCACGTTTTTGAAAAAGCTGCTGGATTAATTGTCGGAAAACCGCAAAATGAAGTGTATTGGACAGCGTATCAAGACATTTTAATCGAGGTCATTGACGATGCGACGTTCCCCATTTTATACAATCTAAATTTTGGTCATGCGTACCCACGGATGATTTTGCCGTATGGCGTTGAAGTGACGATTCAAGAGGATGGTCGAATGGTCTTTAACGAAAATTGGTTTGCTTAAAACAAAAAAAGAGATGCTTTTTAGCATCTCTTTTTAATTGGAATGATTATTCAGCAACAGTGATTTCGCCCGTTACGGTCGCACCTTTGCCATCTTTATCTAAATCAGCAGACTCTTTGTATTCTTCTTTAGTGAAAGTGATGTTTCCATCAACTTTTGTACCGATTAAAGAAAAACCGTTTGCGTTCACTTCGATATCGCCTTTGATTGTTCCGTAGAAGACAGTGAAGTTTTCAGAGTTTACGATTACTTTTGGAGCAGTTAATGTGAAGTTTTCTAAAATGTTAAATTTGTCATCTTGAGTGTGTAATGCTAATTTACGATAAATGGCTGCTGAAGCATCATCTTTATCGTGGAATTCGCCATCAACGACTAAATCTTGATCAAACGTTAAATCAGCAGTTGCTGCCGCAATCCAAGTACCGTCTGCTGATAAAGCATTGGCGATCACTTCAGGACTGTCACTAATTGATGCGGAAGTCACAACATCTTCTGTCGTGCTTGCAACAGATGACTCAGGTGTTGAAGTGCTTGATTCAGTAGCATTATCTGAACTACATGCTGCTAATAGTCCGCCACTTAATAATACAGTTGTTGCAAGTGTTGCAAATTTCAATGATTTCATAATAAATCCCCCACAGTTCTTTTGTTTTTTTACCTCACTCATTCACAAACATTCGTTAAAATGAGTCGTGCAAAGAGAATTGAACACTCTTTACAGTATTTATTCTACACACAAAAGGTGAAAATGTCTAATGAATTAAGAGAATTTAAGTAAAAACTATCATTTCATGAATCGCAAGATAAGGAAGTGACCGTCATTTTTCGTGAAGTTTCCTTAGTCGCTTTTTTATTATATAATAAGAAAAACAGAAGGACATAACTGTTGTATTAATGAAGTAGAAAAGAGGAAGTTTAGATGAAATTCGCCTTGGTTAGCGCATGGCATGTTCACACGCATAAATTTATGCAAAAAGCTATAGCAAAAGATGCTGAATGTTTGTATGTTTGGGATATTGAAAAAGAACGCGGAGAACAGTTCGCCCAACAGTATGGGGGACGTTATGAAGCTGATTACCAAAAAATTTTGCAAGATCCTTGCGTCGAAGCAGTGGTCATTGAAGCGCCCACCTCGATGCACAAAGAACTGATTCTTCTTGCCGCGCAATCCCGTAAACATATCTTTAGTGAAAAACCGCTAGCGTTGACAATGGCTGATTGTATAGAGATTCAAGAGGCGGTGGAAAAAAATGGTGTAAAGTTTGTGCTTTCGCTAGAAGCGTTGGCACATCCCGTTTATCAAAACATTGGGAGTCTTTTGAAAGAAGGAGTTATCGGGGATGTGACTTCGATTTATTTTCGGCGGTCACATGGAGCAGTTGTCCATCAGCATTTACCAAAATATTGGTTTGATACGGAACAAACAGGCGGGGGCGTTACACTTGATTTGGGGTGCCATGGCTTGACACTGTTGCCATATTTTGCTGGGGAACCTAAAAATATAACGTGTGTAATGAATGAATTGTATCATAGTGGAATCGATGAACACTCGAGTACGGTCATTGAATTTGAATCAGGTGTGATTGCAACGATGCACGTGTCAATGATCGGTACGTCATTAGACAATTATTTGGAACTAGTGGGGACGCAAGGCATCATCCAAGTCATTGGTAACGAATATGAAGAGCAATTTGTCTTTTTACAAAGTAATCAAAGAACAGGATATGAGAAAAAATGCTTGCTTCCACTAGAAGAAGTACGTGAAGAGAATCCTTATCCGATTGAACGTTTTATTGACCTGGTCGATCATTCGCTCGAACGGACGATCGCCGATTACGATTTCACGGTAGCTAAACGAGTCACCCGTCTGATTGAGTGTGCGTACGCCTCTGCCAAAACGGGCCAGACGATTCGTTACAACACACCCCTAGCGAAATGAAGGAACTAAAAAGGGTACGAGGATTTTGATCCGCGTACCCTTTTTGATCATCATCCAAATGAACGGATGATGGCTATTTCGAATGAAGCGCTAGTCTGACGCTTTTGTGATCAAACAAGTGTTTCGCTTAATAACTCATTCATTGAATAAAAGCCTGCAGGTTGGCCAACTAAAAATAAACCTGCTTTTAATGCACCGTTAGCAAAAATCGTTCGCGATAATGCGGTATGTTTGAGTTCAATCAATTCGTCTTCCCCTGCGAAAATTACCGTATGTTCACCAGGGATCGAACCGCCACGAACGGCGTGAATCCCAATTTCACTCATCGCATTTTCATTTTCATTACCTGTGCGACCGTGAATATAGTCTTTTTTGTGGGCTAAAACGTCATTGATTGAATCGGCTAATAATAAGGCCGTTCCACTTGGAGCATCTTTTTTATTGCGATGATGCTTTTCGATTATTTCGATTTGAAAGTCTTCTTCTAAAATCGGTGCGATACTTTGTAACGCTTTGATCAGGGCATTTACCCCTAAAGACATATTGGCAGAGTAGAAAATAGGAATCTCTGTCCCGGCTTCTTTGATTCTAGCAATTATTTCTACTGACAATCCGGTTGTCGCAATGACTACCGGTAATTGTTGCGATACACAATAATCGACCACTTGATTGGTCATGGAATGGTGTGAAAAATCAATCACTAAATCGATGTTTTCTTGAACGTCAGTCAGCTCTTGATAGATTGGAAAAGTGGTAGTTTCTCCGGGGTGTCGGTCAATTCCTGCAACTAATTCTAATTGTGGGTGTTGCTGGATCGCTGCTTGGACAACACGTCCCATTTGGCCGTTACAACCAATCAGCAAAACTTTTTTCATGTCGTTTCCTCCTATAATAAGCCGTATGCGGTCATTTCTTTTTGAAGATTCGCCAAGGTCTCATCTTCCGGTTGTCCTAGTGGCAAGCGGTAGTTTGTTTCAATTCCTTTTAATAAACCGACTGCTTTTTTGACTGGTACTGGATTTACTTCGGAGAAAATCACCTGAATTAAGGGGATTTGGGCCAACTGAATTTCTTTGGCTGCCTCAAGCTCGCCGGCAAAATAATGATGAATCATTTGAGAAGTTTGTTTTGGCGCGATGTTACCGATCGTCGAAATCACACCACTCCCACCTACTGAAAGCATTGGTAAGACTTGGTCGTCGTTTCCAGAATACAAAGCAAAGTCTTCGTCTACAAGACGAGCCATCGCCACAATTTGGGAGATGTCGCCACTCGCTTCTTTAATCCCTTTAATATTGGGAATTTTTTTAAGTTCGGTTACCATCTCTACGGTTAAATTGAGTGCCGTCCGCGATGGCACAGAATAAAGAATAACGGGTAAGTTCACTTGCGAGCAAATCGCTTCATAGTGGGCTACTAAGCTTTTCTTCGTTGCTTTATTATAATAAGGCGTCACAATTAATAAGCCGTCGACCCCTAATTTTTCAGCTTCAACCGATAAAAAAATACCATGTTTCGTGTCGTTTGATCCCGTACCCGCGATTACTGGGATGCGTCCGTTGACTTGTTTGACCACGGTATCAATCACCGCTAAATGTTCTTCATCCACTAAAGTTGAGGCTTCACCAGTTGTTCCGCAAGCAATAATCGCGTCACTTCCTTCTTGTACATGCCACTCAGCGAGTTCTTTTAATTGTTCGTAATCCACCGAACCGTCTTCTTTCATTGGAGTAATTAACGCTACTCCAGAACCTTTAAATATCGTCAAAATTTACACGTCCCTTCAAATAAATAAAAAGTATCTTCTTCAAAAAAATATCGCAAAATGCTTGATAAATGGAGCGATATAGCATAGATTATTAAAATGATAACGATAATATTAGAATAATTCAAGAGTATTCTAATAAATAGATGAAAAAATCATGAACATCTTTCGGGAATCTGATCATCAGAGTCCTATTATTCGAAAAAAGAGATGAGATATCAAAATTTATAATAAGTTGGGAGAAATAAAAATGATCAAAACAATCAAAAATAATCATCTGTATTGGGATGGCTGCGATACTGTTGAATTAGCGAAAGAATACGGAACGCCGTTGTATGTTGTTTCAGAATCCGCAATTGTAAAGGAATGCCAAGCATTACAGCAAGATTTTATTCAAAAATATGAGAATGTTCGTGTCGCCTATGCTTCAAAGGCGTTTAATACCCTCGCTATGATTAAAATCATTGAACGAGAAGGACTGTGTTTAGATGTTGTCAGTGGTGGGGAACTCTATACGGCGATTCAAGCCAATTACCCGGCTGAAAAAATTGAATTTAATGGCAATAACAAATCGCTCGAAGAATTAGAAATGGCCCTAGAGTATGGCGTTGGACGCATCATCGTCGATAGCTTGCAAGAATTACACTGGTTGATTGCTTTATGTAAACAAAAACAAACGGTGGCTAAAGTGATGTTCCGCATTACCCCCGAGGTCGAAGTGGCGACCCATGATTTTATTTCGACCGGACAAAAAGATTCGAAATTTGGGATTCCCTTGGAAGAACATATTTTGTTTGCTCTGATTCAACAAGCGATTGAAGCTCCTGAGATTGATTTTTATGGTCTCCATTTTCATATTGGGAGTCAACTGGATACGAATGAAACGCATTTACTTGCGGCCGAAACAGCGTTGAAACTCGTTCTAACGATCAAAGAAAAATTTGCGTATGACATTCGAGAACTCAATTACGGTGGCGGCTTTGGGGTTCGTTATGTGGAAGAAGATATTCGCCAACCGTATCGCTACTTTTTAGATCCTTTAATGGCATTGACAGAAAACTTTTGTCAGACCCATCAGTTACGTCGTCCAACGATCGTGATTGAACCAGGTCGTAGTTTAATTGCGGAAGCGGGTATCACATTGCACCGGATTGGAAGCATCAAGGAAGTTCCTGGTATTCGTAAGTACGTGGCGATTGATGGCGGGATGACCGATAATATTCGTCCAGGGTTGTATCAAGCAAACTATACTGGAGTATTAGCGAACAAAGCGTCAGAAAAAGCCACAGAAATCGTGACAATCGCAGGAAAAGCTTGCGAGAGTACCGATATTCTCGTTAAAGATCTTGCCCTACCAAAAGTCGAAACCGATGATCTATTTGCGACTTTTTCAACCGGGGCTTACGGATATGCGATGGCGAGTAACTATAATAAGCTCTTGATACCGGCTGTTGTCTTGGTGAAAGACGGTCAAGCAGACGTGATTGTCAAACGTCAATCTTATCAACAATTGTTACAAAATGAAGTGCTTCCGAGTCATTTGCACTAAACGACTTTATTATTTCAAACTTCATTCTTTTGTCATATAATGAAGGTATAATAGAAATTAGGAGGAGGAATCGCCAATATGATGTACGGTTATGGATTATTTTTTGATTCAACGTTTATTTTAGTCATTATCGGAATGGTTATTTCGATGGCGGCATCAGCTTATGTCAAAAGTACCTTTAACAAATATGATAAGATACTGAGTAAAAATCAAGTGACGGGTACGCGAGCCGCACAATTTATTTTAGAAAAACAAGGCATTCATGATGTCGGGGTGCAAGGGATTTCCGGAAATTTGACGGATAATTACAACTCTCGCACGAAAATATTGAGTTTATCCCAATCAACTGCTCAATCGACTTCCGTAGCAGCGATTGGTGTCGCTGCCCATGAGTGTGGACATGCCGTTCAAGATGCTGTTGGTTATAGCCCGTTAAAATTGCGTGCTGCGATTGTGCCGGTAGCAAATATCGGTTCTAGTTTAGCGATGCCGTTAATTTTAATTGGATTGTTAATTAGCGGGGATAGTGGCAGTATGATTATTAATTTAGGGTTATTGGCATTTTCAATGGCTTTTCTCTTTCAATTAGTCACGTTGCCGGTTGAATTTAATGCTTCAAGAAGAGCACTCACTATTTTGAGTGAGGGTGGTCTGTTAACGAAAGAAGAAGTTCCAATGGCTAGACGGGTCTTGTTCGCAGCGGCACTGACGTATGTTGCCGCAGCAATTGCGACGTTGTTACAACTTGTACGCTTAATTATTTTATTTGGAAATAATAATCGCCGTCAGTAAAGAATCATTTGATACGCAGGAAAAGAACGTTGGGGTCTATCGGTATTCTTATTGTGATAATCATGTTATCATGGTAGTAGATTAATTAAAGGAGCTGATTTTTAAATGAAAACATCAACAAAAGTTACAGTAGGTTTAAGTGTTGCTGCTATTGCGGGAATTGCGACAACTGTGATTGTGACTGATCAGGTCGTTAAAAAAGTTCTTCAGTTATCCAATCGCCGTAAAGTTAAAAATTTTGTGAAAGTAAAACTTAAAGGCAATGAAAAATTACTTGATCTCGTAGATCATCTTGACGATGACGATATTTCAAACCTGATCAAAACAGGTGAGAAAATCGGCAAAAGTTATGATCGTGTGACTCATTATGGTGAGAATGTCAAAGAAAATACCGTTCAAGCGAAAGAAAAATTGACGGATATTGTGACATCAATCTTTTAAATCGTGTAAAATAAGGTGCAGAGTCGAGATACTCTCGCCTTATTTTTTTATGAATTTTTTTGAGGTGGAAAAGTGGAAAAGAAAAGTACGTTAACAAACGAAGAAAAAGAAACCTTTATGCGAGCAGCGATAGAAGAAGCCAAAAAAGCACAGGCACTTGATGAAGTCCCCATTGGTGCGGTGGTTGTTTGGAATAAAAAAATCATTGGTCGTGGTTATAATTTACGTGAAACGACCCAAGATGCGACGACGCATGCCGAAATGATGGCGATTCAAGAAGCGTGTAGGCAAGTCAATAATTTTCGTTTGGAAGAGGCGCAGCTATTTGTGACTTTGGAACCTTGTCCGATGTGTAGTGGCGCGATTTTACTTTCGCGAATTGAAGAAGTTTATTTTGGCGCCTATGATCCAAAAGCAGGAGCTGCAGGCAGTTTGATGAATCTGCTTGAGGACCAACGGTTTAATCATTGGTGTTATCTTGAATCTCGCATCTTACAAGAAGAATGCGGGCAGTTGCTTACGACTTTTTTCCGTGAATTACGCCAACGAAAAAAAGAAGAAAAAGCAAAAAGAAAAGAAAATAACAAAAAAGACTAGCACTCAATCTGAAAATGAGGTATACTAAGTTTTGCCGAAAGGCTAGGACAATGGGGACGTTGTGAAGCGTGTCAGATCTGGAAGGAAGCAGCACTAAGCAGCGGTTCTCATGTGTCTGAATAAATAAAATAATACGTCAAAACCTAAGAGGAAGAATCTTAGGTTTTTTTTTGAGCAATTCACAGCTTTCAAAAGCACGAAAAGTGGCTGGATTTGCCCATATATCGGAATCATTTCCGTTATTTTCTGAGATTTTCTAGTGTTATCTTGTTTCCATTCACAGTATAATGAAACTAAGAAAGGACCGGTGGAAAAAATGGAGCAAATTCGGATTATCCATACGAATGATCTGCATTCTCACTTAGATAAATGGCCCAAAATCCGCCGTTTTATAAAAGAGCGCCAACAACCGGCTGAGAATGAAAGGATTATAACCGTTGATTTAGGTGATTTCGCGGATCGTTGGCATCCATTAACGGAAGCAAGTGATGGAAAAGAAAATGTCGTTTTAATGAACCAAGTCGACTATGATTATGTCACGATTGGTAACAATGAAGGTACTGGAAATAGTAAAGTAAAACTGGACCGTTTGTATGAGGATGCTCAATTTGAGGTTCTTTTAGCAAATCTCTTTGATAAATCAACGTTACAACGACCAAAGTGGGTAAAACCCTATGCAATCAAGACGACCCCCGAGGGAACAAAAGTGGGAATCATTGCATTGACAGCCTATTTTCCATTGACATACGAACCAAATGGCTGGGATATTCGTACTTGGCAAGAAATTCTTCCCCATTTAGTGGCGACTTTACGACCACAAGTCGACGTTTTGGTCTTACTGAGTCACCTTGGAATTGAAGAGGATCGAGTCATCGCCCAAGAATGTTCGGAACTGGATGTGATTATCGGTTCGCATACGCATCATCTTTTTCAAAAAGGAGAGCGGATGAATGGCGTGCTCGTCGCAGCTGCCGGAAAATTTGGGTTATACGTGGGAGAAGTCGTGATTCAACTGGCGCAACAAAACGGTGTCCGAACAATCACGCACAAAGAAGCGCGCACCTTTGAAACGGATCAAATGTTAAGTTTCCCCGAAGATCAAGCGGAGATTGACAGTTATGTTAAGAAAGGTCAAGCGACGTTACGTGCATCAGTGGTCACAACAATTGAACAACCGTTACCCATCAAGCAAGCCGATGGTCCAAATCTCATCGATGAAGCACTGGAAGCGTTGAAATCCCGAGCGAAAACAGAAGTGGCACTTTTAAACACCGGGTTATTTTTACGTCCCTTACAAGCAGGGGTTGTGACGCAAGAAGACTTGCATCAACTCTTGCCGCATCCGATGCATCTCGTTCGCGTGACATTAACCGGGCAGGAGATGAACCGCTTTGTGAAAGAAATCGAAAAAAATCGCAGCTTTTTACGCCGATTTCCGATTGTGGGAATGGGATTTCGAGGCAAAATTTTTGGCGATATCGTAATGGCGGGCATTCATTATGATGAGATAAATGATACGGTATTATGGCAAGGAAAAGCACTTGAAGAAGCGCAAGAATATACTTTTGCGACGGTTGATCATTGGGTCTTTATTCCTTTTTTCCCGACTTTAGAAATTGCTGGGGAAATTGAATTCTTATTTCCTGAATTTATTCGGACGGTATTAGGGAATTATTTAAACCAGAAGAATCAAATATGCGAGTGAGATAGATCTTCTGCAGAACTACCCAAGGAATCAAAAACAAGGTATAATAAAACGTAGGTGGTGAAAAGATGAGCGGAAAACAAAAAGACTTGACTGGAGAACTAACAGCTGTTTTAGAAGAAATTATTGAAGAACCGGTTGTGAAAGAAACAAAAAAAGGGGAAGCAGTCATTGCGTTGAGTGAAACAGAAATAATGATTGGCAATCGTCTATATAAAGTCGTGACCAATTATCGAGACGGTTTTGTTCTGGAAAAAATCGGGGAACGCTATAGTGAAGTATTAGCTCGCTATGATTATATTGTGGGTGATTGGGGCTATGAGCAATTGCGTCTACGTGGATTCTTTGAGGCGAGTAATCGTAAAGCACCTCCTGAACAGCGCATTGATGCGTTAGAAGATTATTTATATGAATATTGTAATTTTGGTTGTGCGTATTTTGTGATTCAACGAGTTGGTGGTAAGCGTGAAAAGACCAATCAACGCCGCCGCAAACCAAAAGCTGTTAATAAACAAGCACATATTGAAGAAAAAAAAGAAGTCGTAAAACCAACCAAAACAAAAGTGAAACCCAAATCGAAACAAATAAAGGCAGCTGTTAGCGAAAAAAAAGAAAAAACTAAGAGTTTTACGATAAGGAAAAGAGAAGATTGATGACATATAATGGGTATTTAATTGATTTAGATGGCACGATTTATTTGGGGTCAGAAATTATTCCTGCGGGTAAACGGTTTGTTGAAAACTTGCAAAAAAAAGATATTCCTTTTTTATTTGTAACTAACAATACCACCAAAACACCCGAAACGGTTGCCATGCGTTTGCGAGAAGAATTTTCTTTAACTGTCGAACCAACCACGATTTATACGGCGGCTTTGGCAACGGTTGATTATATGAAAGATGCCAAAAAAGGATCAAAAGTCTATGTCGTTGGTGAGGCGGGCTTGATTCAATTAATTTTAAAAGCAGGGTTTATTTGGGAAGAAAAACAGCCAGATTATGTGGTAGTGGGTCTTGATTCCGAAGTGACGTATGAGAAATTAATGAAAGCCACTCTAGCAATTCGTGAAGGTGCAATGTTTATTGGGACGAATCCAGATAAAAATATCCCGACGGAAAAAGGTCTGATTCCTGGTGCAGGTTCGTTGATTGCCTTAATTGAGACCGCAACGCAGCAAAAACCTGTTTTTATCGGTAAGCCAGAAGCGATTATTATGGAAAAAGCACTCGATCAAATCCAGTTGGAAAAGTCAGAAGTGTTAATGGTCGGAGATAATTACGAAACGGATATTCAATCGGGCATTAAAAATGGGATTGATTCGTTGTTAGTGCTATCCGGCTTTACGCCAAAAGAGGCGGTCCCACACTTGCCAGAAGCGCCGACGTATATTATTGATAGTCTAGACGAATGGATGTTTTAGCATGATGAAATCAAAAGAGAAATGGTTCGAAAGAGGCGGTTTTTTAAGTTTATTTTTAACATTGATTACATTTTCGATTACCGTGACGATTAATTTTGTTCCTCTTTTTAGCTGGAGTATTCAACGCTATGACTTAGTTGAAATTTCCGGTTTAACAAAAGAAACACTGTTAGAAAACTATCGTCTGTTATTGCGCTTCTTGAATTATCCGTGGGTTAGCGAATTGAAGTTACCGGATTTTCCGATGTCAGAAGCAGGTCTAGGTCATTTTTATGATGTGAAACAATTGTTTTTATTGAATTACGGGATATTGATTGTGACGTTGTTACCAAGTCTGTTCTTTCTATACTCCTTAGTCAAAAAGCAACGGTTATGGCGACTTGTTCGTCCTTTTCAGTGGGCGATGATTCTTCCTGTAGGCTTGCTGTTTGTGATGGCGATTGGCTTTGAGACATTCTTTATAAAATTCCACGAACTGTTTTTTAGTAACGATGATTGGTTATTTAATCCAGTAACCGATCCGATTATTACGGTCTTACCGGAACAATTTTTTATGTGGTGTTTTATTTTATTCTTTGTCATTCTAGAAAGTCTCTTTGCACTGGGCTTAATCATGGGAAAAAAATCATTAAAATAAAAAAGGAAGGAATCGTTGGTCGACTCCTCCTTTTTTATTTTTCTTGACGATTAAATTTCAGAAGAATAACTATGTGCTAGGCGACTAGCAGCAGCTGCAGCAATCGCGCCAACAATATCATCTAAAAAGGTATGGACACGCGGGCCACCTTTTTCATTAAGCCTTTGTAAAATACCAGGTTTTACTTTATCGATGTACCCGTAATTGGTGAAGCCAATTGAACCATAAACGTTGACAATCGAAAGGGCTAGTACTTCGTCAATGCCGTAAAGACCTTCATCGCCTTCGACAATACTTTGTAACGGTTGAAGGAGTTTGTCTTCTTCGGCTAAAATATCGAGTTGAATCCCTGTTAAAATTGTATTATGGACTTCTCGCTTCGTTAACACCGCATTGACACTATCAACGCAGGTTTCTAATGTCAATTCCGGGATATATTCTTTTTGTAAAAAGATCACTAATTCCGCGATATCAACGACGGAAACACCGCGATCCCCTAATAATTGCCGCGCTTTTGCTTCGAGTGTTTTTGTTTCGAATACCATAAAAAAACCTCCAATCAAATATTTTTTCGCCTTTACTATTTCATGGTATACTATTTCTAGCGTTCAAGCAAAGGAAAGTGATGAAAAATGTTTCCCCTCGTAGAATTTTGTCAAACGAACTTATCTCAAGGTACTCAACTCGTTTTAGAAGCGGTTGAAGCGATGGATGAGGTTGATGTGATGGTTAGTAGTTGCTTAAGTGAATGTCGATTCTGTGAACAACAGCCGTTTTGTTTATTCGAAGGTGAACGATTAGGCGCTAAAGAACCGGAAGAACTACTTGCTTTAATTGAGAAAAATATTCGTGAGTGGCATGAAGAATATAGTTAAAAAAGAACTCTGACTATGTAGTGGTCAGAGTTCTTTTTTAACTATATTAGTGATCAAAGACACTCGTGCTATGCGCAGGTTGTGTCCGATTTTTAGGATTAATATAATGCAAGGCATTATTAACGGCAGTCGGCGCTTCCCCAAAACCGGTTGCAATTAGTTTAACTTTGCCTTCGTACTGGACAATGTCGCCACAAGCATAAACGCCTTCCATCGAAGTACGCATATCTGAATGAACCGCAATTCCTTGACGCGTACTATTTAAGCCCCATTCTTTTAAGTTTAATGTGGAAGAAAAGCCGTAATTAACGATGAGATAATCAATGCTTAAGTCAATCGTTTCTTCTTCTTTCACTTTTTGTAAATGGATAGCATCTAGTGTGCGATCGCCTGAAATTTCGGTTAATAAATACGGTGTTAAGACATTGACAGATGATTTCTTTAAAAGTTCGACGCTGTGTTCATGCGCACGAAAATCTGGTCGACGATGGATGAGGGTCACTTCTTTGGCAATTGGTTCTAACATTAAGGCCCAGTCAATCGCGGAATCGCCGCCACCGGCAATCGCCACTTTTTTTCCTGCGTATTTCATAAGGTCAGATACATAATAATCAATGCCATAACCTTCGTACATTTCGGCATTTTCTAAGGCTAATTTTCGCGGTTGGAAAGAGCCATTTCCTAACGCAAGAATCACAGCGCGTGAGTAGTGTACTCGCTGATTGGTCGTGATTTCGATAACACCATCTTCTTGACGTTCGATTTTTAAGACTTCTTCTTCTAAACAATAGCGTTGGTTAAAGGTCGTGATCTGTTTTTTCAGATTTTGGACCAGTTCTCCAGCTTTAATTTTAGGGTAGCCTGGGATGTCGTAAATATATTTTTCAGGATACAAAGTTGCTAACTGCCCACCAAGTTGTGGCAAAGTATCAATAATCTTTGTTTTAGCCTGGCGCATTCCCGCGTAAAAGGCTGCAAACATCCCTGCTGGACCAGCCCCAATAATCGTAATATCATAAATGTCCATTGTGTTCCTCCTTAAATTCGCAATCACTTTGCGATATATTATAACAAAGAAATTAAAGTGTAGCATTTTTATTGTTTTTTAGCTATGATATGAATATAAAAATAGAAGGAGGAGATTTTTTTGTCTCAATTGCCACAAATCGATTTAGCCAGTCAAAAAGGTCCAAAAGCGTTAATTAAAACCAACCGTGGAGAAATTTTAATTCAATTATTTCCAGAACAAGCACCAAGAACCGTTGAAAATTTTATTGGTCTTGCGAAAAAAGGGTATTATGATGGTGTAATTTTCCACCGCGTTATTCCTGATTTCATGATTCAAGGTGGTGACCCAACAGGTACTGGTATGGGTGGCGAAAGTATTTTTGGTGAAAAATTCGAAGATGAGTTTTCAAAAGAACTCTTTAACTTACGTGGCGCATTGTCAATGGCAAATGCTGGCCCAAATACCAACGGCAGTCAATTCTTTATTGTAAACAACCAAAATGTTCCTGCGAACATGATTAGCCAAATGGCAAGTGCAGGATATCCTGAAGAAATCATTGATGTTTATAAACAAGGCGGTACACCTTGGTTAGATTTCCGTCATAGCGTTTTTGGTCATGTTGCAAAAGGCATGGATGTTGTGGATGAAATTGGTGCTGTTCAAAGAGGCCCACAAGATCGTCCTGTTCATGATGTTGTAATTGAAACTATTGAGATTATTGAAGATTAATCAAACAAAAAAGCTTAGAGCTCGCACAGTGTTGTGAGCTCTAAGCTTTTTTACTTGTTTTAAATCAATGCTCTTACGCTAAACGAAGAAAAGCTTCTTTGATTTGTGTTAAGCCTTTTTTGAGTAGACGATTCGAACAAGCGACATTCATCCGCACATGTTGTTTTCCGTTAGAGCCAAATGTCGCTCCTTTATTTAAAACAACCCCTGCTTCATAAATGAGTTGATGATGTAATTCTTCATCGGTGAGTCCATAAGCAGAAAAATCTAACCAAATCAGATAGGTTCCTTCAGGTTGCATCACGGTTACTTTTGGTAAAGATTCACTAAAAAAAGCACAGGTTTCTTCGACATTCATTTTTAGATAGACTAATAATTCTTCTAACCAATCTTCTGCGTAATCATAGGCAGCTTGTGTTGCGATGATACCAAATGTATTCACTTCATCTTGTCGTGTAACTTGTTGTAGCGACTTGATTTTTTCTCTAAGTTCACGGTTTTTGGCAAAAATCATGGCAAGTTTTATGCCAGCCAGATTAAAAGTTTTCGTAGCTGAAGTCAGAATCACTGAAAATTCAGCGAAACTTTCATCGACGGTTTGAAAAGAAGTAAAATGATTAGGTGCAAGAATAAGATCTTGATGGATTTCGTCACTAATCACTAGCACGTGATGCTTTTGACAAAGAAGCCCCAACTGTTTCAATTCCTCATTTGACCAAACACGGCCACCAGGATTTTGAGGATTACACAGAATGAATAGTTTGATCTGATGGTCGATAATCAGGGTTTCCATCTCGTGTAAATCCATCTCAAACTTACCTTCATGCTTCATCAAAGAAGAACGGATTAATTGTCGATGATTGTTTTCAACCACTTCGGCAAAAGGTGGATAGACCGGATCATGAATTAAAATTGCGTCCCCAGGTCTTGTCAAGGATTCGATACACATGACCAAACTAGGAACGACACCTGAACTAACTAAAATCGCTTCTTTTTGGATGTCATACCCGTGTCGGCGTTTTTGCCAAGAGATAATCGCCTCGTATAAAGAATCGGGTAACAAATGGTACCCATATATTCCTGTAGCCACGTATTTACCGAGCGCTTGTTGAATCGCAGGGGCCACTTGAAAATCCATATCGGCTACCCAAAAAGCAGATAAGTCTCTTACTTGATAATCTTTTTCGAGCGTATCCCACTTGATACTATTCGTCTGTAAGCGGTTATGTAATTGATCGAATTGAGCCATCTTCTTCCTCCTCAAAAATATTTCCTTCATTTTCATCTCACTTACTAGTATAATCAAAAATACAGGAATGAAAAGAGGGATAAAAATGGACTGTAAAATTGGAGATATCGTTGATGGGTATATCACTGGCATTCAACCTTATGGCGCGTTTGTCTCATTAGATGAAGAGACGCAAGGGCTGATTCATGTATCTGAGATTCAATCGGGTTATACAAAAAATATACAAGATGTGTTAAAAATTGGCGAAAAAGTTCAAGTGCAAATTATTGATATTGATGAATATAGTCAAAAAATTAGCCTTTCGAGAAGAACGCTTGAAGGACAGTTTATTCAGACGGGAATTCGCAAAAAAAGATATTTTACAAACAAGTATAAGAAGATTGGCTTTACAACAATCAAGGAAGCGTTACCGTATTGGGTTAAGGAAGCAATGGATGCGCTGCTTGAAAATAAATCCAGAAAAATACAGTAGCATGATGAAAAAAATATGATATGATGAAGCAGTTAGATTAAAACACGAGGTGATAATGTTGAATACAAAAAGAGTTGCTGGGACGGTTATTTTACATTTAGAAGACGGAACAAAACGGTTTTTACTTCACAACTTAGGAAATGAGAAAAAATTTCTATCAGTTGAATTATCTAATGAGCGAACAGGCTTAGCTTGTGTCTTGCAATTATTGAAAGAAAAAGCTCACCTTGATGTTTCAACACTTCAATTAGTCGAACTAACGAGTGGAGTAGAGAACGATCAAAAAATTCCCTTATTTGTTTTTGAAATGTCCGCTAATGATCATTCACAGCAATTGCCTGAAGCTGTTTATTGGGAAAATGCGAAGCAGTTTAGCGAAACGATTCAAGCATTTAAAATTGACGGCATGCCTTTTTTTTAAAAAGGTAGGAATGGCACGATGAAAAAGCGGGTTGTTTATGTTGATTGATCTTAATAGTTGCAATTGAAACAAATAGCTTTCAATCACATTTGAAAACGAAGTCCATAAACTAATGGCTTAGCAGGCTATATGTTGTGTATTCATCTGAATGACACTTTAGTAAAAAAGTGAAAAAAGAAGTTGACAGATAGTGGTATGATTTGTTAAGATGTTCTAGTCGCTGTTTCATAACTAACTTAATTGCTTTATAAATTGAATGAGGTTGTTGAAAAAAGTTTTTAAAAACAGTTGACACTGAAAAGTCAATCTGATATGATATAAAAGTTGCTAACGCGACAACGTAGACCTTTGAAAACTGAACAAAGCAAGCAAAACGAACCAAAAGTGTAGGACACTTCTATTCGATAGAAGTGAACATTACAAGCAAGCAATTTAGCTAGCAAAATTTTTGAGCTTAACAATCGAAAGATTGTTTCAACTTTTTAATGAGAGTTTGATCCTGGCTCAGGACGAACGCTGGCGGCGTGCCTAATACATGCAAGTCGAACGCTTCTTTTTCATCGAACTTCGGTTCACCGGAAAAGAAGAGTGGCGAACGGGTGAGTAACACGTGGGTAACCTACCCATCAGCGGGGGATAACACTTGGAAACAGGTGCTAATACCGCATAATCTTTTTCTCCGCCTGGAGAGGAAGTGAAAGGCGCTTTTGCGTCACTGATGGATGGACCCGCGCTGCATTAGCTAGTTGGTGAGGTAACGGCTCACCAAGGCCACGATGCATAGCCGACCTGAGAGGGTGATCGGCCACACTGGGACTGAGACACGGCCCAGACTCCTACGGGAGGCAGCAGTAGGGAATCTTCGGCAATGGACGAAAGTCTGACCGAGCAACGCCGCGTGAGTGAAGAAGGTTTTCGGATCGTAAAACTCTGTTGTTAGAGAAGAATAAGGATGAGAGTAAAAAGTTCATCCCTTGACGGTATCTAACCAGAAAGCCACGGCTAACTACGTGCCAGCAGCCGCGGTAATACGTAGGTGGCAAGCGTTGTCCGGATTTATTGGGCGTAAAGCGAGCGCAGGCGGTTTCTTAAGTCTGATGTGAAAGCCCCCGGCTTAACCGGGGAGGGTCATTGGAAACTGAGGAACTTGAGTGCAGAAGAGGAGAGTGGAATTCCATGTGTAGCGGTGAAATGCGTAGATATATGGAGGAACACCAGTGGCGAAGGCGACTCTCTGGTCTGTAACTGACGCTGAGGCTCGAAAGCGTGGGGAGCAAACAGGATTAGATACCCTGGTAGTCCACGCCGTAAACGATGAGTGCTAAGTGTTGGAGGGTTTCCGCCCTTCAGTGCTGCAGCTAACGCATTAAGCACTCCGCCTGGGGAGTACGGTCGCAAGACTGAAACTCAAAGGAATTGACGGGGGCCCGCACAAGCGGTGGAGCATGTGGTTTAATTCGAAGCAACGCGAAGAACCTTACCAGGTCTTGACATCCTTTGACCACTCTAGAGATAGAGCTTTCCCTTCGGGGACAAAGTGACAGGTGGTGCATGGTTGTCGTCAGCTCGTGTCGTGAGATGTTGGGTTAAGTCCCGCAACGAGCGCAACCCTTATTGTTAGTTGCCATCATTTAGTTGGGCACTCTAGCGAGACTGCCGGTGACAAACCGGAGGAAGGTGGGGATGACGTCAAATCATCATGCCCCTTATGACCTGGGCTACACACGTGCTACAATGGGAGGTACAACGAGTCGCCAAGCCGCGAGGCTGAGCTAATCTCTTAAAACCTCTCTCAGTTCGGATTGTAGGCTGCAACTCGCCTACATGAAGCCGGAATCGCTAGTAATCGCGGATCAGCATGCCGCGGTGAATACGTTCCCGGGCCTTGTACACACCGCCCGTCACACCACGAAAGTTTGTAACACCCGAAGTCGATGAGGTAACCTTTTTGGAGCCAGTCGCCTAAGGTGGGATAGATGATTGGGGTGAAGTCGTAACAAGGTAGCCGTATCGGAAGGTGCGGCTGGATCACCTCCTTTCTAAGGAATTTGTTTGACGCAATGATGTTTCATCATTTGCCAATCAAACATCACGGAAACTACACATCGTTTGCTCTTTGTTCAGTTTTGAGAGGTCTACTCTCAATTTAATTGTATTTGCTCATTGAAAACTGGATATTGAAGAAAAGAAATATAACAAACCAAGAACATTGTGTTGGATGATTGTTACATGATTCCAATTACTTTATTTATTTTATCTTTGATTGCGTTTCTATCGCTAGAAACAACGTCAAAAACCCAACCGTAAGGTTGAGAAGGTTAAGTGAATAAGGGCGCATGGTGGATGCCTTGGCACTAGAAGCCGATGAAGGACGGGACGAACACCGATATGCTTTGGGGAGCTGTACGTAAGCTTTGATCCAGAGATTTCCGAATGGGGAAACCCAACATCTTTTATAGGATGTTACTTTTCAGTGAATACATAGCTGATTAGAGGTAGACGCAGAGAACTGAAACATCTAAGTACCTGCAGGAAGAGAAAGAAAATTCGATTCCCTTAGTAGCGGCGAGCGAAACGGGAACAGCCCAAACCAACAAGCTTGCTTGTTGGGGTTGTAGGACTCCGATATGGTAGTTTTTTCAGATAGTCGAAGGATTTGGAAAAGTCCGTCAAAGAGGGTAAAAACCCCGTAGACGAAATTTGGAAAGCACCTAGGAAGATCCTGAGTACGGCGGAACACGAGGAATTCCGTCGGAATCCGGGAGGACCATCTCCCAAGGCTAAATACTCTCTAGTGACCGATAGTGAACCAGTACCGTGAGGGAAAGGTGAAAAGCACCCCGGAAGGGGAGTGAAATAGATCCTGAAACCATGTGCCTACAACAAGTTAGAGCCCGTTAATGGGTGATAGCGTGCCTTTTGTAGAATGAACCGGCGAGTTACGATTATCTGCGAGGTTAAGTCGAAGAGACGGAGCCGTAGCGAAAGCGAGTCTGAATAGGGCGAATGAGTAGGTGGTCGTAGACCCGAAACCAAGTGATCTACCCATGTCCAGGTTGAAGGTGCGGTAAAACGCACTGGAGGACCGAACCCACGTATGTTGAAAAATGCGGGGATGAGGTGTGGGTAGCGGAGAAATTCCAAACGAACTTGGAGATAGCTGGTTCTCTCCGAAATAGCTTTAGGGCTAGCGTCAGATTTTAAGAATGATGGAGGTAGAGCACTGTTTGGACTAGGGGCCCGTCTAGGGTTACCGAATTCAGATAAACTCCGAATGCCATACATTTATATCTGGCAGTCAGACTGTGAGTGATAAGATCCATAGTCGAAAGGGAAACAGCCCAGACCACCAGCTAAGGTCCCAAAATATATGTTAAGTGGAAAAGGATGTGGGGTTGCACAGACAACTAGGATGTTGGCTCAGAAGCAGCCATCATTTAAAGAGTGCGTAATAGCTCACTAGTCGAGTGACCCTGCGCCGAAAATTTACCGGGGCTAAACATATTACCGAAGCTGTGGAGTGTACGTATGTACACTGGTAGGAGAGCGTTCTAAGGGCGTCGAAGGTAGACCGTGAGGACTGCTGGAGCGCTTAGAAGTGAGAATGCCGGTATGAGTAGCGAAAGACAGGTGAGAATCCTGTCCACCGTATGACTAAGGTTTCCTGGGGAAGGCTCGTCCGCCCAGGGTTAGTCGGGACCTAAGCCGAGGCCGATAGGCGTAGGCGATGGACAACAGGTTGATATTCCTGTACCCGTTGTTTTTGTTTGAGCGATGGAGGGACGCAGTAGGCTAAGAAATGCAGACGATTGGAAATGTCTGTCCAAGCAATAAGTCCGAGTGAGAGTCAAATGCTTTCATTCATTAAGGACAAGTTGTGATGGGGAGGGAAATTTAAGTACCGAAGTTTCTGATGTCACACTGCCGAGAAAAGCTTCTAGTTAGAAAACAACGGCCCGTACCGTAAACCGACACAGGTAGTCGAGGAGAGTATCCTAAGGTGTGCGAGAGAACTCTCGTTAAGGAACTCGGCAAAATGACCCCGTAACTTCGGGAGAAGGGGTGCTGTTCGCAAGAACAGCCGCAGTGAATAGGCCCAAGCGACTGTTTATCAAAAACACAGGTCTCTGCAAAATCGAAAGATGAAGTATAGGGGCTGACGCCTGCCCGGTGCTGGAAGGTTAAGAGGAGTGCTTAGCGCAAGCGAAGGTACGAATTGAAGCCCCAGTAAACGGCGGCCGTAACTATAACGGTCCTAAGGTAGCGAAATTCCTTGTCGGGTAAGTTCCGACCCGCACGAAAGGCGTAACGATTTGGGCACTGTCTCAACGAGAGACTCGGTGAAATTTTAGTACCTGTGAAGATGCAGGTTACCCGCGACAGGACGGAAAGACCCCATGGAGCTTTACTGTAATTTGATATTGAGTGTCTGTACCGCATGTACAGGATAGGTAGGAGCCGTAGAGATCGGGACGCTAGTTTCGATGGAGGCAATGGTGGGATACTACCCTTGCGTTATGGCCACTCTAACCCGCATCACTAATCGTGATGGGAGACAGTGTCAGATGGGCAGTTTGACTGGGGCGGTCGCCTCCTAAAAGGTAACGGAGGCGCCCAAAGGTTCCCTCAGAATGGTTGGAAATCATTCGTAGAGTGCAAAGGCAAAAGGGAGCTTGACTGCGAGAGCTACAACTCGAGCAGGGACGAAAGTCGGGCTTAGTGATCCGGTGGTTCCGCATGGAAGGGCCATCGCTCAACGGATAAAAGCTACCCTGGGGATAACAGGCTTATCTCCCCCAAGAGTCCACATCGACGGGGAGGTTTGGCACCTCGATGTCGGCTCGTCGCATCCTGGGGCTGTAGTCGGTCCCAAGGGTTGGGCTGTTCGCCCATTAAAGCGGCACGCGAGCTGGGTTCAGAACGTCGTGAGACAGTTCGGTCCCTATCCGTCGCGGGCGTTGGAAATTTGAGAGGAGCTGTCCTTAGTACGAGAGGACCGGGATGGACTTACCGCTGGTGTACCAGTTGTCTCGCCAGAGGCATCGCTGGGTAGCTATGTAGGGAAGGGATAAACGCTGAAAGCATCTAAGTGTGAAGCCCACCTCAAGATGAGATTTCCCATTTCTTTAAGAAAGTAAGATCCCTGAGAGATGATCAGGTAGATAGGTCAGGAGTGGAAGTGCAGCGATGTACGGAGCGGACTGATACTAATCGATCGAGGACTTAACCAAAATGGTAAAATAAAAACTTGGTATGGTACAATGATTTTCTTCAAATCCAGTTTTGAGTGAGCAACACTTACTCAAATAATTAAATAGTGTGGTGGCGATAGCAAGAAGGATACACCTGTACCCATGCCGAACACAGAAGTTAAGCTTCTTAGCGCCGATTGTAGTGAAGGGTTTCCCTTTGTGAGAGCAGGACGTCGCCACGCAAATTTCATTTTCAATTTATTGAAAGTGAAATGATAAAAAGTAACACTTATTCCGGCATAGCTCAGTTGGTAGTAGCGCATGACTGTTAATCATGATGTCGTAGGTTCGAGTCCTACTGCCGGAGTCATACTAAAAGAGCATCCTATCTTGGGTGTTCTTTTTTGTTACAGATAATAATGGAGGTATCATGAATTGAAAAAATCATATATTTTATTTGATTTAGATGGCACGATTATCGAACCAAGTCAAGGGATTTTTCAGTCCATCAATTATGCAATGAAGAAAATGAATCGTCCAGAACTCTCTCTGTCAGTCTTAAAGACTTTTATTGGCCCACCACTAGAAGACTCTTTTAGAAGCTTAGGAATGACCGCAGAAGAGGCGAAAGACGCTATTTTTTATTACCGTGAGTTTTATCAAGAAACGGGTATTCATTTATTTACAGTATATGAAGAAATTGAAATGGTTTTAAAGACGTTGTCACAAGAAAAACAAATTTATTTAGCTACGTCTAAGCCTGAAGTTTTTGCTGAAATTATTTTAAAGAAATTAAACTTTCATCAATACTTTAGTGGAATATATGGTGCCAACTTAGAAGGTACACGATCACATAAAGCCGATGTGATTCGCTATGTCATGGAACAAGCAACGATTTCTGCCGTTGATCAAGTGGTGATGATTGGTGACCGTAAACATGATATTATTGGAGCGAATAAGAATAATATTGAAAGTATCGGTGTGTTATATGGTTTTGGTGATAAAAAAGAATTAGAAGATGCCGGAGCTACCAAATTAGCCACGGAAGTTAGTGATCTTTTAGTTATTTTAAATTAAATAAAATTAGTTATTGATATTACCTTATTGACTTTTTGTTTGAAATTAGGTATTCTATAAAATGTATTAATTAATTGATTGCCGCCTTAGCTCAGTCGGTAGAGCACCACCATGGTAAGGTGGGGGTCGTCGGTTCGAATCCGACAGGTGGCTTTAAAATTAATACTTGATTTTTAAATAACGTAATGTTATAATTAATTATCGTTTGAGGGAAGTATCTCCTTGATGACGTAATCAATTTATTATTCCGGCATAGCTCAGTTGGTAGTAGCGCATGACTGTTAATCATGATGTCGTAGGTTCGAGTCCTACTGCCGGAGTCTTAAAAAAGAAGTGTTTTCTTAATTGAAAATACTTCTTTTTTTGATGTGTAAGAAATAATAGCTCTTCGCCAAATGGTGTTGCTGGAAACTCGTGCTACCCTACACAAAATGGCCTTGCGGGTGGAGCTGTGAGACCGCTTTGAGCCTAGGTTCCTATGTTGCTGAAGCCCTTACCGAGAGTCACTCATATGTCGTCTTTGGACGCAGCCGACACAAGGCATTTTCTATGGTCCGCTAGCATCGACTCTCTTTTGGTGATTACTTTGTCAAGAATTGAATTAAATGATACAAGAAAGTAATTTAGCGATGAGACCATCATCAAAAAAATAAACGATCCGAAAAAAAGGGTGGAAGAATAACACGTGTTTCAGTCATCGATACTAAAAGTTATGCACCCTATTTATATACTCGAATGATTGGGCTATCGGTCTTTTTAATATTTTTCACTCGTATTCTAATCAGAGATATGATTTTTGAAAAATAGGAGCAAGAATTCTTTGCTAGAAATGAAATTTGTGAAGTTGTTTTAGAGTGTAATGATGAGGAGTAGAAATTCAACGCTATCTGTTTTTGAAAGAGGAATAAAGGGGTATTATCCGAGAATGAGAGAACAATGAAAAAGAGGATTGTTTTCTGTAAATAATAAAGGTAAAATAGAATCTATTGATGAAAGAGGTGGAAAACATGGGTTTAGTCTATGAAATGCCCCATGAAGTATCTTATTATGAGTGTGATCTGACAGGGACGATGACAGTCTCGATGTTAGTGGCGGTCGCCATTAAGTCGTCGGAGCAACAAAGTGCGCTATTCAATCGTGGAACCGATTATATTCATTCGATTGGTTTAAATTGGATTATTACTGATTATCGTATTTCGTTGGAGCGACTTCCTAAAGTGGGTGAAAAATTAGTCTTTAAAACAGAGGCGAAAACGTATAATCGCTTCTTTTGTTACCGAAATTTTTGGGTGTTTGATCAAAAAGGAAATTTACTCGTTGAAATTGAATCTGTCTTTGCATTAATGAATCAAACGACCAGAAAGCTTGCTCGGGTACAAGATGAAATTATTGCACCTTATGAGAGTGAAAAACAAACGACGATTAAACGAATGGAATCGATACTGCCCGTTGAAAAGGGTGAATCCATGATGATGACATCGCAATTTTATGATATTGATGAGAACAAACATGTTAATAATGCAGTCTATTTTCAATGGTTATTTTCTCCTTTAGGTTTTGATTTTCTAACGACGTTTGTTCCGACGAAAATTCGGGTTCGTTTCGAAAAAGAGATTTTGTATGGTAGCCAAAGCCAAAGTGTATTCGAAAAGAGAGAAGAAGATACTCATATAACAACTTTACATGAAATTTCAGTCAAAGATGAGATTTGTTGTCGCGCACAAATAGAATGGAAAAAAATAGAAACCTTAGATTAGGGCTTTACACCGCTTTTCCTAAGGTTTCTTTTCTTAATTTTCCATAAATTCACTTAATTGTGAAGGGGAGAGCCGATTATTTTGTGCGATGAGTAGCTTGAGGCGTGCTTTTTGACTACTAATATTGGGACAAAAAATAACCCCAATATCACTTAACTCTTTCCCGCCGCCTGGATAATGATAGACAGGTTCAGCGACACCATTAAAACAACGTGAAACGAGCACGACAGGTATGCCTTGTTTGATCATTTGTTGGAGTGGTTTCGTCGTCTCAGGTGGCAAGTTACCAGCCCCAAATGCTTCAATCACAAGTCCATCGATATTCGTTTGAGCTAGGGCATCTAGCAATTCACCGTGCATCCCGGCGTATGCTTTAACAATTGGGATTAAACCATCAACGGTTTTAACATCTAAGTGTGGATTTTCTAGCAATTTTTGTAAGAAAAAAATATGATTCTTATTGATTAATCCCACAGGTCCTAGCGTCGGACTTAAAAAAGTGGCAACGTTTGAAGTGTGTGTTTTTGTGACGTATCTTGCAGTATGAATTTCATCATTCATCACTACTAATACACCCATACTAACAGCTTCTGGATGGGCTGCTACGCGAATCGCACTCAAAAGGTTATAGAGACCATCACTGCCTAGTTCATTGCTGGAGCGCATGGCACCGGTAATGATAATCGGGACGGAGGTTTCAATTGTAGTATCCAGGAAAAAGGCTGTTTCTTCTAATGTATCCGTCCCATGAGTGATGACGATGCCGTCAAAATCTTCGGAAATTGCTTGTTGAATGCGTTCCTTTAATTGTAACATATGAAAAGGCGTAATGTGTGGGCTAGGTAAATTGAACATTTCTTCTGTATGAATAGTGGCTTCAATTGGAAGTGATAATGTCGCTTCCAACAAAGGGTGATGGAGTTTCGTTTGGATGACGCCAGTGGTAGGATCTTCTTGCATGGCAATCGTTCCACCCGTGTGTAAAATTAATAATTTTTTCATTTATGAGCACCTTGCTTTCTTAAAAATGATGGGCTAATAATATTGTAACGGATATTTTAAAAAAATGTGATTATATTTGATTCATAAGAGTAAAAAAAGGGTTTTAAACTTGAGTTTGATGAGTCGTGTTGGTATGATTAGTAAGAAAAAAAGGAGGTGGGAGAATGATTAAGGCTATTTTCTTTGATGTAGATGGTACGTTATTAGCAAGTAATGGAAAAGTTTTAAAAAGCACTAAAAAGGCCATTATACAAGCTCAAAAAAATGGCGTGTTATGTGGTATTTCGACTGGTCGAGGACCAAACAGTTTAAAGAAAATTGTGAAAGATTTAAATTTAGATATGTTTGTAACGTATAATGGTCAACTTGTCTATACGAAAGAGAAAATTATCTATGCACGAGCATTTGAGAAAAGTGTCATCAACGACATTGTAACATTTGCGAATAATCATTCTCGTCAACTCGTTTTTGGTGGTAAAACACGGACGGAAGGTAGTTTAACGATGCGAATTGGCGAATCTAGTTTTGTTCGGCAGATGATTCGTTTTATTCCAAGTCGCTTTCCAATTCGTCGAATGAAATTGATTTTACAAAAGTATAGTCCTAACAAACGTAAAAATCGGTATTCGAATTTAGCCATTTTACAGGAACCAATTTATCAATGTATGATGCTTGGGGCTGAGTATGAACATGAGAAATTACAAGCAGCGTTACCGAATTGTGATTTTCAGCGATCCAATCCGTTTGCGGTCGATATTGTACCTAAAGGCGGATCCAAAGTGAAAGGCATTCAATTCTTCTTAGCCGATCAAGGAATTTTATTAGAAGAGACGATGGCCTTTGGAGACTATTTAAATGATATCGAGATGTTACAAGCAGTCGGCTTAGGCGTTGCGATGGGAAATGGTGATCTTAAAACGAAAGTAAGTGCCAATTACGTGACAGATAGCCATGACCGCAACGGAATCGAAAAAGCGCTGCAACATTTTGATGTGATTGACAAGTAAGACGAGTAATTTGTAGAACGCACGGATTAGACTTTTTTGATAGGAAGATGAAATGATTCAAATATTGAAATCAATAAAAGAAGGAAAGCTAGACGTGAGTGACGTCTGTCTTTCCTTCTTTTTGGCAACTAATCAAAAAATGTGTAGTAAAGATTCCGAATGGCATCGACTTCTCGTTCTTTATGAATACCAAACATAATACTCACTTCAGAAGAACCTTGGTTAATCATTTCAATATTAATGTTTTTACGCGCCAATGCTGCTGTACTTTCGGCCATACTACCAACGCGATGTTTCATACCTTCGCCCACTACGACCACTAATGAAAGATCGTGTGTAATACGGAGTTCATCCGGATCGATTTCATAAGCAATTTTACGTAGTAGCTCTTCTTCCAGTTCTGCTGTCAATTGATTCGAACGTAGAATAATTGACAAATCATCAATCCCGGATGGAATATGTTCGTAGTTTAAATTAAAGTCTCTAAAGATTTCTAAAATACGTAAGGTAAATCCAACTTCACGGTTCATTAAGTACTTACTTAAATAAATCATGGAGAAACCTTCGTCGCTCGCAATTCCTACGACTGGTTTTTCTAGATTGGTTCGTTTAGTTGTAATGAGTGTTCCAGGATGACTAGGATTGTTTGTGTTCTTAATGACGACCGGAATATTTGCTTTAAAAGAAGGCATTAAAGCTTCTTCATGGAAAACAGAGAAGCCTGCATAAGCCAGTTCGCGCATCTCCCGATAAGTAATTTCGGTAATGGTTTCTGGTTCATGAACGTACCCTGGATGAGCGGCATAAATACCATTGACATCCGTAAAATTCTCATAAAGACTGGCTTTTACTCCACGAGCGACAATCGCACCCGTGACGTCTGAGCCCCCGCGAGAGAAGGTACAAATATTTCCATCTTCTGTATATCCAAAGAAACCAGGGATCACTAAAATTTCTTCAGAATGGGCCCATTGATGAATGGTTTGATAATATTTCGTAATCATTTGAGCGTTTTGTGGCTCGGGTGTTACGAAAATTCCCAGTTCCTGTGGATTAATATAACGTGCTGCCATTCCTTGTGCCCGCAAAACACTTGCAATGAGTTGAGCGTTGCAATTTTCACCGGTAGCTAAAATAGTATCTAGAAAGTACGGGTTGTCTTCAATTGCAAGGTGATTTAAATTCGTTAATTCATTTAAAATATCTGCTAAAATGATTGGTTCTACTTGGTACGGAGCAGCGATTTCGACGTATCGTTGATAAATTTTTTCAACAATATTGTCAATCGGTTGCTCTGCAAGACGTGCTTGGTAGACAGCAATGAGTAAATCCGTTACTTTTGTGTCTTCTGGTGTTCGTTTTCCTGGAGCTGAGACGACGACAAATCGACGTTCAGTATCAGCTTCAATAATGCGAACGACTTTTTCTACTTGTTGTGCTGTGGCGAGTGAACTGCCACCAAATTTTATCACTTTCATTCTAATCCTCTTCCCATCAATTTTTAATAGATTACCTTTAAAAACCAAATAAATCAAGTGTTTTTCAGCAAATTTTTGGGAAAATGAGAGGGATTTTACAATCATCTTGAAACTCGAAAATGAATTTCCAATAAATTTGTTTTTTTTGCTTCTTACTAGTGCTTGAAGAATTTCTTTGTGCTATAATTTAGCTTAGATGCTTTTTTTATGGAATATTACAATAATTAATTAAAATAATTTGTGACTATCACAATTTTTAAATCAATGCTGGAGTAAAATGGAGGAATTTTGAATGGAGAGTCAAGTAATCATCGGAATTGTCATCGCCATAATCGCAGTCGTAGCGGTTTTGTATGGGGTCGGCTTTTTTATGCGCAGGAAGAATCAAGAAAAGCTCAATGATTTAGAGAAACGGAAAGAAGAGCTGTTTGATTTACCTGTGATTGAAGAAGTAGACGAAGTGAAAAAAATGCACTTGGTGGGTCAAAGTCAAAATACCTTTAGAGAGTGGAGTCAAAAATGGACAGATCTCTCAACTGCCTCTTTTGCAGAATTAGAAAGTCAAATTTTTGAAGTTGAGAATCTCAATGAAACATTCCGCTTCCTTAAAGGACAAGCCGCGGTCAAAGATGCGGAAGAAACCCTTGTAATGATGGAAGAAGAAGTCAAAGTGATTCGACAAGGCTTAAAAGAGCTTCGAGAAAGCGAAGAACGAAATTCTTTACAAGTCCAACAAGCATTAGATGTTTATGAAGAATTGAAAAAGAATCTGCGTGAAGAAGGCGCTACTTACGGTCCGGCATATGCAGAGTTACAAAAACAAGTAAAGAATATCGAAATTGAATTCACACAATTTGTGACGTTGAATACTTCAGGCGATCCAGTAGAAGCGAGAGAAGTACTGGAAGAAGCAGAAAAACATACCTATGAATTACAAGACTTAATGAAACGTATCCCTGTCGTATATGAAGAGTTGAATAAAACCTTCCCGGCTCAATTGAAAGAAATTGAGGACGGCTATAAAAAATTATTGGAAGAGAAATTCAAGTTCCCTGAAGAAAATTTTGAAAATGACATTCACCGTGTCGCTCGCCGCATCGAAAATTCAACGGCTGATTTAGCTAAAGTTGAAGTTGCAGCAGTTGAAGTTGCGAATCGAGACACTGCACACGAAATTGATACGCTTTATACGGTTATGGAACGTGAAATTGATGCGAAGAAATATGTTTTAAAAAATCGTCAAGTGATTGAAGAGTATATTAACCACTCGATGAAAAATAACCGTCAATTACTGATTGAAATTGATCATACTTCGCAAAGTTATACGTTGAATCATAATGAATTAGGAAGGGTTCGTGGCTTCCAAACAGAGATTGATGAGTTGGTTCGCCGTCATGGTGCTTACTTACCGCAATTAGAGAGCAACGAAATTCCTTATTCTGAAATTCAAGGATTTTATAAAGATGCTTATCATATTTTAGATGATATCGAAAATCAACAAGTTGAAATTGATGAGTCTTTAAGAGAATTACGCAAAGAT
Source organism: Enterococcus sp. DIV1314a (assembly GCF_051713805.1). Classification (NCBI taxonomy): domain Bacteria; kingdom Bacillati; phylum Bacillota; class Bacilli; order Lactobacillales; family Enterococcaceae; genus Enterococcus; species Enterococcus sp. DIV1314a. The sequence continues at coordinate 201,532 of NZ_JBIOQP010000001.1, read as the reverse complement.
GAAAAAGTTGCCCAAGAAAAAATTGAGGCATTCGAACTTCAGTTACGTAATTTAAAACGTTTTGTTGAAAAACAACGGTTACCTGGTCTTCCGGGTGATTACTTAGAATTCTTTTTCTTAACAACTGACCGAGTGGAAGAATTAGGAAAATCATTAAATAAAATTCGAATCAATATCGATGAAGTCAATAAACTTGTAGCGATTTGTGAAGAAGAGTTAGTTATTTTAGATACCCGTACAAAAGAATTAGTCGATGCAGCTGCTTTAACAGAACAGTTAATGCAATATGCAAATCGTTACCGTCACTCTCATCCTGAGGTGAAAGCAGCGATTGAACATGGTTTAGTCTTGTTTAATGAAGAATATCGTTATCAAGATGCATTAGACGAGATTGCAACGAGCTTAGAGCGTGTCGAACCAGGAGCGTTTACCCGTTTAGAAGGGTTCTACTTTAATCATCGTGATTTAGTTTAACATTAAAACTATTTTGAATTCTTCTGATAGAAGTTCAAAATAGTTTTTTTATTGAGAAGAGGGAGGGCTTCAATCACTTGAAAGTACAGCTCTCAACCCCTATAATAAGAACGTATTTTAAATGAGGAAGGAAATGTTACAAATGATATATTTTGATCATAGTGCAACGTCACCGATTTACCCAGAAGTCTTAAATACTTATGTCCAAACGAGTCAACGGATTATGGGGAATCCTTCAAGTCTTCATGAGTTGGGAAATCAAGCCAATCGTTTATTGCAGCAGGCAAGAAAACAAATCGCCGACCTCTTATCGGTAGCACCAGGAGAAATTTATTTTACAAGTGGCGGGACAGAAGGAAATAATTGGGTAATGAAAGGCACTGCGATTGAAAAACGTCAATTTGGGAAGCATCTTATTCTTTCAAGTATCGAACATCCTTCCGTTCGTGAAACAGCGAAGCAACTTGAAACATTAGGTTTTGAAGTGAGTTTTGCTCCAGTTACGAATCAAGGATTTGTCGATGTCCAAGCGCTTGGACAGCTAATCAAAAAAGAAACCATTCTTGTCTCAGTGATGGCTGTTAATAACGAGATTGGCGCGATTCAACCGATTCAAGAAATCAGTCAGCTCTTAGAAAATTATCCTAAAATACATTTTCATGTGGATAGTGTGCAAGCCATTGGTCATGTAGCACAAGATCGATGGTTGACTTCCAGAGTTGATTTTGCGACTTTTTCCGCGCATAAATTCCATGGTCCGCGAGGTGTCGGATTTATTTATTGGCGACAAGGAAGAAAACTGGCGCCATTATTAACCGGTGGTGGACAAGAAAACAATGAACGGAGTAGCACTGAGAACATTGCTGGAATCGTGGCGATGGCACGTAGTTTGCGAATCGTATTTGAAAAGAATCTTGCGACGCCAACACATGTTTTACAATTGAGAAAATACCTTTACGATGCCTTAAGTCAATACAAGAAAGTCACACTTTTTTCTCAAGAAACGACTTTTGCTTCTCACATTCTTTGTTTTGGTTTAAAAGGAATTCGCGGTGAAGTCTTAGTCCATGCACTGGAACAAAAACAAATTTTTCTATCCACAACGAGTGCTTGTTCCAGTCGGAAACAACCTAAATATAGTACGTTATCACAAATGGGAGTACCAAGTGTTTCTGCGACGACAGCCGTCAGAATTAGTTTAGATCAAAGCAATACGATTGCCGAAGTCGAACAGTTTTTAATTGTGTTTCATCATCTATATCAAAAATTCGATAAAATTAGTTAGGGAGATTACAAGTGAAATATACAGAAATTATGATTCGTTATGGCGAATTATCAACCAAAGGAAAAAATCGCAGGACCTTTATTAACCGCTTAGCATTAAACGTTCAAAAAAGTTTAATTGATTTTCCAAAAGTCAAAGTAATAGCAGAGAGAGATCGGATGCATTTACTGCTCAATGGCGAAGATAGTGATGAAATTATTCCGCTACTCACGAAAATTTTTGGTATCCAAACGTTTTCACCAAGTATCCGTGTTGAAAAAGACATTGAAGTGATTAAGCAAACCGCACAAGCAATTATGCAAGAAATTTATACAGGCAAAGAAACGTTTCGAATTTCAACTAAGCGCAGTGATCATGATTTTATTCAAGACACAAATGAGCTGAATTTGACGTTAGGAAACGCGATTGTCGATATTTTCCCTGACATTAAGGCGCAAATGAAACAACCAGACATTAACTTACGCGTGGAGATTCGCGTAGAAGGTGCTTATTTGTCTTACGAAATGCTACAAGGGGCAGGTGGCTTACCAGTAGGTACAGCCGGAAAAGGAATGTTGATGCTCTCTGGAGGAATCGATTCGCCCGTAGCAGGGTACTTCGCAATGAAGCGTGGTGTCGAAATTGAAGCCGTCCACTTTGCGAGTCCTCCTTATACAAGTGAACAATCTTTACAAAAAGCAAAAGATTTAGCGAAGAAACTCACGCCGTATGTTGGTTCGATTCATTTCATTGAAGTACCGTTTACAGAAATTCAAGAAGAAATTAAAAAACATGTCCCACAAGGTTACTGGATGACGATTACAAGACGGATGATGTTACGCTTAACAGATGCGATTCGCCAGCAAAGAAAAGGCTTAATTATTGTCAATGGCGAGTCTTTAGGCCAAGTTGCCTCACAAACGTTACAAAGTATGGTTGCGATCAACGAAGTGACGAATACACCGATTATTCGTCCGGTTGCGACAATGGATAAGTTAGAGATTATTCAAATGGCAGAAAAAATTGATACCTTTGAATTGTCGATCCAACCTTTTGAAGACTGTTGTACGATTTTTGCGCCACCACAACCTAAAACACGCCCGAAACTTGAGAAAGTACCTAAATACGAACAACGTTTAGATATCGAAGGCATGATCGCGCGTTCGATGGCAAATTTGGTTCATAGTGATATTTCGGCTAGTCAAATAGAAGAAGATTTTTCTGATTTATTATAAACTTGTATTTTCAAGTTTAAAAAAGTAAAACTGAGAGATAGATAAAATTTTACGTTAGAAAGAGGAATTGCACTCTTCTTTCTAACGTTTTTTTATATGAAAGAATGAGAACTCGTTTAGATTTCAAAATAAAATCCTAGATACAAACTACTATACTTTTAATCCATAACACGAATTTAACCATCCCTCTTTTGACTACGTGAACTAAGGATGAAAAGAGTGTTTGATGTAGCGCTAGATGTTGTTTTTTTAATTTGTGAAAATTCATTCAATCTTTGCTTGCGAATTCGAGAATGGCGTGGTACACTTTATGTGAACTTATTAACAAAGAGGTGGGAATATGGAAGTGAAAGAAATCAAAAAGTTGCCTAAAGCAACAGCGAAACGCTTACCATCATACTTAAGAAATTTAAAAGCACTTGAATCAAGTGGTGTTATTCGAATCAAATCAAAAGAATTTGCTGAAATCACTCATGTTCCTTCAGCTACCATCCGTCGTGATTTTTCCTACTTAGGGGAATTAGGTCGTAGTGGCTATGGCTATGAAGTGCCATTTTTAATTGAGGTGTTTAGCAATCTCCTTGCGACGGAGGAGGAGAAAGATATTGCGCTTGTGGGTGTGGGGAATCTAGGCAAGGCGTTATTAAAAAATAATTTTAGACGAAATGAGAATTTGAATATCACGTGTGTCTTTGACAGTGATCCTTCGTTAATTGGGACGGTATTTGAAGGTTACTACATTCATAGTATGGATGAACTAGCAGAAAAAGTAGCAGAAAACGGTCTGACGGTTGCGATTACGACCGTACCTAGTCACCACTCACAAGAAGCCGTTGATGTGATTGTTGAAAGTGGCATTACTGCAATTTTAAATTTTGCACCTGATCGAGTGACAGTACCCGATGAGGTGAACGTACGATATATTGATCTAACAACGGAACTTCTGACACTTATTTTCTTTGATAATCAAAATCACTATAAAATGCCCGCAGTTCATTTTAACGAGCAATAAGTAGGTAATAAACGCATTGACATTCAAATGTCTTCATTGTAGAATAAATCAAGACGTTGAACAAGAGGAGTAGCTAAATCGTTGTTTTAAAGAGAGGGAATCATTTGCTGGAAGATTCTCAACATGATTAGTGAAGGTAGCTTGGGAGTTTTTGATTTGAATTTGCAGTAAAATCAAACGAATCGTGATCGTTAACTCACGCGTTAAGAGGTAGCATAAGGCTACAATTTAGGTGGTACCGCGTAATTTACGTCCTAAGATGTTTTAGACATCTTAGGATTTTTTTTATTGTTTAAGAGGAGGAGAAAGAATGACTAAAAAAGAATTATCAACAAAATATCAACCAAATGAAGTTGAAGCCGGTCGTTATCAAGAATGGTTGGATAAAGAGTTGTTTAAACCAAGTGGCGATAAAAAAGCCAAACCATACTCGATTGTAATCCCCCCACCAAATGTCACAGGGAAGTTACATCTAGGACATGCATGGGATACGACGTTACAAGATATTATTATTCGTCAAAAACGGATGCAAGGGTTTGATACGTTATGGCTACCAGGAATGGACCATGCCGGTATTGCAACACAAGCAAAAGTTGAAGAAAAATTACGCGAACAAGGAATTTCTCGCTATGACTTAGGAAGAGAAAAGTTTGTGGAAGAAGTTTGGAGTTGGAAAGAAGAATACGCCGATCATATTCGTGAACAGTGGGCGAAGATGGGGCTATCGCTTGATTATAGTCGTGAACGTTTTACGTTAGATGATGGGTTATCTGAAGCGGTTAGAAAAGTCTTTGTGACAATGTACAACAAAGACTTAATCTATCGTGGCGAATATATTATTAACTGGGATCCTCAAGCACGGACGGCTTTATCGGATATTGAAGTGATTCATAAAGACATTGAAGGGGCATTTTATCATATGTCTTATCCTTTGGCAGATGGCTCAGGAGTGGTAGAAATTGCGACGACACGGCCAGAAACAATGCTTGGAGATACGGCTGTTGCGGTTCATCCAGAAGATGAACGCTATCAAGCCTTAATTGGTAAAATGGTCGTTTTACCATTAGTCAATAAAGAAATTCCAATTATTGCGGATGACTACGTGGAAAGAGAATTTGGGACAGGGGTCGTAAAAATTACACCTGCTCACGATCCGAATGACTTTGAAGTGGGGAATCGTCATGATTTACCGCGCGTGAATGTGATGAATGACGATGGAACAATGAACGAATTAGCGGGGATTTACGCAGGACTTGATCGTTTTGCTGCTCGTAAACAAATCATCAAAGATTTAGAAGCTATGGGTCGTTTGGTGAAAATTGAAAAAATGGTTCATAGTGTCGGTCATTCTGAAAGAACAGGAGTGGTAGTTGAACCTCGTCTTTCAACGCAGTGGTTCGTAAATATGGCGCCTTTAGCGAAAGAATCAATTGAAAATCAAGCTTCCGATAATGCGGTCGAGTTTTACCCACCACGTTTTAATCAAACATTCTTACGTTGGATGGAAAATATTCATGATTGGGTCATTTCACGTCAATTATGGTGGGGACATCAAATTCCTGCTTGGTACCATAAAGAAACAGGAGAAGTTTACGTTGGGATGGAGGCACCTGCCGATCATGAAAATTGGCAGCAAGATCCAGACGTGTTAGATACTTGGTTCAGCTCAGCATTATGGCCATTTTCAACGATGGGTTGGCCGGACGAAAATAGTGAAGACTATCAACGTTATTTCCCGAATAACACACTCGTTACAGGATATGACATTATTGCTTTTTGGGTAAGTCGTATGATTTTCCAAAGTTTAGAATTTACTGGGGAACGTCCATTTGACAATGTCTTAATCCACGGTTTAATTCGGGCAGAAGATGGTCGTAAAATGAGTAAATCGTTAGGTAACGGAATTGATCCAATGGAAATTATTGATCAATACGGAGCCGATGCTTTACGTTGGTTTTTATCTAATGGGTCATCACCAGGTCAAGATATGCGTTTTAGCTATGAAAAAATGGATGCGGCTTGGAACTTCATTAATAAAATTTGGAACGCATCACGTTTTGTTCTAATGAACGTGGAAGGGCTCACGCTAGAAGACTTGAGCTTACAAGGCGAAAAAACGGTCGCGGATCGTTGGATATTAAGTCGTCTAAATGAAACAATTGAAAAAGTAACGAATTTATTTGAACGTTTCGAATTCGGCGAAGCAGGCCGTCAATTGTACAATTTCATCTGGGATGATTTTTGTGATTGGTACATCGAAATGAGTAAAGAAACACTTTACGGAGAAGATGAGACGGCGAAAATGATGAATAAGAGCGTTCTTGTTCACGTGTTAGATCAAAGTCTACGTCTCTTACATCCAATTATGCCATTTGTGACCGAAGAAATCTGGGGAAATCTGCCGCATCAAGGTGATTCATTAGTGGTGGCACAATACCCAACGGTAGAAGCAAAATGGATTGATGAGACAGCAACAACTGGGATGGAAACGTTGAAAGAATTGATTCGTTCGGTCCGCAATATTCGAGCAGAAGTAAATACACCGTTATCCAAAAAGATTACCTTATTGATTCACACGAGCGATGCAGAGATTGATCAATTCTTAAAAGAAAATATCAATTATATTGAACGCTTTTGTAATCCAGAAGAGTTAGTCATTGCAAATCAAATAGACGCACCAGAGCTGGCAATGTCAGCAATTTTAACGGGAGCGACAATTTATTTACCACTTGCTGATTTAATTAATATTGATGAAGAAATCGAACGTTTAACGAAAGAATTAGCGAAATGGACGCAAGAAGTGAAACGCGTTCAAGGGAAATTAGCGAATGAACGCTTTGTAGCGAATGCACCAGCAGCTGTAGTGGAAGAAGAAAGAGAAAAAGAAAAAGATTATTTAGAGAAACAAAAATCAACGAGCGATCGCATTGCGCAATTAAAGCAATCAAATTAAGCGACACGTGATGAGCCTCAAGTCCTGTTTGTAGAACCAGGATTTGAAGCTCTTTTTTTTTATAAAATAGATAGAAGGATAAAATTCCGCATTGAACTCATTTTTTTAACAATTAATGCCAATTGAAAGCGGTTTTTAACTATCCTATCATTGTTTTGTTACTTAAAAAACAAGAACAGTATTGAAATTTGTGTTAAAAAGAGAGAGGTACAACGAGAAAGAGACAGGCATCAGTCATAAACTCTTTTTTTTTTATAGTTTTTTTGTGATAAAAAGAACAAGTATTGATCGGATGAGGATTTTTTTGTTGAAGGGCTGGGACAGATTTTTTGTAAGTTCACTTAGAATATTTCTCATAAGAAAGGAAAATACCGTGAAGAACGGGCAAATAGAATGAAAAGCATGAATCGAAGAAATAAAATGATTTTTAAGTTTATTGTTACCGTGTCAATTGTCATTAGTTCAGCAGCAGGTGCATATGTTTATGCAGAATCAGTCAAAGATGCAAAGTTAAAAAAAGACTTAATCGCAGAACAAGTGGTGATCCGCCATTCCATCGAGGAAATCCATCAGGATAAACAAGAAGGGTTTATCCTTGTTAGTGAAGCCAAGAAAATAATCGAGAATCAGGCAATAAAACTAGGAACCATTGAAGGACGAATGACGGCTTTAGCCCCCAAAAGTGCTCAAAAAGTTCGTCAACAAAACGATAATCTTGCAAAGAAATTGAGCGACTTATCGAATCTTACACAGATTTATGAATTACAGAATTCTTTGTTTGAAACAAAAATATTAACGCCAGAAGATTTAAATCAGACAGCGAAGTTAAAAGAAGACGTTACGTTAGATGAAATCGAGGCGATTGCGATAAAAGTAAAAGAAAATCCCCAAGCGACTCTCGTCAAAGAGCAGTCTGAAGCAGTTATTGAATTTGCAATCAAGCAATTTGAAACGAAAAATGCAGTGAAAGAATGGCTACTAAAAAATGATCAACAATATAGTGAAAAGAATGTTCAAATATTGAGTGATTTAGTAAAACAAGTCGTTCCTGAATCAGAACAAGCCGGATTCGAAGATGCTTTACGTAAGTTTGAAAAAGGGCTAGCTGAAAAAGTGGCGAAAGAAAAAGTAGCACAAGAAAAAGCTGAAAAAGAACGAATTGCCCTAGAAAACGTTAATCGAGCAGTAGCGACCGCTTCGCAAACAACCATTACTGAGATTGAACAAAATGGTTATTCACAGACAAGTGCTCCCAATCAAGATGTTGCAGCAGGGGTGACATCAACACCGGCGGCAAATGGACAAGCGGCTCCTGCGATTCCAGATGCAGCACCAGTCCAAGAAGCGAGAACGGATGGCTTTAATTTTAAAGGAAACCACTTTGGCATTCAATCATTTTCAGGTTTAGGAGCCGTTCCCCAATGGACACCTTATATTTACCAATGGTCTGAAGATCCATCCCATTATTTGGTTGAAAAAGCGAGTAGTGCCGGTAGTGCTATTTGGCAGCTAGGAGTGGGTGACACGATTCAACTCGATGGTCAAACGTATACGATTTTTCATGTGATGCGTCATGTACCGAATGATGATAGTGCCTATCCGACGTTAAAATCTCAAGGAGCAACCGTAACGTGGCAAACGTGTGAGAGTGCGAGTGCCAATTCAGATTTAGCGATTTGGTTTGCCCGTTAATTTCGTTATTAATAAAAAAGAGTGGTTGGATAGCGACCTCCGAAATTTAGAGTAATTATTCTAAATTGTAGGGGTCGCCACCTAATTGCTCTTTTTTGTGCATGACTTCTATAGGAGATTTGGTATAATAATGAAGAGGTGAAGAGTGTGATAAAAACAGTAGAAGAAGCCATCGAATGGATACATAGTCGCTTGCCCTTTGGGATGAGACCAGGGTTGGACCGCGTAAAGGCATTACTTGAACTAATTGACAATCCTGAACAAAATTTACAGATGATTCACGTTGCCGGAACGAATGGGAAAGGTTCGACGGTGAGTTATTTAAGTTGTATGTTACAAGAACTTGGGTTATCGGTAGGAACCTTTACCTCACCATTTATTGAAGTCTTTAATGAACGAATCGCTATTAATGGACAATGGATTCCAGATGAGGCGATTATTCGACTCGTCAACAAATACCAACCATTTGTGGCCTTGCTGGATGATCAGCCAGCAGTAGCGGGAATCACAGAATTTGAGTTATTAACGGTGATGGGCCTTGATTATTTTCAAGAGCAACAAGTTGATGTCGCAATTATTGAAGTCGGGTTAGGTGGGTTACTTGACTCAACCAATGTCATTGAACCAATCTTAACGGCCATTACAACAATTGGAATGGATCATACAGATATTTTAGGAGAGACACTTGAAGACATCGCGACTCAAAAAGCCGGGATTATTAAGCCGAATGTTCCGTTAGTAACAGGTAAAATTGAGGAAGCGGCTTTAAAAGTCATTAAAGAGACCGCAATGAAGCAAAATGCGCCCATAAAATGTTTTGAAGAAGACTATCAAGTCGTCTATCAAGGACCGGATTCAAAATGGGGCGAGATTTTTGATTTTTACAATGAAGCGGGAAAAATTAAAAATATCAAAACACCTTTGCTAGGGGAACATCAAATTGAGAATGCGAGTCTAGCGATTGAATTATTCTTTTCGTATTGTCACTTGAAACAGATTCCAATCAAACAAGAATGGATTATAAATGGCTTAGCACAAACACACTGGCCAGCCAGAATGGAAAAAATTAGTGATGAACCGTTTATTGTGATGGATGGGGCACATAATAATCATGCGATGAAACGCTTGGTTGAAAATGTTATGAGAGAATTTCCTCAAAGAAAAATATGGATTCTATTTTCTGCGTTAGAAACAAAAGACATTACCCAAATGCTAGCGGAATTAGTTCGGATACCAAGTAGCGAACTCTTGGTGACAACCTTTGATCATCCTAAAGCGCTCAATATCGAAAAACTAAAATCAATGAGTGGTGTCACTTCGATTAAAACAGCGGCTGCTTGGCAATTGGGCTTAGCAGATCTTTTAGAAAAGTCGATGGCAGACGATTTAATCTTAATCACCGGTTCCCTTTATTTTGTTTCAGAAATCCGTCAGTTCTTATTAAACCACTAAAGGAGAAAAACAATGCCAACCTATCAAGGAATTATTTTTGATTTAGATGGACTATTATTTGATACGGAGCGCCTCTACTATCAAGCGACGCAAGAAGTCGCTGATGTGATGGGGATTCCCTATGATGAAGCGACGTACCACGGTTACATTGGAATTAGCGATGATGAATTATGGCGTATCTATCACGATTTATATGATACAGATTTTGGTCAAGAGAAGGTGGATCAATTTATTACGCGCTCCTTTAACCGGGGAATTGAGATGTTTGAAAATGGCGAAGCACACTTAAAAGAAGGGGCTTTGGAACTTCTGACGTATCTAAATAAAAAGCGTATTTCCAAGGTCATCGCTTCGAGTAATCAACGGCGAATCATCGATATTTTATTAAATAAAGTAGGGATTCGCGAGGAATTTGAAGCAATTTTTTCATTTGAAGATGTGAAAAGAGCTAAACCAGATCCGGAAATTTTTCAATTAGCCCATCAATTTTTGAGTTTACCGAAAAAACAAGTCTTAGTATTAGAAGATTCTCAAAATGGTGTTTTGGCCGCTCACCGTGCGAAGCTTGATGTGGTGATGGTTCCTGATTTAATTGAACCAACACCCGCAACGAAAGCTAAAACAACTCATATTTTACCAAGTTTATTAGAAGTTCCGGCATTTTTAGAAATGTGAACCTGCTCCTTTGCGTATCTTATTTTGAGAATACGTAAAGGAGTTTTGACATGAGCAAAAAATTAATAGCTACCTTACCTAAAAGTTCGCTACCGCGAGAGCGTTTAATCGAATATGGCGAACAAGCATTATCGAATCAAGAATTACTCGCAATTTTACTACGCACCGGTTCCGCCCCTTATAATGTGATGGAATTATCTGGATTATTACTGGCAGCTTTCCCGAGTCTTTATGAATTAAAAGCAGCGACCTTACAAGAACTACAAATGGTTCGAGGTGTTGGGAAAATCAGGGCGATTGAATTAAAAGCGATGATGGAATTTGGTAGTCGGATTCATCAATCGTTACAACCGAAGTATGGAACGGTTCGCACGAGCATGGATTTAGCATTTCAATTAATGGAAGATTTAAAAGACTATCAACAAGAACATTTAATCTGTTTATATTTGAATACTAAAAATGAAATTATTCATAAGCAAACGTTATTTATCGGTTCTTTGAATCAATCAATTGCGCATCCAAGAGAAATTTTTCGGGGTGCTGTCCGGCACAGTGCGGCTCGCATTATTTGTGCCCATAACCATCCGAGCGGCAATCCAGAGCCCTCGTCAAATGATCGGCAATTTACGCGACGATTAAAAGAATGTGGCGAAATGATGGGAATTGAGTTGTTAGATCATTTGATCATTGGGGATAAGAGTTACGTGAGTTTGCGGGAAGAAGGGCTTTGGGAACGAATGTAAACGTATGAATAGATGGTTGCAAAATGAGAGTCATACGTGTAAAATGAGAGATGTAATTTTGTTTCGCAAGTAGAAGTTAACTAATCAAGTTTGACCGCTATATTGATGACAAACAAAGGTTACGAATTATTGTGCAGTAGCACTAGGAGGTTATTTTCATGGAGAATGGAACAGTAAAATGGTTTAACGCAGAAAAAGGTTTTGGGTTTATCTCTCGCGAAGACGGAAGTGATGTTTTTGTACACTTCTCAGCTATTCAAGGTGAGGGTTTCAAAACTTTAGAAGAAGGACAAGCAGTAACATTTGATGTTGAAGAATCAGATCGCGGTCCTCAAGCTACAAATGTGAACAAAGCCTAATTAAACAACAAAGAAACGAGGGTACGATACCCTCGTTTCTTTTTTTAGAGAAAAATGACGAGCAAGAGAATCGATGAATTATCCGTCAGTTAGTTTCGATGATGGTATTCAAACAATGCTTCTTCACTAAGCTTCCTCGGAGAGCTTAGCAAAGCCTACAAAAAAACGCAAGAAGATAGTATGTGTTGAATCCTTTACGTTAGCCGTTAGTCTAATTAAGGATTCTTATACCATTCTCTTGCGTTTTTCATTTTTTATAAGCTGCGCCGAAACGCTTTTTTATCAAAATAGAAGGGTTAGATACTGTCTGGTGTCATAACCATTGATAATATCATCGGGTGTCGTTCTGTTTTTTCAAAAAGGAACGGTTGAAGAGCAGCTGACATCGCTTCTTTTAATTTGTATTCTGTACAATTTGGTTCTTGTAAGGCTTCGCGAAGACTATTGAATAAAACGGTTTGCCCTTCGCTAATCATTTCACCAGATTCTCTCATATAAACAAAACCACGAGATAAAATATCTGGACCTGCTAAAATTTCTTTGCTTTCGATATCGACAGTCGCGACGGCTAAAACGAGCCCTTCTTCAGAAAGGATGCGACGATCTTTTAAGACGACGTTCCCAATATCACCGATGCCACTACCATCTACGTAAACGTCGTTGGCATTAAAGTGGCCAGCAATCCGCGCAGAGTCTGCCGTTAAGGCTAACATGTCACCATTTTCCATAATAAAACAATGGTCTTCTGGCACGCCAGTATCTTGTGCTAGTTGAGTATGGATTTTTAACATCCGGAACTCGCCATGCACCGGCATAAAGAATTTTGGTTTCATTAAGCGCAACATGAGTTTTTGTTCTTCTTGTCCACCGTGTCCAGAAGTATGGATATTATTTAATTTTCCATGAATGACTTCTGCACCAGCTTCGAGGAGTAAGTTAATCAAGTGGTTAACACTCTTTGTATTACCTGGAATAGGTGAACTAGAGAAAATGACTGTATCATCTGGATGGACTTGGATTTGGCGATGCGTCCCATTCGCAATTCGACTAAGGGCAGCCATTGGTTCACCTTGGGAACCGGTACATAAGATCATCGTTTCATTCGCAGGTAAGCGATTGATCTCAGAAGCATCCACAAAAGTACCATTCGGAACTTTAATATAGCCTAAATTTTGACCATTAACGATCGCATTTTCCATACTACGACCAAACACCGCAATTTTACGACCTGTTGCAACAGCGGCATCAGCAGCTTGTTGTAAACGGAACATATTTGAAGCGAAACTAGCAAAAATAATGCGACCTTCAATTTTTTCGAAAATTCGAATAATGGAAGCGCCAATCGTTTTTTCAGATTTCGTAAAAGTAGGAACTTCGGCATTCGTACTATCAGATAGAAGACATAGAACGCCTTCTTCCCCTATTCGAGCCATTTTATGTAAATTAGCAGGTTCTCCAACCGGCGTAAAATCAAATTTGAAATCTCCTGTAGCTACAATATTTCCAGAAGGTGTTTTGACAACAACTCCTAGGGCATCCGGAATACTGTGAGTCGTTCTAAAAAAACTAATCGATGTTTTACGGAAACGAATCACGGTATCTTCATTGATTTCATTTAATGTCGCGTCGCGGAGTAGACCATGTTCGTCTAATTTATTGGTAATGAGAGCAAGTGCCAAAGGACCCGCATAAATAGGGATATTGGCTTGACGAAGTAAATAAGGAATACCACCAATGTGATCTTCGTGCCCGTGGGTAATAATTAACCCTTTAACTTTTGATAAATTTTGAACGATATAGCTGTAATCGGAAATCACATAGTCAATCCCAAGTAATTCATCTTCAGGAAATTTAATTCCTGCATCTATCAGAATAATTTCATCTTGGAATTGAACCCCATAGCAGTTTTTTCCGATTTCACCTAGACCACCGATGCCAAAGACACCAGTTTCGTTGTTTTTTAGTGAAACTTTCATTTTAAAACTCCGTCAAGGTGAAGTCTGTATTTTCTTTTTCGTATTCTAGATGATTGCCTTCTAGAAGTTGAAGGAATTCGATATTATATGGGGTATTGTCTTCAACTAATTGTCGTGCAAGCACCTCAGTTTCGGCGTCAATGTAAAGTACTTTTGTTTGCTCTCTTTTTGGGTTTTGTTCTTTGCTTTCTTGGTAAAAAACTTTATAAATCATATGATACTCTCCTTTATCTGCGTCGCAGTTTTTAAGGCTGGATTTTTTAACGCACCAAAATGAAGGTCGGTTTTGTGGGACCTTTTTTAGTAGAATTGAACGTGAATAGGCTTTTTTCAGACATTGAGTGAGAAAAAAGAGAAAGTCTCGTCTTTACTTTCTGGAGGCGTTTATTGTAATTCAACCGAACGTTTCTGTATGGATATACAGGATTTGTTTTTATTTTATCATACAAATGAAAAGAAGTATAGAAAGACTAGTTAATTGCAGTCATTCATCCAATTGATCGTCATCGGTTGCTAAATGAATGAGTGATAATCATTTAGTTAGGTGGTTAGAGAGGCATGTGATTAAAAGAATGAAAATGACAATTTTCTGAAAAAGCTTTATCGTTTTGATGAGATTTGTTATAGTTTAAAAGGAGAGACAATTAAAGGAGGGATTTATTTGAAGTTAATGTGGCGTTATGCAATGAAACAAAAGAAACTATTATTTTTCAATTTTATTTCTGTATTCGGCTTTATTTCAGTTGAATTAGGATTACCAACGCTACTTGCGTTGATGATTGACAAAGGAATTACTCAAAATGATACGAACTATGTTAAAAATATGGGTCTTTTAATGTTGGGCGTCGTTGTTTTTGGAGTCGCATTAAATATTTTGTTAGGTTATTTTACATCGAGAATTACAACAAATATGATTGAGAATATTCGGGATGACCTGTTCGAAACGGTACAAGAGTTTTCTCATAATGAATACGAACAAATTGGGGTTTCATCTTTGATTACGCGCGTGACCAACGATGCCTATCAGATTATGTTATTCATGCAAAATATTTTACGCATTGGGTTTACAGCACCGATGATGTTTATCGTCAGTTTATACATGGTCGTCCGGACGAGTCCATCGCTTGGGTGGTACGTTCTCGGTTCACTACCATTCTTATTAGGCGGCGTCGTAGCAATCGCCGTATACTCTGAACCTATTTCGAAAATGCAGCAAAAAAATCTTGATCGTATTAACGGGATTTTACGAGAGAATTTATCGGGATTACGTGTGATTCGAGCATTTGTGAATGAACGATTCGAAGAAAAACGCTTTGAAGAAGTCAATGATGCGTATGCGACGAGTTCGAAAAAGCTCTTTCGTTTAATGTCGGTGGCACAACCAGCCTTTTTCTTTTTATTTAATATCGTGATGGTCTTAATTATTTGGTCTGGTAGCGTGCAGATTAGTACCGGCGATTTACGAGTAGGCGATTTGATTGCTTTTATCGAATATATCTTCCACGCGTTATTTTCGTTTATGTTATTTGCCACTGTTTTTATGATGTATCCGCGGGCGGCAGTTTCGGCTGGACGGATTCAAGATGTGTTTGATGCGGAACCATTGATTAAAGACAATCCAAACGGCATTACAACCACAGCAACAAAAGGGGAGTTAGTTTTTGATCATGTGACGTTTGCCTATCCGGGACCTTCGCAAACACCGGTAATCCGAGATATTAGTTTTACGGCAAGTCCAGGTGAAACCGTGGCGTTTATTGGCAGTACGGGTAGTGGGAAATCAACGCTTATTCAGTTGATTCCTCGTTTTTATGATGTCAGTCAAGGTCACGTATTAATTGACGGATCGGATGTTCGTGAGTATCAACTAGCAGCGTTGCGTCAAAAAATCGGGTACATTCCGCAAAAAGCGGTGCTCTTTACAGGAACAATTGCGGATAATTTACGCTACGGAAAAGAAGATGCTACAAAGGAACAAATGTTGCGAGCCTTAGATATTGCGCAAGCAACGGATTTTGTCTTGAGTTTACCCAATGGGTTAGATACGGTCGTTTCAGAAGGAGGCAGTAATTTCTCTGGCGGACAAAAGCAACGTTTAGCGATTGCTCGAGCGATTATCCGTCAACCGGAAATTTTCATTTTCGATGATAGTTTTTCTGCGCTAGACTACGCAACGGATGCCCGTTTACGGGAACGACTTCGCGCGGAAACAACGGAGTCGACGACATTAATTGTCGCGCAACGTGTGGGCACGATTATGGATGCCGATAAAATTATCGTTTTGAATGAAGGTGATGTTGTGGGAATTGGGACGCACAAAGAATTACTAAAAAATTGTGCCATTTACTACGATATTGCGGCATCACAATTGTCAGAGGAGGAGTTGTTAAAATGAGAAACTTTTCTGCGTTGAAGCGATTAGCTAATTACTTAAAACCATATCGAATTGGGTTTTATTTTGTGTTATTTTTTACCGTTGCGACTGTCGCTTTTAATGGATTGTTACCCTATGTCTCTGGTTTACCGACCTCTGAAATTGCGAGAAATGTTTCGCAAGGTGAAGTCATAAACTTTGCTTACATCAAACAAACCCTTATCTGGATTTTATTGATTGGCTTGGGCTATGCGATTTCACAGTTATCCGCCGGGATTCTCATTACCAATGTCGTACAATCTGCAATGAAAGATTTACGTCATGATTTAGAGTCTAAAATCAATCGGTTACCCGTTTCTTATTTTGATAAAAATCAACAAGGGAATATTTTATCACGGGTAACAAATGATGTTGATGCGGTGAGTGGCGCGATGCAACAAGCACTCATTGGGATTGTAAATGCCATTTTGAGCATTTTAATTGCCATTTCGATGATGTTTTATATTAATCCCGTTATGGCGCTGTTAGCGATGGTGATGATACCGATCTCAATGATGATCTCAAAATTGATCGTGAATAAATCACAACCAGATTTTAATCAGATGCAAAATGCACTCGGTGAAATGAATGGCTATGTTCAAGAAAGTATGACAGGTTTTAGTATTTTAAAAGTTTATGGACGTGAACAAGCGGCACTTGAAGGCTTTAAAAAGACTAACCGCAAATTACAATATTACGGATTTCGCTCCGCCTTTATCTCAGGGTTGATGATGCCACTCGTTCAGTTAACAGCCTATTTAGCGTATGTCGTTATTGCGGTAGTCGGAAGCTTTTATGTGATTGGTGGGGTGATTGTCCTTGGTCAATTACAAGCCTTTATTCAATATATCTGGCAAGTGAGCCAACCAATGGGAAATATTACGCAGTTATCTGGAGTGTTACAAAGTGCCTCTGCTTCTGCTAAACGAGTTTTTGAAATTTTAGATGAGCTCGAAGAAATCGAAAATGAAGTGGATGAGGCTTTACCAGAAGTCTTTCATGGGGAAGTCACTTTTGAGCATGTGGACTTTGCTTATTCGCCTGATAAGCCACTGATTAAAGATCTGAATTTTACGGTAAAGGCAGGTCAAACAGTGGCGATTGTCGGGCCAACTGGTGCAGGGAAAACTACCCTTATTAATTTGTTGATGCGCTTTTATGATGTAAATGCTGGTGCGATTAAAATTGATGGGGTTGATACGAAAAAGATGGCTCGCAGTGATGTCCGCTCTTTATTTGGGATGGTTCTACAAGACGCTTGGCTCTATGAAGGGACCATTGCGGATAATATTCGCTTTGGGAAGTTAGCCGCAACTGATTATGAAGTCGTGGATGCTGCGAAAACGGCGAATGTCGATCACTTTATTCGGACCATGCCTGAAGGGTATGAAATGTTTATTAATTCTGAAGGTGATAATATTTCACTAGGACAAAAACAATTAATGACGATTGCGCGTGCGGTTATTTCGAATCCAAAGATTTTAATTTTGGATGAGGCGACTAGTTCTGTGGATACTCGTTTAGAAGCTTTGATTCAAAAAGCGATGGACAAGGTCATGGAAGGCCGGACAAGCTTTGTTATTGCGCACCGTTTATCGACTATTCGTGATGCAGATTTAATTTTAGTCATGGACAAAGGATCCATTATTGAACAAGGAAACCATCAAACATTACTTGCAAAAGGCGGCTTTTATGCCGACCTTTATAATAGCCAATTTTCAGAAGAAGCGGAATGATTGGTGAAGGAAAATATGAAACGCGATTATTTCCAATTGGAATTTGAGTCAGTTCGATTAAACAAAAGCAGGTCTCTGAGATTCATCAGAGACCTGCTTTTGTGCTATCAGCTACTATTATTTTGTTACCATGACTTCATCAACAAGACCATAAGCTTTTGCTTCTTCAGCAGACATGAAATTATCACGATCTGTGTCTTTTTCAATGACTTCAATTGGTTGGCCAGTCCGCTCTGCTAAAATTTTATTTAAGCGATCACGGGTTTTTAAAATATGGCGCGCAGCAATTTCAATTTCAGTTGCTTGTCCTTGAGCACCACCTAATGGTTGGTGAATCATGACTTCTGCATTTGGTAAGGCAAAACGTTTACCTTTTGCACCAGCGGCAAGTAAGAAGCTACCCATTGATGCAGCCATTCCCATTACGATTGTTTGGACGTCGGCTTTGACAAAGTTCATTGTATCAAAGATCGCTAAACCTGCTGTCACGCTACCGCCAGGAGAGTTAATGTAAAGATAGATATCTTTTTCTGAATCTTGCGCATCTAAGAAAAGAAGTTGAGCGATAATCGTGTTCGCTAAATCATCGGTTACTTGACCACTCAGCATAATAATGCGGTCTTTTAATAAACGAGAATAGATGTCGTAGGCTCTTTCGCCACGAGAAGATTGTTCGATAACTGTTGGAATTAAGTTCATAGGAAAAAATCCTCCTTGATTAATATTTGCTAAATGTTAACTATAGCATATCATATTGACGACTGTTTACATAGCTTCGTTGCTTATTTAGCTAAGGAAATTATAACGGAAAGGTCAATAAAGGTCAAATAAAAAAGATTAAAAAAAGGAAGAAGATATGGTAGAATGGGGGAAGAGAATCAAAGGAAGGAATGGTTGAAATGGCAATGTTTGTGATCGGTATGAGTGGTGTGCTTACGGGTGCTCTTCTGGTAATTCTTGGTTTTTATATTCAAATGAACTATTTAGAGCGAAAAGAAAAAAAACAGCGATTACTGGAACACAAAGTCAAGGAAATCGAAACGCTGCTTGCATTAAATAAAAAAGTCATTGAGATTTTAGAAAAACGAATGGTGATGATGGACGAATACGTGAGTTTTGACGCGTTCGATGATTGTTACATTACGGTCGATGACTATATTTACTTACAGTCATTTGCGGCCCATAATAGTTTTTATTTACCGAATTACTTTTTAGATGAATTTTTTAAACAAATTTCAACGCGGAAAGTTGTGTTATCGCCGACTGAAACCGTTTCGTTGGGCGGCTATACGTTTAAAGGTGGCCGTGTCTTGATGGAACAACTGTCTGATAAAATGACTGAAATGATTTATGAACGAAAAAATCAATTAACCCGCTTAACAAATGAACCGTTACTTCTTTTTAAATATAAAGGATAAGGTCAAAATAGGAGATAATGTGAGAAAAAGAATGGATAAAATCATTGTGATTGTTGGCCCTACGGCTGTAGGAAAAACCGCGCTTAGTATTGAACTAGCTAAAAAATATGATGGCGAAATTATTAATGCAGACTCAATGCAAGTTTATCGTGGGCTTGATATTGGCACAGCTAAAGTGACAGCCGATGAAGCAGATGGGATTGCGCACCATCTGATTGATATATATGAACCAAACGAAACGTATACGGTGGCTGATTTTCAAAAAAAAGCACGAGAAAAAATCAACGAAATCACGAGTCGTGGGAAGTTGCCGATTGTGGTAGGTGGCACAGGACTGTATGTTCAAGCACTGATTTATGATTATCAATTAGGAAAAAAAGAGGAAGTAGACGATTACCAACTACGAGAAAAGTATACACAATATGCGCAAAATCATGGAAATCTCGCACTTTGGGAACAATTAAAAGCGAAGGATGAACTAGCAGCTGAAAAAATACATTTTAATAATCAACGCAAAGTCATCCGTGCGCTTGAAGTGTTTGAGTTAACCGGGCGAAGTATTATTGCGCCAAAAGAAACACCCCAAAAATGCTATGATGATTTTTTAATTGGGTTGACCACAGATCGCACTTTGCTATATGAACGGATTAATCAGCGCGTGTATCAAATGGTGGAGCAAGGGTTAATGGAAGAAGCACGCAGTCTGCTGGCTTTTCCTGAATCACAAGCAGCATTAGGAATCGGTTATCAAGAATTTTTTCCTTATTTTGAAGGGAAAGTTCCACTAGAAACAGTGATTGAAGAAATTCAACTACATTCCAGACGGTACGCGAAGCGACAGTTGACTTGGTTCCGAAATCGCATGGCGCCTCATTGGTTCGATTTAGTTCAAGCACCAGAAACAATTGTTACCTTAGAAGAGCAAATCAACACTTGGTTGAAAGGAGTGAAGCAACATGACTGAAACGAAACAAGAAAAAGAACGTGTGATCATAGTGGGTGTGGAGCATGAGGGGAATTATCAGTATTTTGAGGAGTCCATGCTCGAATTAAAGAATTTAACGAAAACAGCCGAAGGTGAAGTTGTTTTTTCTTTAACGCAAAAAAGACCCCAAATCGATCGTCGAACGGTCATTGGAAAAGGAAAAATAGCCGAATTGGTGACGTTAATT
Organism: Enterococcus sp. DIV1314a; assembly: GCF_051713805.1. Lineage (NCBI taxonomy): Bacteria > Bacillati > Bacillota > Bacilli > Lactobacillales > Enterococcaceae > Enterococcus > Enterococcus sp. DIV1314a. The sequence continues at coordinate 180,958 of NZ_JBIOQP010000001.1, read as the reverse complement.
GAAACCTACGAGGCGAATTTGGTTATCTTTAATCATGAGTTAACCCCTCGTCAAAGTCAAACGATTGGCGATGCTTTAGGCATTCCAGTCATTGATCGCGTGCAAGTCATCTTAGATATCTTTGCGATGCGTGCCCGTTCTAAAGAAGGAAAACTACAAGTAGAGTTAGCTCAATTGGAATATTTATTACCACGCTTGATGGGACAAGGGAAAATGATGTCGCGTCTAGGCGGCGGGATAGGGACGCGGGGACCTGGTGAAACGAAATTAGAAACCGATCGTCGGCATATTCGCAACAAAGTGACCATCATCAAAAAGGAATTAAAAGAAGTTGAAGCGCATCGGACTCGGACACGCCAAAAACGTCAAACCAATGATACCTTCCAAATCGGACTAATCGGTTATACGAATGCCGGGAAATCAACGATCTTAAATGCTTTAACAAAAGCGCAGACTTATGAAGAAGATCAATTGTTTGCGACATTAGATCCATTAACTAAAAAGTGGCGTTTACCGGAAGGGTTTGAAGTAACATTGACTGATACCGTAGGCTTTATTCAAGATTTACCTACACAATTAATCAATGCGTTTCATTCGACCTTAGAAGAAAGTCGTAATATGGATCTCTTGCTGCATGTCGTTGATGCCAGCTCTGATAATCGTCAACAACACGAAGAAACCGTCCTAAAATTAATGGAGGAACTTGATTTAACAGGGATTCCTGTTTTAACCGTTTATAACAAAGCGGATCAAATGAACCCCGCTACATTTGTTCCAACGTTATTTCCTAGTGTCTTAATTTCAGCGAAAAGTTTGAGTGGCAAAGAACAATTAAGTCAAGCCATTAAATTATCCATAATGGAAATTTTACAACCTTATACGTTGACCGTCGCTTCTCATGAAGGAAATACCTTGAATCAACTTAAAAAAGAAACATTACTCGTCACAGCAGATTTTGATCCAGAAACCCAACGGTACGTAGCCAAAGGTTTCGCGCCACCTTATTCTTTTGCCATTCGGTTAATGGAAGACAATTGATATAAAAAAAGAGGTGCCTTAGGGCGTCTTTTTTTATTTTTAAGCGAAATGAACTAAGAAATTGGTACGAGTTAGCGCTAGTAAATCATCATTTCGATGATGAACAACACAATATCCATCATTTTTGGGCAGATTTTCCATGGAGAATGTAAAAAAGTAAAAAAAAACTGCTTTTCATGTCAGATTATATGACATAGGCGGTTGACAAGAAGGAATGGAGTTGGTATATTTTTTCTATCATCAACTATTAATCGAGAATAACAAGGGAGGCAATCATGCAAGAGAAAGAATTTCGCCGATCAATGTCTGTGTTTCCTATTGGAACAGTCATGAAATTGACCGACTTAACCGCGCGACAGATTCGTTATTATGAGGAACAAGATTTAATTCACCCAGAAAGAAGTGAAGGGAATCGCCGAATGTATTCTTTGAATGATATTGATGTCTTACTTGAGATTAAAGATTACCTCTTGGATGGACTCAATATGGCTGGAATTAAAAAGCTTTATGAAATGAAAGAAGAGGAAGTTGAGACAAAAGTGAAACAACCGTTAACCGATAAAGATGTTCGTCGTATTTTTTATGATGAATTATTATCGCAAGGAGGACTATCCCATAGTAATCCTTTCCAGAAAAACCCTAGAATTTAAAACTTTTAATTAATGAAAGAGGATGGAAAAAATGCCGAGAATCGACTACACTGCTGACGAAATTATCAAACACGCACAAGAAGAGAACGTTCGTTTTTTACGTTTAATGTTTACCGACATTATGGGAACAATCAAAAATGTGGAAGTTCCAATCAGTCAATTAAAAAAAGTCTTGGATAATAAAATGATGTTTGATGGTTCTTCGATTGAAGGGTTTGTTCGAATTGAAGAAAGCGATATGTATCTTTATCCTGATTTATCAACTTGGTTAATTTTTCCTTGGGAGAACCAACATGGGAAGGTTGCACGGTTAATTTGTGATATTTATAATCCAGATGGAACGCCTTTTGCGGGAGATCCTCGTGGCAATTTAAAACGAATCTTAAAGAGTATGAATGACTTAGGCTTCACTTCCTTTAACTTAGGTCCAGAACCGGAATTTTTCTTATTTAAGTTAGATGAAGAAGGCGAGATTACGACTGACCTAAATGATAAGGGTGGCTATTTTGATTTTTCACCAATGGACTTAGGGGAAAACTGTCGTCGTGATATCGTGTTAGAGTTAGAAAAAATGGGCTTTGAAGTCGAGGCTTCTCACCACGAAACCGCCCCTGGACAACATGAAATTGATTTTAAATACGCAGATGTGATTGAAGCGTGTGACAATATTCAAACCTTTAAATTAGTTGTGAAGACGATTGCTCGAAAACACGGCCTTCATGCAACGTTCATGGCGAAACCGTTATATGGGATTGCAGGCTCTGGGATGCACTGTAATATGTCATTATTTAAAGGCAAAGAAAATGCCTTCTTTGATGAAGAAGGTGATAGACAGCTAAGTAAGACGGCTTATCAATTTATGGCAGGGTTGTTAGATCATGCACGGGCCTTCACTGCCGTATGTAATCCAACGGTTAACTCTTATAAACGTTTAGTACCAGGATTTGAAGCGCCTGTGTACGTGGCTTGGTCTGGACATAATCGTTCTCCACTGATTCGTATTCCAGAGGCGAGAGGGCTATCCACACGTCTTGAGTTACGTTCTGTCGATCCAACGGCTAATCCGTACTTGGCGATGGCAGTCTTGTTAGAAGCAGGACTAGATGGCATTCGCCGCGATTTAACGCCGCCACCAGCTGTCGATCGTAATATTTATGTGATGACAGAAGAAGAGCGGGAAGCGGCACAAATCTATGACTTACCATCAACGATTCACAATGCGATTAAAGCCTTACGTAAAGATCAAGTCATGATTGATGCATTGGGACAACATATTTATGGTAACTTTAATGAAGCCAAACGTATGGAATGGGCAGCTTATCGTCAAACTGTCTCTGAATGGGAAAGAGAACAATATTTAGAACTCTATTAAGAATAAGTAAAAGCCGTTTGACATACAGGAGTCAAGCGGCTTTTGTTTGCATTCAATGATTTTAACAGGAAGAATAGGCTATAATGGTGGTTATTTTCTGAAAGTTTCCTTAGATAAAACGCCATCCTTTTTAATTGATTATGAAAAAACAAGCAAAATGTTTAGATTGACTAGTAAAAGTCTTGAAACTTTGCTAAAATAAAGGCGTTGGTTGAGAATCATAATTCTTGACAAATAAGTTTAGCTAAAAACTAGGAGGAAATTATTATGCCATTAGTATCAGGAACTGAAATCTTACAGGCAGCTCGTAAAGGCGGCTATGCAATTGGAGCTTTTAACACAAACAACTTAGAGTGGACGCAAGCGATTTTACAAGCAGCAGAAGAAAAGAAAGCACCAGTTTTAATCCAAACTTCAATGGGCGCTGCAAAATACATGGGCGGCTACAAATTAGTAGTAAACATGGTTAAAGATTTAATTGAGTCAATGAACATTACTGTTCCAGTGACACTTCACTTAGACCATGGCGATTACGAAGCAGCTTTAGCATGTATCGAAGCAGGATACACTTCAGTGATGTTTGATGGTTCTCACTTACCATTTGACGAAAACTTAAAATTAGCTAAAGATGTTGTTGAAAAAGCACACGCAAAAGGCGTTTCTGTTGAGTGTGAAGTTGGTTCAATCGGTGGAGAAGAAGATGGAATCATCGGTACTGGTGAATTAGCAGATATCGACGAATGTGTTCAAATCGCAAATACAGGAATTGATTTCCTAGCTTGTGGTATCGGAAACATTCACGGTGCATATCCTTCAAACTGGACTGGATTAGCATTTGATCACTTACAAGCAATTGCGAATGCAGTTGGCCAAGATATGCCATTAGTATTACACGGTGGATCAGGAATTCCTGCAGATCAAATCGCGAAAGCAATCTCAATGGGCGTTTCAAAAATCAACGTAAACACTGAGTTCCAAGTATTATTTGCAAAAGCAACTCGTGAATACATTGAAGCTGGTAAAGATTTAGAAGGCAAAGGATTTGATCCTCGTCAACTATTAGCACCAGGTAAAGCAGCAATCGTGAAAGAAGCAGAAGCTCATATCGATTTATTCGGTTCAGCAAACAAAGCTTAATTAAAAAATAAAAAAAGGTCTTAAGCATACTAATGGTATGTTTAAGGCCTTTTTTACTGACTGTTTTTGTTTAAAATGAGAGAAACCTCTAAGAGTTGTGAACAAAAACACTCGTACCTTTTTTCTTTTAGTAAAATATGCTAAGATAGGAAAGATTGAAATAATTAATTGAAAAGTAATAGGTGAACTTAAATGAAAAAAATAATGATACAAGGTAATAAACTGTTAACGGGTGAAGTCACTGTCAGTGGAGCTAAAAATAGTGTCGTTGCACTGATTCCTGCAGCAATTTTAGCGGATTCTCCCGTTATTTTAGAAGGCGTTCCTGATATTAAAGATGTCCATTCCTTGATTGAAATTTTAGAAATTATGGGCGTGAAAACGAAATTTGCCAATAACCAATTAGAAATTGATCCAACAGAGATTGTCTCGATTCCGATGCCGACCGGTAAAATCAATAGCTTGCGAGCTTCTTATTATTTTATGGGTGCGTTACTTGGCAAATTTGGTGAAGGTGTTGTCGGACTTCCAGGTGGTTGTAATCTTGGACCACGCCCGATTAATTTACACATCAAAGGGTTCGAAGCACTAGGGACTGAAGTGACGAATGAACATGGTGCGATGTATTTACGTAGTGGCGATGGACTTGTCGGTACGAGAATTTTTATGGATATGATTTCGATTGGGGCGACGATTAACGTGATGTTAGCCGCTGTTCGTGCCAAAGGTCGTACGATTATTGAAAATGCCGCAAGAGAACCTGAGATTATTGATGTGGCAACATTATTAAATAATATGGGTGCCAAGATTCGTGGTGCAGGTACGAATGAAATACGGATTGACGGCGTTGAAGAGTTGCATGGTTGTCGCCATTCGATTATTCCAGACCGGATTGAAGCGGGAACGTATTTAGCCTTAGCTGCTGCCGTAGGAAATGGCATCACAGTAAAAAATGTGATTTACGAGCATCTAGATAGTTTTATTTCGAAATTACAAGAAATGGGCGTCAAAATGGATGTGGGCGAAGATAGTATTTTCGTTTACCCAGCGAAAGATTTAAAAGCCATTTCGCTAAAAACCTATCCTTACCCAGGTTTTGCGACAGATTTACAACAACCGTTAACGCCATTATTATTAAAAGCGCAAGGAATGTCAGAAGTGACGGATACGATTTATCCGAAACGGGTGAATCATATTCCGGAACTTGTTCGCATGGGCGCTAAAGCAAGCATTGAAGGAAATGTGGTCCTAATTGAAGGATCAGATACCTTGCAAGGAACGGACGTGATGGCGTCTGATCTTAGAGCTGGCGCATGTTTAGTCATTGCGGGCTTAATGGCAACCGGTACAACAAAAATTAGTAAAGTCGATCACATTTTAAGAGGTTATGATAATATAATTGATAAATTAACTGCCCTTGGTGCAGATATCAAAATGATTGAGGAGTAAACGATGGCTGATTATTTAACAATGGCGGAATTGGAACACCGGACATTAAAAGAAATCTATACGTATGCGAGAGAGTTAAAAATTCCTTACTACAGTCAAATGAATAAAAAAGAACTTTCGTTGGCCGTTATCCGTGCACAGGCTGAAAAGCAAGGTTTCTTTTATATGGAAGGAATCCTTGATATTATCGGTCAAGATGGCTATGGTTTTTTAAGACCGATTAATTACGGTCCGAGTGCAGAAGATATCTACATCTCTAATTCTCAAATTCGTCGTTTCAGCTTGAGAAATGGCGACAAAGTAGCAGGAAAAGCGCGCCCTCCCAAAGAATCTGAACGTTACTATGGATTGATGCATGTTGAAAGTGTCAATGGAAAAGATCCTGAAGAAGCAAAAGAACGGCCGCACTTCCCAGCATTAACCGCGCTATATCCAAATCAAAAGATCAAACTTGAAACAACACCAGGACGTTTGTCTACCCGAATGATTGATTTATTTTCCCCCATTGGATTTGGGCAACGGGGATTAATCGTAGCACCGCCAAAAGCGGGTAAAACGAGTATTCTAAAAGAGATTGCAAATGGCATCACGGAGAATCATCCGGACGTTGAATTAATTGTCTTATTAATTGATGAACGACCAGAAGAAGTAACCGATCTTGAACGAAGTATTAAAGCGGATATCGTGTCTTCCACGTTTGACTTACAACCGAGCAATCATACACGAGTAGCTGAACTTGTCTTAGAACGTGCGATGCGTCTGGTAGAAGACAAACGCGATGTTGTCATCTTAATGGATAGTTTAACGCGTCTAGCAAGAGCGTATAACTTAGTTGTCCCACCAAGCGGTCGAACGTTAAGTGGGGGAATTGATCCTGCGGCCTTATACAAGCCGAAGAAATTCTTTGGTGCTGCGCGAAATATTGAAGAAGGCGGTAGTTTAACGATTTTGGCCACAGCCCTAGTTGATACGGGTAGTCGCATGGATGACGTCATCTTTGAAGAATTCAAAGGAACAGGGAATATGGAGTTGCATCTTTCTAGACAACTTGCCGAGCGTCGAATCTTCCCAGCAATTGATTTGAAAAAATCAAGTACGCGTAAAGAAGAGTTATTAATGACTGTAGAGCAATTAGAAGATACGTGGAAGTTACGTAACAATATGCAAGGCGAATCATTAGAATATACGGAACAGTTCGTTCAATGGATGAAAAAAACGAAGAATAATGAGGAATTCCTCAAAACATTGAATGAATTATCGTTTGGGGAAAAAATAACTAAACGAATCAAAAAAAGATAATTGCATCTAAAAACGAAACGTGTTAAGATATTCATGTTGTAAATTCAAAATCAACTCTGATACAGCAAATGGATCAGGGCAAAGGAGAGAAAGCATTATGAAACCAAATATTCATCCAGAGTACCATCCAGTGGTATTCCTAGACACAACAACAGGATTCAAATTCCTAACAGGTTCTACAAAAAATTCTTCAGAAACAATCGAATGGGAAGATGGCAATACATACCCATTAATCCGTGCTGAGGTTACTTCTGACTCACACCCATTCTATACTGGACGTCAAAAATTCACACAAGCAGACGGACGTGTGGACCGTTTCAACAAAAAATACGGTATCAAAGACACAAACGCTGCAGAATAATAAAAAGATTGAGTTATCAATTTTTGACAGATTACATTCCAAATGTAATCTGTTTTTTTTTTGTGGAAAATGGAAAAGAAAAGCGCTAGAGCGACTTGATTGTCGTTCTGGCGCTTTTGTATTGGCTGAAATGTGCAAGAATAACAATCGATGGATGTAAGTTGCACGTTCCTTACGTGTAAATCGAGTTATTGCTTCAACGGAGGCACCGAACTTGTATCTGTTGAATCGGTTAGTTCTTCCAAATCTGCTCGTAAAATACTGTAGATGGCGATATCAACAATTCCTTGATTGTTTCGAGCCGCTTGTCGTAAGATGCCTTCAAAGGTCATGCCGGCTTTTTCCATGACTTTTCCGGAACCAGGATTGGCGATATCGTGGGTTGCTTCAATACGATTGACCGCTGTGGCGTCAAATAAATAGGCGATGACTGCTTCTAAAGCTTCCGTCATGTAGCCTTTATTCCAAAATTTTTCACCTAAGACATAACCGATGATTTTTGTCTGCGTCTCAGTAGTTTCGCCAACCACATCAATGACGCCCATCAATTCTTGTGTCTGGGTGTCAACAATTCCCCATTCCTCATTCGCTTCTGTTATTCGCTGGCGTAACCGGTCTTTTGTAACTTCGAGATTGCCATGGGGTGGCCAAGTTAAGTATTTTGTTGCATTGACTGAATGCGTCCAGTTTTGAAACATCTTTTCGGCATCATCGAGGGTTAACGGTCGTAACGTTAGCCGAGGTGTTTTGAGTGTTTTGACCATGAATCCGTTCCTCCTTATCCTTGTGCGGATTTCGCTTGTAGGCGATACATCTGGGCGTATTGCCCATCTAAAGCGAGCAACTGCGCATGCGTTCCTTGCTCTTTGATTTCGCCTTGATCAAGTAGTAAAATTTGATCGGCTTGTTGAATCGTGGATAGGCGATGGGCAATGATAAACGTAGTCCGACCTTCTTTCACGACGTTCATCGCATTTTGGATAATGGCTTCTGTCTCAGTATCAATATGTGACGTGGCCTCATCTAAAATGAGAATCTTCGGATTTTTAGCAAGTGTTCTGGCAAAGGCAATGAGTTGCCGTTCTCCTGAAGAAAGCGATTGGCCTTTTTCAATGACTTCTTCATGGATTCCTTGTGGGAGTTTGGCAAGTAAGGGATGCGCACCGACTTTCTCTAAAGCTTGAATAATCATTTCATCGGTAATACTTTGATCTTGCATGCTGACATTGCTTGCGATTGTGCCACTAAATAAGTAAGGTTCCTGCAAGACAATTCCCATTTTTTCCCGGACACTTTCACGATTACATTTTGCAATCGGTTGATTATCAATTAAGATGGCACCTTCTTGAGGATCGTAAAAACGAAAGAGTAAATTAATTAAGGAACTTTTTCCGGAACCGGTATGTCCGACAAGACCTACCGTTTCTCCAGGGTTCACTTTAAAGTGAATATCTTTTAACACTTGATTTTGTTCATCGTAGCCAAACGTCACGTGATCAAAGGTGATTTCTCCATTTGAAAAGGCTAATGGTTGCGTACTATCGGTTTCGATCGCTTCATCAAGTAATTCAAACACCCGTTCACCAGACGCCAAGGCCTGTTGTAGCGTAGGCATGATCCGTACGAGATTGAGAATTGGATCAAATAAACTCGAAAGGTAATTAATTAAAATAAAAATCGTTCCCATCGAATACCCTAAAAAACCACTCGTAAACTGTGTACCTAGATAAAGGAGCAAGAAAAACATGACAATATTTTTAATAAAAGTTGAAAAATCCCAAGATAAAATCCCATCCAGTCGAATCGAGCGGATACGGTTATCCAGCCAAGCTTGATTTTTTTCTTCAAACTCTTCTAACATATTCTCTTCTTGATGGAAGAGTTGAACAATCGAGACCCCTTGGATGATTTCTGCAGTTAAACTGTTTAACTCGCTAATAATTTCTCGCCAATTTTTATTAATCGGTGTCGCGATGCGAATATAAATCAGTTGCCAAACGAAAAAGAACGGTAAGAGTAAGAGTAACGCAAGACCCACATCGGGACTAACGAGAAAGAGTGCGATATAAATTCCGATAACCATTAAGAGATTAATCAGTACTTGATTACTGAAGTTTTGATAAAAGCTATTACGTAAAACCTCGGTATCATTCACGATGCGTGCCGAAATTTTCCCGGCCGGTTTGTCATCAAAATAGGAAATAGGTAACTGCTGCATTTTTTCATGCGCTTGATCACGAATATTTTTACTAACGCGATTTGAAGCAAAAGCAAAGAGTAAGAAGCTGCTATAACTTGTGAGCGCGCTAATCACCGTGATGAGCATGAACCAGCCAAATTTTTGAATCAAGAATTCGTAAGAGACCGGTTGATTTTGTTTAACATTTTCTGAAATGACATCAATGATTTGTTTGCCAATCATGGGTGTATAAATAGTCGATCCAGCTGAGATGATGGAAAGGATGAACCCCAGTCCATAAAAAAGGGGTTCATCTTTTAAATAGCTGAGGAGTCGTTTAAATGTTTTCATGTTGATTGTCCTCCAATTGTTGTTTCAAGTGTTGCTGATAATACCAGCCTTTTTGACGCAGTAACGCATCAGGGGTCCCGTACTCGGTAATGGCCCCTTGATCCATCACAATCACTTTTTGCGCGTTTGCAACAGCCGATAAGCGATGCGTAATGATAATGGTTGTTTTATTTTTTCGAATTGCTTGAATATTTTCGATAATCGCTTGTTCCGTTTTCGCATCAACGGCAGACAAAGAATCATCTAGAATCAGTAATTCTGGCTGGCGAATTAATCCACGTGCGATAGAAATCCGCTGTTTTTGTCCCCCAGAAATCGACACGCCTTTTTCACCAATTAATGTTTCTAATCCTTCTGGCATTCGTGCGACGTCTTTGGTGAAATCGGCAGACGCCACCACATCTAAAATATCTTCGTCTGTCGCATGGTGTTTACCAAAACCAATATTATAGGCAACATTCTTTGAAAAAAGAACATGCTCTTGAGGGACATAACCAATCAGTTTTTCTAAGTCTGCAATGGCATAATGTTGAATTTCTTGCTGATTGATCTGTAAATTGCCGGTAGAACTTGCCGGATATTGACGCAGTAGCTGACGAATCAACGTTGTCTTACCACTTCCAGTTGGCCCAACAATTCCCAATGTTTCACCTTGTTGAATGTCTAAATTAATTTTTTGAATCGTTGGCGTGTCACTTGTCGGGTATTGAAACGAATAATCTGAAAAAGTAATGTTTTCGATACCTGTTAGGGGTTGATGACCATTTTTTTCCACTAAATCATCGGCAGTTAGAATTTCTTCGACTTTACGGAAGGAAACATTGCCTTGCTGATAGACTAAAACGATATCTGATAATCCCCAGATTGAACCACTCAACATCCCTAAGTAAATTTGAAACGAGATCAGTTGTCCAATCGTCATCTGACCTTGACTAATTAAATAACCACTATACGTTAGCCCGAGTGCCATGCTTAAACCGGTAAATAATTTGGCAATGGGTCCCACCGCGCCGTTATAAAGAACGAGATGGTTGGCTTTTTCTAGTACTTCAGACGTTCGTCTTTGAAAGCGTGTTTGTTCTAATCCTTTTTTACCATATGCCCGCATCACACGGACGCCATCGACGACTTCTAAGACCTCGTTACTTAAAGTAGCCACCGCATCGCGATTAGCTTCGTAAAGGACGTCGACTTTTTGCCATAATTTAAAAACTGCCCAAGCAAAAAGAACAAGTGGTAGTGTGCTGATGACAGTTGCTTGCCAAGAAATGGTGACAACCATAATCGTAAAGATACTAAGTGCCCAAGTGACATTCGAGACAATTAGCATAAAGCCATAGCCAATCGTATCACCTAAAAATTCAATATCACTAGTCATTCGTGTCATTAAGTCACCCGAGCGAAAGCGTTCATAAAACGGTGTGCGTAATTGCAAAAGTCGTTGATAGAGTTGTTTGCGTAACGTATTTTGATAGCGATAAGACTGACTAAATAATAGGACAACCCAAGTAATATCGACGAGATAAATCAGCACAATACTAACCAAGAAAAGGGCTAAATATGTCCCTAAGTTTTGATTCGTTAACGTCTCATTGACCATCGCGTCGATAAAACGTTGAATGAGATAATTCGGTACGATGGCAAGCCCTGATGAGAGTAGTGCAAATACCGTAGCAAGACTGTAAATATAAGGGTGTTTTTTAATATAAGACCAAAAAATTGTTAACATAAATGATTCCTCGTTTTCTAATATTTTCAAAAAATAGATAAAAAAGTACACAAAAAAGCCTAGTATTATTCATCGGCCGACTGAACAATACTAGGCATAAACGTTTACTTATATGAGCGAAATAGACGAAAAGAGTCTACTTCCCCTAAAGGTTACCTAATTGTAAAGGAGTTCGATGATTCATATGAAATTGTGGTAATGTAGCTGTGCGAATGAAAAGTAATTTCATGATGAACACTCCTTCCTAATTTTTTTGATAGCTTCAATTTACTATAGATAACGTCTGTTGTAAAGCATAAAAATTAAAAAGAAATGAAGAAATAAAAAAAGATCGCGAATAGATTTGAAGAAAATGTTATTTTATGGATAAGAGAGAAACCTTTTTTTCTTTGTGTTAGAATAGAAGATGGGCAAAGAGATTATTCTCGCTCATTGAATGAGTTAAGCAAAAGAAGGTGGGATTACGAATGAAAAGATTTAAAGAAGTCGTTTCCGAATTACATGAGAGTGGAAAATTTGAGTACGTTAAAATGTATGAAAGTCGGGAAGAATTGCTTCAAGATTTACGTCTCCAGTATCCTCGTATTTCATACGATAGTTTTGACGATTCAATAGACAAAGACAAAAAGGTCTTTGCGTTGATGATGATTGAAGCTAAAAAGAGTCGCTACAATCTCTACTCTGAATCAGATATCGCCACATTAGAAAGTTTATTAGAAAAAGGGACACGCTTATATTAATGGAATGCTTCTTTTAAAAATAAACAATAAATAGAAATGTCCTTTTTGTTATTTTATCAAATGACAAAACAAGGCATTTATTTGTGTTAAAATGAGTAAAAGATTAAAGAAAAGTGGCATGCATGGCCTCATTTTAAGGGGAATGCGAATCTTCTTTTCGTGCACGATTTGATTTCTTTGATACAATAACAAGAGCAATGATTTTAAAGGAGGATTTTTATGGAATATATCAAATTAGGCAATACGGGTCTGGATGTCTCACCTCTATGTCTGGGTGCGATGGGATTTGGAAGTCCAACTAATTGGATTCATAACTGGATTTTAGAAGAAGAAGAAAGTCGTCCGGTGATCAAAAAAGCGTTAGATCTTGGGATTAACTTCTTTGATACCGCCAATATTTACTCGCTCGGGCGTAGTGAAGAAGTCTTGGGGGAAGCCTTACGTGATTTTGGCAAACGAGAAGAACTAGTGGTGGCAACAAAGCTATATATGCCGATGAAAAAAGCCCCTAATAGTGGCGGCCTTTCAAGAAAAGAAATCTTTTTCCAAGTAGAAGAAAGTTTAAAACGTTTAGGAATGGATTATATTGATTTGTATATTATTCATCGTTGGGATTATCAGACTCCAATTGAAGAAACGATGGAAGCACTACATGATCTCGTCAAAGCAGGTAAAGTTCGTTATCTAGGTGCTTCAGCGATGTATACGTGGCAGTTTGCCAAAGCGCAATTTATTGCGGAAAAACATGGTTGGACAAAGTTTGTCTCCATGCAAAACCATTTGAATCTGTTATACCGTGAAGAAGAAAGAGAAATGATTCCTTTTTGTGAGGATCAAAAAATTGCGATAACCCCATACAGTCCGTTAGCTTCTGGTCGGCTGACTCGCGATTGGACCGGAGATACGAAGCGTTCATTAACCGATCAAACATCCAAAATGAAATATGATCAAACGATGGATCAAGATCGTGTCATTGTTGAACGTGTGGCGCAAGTAGCTGAAGAACTGGACGTGAAACGGGCACAAGTTGCACTGGCTTGGTTAATGCAAAAAGAAGTAGTCACGGTCCCAATTATTGGCGCAACGAAGGAAAGTCATTTACTGGATGCGTTACCTGCAATTGATGTGACATTAACACCAGAACAAGTAGCATTCTTAGAAGAGCCGTATTTGCCTCATCAAGTGGTTGGTGCGCGCTAAAAAAAAGTCGATCTGCTCAAGAGCAAATCGACTTTTTGTTTATTTAAATAGTTAATTAATCAAGCCCAATGAGGTAATCTGAATCTTGCATCGCTTCAACGGTTCCTAGTAAATAACCATTACCGACTTGCGAGAAGAAGTCGTGGTTGCTCGTACCGGTTGAAATACCGTTCATCACAATCGGGTTCACATCATCGGCTGTATCCGGGAATAACGGATCTTGTCCAAGGTTCATGAGTGCTTTATTCGCATTGTAACGTAAGAAGGTATTTACTTCTTCCGTCCAACCAATATGATCATAAAGTTCTGCGGTATATTTTTCTTCGTTTTCATAGAGTTCAAAGAGTAAGTTATATAACCATTCTTTCAGTGATTCTTGTTCCGTTTCTGGTAATTCATTGAACCCTAATTGGAATTTGTAGCCAATATAAGTACCGTGAACGGACTCATCACGAATAATTAACTTGATAATTTCGGCTACGTTGGGTAATTTATTGTTCCCTAAATAATGTAGAGGGGTGTAGAACCCAGAGTAGAAAAGGAACGTTTCTAAATAGACGCTGGCGACTTTCTTTTGTAAATCTGAGCCATTTTTATAAACTTCATTGATAATTTCAGCCTTTTTTTGTAAGTAAGGATTGGTATCGACCCATTCAAAGATTTTTTCGATTTCGGCTTTCGTGTTTAAGGTACTAAAAATGGAAGAATAACTTTTCGCATGGACGGATTCCATAAAAGCAATATTATTTAATACCGCTTCTTCATGTGGTGTGCGAACCGCATCTTTTAATTGAGCCATTCCACTTTCTGATTGGACGGTATCAAGGAGCGTCAAGCCACCAAGCACGTGACTGACCATTTCTTTTTCCGCATCCGATAAACTACGCCAATCATCCAAATCGTTGGAAAGTGGGATACGGGTATCTAACCAAAATTGTTCCGTTAGTTTTTCCCAAGTAGATTTATCAATAATATCTTCAATTTCGTTCCAGTTAATTGCTGCGTAATACGTCTTTGCCATGGAAGGTGGCCTCCTTTAATTTGAAATAAAAAAGAAGCTAGGGAAAACCCGCTAGCTTCAAAGTTGCCGTGTCTTTTTAGCGGTTAAATGACACAACTCTCACATTGGTTACTACCGATTTCTTCCGCATCATCTGTGAATGTGCGAATATAATAAATGGATTTGATTCCTTTATTGAAGGCGTAGTGACGTAAGATATTTAAATCTCTTGTCGTTTGTTTGGATGTCGTTTTCCATTCATAAAGACCTTCTGGAATTTCAGAACGCATAAATAACGTCATACTCATTCCTTGATCAATGTGTTTTTGCGCAGTCGCATACACATCAATCACTTTGCGCATATCCATATCATAGGCTGATTTATAGTAGTTGATTGTCTCATTGGATAAATAAGCCGCTGGATAGTAAATTTTCCCGATTTTCTTTTCTTGACGTTCTTCAATTAAACGTGTAATCGGATGTAAACTTGCACTCGTATCATTAATATACGAAATAGAACCGTTTGGTGCAACCGCTAAGCGATTTTGGTGGTAAAGACCATCGACTTTCACGTTTGCTGCTAAGGCTGCCCAGTCTTCTTTTGAGGGAATGGTAACTCCTTCAAACAATTTTGCAACTTTTTCAAAAGTTGGTGTATAGTCAGCATTGATGTAATCGGTGAAGTAAGAACCATCAGCATAACTAGATTGTTCAAAGTTATGGAATGTCATTTGTTTTTCTTTCGCGATTTGATGACTTTCCATTAAAGTCCAGTAATTTAAGAGCATAAAGTAAATATCGGTAAACTCAATTGATTCTGGTGAGCCATATTCCATTTGATTTTTCGCAAAGTAGGTGTGTAAGCCCATCGCGCCTAAACCAATTGTATGATTGATTTTATTTCCGTGTTGAATAGACGGGACCACGTCAATATCAGAAGCATCTGTTACAAACGTCAACGCACGGGTCATCGCACGCACGGAACGACCAAAGTCAGGACTTTCCATTAAGTTTACGATATTCGTTGAACCAAGGTTACAGCTAATATCTGTTCCCATCACTTCAAACTCTTGAATATCGTTGACTAACGAAGGTTCTTGAACTTGAAGAATTTCAGAACAGAGATTACTCATGATAATTTTGCCAGCAACTGGATTCGCACGGTTAGCGGTATCGATGTTAATAATATATGGATAGCCAGATTCTTGTTGTAATTTTGAAATCTCATCTTCTAACTCACGCGCATTGATTTTCGTTTTGGTAATCCGAGGGTTGTTAACAAGGTTGTCATACTCTTTGGTGATATCAACATAAGAAAAAGGTACGCCATATTCTTTTTCAACACTATAAGGACTGAATAAATACATCACTTCATTTTTACGAGCTAGTTCATAGAATTTGTCTGGCACAATGACACCAAGAGAAAGAGTCTTCACGCGCATTTTTTCATCCGCATTTTCTTTTTTCGCTGATAAGAAAGAGATGATATCTGGATGGAAAACGTTCAAATAGACGACACCGGCTCCTTGACGTTGACCTAATTGATTGGAATAACTAAAGCTGTCTTCAAATAATTTCATGACGGGCATCACACCACTCGCGGCACCCGCATAGCCTTTAATTGGCGCGCCTGCTTCACGCAAGTTTGAAAGTGTAATCCCTACACCGCCCCCAATTCGAGACAATTGTAAGGCAGAGTTAATGCCACGACCGATAGAGTTCATATCATCCGTTAATTGAATTAAGAAACAAGAAACCAATTCGCCACGACGTTTGCGTCCTGCATTTAAGAAAGAGGGTGTTGCTGGTTGGTAGCGTTGATGAATCATCTCATCCGCTAACGTTAGTGCTAATTCTTCGTCGCCATCTGCAAAGTAAAGGGCATTAAAAGCTACCCGGTCTTCATAAGTCTCTAAGTAGGATTCACCGTCATTGGTTTTTAACGCATATTGACCGTAGAATTTGTAAGCAGCCATAAATGACTGGAAGCGGAAGTTTTGTTCAGCTAAAAATGTATAAAGGGACTCAATAAACGTCATCGAATACTTAGCGATAAATTCTGCTTCTAAATAATCTTCTTCGATAAGGTAATTGATTTTATCCTCAATTGAATCAAACGTTTTGGTATTTGGTCGTACATTTTCGGCAAAGAATGCTTCAAGTGCTTCTTTATCTTTATGTAACGGAATCTGTCCATTTACAGGACGATTAATTTCATTATTCAATTTAAAATAGGTGACATCTTTTATGGATTTAAGACTCATCTTTGTACACAACCTTTTCTAATTAATGGGTGGGTCTGAGCATAAAAAGAAGGATTTGAAGTCTTACGACAGACAAATCCAACATCTAGTGACATTTTAAAAGAACTTTTCAGCTCGACTATCTTAAGAAGCTAATTGGCGTAATAAATCAGGGCGGAAACCAACGATCGTTTTCGCTTCACTCGTAACTACAGGAACACTTTGGAATCCTTGCTCTTTTAACCAATCGATTGCGGTAGGTTCGTTATCTAAGTTAATTTCTTCAAAAGAAATATGGTTATCGGTTAAGAAACGCTTTGCCATGTTGCATTGCATACAGTTGTTTTTTGAAAATAATTTAATATTCATTTTTGTTCCTCCTTGAAATCATTGACTGTTAAATCTTATAAATAATAGTATAGCTTTATTTAGTAGGAAGTCAATGGAAAAACACTATATATTGTGTTTGTGAAGAAGGGAGACGCTAATTGTTGTGGTTTTTTAAAAGTTTTTTGTTCATAGAACCTATGATTCATGAGCCTTTTAAGCACCCAAAAGACGAGAAATTAGTCGAAAAAAAATAAACTTGTGAAGAAAATCATTAGACAATCAGGTAAAACGATACGCACAAAAAGCGTTGCATTTTTCAAATGAGAGTGCTATTCTATTAGAGTAGTTTAGCGGGGCGTTAGCTCAGTTGGTAGAGCAATTGACTCTTAATCAATGGGTCGCGGGTTCGAATCCCTCACGCCCCATGGGTGCCAAACCCACGGAGCCGGAGAATTGTTGGTGCGCAAGCATTTTGAAAACGATTCTCGCGGCTTCATTTTTTTTACATTCAGACGCTTCTGGCGACTGCCTCTAAGGGCAATCACCAGAAGCGTCTTTTTTTTAGTCAGAAATGACTACTATTGTGGCTCTTTGTAAAATATTAAAAATCGAGTTCCTCTTCAATCTTTGTAGCGTAGACGACTTCCCCAACAGTGGTGTATTTGACTTTCCATTGTTCCAGTTTGAGATGTAACCAGAATCCATAAATTCCAAGTGTGATAATGGTCAAGAGTACCCATTTTATCCATTGCCCAAACAACCCAATCCCGGTACCGTAAAACTCCAGGCGATAACCATCAATAACCGTGTGTCTGGTTTTCCATCGATGCATCAAAACAATTGCCCAAGGGGTCAATAATCCGCCCGAAAATAAAATCATCAGTCCCGCTAGTAATGAATGGCCAAAGTAACTGAATAGGCCGCCATCGAAATGGGAACGTTGCATAGTATCACTCCTTTAATTCTTTCCTTGATTTTCTTATTTTATCGTACTTACGCAGCGAAAGAAAGGTCATCTTCCAGAACAACTTGGAGAAATCAAAAAAATCAGTTGAAAAGTTGGCTGGATTTTCGTCAGACAAGAGTCAAATGTGGCATAAATCGTTTATTTAAAATCGTGTTGTTTTGATGTTCAAACGAAGCAATTTATGGTAAAATATATCTAGTTTTAAAAACTAGATTATCAGTTTATTAAAATCGAATGAATGATAAAAGAAGGGGTTTTTATTGGAAGAATTAGAACATAAGATGTCAGCTTGGGGAGAATCGTTGTGGTCATTTCACTTGCCACGTTGGGAAGAACTACCTGAACTTGACTTGTATATGGATCAAGTTATTACCCTAGTCGATCACTATTTATCGCCAGTCATCCATTCAGATAAACATACATTATTAACGGCTTCAATGGTGAATAATTATGTGAAAAATGGAATGATTCCTCCGCCGAAGAAAAAAAGATATACGCGTAAACATGTTGCCTTTTTGATTGCGATTACCTTATTAAAGCAAGTATTGACAATTAATGAAGTCAAGCAAGGGATATTATTTCAAGGAAAGATGATTGGCATTCGACAAGCGTACAATCTTTATTGTGAAATACAAGAGGCCGCGATTCAACAGGTTTGTGCCCAAGCGACGGGGCACAAAAAGAGAAATGATCAATCAGAAAACGATGAAATTCAATTTTTAGCAGCTTATAGTGCCTCAAAGGCTTTCGCCAATAAATTATTGGCAGAAAAAGTTATTGCACTCCAAACAAGTTATTTGAAAGAAGGAATAGAAAATGAATAAAGAAAAAATTGCTTTATTAGTGGATTCAGGTACCGATGTCCCACAAGACGTGATTGACACGTATGGCATTTATATGGTGCCCTTACAAATTATTTATAAGAATCGGACGTACACCGATAAAATCGATATTACGCCGGAAGAAGTGTATCAACGTTTTTCAGAAGAAATTCCGAGCACGTCGCTGCCAGATGGTCAAACGATTCAAAAAACGATTGATCAAATTAAAGCTGATGGGTTTGAAAAAGTCTTAATTGTGACCATCTCTAGTGGACTTAGTGGGACGTATAATGTGATGCGTTTATTAGGTGAGGCAGAGTCAGAAATCGACGTGTATGTTCTTGACACGAAAAGTATTGGGATTGGGGCGGGGTTGCAAGCCATTCGGGCAGCAGAATTAATTGCGGCCGACACAGCATGGCAACCACTCATTGCGCAACTCGAAAAAGAAATTAAACAAAATAAAGTCTTATTTAATGTTGCTACTTTAGAATATTTACAAAAAGGTGGCCGCATTGGATTAGTTTCTTCGCTGATTGGTACGGCGCTAAAATTAAATCCAACTATTTCTTGTAATGAGGACGGGGTCTATTATACCGTTGCAAAATCAAGAGGACGCAAACGCAGCATTGATAAGCTGGTCGAAATTGTCGAAGAGTTTGTCGGCAATCATCAAGATTTTCGCTTAGCGGTGGCTCAAGGCGATGCAATGCCTGAAGCGTTAGAGTTAAAAGCGAAATTAGAGGCAAAATTCCCAAATGCCAAAGAAATTTTATTTGGTACGATCTCTCCCGCTTTAGTGGTCCATACGGGTCCAGGCTTGTTAGGAATGGGGATTCAAGTCATTCGCTAGTTAAAAGCAACAATCAACAGCCTTCGTTTTGCCTCATTGCGGCAAGTAGTTAGCGAAGGCTATTTGTGTTGTTTTTTCTTATTTTTTTCTAAGAAAGTAAGAGAAAGCGACCTTTTAATGAAACATTAAAAAAAATCATGTATAATAATAGAGATTGATTGTCACCTAATTAAAATATATTGACAAAGAATGAGGGATTTTTATGAAAAAAATACTAGTTGTAGATGATGAAAAACCAATTTCTGATATTGTGAAGTTTAATCTAACCAAAGAAGGCTACGAAGTGTTTACCGCTTATGATGGTGAAGAAGCACTTGAGAAAGTCAAAGAAGTTGAACCAGATTTAATTTTATTAGACTTGATGTTACCTAAATTAGACGGCTTAGAAGTGGCGCGTGAAGTTCGCAAAACGTATGACATGCCAATTATTATGGTTACAGCCAAAGATTCAGAAATTGATAAAGTGTTAGGACTCGAACTAGGTGCGGATGATTATGTTACAAAACCTTTTTCAAATCGGGAATTAATTGCGCGTGTGAAAGCTAATTTACGCCGAGGATCTAGTGTGGGAAAAGGCACTGAAGTTCCTGTGACAACGGATTTAGAGATTGGCGATTTAGTGATTCACCCGGATGCTTATATGGTAACGAAACACGGTAGCACGATTGAACTCACACATCGCGAGTTTGAATTGCTTCATTATTTAGCCAAACATCTTGGACAAGTCATGACGCGTGAACACTTGCTACAAACGGTGTGGGGCTATGATTACTTTGGTGATGTCCGGACGGTCGATGTGACAGTCCGTCGATTAAGAGAAAAAATTGAAGATAGTCCAAGTCATCCAAACTATCTTGTGACTAGACGTGGGGTTGGTTACTACTTACGCAACCCAGAACAGGAGTAGGTATAATGAAAAAAAAAGTTCGCTTTTTTCAATCAGTGAACTTTAAAATCGCCCTGACAATTATCTTGATTTTAGTTATTTCAATCCAGATAATCGGGGCGTATTTTATTCGCGGTTTAGAGCGTTCAATGATTGATAATTTTAAATCCTCCATGAATACACAAGCAGAGACGATTTCAGGGACGGTTAGTACGTATTTAAGTCAACAAGATAGCGATCAAGAAGACATTAATAATGAAATTCAACGGATTTTAGATAGTAGTGAATCGCCTGATATTTTAGAGATGCGGGTTGTCGATGAAAAAGGAATTATTCGCGCAACGACCAATGTTAATGATCGAAGTTCCATCGGGAAAAAGAGTATCGATTCCTATATTGATCAATACGAAGATAAAAATTTCGCAGCCGTCGATGAAACGACAGGTGAACGTGTCTTAATCAACATTCGCTTACTCCAATCAGCCGGGGAAGTCGTTGTCGGAACACTTTATATCCGTAGTGATTTGGAAAAACAATATCAAGAAATTTCAAATATCGCGGTGATTTTTGTGACGGCAACGCTTTTAGCCATTGCGATTGCGATTGTCGTTTCGGTCTTAATCGCTCACTCCATCACGCAACCCATTGGTGAAATGCAAGAACAAGCTTTGCGGATTGCACGCGGTGATTATAGTCATAAAGTTGAAATTAACGCAAAAGATGAACTTGGCCAACTGGCGGAAAGTTTTAACCAATTAGCTGAGCGAATAGAAGAGACACAAGAGGCGATGGAAGCCGAACGAAATCGCTTAGATAGCGTTCTAACCCATATGACAGATGGCGTCGTGGCCACCGATCGAAGAGGGAAAGTCATTACGATTAACGAAATGGCGCTATCATTATTAAGCTTGAAACAAGAAGACGCAATCGGGCAGTCGATTTTGACATTATTTCAACTTGACGAGGAATATAGTCTGCGTTCGTTATTAGAAAACACGAAAGAAATGTTAATCGAACGGCCGTCTCCTGTGCCACATGTCCAAGACTTGATTTTGCGCGTGGATTTTTCGATGATTCGCCGGGAGTCAGGGTTTATTTCTGGTCTTGTTGCGGTCTTGCATGACGTCACGGAACAAGAAAAGACCGAACAAGAGCGTCGAGATTTTGTTTCGAATGTTTCGCATGAATTACGAACACCATTAACTAGTATGCGTAGTTACTTAGAAGCACTTGAAGATGGCGCGTGGAAAGATCCTGAAATCGCACCCCATTTCTTACAAGTTACGCTAGAAGAAACCGACCGCATGATTCGGATGATTAACGATTTACTGAATTTATCGAAAATGGACAGTGGAAATGCACAAATGCAAATGGAATTGGTAAATTTTAATAATTTAGTCAATTTCGTCTTGGATCGTTTTGATATGATGGTGACCAGTCAGGACAAAGATTATCAGATCAAACGAGAATTTACGAAACGTGATCTATGGCTAGAAATCGATACGGATCGCTTAATCCAAGTAATTGATAATATTATGAATAATGCTATTAAATATTCTCCTGATGGTGGCACGATTACCGTTCGATTAATCGAGACGCATAATCATATTATCTTAAGTATTACGGATGAAGGGATGGGTATCCCAAGAAAAGATTTGAATAAAATTTTCGATCGCTTCTATCGAGTAGATAAAGCGCGAGCAAGACAACAAGGTGGAACTGGGCTCGGTTTGGCCATTTCAAGAGAAGTGTTGAAAGCACATGGCGGATCGATTTGGGTCGAAAGTCGAGAAAATCAAGGCTCTACTTTCTACGTCAGTTTGCCATATGAACCTTACGAAGAGGAGTGGTGGGAATGAATCGAATCACAGATAAAATCTTACATGGAATGTTAATTCTGATGATTGGTCTGAGTTTTTATTTAACCTATTTGATTTGGGTCAGTCCTGCTAGTCATGAAACTTCTCTTGAAGAAAGTTTAGGTAACAATCGGACGGAAGAAACATCTTTAAAGACAAAAGAAGAAGTTTTTTTACCATTAAAACTACGATATCAAAAAGAAGACACGAATCAAGAAACGCAAAATGAAGCACTATTAAAAGCAATTCAAAAAGAATTACACCAGACAACTTATAGTGAAGGGGAAGTCACGACTTATTCGAAGCAATCGGATTATCAACGAGCAACCACCATGACATCGGGAATGGAACTATTTTACGCCTTTTCTTTTCCTTTTAATACCTATCTTGAATTGTTTGATTTAAGTATTCCGCTTGTGGATGATCAAGAAAAGACGGCAGCTTTTTCGAGTGTGCAAGTCGACTTTGAAGAAGGGAAGATTCGATTTTTAAATAATCAGGAATTGACAGTGGTCGAAGCGACGTTGGAAGATAACTTATCAAACTTTTCTTCAGAAATTGAATACGCCAATGTGAAGTGGGTTCCTCTCGAAAAGACCCGCACGTTTTTAGAAAATCACTATTTAACCAAAGATACTTTAGAGTTAAAAAAATATAGTTATATTTCTTCAACGCAACCGTATACGATGTTCCGCGATGCTTTCTTCTCAAATCCTAAGAGTGTGCGTAGTAATAGTTCCGTTTTTGATACATATTTGTATGAGGGTGGTAATTCTTTAACGATTAAGCAAGATCAAGAAATTATTCAATTTCAAGGGCAAGCCAATACAACGCGCCCCTTTGATATTTTTCTAACTAGTTTTGATTCAATCAAAAAAATTGGAGCCAGTTATGGTTCAACCCGGGTCATTGATCAACTAGATAATGCTATTGATTATCGAACATTTGTAGAAGGATTCCCTATTTTTGGCGAAAATCACGAAGCTCAAATTGCCTTTGATTTTAAAGAGTCAAATGAGAGCAGCGCGGTTCGTGTAACAATTCAAGCAAATTTGAATTCCTTACAAATACCGATTCCATCAGAAGAATCAGTGGTATTACCTTCGAGTCAAGAAGTGATTGAAACACTCTATTATAAAGGGTTAGATACGACCTTAGTAGAGAGTTTATTAATTGGTTATCAATGGAAGAATTTAGAAGATACAGGTGTTGTCGACCTGATTCCTAATTGGTATATTAAATATGATAATCAGTGGTATCGTTACGAAGCGTTATTCCAGTTACTTGCGGAGGAAGAAGAGGAGGCGCCAAATGGATTTTAAGCGAATTGAATGGATTTTTTTCTTTGCTTTTTTAGGTCTCAATTTGTTCCTTTTCAATCTTTATCGTGAGGCTAAAATTGAGCAAAATATTACTTATCGAACAAATGAAACAATCCCGATTCAAAAACGATTGTCTTCTGAAAATATTCGATATGAAGAGGAATTTTCAAATGATAAATTGCAAGGATATTATTTAAGTGGTGTTCAAACAGATTTTAACCAAGCGTTACTTGATGAACGAACACGTTTAAATAAGCCTCAATTGTTAGAAAAACAAACTACAATTGCTGGGGGGAATTTAGCCCACACGCTTGAAACTCCTGTTATATTGGATAATGAAAGCCAAATTAATGCTGAAACGATTGATGATATTTTGACACGTACTGATCTTTTCTTGTTTGGTAAAGAGTATCAGTATTTAGCAGATGCTTCATTTATAGCTGACGATTACTCTGAAATTGTGACGGGGCAATTTTATGAGGACATTCCTTTAAATGACGCTTCTGGGCGGTTAACGATGATTTTAGAAAGAGTAGAAGATCAATGGCTATTAACGAAATATGTTCAAAGTCACGTATCTGATTTAGCTCCGCTAAGAGAAGCGATGCTCGTTTATTCAGAAAGTGATATTATTAATACATTATATGTGAATAATCGAATTCCAGTCAATTCGACCATTATGTGGCGACAATTAGCCTATAAGATGACATTAAAAGTAAGGGGACAAGCTATTTATGTACCAACATGGTTTGTCGCAATCGAAACAACCGATGGGAAGACTCGTATCGAATTAGTGAATGGATTTACCAATCGAATTGTGACCAATTCAGTCGTTCAAACGGTTGAAAATCAATAACGTGGAATATGTAGAAATAGTGAGGTTTTATAAGTGGATCAAACAGCAGCATTTCAAATTAGTGTTTTAGCCAGTGGCAGTTCTGGTAATAGTTTATATATCGAAAGTGAGAAAAAGAAAATTTTGGTGGATGCTGGACTAAGTGGCAAGAAAATCACCTCATTATTACAGGAGATTGGAAAAACACCAGAAGAATTAGATGCTATTTTTGTGACTCATGAGCATCGTGACCATATTCACGGGGTAGGTGTATTAGCTAGAAAATACAAATTAGATATTTATGCCAATGAAAAAACATGGCAAGCGATGGATCCTTTAATTGGCATTGTTCCAACCGAACAAAAATGCCATTTTGAAATGGGAAAAGTTTTAACCTTTGGAGACATCGATATTGAAAGTTTTGGTGTCTCTCATGATGCAGCAGCACCCCAATTTTATCGTTTTCATAAAGCGAATCGCTCCTTTGTGATTTTGACAGATACGGGCTACTGTAGCGATTATTTAAGAGGATTACTAAAAGGTGCCGATGCTTACTTAATGGAAAGCAACCATGATTTAGAAATGCTCCGAATGGGGGCATACCCCTGGAATTTAAAACAACGAATTTTAGGGGATTACGGACATCTCTCCAATGAAGATGGGGCACTTGTTGCAGCAGATGTATTGACGGATCAAACAAAGCGTATTTATCTAGGACACTTAAGTCGAGAAAATAATATGAAAGAACTTGCTCATTTAACAATGGAAGGTATTTTGAGAGAACAAGGATTTGCGGTGGGGCAAGCGTTTGAAATATATGATACCGATCCAAATCAAGCGAGTGAGCTGTTTTCAATTTAGGATGCGTACTTATCGATAATTCGTCAGCTACTTATTACTACTTAAGAAGCCTCGACAATTGTATAAAGAAAGTCACAAAGAAAGATGAGGGACTAATACAGTCAATCATCTTTTTTAATAGATAGTTTTTCATAAGATTTATGAAAATCACCTTTGTTAAACGGGATATCCTTGAAACGACTGTCTCCAATAATTTCACGGGTTACTGTTGTCGAAGGTAAATCTAAATAATCTAATAAGTGCATATGAGAGTATCGAGAATGCTCATCTAATTCACGTTTTAAAACAGCTTGAAAAAACATACCCCTTGATAATCGAGTGGCTAAACTTCGAGTCAGTCGATCCGATTTAATGGTAAAATGATTCGTCATGTATAAAAGCGTTTTCATTTTTTGGGGTTCCATACGTACTAGTTGACCTGGATTAATCCATATCGTCATTTTTGACCGAACAGGACCTAAGGGAATTAAGCTATATTTACCCGTCGCAAAAGGGATAACGGTAGTTTTTGATTTAGACAGTTGTTGAAAGGCCTTACGATATGTTTCAAAATCCATTTCAATTTCTTCTTTTAAAAGTTGGGAGATAATGTGATAGGGTGGACGATTGACATAAGCGAAATTATTTTGGTAAAGAATAAATGTGTGACGGTAGTTGTCGCTTTCTAGAGGAATTAAGCCTAAAATATCACAATCACGGTAGAGAATCGGGGCGGGAGAATAGGTTTTTAGGAGGTGGTGGATATTCATTTGGTTAAATCCGTCACTCTCGAAGTAAGGTAAAAAAGAAGGTAAAGGATGGAAATATTTTTTTTTGTATGGTCGGGGAGACTTGGAATCGTGAGTCTGATACATTGACAACACTCCTTTTTTAATCTATTTTTAATGATATTATACATTTGTTATTTAATTTTTTCATCATTATTTAAATTTACTTACCATTTTTTAATAATCATTGATGATTAAAACGCGCATCAAAGTGAAAAGTTATACCACCGTTTTTCACTAAGCATAAGACCTAAAAAACAAAGAGTGGCGAGAATTCTCGCCACTCTTTGTTTTTTAGGTCTTTAATCAGATTAAATCAGTGTTTCTAATGGTGTTCCGGGAAGAGATAAATCATCTGCAATCCCTAATTCCACTAGGTGTCCTTGATACGTATTAACGCCACGGTACAAGGCAATATTTTCCTGGATTGCTGTTAAGAACGATTCGTTTGCAATTTGTTTGATGTAAGGTAAGGTCATGTTGCTTAAAGCATAGGTTGCGGTTTGAGCAACGGCACCCGGCATATTTGCAACAGCGTAGTGAATAACACCCTCATCTACATAAGTTGGATGATCGTGAGTAGTGGCAGAAGCACTCGTTTCAAAAATACCGCCTTGATCAATCGCGATATCGACAATCACTGATTTATCAGGCATATTTTTGACCATTTCACGCGAAACTAAAGTCGGCGCTTTACGACCAGGTACGAGCACGGCACCAATCACTAAGTCGGCAGTCAAAAGTTGTTGTTCAATATTAAAGGCATTTGATAAAAGCGTATTAATCTGTCCATTAAATTGATTTTCTAATTCTTTTAGACGATTGACATTGATATCTAAGACAGTAACATTTGCTCCAAATCCAGACGCGATTTGGGCAGCATTTGTTCCGGAAACGCCCCCACCAATCACCACGACATTTCCTTTACGAACGCCGGGTACGCCAGCGAGTAGAATCCCTTTTCCACCGTATGGACCTTCTAAAAATTGAGCCCCAATTTGGGCAGCCATTCTTCCAGCAATTTCACTCATGGGTGCAAGTAAAGGGAGCGTCCCATTATCTAAGCGGACACCCTCATACGCAATTGAGGTCACTTTAGCGGCCATTAATGCCTCTGTAACGCTCTTATTCGCAGCAAGATGCAAGTAGGTAAATAAGATCAATCCTTCTCTAAAATACTGATATTCTTCTTCGAGTGGTTCTTTTACTTTTAAAACCATTTCACTTGCCCATACATCTTTGGCTTCATCTAAAATAATGGCACCAACTTCTAAATAAGCTTCATCAGAGATTGCGGAGCCTTCACCGGCACCTTTTTCAACAAAGACTTCATGGCCCGATTGAACGAGCTCATAAACGCCGGCAGGAGGTAATGCGACTCGGTTTTCATTGTTTTTAATTTCTTTTAAAATTCCAATTTTCATTTATACCCACTCCAATATTTTTAGCTTACTAAAAAGTATAGAGGAAAAGAAGCGAAATTACAATGACTGCAAGAAGATTCAGAAAATTTATTGAAAAAACTTAAGAAGTAAAAAAGCATCCCATTTTGCAGCGATAGCCGAAAAGTGGATGCTTTTTTGAATCGTTTGAACAAGTAGAAATTACTCGAAGGACTCTAGTTCAAGACTGATTTCTTCCCATTCTAATAGTAATTGTTCTTGTGCTTGTTGTTTTTCTTCCATTGTTTTTTGGATTTCGAGCAATTTCAAATGATCATTTAAGACAGTGGACTGGGTCATTTGTTCTTCTAAATGGCTGATTTCTGTTTCAATTACTACTAATTCTTCTTCAATAGTGGTGACTTTTCGTTTCAGCTGACGAATCTTTTTTTGTTCTTCCTTACTTTGTTGAAAGGTTTGTTTTCCTTTAGAAATCGTCGACTCTACGACTTCTGGAGCCGCTGTTAGTGTAGCGATTTCTGCTTCTTCTTGTTTTTTTTCTAAATAGTAATCGTAATCACCAAGATATAGACGGCTACCATCTGCTGAAAGTTCAATGACTTTTGTCGCAATACGGTTGATAAAATAACGGTCATGGGAAACAAATAAAATCGTTCCTTCGTAGTCGATTAGCGCATTTTCTAATACTTCTTTACTATCGATATCCAAGTGATTGGTCGGCTCATCCAAAATTAAAAAGTTTTCGTGATTCATAGCTAATTTGGCCAAAGCAACCCGTGCTTTTTCGCCACCACTAAGTAAACCGATTGTTTTGTCAACATCCTCTCCAGAAAAAAGGAAACTCCCTAACACCGAGCGAATTTTAACCTCAGGTGTGGTCGGATGGTCATCCCAAAGTTCTTTTAAAATGGACTTTTGTAAATGTAATTGTTGTTGCCCTTGATCGTAATAACCAATCGTAACATTCGTGCCATAGTGAATCTCACCTGCAAGAAGGGGAAGTTGTTTTAAAATTGATTTTAACAGTGTCGACTTACCAATCCCGTTTGGTCCGACTAACGCAATCGCATCTTTTTTACGGATATCTAGTTGAATATTATTGGCTAAGATTTGTTCTTTTTCATAACCAATGGCTGCATCTTGAACTTGTAGGACGACATTACCAGAAGGGGTATCAATATCAAATAAAATATTCGCGGATTTCTCATCCCCATTTGGGCGGTCTAACCGATTGATTTTTTCTAATTGCTTTCGTCGACTTTGCGCTCTTTTTGTCGTTGAAGCACGGACAAGATTACGTGCCACAAAATCTTCTAGTTTGTGGATTTCAGACTGTTGTTTTTCATACGCTTTCCAGTCGAGGGCGAGTTGTTCTTCCTTCAATACGAGGAAGCGACTATAGTTTCCTTTGTAATGTGTCATCTTAGAGCGACTAATCTCGTAAATTTCTTTGACAACTTCATCTAAGAAATAACGGTCATGGGAAACAATTAACAGTGCACCTTTGTAATTTTGTAAATATTTTTCTAACCAATCCAACGTCTCGATGTCTAAGTGGTTGGTCGGCTCATCTAAAATAAGTAAATCGGGTTGTTGTAATAACATTTTGGCCAATGCGAGACGTGTTTGTTGTCCTCCTGAGAGCGAGTCGACTGTTTGATCGTAGAACTGAGCATCGAATTTAAAACCGTGAAGAACCGATCGAATCTCATTTTCATAACTATAACCGCTGCTCTCAGCAAAAAGATGTTGGAGATGATCATACTCTTTTAAGAGCCGTTGCCCTGCTGGTGTCTCCAAATCCGTTGTACTAATTAACTGTTCGACTTCGCGCATCCGACTCTCCATTTGTCGCACTTCTTGAAAAGCATCGAGCATTTCATCCCACACGGTTGCGTGCGACGCAATACCTGTATTTTGTGCAAGGTACCCCATTGTTAATGACTTTGTTTTCGTAATGACACCTTGATCCGGCGCTTCCAAACCTGCGATTATTTTGAGTAGTGTCGACTTACCAACACCATTGCGACCTACTAAACCAATTCTAGCGTGTGAATGAATTTCAAATTGAATATTTTCAAATAAAACCTCTGCTCCAAATAAACGAGCAATCTGGTTTCCTTGTAATAAAATCATAAAATAACCCTCGTTTCCATTTCCATCAATCATGTGATTTTAAGCTAGTTTATCATATATTTTCATGTGTCGCGACTGTGAAAAAATTTTTTGAAAAAAATCACAAATTTTGAGCATGGCAATTGCCTTTTGACAGACAAATTTGATATGATGGTAGTTGAAATAGTGAACTTTTCACAAATGGAGGTCTTTTAATTGAAAGAAAATCAAATTCCAAAGGCAACAGCGAAACGTCTGCCTTTGTATTATCGTTATTTACGTATCTTAAATGATGCGGGTAAGAAGAAAGTGTCTTCAACCGAATTAAGTGAAGCAGTCCAAGTCGACAGTGCCACAATCCGCCGTGATTTTTCATACTTTGGTGAACTAGGCAAACGCGGTTATGGGTATGATGTGAATGATTTAATGCTCTTTTTCTCTAAAACGTTAAATGATGATCAAATGACAAACGTTGCTTTAATTGGAGTGGGGAACTTAGGGAGTGCCTTATTGAAATATAAATTTCATCAAAGCAATAGTATACGTGTCAGCGCCGCATTTGATGTGAATCCTGAAATCGTGGGACGGATTGTCGATGGCATTCCTGTTTATCCGATGAGTGATATGAAAGAACAAATTGGCATTCAACAAATCGATATTGCGATTTTAACGGTTCCAGCTGAACATTCCCAAGATGTTGTGAATGATTTAGTGACATCAGGGATTAAAGGGATTTTGAACTTCACCCCAGCGCGCATCACCGCACCAACTGACGTGCTTGTTCAAAACGTCGATCTGACAACAGAACTTCAAACACTCATTTATTTTCTACACTCTGGTGGAATCGCGCCATCCGAATAAAACGAAAAAACTTCCGATGCTTTTGTTTTCAAAGCATGGAAGTTTTTTAATTTGTAAAGAGATCGGTATAATTAGTCGGTTCCGTAATCGCTTGGTAATTTTGAATAATCGTTTGAAGACGATCAAAATCAATAAAGCGCGCTTGGCGATGAACTTCTTTTCCTTGATAAAAAACAAGAATCGCCGGGGCTGTCATCACTTGAAACGTTCCTGCTACTTCGGGTACTTCAAAAGCATCGAGCGCCAACATGGGTAAGTCAGTATCTTCAAACATCTGCTTGATACGAGGTTGAACCGCGTGACAAACGGAACAGTTCGGCATGGAAAGATAGAGTAACACCAACGAACCCTCCTCAATGATGGCTAGTGTATCCGCAAGGGATAGATTCTTCATAAAAAACACTCCTTTTCCTGAACATTACTCAGGAAAGACAAGTTTGTCAATTGAAATGTTTTTTATCAAAAAAATTCACATTTTCCTCACAAACAGTTGTTATACTGATTATGAAAAACAATTAATTATGTTTGTAGTTTTCCTAAAGGTTTAGTACAATAGATAGAAGAAGAACGAGTTTATTTGGAGAAAGAGGTGTTGCTTTATGGGATTTACCGATGAAACAGTTCGTTTTGACTTTGATGATAGTCGCAAAAAAGAAGTAAGTGAGACATTAGCGATTGTTTATCGCGCATTGGAAGAAAAAGGCTATAATCCAATTAATCAAATCGTCGGTTATTTACTTTCTGGCGATCCAGCGTATATTCCCCGTTATCGTGAAGCTCGCAATTTAATTCGCCGTCATGAGCGTGACGAAATTTTAGAAGTCTTAATTCGTTATTACTTAAAAGACCATGGGGTTCATTTAACATGAGAATTATGGGCTTAGATGTAGGCTCTAAAACCGTTGGCGTTGCGATTAGTGATCCGATGGGGTGGACGGCACAAGGGATTGAAATCATTAAAATCAATGAAGCTGCAGGTCAATTTGGCTATAAGCGCGTGAAGCAATTGATTGATGAGTACGAAGTCACAACTGTTTGTATTGGCTTGCCAAAAAATATGAACAATTCGATTGGTCCTCGGGCACAAGCGTCCCTTGATTATGGGAAGAAATTAGAGGAACTTTACCACATTAATGTTGTGTATCAAGATGAGCGATTAACGACTGTCCAAGCAGAACGCATGCTTGTTGAACAAGGGAACGTTTCCCGCGCTAAACGCAAAAAAGTGATTGATAAAGTCGCAGCAGTAATGATTTTACAAAATTATTTAGATGCTTCTGGTAACAAATTCATCTAAAATGAATGCTAAATAAAAGAAAAGAGGACAAAGAAATGACAGAACATACACATGATCACGAAGGACACGAACATATTACATTAGTTGACGAAGATGGAAACGAAACGTTATACGAAATTCTTTTAACCGTAGATGGCCAAGAAGAATTCGGACGTAACTATGTCCTATTATACCCAGCTGGTATTCCAGAAGATGAAGAAGTAGAACTACAAGCCTACGCTTTCGTTGAAAACGAAGACGGCACAGAAGGTAGTTTAGAACAAATCGAAACAGACAAAGAATGGGATATGATTGAAGAAGTCTTCAACACGTTCATGTCAGAAGAAGAAGAAGCTTAATAATAAGTAGGACAAACCTTGATTTAATAAGGTTTGTCCTTTTTTTGTTTTCACTTGAACGTGCTTTTGAACGTGTTCTACTGAATATTTAAGTGTTTTACAAAGTTTTCTACCGTTTTTTCTTTAGATTCTTGTGATAGATGGCTGTAGATATCCATCGTCATTTTAATCGATGCATGGCGTAAACGATCCTGAACATCTTTCATCGATGCACCACTTTCTAATAGAAGTGAAGCATGGGTATGCCTGGTAACATGAATTCCTAAAAAAGGGATGTCCGCATTACTTGTAATGGTTTTAAGCCGTGAATAAATTGAATGATGTGTCACAATCTCTTTATAGATGCCACAAAAGACCATCGTTGGATCCGTAATGCCTAGCGTGAACATATACTTACGTTGGTTAAGCTGCCATCTCTTTAGCCGTTTCATTGTGATTTCATCTAAAGCGAGCTTAGCATTACTTGCATCCGTTTTAGGACTCGATACTTTATAGCCATGTTTTGATTGGCTTAACGTTTTATTGATGTGGATTTGATTGTTCTCAAAGTCAATATCCGTCCAATCAAGCGCAAGAACCTCACTGATACGGCAACCACTGTAAATAAGTACATGCAGCAACGTATGATCATATTCATTCCGGTACCCAGGTTCCAGATTTTTAAAGTAATTGAATAGCTTAGCTAGCTCTTCTTTACTATAAACCTTAATCGGGCCTTTCTTTTGTGTTGTTTCACGTTTAGGCATTAAAACACGTTCTAGCGGGTTGTTTTCAATAATGCCTAAGTTCATCGCATAACGAAAAACACGGCTTGTAGTCGAATGAAGAACTCGATATTGATCGGTTATTTTGGCCCAATCATTAACAATCTTTTGTGCTTGTTTAACAGTGATATCTTTGATTCGTAGCTTGCCATACTTAGGTAGTATCCACTTTTTGAATTTAATTTCATTCTTAATCTTAGTGACTTCCTTGACGGTCGTTTCATATGTTTCGAACCACAATTCATAAACCTCTTGAAATGTTTCATTGCTGCTTTTGTTTAAGCCACCATTTTTCTCATAATCCACTTGAAGCCGATTCAATGCGAGTTGGGCTTCTTTTTTTGTCTTAAACCCCCTTCGAGTCGTTTCAATATCTTTGCCAGTTGACCTATCAATTCCTAAATAAGCCCGGAATTGCCATGCTTTTGTACCATCTTTTTTATCATATTGCTTGAATGTTGCCATTTTGTTTTCCTCCCAGTACCTAACGTGGGGCGTTTGGTGGGGGGGCTAAACTCTTCTTTCAAGTCCTCTAAAGATAGCTAATTTTATCTCGTCTTCATATTTATAAAAATCTTCAGATTGATTTCAAATTATGATTTTTTATAAATTAGATTAGATATACTTGTTTTAGAATAGCAATATAACCCTTGAAGTGTTAGAATTGACGTATGCTGATATGTAAAAGTAGTAATTTAAATTGGAGGTAGTAAAATGTTAGTAAGTTTTTCTATAACAAATTTTTTGTCTTTTAAAGAGAAACAAGATTTGTTGCTTGCTTTGCCAAGTAATCGTTCAAAGCGTCAAATTGAGAACACTATTTTTAGTTTTAGAAAAAATAAAAGATTACGTAGAGTAGTAAATAGTAGCGCAATATACGGAGCAAACGCTTCGGGTAAATCAAATCTAATTATTAGTATAAGAAGTTTACAAAGAGTCCTACAGGATTCTTACGAATATAGTGATAGAAGTGATTTAAATTATGTTATTCCTTTCTTGTTTAGTGATGAAAATGATACTATAGATTTCTCAATAGAATTTATTAATGAATCTTTAGATAAACTCTACACATATGAAATTTCATTCTCTTCAGAAGATGGTAAGGTAATTTCAGAAACAATTGAAATTGAAGTTATTAATGACAATAATGAAGTTAAAGAAAAGAAGCTTGTATTTAAAAGAGAAAAAAATAGTTTTTCATACTATGATCCTGCTTTAGAAAAAATTATTAAAGAATATAGACCGAAAAATTTTGAATATAAATCTGTGGTATCGATGTTTATCAACTCTATTAATAATGAATATTTTAAGCGAGAAATAGAGAGTGAAGAATTTAAAGTATTTAAAGAAGTTTATTCGTTTGTTCTTGATAAGATAACGATAGTATCTGATAATAATTCAGAAGATTTAATTGCGAACAGACTGAGAAATGATAACGACTTTAAGGAAGAGTTACTTTTGGCATTTAGTGACTTAGACTTTTTTATTAAAGATTTTGAAGTGATAGATGTTACTACTGAGTTTCTAGCTAGTATGACCAGTTTTCTAGAAGATGGCGAATTGTCAGATAGTATAAAGAAAAGAATTTTGCACGAAGCAAAATCTCAAAAAAAATATAGCATTCGCCCTATTTATATATGCGAAGAAAATTCGCCCTCTTTACATTTAGATATGGAATCAAGAGGAACAAAAAAATTTATTTCTAACTTTATTGAAGTTTTTGATGCCTTAAAAAATGGTGAAGTATTAGTTTTTGATGAAATTGAAGAGAGTTATCATCAATTAATTCAGAAGTATATTGTCAACTTATTTATTAATGAAGCTACAAATGATAACAGGGCTCAATTATTGTTTACAACACATAATACAAAACTGTTATCAGATATTGGATTTGCGAAAGAACAAATTTGGTTTACTGAAAAAAATAGAGAAACTTTGGATAGTTATTTATATTCATTAGTTGATTTTAAAGAAGTTAGCGTAGAGAATCATAACTGGGAGAAATTATATTTGGAGGGACGATTAGGTGCTGTGCCGGAGGTTTTTGAATGAAAAAAAACTTAAAACAAATTGTCCACATTCTTTTTCCAGAAGCCAGTAAAAAAGGTGAACAAATACAATTAACTGAGAAATGGTTCTTCCAACATACTTACCAAAGAAAGCTCAAAAATATTAATTTTAAGTATTATGCAGAACCAGATGAAAAAAATTTTTATAAAGCAGTGAATGACAGTTCCAAAAAAAAATTACATGATGTTTTTTTTATTATTTTAGACACCGATCAAAAAGAATCTAGAGATAATTTAGAGATAGTAGAAAAAGAAATAAGTAAGTATAGCAAAAAGTATAAAGATAGAGCTGAAATAATCCTATCTAATAGAAGCTTTGAAGTGTGGTTATGTATGTTTAAAGGGGCGTATACAGCTCCTTTTTCGAGTCAACAGCAATTAGAAGCTGATGTATCTTCTGATTATCAAAAAAAAGAAGCTTGGTATAAAAGTAATGGGCAAAAATGGTATTCTGATACAGAATTGGCAATAAAAAATTCAAAGATTAGCAGAAGATCTTCTTTTAAGGCAGCAAGTAAAAGCAATGAATATTCTAATGATATGCTAGAGTATATACCTTTAGACTTCACATCGTATAATATAAAATGGTTGGTTAGAGATGTTGTAACCTATACATACTTTGATATTCTTATAGAAAAATTATATGCTTTAAATATGTACGGATCTCTATTGATAGAAATAGATGTATTGTTGAAAATGGATGGAGTTCCAAATAATACACAAGTGTCGATAATTAATTTAAAAGAAAAAATACTTAGAGGTGAAAAATATATCCGAGATGAGGCATTATTAAAAAACTTGTCTGATATACTTGATTTAGATAATAAAATTTCTAAACAGGTAGAGATAATCCTTGTAATGATTATCTCAAATTAAAAAACTCTTTATTATTTCAATTATTCATTCCTACACGTAATGTTTTTTTGAATAACAAACTAATCAATAAAAATCTAACCAATCATTCAAACTATTCACAGAATGAGCTGGAGCTAATTTTATGAATAAATCCATAAAAAAACCGTCCACAAAGTGAACGGCAGCCCCACGTTAGACGAAGATTTTTTGAACGTGATAATGAACGTGTTTCATATCAATTACGATGAAATACACTGAACATCATTTAGTAATAAAGTTTGTATTCTTTAGCGTTTACTAGTCTATGAATGTTGATATTATGCTATTTTCATTCATGTCAGAAGAAGAAGAATAGACTTAATAGTAGGGAGAAACCTTGATATGACGGGGTTTCTCCTTTTTTGTTTTGTTTTTAACCAAGGAAATGACCAAGATTACTAAAAATTAAGGTGTACTACAAGTTTTTCAACGGTCTTTTCTTTTGATTTTTGTAACCACTTTTGAGGCTGGCTATCTAAACTTGGAAGAGGGCGATCCTGTAGCGGTTGCTGAACAAATTGGTTATCTCGATACAGGGGCAGCCTTTGAGTATTCTATTTCTGTTCATCGGTATGACGAATTTTCAATTGATGTTGTGCTAACCAGAGATTGATGAAGAAAATAGAAGAGTGTACTGTTTTTATGTGGTGAACGTTCCTCTGTTGAAGTAGCCGATTTTTACCCTTTTCGTCGAGAAATCCGTTACTATTTAGATAAACTTTTGCTCCGGTCAGATTAAATTTGATTTTATTTATTGACAATGAGAAAGTTCTCATGTAAAGTACAGATAACTTAAATATTCATCCGTTGCAAAGAAGAGTAATTTTTTCGCGTGTTGTAGAGACGTTCTGGTTGGTGAAAAGAACGATACAAGAAAGAATGAAGATGGTCTTGAAGGATAAATCGTCGATAAGTAGGCGGTTTCGAAAGGTTCAATCGTTATCTTGAACACTTATTTGCTAAGTTAAGCATGTAGGGTAAAGGGAAGTGTGAACTTCCAAAAAAAGGTGGTACCGCGATCATTCGTCCTTTTACGAGTCTCTAAACTCGTAAAAGGACTTTTTTTGTTTTATCGGAATGATATTTAAGAAAAATTCGAAAAAAAAGGGGAAAATGGATATGAAAAAATGGAATAAAGTCATTCAATTTGGTTTACTTGGTGCAGCACTTGTTGGTTTAGCCGCTTGTGGCAATGAAGCGACGGATGCAGAGGGCTCAAGTGCTGAAGGATTAGAAGTCATTAATATTGCAGCGACATCTACACCACACGCAGAAATATTAGAGCAAGTGAAAGAGGACTTAAAAGAAAAAGGTTTCGAGCTAGAGATTACCATTTTAGATGACTATCCACTATATAATCCAGCGTTAGATGCAGGGGATGTTGATGCGAATTTCTTCCAACATACACCTTATTTAGATAGTTATAAAGAAGAAACAGGTTCAGAAATTACGCCTGTTGCTAAAATTCATTTTGAGCCACTAGGGATTTATGCAGGTAAAACGAAAGATTTAGCAGACATTAAAGAGGGTGCGCAAATTTCAATTCCAAACGATGCCACGAATGGTGGTCGGGCATTGCTTTTACTTGAAGCAAACGGCTTGATTGAATTAAAAGAGGGTGCAGGCATTACTGCAACTGTGAGTGATATTACAAAAAATGATAAAGATCTTGAAATTGTAGAATTAGCAGCAGAACAAGTAGCCCGTTCCGTTCAAGACGTTGACTTTGCTGTTGTCAATGCGAACTATGCGTTAGAAGCAGGTTTTGACGTCCAAAATGACGCTTTAGCATCAGAAGCAATCGATTCAGAAGCAGCCGAAATTTATGGGAACGTCTTAGTCGTACGCAAAGAAGATGTCGAGGCTGATAAAGTGAAAGCTTTAATCGAAGTGTTAAAAACAGATAAAGTTCGTGATTTTATCAACGATACTTACAAAGGCGCAGTCGTTCCATTATTCTAAAATGACTGAAAAAAAAAGTGTCAGGCATGGATATTTTGCCTAACACTTTTTTTTGTCCTCTTGACATGAATGACGATTTTGATTGTGTAGGATTAGTGTTAACGTTTTCTCGGTTGCGAGTTGTGTGGTAAAATGGATGAAAGCGCAATAGACGAGAAAGGGTGTCTGGTCGATGTCTAAATGGTTCATGGTTTGTGAAGTCGAAAAAATTGATTTAGTAAAAGCGTTGCGTCAGCTGCCGACATTTTCTTTGCCAATGCAAGAAAATGTCACGGTGGACGATGAAATCTATGTCTATCTGAAAGCCCCATTTGATGCACTGATGTATCAACTACGAGTCACGGCAATCAATCAAGCAATCTTGCCTGCAATCGAAAGTAAATACTACGACAACATTTACCTTAACCAACAATCGCAGTATTGCAAGGTTGAAGTGCTTGAAATGTTTCCGCCAGATTTATTTACCTTGGATTTTTTAGAAAAAAATGGGTTAACGCAATTAAACGATTTCGCTCCTCTTTCAGAAGAAGTCGCCTATAGTATTGAATACCATGAGGCGGAAGGAGAAGATGACGAGGAAGAAGAAGTCGACTTTCCGATTGATGATATCTATTAAATTAACTAAAAAAGAAACTGCCTCGCTAAAATAATGGAGGCAGCTTCTTTTTGGCTTATTCTACTTTTTTTAAATAATTGAAGATTGGTTTTTGATAATCCTCGACGGACCAAGCATTCGTATTTAAACGTTGAGCCAGTAGGTAACCAATGAAAGGTCCAACGGTTAAACCAGAAGAACCTAACCCACTAGCGACAAAGAGCGTATCATCTTCCGAAGGTGACCCGAAAAAGGGTGCAAAGTCAGAAGTATAAGCTCTTGTTCCAATGCGGTATTGATAGGGAGAAGTGAGGAATTCCTCCGTTTTTTTTAAAAAGGACTGACTGTGGTGCCACAATTGTTCAAAGGCTTCTTTTGTAGGCGTGAGGTCCCACAAGGCCTCGTTTTCATGTGTCGCACCAATTAAAATTTTTCCTTGTTGAAAAGGAATCAAGTCAGCTTCACCATCGAGCATAACAACAGGCCATTGCTCACTTTCAAGAAAAGGTGTTTGAAATTCCAAAAGTTGTCCTTTTTGGGGACGAATATCAACGTGATAACCGAGAGACCCCAAGATTGGTTTTAAGGATGGGCCTGCGGTAATGATTGCTAAATCAAATGTATCGCTATGTGTAGCTGTCGTAACGACCCAATCGCTTCCTTTTTTAGTTAAAGTTGCCCGCTCTTTTACGATGGACAAGCCCTTATCAATCGCCAATTGCTGCAAGCGCACCAAATAAGCTTTCCCATCTAGTCGTCCGCCACCACTTATTTTTAAGGCTGGCGTCTCTTTTAACAGTGGTAGCGCGAGGCTCGTTTCTTCTTTTGAAAGTAAGGTAATGTCACCCATCTCAGGGGCTTCTTCTTTTCGTGTTTGGGCAAAATCGTAAAGAGCTTCTAATTGCGTTTCTTGGCGTAAAATGAGCGTTCCACAGCGTGTATAAATGGACTCATCTAACTGAAAATCGCTGACTAATTTTGGAAAGAAAGCAGCACCGTCTTTGGCTAGTTGATACCATTTTTTATTTCGACGCTTCGAAACCCAAGGAGAAATGATACCGGCACTGGCACGAGTGGCTTGCCCGATTTCATCGTCATAAAGAGTGATGGCAAATTGTGTTATATCTAAATAATTTGCGAGTGTCAAACCAACGATGCCCCCCCCAATAATGACTATCTTTTTCATTCGCTCATCCTCGCTAACTTCAGCGCTTTTTGAGTATTGGCAAAGTGGAGTTTCGCGTATTGCTCGAGTAAGGGAAGGCCCCCACGTTTTAAAATAGTGGCTGCCACTTGATCTGAACGTGTCCCGGCGCCAGAAGGTAACACGATGCCTAATTCGGACGAACCGACTCTTAAACTTTCTAAAAATTTCGCGCGACATAAAATAGATGCGGCGGCTACAGCTAAATGATATTGTTCCCCTTTTGTGATGAAATAAAGGTTCTCAGTAATGGGGTTCTTCTCACCTTTTAAATATTTGCGATAATTGTTTTCTGGTGTAAATTGATCAATTAAGATTCCTTCGGGTTGCTCGGGTTGGATCTGCTCGAGCAGTAGTTGAATCGCTTGATTATGCAGTGCGACTTTCATATGGACCGCATTATATTTTGGCTGGATGGCATTGTATTTTTGAGGTGTCACTTCCAAGAGTTTAAAGGGCACAATCTCTTTAATTTTGGGTGCTAAAGCCGTAATATCATGATCGGTTAGCATTTTTGAATCTTTTACCCCTAGCTGTTTTAGCTTAGGTAAGTGTTCTTTTGCAGCATACACCGCACAAACGATTAACGGACCAAAGTAGCTCCCGTTACCGACTTCATCACTGCCAATAAAACTTTTCTCCGCGATGTTTTTTGGTAGAATCGTAGCCGCTTTTACTTTTTTTTCTTCAGGAGTGATAGCCAAGTTTTGCCAACGTTGGGCTTCTTGTTCGGCTTGACCTCCTTGAAATAAAATTTTGCCGGAAGTATAGGCGGTAATCGTTGTCCCATTCTTTTTAGCAATAAACTGGGTGTAGGGCACTGATTTGTTTATTTGATTTTTATGATAGTAAGCTTGGACGGTGGCCAGCTGATTTTTGGGTAATTGAATAACAACGTGACTCATAGACAACCTCTTTCTTTATTTTTTTATAGTTTACCATACAAAAATGAAGAATAATCAAAGAAAAAGCTAAAGCACGTAGCAAAAAAGGAAAATTTCTTTTATAATGTTTAGGAGTAGTTTTTTTAGGAGGATAAGCTCGATGGCCAAAGCAAAAATAAGATACAAAGCAGTCATTGCGAATCAATCGTATACGATTATTGGGCAAGAAACGAGCCAACATATGGATCGGGTAACGAGACTGGTGAATGAACAATTACAAGAAATTCGACAAATGGCGCCTCAAACAAGTCAAGAAGAAGCAGCAATCTTACTTGCAGTGAACGCGATTTCCGATCAATTGAAAAAGCAAGAAGAGCTGTTAACGATCAGAGAAAAAATGATTGGCTTAAAAGAACAGGCACTAAAATCAATCGAATTAGAAAATCGTCTAAAGCGCATTGAAGCGATTGAAATTGAGGCCAAAGAAGTCTTAGAACGGACTGGTCGTGGCGATGTTGAAATTCGCAATCATATGGAAGCACAACAAATATTGAATGAAGAACGAAAACGTACAATTCAAAATAAAACAGCGAAACGTTAGCAGAAAAGGAGCTGAGCAATGATAGGACTAGTCGTCTTACTAATTTTGTTAGCAGCATTTTACGGCGGTAGCCGCAGAGGAGTGGCTTTGCAACTTGTTTATTCCGGAGGATTCTTTCTGTCTTTTTTAGTCGCTCAAAAGCTCTTTTTACCATGGGGCGAAAGAATTTCGTTACTCCTTCCTTATTTATCGGTTTCACCAGATACGAAAATGGCGTTGTTCACACAAGAGCAATCGTTTGATTTAGATAAAGCTTATTATGCGGCAGTCGCTTTTATGGGTTTTTTATTTATTGGACATTTACTAACCAAATTCGTGGGCATCTTTGCGAGCGGGTTGCGTTATACACGCTTTATTCCTCAAGTTGACGGATTGATTGCCGGTTTTTTAAATGTGATCATCGCTTACGTCTGGATTTTCTTGATTTTTAAGTTGTTAACGCTGATTCCACTTGATGCGATTCAAGGCTTGTTTAAAGC
Organism: Enterococcus sp. DIV1314a; assembly: GCF_051713805.1. NCBI lineage: Bacteria > Bacillati > Bacillota > Bacilli > Lactobacillales > Enterococcaceae > Enterococcus > Enterococcus sp. DIV1314a. The sequence goes on along the minus strand of NZ_JBIOQP010000001.1, from coordinate 139,243 downwards.
GGGAAGTGTCCCACGGTGGATTGTCGAGAAGAGTCCGATACTAGCCAATTATTTTAATCAAATGTGGATTATTGATTTGATTTAAGAAAAGAATAAGAAAGAAGTAGGTCGTTTTCGTTAAGCGGTAGCTACTTCTTTTATTTTAAAGAGAGATAGGTGAGTGAGTTGAATTCACGCATTTTAAATACATTAGAATATGAACAAGTCAAACAGATGATGATGCCTTATTTAGTGACAGCCCAAGGGCAAGAAGAGTTAGCGGCGTTAGAACCCGTTGCCGATGAAACGGTCATTCGTCAGTGGCTTGATGAGACGCTTGATGCTTTAAAAGTTCAGCGATTACGTGGAGGCATTCCGATTCCCAAAATTGAAAACATTCGCCCCCATATGAAACGCATTGAAATTGGGGCGGATTTAAACGGTCATGAACTTGCACAAGTAACGCGCGTACTCACGACGACGAGTGAAGTTAATCGTTTTATTGACGATTTGGTCGAAGGGGAGCTTGAATTTGCTCGTTTGTATGATTGGGCCAAACAATTAACGCATTTACCTGAACTGACACGACGGTTAAAAATAGCGATTGATGAAGATGGTCGAGTGACCGATGATGCGTCCGATGCGTTACGTCAAATTCGTAGTCAAATTCGTCGAAGCGAACAGAGTATCCGTGAGACATTAGATGGTTTGATTCGAGGCAATCAGGCGCGCTATTTAAGTGATGCAATTGTCACCATGCGGAATGAACGTTACGTGATTCCTGTTAAACATGAGTATCGCAGCATGTTTGGTGGGGTCGTCCATGATCAGAGTGCTTCTGGACAGACATTATTTATTGAACCAAAACAAATTGTCGAATTAAATAATCGTCTAAGACAACATCAAATTGCCGAAAAAAATGAAATTACGCGAATTTTATCCGAACTTTCAGCTGCCCTTGTGCCGGCACGCAAAGAAATTATTCACAATGCGTTTGTTATCGGGAAATTTGATTTCATGAATGCGAAAGCCCGATTTGCCAAAGCGATTAAGGGTGTTGTTCCAGCAATTAACGCTCAAAACTACGTGGTCTTTAAACAAGCACGTCATCCCCTGATTGCAATGGAAAAAGTAGTTGCCAATGATATTGTGATTGGTAAAGACTACCAAGCGATCGTGATTACCGGACCAAATACTGGGGGGAAAACCATTACGTTAAAGACATTAGGCTTGTTGCAGCTAATGGGGCAATCAGGATTGCCGTTACCAGTCGCCCAAGAGAGTCAAATGGGGATTTTCAAGGAAGTGTTTGCGGATATTGGGGATGAACAATCGATTGAACAAAATTTATCGACGTTCTCTTCTCATATGACAAATATTGTGAATATTTTAAGTAAAGCTGATGAGAATAGTTTAGTCCTTTTTGATGAGTTAGGGGCAGGAACTGATCCTCAAGAAGGGGCGGCATTAGCGATTGCGATTTTAGATGAAATGGGTGCGCGCTCAACGTATGTCATGGCGACGACACATTATCCTGAATTAAAAGTCTATGGGTACAATCGCCCCGGGACCATTAATGCATCGATGGAATTTGATGTCGACACGTTAAGTCCAACATATCGCTTATTAATTGGGGTGCCTGGTCGAAGTAATGCGTTTGAAATTTCGAGTCGCTTAGGTTTGAGTCCTTTTATTATTGAATCGGCGAAACAAATTATTGACGGTGAGAGTCAAGACTTAAATGAGATGATTGCTGATTTGGAGAATCGTCGTAAGATGGCCGAAACAGAGTATTTAGAGCTTCGTCAATCATTAGAAGAAGCCGAAAAAATCCAAGCTGACTTAAAAATCGCTCACCGTGAGTTTTATGAAGAACGGGAAAAAGAATTAGCCAAAGGTCGAAAAGAGGCCAATGCGATGATTGAAGCCGCAAAAGAAGAAGCCGAAAAAATTATTGCGGATATTCGGCATATGCAATTACTCGGAAGCCAGTCGAAAGTGAAAGAGCATCAGCTAATTGATGCCAAACAAAAATTAGCGAACTTAAGTCATCCTGAAGATCATTTGCAAAAAAATAAAGTGCTCCAAAAGGCGAAAGCAGCTAAAAAGCTAAAAGTCGGCGATGACGTGATGGTCACATCCTTTGGTCAACGCGGCGAGTTGTTAAAAAAAGTAGGGGATCATCAATGGCAAGTGCAACTTGGTATTTTGAAAATGACGATTTCAGAAGAAGAGATTGAACCGCTTGCGCCGGCGAAAGAAACAAGTCATAGAGTCGTTGCAACCGTTCGCTCCAGTCAAGAAGCACATGTCGATGCGCAACTAGATTTAAGAGGCAAACGTTATGAAGAGGCCTTAGCAGAGGTTGATCAATATATCGATAGTGCCCTGTTAGCCAATTATCCACAAGTGACGATTGTCCATGGAAAAGGCACAGGCGTATTGCGCCAAGGAATTGTCGAATACTTAAAAAATCATCGCAACGTGAAGAGTTTTGCATTTGCTCCGGCGAATCAAGGGGGCAACGGTGCGACGATTGTGACGTTTAAATAAATAAAAGCAAGCATGATTGTAGGCAAAAAAGAAATTTGGTGCTATACTTTCAACATAAAATGGAGGTTATGAAATGACAAAAGAAATTACAGATGCAACCTTTGCACAAGAAACCGATAAAGGCTTAGTATTAATTGATTTTTGGGCAGCGTGGTGTGGTCCTTGCCGCATGCAAGCACCTATTCTTGATCAATTAAGTGAAAAATATGATGAAGAAGACTTCAAAATCACGAAAATGGATGTGGATGCAAACCCAGCAACGCCAGCTGAATTTGGTGTGATGAGTATTCCGACATTAATTTTGAAAAAAGACGGCGAAGTCGTTGAAAAAGCAATCGGTGTTCAAAATAAAGAGCAATTAGAAGCAATGATTGCCCCTTACTTGTAAAAGTTCAGTGTAAGAGTCTTAAAATCCCTGTGATTTTAGGCTCTTTTTTTCGTCTGAGGATGCTTCATGTTATACTTAATTAGGAAGAAATGTTAGAGAAGGATGAATTCAATGAATGAACAAATTCAACATAAACTGGCTTTATTACCCGACCAACCTGGTTGTTACTTGATGAAGGACAAAAATGGGACGATTATTTATGTCGGAAAGGCCAAAGTCTTAAAAAATCGCGTACGCTCCTATTTCACTGGAAGTCACGATACCAAAACAACTCGTTTAGTGAGTGAGATTGTTGATTTTGAGTATATTGTGACAGAATCAAACGTCGAAGCGTTATTGCTTGAAATCAATTTAATTAAGAAAAATGATCCGAAATACAATATTATGTTAAAAGATGATAAAACCTATCCTTTTATTAAAGTAACGAATGAGAAATATCCCCGTTTACTTATCACTCGTAAAGTCTTAAAGGATAAAGCGCTCTATTTCGGTCCATATCCTGATGTACGGGCAGCTAATGAGATTAAGAAATTACTCGATCGGCTGTTTCCACTCGTAAAATGCGGCCCTGGGAACACGAAACGACCATGTTTGTATTATCATATGGGGCAGTGTCTATGTCCGTATTATTTTGATGTTGATCCAGCGGTCTATAAAGGGATCACGGAAGACATTAAGCAGTTTTTTAACGGAAATTACACTCAAATTGAAGAAACCTTAACGACTAAGATGCACCGAGCCGCCGAAGAAATGGCCTTTGAACAAGCGGCGGAATACCGGGATCAAATTCGAGCGATTGAAACAGTCATGGTGAAACAAAAAATGACCAATAGTGATTTACTCGATCGCGATGTTTTTGGGTATCACGTGGATAAAGGTTGGATGTGTGTACAAGTTTTTTTCATCCGACAAGGTAAATTAATTGAACGGGATGTCTCCATTTTCCCTTTTTATAATGAGGCGCAAGAGGATTTTTTAACTTTTATTGGGCAGTTCTATCAAAAAGCCGAACATATGACACCAAAAGAAGTTTTGATACCCATGGATATTGACCAATTGAGCGTCGAGGCCATTGTTGCAACGAAAGTCCTTCGACCGCAACGTGGCGAAAAGAAAAAGTTAGTGGCTTTGGCCAATAAAAATGCGGAAATGGCACTCGCAGAAAAATTTGATTTAATGGATCGACAAGAAGAGCGAACCATTGGCGCGCTTGAAAAACTTGGCAACGCCTTGAACATTCCGATGCCGATTCGAATTGAAGCTTTTGATAACTCAAATATTATGGGGACGGACCCTGTTTCGGCGATGGTTGTCTTTATCGATGGGAAACCTGCTCGTAAAGAGTATCGTAAATATAAAATTAAAACGGTCACCGGTCCAGATGACTATGCTTCGATGCGCGAGGTCATCTATCGTCGCTATTCCAGAGTTTTAAAAGAAGGCTTACCGTTGCCGGATTTAATTATAATTGATGGTGGTAAAGGACAAGTGGATATCGCGAAAGACGTTCTAGAAAATCAGCTGGGAATTGACCTGCCTGTTGCGGGCTTAGCTAAAAACGAGAAACATAAGACGAGTGAACTACTTTACGGGGAAGCGTTGGATCCGATACCACTCACGCGTAACTCCTCCGAATTTTTCTTGTTACAACGAATCCAAGATGAAGTGCATCGTTTTGCGATTACATTTCATCGTCAACTTCGAAGTAAAAATAGCTTTGCGTCGAAGTTAGACGATATTGAAGGATTAGGACCTAAACGCAAAAAAATGTTATTAAAGGCGTTTAAATCGATGAAAAACATTCAATCCGCTGATATTGAAGCGTTAGTTGCAATTGGGTTGCCGCAACAAGTAGCGATGAATGTCTATCAGGCTGTTCGTCGTGAGGAAACGTCAAAATCCGACGAAAGCATGAGTACAAGAAAAAAATAATATGTTATGCTTAATTGGTACAAATTCAGCGGGTTAGAATGGAGGAGAAAAAATGTTAGAAGTGAGAAATTTAACGAAAACGTTTGGAGACTATTACGCCGTCGATCATCTGTCCTTTAAAATTGAACCAGGGAGTATTATGGGACTTATTGGTCAAAATGGCGCCGGGAAAACAACGACTTTTCGCTTAATTTTAGATTTTTTAACCGCCAATCAAGGTGAGATACTTTGGAATGGGAAAAAAATCGGAAAAAATGATTATGATATTATCGGTTATTTGCCAGAAGAACGTGGGCTCTATCCGAAAGTTTCAATTCAGGATCAATTGATTTATTTTGCGCAATTACGGGGCAAAACGAAAAAAGAAATTGAACCTAAAATCGATGAATGGCTTTCTCGCTTTCAAGTAAAAGGTAAAAAAACAGATAAAGTTAAGACGCTCTCAAAAGGAAACCAACAAAAAGTCCAATTAATTGCGACCTTAATTCATGAGCCTCAATTAATCATTTTAGATGAACCCTTTAGTGGCCTTGATCCGGTGAATGCGGAGTTGTTAAAAGAAGGAATTCTTTCTTTAAAAAAACAAGGGTCCTGCGTCATTTTTTCAAGTCATAATATGGAACATGTTGAGAAAATTTGTGATCATTTAGTGATGTTAAATAACGGGAAGTCCGTCTTAAATGGTGTGGTTCATGAAATTCGTGAATCATTTGGTCGAACGAAAGTCTTTTTGGAATCCCCCCTCACGCGAGATGAGATTGCCTTGTTAGACGGTGTGACTGACGTGCGCGAGCGAGAAGATCAGACGTTAGAAATCACGTTATCAAATCCCGAAGTCGGAAAAGAAATTTTTCGACTAGCGACAGCCGATGGTTATATTCCGATGTTTAATCAACAACCACCCACTTTAGAAGAAATTTTTAAACAGAAAGTAGGGGAAGCGAATGTCTAAATTTTGGGTTATTACAAAAGATGTGTATCGTAAAAATGTCCGTTCGATTTCATTTATTATCATGTTGCTAGTGCCTTTTATCGCTGCAGCGGGACTATACATCATCAACCAAGTCACCGACAATGCCACCGAAGAAGGAGATACGATCGGAGTCGTCGTTCAAGGAGATTCGGATCTTTTAAATACAGTAGAAGTTCAAACCGTTCTCGATTCCATGACCGTTTTAAATTCCAAAGAACAAGGGGAAGAACAATTAAAAGAAGAAGAAATTGATGGATTGCTTTTGCTATCGGTGGAAAAAGATCAAATCAATGGCGAATTTTATAGTTCAAATACCATGCCACAAGTCACAATGGCGTTAAATCAGCAACTCAACCAATTACAATCTTCGTTGCGAGCAAAAGCTCTAGGATTGTCTGAAGAAGAAGTCGCTTCTTTAAATGCTTCGGTCCCATTTTCTGTACAAAAAATTACATTTAATGAAAATGGCGAAATGAATACCGAAGAAGATTTTACCAGTATTCGTTTAGTTGTCGGAATGGCCACAACTATCTTACTTTTTATTTTTATTGTCACGTATGCAAGTATCATTGCCCAAGAGATTGCTTCTGAAAAAGGAACGCGCATCATGGAAGTCATTTTATCAAGTGTCTCAGCACGGAGTCACTTTTATGGGAAATTAGCTGGAATTTTACTGGTTGCGTTGACGCAAATCGTGGTGTATGCCGTAAGTATTGGTCTCGGTTTTTATTGGTTAAAAAATAATTCGACGGTCCAAGCTTTTTTAGCAGAATTTTCGATTCGCGATATTTTAGGAGAGTTTCTAGCTTACACACTGCTTTATTTGATATTAGGCATTTTGATATATGCAGTACTGGCGGCACTTTGTGGGTCATTAGTGAGTAAAGTCGAAGATGTCAGTAAAGCGATTTTACCCGTCACCTATTTATCCTTAGCGGGTTATATGATTGGGTTGAGTTTAGGAATGGCTAATCCTGATCATCTGGTGATTCGTGTCACATCGTTTATTCCCTTCTTTTCTTCTTATACGATGCCAATTCGCTTAGCAAACAACTTTGTTTCCACGGGTGAAGTCTTGTTATCTTTAATGATTTTAGTCTTAAGCATCGTTGGTTTAATTATTTTTTCTGAAAGAATGTATAAAGCCAACGTGCTCGTCTATAACGATAATGGCATTTTTGCTGCACTGAAACAATCAGTCAGTTTAATGACGAAAAATAAAAGTGGAGGCGTTCAAGATCATGAATAAAAAATGGAAAAAAATGCTAATTCCTGCAAGTTTCATTGGTGTAAGTGTTGGATTGACTTATTTTCTATTTCGTAATGAACCAGATAAAGAAATGCTAAAAGAAGAGAAAAAAACAGTAGATACGCCCTCTCGTGTCATACAAAAAGAAGTGTTTTTAATGGCGGATGATGGACTACCACTAGCATTAACGGTAACGCAACAAACAGGTCAAGTACCAAAAGCGATTGTTCAAATCATTCATGGGATTTTAGAACACAAAGATCGTTACCAAGATTTTGCGAATTATTTAGCCGAGAATGGCTATATCGTGGTGACAAGCGATAACCGAGGGCACGGAGAATCAACGAATTCAAGCAATCCACGGGGACATATGCCAAGTGTGGAGCGCATGATTGCCGATCAAGTCGCGATTACTCATTTTGCAAAACAACAATATTCGGATCTTCCTGTGTATTTATATGGTCATTCTTTCGGGTCGATCCTAGCGCGGAATTACTTACAAGAACATGATAAAGACATCGACAAGCTATTATTAACAGGGACAGTTTGTTACCAAAAATTAGCGCCAGTTGGTCTAAAATTAGCCGATTTTGCGAATCGATTTGTTGGGGAAGAACAACATTCTTGGATATTAAAAAAATTATCCGGCTATGGTGAAACAGATAAGAGTTGGTTAACGAATGATTTAGAACAAATTGTCAAAGTGAATCAAGATCCTAAAATCATTGCCGGCTATGACAATATTGGCGTAACGACTATCTGGACTGCCGATTATGGCTTAAAACAAATCGAGAAATATACTTGTCAAAATCCTGATTTACCCATTTTGAGTTTGAGTGGCGCCGATGACGTGAAGATTACCGGGGGCGTTAAAGGACTGTTGGATACCAAACAAACGCTCGCAGCGATTGGGTACCGTCAAATTGAAATGATTGAATTTCCAAATATGAAACATGAAGTTCTAAATGAAATTGAGAATGAACTGATTTATCAACGAATTCTCGCCTTTTTTGAAGGGGATTAATAAAAGTAAGGGGCTGTGACGTTTGTCACAGCCCCTTAGCTATACGAATGAGTGATGATCGAATTCTGCGTTTTTGGAAAATTCACGCCATTTTATTAGAAAAAAATGTCTTTTTTTGCATCTTTTTATTTCTTTATCCTTGTATGAAACGATTGAAAATGGCTTGTTCTTCGGTGATTTTTTCACGTGTCAGCTCAGGATGCCACTGAATACCATAGATTTCTTGGTTAGCATCGATTGCTTCAATCCCTTCAATTACCCCATCTGTTGCGCGAGCGCTGATTTTAAAGCCTGGCGCCAATTGGTCGATTGCTTGATGATGGGCAGAGTTCACTTCGTAGTTTGCGGGTAAGAACGTCGCAAGCCAACTCTTGTTTTCCACGTAAATCGAATGACTTGGTTGTGCCATGGATTGTTCTTGGACATGAGTAAGCGTGTCTGTCTGAAGCAACGATAAATCTTGATAGACGGTCCCGCCGCAAGCGATATTAATTAGCTGCATGCCCCGGCAAATTCCTAAGATGGGCATTCTTTGTTTCATTGCTTCGTGAATTAAGGCGATTTCAAAGCGATCACGGGCTTCATTGGTTTCTCCTAGTAAGGGCGTCGCTTCTTGCTGATAGAAGTGGGGCGCGACATCTTGGCCGCCTGCTAAAATCAGCCGATCAATAGTATCAATGTATTCTTTGGCATGGCTTGCATCATCAATCGGGATAATAAAGGCTAAACCACCTGCGTCTTTGATTCCCTCAACATACCCTTTACTTGTATAAGACATCCAAAAATCAATTTTATCTGTTAAGAAAAAACGCTCATTGGCCACAATCCCAATTTTAGGTTTCATCAAATTCCTCCTCTTAAACTAAAAAAAGAATGACAACGGCGTGTCATTCTTTAATACTTTATCAGTTTAGCATTCTTTTTTCTATATTATTGTCACGAAAATAGCATAGAAAAAAACGAATACTGCTCACCCACCAGCACAGTACTCATTTTTTTAGATTGACTAGTCGGCACGAATGACTTCGACTTTATAACCATCGGGATCAATAATGAAATAATAAGAAGGCGGAACCCCAGGTAACCCTTTTAGATCAGTCACTTCAAATCCTGCTTCTTGGTGTTTTTTGTGTAACGCTGCAACATCTTCTGTCGCGATAGCAATATGACCGTAACCATTCCCTAAATCATAAGCCTCATGATCATAGTTATACGTTAATTCTAATTCATATCCATCACCTGGTAACGTTAAATAAACTAACGTAAATTTTGCTTCTGGGAAATCGCGTCGACGACTTTCTTCAAAACCGAATGCTTTTTGATAAAACGCGACAGAAGCTTCTAAATCCTTGACACGGACACATGTATGAGCCATTTTCATTGATGAATCATCCTTTCAAAATATCATAACTCAATCATAACATATCTTCCTTTTGAACGTTAGAATTTTGAATAGATATTTTAGGTAAATACTTCATGAGAAAACGCTTGTTTATTTATTAGAATTTCGTTAAGATAAAGAAAAAGAAATGGGAGTGACAAAGATGGAGGTACCAACTTTTGGAGAACGAAAAATTAGTTGTGACTATCAAGCAAGATATGGGGCTTATGTTGTAGTACCTCAGGAGAATCAAGAAACAATCATTTTGGTCCAAGCTCCCAATGGCGCCTATTTTTTACCGGGTGGAGAAATTGAAAAAGAAGAGAATCACGTCGAGGCGATTAATCGCGAAATGTTAGAGGAATTAGGTTTTGTCGTTGAAATTGGTGCGTACTTTGGGGAAGCCATTGAATATTTTTATTCGCGTCATCGACAAATTCATTTTTATCATCCAGGTTATTTTTATGAAGTAACAAAGTGGCTAAAAGTAGCAGAACCGACAGAAAAGACCAATCGTCTTCATTGGGTGACACCTAGTGAAGCACTGACTTTATTAAAAAGAGGCAGTCACCGTTGGGCAGTTGAACAGTGGCTGAAGCAAAAAAGCTAAATTAGGAGCTATTACACTCCTAGTTTAGCTTTTTTATGATTTTATTCGCGTATCATTTAGAGTTAACTCACTACGAAAAATGGTTTATCCATTTAAGACAAACTTTTCAATCGCTACAGCCACCCCATGCTCGTCGTTAGAAGTCGTGATGAAACTTGCAGCATTTTTAACATTTTCAGTAGCGTTGCCCATCGCAATGCCAAGCCCAGCGTACTGAATCATCGGCAAGTCATTTTCATTGTCCCCTAATGCCATGACCTCACTGGCTTCAATACCTAAATGAGTGGCAAGTAGATGAATCGCGGCACCTTTATCGACTTTCTTATTTAAAAATTCTAAGAAATAGGGGGTGCTTTTGACGATGGTATAGCGTTCGTAAAATTCTTCCGGGATCAACGTAATGGCTTGGTCTAACAATTCCGGTTCATCAATCATCATCATTTTAATGATGGTTAAGTCCTCTGTCATTTCTTCTTGTGTCCGATATTTTAACGGCATATTGACTAAATGTGACTCTAATACGGTATAGCGACTAATATCACGATTAGATGTAAACATCGTATCTTCTGTTTCCGTATGTAAATGGATGTTTAATTTGCGTGCTAAGCCGTCAATTGCTAAATAATCCTCATGAGACAGTTCGAATTTTGAAACGACTTCTTTTGTTTTCGTTTTTTGAATAAGCGATCCATTGTAGGTCACCACGTAGTCATTATCACTATATAAGTCAAGTTCAGCGATTAAATCTTGCACGCCTGTTAATGGTCGACCGGTACAAAGGACGATTTTCACGCCTTTTTCTTCCGCTTTCTTAAGTGTTTCTTTCACTTCATTGGTTAAATGGTGTTGGCTGTTTAATAACGTACCATCAATATCAATGGCAATTAATTTAATCGACATGTTGTATATCCTCCAATAATCTTTTTATTCGATTAACGCGCCATTATGAATATGAGCGTTAAACTGTTTGTAGGTTTCACTAAATAAATCATAGTTGTCTTGTAAGGAGAAATCAACCATCTCTTTCGGGAAATAAAACCGTTGATCACCTTGACCTTGGCCTGCTAAGGCTTCAACGAGTTGGCTGACTTTGGATAGTTCCACCAAAGTACCATCTTTTTCTTGTAATTCAATTTGCGTGCGCTGTTTATTGGATTCCGGACGATAAAAATCGTACGGTAAATCAAAACTTGAATGGACCGCTGTATAATAAGTCGGATTAAAGCCTGTTTTTTCGACAAGTGAACGCATCGTTTGCAGCAATTTTTCTTGATTTTGTTTATCAAAGCGACAAGATTTTAAAGGCTTGCGATTTAAGAAACGATAGGAAAGATCTTTTAATAAGGAATCGGATTCATCTAACCAGTGATTAAAATACGTGTTTAATACGCCATCATCTAGGCGTAAGTAATCATCCATCGTAAAATGATTTTCCAAAAATGGAATTAAAAGTGGGGAATGATTGCTGAAAATTTCTTTGTTTTCGAGATACACTTCTTTCGCACGTTGTAATAAGTGTTCTAAAATCACTTCCATGGCACGGGAAGTTGGGTGAAAATAAACTTGAACATACATCTGGTAGCGACTGACAATGTAATCTTCCACAGCATGCATACCATTCATTCCAAAAGTGATGCCCCCTTGATAGGGGCGAATGACTTGTAAAATCCGCGTCAAATCAAAAGTACCATACTCTGTCCCTGTAAAGTAAGCGTCGCGCAATAAATAATCCATCCGATCGGCATCGATTTGACTAGAAATCATTTGGATCACTTGGGGATTCGGATATTTTTTTTGAATGACACTCGCTACTTTTTCAGGAAATCCTGCTTCCACACGATTTAATATTTGATAAATTTCTGTCTTTGGTGAACAAATAATTTGAACGGTTAAGGCTTCGTGGTTCGTCTGAAAGATATGTTCAAAAGTGTGAGAATAGGGACCATGTCCTACATCGTGTAGTAAGGCTGCACAAAGCGTAATCAGCCGTTCCCCGTCATCCCAACCACCAGTTCCGATTTTCTCAACGGAATAATTTCGGTGGAAGATATCGCAAATGCGACGAGAAATTTCATAGACTCCTAATGAATGCGAAAAACGACTATGTTCGGCCCCGTGAAAAGTAAGGGAAGCCGTACCGAGTTGTTTAATGCGGCGTAAACGTTGAAATTCTTTAGAATCAATTAAATCAAGAATAACCTGATGTTGGACATGAATATATTGATGCACAGGATCACGAAAGACTTTTTCTACCGGTAGTGTTTGGTATTTATAAGGAGTATTCATCTTTAACCTCCTGAATTTTTTGGTTTCGTTTGACCATCCCTGACCATTTCTGCTCGAATTTCTCTTCTAATTGATGGTGATTTAACCACTCAAAGGGGTCATCTAAACGATCAGTTGGTTGGAATAATGCTTCGAAACGTTCTTTCACTTCGTTAACTAAAATCGGGCGCTCAAGTAGCGTTTCTAAGGTCACCATGCTATTTGGATCAACACTAGGATAACTATTATCAGGTCGAAGTGGATCCAAACTCTGCTGATAAAATTCTCGGACGAGGTTTCCTCGAGCCGTTTGATTGCCATTGACACTTAAATACATCATCACAGCAATTCCTTCTTTGATGCGCCGTTGAGCGATGCCAGCAATTTTTTGACCATTGACACTTAAGTCATAAGTTCCAGGACAATAGGAGCTAGCAATTTCATAAGCTTCGATTTGAAGTTCGGGAAAAGCTTGTTGCGTCAATGAAACCATTTTTTCATATGCGTGATCGGTAGAGGCACTATCTGCTGTTTTTGGGAACAAGTAACTAATATTTAAAATCCCTTCATCGGCAATGACACCTAATCCGCCAGAGTTACGGATGACCGGAACGTAAGAGTGTTCGATGATTTTTTTAATTCCTTTTTCAACAAAAGGTGTTCGTGTATCTTTCATTCCTAAAATGAAAGTATTTTCTAATTGCCAAAAATGAATAATTTCTATATGATTTGAATGAACGAATTCAGTAAAGATATCAGTGAGTGCAAAAGGCAAAAAAGATTGTTCTTTGGCCGGAGTGATTTGATTGAAAATAAGTCGTTGCATAAAAATACCTCTTTTTTACATGATTTTAGTGTTCATCCTTATTATATACGAAAGATGAGAGAAAATCTGTTGAAAAGAAAGAGAAAAAAACGAAGGAGGCAATCATGAGCTTGAAAAATGGCATGAATGTCAATATTTATTTAAAAACCAAGGTAATACAAGGAGAAGCCATCGAAGAATTTTTGTTTGAACTAGTGGGACAAGTCGTTCGTGTCGGTCATCATTTGTATATTCGGTATCAAGAACCACAAGAAGATGGTGTGACGTTTGTTCCGGTAACTGTCAAAATTTCGCCAGATGAAAGTGTGCAATTAACACGTGTCACCGATAGTCGCTTACGGTTTAAATTTCAGTATCAGGAAATGACGGATACAAAATATCCAACACCTTATGGCAGTATGTTTTTTCAAGTCTATACCAAGGATTTGCATGTGAGTTTGACTGACTATCCAACCGCTGGGAAAATTCGAGTACAGTACGATTTATTAATGGCGAATGAGAGAATCGGCGAATATGAGCTGTACTTAGAATTTACTAGCTAAGAGTTTGATTAATTTGCAAGAATAAATTGCTTTTTTTAAAACATTTTTGTATGATTAAGAATAGACTGTGAAAGGACGTGTCCCGAGTGGAGATTAATGTATTTGAAGGCGTAAATAAAGATGAATTATCAATGATTGAAGTAGCGCATGCGATTTTAGAGCAAAAAACAGATGTCATGGATTTTTCTGATTTGGTAAATCAGATTCAAGGATATTTAGGGAAATCTGATAGTGAAATTCGTGATTCCTTAGCGCAATTTTACACAGATTTAAATATTAATGGTAGTTTTATTTCATTAGGAGACAATCGTTGGGGCTTACGTTCATGGTATGCGATTGATTCAATCGATGAAGAAATTAACCATGGCTTAGAAGACGAAGAAGATGAAGACAAACCGCGCCGTAAGAAACGTAAAAAAGTCAATGCCTTTATCACTGGTGATGAAGATGCGATTGATTACAATGATGATGATCCAGAAGATACTGATTTAGTCGATGAAGATGATGATGTGTTTGAAGATGAAGACGAAGATGAAGACGTTGAAATCAAAGCCTACAATTCTGATTTACAAGAAATTGGCGCAGATAAAGACGAAGAACTTACGGGTGGAATCGAAGATGAATTAACCATCATTGATGAAGATGACTTAGAAGTTGATGAGGAAGACGACGAAGACGAAGAGGAATACGAGTTATAAGTCGTATAAACAGGCCACTCTCTGACAAAAAGAGAGTGGCCTGTTTCATTTTTCGCAGCCATAGAAAAAAACTTCACTTTGTCAAAGAACACAAAGTGAAGTATACTAACTCTGATAGCGATAGTATGCGCCCTGAGGGAGTCGAACCCCCGTCACAAGAACCGGAATCTTGTATGATATCCACTACACTAAGGGCGCGCATTACTCTAAATAGATTAGCAAACTTTCAGAATAATTACAAGGGGAAATCCAATGAAATTTCAACAACAGTATACTCAAAGCCAACAGCAAAAGCAAAATCAGACGCAAAAGTTAGCATTGACACAACAATTGCAACAGTCGATTCAAATATTGCATTATTCGACAGAAGAACTACGTGCGTTTATTGAGAATGAATCATTAGAAAATCCGCTAATCGAATTGGTCGAATCGGTTGAACCAACGGATTCCAATTTGAACGAGTACGCTAAAACATACACGCATGAAACGGCGGATTATTTAACCCAAATCCCGGATACATCCGTCTCATTATTTGAATCACTAATCGAACAAATTCATTTGAATTATCGCGATACTTATTTACGGACGTTAGTATTGTTTTTAGTCGAATATATCGATTTGAATGGTTTTTTAACTATTACAGTTGAAGAAGCCGCAAAACAAACGGGATGTGATTTTGTGCAGATGCTGGATGCCTTAACACTCATCCAACAATTAGAACCTGCAGGGGTCGGTGCACGTAATTTACAGGAGTCACTAATGCTCCAGACAGAACGAGATGATCAATCTCCTGCCTTAGCTTATATCATATTAGAAGAGTCGTTTGACGATCTCGTCGCACGTAAATGGGACCGAATTACGAAAAAATTTAACATCACCTTGAAAGAGGTGCAAGAAGTTTTTGATTATCTTCAACACTTAACTCCGACACCAGGCGCAGTCTTTGAGGACACAAAAGATTTATATATTGTCCCAGATTTAACAGTCCGAAACCGCGAAGGGCAACTACAGCTACTCTCAAACAAGCACAGTATCCCTGAATTAAGATTTCAAGAACAGTACTTTAAGCAAATGGAACAAAGTGGGGATGTCGAAGTCGCACAATACTTAAAAGCAAAGAAACAAAATTTTGAATCGTTAAAAAAAATGGTGGAACAACGAGGAAATACGATTTATCGGGTGGGACAATTTATTGTGAAGCATCAAAGAGATTTCTTTTTAAAGCCAGAAAGACCGATTAAGCCTCTTATTTTAAAAGAAATTGCCGAAGCATTGGCACTCCACGAATCGACTATTAGTCGAGCTGTGAATGGGAAATATATCGCCACGTCATTTGGGGTATATGAATTGAAGCACTTCTTTAGTTCAAAAATTACGTCAAAAGATGGAGAAGAAAATTCAACAGATGAAGTAAAAACCTGGATTCAGGAAATGATTCAACAAGAAAACAAACAAAAACCATTGTCAGATCAAAAAATCGTAGAAGCCTTGGTTAAGCAAGGTGTTGATATTTCTCGTCGGACAGTCGCAAAATATCGGGAACAATTAGGAATCCCGGGATCAAGTAAACGTAAAAGATATGATTAAATCATTCAAAAGGACAATCTTTGTTCTTTCGAATGGTTTTTTTAATGGAATTAGTTGCGTGAAAGGTTGGATTATGCTAAAATTAATGTTGTGAGGGACAACAACAATAACGAGGAATTCTTTTTTTTGCTCTATCTGGGTCGTGTTGAGTCTATATGGGACTAAAGCTGTCCAACGGAGGTTGTGTAATGCTTGAAGATCTTAGAGTGATGGAAGCCATCGCTCCAGAAATATTAACTACAATTCAAGAACGGTATCGCATTTTACAAAATATTTATTGGATGCAGCCAGTCGGTAGACGTGTTTTGGCAGATAATTTGGCCGTTACAGAGCGAGTACTTAGAACAGAGACTGATTCGTTAAAAAAATTGGAACTCATTGAAACATCAAAAAGTGGGATGAAGCTCACCTCAAAAGGCGAAGAAGTCTATCATCAATTAGGACATTTAATGGATCAATTGTTTGGGATGGACCGCTTAGAACGTCGCTTAGCTGATTATTTTGGTATTAGTCGCTGTATTATCACTCCAGGAGATAGTGATCGCCAAGAAAAAGTAATTGAAGAGTTTGGTCATCTTTTATGGGATGCCTTAAACAAGCAATTACCAATTGGGGAAAATATTATCGCCGTGATGGGTGGCACAACGATGGCGAATGTTGCCGAAAATCTTTCCATTCTCGAAACCCATAATCGCCACAACATGTTTGTACCGGCGAGAGGTGGTATTGGTGAGTATGTAAATGTCCAAGCGAATTCAGTCAGTGCCGTGATGGCCATGCGAACAAGAGGGAATTATCGATCGCTTTTTGTCCCCGAACAATTAAGTTCGGCCACATATGATTCACTTTTACAAGAACCGTCGATTTTGGAGGTTTTGAACTTGATTAGTGAAGCAAATTGTGTTATTCATAGTATTGGAAGGGCAATTCACATGGCAGCTCGAAGAAAGATGACTGAAAAAGAACTGCTTATGCTAAAACAAAAAAATGCTGTTGCAGAATCATTTGGTTATTTTTTCAATGAATCGGGCGAAATCGTGTATCGAATTCCTCGAATCGGCTTACAGTTGAAAGATATTTTAAATATCCCCTATGTTTTTGCTGTCGCTGGTGGCAAAAGTAAAGCCAAAGCCATTCACGCATATATGAAAAACGCACCAAAACAGACGTGGCTCATCACTGATGAAGCCGCCGCAAATGAGATTTTAAAAGGGTTATCCCTTTAAAAATAAAATTTTTATGATTTATATCATAAGGAGGAAATTTTAAATGACAATCAAAGTAGGTATTAACGGATTTGGACGTATTGGACGCTTAGCTTTCCGTCGTATTCAAGATGTAGCAGGAATTGAAGTAGTTGCAATCAATGACTTAACAGACGCAAAAATGTTGGCTCACTTATTAAAATATGACACTACTCAAGGCCGTTTCAACGGAACTGTTGAAGTGCACGAAGGTTCATTCAACGTGAACGGAAAAGAAGTTAAGGTTTTAGCAAACCGTAACCCTGAAGAATTACCATGGGGCGAATTAGGCGTAGATATCGTTTTAGAATGTACAGGATTCTTCACTTCTAAAACAGCAGCTGAAAAACATTTAGCAGCAGGCGCTAAACGCGTTGTTATCTCAGCACCAGGCGGAGACGATGTTCCAACAATCGTTTACAATGTTAACCATGATATCTTAACTGGTAAAGAAACAGTTATTTCAGGTGCTTCATGTACAACTAACTGTTTAGCACCAATGGCTAAAGTTTTAAATGACAAATTTGGTGTTGTTGAAGGATTAATGACAACAATCCATGCTTACACAGGTGACCAAATGACTTTAGATGGACCACACTCTAAAGGTGACTTCCGTCGTGCACGTGCAGCAGCAGAAAATATTACTCCAAACTCAACAGGAGCAGCTAAAGCAATTGGTTTAGTTATCCCTGAGTTAAACGGTAAATTAGATGGCGCAGCACAACGTGTTCCTGTAGCAACTGGTTCATTAACTGAATTAGTAACTGTATTAAACAAAGAAGTAACAGCTGACGAAGTAAACGCAGCGATGAAAGCAGCAGCTGACGAATCTTATGGTTACAACGAAGACGAAATCGTTTCTTCTGATATCGTTGGAATCACTTACGGTTCATTATTTGATGCAACTCAAACACGTGTCTTAACTGTAGGCGACAAACAATTAGTTAAAACAGTATCTTGGTACGATAACGAAATGTCTTACACAGCACAATTAGTACGTACGTTAGAATACTTCGCTAACTTATAAGATTCCTTACAGAATCCAATAGCTAGTATGAAAGCGGGGAAGCGCGCGCTTCCCCGCTTTTTTTATCAGATAGATAAATTTAATGCGACAGATAATTTTAGGAGGCTATCATTAATGGCTAAGAAAACAGTAAAAGATATCGATTTAAAAGACAAAAAAGTCCTAGTACGTGTAGATTTTAATGTTCCTTTAAAAGATGGTGTCATCACTGACGACACTCGTATCAAAGCAGCTTTACCAACCATTAACTATGTATTAGAAAATGGCGGAAAAGCAATTTTATTCTCTCACTTAGGTCGTGTAAAGGCTGAAGAAGATAAAGCAGGCAAATCGTTAGCACCAGTTGCGAAGCGTTTAGGCGAATTATTAGATAAAGAAGTGACTTTCGTACCTGAAACTCGTGGCGAAGTATTAGAAGATGCAATTGCGAACATGGCTGCAGGCGATGTCGTTGTTTTTGAAAATACGCGTTTTGAAGATATTGATGGTAAAAAAGAAAGCAAAAATGATTCGGATTTAGGTAAATACTGGGCTTCTTTAGGCGATGTATTTGTCAATGACGCATTCGGAACGGCTCACCGTGCGCATGCATCAAACGTGGGAATTGCTTCAACAGGGATTCCAACGGTTGCTGGATTCTTAATGGAAAAAGAAATCAAATTTATCGGCGATGTCGTCGCTGCACCACAACGTCCAATGGTGGCAATTCTTGGAGGCGCAAAAGTTTCTGATAAAATTGGTGTTATTGAAAACCTAATCGAAAAAGCAGATAAAATCTTAATCGGTGGCGGTATGACTTACACATTCTACAAAGCTAAAGGAATGGAAATTGGGAATTCATTAGTTGAAGCAGATAAAGTTGAATTAGCAAAAGAATTAATCGAAAAAGCAGGCGACAAACTTGTTTTACCAGTTGATTCTGTGACTTGTGCAGCATTTTCAAATGACGAACCAACAGAAATTCATGAAGGCGATGTACCAGCAGGCCAAATGGGCTTAGATATCGGACCGAAAACAGTTGAATTATTTGCGGATATTTTAAAAGACGCAAAAACAGTTGTTTGGAACGGCCCAATGGGTGTGTTTGAAATGTCTAACTTTGCTAAAGGAACGATTGGTGTTTGTGAATCAATCGCAAGCTTAACCGACGCAACAACTATTATCGGTGGTGGCGATTCAGCAGCAGCAGCAGAACAATTAGGATTTGCCGATCAATTTACGCACATTTCTACTGGTGGCGGTGCAAGTTTAGAGTTGTTAGAAGGTAAAACATTACCTGGATTAGCAGCAATCAACGACAAATAATAAGGAGTGTCAAATTCTATGCGTAAACCAATTATTGCAGGAAACTGGAAAATGAATAAAACGTTAGCTGAAGCAGTTGACTTTGCAAAAGAAGTGAAAGGGGCAGTCCCTTCAAATGATGCGGTTGATTCTGTAATCGGCTCACCAGCATTATTCTTAGCTTCTCTAGCAGAAGAGTTAAAAGGATCTGATGTGAAAATTGCTGCACAAAATGCTTACTGGGAAAATACAGGCGCATTCACTGGCGAAAACTCTCCAGCAGCGATTGCTGATTTAGGCGTACAATATGTGATCATTGGTCACTCTGAGCGTCGTGAGTATTTCCACGAAACAGATGCTGATATTAACAAAAAAGCGAAAGCAATTTTTGCAAATGGAATGACACCTATTCTTTGTTGTGGTGAGTCACTTGAAACTTACGAAGCAGGTCAAACGGCTGAGTGGATTGAAGGACAAATTACAGCAGGTTTAGAAGGTTTAACCGATGAGCAAGTTTCGAACTTAGTTATTGCCTATGAACCAATCTGGGCTATTGGTACAGGTAAATCAGCAGATGCAACCATTGCTGACGAAATCTGTGGCGTTGTCCGTCAAACAGTTGAGAAAATCTACGGCGAAACCGTTGCTCAAGCTGTTCGTATTCAATACGGTGGTTCTGTGAATCCTGAAAATATCGCTGAATACATGGCAAAAGATAACGTCGATGGTGCTTTAGTCGGTGGAGCAAGTTTAGTTCCAGCTTCTTTCTTAGCATTATTAGAAGCTGTTAAATAGTTTCAACTTTCATTTGCAGTATCGAAGAAAATTCATTACAATAAAACTAATCGCAAGGGAATCCCCTTAAGATAAAACAATTTAAAGGAGAGACATAATATGTCAATTATTACTGATATTTACGCTCGCGAAGTCTTAGACTCACGTGGTAACCCAACAATCGAAGTAGAAGTTTATACAGAATCAGGTGCGTTTGGTCGCGGAATGGTTCCGTCAGGCGCTTCAACTGGTGAACATGAAGCCGTTGAATTACGTGATGGCGATAGCGCTCGTTACTTAGGAAAAGGTGTTTCTAAAGCTGTTGACAACGTAAATAACACAATTGCAGAAGCAATCATCGGATACGATGTTCGTGATCAAATGGCAATCGATAAAGCGATGATCGCTTTAGATGGAACTCCAAACAAAGGTAAATTAGGAGCTAACGCTATTTTAGGTGTTTCTATCGCTGTTGCTCGTGCAGCTGCTGACTACCTAGAAATTCCTTTATACCACTACTTAGGCGGATTCAACACAAAAGTTTTACCAACTCCAATGATGAACATCGTTAATGGTGGTTCTCACTCTGATGCACCGATTGCATTCCAAGAGTTCATGATCTTACCAACTGGTGCACCATCATTTAAAGAAGCATTACGTTGGGGAGCAGAAATTTTCCATGCCCTAGCTAAAATCTTGAAATCTCGTGGCCTAGAAACTTCTGTAGGTGACGAAGGTGGTTTCGCACCTCGTTTTGCTGGTACAGAAGACGGTGTTGAAACAATCTTAGAAGCGATTAAAGCAGCTGGTTTAGAGCCAGGTAAAGATGTTTACTTAGGATTTGACTGTGCATCAGCTGAATTCTACGAAGACGGTATCTACAACTACGCTAAATTTGAAGGCGAAGGCGGCGCAAAACGCACTGCAGCTGAACAAGTTGACTACTTAGAAGAATTAGTTAATAAATACCCAATCCTATCAATTGAAGATGGTATGGATCAAAACGACTGGGAAGGTTGGAAACTATTAACTGAACGTTTAGGCGACAAAGTTCAATTAGTAGGTGACGATTTATTCGTTACAAACACTGAAATCTTATCTCGCGGAATTAAAAACGACATTGCAAACTCAATCTTAATCAAAGTTAACCAAATCGGTACTTTAACTGAGACTTTTGAAGCAATCGAAATGGCGAAAGAAGCTGGCTATACTGCTGTTGTTTCTCACCGTTCTGGTGAAACAGAAGACGCAACAATCGCTGATATCGCTGTTGCAACAAACGCTGGTCAAATCAAAACTGGTTCTTTATCACGTACTGACCGTATTGCAAAATACAACCAATTATTACGTATTGAAGACCAATTAGGTGAAGTAGCAGTCTACAAAGGTTTAGACGCTTTCTATAACTTAAAAAACAAATAATCGTTAAATAAAAACTTCTCCTTTTCTGATTAATAATCGGAAAAAGGAGAAGTTTTTTTGTATAACGTATTTAGTGTTGATGAAGAAAGATTTTTGGTTCTTCACCAAATAATGTGGATGACATTTCGCGCTTCCCTATGAAAAATCGCCTTGTGTGGGGGTTGCGAGACCGCTTCGAGCCTGCCATTGCTGAAGCCGTTCGAGCAAAGCGAGTGACGGATACAGTATCAGGCCTTGGAGTGACGCTCAGTTCGAAAGCTTCAAACTCTAGGCAAGTGCTCAAGCACAAACCTAGAGTCATTCACATTTCGTCTTTTGACGCAGCTGACACAAGGCGTTTTTCTTTGGTCTGCTAGTATTGAATATCATTTTGATGTCTATTTCGTCAAACAATGAAAGAAATGATAAAAGAAAATATTTAAGCGATGAGTCTATCATCAAAAAAATGATCTATTCCGAAAAAAATGTTGAGGAATAATACGAATTTTAGTCATCAACACTAAAAGTTATACAGCCAGATTTTTCTTCACAACATAAACGAGCAATCGCTTCTGCATAAATGACCATGGTTTGTTCCATTTCAGCTAATGGCCAAGCTTCATTTGGTTGGTGCATGGTGTCTTTGGTTTGGGCAAACATCGCACCAAATGCGACACAGTTTTTCATTGTTCGAGCAAAAGTAGCTCCTCCCGAAACTTGAGGCGGGCGCATATCGCCGGTAATGTCACGATAAGCACCTAATAAGGTGGTGATTAATTCAGAGTCAGCTGGGACGTAAAGAGCGTCAAGAAAATCATACTCTTCATAAGTAAGTCCGTATTCACTCGCTTTTTCGATTAGTTTTTCAACGAGTCGCTCTTTATCAATGGTGACCGGAATACGCATATCGATACCGATTTTGGTTTCATGCGCATCAATCGAAACGGTTGCCACATTAAAAGTTAACGGACCGGACGCTTCATCAGACATTTCACCGACTACGCTTGTTCCATGGGCATCGTTTTTCACTAATTGTCCTAAGAAATTCAAGCCGTCATGGTCATAGAAAGGAGCCATCGCAGTTGCTAATCGTGTATTGGCATTGATTCCTTGTGCTGCATCTTTTGAATGTACCGCTTTTCCCTTGACAATAATTTCTTGCTTGTTTTGTGTGAAATCATAACCCAGTTCAGTGAGTTTTTGTGCGATGACATCGGCATGCTCACCGTTATAAGTAGCGGTATCTGAAACGACATTTAAAGCTGTTCCACCTGCTAAGGTGAATTCCGTCGTGCCTTCTCCTGTTAAATAAACTTGGAGCAAGCCTTTCTCGGCGTTAATCACCGGGAACTGTGCATCAGGAGCGATACCAAAATCAATACTTTTTTCATTCTTATGGTATTGCGCCATGCAACGCCATAAGTTTTCTTCATCTGTACCGAAAATAAAACGGATTTTTTTGTTCAAGGTCAATCCCGCATCGAGAATGGCTTTAACTGCATAAAGCGCGGCAATTGTTGGCCCTTTATCATCTTGGACCCCACGTCCATAAATCGTTTCGTTTTCCACGATGCCTTCAAAAGGTGGGGTATGCCATAATGAGACGTCGCCAGCTGGAACGACATCTAAATGACAAAGAACGCCAAAAATTTCATCGCCTTCGCCGATTTCAGCATAACCATAATAGCCTTCAGGATCGATGAACGTTTCGAAACCTTCTTCTTGAAAAAGAGTCAGGCATTCTTTAAGCGCCTCTAAAATGCTTTGGCCAAAAGGCGCACCGGGAACCGATTCTTGTAAATAAGAGGGAATGTTGACTAATCGTTGAATAGCCGAAATCGCTTGTTGCGTGTGTGTTTCTGTAATCAATGTTTTCATGTAATCTCACCTTTCTTTTATGAAGTATTAACTTATAATATTGCTAAGACAGCTAAATAAATCATTGTAACAACAAAAATAATGACCATTAATTTTCCGACAAATTTAAACCACACTCTTAAATCGGTATGAGCAATCGTCACAGCACCCATTACAATCGCAGAAGTTGGTGTAATCAAGTTTGCCCAGCCAGATGCTGCTTGGTAAGCGGTAATGATGACATCTTTTGCGACGCCAGAAAATTCTCCCATCGGTCCGATAATACCCATGGTAGCCGCGGCTAAACCAGATGTTGAAGGAATGAGGAACGACATCGGGATGTAGAATAAGTAAACTAATACAGCAAATAAACTAGAAGAGACATTTTCTAATCCTTGTTCACCGAAATGAAGAATCGTTGCGGTAATGGCACCGTCATTCATGACAACTTGAATTCCTTTTGCAACAGCTACGACAATCGCAACACCGACAAAATCAGCGGCGCCACCTAAGAAAGTATCGATGAATTCTTTTTCTTTCATGCCGTAGAAAAAGGCAATCGCAATCGACATCACCAACATTAACATTGTAATTTCAGAAAAATACCAAGTACCTAAAGGCGCCATGCTTTTACCAAGTAATCCGCCTAATACAGGAATATTGACTAACCACTGCGTAAAGGATTCAAAGAATGTCCAATTCGGATTGATTGCCGACCACGGAACGAGCCCGACAACTAAGATGACAAAAGTCAGAACAAAAAGGAATAATACTTGCTTTTGTTTCGCTGAAATATCTTGTATGTCCTCGATATTCATTTTAAAATGAGCTAAATCGGCTTCTCGTTGTTCGTATAAAAGGGAGTTCTTAGGATCTTTTTCGACTTTACTTGCATAGCGATAGACGTACCAAATACTAATGGCTAGTAAGATGATTAGGAGAATAATGCGGGAAAATAATCCTTCACCCGGACTAATTCCTAACATACCAGAAGCCACGCCGGTAGAAAATGGATTGACGGTTGAAGCAAGACAGCCAATTTGAGACCCAATCAGTGGTACTGCTATGGCTACGATTGAGTCAAAGCCTACTGCTAACATGACAGGAATTAGAATAGGAAAGAATGCTAACGTTTCTTCAGCAAGTCCAAATGTCGTACCCCCAACGGCAAAAATAATCATCAGAATTGGAATGAGCGATTTTTCTTTGCCTTTTCGACTCTTAATAATTGAGGCCACACCTGCATCAAAGGCGCCTGTTTTGTTGACGATACCGAGTAAGCCACCAATAAATAGAATGAATAAGGAAATATCAATGGCGCCTCCTGTATTGGCATCACCGACCATTCCAACAATCGGTGCCATAAAGACATCCCAAAGTCCTTGTGGTTGCCTTGGAATTTGTTCATACGTCCCAGCGATAAAGTTCCCGGTTTCGGGATCGATTTGGTAACTACCTGCCGGAATAATCCAAGTGAAAATGGCGACCGCAATGGTAATTAAAAATAGAACTGTGTAAGCTGTTGGCATCTCAAATGCTTTTTTCTTCATAAAAACTCCTCCTAACTATTTTTGAAAACCCTTCCATCTCTATTTTATAACAAAAAAAGCGAAAGTGTATCAGAAATTTGACATTTTTCATAATGAAATTTTTTAATCGGTTTTTTTAGAAGAAATTAGTCAAAGAGTTACTCATTTTTCCTCAAAAAACGTCAGATTTTTAAAAACTTGCCTTTAGTCATCAATTTTAAGCGACTCATCGGATAAGAGATTATGGCGAAATAATTCTTGCTTTTTCTTCAAGTTTAAGATGTTTTTTTGATATTCTTTTGCATACAAGGCCGCGAAAATCGTATTTAAAAGATAATCAAATGCAATTTGGGAAGAGAAGGTACTAATTTTTTCAAAACCATATTCTTCTTGGCTTGTCACTAAAGTCGTAGAGGCAAATGGTATTAATTCGGAATGTCGATTACCAGTTAGCAAAATTGCTGGGACATGTTCTTTGTGAAAATGTTCCATAATTGGTTGGTACTGAGCGACAATGCCGCTGTACGAAATAAATAGCGCACAATCATCAGAAGACAAACTTGCGGCATTCCAATATGGATCAGCGTAATCTTCTGCTAGGATGAAGAAGCGATTTAATTTGACGAGTTTGGCTTGAAAGCCACGCGCGCGGATTTGCGAATCTCCGCGAGCAAAAAGAAAGACACGGTTGGCACTGGCCAATTGGCTGACGATTTGATCTAAGGTTGTTTCGTCTAATTGTAAGAATGTTTTTTGGACAGTATCCATCGTTAAATCCGCCATTTTTTTGGCAATTGTGAGAGATGAATCCTTTTCATCAAAAGGAAAATTCGCATTGACCTCACCAGCGACATGCAACTGACTATGCACAATGCTTGAGATGGCTATTTTAAATTCGCGAAAACCGCTAACATCCAATTTTTTGCAGAGGCGAATAATCGCGGAGTGCGAAGTATAAGTGGCTTTTGCTAAATCCTCAATATAGATAGCGGGAATGGCGTCTAAATGTTGTAAGATATAGTCGGCAATTCGTTTTTCTGTTTGGGTAAAGTGTGCTTGTTCTTTTAATTGGTCTAAAATAGTAATCATATGTTTTCCTCCTCGCATTCTATATTTTAACGGAGACTCTACAAAAAGGCTATGTTTCTGAACATAATGTTTAAACTAGAAGGCTTTTTTTCAAAACAATTGATAACGAAGACCTAGATTGGGGCCAAGGCTTGTACTTCAAGTAATCTCGCTTATAATAAAGAGACAATCATTCATTCTGGGAGGAATTAATATGTTAACAATTGCTTATATTGCCAATGGAAAAAGTACAAATCGCTATCATTTACCTTTTTCAACGAAATTAGCGGATAAAATTAACGTCAAAACGATTTATTCTCGGACGCATAAAGACGAATGGGCACCCATTGAAGGCGTTCAT
This sequence comes from Enterococcus sp. DIV1314a, assembly GCF_051713805.1. Taxonomy (NCBI): domain Bacteria; kingdom Bacillati; phylum Bacillota; class Bacilli; order Lactobacillales; family Enterococcaceae; genus Enterococcus; species Enterococcus sp. DIV1314a. The sequence goes on along the minus strand of NZ_JBIOQP010000001.1, from coordinate 112,691 downwards.
TATACGACGGATTTAGATGATATTTTACAGGATGAAGAGATCCAATTAGTCGTTGTGACAACACCAGGAAAGATGCACTATGACTATGCAAGATTATTATTAGAACATGGTAAAAACGCCTTAATTGAAAAACCTTTTACAGAAACTGCAGCACAAGCAAAAGAACTCTTTGCGCTAGCTAAAGAAAAAGGCTTATTTCTTCAATGTTATCAAAACCGTCGCTTTGACTCCGATTTTCTAACGGTTCAAAAAGTAATTGAAAGTGGTGTTTTGGGAGATATTCTAGAAGTAGAGATGCACTTTGATTATTTCCGTCCTGAAATACCGGAGAATACTCATACGTATTCGCAAATGGACAGTTATTTATATGCGCACGGTTGTCATACTATCGATCAAGTCTTGTCCTATTTTGGGGACCCAGATGAGATTCATTATGACGTGCGTCAATTACTTGGAAAAGGGCGCATGAATGATTACTTTGATTTAGATTTTAATTACGGCGGGATGAAAGTTTCGATCAAATCAAGTTACTTTCGTTTGAAAGAACGACCAAGTTTTGTTGTGTATGGCAAAAAAGGCTGTTTTGTCAAAGCGACAAAAGATCGGCAAGAAGAGCACTTAAAACTTTTCCATATGCCAGAAAATGCTGATTTTGGGGTGGATTTACCGGAACATTACGGCACGTTAACATATATGGATGATCAAGGTGTCTACCACGAGGAGAAAGTGGTCTCTGAAGTAGGCGATTATAGTCGCTTTTATGACGCGCTCTATGCAACAATCATTGAAGGAAAAGATAAATTAGTGAAAGACGAAGAAACCATTCGCCAATTAGAAATTTTAGAAACAGGAAGTCAATTGAATCAAGCGTAATCATTGATGGATGAAACGAGCTGAAAGGTTTTCTTTTTAAGAGTGTATAGGATTTCCTCTAGTCAAAAAAAAAAACTTGTGCTAAAGTATAGAAGACGGATACTAAGGTAAAGGGGGATTTCAAGTGTATAGTTTTATTTTAGGAACAGTCATTGTGCTGTCCATTGTCTTAATTATTGCCATTTTGATGCAACCAAGCAAACAAAATAGTGCAGCAAGTGCCTTTTCGGGCGGTGCAGATCAACTTTTTGGGAAGCAAAAAGCACGGGGATTTGAAGCCGTGATGCAACGTGCGACCGCTGTTTTAAGTGCGGTATGGATTATTTTACTTTTTGTATTAGTGTTGTTATCATCCGGAAAATAAGAACGAGAGCTTAGGCGAGGTCCTAAGTTCTTTTTTTATCTTCAATATAGCCTAGCAAGAGTAATTCCGCGGCTTCTATGTTAAAATATAAAGCGAGGTGATCATTCAATGGAACAATCAAAACAATTTCCAGAAGCGCTTTTTTTTCCAAAAGGGAGCAAGGCGATTTTGCTATTGCATGCGTATACAGGGAGTTATAATGATGTTCGTATGCTCGCGCGAATGTTAGAAAGTAAGGGATATACGGTTTATGCACCATTATTTACAGGACATGGCACAAAAAATCCGGCTGATATTTTAGCAGAGCACCCATCAACGTGGTGGGAGGATACGACGCAAGCATTAACGTTCTTAAGAAATCTTGGCTATCAACAAATCGCTGTTTTTGGGTTATCAATGGGTGGACTCTACGCGATGGCTGCGCTCCAAGAAGAAAATGTCATTGGTGGTGGGGCATTTTGTTCGCCATTAGCGCCGATGCCTACGACGATTCATGCGAATTTTATGCTTTACGCGCGTCATTATGTAACCGAAGTGCATCATTTAGAAGAAATCAAAGCGGCTTCGTTGAAACAACTCTCAGCGATTGAGCACTATTCCGCTCGTATCCAACAACAGCTAGCCGATATTCGTGTTCCTGTATTTTTAGCACAAGCTGGAAACGATCAATTAATTACACCAAGCACGGTCTATCACGCTGCACAAAAGTTCACTCAAACGCGTTGTAGTGTCCAGTGGTATCCTAAGAGTGGTCATGTGATTACAGTGGGACCTGACCGAAAAGAATTTGAAAAAGACGTGCTTCATTTTGTTGAAGGATTGTCTTGGAATGAGGAAAATAATGAATGAAACAATTAAAATAAAGGTATTACACTTTATGGCACAAAGTAAGAAAAAAAGTTTTTCAATCGAAGAAATAGCAACAGGGATAGAGATGCAAAAAGGAGCTGACTTTAAAGTCTTAGTTCAGACGGTTGCGACCTTGGAACAAGAAAAAAGTGTCATATTTACGAAAAAAGGCAAAATTAAACTTCCGCAAAAAGAAGTCTTACTTGAAGGAATCTTTCGTCGAAACGAACGAGGCTTTGGTTTTGTAAACGTTGACCCTGAAGAAGATGATATTTATATTGCAAAAGAACAGACTCTCATGGCACTTGAAGGAGATACCGTAGCGATTGATATCACGCATCCAGCAGATCCTTTTAAAGAAAAAGGGGCGGAAGGACAAGTCGTTGAGATTCGTGAACGAAAACTCACCCAAGTGGTTGGGGAGTTCACCTTATTTTCGGACGAAGAAATCAAAGAGTCAGATTTATATGGTGTCGTGAAACCAAAAGATAAAAAATTAACCGGGTTTAAAGTCTTTGTTGCAGCTGAAGGTATCCGGCCCATGGATGGCAGTATTGTAATTGTGGAAATTACTCACTATCCTGACGAAGAGTATCCAACGACTTTTGAAGGGTTAGTTAAACAAGTAATTGGTTATAAAGATGAACCTGGAATGGATATTTTATCGATTGTTGTTGCGAATGGTATTCCAACAAAATTTGCGGAAGATGTCTTAGAACAAGCCAATCAAGTCCCTGATACGATTAATCCAGCAGATTTTCCTGATCGTCGAAACTTAATTGGTGAGCAAATTGTCACGATTGATGGCGAAGATGCCAAAGATTTAGATGACGCCATTAGTGTTCGAAAGTTAGAAAATGGAAACTACTATCTAGGGGTGCACATTGCGGACGTTTCGTATTATGTGACGCAAGAGAGTCCGCTAGATAGAGAAGCTTTTGAGCGTGGAACGAGTGTATATTTAACGGATCGAGTGATTCCGATGTTGCCGCAGCGCTTATCTAATGGTATTTGCTCATTGAATCCAAACGTCCCACGCCTTGCGATGAGTTGTGAGATGGAGATTGATTCACTTGGGAATATCTTGACGTATGATATATATGAGAGTGTTATTCAATCAGTTGCCCGCATGACGTATAGCGCAGTCAACGAAATTTTAGAAGCTGAAAATCCCGAAATTATCAAGCAGTACCAAACACTTGTCCCAATGTTTGAGGAGATGGCTAATTTACACCATTTATTAGAGGCAATGCGTAAACGCCGTGGAGCAGTTACTTTTGAAGATAATGAAGCGAAAGTGATCGTTGATGAAGACGGCCATCCGTTAGAAATTGAGTTTCGTAAAAGAGGCGTAGGTGAACGCTTAATCGAATCCTTTATGTTAGCAGCTAATGAAACGGTAGCCAAGCATTTTAATCAAAAAAACTTTCCGTTCATTTATCGGATTCACGAAGAACCGAAAGAAGAAAAAATGCGACGTTTTATGGATTTTGCTTCTATTTTAGGAATTGTTGTTAAAAATAATAAAGGATCCGTATCGCCAAAAGACTTACAAGCTATTGTGGAAGAAGTCGCAGACAAGCCCGAAGCAATGGTGATTAATACGATGTTGTTAAGAAGTATGCAGCAAGCAAAATATAGCGAAGAGAATTATGGCCATTATGGCTTAGCGGCAGAGTATTATACTCACTTTACTTCTCCAATTCGTCGTTATCCGGATTTAATTGTTCATCGCTTAATTCGTTCATATCAAACGGATGATTCATTGGATAATCAAGGCTATTGGGAAGAAAATTTACCTGAAATCGCCTTTCATAGTTCGCAAATGGAACGTCGCGCGGTCAATGCGGAACGAGAAGTCGATGCATTGAAGAAAGCAGAATTTATGGCAGATCATATTGATGAAGAATTTGATGGCGTTATCAGTTCAGTCATGAAATTTGGCTTCTTCGTTGAATTACCAAATACAATTGAAGGATTAATTCATATGTCGACTCTTCACCAAGATTACTTCCATTATGTTGAAAATCATCTTGCATTAGTCGGTGAACGAACAGGTCAGACCTTTAAAATCGGACAAAAAGTTCGAATCAAGGTAAGAAAAGCTGATCCAGAAACAAGAGAAATTGATTTTGAATTAATTGAAGCAGCAGAAGTTGCCCCGATTCTTATGAAAAATCGCAACAAGGAAAAAAAGGGTACACGAACAAATGCGAAGCCTAAGTTTGAAATCAAAACAGCCCCAGAACGAGTGGAGGGTGCAGGCAAAAAGAAAACAGGGAAGAAAAAAGGGAAAAAGAAACCTTTTTACGCTTCTGCACTTAAAAAGAAACATAAAAAAACCGATAAAAAGAAATGAGGTTGAATACCTCTTGGAGGGTCCGAAATGCCAAAAGGTAAAGGAAATGTAATCGCGCAAAATAGAAAAGCAAGCCATGATTACACCATTGTCGAAGCAATCGAAGCAGGTGTGGTCTTAAAAGGAACAGAAATTAAATCGATCCGCAATAGTCGGATTAATTTGAAAGATGGTTTTGTGAGAATCCGTAACGGAGAAGCGTATTTATTCAATGTTCATATTAGTCCGTATGAACAAGGGAATATTTTTAATCATGATCCGTTGCGCACACGAAAACTCCTTCTTCATAAACGTCAAATCCGTAAACTTGAAACGGAAGCAAAAAATGCGGGGATGACGATTGTTCCCTTAAAAGTCTATTTGAAAGATGGTTATGCAAAAGTTTTAATTGGACTTGCGAAAGGGAAGAAGGACTACGATAAGCGAGAATCTTTGAAACGCAAAGATCAAGATCGTCAAATTCAACGCGTTCTGAAAAACCGCTAGTTATCGTAAATGAAATTTTTGCACAAAATCCGCGTTCGTCGACGAAAAAATCTCGATTTGTAGTAGGTATTTTACTTATCATTAGCAAAATTGTGTCTTTTTAAATTTACGATTACAATTTTAAATGGATAATAGTAGGGTTTTGCTGAAAATGTTTTGAAATTTTTCTATCATGGTGGTATGATACCAATTGTCATCATAAGTATGAGAAAAAACGAACAAACCACAGGCTCGTTTTAAGATACTTGAGAAAAGAGGTGAAGATTTTGGAAGAACGTTCACTCCTGTTTCAAATAGGTCCGATTTGGTTTGATGGGACGATTATTATTATGACATTGTTGACATGTATTCTCATTTTTTCATTTGTATTCATTTGCAGTCGGAATTTACAAATTCGACCCAAAGGAAAACAAAATGTGCTGGAATACATTGTTGATTTTGTTAGAGGAATATTAAGTAGTCAATTACCAAACAAAAAAGAAGTGAATCATTATCATTTGTTAGGTTTTACGTTATTTTTATTTATTTTAGTTTCAAATGAAATAGGATTAATCACAAAAATTGTGACACCAAGTGAGATTTCACTTTGGAAAAGTCCAACCGCCGATCCCATTGTGACCTTAGGATTAGCGATGACAGTCATTGTGTTTACCCATTATATGGGTATTCAACGATTTGGATTAAAGAATTATTTTGTTAATTCGTATTTGAAGCCTGTAAGCTTTATTTTGCCAATTAAATTGCTAGAAGAATTTACGAATGTTATTAGTCTAGGATTACGTTTATATGGTAATATTTTTGCAGGGGAGGTTCTTTTAGGATTAATCGTTTCATTGGTTACATCGATTGGTTGGGTTGCCTTACCGCTAGCCGTCCCACTTGAAATGATTTGGATTGGTTTCTCACTATTCATTGGTGCCATCCAAGCCTATGTATTTGTTACTTTAACCATGGTTTTCTTAAGTCATAAAATTGCAATTGATCATTAAAATAATAGGAACTATTAATAGGAGGAAAATATTATGAATTTTATCGCAGCAGGGTTAGCAATTGTCGGATCGGCATTAGGTGCAGCATACGGGAACTCTAAAGTGGTTTCAACCACATTAGAATCAATGGCTCGCCAACCAGAACTTTCAAGTGAGTTACGTTCAACAATGATTCTTGGAATGGCCTTCATCGAGGCAGTGCCCATTTTAGGAGTAGTGGTTGCCTTACTTCTTGTTTTAAATTAAGAGACAAGAAAAGCAGAAGCGATTGGTTTAAAAAATCCTTCTGCTTTTTTAAATATAAAATCGGCGTCTCTTTTTTTTATTTGATTAAAAGGAGAAGCATAGAGATAGGAGTGTCTAGCAGATGCTAAATCAGTTAGTATTATTGAATGCTGTTGGCTATCAGACCACTATTAGTAGTATTGTAGTCGTGACAGGATCCTTTATTTTACTATTAGTGTTGATTAAGAAATTTGCTTGGGAGCAGATTGTGGAAGTGTTCCAAAAGCGTGCAGACCAAATTAACCACGACTTAGATTCTGCTGAAGAATCGCGTGTGAAGGCGAAAAAACACGAAGAAATCATGATGCAACGATTGTCTGCTTCTCAACTAGAAGCAGCGACCATTGTCAAAGAGGCCAAGCAAGTGGGAGAGTTTAACCGCCAAGTCATCTTAAACGAAACAAAAGAAGAAGTTGCTCGGATGAAAGAAAAAGCCCAAGCAGCGCTATTAAACGAAAAAGAGCAAGCGCTTGTTGAAGTAAAACAAGAAGTGGCTCAACTATCGATTCAATTAGCAGAAAAAATTCTAAGTCATGAGCTTTCTTTGGAAAATCAAGAAATGTTAATCGATCAGTATATTGATGGATTAGGTTCAGATTATGAAACTCGATAAATATACCGTTGGAAAACGTTATGGTAAAGCATTGTTTGAATTGGCGGAAGAAGAACAAGTGCTAGATAGCGTTTTTCACGATGTCCAAACCCTCCGAGAAGTAATCGTTGGTGTCCCTGAATTAAGCCTTATTTTGAATAACCCGAATGTTCCGACAGTCGAGAAACAACAACTATTGCATTCATTGCTTCAAGAGATGGAAGAAGTCACTCGTCATTCACTTTTAGTCATTACGGAAAATCATCGCTTGTTAGAATTACCGTTTATTTTTGATGCATTTGAAGAAGCATATTACGAATCTAAAAGAATTTTAAAAGCGACAGTCACAACGGTTGTTCCTTTAACAAGCAAACAAAAAGAACAACTGTCTAAGAAGCTTACACAGCAATTTGGTTATGAGACAGTTGCGTTTCACGAGCAAATTGATTCGAGCATATTAGGCGGAGTTATTCTAGAAATGAAGCATCAAATTATTGATGGTAGTGTGAAAACACGATTAGAAACGTTAAAAAAAGCACTAAGTAAATAGGACTGGGTAGAAGAGGTGAAGTGAATGTCCATTAAAGCAGAAGAGATTAGTTCTTTAATTAAGGAACAAATTAAAAATTATAACATTAAATTATCAGTAGAAGAAATTGGAACTGTGACATATGTGGGTGACGGAATTGCGCGTGCACATGGCTTAGAAAATGCGATGAGTGGAGAATTGCTGGAATTTTCAAATGGTGCTTTTGGAATGGCTCAAAACTTAGAATCAAATGATGTTGGGATTATTGTTTTAGGTGATTTTGAAACCATTCGCGAAGGCGATCACGTGAAGAGAACGGGGAAAATCATGGATGTTCCCGTTGGTGAGGCCCTCATTGGACGTGTTGTCAATCCGCTAGGTCAACCAATTGATGGTTTAGGCCCGATTAAAACGGATAAATTTCGACCAGTAGAAGCAGCTGCTCCAGGTGTGATGCAACGACAATCGGTGACAGAACCAATGCAAACAGGCTCTAAAGCGATTGACGCATTAGTACCAATTGGACGTGGACAACGGGAATTGATTATCGGTGACCGTAAAACAGGGAAAACGTCTATCGCCATTGATACGATTATTAATCAAAAAGGTCAAGACATGATTTGTATTTATGTTGCTATCGGTCAAAAAGATTCGACTGTCCGTTCACAAGTAGAAACCTTACGTCAACACGGCGCGTTAGATTATACGATTGTGGTTGCTGCCGGTGCGTCACAACCCGCACCGTTGCTGTACATTGCGCCTTACGCGGGAACAGCTATGGGAGAAGAATTTATGTACAATGGGAAACATGTCCTGATTGTCTTTGATGATTTATCCAAACAAGCAGTTGCTTATCGTGAATTATCATTGTTACTACGTCGTCCGCCAGGTCGCGAAGCGTATCCTGGAGATGTCTTTTATTTACACTCTCGTTTATTAGAACGTGCTGCGAAGTTGAGTGATGCTTTAGGAGGCGGTTCAATGACGGCTTTACCATTCGTTGAAACACAAGCAGGAGATATCTCTGCATATATTCCAACAAACGTGATTTCGATTACGGATGGTCAAATTTTCTTAGAAAGTGATTTATTCTACTCAGGAGTTCGTCCAGCGGTTGCAGCAGGACTTTCAGTTTCACGGGTAGGTGGATCTGCACAAATTAAAGCGATGAAAAAAGTAGCTGGAACACTCCGTTTAGATTTAGCGAGTTATCGTGAATTAGAGGCCTTTACTCAATTTGGTTCAGACTTAGATACCGCGACTCAAGCGAAACTCAATCGTGGTCGTAGAACAGTAGAAATCTTAAAACAAAAATTACATGCACCATTGCCCGTTGAAAAACAAGTATTAATTTTATATGCACTAACACATGGATTTTTAGATACCATTCCTGTCAATCGTATTTTAGAATTTGAGACAAGTTTATTTGATTTTATTGAAAGCCAACATGCCGAGTTACTCACAACGATTCGGACAACAAAAGATTTACCGTCCTTAGAATTGTTAGATGAAGCGATTCAAACTTGTAGCAATCAATTTTTAGCAGCGAGTATTAATGCGGGTTCCACACAAGCAAAATTAGCTGCATTGGAAAATGTATAAAAGAGGTGAGTGTTAATGGGTGCATCCTTAAATGAAATTAAACAGCGAATTGTTTCAACGAAAAAAACAAGTCAAATTACCCGTGCGATGCAAATGGTATCGGCTTCTAAATTGACTCGATCAGAAGAACATTCCAATAATTTTCAAATTTACGCCTCAAAGGTGAGAGAACTCGTCACTCATATCACGGCAACACTTCCAGAAGAATTGATGTATCAAATGGGCGAATACAACGATACGGAAATCAATTATCAAAGTATGCTTGCTCATCGACCGGTAAAGCGGACAGCTTACATTGTGATCACTTCTGATGGAGGCTTAGTTGGTGGGTATAATAGTGCGATTTTAAAACAAATGATGACGATATTTGAAGAAGATCATTCCACGCCAGAAGAGTACGTTATTTTAGCAATTGGGGGTACTGGAGCGGACTTCTTTAAAGCAAGAGGAGTGAATGTTGCTTACGAATTAAGACATTTGTCGGATCAACCAAGTTTTGATGAAGTTCGTAAGATTGTCTCACTCACAACGACAATGTTTAAAAATGAAGTCTTTGATGAACTCTATGTTTGCTATAATCATCACGTTAACTCATTAACTAGTCAATTTCGGGTTGAAAAAATGTTACCGATTATTGATATTAATCATGATGAGGCCGTTTCATACGAGCAAGAATATATTTTTGAACCGTCCAGAGAAACAATTTTGAAGCAATTATTACCACAATATGCGGAAAGTTTAATCTATGGAGCGATTGTTGACGCAAAAACGGCGGAACATGCAGCCGGAATGGCAGCAATGAAGATGGCAACGGATAATGCAAAAACAATTATTGATGATTTAACGATCTCGTACAATCGTGCACGCCAAAGTGCGATTACCCAAGAGATTACAGAAATTGTTGGTGGCGCAGCTGCGCTCGAATAATTTCTTGAATGAATGGAGGAAAATGAATGAGTTCAGGCAAGATTGTCCAAGTGGTAGGTCCCGTTGTTGATGTGGGATTCTCCGTCGACCAAACTTTACCAGATATTAATAATGCGTTAATTGTCTATAAAAATAACGAAGAAAAAACAAAAGTAGTGCTTGAAGTCGCATTGGAACTAGGTGATGGTGTGATTCGGACGATTGCAATGGAATCCACCGATGGCTTACAGCGAGGAATGGAAGTGTTTGATACCGGTCAATCAATATCAGTCCCTGTGGGCAAAGAAACGCTTGGACGAGTATTTAATGTCTTAGGCGAAGTGATTGATCAAGGTACTCCCTTCCCAGAAACCGTTAAGCGTGAAGGAATCCATAAAAATGCACCGAAATTTGAAGATTTAAGTGCAAGTACAGAAATACTAGAAACAGGTATTAAAGTAATTGATCTTTTAGCACCCTATTTAAAAGGCGGAAAAGTGGGTCTTTTTGGTGGCGCTGGTGTCGGAAAAACTGTCTTAATCCAAGAATTGATTCATAATATCGCGCAAGAGCATGGTGGGATTTCCGTCTTCACTGGTGTTGGAGAACGCACGCGTGAAGGTAATGATTTATACTTTGAAATGAAAGAATCTGGTGTAATCGAAAAAACGGCAATGGTTTTTGGTCAAATGAATGAGCCACCGGGTGCTCGGATGCGTGTTGCTTTAACAGGCCTAACGATTGCGGAATATTTCCGGGACGTTGAAGGACAAGATGTCTTGCTATTTATTGATAATATTTTCCGCTTTACTCAAGCAGGTTCAGAAGTTTCGGCTCTTTTAGGACGGATGCCGTCTGCTGTTGGGTATCAGCCAACATTAGCCACAGAAATGGGGCAACTTCAAGAGCGTATTACCTCAACTAAAAAAGGCTCTATTACATCTATTCAAGCGATTTATGTACCGGCCGATGACTATACTGATCCGGCTCCAGCGACAGCGTTTGCCCATTTGGATGCGACGACGAACTTGGAACGGAAATTAACGGAACAAGGAATTTATCCAGCGGTGGATCCTCTAGCGTCGTCTTCGAGTGCTTTAGCTCCTGAAATTGTCGGAGAAGAGCATTATCAAGTTGCAATGGAAGTGCAACGAACACTCCAACGCTATCGCGAGTTACAAGATATTATTGCGATTTTGGGGATGGATGAATTATCCGATCAAGAAAAAATCCTAGTAGCGCGTGCTAGACGTATCCAATTTTTCTTATCGCAAAACTTTAACGTTGCAGAACAATTTACGGGACAACCAGGCTCTTACGTCCCAGTTGCTGAAACGATTAAGGGATTTAAAGAAATTTTAGAAGGTATTCACGATCATATTCCTGAAGATGCCTTCCGTAGTGTAGGAACAATTGAAGACGTCGTTGAAAAAGCGAAAAAAATAGGTTACTAGAAAGAGGTGCCTAATGACTCGACATTTAACAGTAAACATTGTCACTCCAAATGGCGTGGTTTATGAACATCACGCCCACATGGTTGTGGCGAAAACACTTGATGGCGATTTGGGGATTTTACCACGACACGCCCCGATTATTGCGCCATTAGCGATTGATGAAGTCCGGATCAAACGTATTGATTCTGATGATCATGTGGACTGGATTGCCATTAATGGTGGTGTCATTGAAGTGCGTGATGATATCGTCACTATTATTGCTGATAGTGCGGAACGCGAAAGAGACATCGATGTTTCACGAGCTGAACGTGCGAAAAATCGGGCAGAAGAATTAATTCGTGAAGCGAAGTCGCATGCCGATGTTGATGAATTACGTCGAGCAACGGTTGCCCTTCATCGAGCGATTAATCGTATTAATGTTTCGAAACATCAATAACGCAAAAAGCAAAAACAGTTCGAAAGAGCCGTTTTTGCTTTTTTTTTGAAAATGGTTTGCAAGAAAGAGCAAGAGAATTGTTGATACGATTTATTCAATTTCTACGCACGTTGACCTATGAGGTTTTTTTAGGTTGTATAACTTTTAGCGTTGATGACTGATATTTTTATAATCTTTCAACATTTTTCAAGATTTTTTCTAGGTATAATATTTATTAGTGTCGATGGCTACTTCCATGAATATGAGCGTATCGAGCGAGTGTGACCCTCGTCACCAGTAATCATGCAGAAAGTGAGACACATTGTTTATGTCAAGAGAAGAAATATCCAAACAGTTGTAAGTATGTTATGATAAATAGGTAATTTTTGATTGAGAGGTGTTAAAAATGGACGTTTATGGCATTGATACGATTATTCGAATCGTCACTCATTTTATTTTTATTTATCTTGCATTTTGGTCACTGGGTGCATTACGGCTAGATGCTTTTTTTAAAGCGGACCATATTCCCCAAGTCCGTATGCTACTGACGTTACTTTCCATTGGGATTGGCTATTTGGCAAGTTCGTTTGTCTTAGAGCTGATTGTTTTGTCTAAAAATCTTTTTGTGGTAGGATTCTAACAAGATTGTACTGTAAAAGATAATGATTTAAAGTGAACTCCTTCATTTCTGAATTATTAGTGAATGGTCCTTGCTCGTCAAAAGCTAGTAGTTAGTTGAATTGTGAAGGAATGCCCATTTTAAGGAATATTTAAACAATCTAGGAATGAACTGTGGTATAATTAAAAAGATTTTTAAAAAGCACGTAATGTTCTATTGGAGGGTATACTATAATGGAAGAAATTATCGTTCGAAGCGGTAATAAACTAGAAGGAAATGTTAAAATTGAAGGGGCAAAAAATGCAGTTTTACCGATTTTAGCAGCGAGTTTATTAGCCGAAGAAGGAACATCGATTTTAACAAATGTTCCTGTTTTATCGGATGTTTTAACAATGAATCAAGTCATTCATCATTTAAATGCAACAATTGATTTTAATGAACAAACAAATACAGTCACAATTGACGCACAACCTACACTAGCTATTGAAGCACCTTACGAATACGTGAGTGAAATGCGCGCTTCAATTGTTGTGATGGGCCCGCTGTTGGCACGCAATGGTCATGCAAAAGTTGCAATGCCAGGTGGTTGTGCTATCGGGAAGCGCCCGATTGACTTACATTTAAAAGGATTTCAAGCACTTGGTGCAACGATTATTCAAAATGAGGGATACATTGAAGCGATTGCTGATGAATTAATCGGAAGTAATATTTATTTGGATTTTCCAAGTGTGGGAGCAACTCAAAATATTATGATGGCGGCTGTTAAAGCAAAAGGCATCACAACCATTGATAACGTGGCAAGAGAACCTGAAATTGTTGATTTAGCTAATTTTTTAAATAAAATGGGCGCTAAAATTTACGGAGCAGGAACACAAACCATGCGTATTGAAGGGGTAGAAAAACTCGTTGGTGCACGACACAGCATTGTTCAAGACCGGATTGAAGCAGGAACCTTTATGGTTGCTGCTGCGATGACACAAGGGAATGTGTTGATTGAAGAAGCGATCTCTGAACATAATCGACCATTAATTTCTAAATTAGTTGAAATGGGTGTTTCGATTATTGAAGAAAATGGCGGTATTCGAGTGATTGGGCCTGATGAATTAAAACCGACAGACATTAAAACGTTACCTCATCCAGGTTTTCCTACTGATATGCAAGCGCAAATGACGGCGATCCAAGCGATTGCGAGCGGTTTAAATGTCGTGAACGAAACGGTCTTTGAAAATCGTTTCCAACATCTTGAAGAAATGCGTCGAATGAATGCAAAAGTGAAGATTGAAGGCAATATCGCGATGATTGAAGGTGGTACGGCTCTACAAGGGGCTGTCGTCTACGCAACAGACTTGAGAGCTGCTGCGGCACTCATTCTCCTTGGCCTACGAGCAGAAGGCATCACGCGAGTTCGTAACTTAAAATATCTTGATCGTGGCTACTACAAATTCCACGAAAAACTCGCAACACTAGGAGCAGATATCGAACGTGTTTCTGATCAAGAAGTGATGAATAAAGAACCACAACCTGTTGAAGCCTAAGAAAGGACTAGATGAAATGAAAACGAGTCGCTATATTCTTTATACTATTTTAAAAATCGCAGCCGTTTTTTTCATTGCGTTCCTATTATTTTTGGGTGGTTTAATGGTTGGTTACGGCGTGATTGGTGATGGATCACCCATGGCGGTTTTTGATGCAAACATTTGGGCAAACATCACGAGATTTTTGAAATAGAGCTAAAAAGGGATTTCTTTTCATGGAAAAGAGGTCTCTTTTTTTGTCGTAATTGTTATCTGTTTGTAAAATTACGTCTTTTTCTAGTAGAAATAAGCGTATATTGCGATTTATTTTCTAAATACTTCTCACTAAGCGATGAAAAAATTTAAAGCATAAAAAATATGAAAAAATGAAAAGGTTGTTATATCAGTCTTTGTTGCAGTAATTATTACTTTGAATTCGCTTAATGTTTCGATTGTAACAAATTGAGGTATAAAATCGTGCTATCTTTCTTTTCTTTAACGAACTCGTAACCTAAGGGTCATAGCGACATGATAAGATACGGTTTGTAAGAAATTAGGAGGAATATATTCATGAAGAGACATTTTCTACCTGTTGCGATGTTGGCAACAATGATGTTAGTCGGAGCGGTGCTGCCAGTTTATGCGGCAGAAAACCAAGAGAATGAAGAAACGATTACAAGAGTAGTAGTGAGCGAAAAAGAAGTACAAGATATTTCCAGTTCATTTTTAGCGTTAGCAACAGAAGGCGAAGCGGTTCAATCCGCTAAGACTAAAATTGCGGCAAAAGAAAAAGCTGAAAAAGAAGCGGCTGAAAAAGCAGCAGCCGAAAAAGCAGCAGCTGAAAAAGCGGCTAAAGAACAAGCCGCGCGCGAAGCCCAAGCAGCTGCTGAGAAAGAAGCCGCGGAACAGGCCGCAGCTGAAGCTGCAGCCCAAGCAGCGACGACCCAGCCCGTGGGACAAACGTTTATTATGGAGTCTACGGCTTATAGTTCAGATCCGGCAGATGCTTTAGGTGGAGGAACCGTAACGGCGACGGGACAAAATTTATTAACGAATCCAATGGCAGTCGCTGTCGATCCCAATGTCATTCCATTAGGAACACGTTTATATGTAGAAGGTTACGGAGAAGCAATCGCTAGTGATACTGGTGGAGCGATTAAAGGTAATATTGTAGACGTCCATTTCTCGACCTACGAACAATGTATTCAGTGGGGGAGACGACAAGTGAAAGTAACAATTTTAGAATAAGCAGTTTAAGCAAGAGACTGAATAAAAGCGTGCTTTTATTCAGTCTTTTTTACTTGTTATTTTTAAGGTTGAAAGGTATATTTACTATGTAAAGTGAGGAGTTCAGTATGCAAAATTTATTAATAAAAATCGTTAGAGGCTATCAACGTTTTATTTCGCCTCTATTCCCACCAAGTTGTCGCTATTACCCAACTTGCTCTACTTATGCAATCCATGCATTAAAAGTTCATGGTAGTATGAAGGGGAGTCTGATGGGGGTTGCTAGAATATTGCGATGTCATCCATTTGTTCGTGGAGGCATTGATTATGTACCAATCAAATTTAGTTTAAAGCGAAATCAGGTGGATCAAGAAGAGCCACGCTATACGTATCGAAAACATTCCCATCATTAAGAAGGCACGAGACAGACTACTGTTTCGTGTTTTTTTATGTGTTAGCAAAGGAAGAGTGATTCTTTTTGATTTTAAGCTGCCCAATTGTAATGATTATTCTTACAGACACAGCCTTTCAATGTAATCCCTATTGGACGCACAGTAATTTTTCAATTTGTAAGGAAGTCAGACGGACGATAATGACTCATTAGAAGAGGTTGTGGGAAAGTTCTTTTAGTCGGGGGTTCTTGGTTGGTAACGCTTCATTAAAGGGTTGTAAGACAAAAAGTGAAAAGAAATAGTCAAATAAGTGGGAATTGATGAAATATTCAGAAAATTCATTGACAAAGAGATAAAATTTAGGTATATTGAGAAACATATTCAACGAGTCATACAAATTGGGGGAAATAAAATGAGAAAAAAAATGGTGTTTTTATTTGCAAATTTGTTCCTTTTGGCAGCATGTAGTGCAGGACCAACGGGTGGCGGTAATGAAACAAGTGGTTCTGGTGCCGCAGGTGGAAATGAAGCGGGAGAAACGATTAAAATTGGTTTAAACTTAGAGTTATCAGGTCCCGTTGCCGGTTATGGTACACAAGAACAAGAAGGTGTGGAATTAGCGGTCGAAAAAATTAATGCCGAAGGTGGTATTTTAGGGAAACAAGTCGAGCTAATTACGAAAGATAATAAATCTGAAACAAGTGAAGCGGCGACTGCAGCTGCAAACTTAGCAACAAATGATCAAGTAGTAGCAATTATTGGTCCAGCAACTTCTGGAGCAACGAAAGCGACGATTCCTAATGTGACGAAAGCCCAAGTGCCAGTAATCTCTCCTTCAGCGACAGATGACAGTGTCACGATGAATGGCGATCAAGTCCAAGAATTTTTATTCCGTTCATGTTTCCAAGATAGTTTCCAAGGGGTTATTTTAGCGAAATACGCACAAGAACAATTAGGTGCCGAAAAAGCAATTATTCTAGCGGATAATTCAAGTGATTATGCCAAAGGATTAACGAAAGCTTTTAAAGAAGAATATCAAGGTGAGATTGTCTTAGAAGAAAACTTTACTAAAGGAGATAAAGATTTCCAAGCCATCTTAACAAAAGTAAAGAAAGCAGATTTTGATGTTCTCTACATTCCAGGGTATTACGAAGAAGCTGGTTTAATCATCAAACAAGCACGAGAGTTAGGCATTGAGCAACCAATTATCGGGGCAGATGGCTTTGGTGATGAGAAGATGGTTCAATTAGCCGGCGCAGAAAATGTTTCAAACGTCTTTTATACTGGACACTTTTCAACACTTGCACCGTCTAACGATACAGTTGAACCATTTATTGCAGCCTTTAAAGAAAAATATGGCAAAGAACCTTCGACATTTAATGCATTAGCGTACGATGCGATGTTCATGATCAAACAAGCGATTGAAAAAGAAAATACAGCAGATTCTGCTTCCATTACAAAAGGGTTAGCGACACTGAAAGATTTCGTTGGTGTGACGGGTAATATCACAATGGACGCACAACACAACCCTGAAAAATCATTAGTGGTAGTTGGTTTTACAGATGGGAAAGAAAGTTCTGCAGAAGTAATTAATCCTTAAAAATAAAGGAATGTGTGCTGTGGCAAAATCAACTTTAGGTTTTGTCACAGTTTTTTTTAGAAAATTAATGATTCGGAAGTGATACTAATGGAAATAATCATTCAACAGCTGATTAACGGCTTATTTCTAGGCAGCATTTATGCGTTAATGGCATTAGGATATACGATGGTTTATGGCATTATTAAATTAATCAACTTTGCCCATGGTGAAATTTACATGATTGGTAGTTTTATTGGCTACTTTTTAATTCATCAATTCAATGATTGGGGGATATTCCCAAATGGTTGGGGCTTTTTTGTAGCAATGATTGTCTCAATGATTGTCAGTGCGGCTTTAGGTGTAATTATTGAAATTCTGGCTTACCGACCTTTACGAGGCGCAACGCGAATTTCGGCTTTAATTACGGCCATTGGGGTTTCTTATTTACTACAAAACCTCATGATTTACTTTTTCTCTCCAGATACAAGACCTTTTCCGCAAGCAATTGAGCGGAAACTTTATACCTTTAGTGGAATAAGTGTCAGTAATATTCAATTGTTAATCTTATTTGTTTCCGTCTCTTTGATGTTATTATTACAAATTATTGTAAAAGGAACAAAGATGGGGAAAGCGATGCGGGCAGTCAGTGTCGATCCAGATGCTGCTCAACTGATGGGAATTAACGTTAACCGGACGATTTCTTTTACGTTTGCATTAGGTTCGGCGCTCGCAGCTGCAGGGGGTATGTTAATTGGTTTATATTATAATTCGATTGATCCAATGATGGGTGTCGCTCCCGGTCTTAAATCATTTGTCGCAGCGGTTTTAGGAGGAATTGGTATTATTCCAGGGGCTGCCTTAGGTGGATTTGTGATTGGTTTAATCGAGACGCTTTCCACAGCGGTTGGATTTTCGGATTACAAAGATGCGTTGGTATACGGCGTCTTAATTGTCATCTTAATTATTCGACCAGCCGGTATTTTAGGTAAAAATGTGAAAGAGAAAGTGTAGGTGGACACAAATGAAAAAAAATCTAAAATATAATATAACTTGGACAGCCATCGCAACCATTTTCTATTTTGTATTGTTTTTCTTATATAATTCGGGAAAAATAAATATTTTTACTGACGCCATTATTGCCAACATTGGTATCAACATTATTTTAGCTGTCAGTTTGAATTTAATTATTGGATTTGGTGGTCAATTTTCTCTCGGTCATGCGGGATTCATGGCAATAGGTGCCTATGCGACGGCGATTATTACCGCAAAAAGTCCTACTTTTTTAAGCTTCTTTCTAAGTATGTTAGTAGGAGTCATTATCTCCGGTGTCATTGCATTAGTCGTAGGGATTCCTACTTTACGTTTGAAAGGTGATTACCTCGCGATTGCCACACTAGGAGTCTCTGAAATTATTCGTATTCTAATTATTAATTTTAGTGGCTTAACAAATGGTCCGTCCGGAATTTTTGGACTTCCATTATTTAGTAACTGGCAAATTATCTTTATTGTGATGGTTTTAACGATTGTCTTTATTTCGAATTACATGAATAGTAGTTTTGGGCGACGGACGTTATCGGTTCGAGAAGATGAAATCGCGGCAGAAGCGATGGGGGTCAATACAACGAAATATAAAGTTCTCGCTTTTGTGATTGGCGGTATTTTTGCTAGTATTGGTGGAAGTCTCTATGCAAGTTATCAACAGTCCGTTTTCCCAAGTGACTTTACGTTTATGAAGTCGATTGATATTTTAATCATTGTGGTTTTTGGTGGCATTGGTAGTACAACTGGAGCAATTGTATCTGCAGTTGTTTTAGGATTCCTCAATATGTATTTGCAAGATTTAGGTAACTTACGGATGATTTTCTATGCGCTCGCGATTATCCTTATTATGATTTTTAAACCAGGTGGCTTACTGGGTAGTAAAGAATTTTCAGTCAAAAAAATCTTCCAACGATTTGGAAAAAAAGGGGGAGAATCGAATGCCTCTACTAACCGTTGAGAAATTAACGAAAAACTTCGGTGGCTTAACTGCGGTTTCTCATGTCAATTTAACGTTAAATGAAAATGAACTTGTCGGTTTAATTGGCCCCAATGGCGCTGGAAAAACGACCCTATTTAACTTATTAACGGGTGTTTATGAACCAACGTCAGGTGATGTCTTATTTAATGATGGCAGCAAAACAACGCGCTTAAATGGAATGAAACCTTATAAAATTGCCGAAATTGGACTCGGTCGAACGTTTCAAAATATTCGCTTATTTAAAGATTTGACTGTTTTAGACAATGTCTTAATTGCGATGCGCGAGGTTGAAAAGGCATCATTTTTAGCGAATATCTTGCGTTTGCCAAAATTTTATCAAACAGAACAAAATTTAAAAGAAAAGGCGGCTGAACTCTTAGCTATTTTTCAATTAGAAGATAAAATGGAGACATTAGCACGCAATTTACCTTATGGGGAGCAACGTCGGCTTGAAATTGTGCGTGCACTAGCGACGCAACCAAAAATTCTCTTTTTGGATGAACCAGCTGCTGGAATGAATCCACAAGAAACAGCCGAGTTAACTGATTTAATTTACCGAATTCAAAAGGAATTTAGAATTACGATTATTTTGATCGAACATGATATGAATCTAGTCATGGATGTCTGCGAACGAATTTATGTGTTAGAATACGGTCAAGTCATTGCTGAAGGTACCCCGGATGAAATTAAGGGGAATGCACGAGTGATTGAAGCTTATTTAGGAGGGGAAATCTAATGTTAAAAGTGGAAAATTTATTCGTTAAATACGGACTAATTGAAGCCATTCACGATGTTTCCTTTCATGTTGAACAAGGAGAAATCGTCTCACTCATTGGAGCCAATGGTGCGGGGAAAACGTCTATTTTACGAACGATTTCTGGCTTAGTTCGACCTTCAGGCGGTTCAATCACCTTTGAAGGAAAAGCGATTGAAAAAGAAGCACCGCAAAAAATCGTGATGCAAGGATTGTCACAAGTACCAGAAGGACGCCATGTATTTGCAGGACTCACCGTTCAAGAAAATTTAGAAATGGGCGCTTTTCTTCGAAATGATAGCGAGTTAAAACAAGACTATGAGGCGGTTTATCGCCGTTTTCCGGTGTTAAAAGAACGCAAAAAACAAGATTCTGCCACTCTTTCTGGCGGCGAACAACAAATGCTGGCAATGGGTCGAGCATTAATGTCACGTCCTAAACTTCTTTTATTAGATGAACCGTCCATGGGACTTGCACCGATTTTTATTCGTGAAATTTTTTCGATTATTGAAGAAATCAAGGCGCAAGGTACGACCGTGTTATTGATTGAACAAAATGCGAATATGGCACTCTCTATCGCAGATCGAGGGTATGTCTTAGAAACTGGGAAAATTGTGTTAGAAGGAACCGGTCAAGAATTATTAACGAGTGAATCTGTGAAAAAAGCATACTTAGGAGGATAAATCATGAGTGTAAAAGATTTTATGTCGACCAATTTAATTACGGTTAGCCCGACAACGCCGATTTTCGATGCGGTTGATTTGATGAAGCAACATAAAATTCATCGTTTGCCGGTAGTGGAAGGGACGACGTTGATTGGATTAATTACAGAAGGTGTGATTCAAGAAGCATTGCCTTCAAAAGCAACAAGTCTAAGTGTGTACGAAGTCAATTATCTGTTAAACAAAACATCTGTAAAAGAGATCATGATTAAAAAAGTCGAAACCATTGGACCAGACGCTCTGTTAGAAGATGGAATTGCGCAAATGCGTCAAAACAACGTTGGGGTTTTACCAGTCATTGAAGAAGGAAAGTTAGTCGGAATCATTACTAATAATGATATTTTCGATGCTTTCTTAAAAATTACGGGTTATTATGCGGGTGGAACGCGTGTTTCCTTAGCAGTGGCTAACGATCATCCTGGAGTATTAGCCGATATTACGCGCGTTTTAGCGCAAAAACAATTGAGTATTTTAACGGTTGTTGTGGATCGTCAAAATGCTCAAACAGTTGTGGAACTTCAAATTGAAACAAAAGAGGCACAACTGGTCAAAGATATTCTAAGCGATGCGGGCTTTACCGTCATCAGTGCTGTTGTGACGAATCCTTAACGTTGTTAGCTAGAAACCGAGTAATCGGTTTCTAGTTTTTTAAGTTAAAAGATTCAAATGAGATCCTATTTTATCTGAAATAGTACTCGTAAAATATCAAAAATATGCTAAGATAGAGAACGAGGTGAAAAATATGAAAAAAAATAAAGAGATACAAATCCATATGGAAGAGAAAAAAAGAATTCTTCAAGGACAAGAATATGAAGTGACAGAACTTTATATTGGGAAAAAGAAAATTGGTGAGATTTTAGCTTATGCTGTGAAGGATTTTCAAGCATTCATGGATGACGAAGCAATCGGCTCAAATAAGACATTTGAACTTGCGGTAGAGGCAATTATTCGTCAATGGAATTTACATGAATAATTTTTGAAAAAAGACTTGCATTACTCTGAAAAATTTTGTATTATAAGTGAGTCAGGTTTTTCAGTAAACCTTTTGGAGGAGTAGCGAAGTGGCTAAACGCGACGGACTGTAAATCCGTTCCTTCGGGTTCAGTGGTTCGAATCCACTCTCCTCCACCATTGGGGTATAGCCAAGCGGTAAGGCAAGGGACTTTGACTCCCTCACGCGTTGGTTCGAATCCAGCTACCCCAGTTATTTTAACGAAAGAGTAACGTTTATCGTTTACTCTTTTTTTATTTGAAAAATTCGGTCTTTTAGGCTACTCTTAAATAAACGTAAAATAAAAGATAGTAGGAGTGATTAAAAATGAAATTTGATTTTCATTTGAAAGAACAAATCGTAGACGCGGTTGAGCATCTTTATGATTTGTCGAAAAAAAATGTAATTGTTAACATCACACAAAAAGGAATTCGAGTGTCAGAAAAACGACCAACGAAACAAACGATTAAATGGCGTGCGAAAAATCACTAAAAAAGAGATGAGTTTAGCCTCATCTCTTTTTGTTATGTTATCGGAATTTCAGTTGGAATAAATTTTCCTATTTCAAAAGTGACTTGGTTATTTAATAATTCGACAATTTCGGCTTGTGTGCGTTCTATTTCATCGACGGTGAGGCAAACGGTCACTTCGTTAGTAAATTGCGTGTCTTTAATCGGATAGTCGTTCAATTCTAAAAAATGTTGTAATTTTCCTAGTAAAGAATACTCAATCGTAACGAACAGTTCTTGTTGTGTTTTGATTTCGACGATTCCCACTTGTTTTAACGCCTCAGAGACCGCGGTGGAATAGGCTCTGATTAAACCACCTGCACCCAATTTTGTGCCACCGAAATATCGAGTCACGACCGCCACAACGTTAATGATCTCATTTTGTTTTAACACTTCAAGCATCGGTGTCCCGGCTGTTCCATTAGGTTCGCCATCATCGCTTGAACGGATTAGATGGCCGTCACTTCCAATAATAAAAGCACTACAGTTATGATTCGCTTTCCAATGTTCTTTTTTTATCTGTTGAATCATCGTACGCGCTTCTTCTTCTGTTGTGACACGTTGAAGAAAACAGATGAAACGTGATTTTTTGATGTCAATTTCCCATTGGCCATTTTCTTTAATCGTTCGATAACTTTCTAGCAAACGTCATCCCTCGCTTTCGTTTATTCTAGTATAAGGAAAAAAGCACGAGATATCAATTTTCTTAAGGTTGCATTTTTGACAAAGAAGCTAGATAATAGAAAGAAAAGGGTGAGAAGTTTGGTTGAACGCAAAAAAAAATACGATGTTATCACAAACTATCTTCGAAATAATGGGGGCACCCAGGTGACGTTAACGTTTACCCAAATCAATGAACTTCTTTTTCCAGCAAGTGGCTTGCCACGGACCGCGCGGACAAGTACAGACTGGTGGGCAAATGATTATTTATATCCTGAAAAAGGTGCGTATGCCTGGCTGAATGCGAACTACGAAGTGATTCATGTCGATTTACAAAAAGAATATGTGGTTTTTAGACCATTATTAAAAGCAACATGGTTAGAAAAATAACAACAATCTTCATTGACAAAGTAGTAGATTGTTTTATAATTTAACAGGATAGGATTCGTTTGATTTTAATAACAATAAAGTGGGGGAAATAAGATGGCGAAAAAAACAATTATGTTAGTTTGTTCAGCAGGAATGAGTACCAGTTTGTTAGTCACTAAAATGCAAAAGGCTTCAGAAGTTCAGGGGTTTGATACCGATATTTTTGCCGTATCAGCTTCAGAAGCAGATCATCATTTAGAAAATAAAGAAGTGGATGTCTTGTTATTGGGTCCACAAGTTCGTTTTATGAAAGCGGATTTCGAGAAACGACTTGCACCAAAAGGAATTCCACTAGAAATCATTAATATGGCAGATTATGGCATGATGAACGGCGAAAAAGTTTTACAACAAGCCTTTGATTTGATTGAAAAAAATAAAAATAGTTAATTAAGATAAAATAAGCACGAAGGAAAAAAATCCTTCGTGTTTTTTCGTATTCTCTATTATAGAGGTGAGGCCTAAATGGAAGAGTTCATCGGTAGACAAGTGGTCCTGAGTCAAGCGCGTGTTCAAGAATTGAATGACCCGCATTTTTATATACGTCCAGCGATGTCGATTGAAAAACATGTTACTTGTCAGCGATGTGGAAGTCAGTTAGCCAAAGCAGAACATCGCTTGCCTAGCGGGAAATATTTTTGTTCCGTTTGTTTAAAGTTCGGGAAGTTGACGAGTGATGATCGGTTAGTGTCCATCATCGAATCACCGGACTCACAGCTTCCTAGAGAGGTTCTATTAACGTGGCAAGGTTCTTTAACAACGCTCCAACAAACCATTACTGATCGCTTGTTACAGTCGCTTCAAGCAGGGCGTGATAGCTTGTTGTGGGCAGTCACAGGTTCAGGTAAGACCGAAATGATTTTCCCGCTGATACACTCAGTTCTAGCAAAGGGCGGGCGTGTTTGTGTCACGTCGCCACGAATAGATGTTTGCCGCGAATTATATCCTAGATTAAAAAGTGCGTTTGTGTTAGAGACTGTATTATTACTCCATGGAAATTCTGAAGAAAGTTATTGCTATCGAAAATTAACGATTTGCACGACCCACCAATTACTGCATTTTTATCAGGCTTTTGATTTAATTATTGTGGATGAAATTGATGCCTTTCCTTATGAGGGGGATCCAATGTTACGCTATGGTCTAAAACAAGCATTACATCTCAATGGGCGTTTAATCTATTTAACCGCCACCCCTCCGCTACATCTAATAAGAGAAGTCGAAGCGACGTTTGCCATTGAAAAATTACCCGTTCGGTTTCATAAAAGACCCTTGATTGTTCCTGAATGTCACTGGTACCTTCGGTGGGAATCTTGTTACAAAAAGCCATCGCGCATGAAGAAATTCTTAAAGCTGTTACGTGAATTATTACAAGACAATGACGTGTTAGTTTTTTGTCCAAGTCTTTCTTATATGGATGCCTTATGTCGGGCAACTTCCCGTTTTTTTGCGGCGGATATCATTACCAGTGTGCACGCAGAAGACGAAAATAGAAAAAAAAAAGTTGAGAATATGCGCCAAAAGAAATATCGAATCTTATTTACCAGTACGATTTTAGAGCGAGGAGTGACCTTTGAACGGGTTTCAGTGATTGTGATGGGCGCTAACCACGCAGTATTTAGCAAATCTGCTTTGGTGCAAATTGCCGGACGTGTTGATCGTAAAGGTGCCTATCATCATGGGCGAGTCCTCTTTTTTTATAATCAAAATACGCAAGCGATGCGACAAGCGAAAAAAGAAATTAAGGAGATGAATGCTTTGGCGAAGAAAGTTGGTGACACATGAGATGTAGTTGGTGTCAAATACTAATGAATCGCAATTTGACTATCAAAGAAATGCTGTGGCCGACGACGATTATGAATCAATGTTGTCAAAGATGCCATAGCCGTTTAACTCCAACCCCAAAACAGTCTTGCCCCACTTGTCGAAAAAGTGGGGTGATGGAAAAGTGTGAGGATTGTATTTTGTGGCAACGACACTTCCCAACCTATGATTTTATGCATCATGCTTTTTTTGTATATGATTCGGCTTTTCAAGAGTGGTTATTTCAGTATAAGTTTTTAGGGGATTATCGCTTACGAACCACGTTTACAACTGAACTAAAATCCTATTTTAAACAAGAGCGCCATAGTCTGATTTGTCCAATTCCTCTCTCGCAAGATCGGTTTTTAGAGCGCGGATTCAATCAGACCCAAGCGTTGTTAGATGCTGCTTGCATTCCAACTGTTCAATTATTAGAAAAAGCGATCCATACTGCACCACAAGCGCAAAAAAATCGTATTGAACGCTTAGCGGTACCGCAACCTTTTGTGCCGACTAACAGGGTCCATTTAATTAAAGGGAAGAAGATCATTTTGTTTGATGATGTCTATACCACAGGGCGTACGCTCTTTCATGCAGCAGATGTTTTAAGGCAATATCAACCAGCGATGATTCGGACAATCTCCTTGGCTCGCTAAGACTGTTAAAAAGAAATGGATTTTGGTAACGATTTCTTTTGCATTTCTCATAAAGTTCGATATAATAGAAGTAAGAAGAGGGAAAGAGTGGTCCTTCTCTCTCTTTAATTGGTAGACGAAAGGGGCAATTGTTATGTTTAGATATAATGTACGTGGAGAAAATATCGAAGTCACAGAAGCGATTCGTAGCTATGTAGAAAAGAAAGTTGGTAAATTAGAACGTTACTTTAATGATGTTCCTGATGCAACAGCACACATCAACTTGAAAGTGTACACAGAAAAAACTGCGAAAGTCGAAGTGACGATCCCGCTACCTTATCTTGTATTGCGAGCTGAAGAAACTTCACCAGATCTCTATGCAAGCGTAGATTTGGTTGTCGATAAATTAGAACGTCAAATTCGCAAATTTAAAACAAAAATTAACCGGAAATCTCGTGAAACAGCAATTCCAAATATGAAGACAAGTTCAATCTTTGTGGATGAAGCCGAAGAAGAAAATAATTCAGAATTAGAAATTGTTCGTACGAAGCGTTTATCATTAAAACCAATGGATAGTGAAGAAGCCGTATTACAAATGAACATGCTAGGTCATAACTTCTTTATTTTTGAAGATGCAGAAACAAATGGCACAAGCATTGTTTACCGTCGTAAAGATGGAAAATACGGGTTAATCGAAACAGACTAACTTTTAATAAATTTTAGAATAAAAAGCAAAAGTCCTATGTGACTTTTGCTTTTTTGTATTTTTATAACGATATTGTGGCTCTTCACCAAATGGTGTTGATGGAATTTCGCGCTTCCCTACGAAAAACCGCCTTGTGTGAGGGGGCTGCGAGACCGCTTCGAGCCTAGGTCGCTCAGCTCAAAAGCTTCAAATTCTAGGTAAGTGCTAAAGCACAAACCTAGAGTCATTCACATTTCGTCTTTTGACGCAGCCAACACAAGGCGTTTTTCTCCGGTCCGCTAGTTTCTAATCTCTTTTTGGTGCATATTTTGTCAAAAATTGAAAGAAATGATAAAAGAAAATAGTTTAGTAATGAGCCCATCATCTCTAAAAATAAACTATCCTAAGTAAAGTGTTGAAGAAAGATACGGATATCAGTCATCAACACTAAACGTTATACAACCGCGATTGCAGTGTTTGAGCGATTCATAGAAAAAATGATAGGGCACCTAAGAATCGTATCATAAAAAGAAAATTATGAACGATTTTTTTACAAGTAGACTGAGTATATTGCAAACTCCTCGAACGCAAGATTTCTCATTTACTTTCTTTTATCGTGAAATTATCTTTTTTCAAAGATAATCTATCAGATTAACCCTTGATGCCAAAAGAAGCATGGCTATTTGATTTTAGCGAGAGATTAGTAGAAAATGTAGCATTCCCGAGGAACAAATGATAAAATGGATTGGAGACTTTTTGATTACTAAAACGTAAGAAGAATTGAATTAGAAGGAGACTTGCTTTGTAATGGCTAATTTTTTAAAGAATTTAATAGAAAACGATAAAAAAGAATTAAAGCGTTTAGAACAAATGGCAGATAAAATTGAACTGCTAGCAGAACAAATGAGCGCTTTATCAGATGAAGAACTTAGAGCGAAAACAGAAGAATTTCGCAATCGATATAAAAATGGTGAAACATTGGATGAATTATTAACGGAGGCTTTTGCAGTTGTTCGTGAAGCGGCTAAACGTGTCTTAGGATTATATCCATACCGCGTTCAATTAATGGGTGGGATTGTTTTACATGATGGTAATATCCCAGAAATGAGAACCGGGGAAGGGAAAACCTTAACGGCTACCATGCCTGTGTACTTAAATGCCATTACTGGACTAGGTGTCCATGTTGTGACGGTCAATGAATACTTAGCGACTCGTGACTCAACTGAAATGGGCGAGTTATATGAGTTTTTAGGATTGACAGTAGGCTTAAATATCAACTCAAAAACATCAGAAGAAAAACGCGCAGCCTATGCGGCAGATATTACATACAGTACCAATAACGAATTAGGTTTTGATTATTTAAGAGACAATATGGTCGTGTACCGTCATCAAATGGTTCAACGTCCGCTTAATTATGCGATTGTCGATGAAGTCGATTCGATTTTAATTGATGAAGCACGTACTCCGTTGATTATTTCAGGGCAAGCAGAAAAGTCGACTGCTTTATATACTCGCGCAGACAACTTTGTCAAACGATTGAAAGAAGACGAAGATTATAAAATTGATGTTCAATCAAAAACCATTACTTTAACCGAAGCAGGAATTGAAAAAGCGGAAGAAACCTTTGTCTTAGAGAACTTATATGACATTGAGAACACGGCATTAACGCACCACTTGGATCAATCCCTTCGCGCGAATTATATTATGTTACGCGATATTGACTATGTGATTCAAGAAGGAAAGGTCTTAATCGTCGATCAATTTACCGGTCGTATTATGGATGGTCGTCGTTATTCTGATGGCTTACATCAAGCAATTGAAGCAAAAGAAAATGTTGAAATTGAAGATGAAACGAAAACACTTGCGACCATTACGTTCCAAAACTTTTTCCGGATGTACAAAAAATTAGCCGGAATGACAGGGACTGCCAAAACAGAAGAAGAAGAATTTCGCGAAATTTATAACATTCAAGTCATTCAAATTCCAACGAATCGTCCGATTGTCCGTGATGACCGTGCAGATTTACTTTATCCAACACTACAAAGTAAATTTAAAGCAGTTGTAGAAGACATTAAAGAGCGTTACCGTAAAGGGCAACCAATCCTTGTCGGAACCGTTGCAGTAGAGACATCGGAGTATCTTTCTGAGTTATTACACCAAGCAAAAGTACCACATGAAGTGTTAAATGCGAAAAATCACTTTAAAGAAGCCGAAATTATTTTAAATGCTGGTCAAAAAGGGGCGGTAACAATTGCCACCAATATGGCAGGTCGTGGAACCGATATTAAACTTGGTTTAGGTGTGGCAGAGTTAGGTGGGTTAGCTGTCATTGGGACAGAACGTCACGAATCTCGACGGATTGATAATCAATTACGCGGACGTTCAGGTCGTCAAGGAGATCCAGGTGTTTCTCAATTTTATCTTTCTCTTGAAGACGATTTGATGAAACGCTTTGGTTCTGAACGAATTAAAGCTTTCTTAGATCGCATGAATATCGATGAAGATGATGCTGTGATTCAAAGTAGAATGCTTTCGAAACAAGTAGAATCTGCGCAAAAACGGGTTGAGGGAAATAACTATGATACTCGTAAAAACGTCTTACAATATGATGATGTGATGCGTGAACAACGTGAAGTTATTTATCGTCAACGTCAACAAGTGATTATGGAAGATGAGACGCTATCTGCCCAATTAATGGGAATGGTAAAACGTACGATTGATCGGATTGTCGACGGTCACGTTCAATTAGAAAGTAATGTCGTGAATTATCAAGGAATTGTTGATTTTGCAGGAAGTGCCTTAGTTCATGAAGATTCCATTTCGCTTGCAGATTTAGAAGGCAAAAAACCACAAGAAATTAAAACGATGTTACTTGACTTAGCGCAAGCGAAATTTGATGAAAAAGCGCAACATTTAAATAGTCCAGAACAATTGTTAGAATTTGAGAAAGTTGTTATTTTGCGAGTTGTTGATGCAAAATGGACCGATCATATTGATGCAATGGATCAATTACGTCAATCTATTGGCTTACGTGCATATGGGCAAAACAATCCATTAGTTGAATATCAAACAGAAGGCTATGAGATGTTTGAAACAATGGTTGGGGCGATTGAATATGAAGTTACGCGCTTATTCATGAAATCTGAGATTCGTCAAAATGTTCAAAGAGAACAAGTTGTTGAAGCTCAACCAACAACGCAACCTGCGATTGAAGCAAAAAATATCGGTCGTAATGACTTATGCCCATGTGGCAGTGGGAAAAAATATAAAAACTGTCATGGTAGAAACCAAACAGTATAAGGATTGGTGGAGCTGTGGCATATATCTGTCATGGCTCCGTTTTTTGTATGGGGCTTTAGAAAATAGACCGTTTTTTAGTTAAGTTAGCGAATTTGAGATAGATGTATTACGGTAAATAAGTGCCGCTTAAGGTAATGATGAATAATAGAAAGAAGGAATGAATATGGAATTATCAGAAATCCGTCATCAACTCACAGAGATGAATCAAAAAATCACAAGCTTTAGGGGGTCTCTTTGACTTAGATCGCCTAGAAGAAGAAATTGCCCAAGTGGAACATCAAATGGCCGAACCTGGCTTTTGGGATGATAGCATGGCTGCTCAAAGTATCATCAATGCGAATAACAGCAACAAAGAAACCTATGACCGTTTTCATCGACTGGCTAGTCAAGTAGAAGAACTAGAAATGTTGCTTGAGATGTTGCAAGACGAATACGATGTTGAAATCGAAACGGAATTGTTAACCGGATTGCGTACTTTAAAGGAAGAGATGAGTGTCTATGAACTATCGTTATTACTTGATGGTCCTTATGATCATAGTAATGCTATTTTAGAACTACATCCTGGAGCTGGTGGAACAGAATCTCAAGATTGGGGTAGTTTGTTGTTGCGCATGTACCAACGTTGGGCCGATCATGAAGGCTTTAAAGTCGAAATGATTGATTATCAAGCAGGAGATGAAGCGGGTATTAAGAGTGTGACTTTATTAATTAAAGGACATAACGCATATGGTTATTTGAAATCTGAAAAAGGCGTGCATCGTCTGGTTCGTATTTCACCTTTTGATTCAGCTAAGCGTAGACATACGTCATTTTGTTCAGTTGATGTCATGCCAGAACTCGATGAGACGATTGACATTGCCATTAATTCAGATGATTTAAAAGTCGATACTTACCGGGCAAGTGGTGCTGGAGGACAACATATTAATACGACCGATTCAGCCGTCCGTATTACCCATTTACCAACAGGTGTGGTCGTTGCTAGCCAAGCACAACGATCGCAGTTAAAAAATAGAGACCAAGCGATGTCGATGTTAAAGGCTAAACTCTATCAGTTAGAAGTTGAAAAACAAGAACAAGAAGCTGCTAGTCTACGTGGGGAACAAAAAGAAATTGGCTGGGGCTCACAAATTCGTTCGTATGTTTTCCATCCTTACTCGATGGTGAAAGATCATCGCACGAATTATGAAACTGGAAATATTCAAGCAGTGATGGACGGAGAGTTGGATGGCTTCATTGATGCTTTCTTAAAAATGCAACTAAATGAAAATAATCCACAAAAATGATGGAATTGCAATCAAATTGTAACTTAGTGCAAGCGAAATGAAACATAGCAATGCTATAATAATCCAGTATCGATAAAAAAGGTGGAGAGATAAGCATGATAGAAATGCAGGATGTAATGAAAAAATACTCGAATGGTACAACTGCGATTCGTAACCTTTCAGTTTCAATTAAACCAGGTGAATTTGTTTATGTTGTTGGTCCTAGTGGTGCGGGAAAATCAACGTTTATTAAATTAATGTATCGAGAAGAAAAAGCAACCAAAGGCCTGTTAAACATCGCTGGCTATGATTTATTAAAAATCAAAAATAAAGATGTGTCGAATATGCGTCGTGAAGTCGGCGTCGTCTTCCAAGATTATAAGTTACTTCCCAAAAAGACAGTGTATGAAAATGTCGCGTATGCGATGCAAGTAATCGGTCGTAAACCGCGTGAAATTAAAAAGCGCGTCATGGAAGTCTTAGATTTAGTTGGACTAAAGCATAAGGTTCGTGTCTTTCCTAGTGAATTATCTGGGGGAGAACAACAAAGGGTATCGATTGCGCGTGCCATTGTCAATACTCCTAAAGTATTAATTGCCGATGAGCCAACGGGAAATTTAGATCCAGAAAATTCATGGGAAATCATGAAACTTCTTGATCGCATTAATGCCCAAGGAACGACTATTGTGATGGCAACCCATAACAGTACCATCGTTAATACGATCCGTCATCGTGTGATTGCGATAGAAAATGGTCGCATTATTCGTGACCAAGTAGAAGGAGAGTATGGATACGATGATTAGAACATTCTTTCGTCATATATTAGAAAGTTTTAAAAGTTTGCGTCGCAACGGATGGATGACAATCTCTTCTATTAGTGCTGTGACGATTACATTAGCTTTATTAGGTGCCTTTTTAATGATTATTTTAAATACTGTTAAATTAGCTGAAGATATGGAAAACAACGTAGAAGTTTCTGTTTTCATGAATCACGGTGTCACGCAAGAAGAGCAAGATGAACTAGAAGCGACTTTAAAAGCTTTACCCCATGTCGAATCGGTTGAATTTTCAAGTCAAGATGAAGAACTTGAACGAGTAAAAGAATCTTACGGAGATGTCTGGGGGTTATTTGATCAAGATAATCCATTGTTAAATGTTTTTATTGTGCGTGCAACAGAACCACAATATGTTAAAGATATTACGAAGACAGCACAATCCTCAGAGTATAGCAAAGTGGTGCACAAAGCGACGTATGGAGAAGATTTATCAGATAAAATTTTTGGGATTGCAGAAGGCGTACGCACTTGGGGCTTAGTTGGTTCAGGTTTGTTACTTTTTGTAGCAATGTTCTTAATCTCTAATACAATTCGAATCACGATTTTATCGCGTGAACGTGAAATCCAAATTATGCGCTTAGTGGGTGCTAAAAATGGGTATATTCGTTGGCCGTTCTTTTTAGAAGGTGGTTGGATTGGTCTTTTTGGGTCTGCGCTTCCGGTTGCGTTGATTATTTTGGGCTATCCTGAAATTTATCGGATGCTAAATCCTATTTTACTCCGCTCTAACTATAGTTTACTTGAACCAGGTGTCTTAATGTTTCAAGTGAGTGGTGCTTTAATTCTTATTGGTATTACGATTGGATCACTCGGTTCGATTATCTCAATGAGACGTTTTTTAAAGATTTAATCTTCAATAAGAAAGAAGTAGTGAAGTATGGGCTACTTCTTTTTTTTGTCCTATTCGTAAAATGTGTGAGTACATCGGTTAGTAACAAAGAATTTATTCGTAAACGTTCTGGACCAAATTTATTTTTCTACTAAAAAGGTAAGAGTGGGTGTTAGTAAGAACAGTATGATAGAATAGGTGTAAGAATCATCTCAATTTTTGGAGTTTATGGGTGGCATTCTTTTTTTCGAAATGAAAAGAGAGGTTCATCTTTTAGTGAATTCTAATTTCAAAAAGTTTAGGGAAATGTTAATATAGAAAATGAAAGGGAATTTAAATACCTATTAATTTTAATATAAGGAGTTTCAGTATGAAAAAAAAATATGCAGCAATAGCAATACTAGGATTAATGACCGTTTTAAGTGGTTGTGCAAGTTGGATTGACCGTGGGGAATCCATTACGGCCGTAGGGTCTTCTGCTTTACAACCGTTAGTTGAAACCGCGGCCGAGAGTTTTCAAACAGCGAATCCAGGCCGCTTTATTAATGTCCAAGGTGGAGGAAGTGGTACAGGCTTAAGCCAAGTCCAATCTGGAGCCGTTCAAATTGGGAATTCTGATGTTTTTGCGGAAGAAAAAAGTGGAATTGATGCCTCTAAATTAATTAGTCATCAAGTTGCAGTCGTGGGTATTACACCGATTGTAAATAAAGAAGTCGGACTAACGGATATTACGATGGAAGATTTACGACGGGTCTTTATTGGTGAAGTCACAAACTGGAGTGAAATTGGCGGTAACGATCTCAAAGTTGTCTTATTAAATCGTGCCAATGGTAGTGGGACAAGAAATACGTTTGAACGTTGGGTTTTAGATGGTGCGACAGCCAAACAATCACAAGAACAAGATTCAAGTGGAATGGTACGGCAAATTGTAGCCGACACGCCAGGTGCGATTAGTTATGTTGCTTTTTCTTATGTCAATGACGAGGTGTTAACGTTAAAAATTGATGGTGTCGAACCGATAGATGACAATGTCCGGACAAATCAGTGGGTTATTTGGTCTTATGAGCATATGTATACTAAAGGAGAGCCAACTGGTTTAACCAAAGATTTTATTGACTATATTTTATCAGAGGATGTACAAGAAAATATTGTTGGAAAATTAGGCTATATTTCCATTTCTTCAATGCAAGTGCAACGAGATTGGGAAGGAAATCTTCTACCTTAATACCGGGTTTACACAAAATTTACAAACTTTACGTTCGATTTACAAAAGGTTAAAGTAAAATTGACTTACAACGAGTAGACTAGTTAGAGGTAGAATCAATAGATTTTGAGGAGGCTTTCTCTTGGAAGATGTAAAACAAATATTAATGAAAAAATCAAAACGTGCAAAAATGGAACAAAGAGGAAAATTAATTAGCTTATTTTGTATCTTATTAATTATTCTTGTAGTTGTTTCCATCTTTTATTTTGTAGCAAGTAAAGGACTCGCAACGTTCTTTGTCGATAAAGTAAATTTCTTTGACTTCCTATTTGGAACGAAGTGGAATCCTAGTCAAGTAGGAGAAAACGGGCAACCTTTAGTGGGGGCTTTACCGATGATCGTCGGTTCGTTTTTAGTGACTTTTTTATCAGCGATTGTGGCGACGCCTTTTGCGATTGGCGCAGCTGTTTTTATGGTTGAAATTTCA
Organism: Enterococcus sp. DIV1314a; assembly: GCF_051713805.1. Classification (NCBI taxonomy): domain Bacteria; kingdom Bacillati; phylum Bacillota; class Bacilli; order Lactobacillales; family Enterococcaceae; genus Enterococcus; species Enterococcus sp. DIV1314a. Next base: position 78,537 of record NZ_JBIOQP010000001.1, on the reverse strand, counting down.
CCAAAACAAGGACAAAAAATCTTACAACCAGTCATTGAGTTACTCGTTGGGATCCCTTCCGTTGTTTATGGTTTTATTGGATTATCGGTTATTGTTCCAGCCGTCCGTTCGGTATTTGGAGGAACAGGTTTTGGTATTCTAGCAGGGACGTTTGTCTTGTTTGTCATGATTTTACCAACTGTTACGACAATGACGGTCGATGCTTTAAAGAGTGTGCCACGCCATTATCGTGAAGCATCGCTTGCATTAGGCGCAACTCGCTGGCAAACAACTTATAAAGTAGTTTTACGAGCGGCAGTTCCAGGTATTTTAACCGCAGTTGTTTTTGGTATGGCGCGTGCTTTTGGAGAAGCACTAGCGATTCAAATGGTAATCGGAAATGCGGCATTACTGCCTTCTAGCTTAGTCACACCGGCATCGACGTTGACATCGATTTTAACGATGGGAATTGGAAATACGATCATGGGAACGGTTGAAAATAACGTACTTTGGTCATTAGCGTTAATTTTGCTCTTTATGTCATTAGTCTTTAACATTGTGATCCGCTTAATTGGGAAGAAAGGAAGTCTGAAATAATGAATGCAAAGAAAGTTGATAAGTTAGCAACAGGTATTTTATATGGCATCGCAGCTGTGATTGTCATGATTTTAGCCTCGTTGTTACTTTATATTTTAGTTCGTGGACTTCCTCATATTTCTTGGGAATTTCTGACACAACCTTCACGTGCTTATGAAGTAGGTGGCGGGATTGGGATTCAATTATTTAACTCGTTCTACCTATTATTTATTACGATGTTAATCAGTTTCCCGATTTCTTTAGGTGCCGGAATTTATTTAGCAGAGTATTCAAAGAAAAACTGGGTGACTGATGTGATTCGGACGGCGATTGAAATTTTAAGTTCGCTTCCATCAGTGGTTGTCGGTTTGTTTGGCTTCTTGATTTTTGTTATTCAATTTGAATATGGATTTTCTATTATTTCAGGGGCATTAGCGTTAACGTTTTTTAATTTACCTTTGCTGACTCGGAATGTGGAGGAATCATTAAAAGCCGTTCATTTCACGCAACGTGAAGCGGGACTTGCCCTAGGGTTATCTCGTTGGGAGACAGTCTTACGCGTCATTGTGCCGGAAGCGACACCTGGTATTTTAACTGGCGTTATTTTAAGTTCAGGAAGAATTTTTGGTGAAGCTGCCGCGCTCATCTACACGGCAGGGCAAAGTGCACCAGCCTTAGATTTCACCAATTGGAATCCGTTGAGTGTTTCGAGTCCTATCGGTTTATTCCGTCAAGCAGAAACATTAGCGGTTCACATTTGGAAAATCAACACAGAAGGCACAATGCCTGATGGTGCAGCCGTTTCTGCTGGAGCGTCAGCAGTTTTGATTTTGGCTGTTCTAGGCTTTAACTTTGGTGCCCGGGCAATTGGTAAACGACTACACAAAAAATTAACTTCTGCTTAAGGAGACTCAGATGAAAACATATAATTGGGAAGAACGTAATATTATTACAATGAAAAATCCTGAAGACGTTGTTTTGCATACGAATGATTTGCATGTTTGGTATGGTGACAACGAAGCAATTAAAGGTGTCGATTTACAATTCGAAAAGAATAAAGTCACGTCATTAATCGGCCCGTCAGGTTGTGGGAAATCGACGTATCTGCGGTCATTAAATCGAATGAACGATGAGATTGCGCATACGAAAGTAACGGGAGAAATTATGTATAAAGGCGTGAATATCAACTCTAAACAAGTAGATGTCTATGAAACGCGTCAACGAATCGGGATGGTTTTTCAACGTCCAAATCCTTTTAGTAAGTCAATTTATGAAAATATCGCTTTTGCTTTGAAACGTCATGGTGAAAAAGATAAACATAAACTCGATGAAATCGTCGAAACAAGTTTGAAGCAAGCCGCACTATGGGAGCAAGTAAAAGATTCACTCGATAAAAGTGCCTTGGCTTTATCTGGTGGTCAACAACAACGACTTTGCATCGCCCGTGCGATTGCGATGAAACCAGATATTTTATTATTAGACGAGCCAGCAAGTGCGTTAGATCCAATTTCAACAGGTAAAGTAGAAGAAACGATTGTGAGTTTAAAAGATGATTATTCAATCGTTATCGTGACACATAACATGCAACAAGCTGCGCGGATTAGTGACTATACTGCCTTCTTTTACCTTGGTCATGCGATTGAATACGACGAAACAAGTAAAATCTTTACTCGTCCTAAAATCCAAGCGACCGAAGATTATGTTTCTGGACATTTTGGTTAAGAAAGGCAGGAGAAAAAAATGAGTGAAATCATCCTTTCCTCGAGAGATTTACATTTATATTATGGCAAAAAAGAAGCCTTAAAAGGCATTGATTTAGAGATTAACAAAGGCGAAATTACCGCGATGATTGGACCTTCCGGTTGTGGGAAATCGACTTATTTACGTTCATTAAATCGAATGAACGATTTGATTCCAGGTGTTACGATTACCGGGAGCGTCATGTATAAAGGTCGTGACATTTATAGCCCTAAGACTGATATCGTTGAATTACGAAAAGAAATTGGCATGGTTTTCCAACAACCGAATCCCTTTCCATTTTCGATTTATGAGAATGTCATTTACGGCTTAAAACTAAAAGGCGAAACGAACAAACAAGTCTTAGATCAAGTGGTCGAAGAAAGTTTGAAAGCTGCATCTGTCTGGGAAGATGTCAAAGATAAATTACATCAAAGTGCCTTGTCTCTTTCCGGTGGTCAACAACAACGGGTTTGTATCGCCCGCGTGCTAGCAGTCGATCCTGAAATTATTTTATTAGACGAACCGACGAGCGCACTCGATCCAGTTTCTTCCGGAAAAATTGAAAATACGTTGTTAGAATTAAGAGAAAAGTATACAATGATCATAGTGACGCACAATATGTCACAAGCTTCACGTATTTCAGATAAAACTGCTTTTTTCTTAAATGGTGATTTAATTGAGTTTGAAGATACGAAAAAAATCTTCTTAGATCCTAAAAAGAAAGAAACAGAAGATTATATTTCTGGCCGTTTTGGTTAATAATAAACTTACCTATAAAGTAAAGTAGCGGAAGGAAGAGACGAATGTTACGAACACAATTTGAAGAAGATTTATTGAACTTACATAATCAATTTTATGAAATGGGAATGCTCGTAAGTAAAGCAATTCATAATTCCGTTCAAGCTTATGTGAAACATGACAGACGCTTAGCAGAAGAAGTGATTGCCCAAGATGAGATGATTAACCAATTAGAAGTCCGTTTAGAGAAAAAAAGTTTTGAAATGATTGCCCTTCAGCAACCAGTCACTACTGATTTGCGTCGCATCATTACCGTGATGAAAGCCAGTTCGGATTTAGAACGGATGGGGGATCATGCGGTTTCGATTGCAAAATCAACGATTCGTGTTAAAGGTGAAAACCGTATTCCGGAAATCGAGAAGGAAATGAATGACATGTCTGATTACGTCAAAAAGATGGTAGACAATGTCTTGATTGCGTATGTGAAGACGGATAAAGACGATGCTAAATTGATTGCGAAAATGGATGATCAAGTCAACGAATGGTACAGCAACATTTACTATCAAACGATTGAAGCAATGAAAAATGATTCGGAATTAATCGTGATGGGGACTGAATATATTAATATTGCCCAATATTTAGAACGAATTGGTGATTATGTGACCAATATTTGTGAGTGGATCGTTTACCTCGCAACCGGTAAAATTAGTGAGTTAAACTCTAATCGTGATGAATTTTTCTAAAAAATAGTTAATTAAGATGAACCAATAACCAAAGACGGCTGTCAGTTTCGTCTTTGGTTATTGGTTATTTTTGACTCTACAAAAAAATGACAAGTCCTTATCAATTGTTCTAGCGAAATCTATCTAAAATTGGTACTTAAGACCTATGATTTCTTTCGAGAAAAGGGGCATAATAGGGATACAAGGTAAACTTGTACTAAAATATTTGCTTGAGGAGGCAATTTCCATGAACGAAAGAGAAAGAATATTGGAATTAGTCAAAAAAGGTGTGCTTTCTACGGATGAAGCCTTAGACTTATTGGAAGAAATGGGCAAAAAAATACAATCTGAAACGACTGAAACCCAAAATGAAGAGACGCAGCATTCAGTAGATAATATAATGGACGATACAGCATTTGAACATACAGAAGAATCACAAGAAGACGAGGAAGATCGTCAAGCGCAAGATCAAAAAAATTTAGAGGACATTTTAGATCGTTTAGCGACCGAATCAAATCAAGCTTCTGTTGATTTAGATGAAGTGATGGTTGAAATCGATGGTTTAAAAACAACTTTAGCTGAAGTAAGAGAAGCGTTGATGGAATTAAATACGAAAGAAGAGTTAGATGCTCTTACGGAAGCGGAACTAGAAGTTCGCATCGCGTTAGAAGAAGAAATTAAAGAATTAGAATGGACATTGTCCGAGTTATATGACGAAAAAGCAAATTTAGAAGGGCAACTAAAAAACATTCGTCGATCTCAGTGGTCACAAAAGAAAGAAGAATTTCAACAAAAGATGGATATTCCTGAAGATTGGAAAGAACAAGCCAACGAAACGTTTAGCCAAGTTGGTGAGAAAGTGGTAGATGTCACGAACCAAATGGGGAAATTCTTGAAAAAGACATTTAAAACAGTTTCACAAAGTGTCAGCGAAAATGTTGAATGGAAAGATATTAACGTTAAATTCCCAGGTGTTGCGACAACGAAATTAGAAAAAGAGTACCTCTTTGAAGAGGTGACGGCAACGATTTTAGATATCCAAGTAGCCAATGGACAGTTACAATTTAAATTTTGGGATAAAGAAGAAATTAAAGTTGAAACGATGATTAAACTCTATGGTAAAATGGATGCTGCGACACCGCTTGCTGCTTTTGAAGAACGTAGCCAAATTGATCTGACAGAAGATCGTTTCGTGTTTAAAGTACCAAATAAACGAGTTCGGGTTGATGCGATTTTTTACTTACCGCAAAGAACGTATGACTATGCGGCTTTTAAATTATTAAACGGTGACCTCGAAATTCAAGGGTTTGAAGTCAAGGATATTTACGTAAAATCAACCAATGGGGATGTCACGTTAGAAGAGCTTAAGGCGTCAATGCTTGAAATTTCGGGGGTAAATGGCAATATCACGATTTGTTCTGGCAGAATCATTGATTCAATCATTGATTCCGTCAACGGTTCTGTTCGCATGAAGAGTATACCAGAAAACCTAAGCGTGAATTTAGTGAATGGTGATATTCGTTTGACGTTAAATGATGAAACGTTACGTCGATTAAAAGCGAACACGGTCAATGGAGATGTTAAAATTGCGCTACCGCTCAAACAAGGACTGGAAGGCACGGCAACTTCTAGTTTAGGAAAGATTCATAACCGTTTAACAGACTTCGAAGTCGTTCGTGAAAAAAATGAGCGCATGAACCAATTGTTACAATTCCGTCGTGTGACTGATGAAATGGCAACAATCGAATTGACAAGTACTACAGGAAATATTTATTTAAAAAATAGCGAAGAAACAATTTAAATTAGAACGGACAATTCGATAATCCTTCAAAATAGAAAATTGATTATCATTGTTTCAATCAGGGAAGGTGGAAAATATGCAACGAAAATTAACAAAATCAAAAACAAACGTGGTTCTTACTGGAACATTAGCAGGAATTGCTGACTATATCAAAGTCGATCCAACGATTGTTAGAATTCTATTCGTCTTTATTTCATTAATGGGCATGGGATCACCAATTTTACTCTATATCCTATTGGCGATTATCATTCCTTCACCAAAAAAGACGCAACAATTTTATGGACACGATAATCCCTATTATCGAGGAAATCAAGCGCAAGGGAATAAAAAAACAACTTCACGCAAAGAAGCTGAGAAAGTAGACGAAGACGACTGGAGTGATTTCTAGTGACCTATTTTCAACGTGTGGTGGTGAATGTTCTAGCCTTCATCTCTCTTACCGTGTTGTTTCCAGAGATGATTTTTGTCAAAAGCTTTACAACCGCAATCGTCGCTAGTCTTGTTCTCTCAGTGTTGAATGTGCTTATCAAACCAATCTTAATGATTATCTCGTTCCCGTTGACACTCTTAACGTTAGGATTCTTTAGTTTTGTAGTGAATGCCATCATGTTGCAGTGGACGTCTCATTTAGTCGGACCATATAACTTTGGTTTTTCTTCTTTTGGCGCTGCAATTTTGGTAGCGATGATTTTATCTTTCGTGAATATGATTGTCAATCAGCGTCAATTAGAGAAATATACACGTCAATCCTGACCCAGAATAATGAAGTGAATGAAATGAAAGATAAAAAGCCAGGAACACGAGTCACGACTTGTGTTCCTGGCTTTTCTTATTTATTGAATTTCTTCTTCACTCACATGGGTTAAATACTCATCCACAATCGTAATGGTTTCGTCTAGCGCGCCTGCTTCAAATGGCGAACGCAAGTGTGCGATATCGAGAATCTCTAAGAATGTTTTTGTTCCACCGACTTGGCAAATCGCTAAGTAATCTTGCCAAGCTGTCGGATCTTGTTCGACATTGAATCTTTTCCAAAATTGGAAGGCACATACTTGAGCCAACGTATAATCAATATAGTAAAATGGTGAAGTAAAAATATGTCCTTGACGGAACCAATAAATCCCTTTTTCCATTTCCGGAAATAAGTCATAGTTGCGTTCTGGACAATATTGTTTTTCTAATTCACGCCAACAAGCATTTCGCTCTTCAGCTGTCCATGTCGGATTTTCGTAGACTTTTTGTTGGAAGTGATCCACTAAGACACCGTATGGTAAAAATTGTAAAGCGCTCGCTAAGTGATTAAATTTATACTTATTTGTTTGGTCTTCAAAGAAAGATTCCATCCATGGCCAAGCAATAAATTCCATGGACATCGAATGAATTTCACAAGACTCGTAGTTCGGAAAGACAATTTCGGGTTCATTAATCCAGCGAGACTCATATGTCTGGAAAGCATGACCGGCTTCATGGGTTAAAACATCGACATCATGCGACGTGCCATTGAAATTCGCAAAGATAAAAGGCGATTGATAATCTTGGATATAAGTACAATAGCCGCCTGCTTGTTTTCCTGTTTTACTTAATAAATCCAGTAAATTTCTTTCAACCATAAAGTCAAAGAATTCTCCTGTTTCTGGTGCGAGTTCATGATACATGATTCGTGCTTTTTCCACTAATTCTTCGGGCGTACCAAGAGGTGTGGCATTTCCTGTTGGAAAAACGAGTGATAAATCATGGAAGTTGAGTTGTTCGAGACCGTTACGCTGAGCTTGTCGCTGATAAAGTTTTTGTGTTACGGGTACAATTTTCTTTAAAACCTCTGAACGATACGTTTCAATCATTGGACGATCATAATCCCAACGATTCATCAAGACATCGGCAAAAGCGACATAATTATCAAAACCAAGTGAAGTCGCGATTTGCGTCCGAGTTTTAATCATATTGTCATAAATTGTTTCAAATTCGTCGGCATGTGTCGCATAAAATTCGACGACTTTCTCAGTTGCCCGACGGCGTGTTTTTTCATCCACACTTTGAGTTAAAGGGGTAATCTGAGACAGCGTATAGATGTTTCCATCAAAATCAATTTGAGCAGAAGCAACGAGTTTAGAGTAATCGGAACCTAGTTGATTTTCTGCTTGAAAAAGAGGAATTAAATCTGGATGGAACGTTTTGATACGACTTTGAGCGTATAAGAAAAGTGTCGCTGGAAAATGTTCTTTTAAAGCTGCTAACAAAGGTGATGCGAGCAATGTTTGATAGAACTCAAAATCTAGCCCTTGGAAATGTGGTTGATAGTCATTCCAAAATTGATCTTCTTCCTCATAAAATGTGTCATTCGTATCGATAGAATAACGAATGGTCGCTAAATTATAAGCGGTTTCAACCTGTGCGCGTAATTCATTTAGATGACTGACGGCGGCTGTTGCGCTCTCAATCGATGATGCTTCGGATAATTGTTGTAGTGCTTTGGAAAATTCTGTTCGATACTCTTCGTAGTTAGGACGAAGGTATTCGTAGTTGTTAAAATTCATCGTTAAATGCCTCCTTTTTCTAAATGATAGCATAAAATATGAAAAAAAAATGATAAAGTTTATCATTGGTAGTATCTTTTCCTTGAGAGTGATAAAATGATAAAATAGACAGAAAAATGTTTAGAAAAGAGGATGGAAGATGTCAGAGGTAGTCAAAGTCAGTGAATTAGTCCAATTTTTAGGACTTGAAATTGTAACAGGAGATGAAGAAGCATTAACTCGTCATATTACAACGGGTGATATTTCTCGTCCAGGATTAGAATTAACGGGATATTTTAATTATTATTCTCATAATCGTCTCCAATTATTTGGTAATAAGGAAATCACCTTTGCTCAGCGCATGACAGAAGATGAGCGTTTGATGGTGATGAGACGGATGTGTTGTGAGGATACTCCGGCATTTATTGTTTCTCGTGGGTTAGAAGTATCCAAAGAAATGGTCCAAGCTTGTGATGAATATAAAATTCCCTTATTACGATCAAAAATCTCAACATCACGCTTGATGGGTGAATTATCGTCTTATTTAGAAGGAGAACTCGCACCAAGAACGAATGTCCATGGTGTCCTAGTCGATGTTTACGGTCTCGGCGTTTTGATTCAAGGTGACAGTGGCATTGGAAAAAGTGAAACCGCATTAGAACTTGTCCAACGAGGCCATCGCTTAATTGCCGATGACCGTGTGGATATTTACAAGCAAGATGAACTCACGTTAATTGGCGAACCAGCCAAAGTATTGGAACATTTAATTGAAATTCGTGGCGTAGGAATCATTGATGTGATGAATCTTTTTGGTGCAAGTGCGGTTCGAGGTTCGATGGAAGTCCAATTGGTCGTCTACTTAGAGAATTGGACCCAAGAAAAAACGTATGATCGTTTAGGTTCTGCCGATGAAGTCGTTCAATTGGGTGGCGTTGACATTCCGCGCATCAAAATTCCTGTAAAAACAGGACGTAATGTCTCGATTATCGTGGAAGTAGCCGCGATGAATTTCCGAGCAAAATCAATGGGATATGATGCGACGAAAGAATTTGAATCGCGCTTATCGCGTCTCATTGAAGAAAATTCAGGAATTTAAGGAGTGGAAAAATGATCAATCGTGTAGCTTTTGATTTATTTGGTATTGAAATTTATTGGTATGCTTTAATTATTGTTTTTGGTATTGTGGTTGCCATGTGGTTAAGTACGCGTGAATCGATTCGCGTTAACCTCAAACCAGATGATGTTTCAGATTTTATGTTAGTCGGTTTACCAATCGCTTTTATTGGGGCACGACTGTATTATGTTCTTTTTAACATCGGACCATATTTGGAAGAACCAATGCAAATTTTTAACCTTCGATCTGGGGGTCTAGCCATTTATGGTGGATTAATTGCGGGTGGAATCTGGCTTTACTTTTTTTGTCAAAGAAATTTCATCTCTCCATGGACGTTTCTTGACATTGCCACGCCCAATATTCTCTTAGCGCAAGGGATTGGTCGTTGGGGGAACTTTATGAACCACGAAGCGTATGGTGGTGAGACGACACGAGCGTTTCTAGAAAGTCTTTATTTACCGAATTTTATTATTGAAAATATGAATATTGACGGCGCGTATCGTCAACCAACATTTTTATATGAATCGCTTTGGAATTTTTTAGGCTTCATCGTACTGATTCTCTTACGTAAGCAAAAAAATCTTTTCAAACAAGGCGAAATAGCGATCGCTTATGTCATCTGGTATAGCTTTGGACGCTTTTGGATTGAAGGGATGCGGACGGATAGTTTGTATTTAGTCGGTGATATTCGCGTATCACAAGTGCTATCGCTCGTGTTATTTTTCGGAGGATGGGCTGTTTTAATCTGGCGTCGTAAAACAAATCCAAACTTAAAATTTTATAATCGTTCATATGGGCCAAATGAATCACTTATTTAACAGATATTTTTCAATAAATATGCTAGAATTTGAATAGGCACCAATTACAACGCAAGAATATTTAAGGAGGTTTCCACTGTGAAACAAAAAATTGCTGTTTTAGGTCCGGGCTCGTGGGGCACTGCATTAGCACAAGTTTTATCAGAAAATGGCCACGAGGTGATTTTGTGGGGGAAAAATCCTGAACAGATTAACGAGATCAATGAAAAACATACGAATCACTATTATTTACCAGAATTAGTTCTGCCAAAAAATATCCGCGCGACCCTGTCTTTAGAAGAAGCAGTTACCGGATCGGATAGCATTCTTTTTGTTATTCCAACAAAAGCGATTCGAGAAACAGCGCGCCAACTGACACCATTACTTCAAAATAAGCCGTCTATTATTCACGCTTCAAAAGGCCTAGAACAAGGAAGTCACAAACGGATATCGGAAATCTTAGCGGAAGAAATCCCTGTTGAATCCCGTAAAGAAATTATCGTATTATCCGGTCCTAGTCACGCAGAAGAAGTCGCGGTCCATGACATTACAACGATTACAGCAGCAAGTAAAAGCCTTGACGCTGCAACGTACGTCCAACGATTGTTTATGAACGATTATTTTCGAGTTTATACCAATCAAGATGTTATCGGAGTAGAAATGGGAGCGGCCTTAAAAAATATTATCGCTTTAGGAGCTGGGGCGATGGTCGGACTTGGTTTTGGTGATAATGCGAAAGCAGCTATTATGACCCGTGGTTTAGCCGAGATTAGTCGTCTAGGCGTCGCGATGGGTGCCAATCCGTTGACATTTATTGGGTTAAGCGGTGTCGGAGATTTAATTGTAACGTGTACAAGTATTCACTCACGTAACTGGCGGACAGGCCATTTGTTAGGCCAAGGAGAACCTCTTGAGACCGTATTAGAAAATATGGGAATGGTTGTGGAAGGTGTTTCAACAACGAAAGCGGCGATGGAACTATCACAACAACTAGGCGTGGAAATGCCGATTACTGAAGCCATTTATCAAGTATTATACGAAGGTCAAAATATCCAATCTGCTTTAAAAGCGATTATGCTACGTGATGGCAAAACAGAAAACGAATATACTTAAGGAGTTTTTGAGATGAAAGAGGCAAAGGAGACTTGCAAAATGAAAGTTCGTAAGGCGGTTATTCCAGCAGCAGGTTTAGGCACACGTTTTTTACCTGCTACAAAAGCGATGGCCAAAGAAATGTTACCGATTGTTGATAAGCCGACAATCCAATTTATTGTGGAAGAGGCTTTAAAATCAGGAATTGAAGATATTATTATTATAACTGGAAAAGCAAAGAGACCTATTGAAGATCATTTTGATGCGAATTTAGAATTAGAAACAAACTTAAAAGAAAAAGGCAAAGCAGAATTATTAAAATTAGTCGAAGAAACGACAGATATTAATTTACATTTTGTTCGTCAAAAACATCCGCTCGGTCTCGGTCATGCGGTACTTCAAGCCAAATCATTTATTGGGAACGAGCCTTTTGTGGTAATGTTAGGAGACGACCTGATGGAAGATGAGATTCCCTTGACGAAACAGTTAATGATGGACTACGAAGAGACTCATGCGTCTGCTATTGCGGTTATGGAAGTCCCTCATGAAGAGACGAATAAGTATGGCATTATTAACCCAGGTGCAGAAGTTTCGCCAGGACTCTATAATGTAAAGAATTTTGTTGAAAAACCAAAGGCAGAAGAGGCACCAAGTAACTTAGCGATTATTGGTCGTTACTTATTAACGCCTGAGATATTTAGTGTATTAGAAAATCAAGAGCCTGGTGCAGGAGGTGAAATTCAATTAACGGATGCAATCGATACATTGAATAAAACACAACGCGTGTTTGCTCGTGAATTTAAAGGGACACGTTATGATGTCGGAGATAAATTCGGTTTTATGAAAACAAGTATCGAATATGGGTTAAAACATCCTGAAGTGCAAGATAGTTTAACGGACTATATTATCGAACTAGGTCAAAAATTATCAAAAGAAAAAAAAAGAAAAGATCCCGTTATACAAGAAGAGATAAAGAAAGATCTTAACGAGTAATAACGTCTATAAAATCTATTATTTACAAGAACTGAGCTTATTTTTGCTAAAAAATTTGAAAAAGAAAAGGGGTTAAACAATGTCAGGAGGAGAAATTGCTGCCTTAATTGCAGCGGGAGCATTTGCAGTACTGGTTGTTGCAGTCGTACGGTTACTAGGACAAATTGGTAAAACGGTCCAAAAAGCGGAAACAACTGTTACACACGTCAATCAAACGATTCAAGTAGTGACTAGAGACGTGGATATTTTAGTCCGAGAAGTTGAAGGATTACTAGTGAAAAGTAACGAATTAATGGGAAAAGTCAATCAGAAAGTCGAAACAATTGACCCATTATTTGATGCTGTAGCCGATTTAAGTACGAGCGTTTCTGACCTGAATGCATCCGGTAGAGAAATGGCAACTCGTTTTGCCACAATGGGAAAATCTGTGACCCAAGCAAGTATCATTGGAAAAGTGAGTCAAGCGACAATTAACCGCTTTAAACATAATCAAACGAAAGCAAATAATGGAGGGAAAGTATATGAGTAAAAAAAGTGGATTTTTATTAGGTGCAATTGTTGGAGGAACAGCAGCAGCCGTAGCCGCATTGATTTTAGCACCAGAGTCAGGCAAAGACTTACGGAATCGTTTAGCAAGACAAGTCGATGATTTATTAGATACGGCTTCTGATTATACTGATGACACGGTAGAAAAAGGCCAAGATATGAAGCAAACAATTAAAGATAAAACGACGATTTATACAAAACGATTGGAAGAATTAGCAGAAATGCTAAAAGAAAAAGTTTCAGATGTAGTGGATGAAGTAACAGATCATTCCGACGATATTTTATCAGAAATAGAAGAGGAAGTAGCTGAAATAAGCGAAGAAATGTCGGTTTCAGATGAGACTAGTGAAGCGATTGAAGATATTATCATCCCAATGGCTGAAGAAGTCGAAGACATTGTCATCGATTTGGCGTCTGAAGAAACAGAAGAATTAGCCGCGGATGACCATGAGGAAGTATTGGAAGACGACGTGATTGTTGAAGCAATTGAAGAAGAAGAACTTGAAGAGAAAATTGAAGAACTTAAAGAAGTGATTGAAGAAAATAATCCAGATCACGAACAGGAATCAGCAACGCATTAAGACATAAATGTCGCTCAATCTTAATACAGTAAAAAAGCAAGCTCACTGTGCTTGCTTTTTTACTGTATTACTTTTAGTGTAGACGACTGATATTTGTATCATGCTTCAAATCCTTTACAAGTCATCTGGGAACATGACAAGTGCCATAGATGCTGATTTTATCCACCAATAATTGTTAACTCTTTGGTTGTTTTTGTAAAAGGTAAGCAGCCATCTTTGGTTACGTAGACACAATCTTCAATTCTGACACCGACTTGATTAGGGATATAAATACCTGGCTCAATTGAGAAACACATTCCTTCTTTGATTACCAAATCATTTCCTTCGACAATGGAAGGAAATTCATGGACGCTGGTTCCAATTCCATGGCCTAAGCGATGATTAAAGTATGAACCATAGCCTGCGTCCTCAATGACATCGCGCGCAACTTTGTCCAATTGACTCGCAGTAATCCCTGGTTTTACCGCTTCTTGAGCCGCTAACTGGGCTTTTAGAACAAGTGCATAAATTTCTTCCTGGAAGGCAGTAGGCTCTTTGTAGGCGACAGTTCTGGTTGCATCACTGCAATAGCCATTCCATACCACACCTAAATCAAATAGCACGAATGAATGATCGACTAAACGTGTTTGGTTCGGTGTACCGTGGGGATCCGCTGCCCGGGATCCAGTCAGTACCATCGTGTCAAAGGACATTTGTGAGACGCCTTTTCGTTTGAGTTGATATTCAATTTCCGCTACGATTTCTTGTTCGCTAATGCCTGCTTGAATCGCTGAAAACCCAACTTCAAACGCAACATCTGCCCATGAGCCTGCTTCTAAAAGTCCGCTGATTTCGTTTGGTGTTTTGATTAATTGCATTTGTTGCATAAAAGGTGAAATATCGCTGGTAAAAGCAGTATTAGGGAAATAACTTGTCAGTTCTTCGTAACGATCGACAGAAAGAGCTGCTTTTTCTAATGCGCAAATTTGTGGACTCCCATAGCGCAAAAGGATTTCTTTCGCTATTATTTTAAATGGTTCTTCTGTATCTAAATACCCTACAACATCTTGATTCCAAGGACTCTTCTTAGCGGCTTCGACTTCTAAAGCGGGTGTAAATAAAAAAGGCTCTTGGTCTAACGAAATGAAAAGTGCCAGTACACGTTCATGTGGATCACTATGGTAACCTGTCAAATAAGCAATTGATTGAGGATTGCTGATATAGGCTAGGGGAATCTTTTGTTCATTCAACCATTCTTTTAGTTCATTGATTTTTTGGATGTTCATCTTAATCCTTCTTTCTCTTTTTCTTACTATCATTATACTATGAATGAGAAAATTAACTACTTAGATTTAATTTTCATGAAAATGAAACTAAAACGGTTGCAAATAAACCAAATCTTTGCTATTCTAACTAAGAAATGTAAACAACATTTTCTGAAAATAAAAATAAATTAATTTAAAAGGAGAAATGTCAGATGGATAAACAAACAATTACCATTTATGATGTAGCGCGTGAAGCAAACGTCTCAATGGCAACCGTTTCTCGTGTCGTAAACGGAAACCCAAACGTGAAACCAGCGACTCGTAAAAAAGTATTAGAAGTCATCGATCGTCTTGATTACCGACCAAATGCAGTTGCGCGTGGTCTAGCAAGTAAAAAAACAACAACGGTGGGGGTCATTATTCCCGATGTAAGTAACATGTTCTTTGCCTCCTTAGCTCGTGGAATTGATGATGTCGCAACAATGTACAAATACAACATTATTTTAGCGAATTCTGACGGTGATAACTTGAAGGAAGTTAACGTATTAAATAATTTGTTAGCCAAACAAGTTGATGGTGTTATCTTTATGGGACATCGAATTACAGATGAAGTCCGTGGCGAATTTTCTCGCTCGAAAACACCAGTTGTTTTAGCAGGCTCGATTGATCCAGATCATCAAGTAGGTAGTGTAAATATTGATTACTTCGAAGCAACAAAAGATGCCATTTCATTACTTGCAAAAAATGGCAATCAAAAAATTGCCTTTATTAGTGGGGCATTAATTGATGCTATTAATGGTCAACAACGAATCGTCGGCTATAAAGAAGGTTTGAAAGAAAACCAATTAGAATACAATGAAGGATTAGTCTTTGAATCACGTTATTCGTTTAATGACGGTTTAGCTTTAGTCGATCGCTTATTAAATAGTGGGGCAACAGCAGCTTATGTGACGGATGATGAATTAGCAATTGGTATTTTAGATGGTTTAATTGACAAAGGAATCAAAGTTCCTGAACAATTTGAAATCATTACGAGCAATAACTCGTTATTAACACAAGTCGCTCGTCCAAAACTATCAAGTGTGACGCAACCGCTTTATGATATCGGTGCGGTTTCAATGCGTTTATTAACAAAATTGATGAACAAAGAAGAAGTCGAAGAAAAAACAATTATCTTACCTTACGGCATTGCTGAAAGAGGTTCTACCAAAAATTAACACGCAAAAAAAGGGCCGGCTCAAGTTTGATTGAGTCAGGCCCTTTTTTGTGTGTTGCTAATCAGTCGTCCTAATCATTTTCTTTTTCAGTCTCAGTGTCATCTTTCTTCTCATTGTCTGCTTCTTTTTCTTCTTTTTTATCTTCTTCTTTTTCGTCCGTTTTCTTCTCGTCCTCGGTCTCTTTTTTAGGAGTCGTCGGTTTCGGTTTTGGTTTTGGAATCACTTTTTTCCAATAGTCTGCGTAATTGGCATCTGTACCACCAATTCCAAAGCGGAAGCTAAGATCTGCAGGACCATTTTTAGCCCAATAAGAAGTTGTTGTTTCAGTCGGAGTATTGAAAGTAGTGTTGTTAACCGTCATTGTCCCACCAGGTTTTACGCCGGTAAAAGTGGCAACGTTGGCTTTAATCACACTTGAATCGAGATTGAATTTCTTATTTGTTCCAATAACTTCTGGTTTTGCTTGATAAATCGCGTTGGCAAGATGAGCCATGTAATTTGCGGTACGAGCACCACCATACGAATCGGAGGGTTTGCTATCTTCTCGCCCTGACCAACTACTTAAAGTGATTTCAGGTGTCGAAAGAACAAGCCATGAGTCAACGTTCTCATCGGTTGTTCCTGTTTTTCCGACCCAATCGGCATTACCTAGATTCCAATCTAAGTTGCTCATCTGATATTTCACATCAGTGGTGAATGCGTCGGTAATAACACTCCGGAGTAAATCAATCGTAATCGATGCTGCCGCTTTTGAAAAGACTTGGACAGGTGCGGCTTCATGTTGATAATACACATTTCCCTCAGAATCGGTAATGGATTCAATTAAGTAGCCTTCTTCGTAGACGCCACCATTTGCGAGCGTTTGAAATCCGTTTGTTTGTTCCAAAGTAGTGATTTCGGTTACCCCAAGTGGCGCAGCAGCGTATTGCCACACTGGCGTTTCTGGAAAGTTCATTTTTTTTAAGTATTGTTGATAGACGGCATCAGGTGTTCCCATGTTTTCCAAAGTATGTTGATACAGATGGTGAGCAGGAATGTTATCAGAACGAACGATTGCTTCTCGGACAGTCTCAAATGTTTTTGATCCTGCGTTCGTCGCATTTAAGATCGGCGTTCCGGCATCTTCACCGTTTTGCCAAGTCGTTGGGAAATCGGACACACGCGTTTCGCTACCAACTAAACCTTGGTCAATCGCCGGTGCATAAACGAGCACGGGTTTGATGGCAGAACCGGCTTGACGTTTTGAACTAAAGGCATGATTGTAAGAATTCTTGTCGTAATCGCGTCCGCCAATAAAACCAAGAATACGTCCCGTCTTATTTTCCATTAGAACATTTCCGACTTCAATCGTGGCACCAGCCCAATTATCTAGATAGGATCCGTAATTTGCGACTGCATTTTGCATCGCATTGTAAATTGTTTTATCAATCGTTGATTGAACGGTGTACCCACCGTTTGCTAATAATTGGTTAGCGCGTTCTAAATACTGAGCCTGAACGTCTTCTTTCGCAAATTCTTCTTCAGATAGCTTGTTATCTTCCGCTAATTTTTGCGCAACGATTGAAGCTGCTTCTCCCATAATGGCATAATATAGGAAATTTTGATCTTCTTGCTCGATGGCTTGTGGTTCAATAAAATCTGCGGCTAAGTCATAGGCTAGAGCTTCTTCGTATTCTTCTTTTGTAATATCATGATTGCGATACATACTAAACAAGACAAAATCTTTTCGTTCTAAGCCATATGCTAAATATTCCGCCTCTTTAATCTCTCCTGTATTTGAATACGGGCTGTAGACAATCGGACTTTGCGGTAATCCTGCAATAAAGGCTGCTTGAGGCAAATTCACTTCACTGGCATTCACACCAAAAATTCCTAGCGCGGCTTCTTGCACACCTGCAATATTTTGACCGCGGTTGTTACGTCCAAAAGGAGAAACATTTAAATACATCGTTATAATTTCTTCTTTTGTAAAAGAGGTTTCAACTTCAGTGGCTAGCAAAATTTCATTGGCTTTTCGGCTAAAGGTCGTTTCATTGCTTAAAATTTGCTGTTTGACCAATTGCTGCGTGAGCGTGGAGCCCCCACTACTACCAAAGCCTGTGACTTCGGAAGCCAGCGCGCGAATGACCGCTTTTGGCACAATCCCATTATGCTCGTAGAAATGCTCATCTTCTGTGGCAATAATGGCCGTTGTAATCAGCGGTGAAATCTCATCGAAGGAGACATTCGTCCGTAAAAGATCTGAGCGGATAGTAGCGATTTGACTATTATCGTTATAGGTTAATTGGGATGTTTGTGTCATCTCACCCAGATCACGTTGTAATTGTTTCTTTTCGGGAAGTTTCGTATCTTCAACTAAGTACGTAAAATAACCAATTCCAATACCTGCACCTAATGCGCCTCCAATCACTAGAAAGGAGATACCAACTAGTAAAATAGAGTAGAACACCCGCAATACCACATTTAAATAAAAGAAAGGGGATTGTTCGGTTCTTTGTTTCTTTGGTTTGGGCAAAATTGTCACCTCATTTTTAAAATTTGTAACGCTATTATTATATCAAAAAACGATTCTAATAGATAGAAATGTCGTTAAATTTGAAAATTACCTTTTCTTTCCTTAATCTTTCAGTTAAGATTAGCATTATCACCAATTGCAAGGAGGAATTTTAAATGGTATCAGGCTTTTTTCACGAATTAAAAGATCGTGGATTGATCCATCAAACAACAGATGAGGTCGCATTAGAAAAACAACTAAATGAAGAGACAGTGAAATTATATGTTGGTTTTGACCCGACTGCCGATAGTTTACATATTGGTCATTTACTTCCCGTGTTAATGTTGCGTCGTTTTCAACAACACGGACATGTGCCAATTGCGTTAGTGGGCGGTGGTACAGGAATGATTGGCGATCCTTCATTTAAAGATCAAGAACGTCAATTAAATACGCTCGATACAGTTAAAAACTGGTCTGAAAGTATTAAGCATCAACTTTCGCGCTTCATTGATTTTGAAGATGCAACGAATCCAGCAGTCATTGCCAATAATTATGATTGGTTAGGAGAAACACTGCTAATCGATTTCTTGCGTGATGTTGGAAAGCATTTTACGATTAACTATATGATGAGTAAAGAAAGCGTCAAACGTCGTATTGAGACAGGGATTTCATATACGGAATTTGCGTATCAATTACTCCAAGCGTACGATTTTCTAAAATTATATGAAACTCATGGTTGTCTCTTACAACTCGGCGGGAGCGATCAATGGGGAAATATTACAGCAGGAATTGAATTGTTGCGTCGTGAAAAAGAAGTGCAAGGTTTTGGTTTGACAATGCCCTTAATTACCAAAGCAGATGGTACAAAATTCGGAAAAACAGAAGGCAATGCCGTTTGGTTAGATGCCGAAAAAACAACCCCTTACGAATTTTATCAATTCTGGATTAATACAGATGACCGCGATGTCATTAAATTCTTGAAATATTTCACTTTCTTAAGTTTAGAAGAAATTGCAGCGGTTGAGACAGAATTCTTGGCAGCACCGGAATCACGTCTTGCACAAAAGAAATTAGCCGAAGAAGTGACCAGCTTAGTCCATGGTCAAGAAGCGTATGAACAAGCTTTACGCATTTCGCAAGCGCTCTTTAGTGGAGACATTAAAGGTCTTTCTGGTGAAGAGATTAAACAAGGATTTAAAGGTGTTCCGACTTATAATGTGACACAAGAAGATGATTTAGCGCTTGTGGAGCTCTTAATTACAGCCAATGTCGTGCCTTCTAAGCGCCAAGCGCGTGAAGATATCAAAAATGGTGCCATTTACATTAATGGTGAACGAATCCAAGAGCTTACCTACGTGATCAGTGAGAGCGATAAAATCGACGGTCATTTAACCGTTATCCGTCGTGGGAAGAAGAAATATCATTTGTTACAATTTTAAGTTTAATGGATAGATAGAAAGAATTGAGGCGCTGTCGATTACGACAATGCCTCAATTTTGATTAGAAGGAGGGAAGTCAATGGTCGACATTATTTTACAAGCTATCAGTTTGTTTTTCATGATTTTTTTAGGATTCATCATGAAACGGATCGGGATTTTACAAAAAAATGATGGCACAATGATTGCCAGAATTATTATGAATATTACGTTACCAGCAGTGATTATCGTGAATTTTATCGATTTAAAAATGGATAAAAAGTTATTATTATTTACGTTACTAGCTCTTATTTGGTTTATGCTCCAACTGTTACTGGCCTATCTTTATTCTAGGAAAAAAAATCCACAAGCCAAAGCCCTTTATCTGTATGGGGCCTCTGGGTTTAATATTGGGAACTTTACACTACCTTTTGTGCAAAGTATCGCACCACTGGGTATTCCGCTTATTTCCATGTTTGATGTGGGGAACAATTTGTTACTCTCAGGTGGGAATAAGATTATCGTGGATCAAGTGATTGGTCATTCCACGAAAGTTCGCTTCAAACACGTTTTTTTGCAATTAGCCAAATCGGTCCCTTTTGTGTGTTATCTCGTGATGTTTTTCCTTCGATACTTCGCCATCGATTTACCTGAAGTGGTCAAAATCGTAACGCAACCGGTAGCGTCGTCGAATGTATTCTTATCGATGTTTATGATTGGCTTATACTTGGAGTTCCGCTTACCAAGAGATTCGATAAAAGAAGTGATTGGTGTGTTAGCGTTACGCTATGGAATTGGTTTTTCAGTCATTGCACTGTTATACTTCTTACCGTTAAGTGACTTAATCAAATCAATGCTAAGTTTGTTAGCACTCACCCCAATTCCCTTATTTGGTATTATGTTTGCGGTAGCTTCTGGTGTAAAAGAAGAAGTATTAGGTTTTGCTGCTTCGATGAGTTTCTTATTGAGTTTACCGTTAATGACGATTGTCTTGCTGGTTTATGCTTAAAATGTAAGCAAATGTATTGTTAAATTGGACTTTTTCCTTCATACTTTGAAAGGAAGAGATAAGAGGAGGAATAAACATGTTATTAGGATCACACGTCTCAATGAATGGGAAAAAAATGTTACTGGGTGCTGCAGAAGAAGCAGCCAGTTATGACGCTTCTACTTTTATGATTTATACTGGTGCCCCGCAAAATACGCGCCGTAAAGCAATCGAAGAAATGAATATTGAAGCGGGTACTGCCTTTATGAAAGAACACGGAATGAGTCATATGGTGATTCATGCTCCTTATATTATTAATTTAGGGAATACCGTAAAAGTCGAGAATTTTGGCTTTGCGACACAATTTTTGCGCGATGAAATTATCCGTTCGCAAGCATTGGGAGGCACTCAAATCACCATGCATCCAGGTGCTCATGTCGGTGCGGGTCCGGACGCTGCGATTGCGCAAATTGTGAAAGGGTTGAATGAAGTCTTAACTGCTGATCAAATTCCGCAAATTGCCCTCGAAACGATGGCAGGTAAAGGGACGGAAATCGGCCGTAGTTTTGAAGAAATTGCGCGCATTATTGACGGCGTGACACTAAACGAAAAATTATCGGTTACGTTGGATACGTGTCATATTCATGATGCTGGTTACAATGTCAGAGAGGATTTTGACGGTATTTTAAATGAATTTGATAAAATCATTGGTTTGGATCGCTTAAAAGTCATTC
Organism: Enterococcus sp. DIV1314a; assembly: GCF_051713805.1. Taxonomy (NCBI): domain Bacteria; kingdom Bacillati; phylum Bacillota; class Bacilli; order Lactobacillales; family Enterococcaceae; genus Enterococcus; species Enterococcus sp. DIV1314a. The sequence goes on along the minus strand of NZ_JBIOQP010000001.1, from coordinate 57,253 downwards.
ATATTAATGATTCCAAGAACATTCAAGGCGCGAAAAAAGACCGCCACGCCAACATTGGTTTTGGTGAAATTGGTTTTGAGGCCTTACATAAAATTGTTCATCATCCGCAATTAGCTCATTTACCGAAAATTTTAGAAACCCCTTATGTGGGCGAAGATAAGAAAAATAAAAAGCCGCCATATGCCTTTGAAATTGCGATGTTAAAGAGTGGTGTGTTTGATCCTACTTTATTAGAAAAAATTGAGAATCAAGGATAAAAGATAGCTTTACTTGCATAATCAGTAAAAAAAGCTCTTTCTTTTAAAATCTTTACCGATTGCGCCTTTTCTTTTGTTTTAATATCTAGTAAAATGTTTAGTTGAGAGTACTCGTAAGGAAGGAGTGTTACCATGAACTGGGGACTAGCTATTTTATTTATTGCAATCGGTGCAGCGATCGGTGCCGTCGGTGGTTTCTTTCTTGCACGTAAATACATGCAAGATTATTTAAAGAAAAACCCACCAATTAATGAAGATATGTTGCGCACAATGATGTTATCAATGGGTCAAAAGCCTTCTGAAAAGAAAATACGTCAAATGTTGCAACAAATGAAAAATCAAAAATAAACGATTTTTTAAACGGGCTGATTATAGCCTGTTTTTTTTTAGGAGAGAAAAAATAAAGGAGTGTTAAAATGTCTATTTTTCGCAAATTAAGTTGGTTCTTTAAAGAAGAGAAAAAGCACTATCTGCTAGGGGTTTTTGCGCTCGTAGTCGTTGCGATTGTGCAACTTGTTCCCCCGAAAGTAATTGGAATTATTATTGATAAAATCGCAGCCGATGAAATTAATCTTCAAGAAATTTTTGCCTGGATTGGTTTATTACTGCTAGCCGCCATTGCGCAATACGTCTTTCGTTTCATTTGGCGAACGAACATCTGGGGGAGCGCCGCACGTTTAGAAAGAAGTCTGCGTCGTCAGTTGTTTCATCATTTCACCCAAATGGATCACTTGTTTTACCAAAAATACCGGACCGGTGATTTAATGGCTCATGCAACCAATGACTTATCAGCAATTCAAAATGTGGCAGGTGCCGGAATTTTAACGTTTGCTGACTCGATGATTACCGGTGGCATGACCTTGATTGCGATGATGATTTTTGTGGATTGGCGTTTAACCTTGATTGCGCTGATTCCCTTACCGTTATTAGCGGTCGCTTCACGCGTCTTAGGCTCAAAGTTACATGATGCGTTTCGGGATTCCCAAGAAGCCTTCTCGTCGATTAATGATAAAGCACAAGAAAGTATTACAGGCATGAAAGTCTTGAAGACATTCGGTCAAGAGCAAGAAGATATTGCCGAATTTACCGAAAAAGTCCAACAAGCGATTCAAAAAAATCGACGAGTGAACTTTTTAGACGCCCTGTTTGACCCAGTCATTACACTAATTATTGGGTTGTCTTATGTTTTAACAATCATCGTAGGTGGACAATTTATTATGAATGACATTATCACGATTGGACAATTGGTTTCATTTGTGAGTTATATTGGGATGCTGATTTGGCCGATGTTTGCCATTGGTCGTCTTTTTAATGTTTTGGAACGAGGCAATGCGAGTTACGATCGTGTTTCAGAGTTACTAGGGGAGAAAACGCATATTGTCGAAGCATTTAATGCGCGGAAAGAACCTGCTAAAGGGAATATCATGCTTGATTTAGCTTCTTTCACGTATCCAGATGCTGATACAACAGCCCTAGAAGAGATTCAAATTTCACTAAAAGAAGGAACTGTTTTAGGCATCGTTGGCAAGACGGGCGCCGGTAAAACAACGCTCTTAAAATTGTTAATGCGTGAGTATGATCATTACGAAGGCACGATTTTATTTGATGGGCACAATATTAAAGACTATACCTTAGACGCTTTATTGCAATCAATGGGGTATGTGCCACAAGATCACTTCTTATTTTCGATGAGTATTCGGGATAATATTCGTTTTGCGAATCCGCAGTTACCACAAGAGCGTGTCAATCAAGCGGCTGAATTAGCAGGCATTCATTCGGATATCGAAGCCTTCTCGCAAGGATATGATACATTAGTCGGAGAGCGTGGTGTGTCCCTATCAGGCGGACAAAAGCAGCGCATTTCAATTGCCCGTGCCTTAATTACGAATCCTGAATTATTGATTTTAGATGATGCCCTGTCGGCCGTCGATGCGAAAACGGAAGAAATCATTCTTTCTAATTTAAAAGCGTATCGTCAAAACAAAACAACGATTATTGCTGCTCATCGATTGAGTAGTGTCATGCACGCGCAAGAGATTATTGTCTTAGATGAAGGAAGAATCGTCGAGCGTGGTGTTCATGAAGCGTTAATCACAACAGGTGGTTGGTATCAAAAAATGTGGGAAAAACAACAGTTAGAAGCTAAAATTGAAGGGGGAGAAGAATGATGGAAAAAAAGCAATCCGAATGGGCAAAATCAATGCCCTTTAAAGAACAACTTGTCGTGATTAAACGCTTGTTTGCTTATGCGAAACCGTTTAAAATGACGTTTATCATCGCTATTGGTTTTGCACTTGTTTTAGCGACAATTAATGTTTTAATGCCAAGAATTTTGCAAACGTTGATTGATCGCTATTTAACGACCCAAAGTGCAACGTTACAAATTATTTTGTTTTTTGCGATGCTATATTTATTAGGGACGATTTTGAAAGCTGTCATTTGGTTCTTTCAATGGTTTTTATACTCCAATGCGTCACTCCAAAGTTATCAACATATTCGTGTCAAATTATTTGAAAAATTACATACCCTCGGGATGCGTTATTTTGATCAAACGCCGGCAGGATCCGTTGTCTCAAGAGTTTCTAACGACACGGAAACCTTATTTGAATTTTGGCACGTTTTCTTAACCGTGTTAACCGGGATTTTTGCGGTCGTATCATCGTTTATTGCGATGTTTCAAATTAATCAAAAAATTGCCCTACTAATCTTAGCTTTCTTGCCAATTCTCGGGTTTGTGATTTGGTATTATCAAAGTTTTAGTTCCCGTGTTTATCGCCAAATGCGTGAGAAATTAAGTCAATTAAATACAAAATTGAATGAATCGATTTCAGGTATGCAAATTATTCAACAATTCCGACAAGAAAGACGATTTATGAAAGAATTCGAAGAGACGAATGACGAGTACTTAGCTACCCGATACGCGATGATTAAGATGAACTCCCTCTTATTGGGCCCAATTATCAGTCTACTTTATACATTTGCTTTAGCGGTCGTCTTAACGGCTTTTGGGTTCAACGCCATGCAATCACCCGTTGAAGTCGGGTTAATCTTTGCCTTTACAACCTACGTTCAAACATTTTTTAATCCTATGACACAAATGATGGACTTTTTAAGTACGTTTACGGATGGAATCGTAGCGGGTAGTCGTGTGTTGCGAATTATTGATGAGACAGAGTACACGCCCCAACAAAAAGACAACGCCCATGCGAAAATCATCGAAGGAAAAATTGAATTTCGAAATGTGACGTTTTCTTATGATGGAAAGGTGAATGTGTTAGAAAATATTTCGTTTATCGCAAATCCCGGAGAAACGGTGGCGTTAGTCGGGCATACCGGGAGTGGTAAAAGTTCGATTATTAACATCTTAATGCGTTTTTATGAATTTGGAGAAGGTCAAATTTTAATAGACGACCAAGATATTCGTGATTTTTCTTTGGAAGAATTAAGACAAAAAATGGGTTTGGTTTTACAAGATGCCTTTATGTTTTATGGGAATGTCGCGGATAATATCCGCTTGTTGAATAAAGAGATTACGGATGAAGAAGTCGTTCAAGCGGCAAAATTTGTCCAAGCAGATCGCTTTATTGAAAGCTTACCAGATACTTATTATTCAAAAGTGATCGAGCGTGGTGCGAGTTATTCGAGTGGGCAACGACAATTAATTTCGTTTGCACGAACAATGGTGACGAAACCTAAGATTTTAGTTTTGGATGAAGCGACGGCCAATATTGATACCGAGACAGAGAGTCTGATTCAACAAGGCTTGACGAATATGCGACAAGGCCGGACAACGATTGCCATTGCGCATCGCTTGTCGACGATCCGTGATGCGAATTTAATTTTAGTCTTAGATAAAGGGAAGATTATCGAACGCGGAAATCACGACGAATTAGTTCAGTTCGACGGCTTATATTCGGCGATGTATCAACTGCAAAGTAGTGACGTCTAATTTTCACGAAACACCTTTAAATTAGTGCAACAAAAAAGACAACGACTTTGAGGTCGTTGTCTTTTTGTTAGCCTAATGCTTTTTCGATAGGATCAATCATTTCTTTTGGACTTGTTTTTGGAGCGAAACGCTCAACGACTTCTCCGTCACGATTAATTAAGAATTTTGTGAAATTCCATTTGATATCGTTCGTTAAGAGACCAGGTGCTTGTTCTTCTAAGTAGAGGAACAAAGGATCGGCTTCTTTGCCGTTAATCACTGTTAGTGTATGCATTGGGAACGTCACACCATAAGTCATCCGACAAGCTTCTGCGGCTTTTTCTCCTGAATCGGGTTCTTGATGAAATTGATTCGATGGGAAGCCTAAAATGACGAGACCTTGATCCTTATAGGTCTGGTAGATGGCTTCTAGTTCTTTAAATTGAGGGGCTAAACCACATTTTGACGCTGTATTGACAATGACAATGACTTTTCCTTTGTATTGTTCGAGAGAGTAAGTTTCTCCTGTTTCCAGAGTAGCATTAAATTGATAAATTGACATCGTATTCATCTCCTTTTTTTAAGTATACAAGATTATAAAAAAAGATGATAAAAAAACGACTTACAAAAAGCAAGTCGTTCATTTTTTTAAACGGAAACTTCATCTAATGTGGTCGTCTGTTGCACGAGTGACTTGGATTCCCAAATTCTGGAGCGCCACCGTCGAATCATTAAAATCGACCGCAAGGCCTCATCAATCGCATAAGCAATCCACACACCAACTAAGCCAAATCCTGCCCAAATTGCAAGAGAATAGGAGAAGGGTAAACTAATCACCCATAAGACAAGCAAACTACAAATGAGTGGGAATTTGACATCGCCACTTGCATTGAGCGAACCCACTAAAATCATATTAATCGAACGCGTGGTTTCGAGGACAATTTCCACTAAAAAGACTTCTTTCGCGATATGGATGACTTCCGGATTGCTTGTGAAAATCCCCATGATTGGTTCGATAAAGATAAACGTAATCAGACAAATAATCAAAGACGCACTTGCACCGATGATCGTCGTTCGCATGCCTCTGTTATACGCACGCTCAAATTCGCCTGCTCCGACATCGCGACCAATCATAATCTGATTCCCTTGACTTAAAGCTGAAGCAATCAAATAAACGAATTGGGTAATCGCACTAATATAAGATTTGGCAATTAACACACTAGCACCCAGTGATGCCACAATCATTGTCACCACAACTTGGGCGCCTTGATAAGATAATGTTTCTCCTGACGAGGGTAAACCATACGTCAAAATGGCTTTCAAAATAGGAAACGAAATTTTTCTGAAGCGGAAAGAGAAAATAGAAAAGCCGATGTAGCGTTTTAAGAGTGCTACTGAAATGATTAAGCCAATCATATTACCGAACACACTCGAGTACGCGAGGCCACTGACACCAAAACTTGGCAAGCCAAAAGGTTGATATAGTACAAAATAGTTACCGATTACCGATAAGAGACTAGCTGTCATTGGAATGAGCAAGGCTGGTTTTGTATGACCATGTGTTCGTAAGATGGCAATAATCACCGCAGAGAGCGCAGAAATAATGAGACTACCACCGAAAATTTGCAAATAACTATTTCCAATTTGGATTAGTTCCTCATTTAAGTTCATGAAAGTGAGTAAAGATTTGGAGAAAAAGAAGAACACGATACTAATAATCATACCAATTGTAAATGAACCAAATAATGCCGTGTGAATCACGTGCTTAATGTCACGTAACTTATTGGCCCCAATGTATTGAGCAATAATAATCTGGGTACCAATCGTAATGAAACCGTAAACAAATACCATCAGGTTTAATAATTGGTTGGCCGCGCCAATGGAAGCGACAGCAGGTTCTGAATAGTGGGAAATCATCCACACATTAATATTTCCGATGACGACTCTGAGAAATAATTCCACAAAGATCGGCCAGCTGAGAAAGAGTAACTCACGATCAGATGGCGTAATTTTTTTTATGCTTGTCAAATTGCTTTTCCTCTCTTATAGTTATTATTTGTAATGTCTTGGCAATTTTACAAGATAGGTATAAAATGTCAAGGGTTTTCAGCCACTTCCATTCATTTTATTGGAGCATATTGTTAGACAATGGATAATGAAAAGAATAAAGTGATTGTAGTGAAAATATCGGAGGGATACAATATATGTTAGATGTAATAGTTATCGGTGCGGGACCGGCAGGAATGACGGCAGCATTATACGCTTCAAGATCCAATTTATCAGTTTTATTAATCGAACGTGGTGCTCCAGGTGGCCAAATGAATAACACCGCTGAAATTGAAAATTATCCAGGGTTTGACCGAATCATGGGACCAGAATTAGCCGAAAAAATGTATAGTCCCCTTGAAAAATTTGGCACAAAACATGCCTATGGAATTGTAGAAGGGATTAACGATTGTGGCGACTATAAAGAAGTCAAAACAGACAGCGAGATTTATCAAACCAAAACGGTTATTATTGCAACGGGCTGTGAACACCGTCAATTAGGTGTCAAAGGCGAGCAAGAATTTGCGGGTCGCGGTGTGTCCTATTGTGCGGTTTGTGATGGGGCGTTCTTCCGCAATCGCAAACTATTAGTCGTAGGTGGAGGCGATTCTGCTGTCGAAGAGGCTTTGTTTCTGACACAGTTTGCTTCAGAAGTTGTGATTGTTCACCGTCGTGATGAATTACGTGCACAAAAAATCATTCAAGATCGGGCATTTGCGAATCCTAAAATTTCTTTCTTATGGGATTCGGTTGTCACAGAAATTAAAGGAAACAAGATGAGCATGACGGGTGCTATCATTGAAAATGTACGAACAAAAGAAACTCATGAAGAAGAAGCAGGTGGTATCTTTATTTATGTAGGGTTAGATCCACTAACTGAAGCTTTCAAAGATACAGGAATTACCAATGAGGACGGATGGATTATCACAGATACGCAAATGCGTACCTCAGTTCCGGGTGTTTATGCGGTTGGTGATGTTCGTGAGAAAGAATTACGTCAAGTGACTACTGCAGTCGGCGATGGTAGTATTGCTGGACAACAAGTTTTTCAATTTATTGAAGAGCAAAAAGATCTTAAGACAACCGTCTAAGCAAAGACACAATCGTTCAAAAAGTAATAGATAGATAACAGTTATTTTCTAAAATAAAAAAGTGATTAGCTTTGAAGGCTGATCACTTTTTTAGCGTTTAGAAGAATGATAACAGAAAGAAGACAAGCTCTTTTAGTCTAAAGTTAATAATGGTATAATTGGTTTATCTACTTATTTTGAAAGTGAGGTTTTTTTATGTCTTGGAGAAAAATTTACGAACAATGGTCTACTTATGAAAATTTAGATGAGTCGTTATCGCAACAATTGGCCGCGTTAAGCGATCAAACAGATGCACTAGAAGATGCTTTTTATGCGCCACTTGAATTTGGAACGGCAGGAATGCGTGGTATTTTAGGTCCTGGTATTAATCGAATGAACATTTATACGATCCGTCAAGCAACGGAAGGGCTAGCTCGTTTCATTGATACACAAGATGAAGACACACGCAAACGAGGAGTTGCAATTGCCTACGATTCGCGTCACTTATCGCCAGAATTTGCCTTAGAAGCGGCCTGTACGTTAGCCCAACATGGCATTCCTTCGTATGTCTTTGAGAGTTTAAGACCGACACCCGAATTATCATTTGCGGTTCGTCATTTAAATACCTTTACGGGCATTATGATCACGGCATCGCATAATCCAGCGAATTACAATGGTTATAAAGTTTACGGAGAAGACGGAGGGCAAATGCCGCCTGCCGATGCTGCGGCCTTAACCACGTTTGTTCGTGAAATTGAAAATCCATTAGACATTGCCGTTTTATCTGAAGAAGCAGCAAAAGCACAAGGATTGATTCATTTTATTGGTGAACCAGTCGATCAAGCCTATTTAGCTGAAATTAAATCCGTAACGATTAATCAACCATTAATTGATGAAATGGGTGATGAGTTAAAATTGATTTATACGCCTTTACATGGAACTGGAAAAATGTTAGGAGAACGGGCATTAATGCAGGCAGGATTCAAAAAGTTTATTATTGAACCGACTCAAGGCGAGCCTGATCCAGATTTTAGTACCGTAAAATCACCTAATCCTGAAGAACACTCCGCTTTTGAGTATGCGATTGCCCTAGGAGAAAAAGAAGGGGCAGATTTACTCATTGCGACCGATCCAGATGCTGACCGTTTAGGTGCGGCGATTCGTTTGCCAAATGGTGAATATCAAGTGTTGTCAGGAAATCAAATTGGCGCGATTTTGATCCACTATATTTTAGAGGCCCATCAAGCAGCAAAAACCTTACCGAAAAACGCGGTTGTCTTAAAATCGATTGTTTCAAGTGAACTCCCTACCGCGATTGCCAATAGCTATGGCGTAGAAATGATGAATGTGCTTACAGGCTTTAAGTTCATTGCTGAAAAAATTCAACAATTTGAAACCGATCACTCTCATACGTTTATGTTTGGTTTTGAAGAGAGTTATGGCTATCTAGTAAAACCTTTTGTACGGGACAAAGATGCGATTCAAGCTTTAGTTTTATTTGCTGAAGTTGCCGCTTATTATAAAAAACAAGGCAAAACATTGTATGATGCGTTACAAATGATTTTTGATACGTATGGTTATTTCTCTGAAAAGACGATTTCAGTGACAATGAGTGGGCAAGAAGGTTCAGCTCAAATTGCAGCCTTGATGCAGACGTTCCGAGAAAAAGCACCAACGCATTTTGCCGATGTAAAAGTCATTCAAACAGAAGATTTCAAACACTTAACGAAAACGTTTGAAGATGGAACAGTTGAAATGCTAACAACGCCACCGTCAGATGTTTTAAAATATGTCTTAGCGGATGATAGTTGGATTGCGGTACGACCATCTGGAACAGAACCAAAAATGAAGTTTTACATTGGTGTCAAAGCGGACTCACAAGTAGCTGCGGATGAAAAAATTGAGGCCCTCGAAGCAGCGATTAACGAAATCGTTGGTTAGTGGTTTTCAAAAAAGTAAAAATAAAGAGATTAATCACGGAGGTGTAGGATGCAAGAGTTACCGACGCTTCAAGAAATCGAGAAAGTCAGCCGGATATTTAAACTTTTGAGTGATGCGACACGTCTGAAAATTTTATTGACCTTGGAGCAAGGTGAACGAAATGTGACGTCAATTGCTGAAGTAGTCCAAATGGAGCAATCGGCCGTATCTCATCAACTGAAATTATTAAAAGACAATCGAATGGTGAAGGCTCGTCGTGAAGGAAAGACGGTTTTTTATCGCTTAGATGATCAGCATGTTTTTGATATTTTAGAAGAAACCCTCGAACATATTCGTCACTAATTTGTGAAAAAAGAGGAGGAAGACAATTCTTCTCTTTTTTTTTGTGGCGGTTTTTGATATATTAAGAGTAAACATTAAAAAATGATAATTTTTTCTAATAATTTTTTAAGAATAGGGGAGCATATGAAAACAGAAATGAATATTGGCCTATTAGGGTTAGGCGTCGTCGCAACGGGTGTGGTAGAAATGCTCGCAATTCAAAAGCATAAAATCGAAAAACAAACCGGAGTCACGTTGAATTTATCAAAAGTCCTGGTCTTGGACAAAGCTGAAAAACAAGCACTAGCAGCAGAACATGGCTTTGAATTAGTAACGGATTTAAAAGAAATCACAGAAGATCCAACGATTGATATTGTCATCGAATTGATTGGTCGTATTTCACCAGCCAAAGACTATATTTTAGCTGCATTAAGGAACAAAAAACATGTGGTGACAGCGAATAAAGATTTAATTGCACAACATGGAGAGGAATTAATTCAAGTCGCAAAAGATCACCACGTCGGGTTTTATTATGAAGCTAGCGTGGCAGGAGGCATCCCGATTTTACGGAGTTTAGCGACTAGCTACATGGCAGATCACATTACGAGTATTCAAGGAATTGTGAATGGTACAACGAATTATATGTTAACAAAGATGGTTGAAGAAAAAATGGATTATGCCACTGCTTTAGCGAAAGCACAAGCACTAGGTTTTGCTGAATCAGATCCAACAAACGATGTGGATGGGATCGATGCTGCCTATAAAATGATTATTTTAGGCGCGTTTGCCTTTGGAAAAAGCTTAACGATCAATGATTTATCAATCGAAGGGATTCGTCGCTTAGACTTAGCAGATATTTTTAGTGCGCAATCACTTGGTTATGAAGTGAAGTTAGTGGGAGAGGTCAAGCAAACTTCTGCTGGTATCTCAGCTTCAGTCGGACCGGTCTTGTTACCGAAAGAGCATCCATTAGCTACCGTTAAAAACGAAAATAATGGGGTCTATATTGAAAGCCGAGGGATTGGGAAATCCATGCTTTACGGCCCAGGGGCGGGGGCTTTACCAACTGCCACTAGTGTCCTGGCAGATTTAATCGAAATTGCCAAGCAATCTCAAGGAGCTCAATTGTATCCACCATTTAATGAATTAAAAGAAGAGCTTCCGTTGGCACCAAAAGAAACGATTGTTAATCATTACTATCTCAGTGTCCATTTAGCAGAAACGATGGCGTCACAAGACAAAGTGAATGCATATTTAGACGACCAAAAACAAGCAATTGCTTTTTCTAAAATTGAGGAAACGGATCGCCTCATCTTATTACTTAAAACCGTGACCGAAGAACAATTGCAAGAACAATTATCTTTTGTGGCACAATTCGGTGAAGTACAAAGTGTACTTCGGATAATGGGGGAAATCGATGAAAATTAGAGTACCAGCTACCAGTGCGAATCTCGGTCCAGGCTTTGATTCTTGCGGCATCGCCTTGTCCTTATATCTTTTTATTGAAGTTTTAGAAGCGCAAGAACAATGGGAAATTCTCCACGATTTAGGAGACGATGTACCGACAGATGCGTCGAATTTAATGATTACAACAGCCCTTAGTCTGGCGCCAACAATGCAACCACATAAAATTAAGATGAGTTCTAATATCCCGTTAGCCCGTGGTTTAGGCAGCAGCTCTTCGGTTATTGTCGCAGGAATTGAATTAGCGAATCGTTTGAATCAATTAAATTTATCACCTAAAGAAAAAATAGAAATTGCGACAAAAATAGAAGGCCATCCCGATAATGTTGCGCCTGCGATTTGTGGGGACTTTGCGGTCGCGTGCTATTTTCCAGATCGTCGACAAGATAGTGTCAGTCATGTGAAGCATTACTTCCCAGAATGTGACATTATTGCTTTTATCCCAAATAAAGAACTACTGACTTCTGCCAGTCGTGAAGTGCTGCCGACTTCTTTTTCTTATAAAGAAGCAGTCGAAGCTAGTGGAATCGCAAATGTGATGATTGCGGCTGTGATTAGTGGGAATCTCCCTCTTGCTGGAAAAATGATGCAAGAAGATCGATGGCACGAAAAATACCGTCAAAAGTTAGTTCTGCATTTAGCGAGTATTCGTCAAATATGCAACGATGAAGAAGCGTATGGTTGTTATTTAAGTGGAGCAGGTCCGACAGTGATTGTCTTGTGTCCTGAAGCGAAGACTGAACGCATGGTTCAGTTATTGAAAGCTTTAGATTCTACGGCGCGAATCGAAACATTATCGATTGATCGTGAAGGGATCCAAGTTTTTTAAATACCAATGAAAACACCCCTAAAAGTTAGACCAAAAATCTAACTTTTAGGGGTGTTTTTAGGCTGTATAACGATTACTGTTGAAGAGTACGTTTGTATCTGTATTACGCTTCGTTATCTTCGGTAATATAGTAGCTATGGTCTTCTAAATTGAGTGCATTTAAAATCATTGATGCCGTTTCTTCGATCGATAAGCTAGCGACATTGATAATAATACAGCCGAGCTTTTCGTACAGTTCATTGGCAAAGGTTAACTCTGTTTTAATTTTATCCAAATCTGAATAAGCAGTATCGGGATTCAATCCGTAAGCAATCATGCGTTCTTTACGAATACCGTTTAGAATCTCAGGGTCGTTCGTCAAACCAACAATTTTTTTAGGATCGATTTCCCATAATTGTTTCGGAATGTGTGCTTGTGGCACAATAGGTAAATTGGCTACTTTTAGATTTTTGTTGGCTAAAAATAAGCTAAGTGGTGTTTTAGAAGTTCGCGAGACACCGAGTAAAACAATATCGGCTTCTAAAAAACCTCTTGGATCTTTGCCGTCATCATATTTCACGGCAAATTCCATCGCTTTAATTCGTTTAAAATAATTTTTGTTCAAATGGTGTAAAGCACCTGGTTCTCTAGATGGAATCACGCCGGTCCGTCGCTGAACTTCAAGAACGGGTGGTGTTAAGACATCAAAATGGAATAATTCACTTGCTTCACAAAAATGATCAGCCAAGGCAACTAATTCTTCGTTGATTAACGTATGTAAGATGATGGCGTCACATTTTTTAGCATCGGTTAACGCTTTAATTAAGGCTTCTTTGGTAGTGATAAATGTGCGGCGGAAAATTTCAAACTCAACCGTTGGATATTGGGCCATCGTCGCTTGGGCTAACTTTGAGGCAGTTTCTCCGGCAGAATCAGAAATGATAAAAAAATATAATGGTTCTTTCTTGTTTTTTTCAGTCATAAGCATCCCTCACTTGCAATTTAGTCACTCTTATTATACCATACAGTCGATGAACTATTCGCATGGATTTTGGCGTTAGGAGGGGAAGTTAGTGGGAAATCAATTATCTGTCAAACATGCACTTCAAATTTTAAAAGATAGCGGTAAAAAACATACACAAACGCGCGAGAAGATGCTTCATTATTTAGCACAATCCAACCGGTATGTTTCAGCAAAAGAAGTGCATTTAAATTTGTTGAAGGAATCTTCTCGTTTAAGTCAAGATACCGTTTATCGTAATTTACATGAATTCTCTGAAATCGGCATTTTGGAAGAAACGGAATTAAATAGTGAAATGCATTTTCGTTTCCATTGCTCAGCACCTGGTTCCGATCATCACCATCATCATTTTATTTGTACCGTTTGTGGTAGCACAAAAGAAATTAATTTTTGCCCGATGGATCTCATTCAAGAACAGTTGCCTGGTTGTTTAATTGAAGATCATCGGTTTGAAATATTTGGTAAATGTGAAGCTTGCCATTAAAAAGAAGAGAGAACAGCGAGATAAATTAGGAAATAGACGATTTATTGTTGTTATTTTAAAAAAAGATAGAAGATTTCGCCAGAACAGCTTGACACTATTTCAAGGCTTCGCTATAATTTTCAAAGGACAGTATTGTGAGCGTTAGATTTTTTGACATTCACAAAAACGGTTACTTTTTAAGCTCGGAGGGAGGGATTAACATGTCAAAAACAGTCGTTCGCAAAAACGAGTCTCTTGATGATGCTCTTCGTCGCTTCAAACGTTCCGTTTCAAAAGCAGGTACATTACAAGAATCACGTAAACGTGAGTTTTATGAGAAACCAAGCGTGAAACGTAAGAAAAAATCTGAAGCTGCTAGAAAACGTAAAAAATTCTAATTTCTAGTTTTCTAGAAGCAAAGAATTGGAGTTGGTAGTGTGTCACTACTCAGCAGATTGAACGATGACTTGAAGTTAGCGATGAAGGCAAAAGAGAAAACTGTTTTGCAGGTGATTCGCATGATTAAAGCGTCGTTGCAAAATGAACAAATTAAACTTGGTAGAGAATTAACTGCCGATGAAGAATTGACGCTGTTGTCTCGTGAGATGAAGCAACGTCGTGATTCATTAGCTGAATTCGAAAAAGCCAATCGTGATGATTTGGTCGAAAAAGTGGTAGCAGAAATCGCAATTGTTGAAAAATACTTACCGACACAATTAACGGAAGAAGAAATTCGTCAAATTGTTGCGTCGGTGATTGAAGATACAGGAGTGACTTCCACACAAGCTTTTGGGCAAGTGATGGGCAAGGTAATGCCACAAGTAAAAGGCAAAGCCGATGGAAACTTAGTAAATGAAATCGTAAAAGAACAATTAAATAACCTGTAACCACAAAAAGTCGTAGGAAACTCTCCTACGACTTTTTTTATGGCTTCTTTTTCAAAGAGAAGTGAGAATAGGATTTGACCCTTTAGGGATGCAAGCGGACAAGCCACTTTAGTCGCGGATGTTTTGTCTAGTTTTCTTTCGTCAAGCAATTCTTCTTTTTCGAAGAATATGGTATCATAGGGTAGAATGTTTTAGAAGAAGGAGCGATTTTTTTGGCAGAAGAACAAATCACCATTGATATCCAGTTGTCAGAGCATGATGATGCACATTTACTACTAGGTGCCCATGATAAACATATAAAAATCATTGAAGAAGCAATACAAGTCATCATCCGGACAAGAGGACAAATGATCCAAATTCAAGGGGCTCCTAGCAATGCTGAAAAAGCGTCTCTCATTATTAAAAGTTTACAAGAACTGATTCATCGTGGTATTCCGGTGAGTTCACCTGATGTGGTAACGGCAATCAAGATGGCTGAAAAAGGCACGATGACTGATTTTGTCGCGATGTATGAGGAAGAAATTCTGAAAGATCGCCACGGAAAACCCATTCGTGCCAAAAATGTCGGTCAAAAAAAATATATTCGCGCGATTGAAAAACACGATGTTGTCTTTGGCATTGGACCAGCCGGAACAGGAAAAACATTTCTAGCGGTTGTACTGGCGATTCGTGCCTTGAAAAAAGGGGAAGTCCAAAAAATTATTTTAACACGTCCGGCTGTGGAAGCTGGCGAAAATCTCGGCTTTTTACCAGGTGACTTAAAAGAAAAAGTTGATCCTTATTTAAGACCGGTTTACGACGCTTTGTATCAAGTTTTTGGTATGGAGCATACGAATCGCTTAATGGAACGTGGCGTGATCGAAATTGCCCCGCTAGCCTACATGAGAGGTCGCACACTGGAAGATGCCTTTGTTATCCTAGATGAGGCACAAAATACAACTGTCGCGCAAATGAAGATGTTTTTAACACGCCTAGGCTTTAATTCTAAAATGATTGTCAATGGCGATACGAGCCAAATTGATTTACCAAAAGGGGTGACCAGTGGCCTTGTTCATGCTGAAAAAACCCTGGAAAAAGTTCGGGCGATTTCTTTTGTTGCCTTCGATGCTAATGACGTGGTTCGTCATCCTGTAGTCGCTCAAATTATTCGAGCTTACGACGAAGGAAACGATAAATAATCTGTGAAAGAGGGGGAGTGCCATGATTATTCAACCTTTAATTAAAATATATGAAAAATTAGGAAAGTTTCTGATCCCTTTTGTTTTAGTCCTTTTCTTTTTATTTTCTTCTCTTCTGATCTTTCCTAACGTTCAACAACGAGCGGTCGATTATAAAGAAGGACAAGTAGCTGAAAAAAGTATTCGAGCGAATAAAACGATCGAAAATACCCAAGCTACTGAACAAAAAAGACAACTTGCTGCAGAATCGGTCACCCCAGAATATACTTATGATGAAGATTTAGTGAAACGTCAAGAGCAGTTACTCAAAACGCTTTTTAGTCTGATTGGCGAAGTAAAGACAGAAGCAGCACTTGAAAATGAATCAAGACAAAAAGCGGTTAAAGAAAATGAGACCTTTCAGGCCGTTACGATTGACGAACAAATTGCTTTATTAAAAAAACGATTCGAACAAGTGGACTCAGATGATTTGACATTTTATCAAAAAATACCGAACCCTTTCTATGAACTCATTTTTTCGATGACCAATACAGAGATAGAAGAGGTCGAGACACAAACATTGGCCATCATGAATGAGCAGATGGGTCAACAAGTTCGAGCGAGTAATCTAGAAGATATCAAACAAAATGCGAACGACAAAATCTCTTTTTTAAATGTTTCAAATGACCAAGCACAAGCGATTCGCTATTTAATTAACCAAGGAATTGTTGTAAATTCTGTCTTAAATGAAAAACGGACGGAAGAGCTCATGCAAGCTGCGAAAGAATCCGTGCAACCGGTAATGATTTTTCAAGGGGAAGTCATCGTACGAGAAGGTTCTCAAATCGATGCTAATATGATTGAAAAATTAAATTTACTGGGAATGACGAAACAAAGTACGAGTATTTTCCCGCTAGTCTCGATGATCTTATCAAACGTGTTACAAGTGCTCGTCTTATTGTATTTTCTAAAACAGATTCAACCCAATACGACACGCTTTATTGCTGTTATTTTTTATACAGCGATGATGTCTTTTAGCATCGTTGTCATGAAGTTCCTTCAACTGTTTCAAATGAACAACACCCAGTATATGCCGCTCCTTTTCCCAGCAGCATTTGTGCCTTTGATATTAACCGTTTTTATTAGTCGAAGGACTGGTGTGCTAGCCGCGTTATTCCAAGTTATCTTGGCAACTTTTATTTTCTACGATTCAATTGGCACCAATTTCTTGAATATTATCTTATTATCTTATTTGTTTTCTGGTTTAATGGGAACTTTATTAAAACGAAAACGAATTTCTGAACAAGGATTCGCTGCGATTGTTTGGCTAATGTTATTTCCATTCTGGATGAACGTTATTTTAGTCATTTATCAAGGAATGAGTTTTACCGATAGTCGTTCATGGATGAATCTTGCGACAAGTTTAGTGGGAGGAATTCTTTCTTTAATTCTAACGATCGGGTTACATCCCTATATTGAGCTATTAATTACCGATAATAGTATGATTGTGTTGAATGAATTAAGCAATCCGAACCATCCTTTATTAAAGCAACTATTAGAAGAAGCACCAGGTACGTATCATCATAGTATGATGGTCGCCAATTTAAGTGCGAATGCTGTAGCAGAAATCGGTGGGCAATCGCTCTTAACGCGCGTAGCCTGTTATTATCATGATATTGGAAAACTGAAACACGCGAACTTTTTCGTCGAAAATTTACCGCCAGGGGCAGAGAACCCGCATAATTTTTTACTGCCAAGTGATAGTAAACAAATTATTTTCGGACATGTCATCGATGGAGCCGTTGTGTTGGAACAAAATAAGATGCCGCAAATGGTAATTGATATTTGTCGTCAGCATCATGGGACGACACTGATGAAGTTCTTTTACTATAAAGCAAAAGAACGCAATCCTGATATTTCTGAACAAGAGTATCGTTATCCTGGTCCGATTCCTCAAACGAAAGAAGCAGCTGTTGTGAGTATTGCGGATAGTTGTGAAGCTGCAGTGCGTGCAATGGATCATCCAACGAACGAAAAAATTAATGAATTTGTGACAAATTTAATTCATGATCGCTTACTGGATGGTCAGCTAGATGATTCTGGCTTAACGATGAAAGAAATTAAAATCATTCAACAATCTTTAGTGAATGGGTTATGCAGTACATTCCACTCCCGCATCAAGTATCCTAAAATGAAATCAGAAGCAGAAGAAATGAAACAAGAACAAGAAAGAAGAGATCGAAATGGAAATTAACTTTATTGATGAGACGAACCAAGTCCCACCCGCGCAACAAAAAGAAGTCGATTCTTTATTACAATTTGCAGCAGACTTCTTAAATCTGCCAGAAGAAACAGAGATGTCTGTGACATTTATGAATAATGACGCCATCCAAGAAATTAATCGAGTCTACCGTCAGAAGGATGTCCCGACTGACGTGATTAGTTTTGCTTTTGAAGAAACAGGTGAAGAGGAAATGGCGATTGTTTTTCCAGATGATTTTCCAGATGCCGTTGATTTCCCTAAAATTCTCGGTGACATTATGATTTCGATTGATAAAGCGAAAGAGCAAGCGAATGAATACGGGCATCGCTATGAGCGAGAATTAGGTTTTTTAGCGGTTCATGGTTTTTTACATTTAAATGGTTATGATCATTTGACACCGGATGAAGAAGCAGAGATGTTTGGATTACAAAAGGAAATCTTGGATGCTTATGGACTACAAAGATAAGCAAGAGGAGATTGGTAAAAACAAACATTTTATTCGCTCGTTTGAATTTGCTTTGACAGGAATTAAAACGGTCTATCGCGAAGAACGAAACATGCGCACACACACGATAGCAGGAATCCTTACAATTATTGCAGGAATCATTTTCCGCTTAAATCGTTGGGAGTGGCTTTGGCTATTACTTAGTATTTTTTTAGTGTTAGTGATGGAAATGATCAATACTGCTTTTGAGAATGTTGTCGACATGGTCACTGATTTTCACTTTCATTCAATTGGGAAAAAAATCAAAGACATGGCAGCCGGGGCAGTATTACTGACCGCTTGCTTTGCAATCATTGTCGGTATGTTCATTTTTTTACCAAAAATTTATCAATGGATATTTTAAGAAAGAGGTACAATTATGTCAAATTATAAATCAGGATTTGTAGCCATCGTTGGTCGCCCTAACGTTGGGAAATCGACTTTATTAAATCGGATTGTCGGTCAAAAAATTGCGATTATGAGTGATAAATCACAGACGACTCGTAATAAAATTCAAGGCGTTTATACAACAGATGAAGCGCAAATCGTGTTCATCGATACACCAGGAATCCATAAACCGAAACATCGTCTTGGCGATTTTATGGTAGCGACTGCTTATAGCGCTATGCGCGAAGTGGATATCGTGATGTTTATGGTCAGTGCAGATATGAAGCGCGGCCGAGGCGATGATTTAATCATTGAGCGTTTGAAACAAAGTTCCGTTCCTGTTTATCTCGTTATTAATAAAATTGATACGATTCATCCAGATGAACTTTTAGAAATTATTGATGACTATTCGAAACAAATGGATTTTGCAGAAATCGTTCCAATCTCTGCTACTGAAGG
This sequence comes from Enterococcus sp. DIV1314a, assembly GCF_051713805.1. NCBI lineage: Bacteria > Bacillati > Bacillota > Bacilli > Lactobacillales > Enterococcaceae > Enterococcus > Enterococcus sp. DIV1314a. Next base: position 38,297 of record NZ_JBIOQP010000001.1, on the reverse strand, counting down.
CAATAACTTTGAACGCTTGATGGAAACATTAGTTGCTCAAATGCCCGAAGGTCCGCAATATTTCCCGGAAGATCAAGTAACCGACCATCCGGAACGTTTTATTGTCTCAGAATTAATTCGAGAAAAAGTATTGTTCTTTACGAGAGATGAAGTGCCTCACTCTGTTGCGGTCACGATTGAATCAATGAAACGCAACGAAAATAATAAAATCGAAATTCAAGCAACGATTATTGTGGAACGAGATAGCCAAAAAGGGATCATTATCGGAAAAGGTGGAAAAATGCTGAAACTAATCGGCACCAAAGCCCGTCTTGATATTGAAAACTTACTAGGCAGTAAAGTCTATCTCGAGCTATGGGTTAAAGTGCAAAAAGATTGGCGCGACAAGAAGACGCATTTAACTGATTTTGGTTACCGCGAAGAGGACTATTAAAAAGAAACGAGACAAGTATGATTGTCTCGTTTTTCGTTTAGGACCTCAATGATTGTAGAAAGGAGCGACGTCACGATTGAAAAATGTCGTAGAATCGAAAGGAATCATCTTATTTACGAAAGATTATAAAGAAAAAGACAAATTAGTTAAAATTTTTACAGAGTCTTCCGGCAAGCTAATGTTTTTTGTTAAAGGGGCTCATCGAAAAAATAATCCCTTAACCCCTGCCATCATGCCATACACTAAAGCAACTTACATGGGACGATTCAATGAAGAGGGACTTTCGTTTTTAAATGGGGCCAAGTATGTATCGCCGTATTTAATGATTCAAAAAGATATATTTATCGCGGCTTATGCGACTTATCTTTTAAATTTATGCGATGCAGCCATTGAAGACCGCGTCTATGATCCAAATTTATATACTTTTTTAGAACAAGCACTGGATCATTTGGAAGATGGCAAGGATCCAGAAATTATTACGAATATTTTTGAAATTCAAATTTTGCAACGTTTTGGTACCGCATTTAACTGGCATTCTTGTCAAATATGTAGCGAGACGAGGGGGAAATTTGATTTTTCACCTAAATATCACGGAATCCTGTGCGAACGGCATTTTTCAGAAGATCGACGTCGCTACGGCGCAGATCCTCTAGCCATACATCTCATCCGTCAATTTTCCCAAATTTCTTATCAAGATATTCAATCGATTAAATTAAAGAAAGAAACGAAGCAATTGATTCGTCAAATTATCGATCAGCTTTATGAAGAATATGTGGGGATTCATTTAAAAAGCAAAAAATTTATTGAGCAAATGAATGAATGGGGCCAAATTATGCAAAGAGATGCGCAAACGCAGGAAAAGCAGGAAAATGATTGACAAAGTACGGGCAAAAGAATTATGATAGTTAGTAACTGAATCGTGCATTGATCATTAAAAAAATAAAGAATTATCCTTATAGCGAGTTTGGGTGAGTGAGAGCCAAATAGTCGATAACTTTATTTGAGGCGAGTGAGAGCACAGTGAATAAAAGCTGCCGATTTTTATCGGAAGTAGGGTGGAACCGCGAACTTATTCGTCCCTATACTTGTCTATTTGGGCAAGTATAGGGACTTTTTTATTGACTGGATGATCAATCAGCATGAAAAAATTGGGAGGAAATAAGATGACAGAAAAATTAACGGTTCAAGAAATGATTATGACCTTACAAAACTTTTGGTCGAGTAATGGTTGTATGTTAATGCAAGCCTATGATACCGAAAAAGGAGCGGGTACAATGAGCCCTTATACGTTTTTAAGAGCGATTGGCCCAGAACCTTGGAACGCGGCTTACGTAGAGCCGTCACGCCGTCCTGCTGATGGTCGTTACGGGGAAAATCCTAACCGTTTGTACCAACATCACCAATTTCAAGTTGTGATGAAACCATCACCGGAAAATATTCAAGAACTTTATTTAGAAAGTTTACAATTACTTGGAATTGATCCTCTTGAACATGACATTCGCTTTGTCGAAGATAACTGGGAGAACCCATCGATGGGGTGTGCGGGTCTTGGTTGGGAAGTCTGGTTAAATGGTATGGAAATTACGCAATTTACGTATTTCCAACAAGTTGGTAGCTTAGCATGTAAGCCTGTTACGGCTGAAATCACTTATGGGCTAGAGCGGTTAGCTTCTTATATCCAAGAAGTCGAAAGTGTTTATGACCTAGAGTGGACAAAAGGCGTGAAATATGGCGAAATTTTCAAACAAGCGGAGTACGAACATTCCAAATATTCCTTTGAAGTGAGTGATCAAGCGATGCTTTTAGATAATTTCAATAAATTTGAAGAAGAAGCAAAACGTTGTATTGCAGAGAACTTAGTGCATCCAGCCTATGATTACATCTTAAAATGTAGTCATAATTTTAATTTACTTGATGCAAGAGGAGCTGTTTCGGTGACTGAACGTGCCGGATATTTAGCGCGTATTCGGAATCTATCACGAGAAATTGCTAAAATTTTCGTAGAAGAAAGAGCGAAATTAGGTTACCCCCTACTAAGCCCTGAAGAAGCACAAAAATGGTTAGAGGAGGAGAAATAAGATGAAAAAAGACTTATTATTTGAAATAGGATTAGAAGAAATGCCTGCGCATGTAGTCGGACCGAGCATGGAGCAATTAAGACAAAAAGTCGAACGTTTTTTAATTGATCATTCCCTAACATTTGAGGCGATTACGGCTTATTCTACTCCTCGACGCCTCGCGGTATTCGTTCAAGATTTAGCAGATAAACAAGCAGATACCGAAGAAGAAATCAAAGGACCAGCGAAAAAAATTGCGCTTGATGCCCAAGGAGAATGGTCAAAAGCAGCACAAGGATTCGTGCGTGGTCAAGGGTTAACGACGGATGATATTTACTTCAAAGAGCTTAAAGGCGTCGAATATGTCCATGTCACAAAATATTCAAAAGGAAAACCAGCTTTTGAAGTTCTAACAGGATTAAAAGAAGTCATGATGAGTCTTACTTTCCCAGTAACCATGCACTGGGGAAAGTATGATTTTGAGTATATCCGTCCCGTACACTGGATCGTAGCTTTACTTGATGATGAAGTCATTCCTTTTGAGTTTTTAGACGTTCCAACCGGTCGTACGTCTCGTGGTCATCGCTTCTTAGGACATGAAGTTACCATTGCCAAAGCGGCTGACTATTTAGAGAAATTAAGTGACGTTTTTGTGATTGCGGATGCTAAGCGCCGTCAACAAATGATTGTCGATCAAATCCAAGAAATTGCGGATGCGAATCAGTGGTCCATTGATTTTGATTCCAACTTGCTTGATGAAGTCACCAATTTAGTTGAGTATCCAACAGCTTTTGTCGGAAACTATGATGAAAAATATTTAAGTGTGCCAGAAGAAGTGCTCGTTACTTCAATGAAGGAACATCAACGTTATTTTGACGTGCGTGATCAAGAAAAGAATTTATTGCCGCACTTTATCTCGGTTCGTAATGGAAATCACCATGCGATTGAAAATGTGATTAAAGGCAATGAAAAAGTCTTAGTTGCACGGTTAGAAGATGCTGCCTTTTTCTATCAAGAAGATCAAAAACTATCGATTGCACAGTGTTTAGAAAAATTAAAACAAGTGACGTTCCATAAGAAAATTGGTTCGATGGAAGAAAAAATGAATCGGGTACAAATGATTGCCCAAATTTTAGGCAAACAATTCGGATTAACATCGGAAGAATTAGCTGACTTACAAAGGGCTAGTGAAATCTATAAGTTTGATTTAGTAACGAACATGGTTGGCGAATTCCCTGAATTACAAGGAATTATGGGAGAGAAATATGCCTTATTACAAGGAGAAAAGCCAGCAGTTGCTCGTGCAGTCAGAGAACATTACTTACCAATTTCAAGTGAAGGAGACTTACCGACATCTAATATCGGTGCGGTGTTAGCGATCGCGGATAAATTCGATAGTTTGTTGACGTTCTTTTCCGTCGGTATGATTCCAAGTGGTTCAAACGATCCTTACGCATTACGTCGTCAAAGTTATGGTATTGTTCGCATCTTAGAACAAAAGAAATGGCAGTTCCCGTTAGCTGCATTACAAGCGGAAATGGTTACCGTCATTAATGAAGATCCAATTCGTTATGGCTTAGCTCTAGAGTCGAAACAGCAAGAAATGACAGCCTTTATTCATGCGCGTCTCAAACAATTCTTAGTGACTAAAGAGATTCGCCATGATGTGATCGAAGCCGTGATTGCGTCACAACAACCGGATTTATCACAACTATTTGATGCTGCTGAAATTTTGAAAGCTCATCTAGACGATCCAGAATTCAAAGTATCGGTGGAAGCCTTGACGCGAGTTATTCATTTAGCGGAAAAAGCAACCAATGACACGCTAGAAGTTGATCCTAGCTTGTTTGAAAATGATGCTGAAAGAGCGTTGTTTGATGCTGTAAGTGAAGTCGAATCACAATTTTCGACGCGTACGATGGCACAAAATTATGAGGCTTTAATCCAGCTACGTCCATTGATTGAAGCGTATTTTGCCGAAACGATGGTCATGGTTGACGATGATCGTATTCGTAATAACCGTTTAAATCAATTGCAACAAATTTCTCGCATGGCTCTTGTGATTGCAAGTTTAGATCATTTAATGACGAAATAAGCAAGCAGCTCTTGAACGAGTCGTATATTTTTACAAATAATTGCTGAGTTCTTAAGCTACTCGCGCTCATTTTGGGCGATGAATGCCTTCAATTGATTGGCACAAAAGTTGTTCATTCAACTAAAAAAAGAAGCCAGTTCCTTTTATGGGAGCTGGCTTCTTTTATCATTTAATCGCTTGTTTTATAAGGGCGATTTCCGTTGTTGTTTTCCTGCATTACGACCGCCACTATTAGTGTTTGTCGCGTTCAGTTTTTTAGCTGGAGCTTTTGTTTCTTTGACAGGTGTCGCTTCTTTTCTTGGTGTTACAACGACTTTTGGTGGATTTTTCTTCATCTCTTCTTCAATCGAACGTCTAATACGAGGTTTCATTAATACATTTGTAATGAATGTTTGAACACATCCAATAATCCCTCCGACTACCCAGTATAATGTTACACCGGCAGGAGAGGAGAAAGACATCATGACGATCATTAAGGGCGAAACAATTAACATACTACGCATTGTTTTCTTTTGTTCTTCAGGAACGCCAATTAATGAAAGGTATCCTTGAAGCGCGTAAGCTAAACCAGCAATCGCAACGAGGATGATGCTGCTTTCGCCTAAAGAAATTCCGTAAAAACTCGTTTGATCAATCCCAGGTGTATAACGAGCGGTATAAAAAAGAGCGGTAAAGACAGGCATTTGTAAGAGTAATGGTAAACATCCAATCCCACCAAACATACTTAGCCCATTTTCTTTATACACATTTTGCATTTCTAATTGAGCTTGCATTTGTTCTTCACGAGTGACTGCTTTTTTTGCATTTGCTTGAGCAATATCGATTTGAGGTTTAATGTACTGCATTTTTTCAGCTTGAACCATTGATTTATACGATTGGTTAATCCCTAAAGGTAAAATGATTAACCGTACAATAATCGTAATCACAATAATCGCCCAGCCATAACCCATATTCCAATCCGTTGCAATAAAGGTTAATCCGCGACCTAAAGGCTCAACCATAAAACGGTAAATGAGTCCTGTTGGATCAGGGGTCCCATCATCTAGCATACTCACACAACCAGAGAGTGTCATTAAAACGGCAAATAGCCCGGAACCGACGAGCCAATTTTTTCTATTTTTCATTGAATTCTTCCTTTTCTATCTAAAATGAACACAAGATTAACTATACTAAAAAAGTAAAGAATTATCAATGTTACGAGTAAAAAAGCCATGGATTCTTCACAATTGATTAATTAGTATAGAACTTTTGTCGCAACTCGATGGTAGGATCTTCCGTGAGTGTAAATGAAGCGACTCTGCCGTACGGGGCAGGGGAGGCTTTTACTTTTTCAATAAACGTCTCCAAAGCCTCGTCAGGCCCCATTGCTTCAATCACGACGGACCCATCGTCTTCATTCGTAGCACACCCCCAAATTCCTAGTTGATCGGCGACCATCTTTGTCATAAAACGAAACCCCACACCTTGGACACGACCAGTGACACGCATTCGTACTTTTCGCATAAGAATACCCCCTTTTTAGTAAATGATACCGTTTTTTTTCCTTTTCAACAAGTTATCTTGTTTTCTTCATGCTATAATTCAAGTGGGTGAGATAAATGAAAGAAATTCAATCAAGTAAAAATCAATTGATTAAAGAAATGAAGAAATTCCATCAAAAAAAACAACGCGACAAAGAACAAAAGTATCTTTTAGAAGGTTACCACTTAGTCGAAGAAGCCGTGTTACATGGCGCGATGATTGAGCAGCTTTTTGTCGATCCAAAGGGCTTGGCTGATTACGGGGAGTGGCTAGAAAAACAAGCGCTAGAGCTGACACTTGTGACAGAAGAAGTATTGAAAAGTTTGTCTGAATTACCAACGCCTCAAGGAATTGTCGCATTAGTTCATAAAGAAGAACGGATTATCAGCGATTATCGTGGGAAATGGCTTTTGCTTGACCACGTTCAAGATCCGGGAAATGTCGGGACGTTAATCCGAACGGCAGATGCCGCAGGGTTTTCAGGAGTCATTTTAGGAGAAGGTTCGGCAGATATTTATAGTACGAAAGTGTTGCGTAGTATGCAAGGAAGTCATTTCCATCTACCAGTTATTTCGGCGAATCTATTTGAGGTCATCGATCAATTAAAAAAAGAAAAGGTTCCGGTTTATGGAACAGAATTAAATCCAGAAGCGATTACGTATACGAGCATCCCAGAATCTGCTTCGGTGGCTTTTATTTTAGGGAATGAAGGACAAGGTGTACAAAAAGAGCTCCTCACACAAACGGATCAAAATGTTTATATTCCGTTATACGGAGCAGCTGAATCGCTGAATGTTGGGGTAGCAGGAGGCATTTTAATGTATCATTTTGCTTCTTTATCAAACGTAAACGAACACTTAAGGAAGTGTTAATTTTTAACTAAGAAAACGAGCTTCTTTAGACATCTGTGAAAAAGGTGCTATACTTTAAATTATGAAAAAACATAGATGAAATTAAAGGTGGCAAAAAATCATTATGACCCAAGAATGGCAGCAGGATGCAGAATACTTATCATATGTAGAGGACTTACTTGAAACAGAAGAAGTTAAAAGCCTCGCGACGTATGTCCAACACTATCACTCCACTCGTTTAGAACATTCCATTAGCGTCTCTTACTATAGTTATAAATTAGCAAAAAAATGGAAAGGTGATGTCCGTTCGACGGCTCGTGCAGGTTTACTTCATGATTTATTTTTTTACGATTGGCGTACAACTAAATTTGATGAAGGCTCCCATGCTTATATGCATCCAAGAATTGCGATGAAAAATGCAGAGAAAATCACGGAATTATCTGATTTAGAACGTGATATTATTGTGAAGCATATGTGGGGAGCAACACTAGCCTTACCACGCTATAAAGAAAGCTATATTGTGACAATGGTTGATAAATACTGTGCGATTAAAGAAGCAACAGGTCCAGTTGCTCTAAAATTTAGAAGTCGCTGGCAACAACTAGTCTTAAAAAATCAAACAATGATTTAAAAAGTTCAAGTGATTCCCGAACGGGGGCACTTGAACTTTTTTTTATCCGGTGATAATGGTAATGAGCGCCAGTAAAGAGAAAATAATGCCCGCTCCCGCTAAAAAAAGAAAGTGGGTGCGACGATGCATGGCAATCATGGCAATGAATTCTCGTAAAAAGGCCGTAGGTAGATAATAGAGGGCGGTTTTTGAACCGAGCCCGTCCGCATGCAAATGATTCAGTCGCGCATAAACACCACCACGGAAGATATGGTAATTATTAGAGGTAAAGATGACCTTTGCCTGTTGTGGATGTCGTTGATCGATCAAGCGTTTAGAAAACTTCATATTTTCAAAAGTCGTCGTCGATTGGTCTTCAAGCAATAAATCAGTTAAAGGGTAACCTTTTTCTAAGGCGTAGTTTTGCATCGCGACTGCTTCAGGTATTCGTTCGTCGGGTCCTTGACCACCTGAGAAAATAATTTTCGGTGGTTGTTTTGTGTACGTTTTTTGTTGTGTATAGAAGGCTAATGCACGGTCAATACGCTGTGCCAAAAGGGGAGTAACGGTCACACCATCTAATAATCCAGCACCTAGTACAATAATATAATCTTGATTATAGGCTGGCCGATTCAATTGATAAATAAGCGAAATCGTTAAAAAATTGACAAACATTAATGAGAAGTAAACGAAGCTAAAAGGAATAATGGATAAAAATGTTGCGAGCCACTCTGGGATAATTGTCACAATGAAGCGATCATAAAGTGTCATAATAATCAAGAAAATGGCTAAGATTAGTGTCAATAAATTTGTAATAGTGCGACCTTCGCGCCGAATCATGAAGCGTGCATTCCAAACTAAAAGTAAGATTAAACTCCAAGTACCAAATAAAAGGAAAAATAGGCCAATAATAGCTAGGCAAACGAGTAAACAAAAGAGAAGGAAATCTCTCGTTAATAAATAGTGATAAAAAAGGTAAAAACTAAATGAGAGCAAAAAGAGATTGAATAAAAAACCGTTGAATAATAATGTTTTGTTTCTACGATAGTTTAAAAAGAAAAACAGTAAAATTACAGAGGGTAAGAGAAAATAGAACGTTCCTTGTTTGATTTCCAAAATCATCACATAACAAGCGAAAGAAACGATCGTCCAACAGCTTATTTTGAACCTAAGATTTGGTAGCGTTGCTTCTTTCGCTTGGTAATAAAGCCAAACGACTCCTACACTATATACGAGTAAGAGTGAAAAAAGTGCAGTCATTTTTACCCCTCCAATAGAATATGCATCGATTTAGTTAAATAATTGACGCCATAATCGAACAAAGAAATTGACACGTTCGACATCATTATTTGCGTAGAATGTTGTCGTATTTGCGATTAAGGCAGCTTCGCGATCAGATTCTTCTAAATAGACGAGGCTGTCTGCTGGTAGTTGGACTTGTACCTCACCGAGTGCTTGGTTTTTTGCAATCGGCGCTTTAAGTTTAGTGGAAGAATCGTCAAACAACAGGGTATAACGAAAGTCAAATGGTTCTGAAGCAATCGGTAACAGCGCCGTCAGTTCTTCATTCACAATCACTGAAACGGCTTCTTCCTTGCCTTCTAATACTTCGACTGGTGAGACGCTTGGGATTTCATCTCCGGCGTTTAGGATTGTTTGATAAGCCCATTGATTATAAGCATAGTCCATGAGTCGACTTGTTTCGCTGAAACGCGCCTCAGAAGTCTCTGCGTTTAACAGTACCGTGATGACTCGGCGGCCATCTTTTTCAATCGTACCAACAAAAGAAGGACCTGCTAAATCGGTTGTTCCTGTTTTTAAGCCATCAACGCCAGCTTTTTCGTAAGGCATTCCGGCTAATAGCCAATTAGTACTATACATCGTTGCCGGACCACCTGATTTCGATTCAAAGACAGCAGAAGCTTTATTCGTATAGTCTAATGTTTCGGGAAAATCTTGGAGGAGATGACGCGTAATGATAGCAATATCTTTTGCTGTAAATTCATTCTCATCTGTCGGGTTGGACGATGGATACAAAGGCGTTGTCATATCTTCATTGTTTAGTCCTGTGCTATTGACAAGAACGAAATCGGTTATTCCCCATGTGGTTAACTGTTCTTTCATCAAGTCAACAAAAGCAAATTCGGAACCTGCAACAAGCTCGGCTAGTGCAACCGTCGCTGCATTCGCAGAAAGAATGACGGCCGTTTCAAATAATTCTTCAACTGTATAGGTTTCTCCTGGTTCAAGAATGACATTTGAGAGTGCTAGATTTTGACTTAACGTCGCAATATCAGATGAAATCGTCACGTTATCGTCCCAACTGAGTTCTCCGTTGGCGATGGCTTGTTGGACGAGATAGAGACTAAGAAGCTTTGTAATCGATGCGACTGGCATTCGTTCCTCACTTTGTTGTTCATAAAGAAAGGTCCCCGTTTGCATATCTACTGCTAAAGCAGCCTTAGCCTCAATGGAGAAGTCATCTGGTGTCGTGACTGTTTCAGCGAAAAGATCTAACGGAAAGGCCAAGAGACTGCTGATTGTCAAAAAAAGAACAAGAAAAGAATGAGTGATAGGTTTTAAATTCATGAGTAAGCTCCTTTAACATTCGAAAAATAGTCGTAGTAAATATAAATCGAAGGATAATTATTTTTTGTCTGGTTAAATATGCTTAAAAATTTCATACACGGCATCTTCGGCTTCATCGAAATAATAGAACTGCTGATCTTTTTGTTCAAATACAATTTCATAGCCCAATTGATCTAAAAAAACAATCCGATGCGGAAGGATGGTTAATGCCGCGACAGGTTGTTTTTTCCCTGGAATGAGGAGTTCAAAATTGGGTGTAATCGTCAGAGTTACTTTGGTTTGATTTTTTTTTGAGTAATACCATTCACCAACGAAAACATCATTAGGTGAAAGGTTTGGCTGTTTGTGTTTTTTAATAATGAGTGAACCAACGAGTCCGGTTGCAAGTGAGGCAGTAATCAAAAATAGTTTTTTATTCATGTTATCACATCCCTAGTTATCTTATAGTTGAAAGTATAGCATAAATAATTGAAAAGACTTGATACTTTCCTTGATTTTTTCTGCTGAGAAGGGGAATTTATGATACAATTCAGGCAGGTAGATGAATCAATGCGCTTCAAAGCATTATTTTTGCGAAGCCATCATCTTTTTGATGCGAGTTATTTTAAGAATGAGCCAATCGGTGATGGAAAAAAGCCAAGATCCATCGTTGACTATTCAAAACATATGCAAGTTCTTGCTAGGGCACATTGAGAGAATCATAATCGATTTAGAGCCAATCACACACCATAATGAGAAAGAAGGAATGTCAGATGATGCATTTAGGGATTATTGGGACGAACTGGATTACCCACCAATTCGTCGAAGCCGCACTTGCGACCAAAGAATACCAGTTAACCGCTGTTTACTCACGAAAATTAGCGACAGCCGAAGAATTTGGTTCACGGTATGGAGAAGTTATTTGCGAAACAGATTTAGATGAATTTGTTCATTTACCTGAAGTGGATGTCATTTATATCGCTTCGCCAAATAGTTTACACTTTTCTCAAGCAAAGGCCGCGATCTTAGCGAATAAACATGTTATCGTTGAAAAACCGGCATTTTCAACTCCAGAAGAAATGGTTGAAATTATGACATTAGCCAATGAAAAGAACGTATTGTTTTTTGAAGCGGCTCGTAATATTCATGAAGACAATTTTAAAAAGGTGAAGAAACTTCTTCCGCCGCTAGAAGAAGTCATTGGAGCTAATTTTAGTTATATGAAATATTCTTCTCGGTATGACGCTGTTTTGGCAGGAGAAGAGCCGAATATTTTTTCACCAACCTTTTCCGGTGGCTCGTTAGCTGACTTAGGAGTCTATCCGGTCTATGCATCCGTCGCATGGTTTGGAATGCCTAAAGAGGTCCATCACTTTGCGCGTAAAATTGCAACAGGGGTCGATGGCATTGGCACGGTGATTTTACGTTATGAAAATTTTGATGTTACGATCCAACATGGGAAAATCGGCGATTCTTTTTTACCGTCAGAGATTTATACAACGACCAAGACATTTGTCTTAAGTAGTGTCAATGCGATTAATCATGTTACGATTCATCAAAGAGCCGATCACACCGTTGAAGAAATACCACTTCATGTCGAAGAAAATCCAATGATAGAAGAAGCGCGCGTCTTTGCAGCGATTATGCAAGATCCTACCGTACACCATGAAACGTACCAAGATTTATTAACGTTAGCGCAAGGCGTCAATTTACTACTTTATAAAATGAGAAAACAAGTAGATGTTTCTTACGCTGCAGATAAAGAATAGAGGGAAATTATGATACAAGAAAACTTGCCAGCAGTCTGGCAAACAAGATGGGCAGAAAACCATTTTTTAGCCCCATCTTTGATACAAACAGCCGTTTTTGAACCATTACAGTCTGGAAAAGACGTCGTAGGGATTTCACCAACGGGATCAGGTAAAACATTAGCCTATTTGCTGCCAACATTATTAAAAGTGATACCTGGTCAAGGAAATCAATTATTGATTTTGGTTTCTTCCCAAGAACTTGGAATACAAGTGGCAGAAGTCGCTCGCGTATGGGGGAAAGATTTAGGCTTAAAAGTGCAATCACTAATTGGTGGTGCGAATGTTAATCGCCAAATTGAAAAACTAAAAGAAAAACCAGAAGTCTTGGTAGGGACACCGGGGCGAGTCAACGAGCTAATGAAACAAAAGAAAGTAAAAACGCAACAAATGAAAGCAGTCATTCTAGATGAAGCCGACCAGTTATTACAACAAGGAACCATTGAATTCGTGGATCAAATTTTGCGAACACTTCCTCAAGAAACGCACTATGCTTTCTTCTCAGCAACAGCAGATGTGGCGTTACCTGCGATTCGCCAAATTGTTCAAACGGATTTAGAAGTGATTGACGTTACGGATTTGAATCCAGAGAATGAGCGCGTGAATCATTATTATTTGAATTATTCCAAACGACAAGTCGTTGAAGCATTACGACGCTTTGCTCATCTCAAAGATTTCCAGGGCTTTGTATTCTTTAATCAATTATCAGAATTAGGGAGTGCGGAAGAAAAACTTCTATACAATCAAATTCCGGTAGCTTCCTTAGCGTCAGATCAATCAAAAGATGCCCGTAAGAAAGCATTGAACCGCTTTAGAGACGGATCTGTCCGCCAACTATTAACAACGGATTTAGCCTCTCGTGGCCTAGATGTTGCGAATGTTCCTTTTGTCATTAATGCCGAAGTTCCTCTAACAAAAGAGAGTTACTTACATCGTGCGGGTCGGATTGGACGGATGGGTGCTGCAGGAACGATTGTGACGATTGTTCAAGACAACACACTTCGTGATTTAAAACGAATTGCCCGTGATTTAGAGATTACTGTAACCGAAACCTTTATTTATGGCGGCGAACTAGTTGCCGAGCTACCTGAAAAATATCGCGTAGAAGTGACGGAACGAAAAAACAGTGATAAAACGTCGGTCAACAAAGGCAAAATGATGCCAAAAGAAAAATCATTCGCTGCGCCATCGAAAGAACGTTCCGTGACGACAAGACCGGAAGAAAAGAAACGCAAAAAGAAAAAAACAAAAACTGCGAAACAAAAAAATAAAGGTGCTCGAAAAAAAACACCACCTGCTATGTAACCACCAGGGATCATTTAAGGAGATAACATGAATTCTAGAAAAAATGAAATTCTGCGAATCATCGAAAAGCACCCTGAAGGCTTGACTGCTCATGCAATCGCAGATTTATTGAAGATGGATCGAAGCAACGTCAGTCGTTATCTAAATGAACTATATAAAGAACAACAAATTGCTAAAGGTGAGGGAAGACCTGTCATTTATGCCGCTTTAGCAACAGAAAGTGAAAAAAATCATGTGGATACGTCATCTGCCATCACCTTTGATAATCTTGTCGGAGCGAATGATTCCTTAAAAGTGAGCATCCAACAAGCGAAGGCAGCGATTTTATATCCACCTAAAGGCCTTCATACCATTATTTTTGGTGAGACAGGAACAGGAAAATCGATGTTTGCTGAATGCATGTATCATTTTGCTGTTTCTTCGAAAACGTTAAAAGAAAATGCGCCATTTATCTCATTTAACTGTGCCGACTACGCGCAAAATCCACAGTTGCTTTTTGGCCATATCTTTGGAGTTCGTCAAGGAGCTTATACCGGCGCACTGGAAGATACGCCGGGTTTAATAGCCAAAGCGGACGGTGGAATCTTGTTTTTAGATGAAATTCATCGCTTACCTCCTGAAGGACAAGAAATGCTCTTTACATTTATCGATAAAGGGACATTTCGCCCTTTAGGAGAAAGCGATAAAGTGTCAGAAGCCAGTGTTCAGATTATTGGGGCAACAACAGAATCTTCGGATGCCTTTTTAACAACATTTAATCGTAGAATACCAATGTCGATTACCTTACCGAATTTGATTTCTCGCACGATGGATGAACGGTACCAAATTATTTCATTGTTTATTAAACAAGAAGCGAATCGCTTAAACCAGCGTATTCAAGTAGAAAAATCAGCCATTATTGCTTTTATGTTATATGATGCGGAAGCCAACATTGGACAAATCAAGCGCGATTTAAAATTGGTATGTGCCAAAGCATTCCTTCATTATCGCACGTATGAACAAACGCATTTAATCGTACGAAAAGAAGATTGCTCACTAGCGGTACAAAAAGGACTATTGAAGGTGAAAGAAGTAGCCGATCGCCTCGATTATTTTTTAGAAGGAAAAGGCGATTATTTAACATTTGATCCTGGAGCGAGCGAAGTCGTCTGGTCACAAGATCCTGAAAGAGATATGCAAGTCTATAATGATATCGAGGAAAAAGTGGCAAGTTTAAGTGAAACAGGGGTCGCACTGGTTGATTTAGAAAATCTAATCTCGCATGATGTGGATGCTTATTTTGAGACTTATGTGGAAGAGTTAGTTCAATTACCGGTTCATAAAGAATTAGTTCCTTTAGAACTTTGGGAATTAACCAATCGTCTATATGATTTAGCTGAAAAACAATTGGATCGTAAGTACAATGAAAAAATTCGCTTTGCTTTTGCATTGCATTTACAAAGTACATTAGATCGTGTCTCAAAAGACCACATGATTGTTCATCCAAACTTAAATAATGTCCGAAAAAATCTAAAAGCTGAATTTCAAGTAGCGATGGACTTGTCTTCCATTATTGAAGAAGAGCAAGGCGTAGAAATTCCTTTTGATGAGATTGGCTTTATTAGTATGTTTTTATCCTTAGAAGCAGGCGAGGAACAGTCGCTAAATATCGAAAAAGTTGGCGTCATCGTGTTAATGCACGGTGAAGCGACTGCAAGTAGTATGTTACAAACCGCGCAGGAGTTATTAGGAACTTCCATCGGTCACGCGATGAATATGGCACTTGATATTGAGGTAAAAGCCATGTATGGACAGTTATTAAAACACATTCGGGCAAATGAGAAGCGTTACGAAAATGGCATTTTATTATTAACCGACATGGGATCATTAAACTCATTTGCGCATTTACTATTTGAAGAAACAGGCATTCGTACCAAAGCGATTTCGATGACAAGTACGATGGTTGTCCTTGAAACGCTTAGAATGGCAGATGTTGGTCGTAGTTTGGAAGACATTTATAAAAACGTTCAACGTTCTTTTGAAATGGCCGTACATGAGCAATTCAAGCAAGTAGCTAAAAAAGAAGATCTTAAAAAAGCTATCATTGTAACCTGTTTTACGGGTGAAGGCGTCGCGGCTCATTTGTACCAACGAATCTTACCAATCGTGGATCAATCGAAAGTGGAAGTGATTCAAATGCAATTTATTGAGCGGGAAACCTTTAAAAAACATATTGATGAACTACTCGATCAATATGAAATTAAGGCAATTGCAGGGACTGTTGAGGTAGAGTATCAAAATATCCCGTTCTTTTCGGCATATGATATTTTTGATGATGAAAAATTAAATATTTTAAAACGAATGGTTAGTGAGAGTTTACCAGTGGAGACGATTGTTAAATCACTGCAAGGAGCCATCACGCATGTCCCTTCATTGCAACAACTAATTGAAGAGTTACAACGATTGGTTCATCAAGTTCAAAATCAACTCCATTTAATTGTCGATCCTGCTGTTGAATCGGGGCTAGTGATTCATCTTGTTTTCTTAGTTGAAAGTATTTTAAGAGGGGAAGAACGGCCAATTTTCAA
The DNA here is from genome assembly GCF_051713805.1 of Enterococcus sp. DIV1314a. Taxonomy (NCBI): domain Bacteria; kingdom Bacillati; phylum Bacillota; class Bacilli; order Lactobacillales; family Enterococcaceae; genus Enterococcus; species Enterococcus sp. DIV1314a. Next base: position 22,482 of record NZ_JBIOQP010000001.1, on the reverse strand, counting down.
GCATCTAAATGATTTTCAAAAGAATTACCGTTTAGAAAGTGATCTCATGCGTACTGGCTTGATGAGTATTGAAAAGAAATATCAAATTCGAATTTCTGAAGATGAGGTTGCCCATCTAACTCAAATGTTTTTAGAAAATAAGTTAGAAATGCAGCAAGGTGAGTTACACACTCGCTATTAGTGTGTGATTCATTAAATAAATGATTAAGACAAGTTTATCCTTCTTTGATAGGATTAGACTTGTCTTTTTTTTAGAGTCATTTCTCTTATTTTTTATAAATCGGCATAAGGATATAAAATTTCAACTGTTTTTAAATGCTTGTCATATAAAGACGATTCTACCTCCATTCTAGCTTAGTGTTGAAGTTCTTTGCCGAATTAACAAAAAGGAAGCAAAAATTAAAACCGAAAAAAACTGAACAGATAGCGTGTACTCTTAGTGTGTAAGTGTTCTCTTTTTGCAAACATTGATTTATCGGGCTTTAGAACACTTAAAAAGTTGGCATACTTATTGCTTATAATATAAGTGTAAGAATAAAAATATGAGGTGAATGTTATGGCAAAAAAAACAATCATGTTAGTTTGTTCAGCAGGGATGAGTACGAGTCTGCTTGTGACAAAAATGGAAAAAGCGGCTAAAGAAAGAGGAATGGAGGCAGATATTTTTGCAGTTTCTGCGTCAGAAGCTGATCAACAATTAGAAACGAAAGCAGTCGATGTTTTGCTGTTAGGCCCACAAGTTCGTTTTATGAAAGCACAGTTTGAGCAAAAATTAGCAGCAAAAGCCATTCCATTAGATGTCATCGATATGCGCCACTATGGCATGATGGATGGAGACAAAGTATTAGATCAAGCATTAGGTTTGATTAAGTAAAACGACTAGGGGGATATTATTGTGGAAGAAAAGAATTTAGAATCAATTATGGGCTTAATTATGTTTGGAGGAAACGCTAAAAGTGATGCGATGGAAGCAATCGCAGCGGCGAAGGCAGGAGATATCGCATTAGCGGATCAAAAAATAGCAGATGCCCGTGCATCACTAGTGGAAGCGCATCGTGCCCAAACTGGTTTATTAACTCAAGAAGCACAAGGTGATCATATGACCGTGACGTTACTAACTGTTCATGCTCAAGATCATTTAATGACGTCGATTGCGTTTACTGATTTAGCAAGTGAATTCGTGGATGTCTATCGTCGCTTGGAAGAAAAATAGATTTTTAGGAAGTTCTGTTTTGGTAGGAGTTATCATGTAATACAAAATAGGAGGAAGTAATAATGGATAGATTTGTAGAGTTTATGGAAGAAAAGTTTGTTCCAGTAGCTTCTAAAATTGGAGCACAGCGCCATTTAATTGCCATTCGTGATGCCTTTATGGTGACGATGCCCCTGATGATTTTAGGTGCGTTAGCGGTAATGTTCAATAACTTGCCAATTGATGCTTTCCAGAATGCCATGAATACCGTTTTCGGTGGGGAAGCTTGGAAAGGGTTTGGAATCTCTGTCTGGAGTGGGACATTTGCGATTTTATCAGTTTTAATTGCCTTTTTAGTTGCTTATAATCTCGCACATGGTTATGGAAAAGATGGCTTAGCAGCAGGAGCAGTTTCGTTGGGAGCCTTCTTTGCACTAGGTGGCGCTCTAGGAATGTCAAGTAACGGCCTGTTTATCGCGATTATTGTTGCCTTAATCTCAACTGAAATATTTGTTCGCTTAATTGGGAATGATAAATTAGTCATCAAAATGCCCGATGGTGTGCCACCAGCTGTTGCTCGTTCATTTGCAGCGTTACTACCAGCTATGATTGTCATCAGTTTGTTTGGTTTAATTGCCGCAATTTTTGCCGCATTTGGTATTACTGATATTATTGGTTCATTTTACGCGGCTGTTCAAGAACCGTTTATGGGACTAGCAAATAGTTATCCATCGGCTCTACTAATCGCCTTTATTACACCATTCTTATGGTTCTTTGGATTACACGGTGCCAACATGATTGATCCGTTTTTACAAACGATTAATGCACCTGCAATCGAAGCAAACTTAGCAGCCGTTACAGCAGGAAAAGCGGCTCCTTACATTGTCAACAAACCATTTATTGATAGTTTTGTAAACTTAGGAGGAACAGGAGCGACCTTTGGACTAATTATCGCGATTTTCCTTGTGGGACGGAAACATAAAGCTTATAATGTTGTCAACAACTTAAGTATGGCACCAGGATTGTTCAATATTAATGAGCCAATGTTATTCGGTTTACCGATTGTATTAAACCCAATCATGTTTATCCCGTTTATTTTAGCACCAATGACGTTAGTCACGACGGCTTACTGGGCAACTAGATTAGGACTTGTCCCAGTTGCAACGGTAATGCCACCATGGGTAACACCACCGATTTTAGGCGGATTTTTAGCAACCCAAAGTTTCTCCGGAGCGATTTTGGCAGCTGTTAACTTGGTCATCTCTGTTGCGATTTATGCACCGTTTGTCCGCATTGGGGTTTTACAAGAACTTAAACGTGAACAAAGCCTTTAATAAATTCGAACAAAACTTTGGTGAACCTTACTAAAGTTTTGTTTTTTTTAATCAAAAACGAGGAGGAAATTTGGTGCAAAAAATAAAAAAAATGCAACAACAGGAGTATTCCCAGATGTTTGACCTGGCACAATATGCATTTCAATTTGAAAATAGTGCAGAGTATCAAAAACGATTTCACTACTTGGCAGAGCATTCGATTAATTATGGCTCCTTTGAAGGAGATGACTTAGCGAGTCAAGTGATGCTAACACCATTTGACGTAAACTTTTTCCAAAAAACACACAAAATGGGCGGCGTAGGCTTTGTTTCGTCCGATCCTTCTTTTCGTGGAGGAGGCCGTATTGATGCCATTATGAAAGAACTCTTAAAAGATTGTTATGAGCAAGGGATTTTATTTTCCTATTTAGCACCTTTTTCGTACCCATTCTATCGTCGTTATGGTTATGAGCTTTTATTTGAACGTTCTAGTTACCGTATTTCGCATCAAGACTGGCCTCGGGTGGCCTCACCAAAAGGAAAAGTCTTAAGGAAAGACTGGCAAGAAGCGAAAGCGTCGATTGCAAAAATTTATGCAGCGACGATGGCCCAGGAAGAAGGTTGCTTACTGCGTGAAACCTGGTGGTATGAGTATAAGTATCAAATGAAACCCGGGAATTATTTTGCACTTTATTACGATGAAGAAGCGCAAGTCCAAGGTTATTTGGTCTATCAGATGAAAGCAGGAGTCTTCACCATTGTCGAATGGGTATATCTAACGGAGGCTGCTTATCGAGGTTTGCATAAGTACATTGCATCGCACGCCGATTCTGTCCAAGAATTTTTTTATGAGCGCTCTGCTAATGGTCAAACGCCTTTTTTCTTAAACGAGCGTCCCATTAGTCAGCTATCTAGTCGACCAGATATGATGGTAAAAATAGTAGATATTGAAGCATTCTTGAAAGTCTATCCATTTGAGTATTTACAAACTTCTTTTGCTATAGAAATCGAAGAAGATTCTTATAGCCCTTGGAATACTGGGATTTTTGAAATTCACGTTCAATCAAATCGTGAGGTTGTTATCCAAAAAGTAGTCGAAACTAGCTTACCGTTGATGAAAACCTCCATTCAACGATTTACGCAATTATTTTTAGGGTACAAGTCGTTGGAGGAATTAGTCTTTTATCGCTTCTTAGTTCTTGAACCGGGGTTAGAAAACGCGATTTCGGCTATATTTCCTAAAAAACGTCCAATTTTAGAAGATTATTTTTAAATAATATTGCACTCTTTATTTATCCGCGTTAAGATGAATAAAGAGTTTTTTTGTCCCCTTAGTAAAATGGATATTACAAGACCCTCCTAAGGTTTAGTTGTAGGTTCGATTCCTACAGGGGACATTTTAATGGAGGAATCGATTCTTTTATGTAGGACCATTCGATAGAACTTGTGCGACATTTGTGTTAATGGCTTTATCGAGTCGTAAAAAACTCGCACTGGATCACACACTGATGACTCCATCTAATCCCGATGGATGATTGCAAGATGAAACCTTTGGAGAAACCTCCAAAACTTCAGAAATTATTTTTTCCCACTAATTTGTAATCGTTTTCCTTTCTAGAATGTCTGTCTTTTGGTACACTAAAGGTGTAAGAAGAAAAAATTGTAGGAGGAATTTGTTTATGGCGAAAAACAGCAAAGATTTATTACTACAACTCACATCGAACCAAGTAGAAGGACCTTTTGTTACCATTATGTTAAATACGCAGGTGGCATTCCAACAAGTGGAAAAAAGTCACTTGAAATTCAAGAATTTTGTCAAAGAAGCAAAACAACGCTACGAGAAACGGTATCCAAATCTCGATTGGTCTGTGATTCAAGAAAAAGCAGATAGTATTTTAAACGATCGTGATTTTTGGCGCAATGGCTCGAAAAGTCTAGCAATTATTTTAACACCTCATGAAACATTTGTGCATCCATTAAGCATTGAAGTGGATGATCAATATTACGTTGGGGACACACCTTATCTACTAGCGATTATCAAAAATGCGCAATTTAATTATTCCTATTATGTTTTAGCCTTGAATCGTGATTCAATGGCTTTGTATAAAATGGAGAATAAAAAGTTAGTAGAAGTGCCGTTACCTGCTGATGCGCCAACGACCCTGGAAATTGCTTTAGGGACAGAACGCGATGATAGCCGTGGTGTCTTGCATTACCGCTCTTCAAGTAACCTTGGTAACCACGCGGGACACGGGACCAATACAAAAGAAGAAGAACTTGAAATTGATTGGAGCAATTACTATCTTGCAATCGGTAAATATTTGAAGAATTTTATCGAAACAGAAGAAAAACTGCCGGTTTTCCTTTATGGCCTTCCGGAAAATCAAACATTATTTAGAAAAGTTGTTCGCTCGATTCACGTAGATCAGACTATTTCCGTTCCGTCTTCGCCAACACAACTATCCCTTCAAGAATTGGAAAAAAATCTAGAATCGATTCAAAAAGAGTTACAAGAAAAAGAAGTGTTAGCTTACCAAAGGTTAATGGATGGAAAATATGTGCATCATTTATCCGATATTAAACAAAGTGCAAAAACAGGGCGTATCGGTCAGCTGTTTATTGCAACATCCAATTTAACGGATGGCTTTGGAGATGATCCAGACACAGAGTATGATTGGCGCCAAGAGTTAAACTCCTTATCGATCGATACCTTAATAAATGGCGGCGATGTCTATGTACTAGAACAGAAAAATGCTCCTGGACAAAAAGGATTAATTGCAAGCCTCCGCTATTAAGAAAACGTATTAAAAAGAATCGAATTTTAAAAAAAGTTAAGAAAAGTCTGTTTTTTTTGGATTTGTGTGTTATACTAAGTATGTAGTTTTTGGTAATGGTAAATGTTGGTAGCTTGTTTCAACTTAAGAACATCTCCCAAATTTTCACCTTAACAACGAATTGCAAAATATGTGTGTGAGACACAAGGAGGATTTTTAATTATGGAAACAGGTACAGTAAAATGGTTTAACTCAGATAAAGGTTTTGGATTTATCACTGCAGAAGACGGTAAAGATGTATTCGTACATTTCTCAGCTATCCAAGGCGAAGGTTTCAAAACTTTAGAAGAAGGTCAAGCAGTGACTTTCGATGTTGAAGATGGACAACGTGGCCCTCAAGCAACTAACGTTAACAAAGCTTAATTTAAACTAAAATTAGTAAAAGACGAAGCCTCGGCTTCGTCTTTTTTGTTTTTTATCCATAAAGAAGGTCTCGTATCAGATGAAAATATAGTATAATATCAAAAGAACAAGAGAAGGAGGGGATATTTCGATGACGACAACTTATGCGATTGTTGACATTGAAACAACCGGTACCGATCCAAAAGTCGATCGGATGATTCAATTTGGTTGTGTTTTGGTTGAAAATCAAAAGATTGTCGGACGTTTTTCAACGGATATTAATCCAAGTCAAATGATTTCTCGTCAAATTCAAAGTTTGACTCAAATCTCCAATCGCCAAGTACAAAAAGCTCCTTATTTTGAAGACATTGCCCAAACCATTTATAACCTGTTGCAGGATACGGTTTTTGTGGCTCATAATATTCATTTTGATTATCATTTTTTAAACCATGAGTTGGTTCGTTGTGGGATGCCTCGCTTAACAATTGCCGGGATTGATACGGTGGAGTTGGCCCAAATCTTTTTGCCGACCGAATCAAGTTATCGCTTAAATGACTTAGCTGAAAGTTTGGGTATCATACATGAAAATCCTCATCAAGCAGCCAGTGATGCGGAAGTAACGGCTGATTTATTTTTAAGAATTGAAGAACTAGCGAAGGCCTTACCCCTTGTGACGATTGAAAAAATCGCAACATTGAGTTCGGTCACGAGTCATCAAACGAGTGATTATATTAAACAATTAGCCCTTGAAATGAAGCAAAATCCAACAGAATTAGCAACCGACTTAATGGTAGTGAACCAAATTGCCTTAAAAAAGAAAGAAGTTACTCTTTTTGAACAACCGCTTTATGAAATCACGTATCCAAAAACCAAAAAACAAAAGCAAAGACTATTTCAGGAACGGTTAAGTTATCGGCCACAACAAGGTAAGCTGATGAATTTAATTCATAAACACGTAACGAACGTAGATGAAAAAGACTTATTAATTGAAGCCTCGACTGGTATGGGGAAAACGATGGGCTATTTGTTACCCCTTAGTTATTTGGCAACGCCTGAAAAACCAGTCGTCATTAGCACAGCTTCCATTTTGCTTCAACAACAATTGATTGAGGAAGATATTCCTAAATTAAATCAACTGCTCGATTATAAAATTCAAGCAACCGTCATCAAAGGAAAAGGAAACTACATCGATTTACAACGTTTTAAAGCAACTTTAGATGCGCCAATTGTCCAAAAACAATATGGTCTCTATCAAATGCGCCTGTTAGTCTGGCTCACGCAGACAGAAACCGGTGATTTTGGTGAGTTAAACTTAACGAGTCTCAATCATTTACTCTTTGAAGAAATTAAACATCGTGGTGTCGACTATCTATCTAAAAAACAAGCTTTCTACCAAGAAGATTTTTTAGTTCATCTTAATCAAAAAATGACTCAAAGTAATTTTTTAATTGTCAATCATGCTTTTTTAGCACAAGAAACAAGAAGAGAAACACCTTATCTTCCGAATAGTCAGATCTTAATGATTGATGAAGCGCATCATTTACCAGAAGTGATGGAACAAGTGACGAATCAGTTTTTTGATACAGAGGTCTTTCAACGACAATTACGGCATCTTGGAGAAGATGGACAGTTATTTGATACGTTGCGAGCGATGCTGAGTCAAGAAGCCGAAATCCTTCAGCTATTTGAGTTGTATCAAACGATTTTGTCCGAAATTAGTGAGATTCAAGAAGAAATTTTTGCCGAATGGTTATTACCTTTTCAAGTGAAAGAGGAACTGTTTGTGACACGAGATGATTTGAACTTATCAAATCAAGGAAAGAAAAATCTAAAAAAATTATACCTTTATTATGAAGAGAGTCTCTTGTTACAACAGCAAATTGCAGCAGCTTGCTTCCGACACAACGAACAGTGGCTCGCCCGCGAAAAAATCGTCTATGGTAAAGCACTGATTTTCTTTGAGGAGCTCAGCGCGCAAGCCTCTTTTGTGAAACAGTGGTTTACATCCTGGGAACCAAGATATGTGCATAAATTGTATATTTACGGCAGTCAAAATACGGTGCGTATGCAATTAATTGATTTAGAAGCAGCAATTTTACCGAATACGGCCTGGTATCCTCGCTATGAAAAAATTCTATACGTTGGTGGGACACTAAAAGTGGCAACATTCACGAATTATTTTGCCCAAAGATTAGGAATCCCTGATGCAAAATTAAAAGTGATTCCACCGCCCTATCATTATGATGAACAAGTCCGGTTATTTGTTTTAAACGAACAAGTAGCGATTAAAGAGCTGTCAATTTATGAGTATGTCGATTTTATCGTTCGCACACTCTCACCGATTTTAGAACAGCAAAAAGAATCAACGCTCGTTTTATTTACATCGCATGATATTTTACAAAAAGTGTATTATCGAATGCAAATGTCCTTTTTAGAAAATGGTCGTGAAATTATTGCCCAAGGAATTGGCGGGAGTCGTGAAAAACTCTTAAAACGTTTCCGGCATCGTAAAGGAGCGGTATTATTTGGTGCAGATAGTTTTTGGCAAGGCGTTGATTTACCGGGCGATACGTTACAGTTACTGATTGTGACACGCTTGCCGTTTGATCACCCGCAACGACCGATGATTGAAGCAAAATCGCGCTATCTTGATGAACAAGGAGACAACTATTTTAAAAAAGAAGCCTTACCAAAAGCATCATTAAAATTGCGTCAAGGTTTGGGGCGTTTGATTCGTTCGGAAGAAGATCGCGGCGTGATGGTTGTACTCGATTCTCGGTTAATCCATTCTTCGTATGGTCAAAAACTGCAACAATCATTACCAAAAGATTTAGCGATTCATGAAAGAAGTGTGGCCGAGATGTTACCTGAGATCGCTCAATTCTTCAAAAGAGATTATCCAAAAGAAGAAATAGAAGCCGATTCTCCTCAACATTCTGTTATAATAGAGCCAAGTAAAGGAGTGAAATCGGGTGAATAAAGCCGAAAAAAAAGAGCGTAAAAAAATCCTGATTTTATTCAGTTTGATTGTCGCCTTACTGTTAATCATTTTATTTTCAGCAATTTTTTATATTCGTGCCTCTCGTCCGATGCGTCAAGCGAAAGAAGAGGCTATCCAACTAGCAAAAGAGCATGTCGATATCCAGCGAGTCGATCAATTTTATTGGTTTACACGGGAGGAAACCTATTTTAGTTTAGTGGGCGAAACAGAAGCCGGGAAAAATGTTGTCGTGATTATTCCGAAAACGGGCGAGAAATTATTGATTTTTGATGAAAAAGATGGATTGACACAAGAACAAGCAAGAGCCGTTGTGCAAGAGTTGGCTCCGCAAGAAAGAATCAAAAAAACAACACTAGGTATGTTTAATGATCAAGTTGTTTGGGAAGTAATGACTAAAGGAAATGACGAGCTGCATTATTATTTGATTGATTTTAAAGACGGATCGCTCGTTCACCGTCTTCCCTCGCAAGAGTAAGGAAATGTTTGAAAACGAAAGGATTGATGAATGAAAATGGAGTTATCAAAACGTGCTAAACAATTAAAACCGTCCGTGACGCTGGCTGCTTCAGCTAAAGCCAAGGAGTTAAAGGCTCAAGGTCTTGATATTTTAAGTGTCACTTTAGGAGAACCAGATTTTCCCACACCAGAGAATATTCAACAGGCTGCCATTGCGGCGATTCAATCAGGAAAAGCAAGTTTTTATACACCAACGGCAGGGATTCCTGAACTTCGTCAGGCGGTTGTAAGTTATATCGAACGTTACTATGGCCTAACCTACTCACCTAAAGAAACATTGATTACCGATGGTGCGAAATTTGCCCTATATGCATTATTCCAAGTCATTTTAGATGCACAAGATGAAGTCTTAATTCCAGTTCCTTATTGGGTTAGCTACGCAGATCAAGTCCAATTAGCAGAAGGCGTCCCAGTCTTTGTTCAAGGCAAAGAAGAAAATCAATTTAAAGTGACGGTTGAGCAATTAACGGCATGTTTAACAGAGAAGACTAAAGCACTTGTCTTAAATACGCCATCTAATCCAACGGGAATGATTTACACGAAAGAGGAGCTTCAAGCAATTGGTGAATGGGCTGTTGAACACAATATTTTAATCATTGCCGATGACATTTACGGTCGATTAGTTTATGGAGATGCGACGTTTACACCCATCGCGACGATTTCAGAAGCGATTCGTCGCCAAACAATGATCATTAACGGTGTTTCAAAAACCTATTCGATGACCGGATGGCGCATTGGATTTGCGGTAGGGGATCAAAAAATTATTGAAGCAATGACCAATATTGCTTCGCAAGCGACAAGTAATCCCACTGCCGTTAGTCAATATGCTGCTGTAGAAGCACTGACGGGTCCACAAGACTCTGTAGAAGCAATGCGCAAGGCCTTTGAAGAACGGTTAAACCGTTTGTATCCTTTAGTATTAGAAATCCCTGGCGTCAAGTGTGCGAAGCCTCAAGGAGCTTTTTATTTATTTCCAAATGTTAAAGAGACGATGGCAATCTGTGGCTATGATGATGTGACAATTTTTACCGATGACTTACTAAAAGAAGCGCACGTGGCATTGGTCACAGGTGCAGGTTTTGGCGCACCTGAAAATATTCGGATTAGTTATGCGAGTGATTGGGAAACATTGGAACAAACCGTCCAAAGAATCAAAGCTTTTGTTGAAAAAAAACGTCAAAAGTAATACAATCTTGAAGAATCTTTAAATATAGAATGGAGAGACATCAGTGGAACAAATTCAAATTATTGATGCCAAAAAACATATTGGCGAAATCGTTCAAATTGGCGCCTGGGTTGCAAACAAGCGTTCAAGTGGTAAAATTGCGTTCTTACAACTACGTGATGGAACAGCATACTTCCAAGGAATCGTTGTTAAAAATGAAGTAGGAGAAGAGATTTTCCAAATCGCAAAAAACCTTCATCAAGAAACTTCTGTCATGATTACGGGTGAAATTCGAGAAGACAGTCGTTCGAAATTTGGGTATGAAATTGGCATTCAAGGGATTGAAGTCATTGGGGAAAGCCATGATTATCCCATTACTCCTAAAGAACATGGAACGGAATTTTTAATGGATCACCGTCATTTATGGTTGCGTTCGTCTAGACAACATGCCATTATGCAAATCCGTAATGAAATCATCCGTGCAACGTATCAATTCTTTAACGAACGTCACTTTGTTAAAATTGATCCACCGATTTTGACAGGCTCTGCGCCAGAAGGTACGACTGATTTGTTTGAGACGGATTATTTCGGCGATAAAGCCTATTTATCCCAATCAGGTCAATTATATTTAGAAGCAGCAGCGATGGCATTTGGGAAAGTCTTTTCATTTGGACCAACATTCCGTGCTGAAAAATCTAAAACACGTCGTCATTTAATTGAATTTTGGATGATGGAACCTGAAATGGCTTTTACAACACAAGAAGAAAGTTTAGTTGTTCAAGAAGAATACGTCGCTTATTTAGTTCAAAGTGTCTTAGATAACTGCGATTACGCGTTAGACGTATTAGGCCGTGATCGTGCTGTCTTAGAAAAATACACGCAATTACCTTATCCACGGATTTCTTACGATGATGCAGTAACGTTATTAAACGAAAATGGCTTTGACGATGTAACATGGGGAGATGACTTTGGTTCACCACATGAAACCTTCATTGCGAATTCATTTGAGCAACCAGTCTTTATCTTGAATTATCCAAAAGCAATCAAACCATTCTATATGAAACCACATCCAACGCGTGAAGACGTCGTTATTTGTGCAGATATGATTGCACCTGAAGGATACGGCGAGATTATCGGCGGTTCTGAACGCGCAACCGATTATGAATTTGTGTTAGAACGTATTCGTGAATTTGGTCTAAATGAAGAGGAATATTCTTGGTATTTAGATTTACGTAAATATGGAACTGTTCCACATTCAGGTTTTGGCTTAGGATTAGAACGAGCAGTTACTTGGCTCTCTGGAATTGAACATGTGCGTGAAGCAAGTCCATTCCCACGTTTGATTAACCGTATTTATCCTTAATAGAGAATGCAAAAGATCAAGTAAAGAATCGTTTACTTGGTCTTTTTCTTATTCTTAATAAGAATAGTCATGAATTTTAGTTTTAGAAGCATAAAAATTTGTGAAAATCCTTGATCTACTTGTAACTTCTTCAATTAAGTGTTATTAATTAAGTAGTAAATAATTCACTTAGGAGGCGTTACGATGTTAGAGGATTTAGTCATCGGTAAAAAGTATGAAGTGAAAACAAAGGATTTTCAACGACCATTTGTGGGGGAAATCAAAGAAATTTTTGAAGATTACGTTTTAGTAGAAGTCGAGCATTGTGAATTGATTGATCAAGAGAAATTTAAAGACAAAGCCATCGTCAAAGCGCAACAATATGACATTAAAGGTCCAGTGGATGAGAAATACTTTTTTAGTTAAAAGGAAATAGCGGAGTAATTCGATCGTTTTGTAACCAAAACGTTAAATTACTCCGCTATTTTTATGGAGAAAATGGCATAAGATTTATGATTAATAGCTATCTATTCTAGTATTTGATTGAAACATACAATAAGTATTGTTTTATATTAATATTTGATGACAGAATACAATTATTTTTTGTTTATGTTATAGTTTTATTTAGAGATTGATACAGGAGTCGTGATGATATGTTAACATTAATTTTTATTTTATTGGTGGATTATATAATTAACTTAGCCATTTGAAATAAAAAAAAACGCCACGTGAATTCCATGTTATATTGAAGTTACCACTAACTAACAATAGACAAGGATGATTTCACATGACGCAAACCTATAGTAACACAAATTTACGCAAGGGAAAACATCTCTCCTACTCAGAACGTTGTCAAATTGCCATTTTGAAAAAAGAAAGCTACTCCAACCGTCAGATCGCCAAAGTCCTAGGGCGTGTTCCACAAACAATAAATAATGAGATTAGTCGCGGGACCATCACCCAACTAAAACGCCAAATACAAAATGGAAAAGTCTATGAGACTTACTATTCTGTTTATGATGCTGACGCAGGACAAGCCTTCTATGAAAAGCAACGACTGAATTGTGGTAGACGCCCCAAATGGGCTAAAACAGATGCTTTCATTGACTGGGCAGATGACAAAATGTTAAATGAAAAATGGTCACCGGACATCGTAGTCGGATTTGCCAGAAAACATAAGCTATTCGATTTTCCCATCATTCCTGGTACAACCACACTCTATCAATGGATTGACCGGGGCATCATGAAAACAAAGAATATTGATTTGCTCGAAAAACTGTCGCGTAAAATCAAAACGGTTCGTTCTAGCTATCGTTCTAACAAGCGTATTCTCGGAAAATCAATTGAAGAACGCCCTAAAGAAATTGAAACCCGAGAAACTTTCGGACACTGGGAAATCGATACAGTCATAGGAAACAAAACCAAATCGGATGCCGTATTACTGACACTAGCAGAACGGCAGACACGCTTTGAAGTCATACTGAAATTGGCTGGGAAAGATGCTCAATCGGTGGATCAAGCAATACACAGCCTGAAGGAGAGGGCTGGTGATGCCTTTGACCAGCTATTTAAAACCGTCACCTCAGATAATGGCTCAGAGTTTGCCGGGTTACACGAAGTCTTGCAGAATGTGGCAGATGTTTATTTCAGTCACCCCTATGCTTCTTGGGAACGCGGGACGAGTGAAAACCAACACAAGTTGATCCGCCGTTTTATCCCGAAGGGTAGCCCAATTAGTGAGGTGAGCGAGAAACATATTTTGCGAATCCAACGTTGGATGAACGGTTATCCTCGGAAAATTTTGGGATACGCGACACCATATGATATGTTCGCCCATGCATTCAAACAAGAGCGATTAGCGGATTTACCCGTGAACCCTTGACAACGAGCCTTCCTCGGCATGGCTTGTTGTCTGGGAGCTGACCTGAGGCCATCCCATCGGCAGATTACCATACCTCAGCTCATTATCAAGGATTCACTACCTTTCATAACAATCGATCAATAGTGGTACAGAATTTTTTAGTCACCAAGGGTGGCTAATTTAAACTTGAAATTTACAATCCTTAAAATCGTAAGATACCCTTAAATTTTTTATAAGATAGACACGCGACTCAACCTAGATTATTATGAGTAGCGGGAATTAATGTTTCAAAGTCAGATTGTTTTTTGATTATTTAACTGTTTTAGTGTAAAATTTCAACGAGAATGAATAGAAATAAGGTGAATCATAGATGACACATGAAAAAGATGTAAAAGTAAAATTAACAATGGTGACAAAGCAATATGATTTATATAAGCGAAAATCAGATAAGGTAAAAGCCTTATTCAAATTTTCTCAAAAAAATGTTCCACATTTTTGGGGATTAAAAGGGGTGGACTTAGAAGTTTATGCGGGTGAGGCCATTGGTTTAATTGGAATTAATGGATCTGGTAAATCGACATTATCCAATATATTGGCTGGAATAATACCACATACCACTGGCGAAATGTATATTAATGGGGAAACTTCTATTATTGCAATTAATGCAGGTTTGAAACCCCAACTAACAGGAATTGAAAATATCCGCTTAAAGTGCTTGATGAACGGTTTTACTCATGAACAAATTGATAATGTATTAGATGACATTATTTCTTTTGCTGACATTGGCGAGTTTATCAATCAACCTGTTAAAAATTACTCGAGCGGAATGCGTTCTAGATTAGGATTTTCAATCGCTATTCATCATAACCCGGATGTATTAATCATTGACGAGGCATTGTCAGTTGGAGATGATACTTTTTATCAAAAGTGTGTAGATCGCATAATGGAATTTAAGGAACAAGGCAAAACAATTTTCTTTGTTTCTCATTCGCTGCCTCAAATTGAAAAGTTGTGTGACAAGGTCGTGTGGATGCACTATGGCGATTTAAGAGAATACGGTACTACAGCAGAAGTTGTCGAAAACTATCGTAAGTTTATTGCATGGTTTCGAAGTATTTCTCCTGAGCGTAAAAAAGAGTATCAAGATGAGTTTAAAGCACGACAAATCGAGTACGATTTAGATGAAATCGAAAAAAGAATCATTTCTAAAGGTTATGATAAAAGAGTATTAAATGGCCCGTCGATTGGTAAAATGTCATTTTTCACGAAAATATTTATCGGAGTGATTATAGCATCATTACTGTTTTTTGGGACTTTACACATTTCGAACCGTTCCTTTAGATCAATCATTAGTACTCCAAAGATAGAACAAGTTCACCCTGATTTTTTTATGGGCGAATATAAAGAGGTTGATTGCTATTTTTAAGCAAACATATATGTTTTTGATTTCAATATACTCCAAATTCTTATCTTTTGCTAAAACAAAAAAGCGTGTGATTTATTTGTTAAGTTTTCCTGATAATAATCATGGCTTTATAGAACAATTGAATCAACAACAAACAGTCATTGTTTTCTATAATAAAAAATGTCATTCAGAGGCATTACGTTTACGAGAAAAAGGGATTAAAATCTATCCACTTGATTCTCTCTTTTACTTTATTAGTTACACTATCCCAGTTATTACTAATAGTAGAGTAGTGATTTGTGATAATTATTTCCCTTTTTTAGGTGCAATTAAGAAGAAAAATCAAGTTTTTATTCAAATCTGGCATGCGGTGGGTGCCGTAAAACGTTTTGGATTAGAAGAACATAAAATATCTAGTTGCACTAAGGCAGACTTAAAAAGATATAAAAATGTTTACCGTTCTTTTGATAAGTATATTGTGAGTTCGCATAAAATGAGTCAAGTTTTTCAAAGAAGTTATTTAGCTCAAGAGAGACAAATGCTTTATTTTGGGTTGCCACGAACAGATTTTCTTTTTCAACAAATAAAAGTTGAAAGTGACTTTGATAAGCGAAAAGTAATTTTGTACGCACCCACTTATCGAGATAATCAAGTAGCACTTCCACCATTAGACATTAAACAATTGGAAGAAAAGCTTGGTGATCAATATCGATTAATAGTTAAACTACATCCTCATATTCAGTTTTTAATTGGGACGCAAGAGGACACGTCATTTGTCCGATGGTGTCGAAAAGATGAGTCTTTGAATAATCTGATTTTGGAAGCAGATATTTTAATTTCGGATTATTCTTCTGTACTTTTTGATTTTAGTTTGGTTAATCCTAATTCACCAATAATATTATTCTGGTATGATCGTGATTTATATGAAAAAAAAATTGGCATACAAGAAGATTTTTTAAAGATTGACTCACTGCCAGTGGTGAATTCTACAACAGAAATAATCACCTTATTGACATCAGATACTCTTACGTCCACAAATTTGTTTAATAAGGAATGGAACACTTATAATGACGGTCAGGCAACAATTCGGTTGTTGGCATATGTAAGAGATATCGTGGGAGGAAATAAATGGTAAAGTCAGAGAAAATTTTAGGCTTTTCAATAGAAAACTGGCAATTAAAGGAACTTATTGAAGAGGTTCCCAAATATTTTAAGATGAATAAGAAAATGTTGTTAACAAGTCTAAATCCGCAAATTCTGTTAATAGCTTTGAAAGATGAACAAGTTGGAAAGTATCTACACCAATCGACTCATAGGTTTCCAGATGGCATTGGAGTAGTTAAAGTGTCTAAGTGGACTAATGGAAATATTCAAGAACGTGTGGCAGGAATCGAAGTAATGATGGAATTAATTCGATTTGCGGAAAAAAATAGTAAATCTATTTTTTTATACGGTGCAAGTCCTAACGTTGTCGAGAAAGCTGTATTAAATTTAAAAAGACAATATCCTGAACTCAAAGTGGCCGGCTATATTGACGGCTATACTACAAAATCAGATAAGGAAATAATAAGAAATATTAATGATAGTCAGGCGGATATTATCTTTGTTGCATTAGGTTCACCCAAACAAGAGAAATGGTTGTTAAAGTACTATTCTCAATTAGATAGTACAGTTTTTCAAAATGTAGGTGGTAGTTTTGATGTAATAAGTGGTGAAGTAAATCGAGCTCCTGCGTGGATAATTGAACACAATCTAGAGTGGCTATATCGCTCCCTATCGAATCCAAAACGTATTTATCGAATTTTACAATTACCGGTATTTGTTGTTAAGTCACTCTATTGGAATTATAGATATGGGAATGAATAAAGGAGAATGTTGTAGTGAATGATGTTAAAACTGTTCTAATTGAACAAATTAAAAATTTTGGAACAATTAGTCGAATTTCTAAGTACGAAGAACGTGCTACATATCAAAGTCATTACTTAGGATTAGTATGGCAATTTTTAAATCCAGCAATTCAGGTTGGTATTTATTATATCGTTTTTGGTATTGGCGTTAATCGAGGACGATTGATGGAAGGGACTCCTTACATTATATGGATGTTAATAGGGATTATTGCATGGTTTTTCATTAATAATTCATTACTGGGTGGATCAAATAGTATTTACTCTAAAGTGGGTATGGTTTCCAAGATGAAATTTCCAGTTAGTATATTACCTACAGTAAATATGTTTAGTAACTTTGTCAGCTATCGCGCCATGATGGGCGTCTTACTGATTTCAATGTTTGTATTTAATGTTAATCCTAGTATTTATTGGCTACAGTATTTTTATTATTTTATTTGTATGATCGCTTTTCTATTTTCTTTTGGAATTTTGAATTCAACTATTACGGTTCTTGTGCGTGATTATCATATCATGTTGCAGTCTGTATTGAGACTATTATTTTATTTATCGGGAGCAATTTGGAATTTCCAAACATTAATTCAAGGTGAAAGTAATCGGTGGGTTGTGAGAGTGCTAGAATTAAATCCGATATATTATATTATTGATGGATTTAGAGATTCTTTTTTATCTAAAAGTTGGTTTTGGGAAAAAGGCAGTCAAACGATGTTTTTTTGGTTAGTTATTTTACTTGTAATGATTGTCGGCTCACATCTTCATATGAAATTTAGAGCACGATTTATTGATTTTATTTAACCAATTGAGGAGGTAATAAATATGATTTATGCACAGATATTAGCAGCCGGTAAAGGTACGAGAATGGGTAATGTAAATATGCCTAAACAGTTTTTATCTATTAAAAACAAACCAATTTTGATACATACAATTGAAAAATTTATACTAATAGAAGATTTTCATAAAATTATCATTTCTTGTCCTGAACTTTGGATTGAGCATACACGCGATATTATTGAAAAATATGTAGATGATGATCGAATTGAAATTGTAGCTGGTGGGAAAGAACGTAACGATACATTAATAAATAGTATTCATTTCATTGAAGAAAATTATGGACTCAATGATGATGATGTTATTATTTCTCATGACGCGGTCCGTCCATTTGTTACAAGAAGAATTATTAAAGAGAATATCGAAAAGTTAAAAAAATATCGTGCTGTAGATACTGTTATTCCTGCTTTCGACACTATTGTTCGAGGAATGAATGGAGAACTATTAGAGATACCTGTCAGAGAAGAAATGTATCAAGGACAAACACCTCAATCATTTAACATTAAAACATTCGTCGAGAGTTATGAAAAATTATCTGAGGAGGAAAAGAGCCTTTTAAGTGACTCATGTAAAATTATTTTATTAGCAGGTGAAAAGGTCGCAATGGTTCAAGGAGAAAGCTATAATATAAAAATTACTACACCATATGATTTGAAAGTAGCTAATACAATTGTAGAGGAGCGAATATAGATGTTAAACCAAGTATATCGCTTAGTTTCTCCCCGTCAATTCGAATCAATTACAGTAAATGAAGAGTTAAACGCAGACACAATAATTGTTAGACCCCTGTATTTATCGATTTGTCATGCAGATCAAAGATATTTTACGGGGAGGCGTGACAAACAAGTTTTAGCTGAAAAATTACCAATGGCCCTTATTCATGAAGGTATTGGAGAAGTTATTTTTGATTCTCTTAATGAATTTAAAAAAGGACAAATTGTCGTAATGGTTCCAAACACACCTCATGAAAAAAATGAAATTGTTCATGAGAATTATTTGAAAAACTCACAATTTCGATCAAGCGGATATGATGGTTATATGCAAGAATATGTTTTTTTACGACGAGATCGAGCAGTTATTTTACCTCAAGATTTTGACCTTGAAATGTCTGCATTTATTGAATTAATTTCTGTTGCTTACCATACAATTAATCGTATGGAAGAAAAAATGAATAACGATCAAGAAATATTTGGCGTTTGGGGTGATGGGAATTTAGGTTATATCACATCTTTAATTCTGTCTTTTAAATATCCAGAGTCCAAGATTTATGTTTTTGGCAAGCATGAAGAAAAATTAGACTATTTTTCATTTGTCGATAAAGTTTTTCAGATAAACCAAATTCCAGAAAATCTGACAATTAGTCATGCTTTCGAGTGTACAGGAGGAATGGGGAGTCAAACTGCAATTAATCAAATTATTGACTATATTAGACCTGAAGGAACGATTGCACTAATGGGGGTTTCTGAATCACTAATTGAAATCAATACGAGAATGGTTTTAGAGCGTGGTTTGACAATGATTGGTAGTAGTCGTAGTGGTGTAGAAGATTTTCAACAAACAGTTGATTTTTTAGAAAAACACCAAGGTGCAAGAAATCGTTTGAAAAACCTTATAGGATCAGTCAAAACAATACATACTATTCAAGACATTATTGATTGTTTCGATGAAGATTTAACGACAAATTGGGGCAAGACTGTCATGAAATGGGAAATATAAAAAATGAAACTTTTATTATTAAAGAAAACAATTAATTTCTTGTATCACTTTTTTTCTTTTTTATTCCCTACAAATAAAAATAAAATTACTCTGTGTACTAATCGAAGTGATAGTTTGTCTGGAAATCTAAAAAATATTTATCAAGTGATGCAAAGTGATGAAGAGTTACAAATAAAAATAGTTTGTTTTAATTATCATCGTAGTCTGCGAGGTAAAATAAATTATTTTTGGTATTCTATCATTTCGTTATTTCATCTGGCTACATCTTCTGTTTTTATAATTGATGATTATTTTTTCCCTATATATTGTATTCATAATAAAAAAAAACAGAACCAAATTATTCAAGTGTGGCATGCAATTGGTCATCTAAAGAAATATGGTCTGAGTATTAAAAAAAATAAAGAGAGTATTATCAATCATCATTCAAATTATGATTGGGTATTAGCTAATGCAGAAAGTGATCGTTTTGCATTAGTTGATTCTTTTGCAATATCACCAGACAAGGTAATTATAACAGGTGCACCACGATTGGATGATTTAACAAAACTAGGATCTCCATCTATTAGTGATACTAAAATTAAATTACTTTATGCACCGACATATCGAACAGCTAAAAATGACGATCCCGCATACGAATATATTAACAATTTTCTAGCAGAATTTTCTAAACAATTTACCGATGAATCGATAAAACTATATGTTTCGTTACATCCTTATTTTAAATTGGATAAAATTATTGAGGTAAATAATTCTAAAATTGAAATTTTTCAAGATACATCTAGATCGAGTTCGTTATTGAGTAAAGTTGATTGTTTAATAACCGATTACTCTTCACTCCTTCTAGATTATTCTTTTTTTGAGAAAACGATAAAAATATACGCTCCTGATTATGAAGAATATACTAATAGTGTTGGTTTTTTTGTTGATTACCAAGAGTATCTCGGTTTACCTATATATAAAACAGCAACAGATTTAATTAATCGTCTATTTGAATTTCCAATCAAAGAAAAAGAATGTATTCAACGGTTAAAACAAGAAAATTTTCCTTTCTTGGATAGTAAAAATAGTGAACGTGCTTATTTGTTTGTAAAAAAAATCATGACAGAAAAATCAAAGTAGGTTTTAAGAAATGAAAGATAAAATGGTTTCCGTTATTATCCCGATGTATAATGTTGCAGATTATATTGAACAATGTTTAACTAGTATTCTTACACAGACTTATTCCAATATAGAGTTAATACTGATTGATGATGGTTCGACAGATGATACTTTAAATATTGCTGAAATTATCACTAAAGATTCAAATAATACAAAAATATATTCGATTATAAATCAAGGACCAGCTTATGCTCGTAATCTGGGTATAGAAGCTTCTAAAGGAGAATATATTATGTTTGTCGATAGTGATGATTACTTGTCAGAAGAAGCAATTGAAACATTATTAAAAATCATAACAGAAAATAATTGTTTACTTGCTCTTGGAAGAACGCTAAGAACAGATGGGTATAAAAACTGGTCCGTTCCCTCGCATCACAAGTATCAAGTAACGTCAGCGGATGGAGTAAAAAACATTGCTGAACATACGGAATTGTTTTATTCGATAGGTCCTGCTGCAAAGCTGTATCATCATTCCTTATTAGATAATAATTTTTTTGATTCTTCACTAAACTTTGCAGAAGATCAATTGTTTGTTTTAAAGACTTATTTAAGATCAAATAAAATTGCTGTTACTCATGAAGCTATTTACTTTTATCGAGTTAGAGGTAAAGAAAATCAATCATTAACGCAACTTTATCAAAAGAATTCAATCGAAAACTTGAAAAATATTTTAGCTATAATCAATGACGCATACAACATGATTACTATTGAAAGAAACTATACGGTAGAAGAAAAGAAAATAATGTATTTAGGTTACATAAATAGATTGACTGAAATAGAATTACGCGTGTTGTTTAAAGCAAACTACCGTGAAAGTGGCGATAAGCAAGCAACATTTTTTAATGTAGTATTAGAAAAAATATTGCTTGGGTCAGAGCCGTTTATTTTATTGTTCAGCGAGTCTGCTAATTTCAAAAAATATATTTTTTTCGAACTTCAATCATTTTATTTTTTAATTCGTAGACCAGCATTACCTGTGTATTATTTATTGATCGAAAATATTATCAAACTGCAAAACGATAGTAGTAAAAGTACGTTTTTAAATAAAATTCAAAGGATTCAAAAACATCGCATTCAAGAATTTTATTTAAAAATCTTTACATGTTGCAGTTATTTCATTAAGAGGTTAGGTAGGAGAATTAAATGACTTATCAAATTATTCAGCAATCAAAAAAGAGAGAACCAATTATTTCAATCATTACTCCCACGTATAATGTTGAAGATTTTATAGAAGAACAAGTTTCTTCATTAATGAGTCAAACATTGGAAGAAATCGAACTAATTTTAATTGATGATGGTTCAACTGATAGGACTTTGGATATTCTTAAAAAATTAGCGAAAGATAATCCAAAAATAACTTTAGTCACGCAATCAAACAGTGGTCCAGCAAAAGCAAGAAATACAGGGCTAGAGTTATTCAGAGGTGAATATGTTTACTTTGTAGATGCAGATGATATCGTGCCAGCGTATGCTTTGGAAGCCTTATATACAGCTTCAATACAAGAAGATGCGGATATTGTAATGGGAAGATCTTTAAGTTTTAATTCTACAAGTTCGTGGTATATTGCGGGACATTATAACGCGGGCTTATTTAAAGAAGGAGCAAGAAGCATAGAAACTAATCCTGAATTAGTCTATTCACTGGGGCCTGCAAGTAAACTATATCGCAAAAAGATTATCAGAGATTTAAGAATGCCCGAAACAATTAAAATAGGTGAGGATCAACCTTTCGTATTAGAAGCACTCTTGCGGAGTAATAAAATTTATACAATTGATCAAATAGTCTATAATTATCGCTCTAGAGAAACAATAGAAGCATCCTTGTCACAGATTGTAAAAGTAAACCCTTATGCTACTTTTACAGATGTCAGTCAGAGTCTTTTTATTGGATTACCTCTCTTTGAA